>NZ_WNKU01000040.1 GCF_009720735.1 Heliobacterium mobile
ACTAAAAACGGGACATGATTGGATGGATTATGCGGTATTTTTTAGTAGCCTTATCCCAATTATTTACACAAATTGCGTAGTTGGTATTATTCAAGTACGGTTTCTGAACGGACTCTAATAACCACGGCATTTGGGTTTCTTTAGCACCATAAACACTTCTCATCCATAATATGAACGGTATAGTATCGTGGATGAGGAGGATGGTTTTGTATCAATTTAGTGCCTATAGCTACCACGTTTCCCAACTCCCAACGCCTTTTGGAACGTTGACTTATACAGTTCAACCCGGTGATACTTTAGGGAAAATCG
Organism: Heliobacterium mobile; assembly: GCF_009720735.1. Lineage (GTDB taxonomy): Bacteria > Bacillota > Desulfitobacteriia > Heliobacteriales > Heliobacteriaceae > Heliobacterium > Heliobacterium mobile. Next base: position 310 of record NZ_WNKU01000040.1, read on the forward strand.
CAAGGGACTACGTAACAACAGTTCATAACATTTTATTGTTTAATCGTATACCTGATCCAGATTTTATTTCCCCCGGTCAAAAAATCATCATCCCGTTATCTCCACCAGAGTCTATACTTTATACCGTTCATCCCGGTGATTCGTTATACTCCATTTCTAATAGATACGGCACCGGATTAAACCTCACAATTGCCATCAACTACCTCTTTCCGCCCTATATTATTTATCCCGGACAACAACTGGTTGTTAATCCATCATTACGTTAATCTCCATTTGTTTCGGAAGCCTAACCGCGGCCCATCAGGTTGTGGTGAATCTGGTTCAAAATCGTCATATTAAGATACCGCAGGTTCGAATCCTGTCGCCCGACCATGAGTTAGCTGGGGTTTTGCGATGTTAGGCGGTTGCTACAGTTAGGTTTTGATGCCTACAGTGACGCCTACCGGGGTTTAAGGTGGATATAGTAGTTTTGGAAACAAGTAAAGCCAGGGATGAATGTCCTTGGCTTTTTATGCATGCGTACGGCATTTGCTTTTGAATGGAACTGCTTTACAATTAAATCCATTCCCCCATTATTATGGCGTATCCGGATGCAATGATCTTTCATTCTTCAGAAAGTGGTATCAAAGTTGTTGAATACGAACAGACGGAGCATTACCGAGTGACTAGAGAGTTTCTGATGAATAGGAAAAAGATGTTGGATATCTTAATGGTGTGAGGCCAAAACGTATGGGCAATCTCATTGCATCGATTGGAGTTGGACACTAGCCGTACTGGTTGCTTTAGGTAATTCAACAGAAATTTAACGTGATTGCCACACTACCTTCCCCACCCTACGGGAAATTAAAAAGGCGTCGTATCGGTTGGAGGGCCAGAGGCTAAAACGCTCAATATATTGAATCCGAGGATAACCGAGCCATAAAGAAACCTTTGTAATGAAGTGCTCTTGACTTATGAATATACTCTAGTTCTGCAAATCTGTAATAAGCTTGATCATTACTGGCGTTAGCCATTTTTTGACGGGCATACTGTTCCGATAACGCTGCATGCTCTAAATCTGTCTGTAATAATCCTCGCTATAAACATATTGGGAGTAATTAAACGGCATTCTTAATCCCCCTAAGCAAACTCATTTGCAAGTAATATTTGCCGGTAATTTACTTTGTGCTTCAGGGGAAAGGATGTCCGGAAATAACGTTGTGGGGCTGCTATTTGGCGATGTGCCGGCTAAAGGTTTGCGGTTTGGGGTAGTTGCATATATGGCAGTTGCATATATCGTTGTTATTTATTCAGCCATCGAACAATCCGAATTGTTGCACCCTTACCTGGGCTCGACTTAATATCGAACTCGTCCATAAGACGCTTGGTTCCACTAAGTCCCATGCCCATTCCGTTCCCACTGGTGTAACCCACCGTCAATGCCAACTCAACATCGGGAATACCGGGTCCTTGATCTTGAAAGATAAATTCGATTCCTCTTCCTCGCACTCCTAGGGTAATTTCCTGGTATTCAATCCATCCTTGCTTCGCATATAAAAAGATGTTACGAGCCAACTCACTTACCGCGGTTGTAATCCGTGTCTGGTCTCCCAATGAAAACCCCATTTGGCTTGCCACTTGACGTGCAATTTGACGAGCCACGACAACGTCTGACTCATTGCGGATATCAATCCGGTTACTCATTTAGTTATCCCTTTCCGAGGATCTACCGCCCTCCTTTTAGTACCTCAAGAGCAACCTCCAAGTTTAGTGCTGTTTTGACGCCATCAATATTTAGCCCCATCTCTACAATGGTAACGGCGACCATCGGCCGAAGACCCGCTAGAAAGGTTTCTGCTCCCATTAGTTTAATCATTCGTGCTGTTTCAGAAAGTATCCTGGCCATGTACGAATCGACCAAATCCAACTGAGAAATTTCAATAACAACTCCACTGACCTGATACCGAATTACAGATTGAAGAATTTCCTGCTGCAATTCCAGTGCAGTTCGATCGTCGATTTCTCCTTGTAGCGTAACCACGAGTGCGTTATGAATCTTAACAATTGATGATTTATTCACTTTGTCTCCTTAACTTGATTACCCGGCTGTTGCTTTTTTACAATTTCTTTTTCTAGCATATCTAAAGCTAAGGCAATGCCATCAGCCATCACTGCTCGTGTAATCACAGAACTTAAATCAACGCCCATGTGTACCATTGTCTGGGCAATACTAGGGCTTAGGCCAGTGATAATCAAATTACCGCCAAGTAACCGTACAGCTGCCGCTGTTTTTAGAATGTGATTGGCTACAAGGGTGTCCACGATTGCTACACCAGTGATGTCAAGAATGGTTAGAGGTGCCCCTGTTTCTACGATCATGTTCAACAGCTTTTCCATGATTTGCTGAGTTCTTCTGCTGTCCATAGTACCTATTAGAGGAACAGCCAAAATTCCATCTAATAGACGAATTACGGGTGTCGAAAGTTCGAGTAAATCTTGACGTTGGTTGACAATGATTTCTTCTCGAGTCTTCAAATAGGTTTCAAATGTGTATAAACCAGCTTCGTCAAGAAGAGTCATTACGTGAGTGTAGTCTTTAGTATGGAGAATATCCCCAATATACGGACGCATCGAAAATACAAACTGAGCCGTTTCCGAGGGCGTAAATCCACTCCGGACTCCAATGATAGAGATATCCTCTAGTGTTTTTTTCAGCGACGCAGAAAGACTACCTGTGATCACTGTGGAAGATATCCCTTCCACTAAATCTTTGCCTAACCGTTCAGTCTCTTGAGGGTTAAGTGAACCACGGGTAACCCAAGAGGTCTTTTGTAATGCAGATAACCAAAGAGCGTAGGATTCTTGTCCTAGAATCATCAACGAATCGCCTCCCATAATTTGTGATTATTTCTGTTTTACTATCAATTCTTTAAGTTTAGACACTTACCATTAATATGGACTACATTAATAATCGGTATATTACAAACAGTTTACCACTTACAATATTCGAAGGATAATTAAAAAAGCTGCCGATTGTTTTTCCATCTGCCTTGCAAAAAAACAAAAGCTAGGATTGATTTCCTAGCCTTTTGCGCAAATAAGGGCGTTTAATTAATATAAGCTAAAATCTATTATTCATTCGGTGGAACGCTTCGTCAATTTCATCCCTTGACATGCGTATTGCTTTTTCGGAGGTTCCATAGCCAATTTCTTGGTTTCCATTCTTAAAACCTTCGAATACAGCGTCGGCAAATTCATCCAAGGGTACTCCAAAGGTATGCAAACCAGCTCCACCTAAGTCCGTATTTACTGCAGGAGGAGCGACTTCAATAACTTCGATATTGAGTTTCGATACTTGGTGTCTGAGACTCATAGTAAAAGAATGTAAGGCGGCTTTTGTAGCACTATAAATTGGAGCAAAAGCTCCTGGAGTGAAAGCCAATCCCGAAGAAACGTTAATAATTGTTGCGTTTACTTTATTGGTTAAAAGTGGAATTAAAAGCATTGATAAATGGATTGGAGCTTCGAAATTTATATTTATTTCCTGCTGATAATTACTCCAGTCTTGATTTACCTCCAAAAGGTTAAAACGTTGTTGAATTCCAGCATTATTAACCAAAACATTCGTTTGTGGAAACTCTTTATTAATCCACGCAAATAAAGATTGCCGTTCTGTTTCTTTAGCTACATCGCAAACACGAGTGTGAAGTTGTGGGTATCTATTCTGGGCCTCCTTTAGCTTGTCTTCTCTCCGACCACAAATAATAACCTGATTTCCTAGTTGAATAAATCTTTCGGCAAGGGCAAACCCAATACCGGATGCACCCCCAGTAATCAGCACAGTATTTCCTGTTAGCTTCAAGTTTAGTTCCTCCCTAATTATTTATTATTTGGCTCCCTGATATAAAGCTCATTTGTATCTTTTCTTTCATTATATGGTGTTTTCCTTCATGAAAACCACAGTAAAGAGGCCGTAGGTTCGAATCCTGTCGTCCTGTCTATTCTTTAAGTGGGGTTTGTAAGGTGAGGCGGTTGCTGCAGTTGGTATATGACGCCTAATGTGACGCCTATCGGGGCTGAGGCGGTGACATATCGAGATAAATGTAAAGCCAGGGACGATTGTCCTTGGCTTTTTTTCCTGTTATCCTGGAATTTTCGGTGATAACTGAAAATGAACTAACGCCTATGTAACGGCAAACCTGAGAATCACTATCACTGTTAATCCTCTGCCTTATTCTCCAGTGCGTCATCCAATGGTGATATTTTCGGTGTTATGGATGAGTTCCCATATGGTGGTAGGGGATACGCAAACTGCATGTAGCCATTATTGCTAGGTTTTGCGTACTGCATCTTTGGTTCTTCGATTCCACCAATGTAATTATGGATTGACGGTCCTTGTGCAGGTAACTCGACTTGTTGGTTACCAGCATTATTTTGTGGCTTAAATTCGGGGATATTTGAAGTACCAGCATAGTCTTGTGCGATGCTAACAACTAAAATCCCGGTTAAAAAGAGCAGAACAAAAGAAAAAGAGACCTTGCCTTTTCTAGTCATAGTTCATTCCCCCCCCGCATTGGATCACTTTATTGACGATTATATTAATCGTTGAGTTCCACAGGGATATGACGCATAACAGTAACCGCAATGAGGGGCCGCCGTTAGGGCTGTACGTAAACGACGAAAGCAGGATGGATGTCCTGGCTTTTTTGCGTTGTTTTTCGGTTTACTCCACGAGGAATTTCCTTAATCACTTAGTAATAGAAAGATATTTCCAACCTCCATCCGTGTGTTTCATTGTATAAACTTTCGTGTACATAATGTCGCTATCTGGTTCAATAGAATCATGGAAATCAACTGTTAACCTTACTGTATCTGTAGTAATTTGCTCTTTATGTGAAAGCTTTGGATTTCTTGCACCACCGAATCCAGCAAAGATAGGCGTAACAAATTCGTTTTTAACTGGGTCAAAAAGATCATATACCTTTTGGGGTTCAAATATAGTTTTTTCAAAATATTTATCAAGTACCTCACGAATTGTTTCCACAGGGATATGGAACAATTTATCTCTCTTATCAAAGAATCTATCTCCACAAGAGCCGATATGACTAGGAGCATGAGTGGCATTAAATTCTTCTTCCATTGCGTAGATAGAGAATATATAGAGTGTATGAGAGGGAATATCTTCTGAATTTTTAAATATCAACTCGTTATCGGCAGCAAGACAGATATCAAGGCCTTCGATATACCTTGATATAAACTTGTCATCTATCAACGTTAATAAGTCGGGAGCCAATGTAGTCTTTTTCTTTTCTTCACTGTTGGGTAGCGTAGTCGATGGATGCGTTTCATTCATGGTAATAGGGATAGGATTAGCTTCCGATGAGATCTCTGTTTTACTACAGCCTATAAGAAGAAATGTTGCCAACGTTAAACCAGAGATAATAATCGCTATACTTTTCACAGCACATCCCTCCCGGTATAACAATATTGGGATTCTGGGAATAAGTAAAGCCAAGGATGAAGATCCCTTGGCTTTTACTTTATGCACGATTAGGTATTAATAGTGTCAGCTATTTTGCCGGGAATGCCACTTTTGGGAGACTAAAGCATCTTGTTCCCCCATGATTAAGTATCTTCATCATTAACCAAAACCTCTATATAAAATCGGGATAATTGTTTCCAATTTGTTTGAATGTACGAATTTTACATTCATGAAACCCTTCTCACTTCTTCATTCGGAAGGTCTTCAACCTTCTATTTTTTTGCTTTTTTAATACATTCAACTGGACAAATATAGGCACAAGCACCGCAATTAATGCAATCGGATTCATCGATTAACCTTTTACCATCTCTGCGCTCAGAAATGCAAAATACCGGGCATCTTTTTTCACATGCCCCACAAGCAGTACAGTCGTCAGTGTTGATGCGATATGCCATAGGCAGCCTCCTTTAATTCAATATTGTTGCGAATGCAATTTATAAGTTCGTTACTTATGTTCGATATCCTTCTCATGTAACACTATACCAACGACGGAATATATTGCAGTGTTAGAAAAAAGAAAGGAAGATTGCAGTGCATTATTATCACAAACAGGTACCACCTTTTCCTCAACCATTTCGACGGTACCAACCACCTGTTACTCCTTTTCCTCCTAATATCCCCTTACCCCAGTATCCCGTACCCGGCTACCCGCAACAAAGGTTTCCTCAACCTCCTGGGTATCCTCAGCCCGGGTATCCTGCACCCCAATATCCTAGTCAGCCTCAAGTACCGCAACCGCCTCAACAAGTCATTTCAAGATTTTATGATTTACAACAAAACCCACGAAGAGTTCAGGAGCTAATCCAAGAAAGACAACGCTTTGGCGGGCAAGGTTATGTATATTTTAGCCCGGGTTGTATAAACCAATGGACAATTATCGTTACTATTTATGGTGCAGTATTTTTGATGTATATCACCGAATCCAATCCTCGAGTGACTCGGGGTTTTGTATTCCCAACCTTTACGTTTACGTCCTTTCCTTCTAATCTAGTGATTATTTCTGACTGTGCCTTTTAAAAGCCAATTAATGATGAACAGTTAAGATCCTTTTGATTACATTGGTCCTTTCTTTGGTGACATATATTTCGGTCACTGTATGTATTGCTTCGCCATACTACATTGGGAGGGGATTCTATGTCCGTGCACGAGAGTGAACATTATTACAGTTTATCTGCACAAAGTCAGCCCATATTACCTTATTACCCACCATACTTTCCACTGCCTTATTCCCTTTATCCTCCTTTCTTCTTTTATCCACCCTATTATCGCCCATTTCCCTATTACCCACCGTTTTATCCTTATCCTCGTCGACGTTTTTAACGAATATCAAAAATTAATCGACATTCGTTTTTCCAAAAAATTAAAGCGACGTGAATTGCGGTTAGGTCCAGGATTAAATGTCCTGGACCTTTTTGCGTATGTCTGCAAAAGATTGTGTGTTTACTGGGTGACATTGTGACGGCGGCGCGACAGCGTACACGGATGACCGCTGTGTCCCCTTCATTGAGGGTAATTCTTTGATGAGCCTTTTGATTCGCCCCTTTTGAGTTGACTCCGTATTACTTTACTTGATATCCTCCAATTTTGTTAATCGGTTGTTGGCTTGCTTAACTTTTTAACAACTAAAATGTTTAATAACTAAGTGATTTATGGATTATTTTAGAATCTCAAGGCAGGAATTGCTTTTTTTACGTCGAAGATTGCACTGAAGAGTTTGGATAACCAGACACCATATGACAACAAAGGGGATTCGTTCGTGGATATACTAAAACATAAGTCGTTTTTTAATTATATTGGCCCTATTGTGTTTACTATTGGATTAATCTCCGCACCTAATCAAGCCTTCGCGAGCAATACTTCTCCTACATATACAGTAAAAACCGGCGATACCTTATGGGCTATTTCCCAGCACGCTGGTGTAAACATAAACAAAATAATCGAGCTTAACCCAAAACTCGTTAATCCAAACTACTTAAAAGTTGGTCAAATTCTAAATCTTCCTGTTCAGGACATGCCCAAAGCAGCGAGCCAACTAAACGGTTCTCCATTGATTTCACTCCAAACAGTTAAACAAACCGTTAGCTCGGAACAAAGTTCGACCAAGGACCCAAAGCAGAAAATTGGTCAAGGTATAATTTCTACAGGAAAAAAACTGCTTGGTAAACCCTATAAGTACGGAGCTCAGTCGATGAATCCTTCTTCCTTTGATTGTTCTAGCTTTACACAATATGTGTATGGGGTAAATCATATAAAACTCAACCGTGTTGCTTCCCAACAGGCCACTCAAGGACAAAATATTGACAAGGGCCAGATGCGAGAAGGCGATTTAGTTTTTTTCTGGAACAATGATACTCAAAACCAAAAGGGATTAGACAGAATTGGTCATGTCGGTATTTATTTAGGAGACGGAAAATTTATCCACTGCTCTACCTCTGACAAAGGTGTTATTATAAGTGATATAAATGATAAGTATTATTTGAAAACCTTTATTTGTGCACGAAGAGTAATTTTGTAAACCTTGGATTGTGCATCATGTTCCCATAATACCAGTAAAGGTCCAGGATCGTTTTCCTGGACCTTTTGGATTGGTTTTTCAGGTTAAGTTCCTCATTATGGGATCAAAGGGATATCTTCTCGGGAGGTTTTACAAGATCCGTTTCGAATTTATCTATAGTATAGTTTTTTTGCGCAAGGAGATTAGACATGCAGACTAAAATCAAAAAGATAATCGTGGACTATGTCAGCCCCGTTATGTTCGCCCTAATTCTATCCCTATTTATCCGAACTTATATTGCGGAAGCCTACTGGATTCCCTCGGAATCGATGGTCCCCACGCTTAACGTCAATGACCATTTAATCGTGGAAAAGGTATCTGAAAAAATCGTTGGCTTTGAACGGGGCGACGTTATTGTATTTAAAGCACCCCCTCAATTGGCTAAGGACGAAAACTTGATTAAACGGGTTATCGGCTTACCGGGTGATACCATTGAAATTCGTAAGGGAAAACTCTATGTCAATAACGAAGTCTTAGACGAACCTTATGTAAAGGTAAAGATGAATCAAGACTTTAAATCCTTTACGGTACCTGAAAACAGCCTTTTTGTTATGGGCGATAATCGAAATAACAGCTATGACAGCCGCTACTGGGGAGTAGTTCCCCAAGAAAATGTGATCGGGAAAGCTGTGGCTCGCTACTACCCTCTCAATGAAATGGGGTTGCTGAGCCATAAGTAAGAACCAATAGTGTTGAAGATATTAAGAGGAACTCCATTCTGCAAAGCGCGGTCCACGAGGCCGCGTTTTTTCTATTATTGGGTCATACAATGTCAAGAAGGCATCGGCATCATCATTGTCAATCGGTCACTTATTCTAATACCAATGCTTCGTCTCAACCTGCACAAGCTTGTCCACGACTCCCTGGAACGTTGGTGCGAAATTTTATTCCAGCTGGTGCAGTCATCAACTTATTGAATTTAATCGAGGTGAGTTTACCGAGCAACAACAAAGACCTGCCGTATCTAAAGGTCGGCAGGTCTTTGGACTGCTTTATTGTAGGTTCCCTTTTTCATTCGGATTCGGGAGTTGGGCACCTTCGGTCCGGTTGACCATCGTCGCTTCGGGATTGGGTATCTCCTTTTTGTTCACACTTTTGTTCTCTTCGGTCAATGTAATCACCTCCCAAGTCTAGTATGGTCGGTTTTTCATCGTTTATGGGCTTTTGCCCCGATCGGTTTCTGGTTTTTTCAACTCACGATAATGAAACGGTATCATAAGTTGAGACCATTCTACCTTTTACCTAGCCGTCAAATTATGACATCTTGTACTTTATCACAACAAATCATAACGTTATGATTTGTTGTGATGAGTCGATTACGATATGATTGTGATGAATGCTATCTTTTGGTATGATAGGCGTATGATGCTTGTCCAGATTCGATAGAGGTGATTATAAAATGAGCGATGAACAGGTTCCAGTTTACGAGAATGGCACCGCAAGGGAACAAATAGATGATAGTGATACCAAGATAGACCGCTATACCTTAGGCATACGGGGACTCACAAAAAAGCAGTTGCAAGACGAAATTCGACAATCCGGGAAATCGGTCGATGAGTTTATCGGCTACCTCTTGTCTTTACATACAGAACAACTATCCAACGCCACTTTTACAGAATCGCAAAAAGGCGCTATTGCAGAAGTGGAGCATCATCTGAACCGAATCGGCCAGATCATGGCTCACTTGCTCGGTTCTGCTCGAACACACATCGAAGCGTCTGAATTACAAGCCCTGAATGCCCGTTCAGAAGTGGATACAATAAAAGCAGACTTGCTTGATGCTCGGCGAAAAGCTGAAAAAGAGATCACTGAAATGGAACAAAAAGCCAAGGTGACTGTTGAGGCAGCAGAAGAAATTGCAGCCAAAGCTCAAAAGCAGGCCCTTGTTCTGAAAGAACATTTGCGCAAAGCTCAAGCGGAACTCAAGGAACAACAAGAATTCTGGCATCGGCAATTGAGCGAATCTCAGGCCAATGCCGCACAAACTAACAAACTGTTATTGATGACGGAAGAGGCTCTAGCGGAAGCTAAAAGAGAACTGGAAAATCGAAATATCCTCGTTGGTGAGATGGAGAATCTCACAGAGACCATCGATACATTAGAAAAGCAAAACCGGGAAAAGACCTCCGAGGTGGATCAACTACAGCAAAAACTCAATCTAACCGAAGAGTCGATTCGTTCCCTAAAAGAAGATCATCAAATGGCCTTATCGCAGCTAGAGCAGCGTTTAGCACAGCAATGGTCCTTGGAAAAAGAAAAAGCTGTTCTGGAAACACGGGAGGAAGAACGGCAGGCTTATTATCGCCTCCAGGATGCAGTGGCTGCCTTAAGAGAAGAAAATGCTCGGTTACGAGGAGATTTGGCCGTGGCGCAAGCTTCTGCAATAGCAAGGGGTGAGAAAAGTTGAGCCTTTCCCCTCTTCCTTCAAAGGGCCTACTCACCTCTCCTGACTCTTTTCAAGAGGAAATTCAAAGAGTACGCCAGGCCGCTCGTTCTCAACAAACGATTAAATCTTATCAAGCCGACTGGCGCCATTTCTCTGCCTGGTGTAACCAATCATCTCTATGCGCCATACCAGCTTCCGCGGAAACGGTGGAAGCCTATTTGGTTGCTATGGCTCGGAACGGTTATAAATACTCCACCATATCCCGCCGTTTATCCGCTATAAGTAAAGCCCACGAAATCGAAGGCAAGGACTCCCCCACCCATTCCCTAATCGTTCGAACGGCCCTGCAAGGCATCGCTCGGCTTCACGGCTCGGCTCAACAAGGCAAATCACCCATTACTGTCGCTCACTTGCGAGAAATGATAGGCTATATTCCTCCCTCTCTGCAGGGTCATCGAGATCGAGCACTGTTGTTGCTCGGTTTTGCCGGCGCTTTTCGCCGTTCTGAGTTAGTTCAATTAAATGTGGAAGATTTACGGTTTGTGGCTGAAGGAATTCGAGTGACCCTTCGACGTTCAAAAACCGATCCCTTGGGAGCAGGCATCATCAAGGGCATTCCCAACGGGGATCACGAAGTTACCTGTCCTGTACGAGCCGTTCGACAATGGATACAACGAGCAGAAATAAGCGAAGGCCCTCTTTTTCGTCCCGTAACTCGTCATGATACGCTTCGTCAAACCCGTTTAAGCGATGCTTCTGTGGCGCTGATCGTAAAACGATACGCTCAACAAGTAGGCTTGGATGTCAGTAAATTTTCCGGGCATTCTCTCCGAGCCGGTCTGGCGACGGCAGCAGCATCGGCTGGTGTGGAAGAGCGATTGATCATGAACCAAACAGGGCATCGCTCTGTTAAAATGGTTCGCCATTATATCCGAGAGGGTTCGCTCTTCCGGCAAAACGCTGCCAAAGGCATCGGATTATAGTCGGTGAGTAAAGATAGAAACCTTGGAATCAACCAAAAAGTTCCGTTCATTCCGCATTTTCTTAATCAAAAAAGCTAAAATCATGTTGACTTTACTATCAAGATTTGATAAATTATATCTCGTCACCGGCGAAATACTCCGATGACGGACGATTAGCTCAGCTGGTTAGAGCGCATGCCTCACATGCATGAGGTCGGCGGTTCGATCCCGTCATCGTCCACCAGATTGCCGAAGTGGCGGAATTGGCAGACGCGCTGGTCTCAAAAACCAGTGAGGTCACCCCTCGTGCCGGTTCGACCCCGGCCTTCGGCACCACTTATGCGGAAGTAGCTCAGCGGTAGAGCATCGCCTTGCCAAGGCGAGGGTCGCGAGTTCGAATCTCGTCTTCCGCTCCATTTCAACCTTATGCGGGTGTAGTTCAATGGTAGAACATCAGCTTCCCAAGCTGAATACGTGGGTTCGATTCCCATCACCCGCTCCAGATGATACTCTAGGGGAGTAGCTCAATCGGTAGAGCGGCGGTCTCCAAAACCGTAGGCTGCGGGTTCAAGTCCTGTCTCCCCTGCCATTGACTTATGCCGCTGTAGCTCAGTCGGTAGAGCGTATCCTTGGTAAGGATAAGGTCACCGGTTCAATCCCGGTCAGTGGCTCCATATTCAAGATGCGAGAGTGGCGGAACTGGCAGACGCGCACGTTTGAGGGGCGTGTGGGCAACCGTGGGGGTTCGAGTCCCCCCTCTCGCACCAAAATGAAAGTGCTCATGGTGACCATCATCACGACCAATCCCTCATCAAACTGTACATACCAGACTAAGGCATAGATCTACCAAGGGTTCGTCGTGAATTCTAATAAGTAGTGATTCGATGATCGTACTGCATCTTTCGAACTCGGTCAGGAGTAAAATATTCCTGGCCTTTTTCTTATGCCCGTCGTACGACCTGATCTGTTCTTCGTTTTGCCTTTTCTTTGGCTCGTGCGATGTACTACTCAATGGTATCCATAAAACCAGTTTTAGCCACGCCATATTAAGTCCAATATTGTACCGTCTATAAAGTAATTTGCGGGGATTCGCATCAGTTTCTTATGGTTTATTTTTTGTTAAAGTGTGCGGTGGTACTCCCCGCGCTTTATTGTTTTTACCACTAAAAAAACTAGTCTTCGGCAGTAGCAGTCGAACCTATTTAGTCTCAGCCCACATGCTAAGACAAATAAAAAATATGACTTTGATCATTTCCTAGTCTACGCAAAATTGCTATAGTTTAGTAGGGGCTATTAACAGCCCAAAGAGAATTTTAAGAAGGAAGGTAATATCATGTTTAAATGGGACGAAAAGTATAGAGTTGGGATTAAGCAAATCGACGAACAACATCAAGAATTATTTCGTATTGCTTCCAAAGTGTATACTTTATTAAAAGAAAAAAATAAATCAGATAAATTCGATGATATTATTGAAGTATTAGAAGAACTACAACAATACACGGTTTACCACTTTAAAGAAGAAGAAGATTACATGCGAAAAATTAATTTCAGCGGTTATGCTATCCAAAAAGAAGAACACGATATGTTTATTGAAAAGTTCAAAGCTGTAGAAACATATAAAATTGATGAAAATCAAGAAGAGTTTGTGAAAGACTTACTTTACGATGTGTCAAAATGGATTATTCATCATATCCTAGAGGAAGATATGAAAATAGGTAGAGCGTAGTCTTTTAGGTGCTAGCCTAAATAAGCTTCGCTATGGAGTTGATCTGATGGCTCAGAGGCAAATAGGTATATTTCTTTTTGATGAAGTTGAAGTGTTAGATTTTGCCGGGCCCTTCGAAGTGCTTTCCCTTACAACCATAGCGGGTACTGATATAAGACCATTTAAAGTCAAAACGGTTTCAGAAAAAGGAACGAGTATATCCGCTCGGAATGGACTTAAAATCCAGCCCGATTATAGTTTTGAAAATGCCCCGAAATTCGATATTTTAATTGTTCCTGGTGGGTATGGAGCCGAAGAGATAGAAATTCATAAACCAAATGTTATTACCTGGCTACAAAAACAGGAAGAACGGGTAGAATTGATTTGTTCCGTTTGTACGGGAGCATTTTTACTCGCTAAGGCAGGAATACTGGATGGTAAGAAAGCAACAACCCACTGGATGGATATAGATCGATTAGAAGCAGAGTTTCCAAATATTTTAGTAATAAGAGACGTTAAATATGTGGACGAAGGGTCAGTTATCACTTCTAGTGGAATCTCCGCCGGTATAAATATGTCCTTTTATATGGTTCAAAAACTGCTCGGCAATGAGGTTGCACAGGCCACTGCAAAAAGAATGGAATTTGATATTACTCTTAGTTGCAGGTGATCTAAATGAACATCCAAATCTGGGGTATTAAGAAGTGCCAAGATACCCGGAAGGCTGAACGATATTTTAAGGAACGTAGAATCAAGTTCCAGTTCATCGATTTAGCGATTAAAGGATTGAGCAAAGGCGAGTTTAACAGCGTAAAAGCTGCGGTTGGGCTTGAGAATCTGATCGATAAGGAAGGTAAAGAATACGGCAAGCAAAATCTCAAATATTTGGTGCATGATGTAGAAGAGGTTTTAATGGAGAATCCTTTGCTGTTTATGACGCCGATCGTGAGGAATGGGAAGTTAGCGACAGTCGGTTATAAGCCGGATGTTTGGGGAACATGGGAGTAGCCAGTAAAGACATAAGTTACGGAAACAGTGAAGTTAGACGTTATATGCTTGGACAAGTTATTGATTTTTCTTGTTCCGAGAATAACAAAAGCAAGATGTAATGAGATTAGAATATGATTGACAGTGAGGAAGAGGACAAGACTCTTCCTTTTATTTTTTATGGGTGAAATTTTCTTTCACACTACCCCTCTTGTATCCATAAAATGGTAGTGTGGTTGGTTAATTCATTTGAAAGGAGGAGCTTTGTATGTCCGTTGTTGCTGGTGGTTACGTTGGATTCCCTACCGTAGTTGGTCTTGCTATCGCGCTTATCGTTATTGGAGCATTTTATCCTGCCATAATCGGCGTGGGGTATGTGGGTGATCCCTGTTAATTACGAAAGGAGGATGAACTATGGGCGTATGTGGCGGCGTAGCCGGGGGCTATATCGGTAATAGCATTGTTGCGTTGGCTATTTTGATCATCATTATAGCCATCCTCGGCACCGGGTTTGGCATGGGCTTCGGTGTTGGTTACTAAACAATCAGGCTTATTCTCAAAGCGTGCGGTAGTGAAAACTACCCACGCTTTCTCATTATCAAGTCCGATAAATCTATGATCGATTCCATAATCGTTTAGGTCCATATATTTTGGTCTAGTCGTTATAAGAAAAACCCGACAATAAAAAGACCCCGACCTTAGTAAAAAGCCAGGGTTTATTATACTCAATATTATCTATTATCCGATTTATCGTCACTCTCATCTTTAGCGATTTGTGCCAAAAGATCGTACCACCCCTTCTGATTGTTCCAAGGAACGGCACTCTGCGCATCTATTGTCGCTTTAAAGGCATCGCCATCTTTACCTGCCACTAGATTCGGTCTTTCTTCTATGGACAACAGCCTCACCTCCATGGCTATAGGATACCCGATCTCTGAGACTGCCTTACTCATAAGTGCATACGTGGTTGAAGAACTCTGTTAGCCGATTAATCGACTAACACTCCTCTGGCGATGTCGATGACACGTCCGCCCACCCAGATCCGGATTTCATCGCCCTCCTCCTCTGCTTGCAGACGGAGTAGCGAAGGGCGGGCTACGGCAAAACCTTGCTCAACACGAACATTGATAGAGGGTTGATCGAAATAACGATGTTTGACCAGATAACCAGCCAGACAACCGTTGGCGCTTCCGGTAGCCGGGTCTTCTGGGATTCCTAGATAATCGACAAATACACGTACATGGAGATCATTTTCCGGCCGGATCGTTTGCGGGGCAAAGACAAGAATCGGTTTTGCGTTGGTCTTTCTCACCAACTTCATATATTTCTCCCAATGGACTCGACAGGTCTTGACAGCATCAAGCGTCTTCAATGGTACGATCATCGCCGCTAGTCCCGTCGAAACCTCCTGAATCGGATAACGGTCATCGATATTGGACTCATCTATCTGCAGAATTTCAGCTAGTTCAGCTCTTGAAAAAGTTGAACCAAATTCCGGCGGCAACTGCCGCATAACGGCCTCTTCCTTCCCATCTTCACGGCGAGCAAAAGTAACGGGAACTTTTCCCGCCTTTAGATTGAGCGTAACCGTTGAAGAGACCCCGCCAAGAAGCTCTCGCCGAATTACATGGGCTGTCCCTAAAGTGGGATGGCCTGCAAAAGGGACTTCTTCTTGAGGGGTGAAGATTCGCACATCAAAGCCACCATCACGCGCTTCATCGGAAAGGATAAAGGTTGTTTCAGAGTAATTCATCTCGATGGCAATCTGTTGCATTTCCAATTCAGTCAGATTACCGGCGTGACGGACTACAGAAAGTTGATTGCCAGCATACTTACTTTCGGCAAAAACATCGACAATGTAAAATATTTGCTCCATGAAGTTTCCTCCTCATTGCGTTCTTCTTATTTTGTTGCTTACTCAAGTTTCGCAGATTAAAAATCGCGTTAAACCCTTAACCAGTATGGGAATTTCGCCAACAAATTCTGGTGCTTG
>NZ_WNKU01000041.1 GCF_009720735.1 Heliobacterium mobile
GGTGACCCGTAGGGGATTCGAACCCCTGTAACCGCCGTGAAAGGGCGGTGTCTTAGACCGCTTGACCAACGGGCCATATTACATGGTGATCCATGCTGGACTCGAACCAGCGACACCCTGATTAAAAGTCAGGTGCTCTACCAACTGAGCTAATGGATCAGTTCATTCTGCCTTACGTTCGCTTGCTTGTCTAACGAGCGCCTGACACGATTTGTAGTATACAAAAACATGTATTACGTGTCAATGCATTTTTTCTAAATTATTTTGGGATCTATGTAACCGGTTCCAAGAAACAGAGAATGCAGCAATCCCTTAACGGAATGCTGCATTCATACTACAAGGTTAGAGCTCCAATGGTATCCGCAATATCAATCGTACAGGGCGACTACTTTTGAGTGGTTGCAGTGTACTTTTACTATATTTAACAAACCCCGATTAATAAGCCGATTCAAGGACGATCGTCTGCTCCCGGTCCGGGCCAACAGCCAAAATAGAGGCCGGGCAGCCGCAGAGTTCTTCCAGACGTTTTACATAGTTCCGGGCTTTCTCAGGCAGTTCTTCGAGAGAGCGGCAACCGGTCGTGTTCGTCATCCAGCCGGGCATTTCTTCATAGACAGGCTCGCAATCGGCCAGTTTCTTCAAGCTGTCCGGGAAATGTTGAATTACTTCACCTTGATATTTATAGCCGACACAGATTTTCACGGTCGGAAGTTCATCTAATACATCCAGTTTCGTGATGGCCATGGAAGTCAGCCCGCTGACCCGAACGGAGAAGCAAAGGATAACGGCATCAAACCAACCGCAACGGCGAGGACGGCCTGTAGTCGTACCGAATTCATGACCGGCTTTGCGAATTTGTTCGCCCACTTCGTCATTGAGTTCCGTCGGGAAGGGTCCTTCACCGACACGGGTCGTGTAGGCCTTGACCACACCGATAACTTTGTTGATCGTCGTCGGACCCACACCAGCGCCAGTACAGGCTTCCCCGGCGATGGGATGGGACGAGGTGACAAAGGGGTAGGTTCCGTGGTCAATATCGAGCAGCGTGCCCTGGGCACCTTCAAAGAGCACATTCTTGCCGGCGAGACGAGCTTCTTCGATAAGTACGGACGTATCTGTCACATATTTACGCAGTTGATCTGCGTAGGCCTGGTATTCTGTGAAAATTTCTTCAACATCGACCCCAGAAGTACCATAGACCTTTTCGAAGAGAATGTTTTTCGCGGCCACATTCTGAGTCAGTTTTTCCCGGAATTCTTCCGGATCCATCAGATCGATCATGCGGATGCCGACGCGGGCGAACTTGTCCACGTAGCAAGGACCAATCCCCCGCTTGGTGGTGCCGATTTTGGCGTTGCCTCTGCTCTCTTCTTCCACTTCATCGAGCTTCCGGTGGTAGGGCATGATTACATGAGCCCGACTGGATATGCGCAAATTATCGGTGGAGATGCCCATGCTTTCCAGGTAGTTCAATTCTTTCAGCAAGACACCGGGATCGACGACGACTCCATTGCCGATAATGCAGATCTTGTCTCCGTAGAGGATCCCTGAGGGAATGAGGTGGAGTTTGTACTCCTTCCCCTCGACCATGACGGTATGTCCTGCGTTGTTGCCCCCCTGATAGCGTACCACCAGGTCGGCGTTCTGGGCCAGATAGTCGGTGATTTTGCCTTTCCCTTCGTCGCCCCACTGGGCGCCAACAACTACGACCGATGACATACTGGTACCCCCACTTCGTAAAAATATCCCCATTCCTCTGGGTTAAGCATACAGTAAAAAAACCTTGCCCAAGGCAAGGATAGCCCTATCTATGTTATCAAAACAAGACCTCCAAGTCAATAATAACCATCTTACGGCGAAAAAAGGAATTCCCCTCTAAAGCGCGAATTAGTCAAAAAGACCATTAGGCGACACATTTTAATCATTTTCATCATCTACTTCGTCTTCATTCTCTATGCAATAGTCGTTATATGTTGGTAGTTTTCCTTCAAGGAGTGGTATCAATGAATCGACTCGAACAAGTCCTTGCCGCTAACAAAGCTTTTGTCCAGCGACTTCCTAAGGAGTTTCAACAAAGCACAGAAGATTACGTGGGCAAAACACCGAGCCGGGGACTGGCTATTTTCACCTGTATGGACACTCGTCTCGTCGATTTTCTAGAACCGGCCATGGGTATCCGGCGAGGGGAAGCTAAGGTCATTAAGAATGCCGGCAACTCGGTGACGGGGCCTTTCGAGGCGACCATCCGCAGTCTTGTCGTGGGCATCTTCGAGTTGAATGTAGAAGAAGTCATGGTCATCGGCCATCTCGACTGCGGTGTGGCCAACAGTACTGCCGAAGGCCTCAAGCAAAAAATGCTTGCCCGCGGCATCTCTCCTGAAGCCTTACACATGGTGGAATATGAACTGGAGTCCTGGCTGGACCGGTTCCATCAACCCTGTGAAAACGTGAAGGAAGTCGTAAGCAAAATCCGAAATAATCCGCTCATCCCCAAAGATGTGCCGATTCACGGCCTTATGTTTAATCCTTATACCGGCGAAATCGAAGTGCTTGTCAACGGGTATGAGTATATCAAGAGTTAAAAATACTCGTCGAATGAGATTAAAAAAGTCGCCTTCCAACCTGGGTTTTCCCTGGTGGAAAAGGCGACTTTTTCTTTCACACATTATATGCTACCGTACACAATCTACCGCAAAAGGTCGATAACCAGTTTTTCAATGGTACCCTTGCTGGTTCACTAGATATCTTCGGGAATGATGAATATCGGGAGTGATGAACATCGCCGAAGCCTTCCGTAAGGCTTCTAAGCCACCCACTTTTTGTAGAAAATTAGCTTTTTAAGACCGATAGGAACGCTTGCATATACTCGGGCAAATCCGGCGGACGGCGAGAAGACACGAGATGTCCGTCGATCACGGCCGGCACGTCCAACCAAGTGGCTCCGGCATTTTCCATGTCATCTCGAATGCCGGGGGTACTGGTGACCTTTTTACCTTGTAAAATCTTCGCCGAAATCAAGACCCAGCCGGCATGACAAATCTGCCCGATGGGCTTTTTCTGTTCATCCATGGAGCGGACGATTGCCAATACGGCCGGAAAACGGCGCAGTTTGTCCGGAGCCCAGCCACCGGGTACGAGCAACGCATCATACTCATCGGCATTCACGTCATTAAAAGAAACATCGGACAAGGCCGGCACACCATATTTGCCGATATATTTCTCATTCGCCTTTTCCCCGGCTAGGTGAACGGTCAGTCCGGCTTCCCGCAAACGGAGCACCGGATACCATAGTTCTAAATCTTCAAAATCGTGGTCGATCAACTGCAATACCTTACGCGGTTTTTCATCCATTCCCTTTTCCTCTCCATTCTAAAACAAATCTAAAAACAAACTTCAGCAACCTTATCGTCAACGGGTCGTCTACCTCGTCGTGGTTGGCCTATTTCCTATTGTAATTGAGTACACAATTATTTGCACTATTGTGAACGCGCTATTTTTCATTTATTATGGGAAGAGGTCTTACCTTTTTTCAATATATGTAAGAATTTTACCAGATATGAGGAGGGAATACCTTTGCGACCTTTTCGAGAACGGCTCTATTTCATCGATAACTTGCGTGTGTTTGTCATCTTCTTTGTCATCTTGCTCCATACGGCCATGTCCTATATGGTCTACGCTCCGGAGTGGTGGTATGTGGTCGATGAGCAACGGAATCTGTTCTTCGACCTTTTTGTCTTGTTGACAGACGTGTTCATCATGCCGACCATGTTCTTCTCAGCCGGTTACTTTGTGCTCCCCACGCTGATCGGAAAAGGCCCGCTCCATTTTTGGTCGGACAAAATTCGACGGATCTTTTTGCCCTGGATTTTCGGTGTCCTCTTTTTGGCTCCTTTTATATCATACATGATCATCTTCAGCCGGTCTGATACGCCGCCCGACTACTTGAGCTTTTGGTTCGGCCCTTTTTGGGGCCCCTACTTCCAACATGCCCACTACTGGTTCTTAGGAGTTCTCAGTCTATTCTTCTTGCTGCTCACCTTGGCTTATCTGGTGATGCCGGGATCCTTCGAAAAAGGCGATAGAACATATCCGTCCCCGCTGCTGTTTATCGTCTTTCTTATTCTGACGACGGGGGCCTTTTTTGTAGGAAATCTCTTTTACCACGCCGATGCGTGGGTCAACGTGCATTACCTATTTCTCTTACAGCCGACACGCATCGGTATTTACGTCTGTTATTTCCTTTTGGGTGCCTACGCCTGGAGACGCTGGTGGTTTACCTCCTCCGGTTACCAACCGTCGCCGCTCGGTTGGAGCGTAGCTGCCGTCGTCAGCGGTATTGTCTTCCTAGGTTATCGCCTCTCCTTTACGAATGCTACTGATATCTTGCCTAAAGCGGGACTCGGATTTCTCCATGCTGCCTTTTGCATGACCATGTTTTTTGCCTGCTTGGCTCTTTTTCAACAGTTTGTCAACAGTGATGCTTACCTCTGGCGACGTTTGGCGGCAAACTCCTACGGAATCTATTATTTTCATATGCCTGTCCTGTTGCCGCTGGTCTACCTGATGAAACCAATCGCTATCCCTATCGGTCTGAAGTTTGGCCTCCTTTCTGTAGCCACTTTTCTGATCTGTTTCGTCTGTCTTGAGTGCGTACATAAGATTCGCCAGCTCTTTCCCTCGCAAAAGCAACGTTTATACAGCTCCGTCCGCTAGACTTTTTTCATTACTCTCCGTAGGGATTTATTCCGAAATGTGATGTGAATATGCCGACCATGCATGTGGACAACTGCCAACTGCTGAAAATGGTCTTGTGAACCGGATGAAGACTTCTGTGTATAGATTGTGGATAAGCCGTGGATAATTAGTCCCATCAAACGTTCCTGAACCGTTCGATCACAAGCTATGACGAGAATAGTTGTTCATAAAAAATAGTTTTTCATAAACAACAGAAAGGGTTGGTGCCAGTAACGGCCCAACCCTTTTTCTGTGGATAACTTTTTTCATACAACCGTATCGGTTACCGGTAATCGCGGTTTACGAACTTCGTAAACTCTTTCAAGAAGCCCAGTTCAATCGATCCGACGGGGCCGTTCCGGTGCTTGGCGATGATGATTTCGGCGATGCCTTTTTTCTCCGTTTCGGGCATGTAGTATTCTTCCCGGTAGATGAACATGACCATGTCGGCGTCCTGCTCCAAGGCACCTGATTCGCGCAAGTGGCTCAAGTTCGGCTTTTTATCGGTCGTCTGTTCTACAGAACGGGAGAGCTGGGAAAGTCCCACGACCGGAACATTGAGCTCCCGGGCTAAGGCTTTTAAGGATCGAGAGATTTCTGAGATTTCTTGCTGCCGGTTCTCGGAGCGCTTCCCGGCACCCTGCATGAGTTGTATGTAATCGATGATGATCAAACCGAGTCCTTTTTCCGTCTTCAACCGCCGGCACTTGGCCCGCATCTCCATGACGGTGATACCGGCCGTGTCATCGATGTAAATGGGCGCGTCTGAAAGGGGCGTGATGGCTCGGGTCAGCGTATCCCAATCCTGTTCACTCAAGTCCCCTGTCCGCAGTCGCTGCTGGTCGATGAGAGCTTCTGACGCCAACATCCGCTGGACCAGCTGTTCCCGCGACATTTCCAGGCTGAAGACGGCAACGGGGACTTTATCTCGAACGGCTGCGTTTTGGGCGATGTTTAAGCAAAAGGCTGTTTTCCCCATGGCTGGACGGGCGGCAACGATAACCATATCGGAGGGCTGTAGTCCCGATGTCATCCGGTCCAACTCCCGGAAGTGGGTCGCCACGCCGGTGACCTCACTTTTACGACTGTAGAGGTGTTCGATATGGTCTAGTGTGTTGACGAGGACTTCCCGCAGCGAAACCATCCCGTCACGAGTTTGACGCTGGGCGATTTCTAGAAAGGCCTGTTCCGCTTCATCGAGGATCTGATCGACTTCATCGGTCGCATCATAGCCTTTTTGGGTGATCTTCGTGGAGGCACGGATGACTTGGCGAAGGAGCGATTTTTCCGACACGATGCGGCTGTAGTGTTCCACGTTGGCCGCTGTCGGTACGACGTTTCCTAATTCGATCAGATAGGGAATGCTCCCAACCCGCTCGAGATTGCCAGTCTGCCGCAGTTCCTCCGTCAAGGTGATCAGATCGACCGGTTCCCCTCGCTGAGATAAGGTGAGCAAGGTCCGAAAGATGATCTGGTGGGCTTCTTTATAAAAGTCTTCCGGTTTTAAGAGTTCTGTCGCTTTATAGACGGCATCCCCATCGAGAAGCATGGAGCCGAGTACAGACTGCTCCGCTTCGATGTTCTGGGGGGGCAAACGATCAAACAGGCTGCTCATGGCACCTCCGCATCTCCCTCCGCATGTAGAAGACAGGAAACCCGGGTCCAGGAGACCCGGGTCAGGACGCTATCTCTATTGTGCAATGAGACAAGAAATCCGTCAATCCAGCGGATTTATTGTTGAAGAATGGAAAATCGATACGAATCTGACGATCAACGATAGACTAAGAAGCTGCTTTCGCGAAATCCCCTGATTCAAGAGGCGTTGCCGATTCGTTCACTGTTCTTGTTCGACGACGGACTGTTCGCTCCAGCCTGAATCAGTTCCTTTGCTTCCATGATGGTTCGTACGGTGATGACTTCAATCCCATGAAGACCGGAAGGAATATCTTTTTCGTTCTCTTTCGGCAAGATGACCCGGCGGATGCCTGCCTGGCGGGCGCCGTAGATTTTTTCAAAGATGCCGCCGACCGCTTTGGCTTGTCCCCGTAAAGAGATTTCGCCGGTGATCGCGACATCCTGCCAGAGAGGGATCTCCATGACGGCTGAGTACATGGCGAGGAAAATGGCCATACCTGCGGAAGGACCATCAATATTGCCACCACCGACGACGTTCACATGGATATCGTAATCGGCTAGTTCTTTGCCGGTAAGCTGGCGGAACACAGAGGCCGCGTTGAAGACAGAGTCTTTTGCCATGCTTCCGGCCGTATCGTTAAAGCGGATGCTGCCTTTGCCTTCATTGGACGCCGGGAAGGCGACCGCTTCGATCTCGATCACCGATCCCACAAATCCGGTCACACCGAGGCCGAATACCCGGCCCACTTCCGCTTTATGTTCACCTTTTTGAATCACGTAGGGACTGAGCCGAGCTGTTCGCAACACTTCCAGCACATCGTCCCGGGTGACATGGATTGAAATGGAGGAATCGTCTTCTTTCGGAGTATTCAGGCTCTCTTGCGTGGCAGCAACTTCTGCAGCACTCTTACGGGTAAGCTCATCTTGACAGTACAAAGCCAATCCATAAGCATCCG
Organism: Heliobacterium mobile; assembly: GCF_009720735.1. Taxonomy (GTDB): domain Bacteria; phylum Bacillota; class Desulfitobacteriia; order Heliobacteriales; family Heliobacteriaceae; genus Heliobacterium; species Heliobacterium mobile. The sequence continues at coordinate 7,326 of NZ_WNKU01000041.1, forward strand.
CTAAGATATTCACCGCTTTACGGCCTTCAATGGTATATTCGGCGATGATCTCGGCTACATCGGGATCCAGGGTCACGCTGAGTTTCCGGCCGGCGTTTTCGATGATCGCTTGAATGTCGACTGGTGTGAGCGGTTCGAAGAAAATTTCGGCACAGCGGGAACGCAGAGCCGGGTTGATGTCAGCAGGAGAGCGGGTTGTCGCCCCGACGAGGATAAAATCGGCTGGTGCTCCCTCTTCGAAGATTTTTTTGATCCATTGGGGGACATTGGGATCATGGGGATCATAATAAGCCGATTCAAAGGAGACCCGTTTATCTTCGAGTACCTTTAAGAGCTTGTTGAGCAGCATGGGATCCATTTCGCCGATTTCATCGATAAAAAGGACACCGCTGTGGGCGTCGCTGACGAGGCCGAGCTTCGGTTCAGGGATGCCTGTATCAGCCAGGTCCCGGCGGGCTCCTTGGTAGATGGGGTCATGGACCGATCCAAGGAGCGGATTGGTCACCTCCCTCGGATCCCAACGCAGGGTGGTGCCGTCCACTTCCACAAATGGCGCATCACTTTTGAAAGGGCTGACCGTTCGTTCCTTAGCCGCCGAGAAGGCTAATCGGGCCGCTGTTGTTTTACCGACGCCAGGAGGACCGTAACAGAGGATATGCTGCGGATAGGGGGAAGCCAGCTTGGACAAGATGGCTTGAATCGCCCGTTCCTGCCCGACCACTTCCGATATCTTCTGTGGACGCAGCACTTCCATGGCTGAACGGGACAGGCGGTTGGCGTTCATCTTCTCCAAGATGGCCAAGCGCTTTAAGGTCTGGGCGTTTTCCGGTCCGCCGTTTTCCTTGATCACCTGCATCTTGATTTCACGCATGTATTCTTCGTGTCGCTCTTGCATCTTGTCGGCCACAAGCTTTTCGAGCTTGTCTTCAACGGAACGGCGGGCGATGATGCTAGCAATTTCTTCTTCTACGTCTTGAAGGATATCGGGGATGTCCTTCATCGTCGGCGCTTTTTGGGGTAAGGGGCCTGTCAAGACGAGCTTTTGGAGAGCCCAGACACGCTCTTCTAACTGGGTGGATCGCATCTGTGTCAATATCTCCAGCTTACTGGCCCGCAAGACAAGCTTGTCTGCACCATAAATGTCTGACAACATGCCAAACAAGGCATCCACTTGACGTTCCAGCATCTCTTCTTCTGACTTCTTCCCCATTAGGCGGGATAGCCTGTTCAGCGCCAGAGTGTCCATAATTTTTTTCATCTACTCTGTTGTTTCTCCTTCCCGCGAAAAAAAACCCCCGTTACCGGGGTGAATCGTCGTCACGCACTATTGCCGATACGAGACAGACGAGCAGGTTTCAATAGTACGTCAAGATAGTTATTCGTTGATGACCTCCACTTTAAGTTCCGCCGAAACGGAGGGGTGAATTTTAACGGTGATGGTGTAATGGCCCAGCGACTTGATGGGCTGTTTCAGCTCGTATTTGCGTTTATCTACTTTCAAACCATGCTGTTTTTCCATGGCCTCAGCAATTTCCTTGTTGGTTACAGCTCCGAAGAGTTTGCCGCCTTCACCGCACTTCGTCTTAACGGTAACAGTCAGGCCGCTCATCTTGGCCCCCAGCTCTTTGGCTTCTTGCAGTTCTTGCTCTTTTTTCTTCGCTTCGTTCGCTTTGAGCCGCTCTAAGTTTTTGATGTTAGCCGAAGTAGCCTCTACACCCAGAGCCCGAGGAAGGATGAAGTTTCGGTAGTAGCCGTCAGCCACATTGACCAGATCGCCTTTTTTTCCATGTCCTTTTACATCGGCATTTAAGATGATTTTCATGGAAACGTCCTCCTTATATCACTTGTACATATTCACAGTTAAGATTCTTTTGAAGTTGCCTGTTTGTTGCGCTGCAGATAATCAGAAATGACGATCAACAATTTTTCTTTGGCTTCCTGTGGGGTAAGGTCGCTCAACTGAGCACCGGCGATGGTGAGATGGCCCCCACCACCCATGCTTTCCAAAATCGCATGAACATTGACCTCCCCATGGGATCGAGCGGAAATGGCTGTTCCTTGCACATATGGTCTGAGGACAAAGGAAGCTTGAATCCCTTCTGTATCTAACAATATATCGGCAGCCTGAGCTGAAATGACGGCAGAACGGGGTACGTTTTCTTCCTGCATGCCGATCGCGATGGTCCCAAAGTGAATTTCCGCGTTTTGAATGATGGCGGCACGGCGGACCACCGTATCCATCGGATCTCGCAAAATTTCTTGGACCAGTTGCGGATCTGCCCCAGAACGGCGCAGATAAGAAGCGGCCTCAAAGGTTCGGGCGCCGGTCATGAATACAAAATGTTTGGTATCGACAGTAATCCCCGCCAACAGCGCCGATGCAGCGATTCGGCCCAGTTCTACATCATCGCCTAAGTATTGCAAGATCTCCGCTACAAGTTCACAAGTCGAGGAGGCATAAGCCTCTAAATAAACGAGACTTGTTTTCTCGATAAATTCTTCTCCCCGGCGGTGATGGTCGATGACGACCACATTCTTCGCCTCATCGAGAATGCTCTTATCGGGAAGCAGAGAAGGTTTATGGGTGTCGACGATGATCACTAGGGTCCGCTCGGTCACAAGAACATGGGCATCTTGTAAAGGTACGATGATTCGCTCCAGATCGCTGTTGCTGCGGACAATGTCCATGAGCCGGTCGATAGCTCCACCTCGGGCATCTAAGACAATCGATACCGGTTTGTCCAATTTCAATACGGCTTGCGATAAGCCGATGGCCGAGCCTGCCGTATCCAAGTCGGCAAAGGCATGACCGATGATGACGACATTTTCAGCGTTTTGAATTAAATTCCGGAGAGATTTGGCGATGACCCGAGTTCGTACACGAGTGCGCTTTTCTACGGCCTCCGTATTTCCTCCGTAAAAATGCACCCGGTCGGCCGATTTGACGACCACTTGGTCGCCTCCCCGTTCCAAGGCTAAGTCGACGCCCGTACGGGCTAGGCGTCCCAAATCGAGCATCGATTCTTCTCCGGCTCCTAATCCGATGCTCAAGGTTACCGGGAGGCGGTTCCCCTGGTCAATGGAACGGATCCGATCCAAGATTTCGAAATTATGAGCCTGACAAAGGCGCAAACCGATGCCATTGATCAGCAATACATAGCGATCTTCGCCAATTTTGCGCAGAAAACCTTCCAGTCCCATGGCCCATTCGCTGAGAAGCTTATCCACTTCAGCAATGACTGCCGATTTGTCTTCGTCTTCTAGTGGGGCGATCGCTTCGTCAAAGTTATCGATGATGCAGATGCCGATGACCGGTCCCTCTTCCCGACTGGATCGTTGTTCGTAATCGGTCACGTCATCAAAAATGAGCAAGCGCCGGCCCTCTTCCGGACCTTGTCGCAAGGTCACTTTGATCTGTCGATCCCGGATGACCAGCCGAGATGAGACCATTTCGCTAAAAGCAGAGTTCTTTTTAAAGTGCAATTCTGGTAGATGACTACGTATTTTACCCTTGAAGCGGTAGCCTGCCCTTCCCAGCATGCGAGCAAACTCCGGGTTGTGCCAGACCATGATACCGCCTGAATCGATCAACACGATGCCGAGCGGAAGATGGGTAAGCAAATCCGATTCTGCAGAGTCCAACTGCTCCTCCAGTTGGGTGACTTTCTGTTCCGCCTGGAGGCGGGAACGATAGTAGTACTCTATGGCAACAAAAAGTACCGCCATCAACAGGACCGTCACCAGTCCAGCCAACCATCGATGGATCGATGATAAGAGCGTGACGAGGAGACCCGCCGTCAGCACAGCCGGGAGCGTCATAAGCCAGAAGGACAGGCGTTTTTTCACTTCGGGAAGCATCGCTCTTCCCCCACTCAGCGCTTTAGGCGCTCGTAAATTTGTCCATCTTTGACCGGTAATCAAAAATCAGGTCAAAGAGGCCGAATACCATGATCAGGACGAGAATGTGTTGTAAATAAAGAAGTATGGTCACCGCGAGAACAAACAGTAGAAAAGGGGACAGTGTAAATTTGTCTAAGGCATAGGAAATAACGGAAAAGCCGAGGACAAGCAGGATCGGCATAATAACATAGAGAACGTTGATTCCCAGCAAGTATAACCAGGAGATGCCCCAGTAATCACCGGCCAAAGCAGCGGCTAGCCCCACGTTAACAACCCAGACGGTCTCCCAAGGAAGGCGCCACTCACGAAAGGCTGGCAGAGTCGTTACTGGCAGTTGCAATCGTTTTAAGATCAGTCTCGCCAGGAATAGATTGGTGGAAGCCGCCAGTAAAGAGGCCATCACGACTAGACTCGGCAGTGTGTTTCGAAACATTTGAATCCAACTGTTGAACTGGTTGCGTAACGCTTCCTCAGTGATTCCTTGCTCCGCATAGAGTTCAAGTAAACCTGCCGAACGATAGGACTCGATGGCATAGTTGACGGCATTGCCTAACTCCTGCTGAAAGGATTCCGGCGTCAAACCGGCCAAGAGCATGAGGACATAAAATACGCTGATCGTTGAAATCAACACCACAAAAGTACCAAGCCCAACCGATTTAAAGGTAGACCAGGAATGGCGGAAAGCAATACCGTAGAGAATAGCTAACCCGCCAAAATGCAGCGCCATAATGATCGCTGCTGGCAGTCCGGCAAAAAGGGCAATGAGTACTGTGGCTGCGCCCAGGCACATGATGCCGATTTTCCATCCATGCCGGACGATGGCCACTACGATGGGAATGGTCCATACCAAGTTTGTGATTAAGGATAAGGGAACAATATAGATCCCCAGGAGAGCGAGCACTGCTGTCAACGCCGAAAGCATGGCCCCTTCCATTAATCCTCGAATTGGCATGTAATCACCTCAAATTAGATTAATTCGGGGATGAGCAGTGATTTTCCTTCCCCGTTCCGTGTAAAAAAGGGGAGCAATGATGCTCCCCTTCCTTTTGCTGAGTAATCAGGCTTATTTTTCCCATCCATGATTCCTTTACGCATTGTTAACTGATTTATGTTGAACTATTCTATTGCATCCTTAAGTTATCGTCGAATTTTATCCCTCATAACAAAAATCCATGGCCTTCGCCATGGATTTTATTGTTCCTTGAAAACCACACAAAGGAAATCAACTCACGCATAAGGTCAAGTCCTCGACCGATTCGTACCCGTCGACTGAACGCCTCACGGCGTGTACATCTCGGGCCGATCGACCAGGTCATCTTCCTGGGGTCTTACCTACTT
>NZ_WNKU01000042.1 GCF_009720735.1 Heliobacterium mobile
CGGGGTTAGCTTCAGGTTGTATCGAAAAACTGTGAAAAAGCGAGTATTACGGAGAAAAGATTAATTTATTGAGGGAGGCGGCCTAACTGGGGAAAGTCATTGATTTCTCCGCAAAGGAACGGCGATTGGACGAGGCATATCCATTAGACAGCGAACGAGGAATCTATGCTTTGCTCACCCAACTGCACCATGTCCGTGAATCCCGCTTTCTAAGAGGTGATTACGACGCTAGTTTGTTATTGCTGGATTTAGCGCAATCCGTGGCAGAAGCAAAATTGACGCATCGCCAAAAGCAGGCGTTGAAGCTGGTGTTCATCCACGACTTCATTCAAAAGGACGCAGCCCATTGGATGAACATCTCTCAACAGGCAGTCAGCGATCACGTTCGATCGGCTATTCAACGGATCGCTTTGGTTAATAAAGAGAAAGAGGTGGCGTGATGGTCTTCTCCACAGAAGCCAACTATAAAGAGTCCTTTGCTAAAGCAGTGGCCCACCTGGCTACCCAAGACATGCCGGTTCAATGGCGGATCAAAGCCGTAGATGATCTGATTGAGGTGTATGTGAAGCAGGTCGGAGAGGTTCCCGATAGTGATCAGTTGGAACGGCTGACCAATTATATTCTCCGGGATTCAAAGAACCAACCCGATAAGGTCAGCAAGACAGAATACCCGGTATTCAGTGAATGGCAGCAGAAACATCGATCCCGACGGGAAGTTCCACTGGAGTATGTCGGTGGGTTGCCCGTCGAAGCAAAACGACTAGGAATTCGGTTGAAGCATCGACATAAACAAAAGAGGATCGCTTAACGGCGGTCCTCTCCAAACTTAACTTTACTATTGAATTAGTCCTAGATAAGCTGTACCTGCCTCGAACAACAGCAGGGAGGATTACAGAATGACAGAGTTTTATCAAACCGGCCTGGGCAGGAAGTTTTACGAACGGGATGTTCCCAAACTCGCTGAATCCCTAGCCACCATCGCCGAACAACTGGCCCGGTTGAACCAAAACATCGAGAAGCTCAACGAGAACATGAGTAAACCAGAAAAAGCTGAGTAACGCCAACAACAGTCCCCCGGCAACGGGGGCTGTTTCGCTCTTTGATAATTAAAAAAGCCCACGTCAAATAAGCGACGGTCGTGAGATTAGAGAACCCTCGCTTGATATGTGGTCGGACCTATCCTCCGGTATGGCCGAGCGGACTTCGCTGTTGGTTGCTGGGGCAAACTGGCCTCCAGATTACTGGCCAAAGTCGCCTATCGGCTGTTTGGGCAGACTGGCCTCTCAAAGCTATGGGGGAAGTTCGCTAAGGGCTTACCGGCAAAACTGCCATGGCCGATGGTTTAGGTAACATGGCCGGGCTTCGCCAATCTGCGTCTGGACTTGCTTGCCGATCGGTAAACCTGCAAGACGTTCTATGAGTTTATATACTACTTAGAGAATTTTGCAGGTTACGTTGCCATCGTATTCCACCGGGGATTCCGCAGCTATGATCGCCGTGGCGACCCCAGCTCGAACCCATAGCCTAACCGTGAAGCAACGCTTCCCATATTCGATTTTCGAGAACTGATGGTTCAGCTTATGGCCCTTATCGACCTCCCTCGTTTCGAGAGTAATGGCGGGACCGATATTCCGGATTGCAGACCTCCTTCGTGTGTGAACTTGATTTGTAGCTATATGTTTATGAAGGAACTCGGTTATCACCCGATAACACCACTCCTTATAATCCGGCCCATCATGCAATGGACCATGATGTAAGATACCTGAAGCAAAATGCTTGTCGTTGATTCGACGGTAGAATCATTGCGGAATTTAATTTTTTAATTTTTGTCGGAGCCGGGTATTCCTCGATAATCATTCCTCCTCGCTGCTGGCCTATCATGCACAGGGCCATTATTGAGATATATGAATCAAAATGCGTGTCGTGTTGATTTCAACGGTGAAAAATCATTTGCGGAATTAAATTTTTAATTTTTTGTTGGGGCCGGTTATTGCTCGATATTCATTCCTCCTCGGTGGGCGGTTGCCGCAGTGACATCATCGCTCTAGTGGGGGAGGAAGTCAACGAAAAATATATTAGAAAGATCTAAAAGGAACAAAGCGAAATCTATCGAATATTAATATTTAATACGTAGGATTTGAACTTAATCCCACGTTACAGTCAAAATAATTCCAGCACAGAAGGAGTATGGAAATGAACAACGGAAAAAAGTTAACAGAGACTGATATCGATCTAAGCAAGGTAAAGCTCGGAGATGTTATTGACTTTGAATTTTTACAGAGATTTCAGGATAACTTCGCAACGGCGATGGGCTTTGCAAGTCTCACGGTTGATTTGGACGGTCAGCCAGTGACCAAACCAAGTGCGTTCACTCGGTTCTGCATGGAACTTACCCGTACCTCGGAAAAAGGCCTGAAACGATGTGTTGAATGTGATCGCATAGGCGGGGAAAAGGCAACTAGTACGGGAAAGCCCTCCATCTACGAATGCCATGCAGGCCTCGTCGATTTTGCGGTGCCTATTATGTTGGAAGGCAGACAAATTGGGACGATACTTGGCGGACAAGTGTTAACTCAACCGCCCGAATTGGAAAAGTACGAACAAGTGGCGAAGGAAATCGGTGTTGATCCCCAATCATATACCGAAGCGGTTAAGGAAGTTAAAATAGTTGGTCGCGAAAGGATTGAGGCAGCAGCTTATGTGCTTTGGGATGTAGCCAATACCATGACGAGAACGTGGTACGACCAACATAAGCTTGGTGGAATCGCTCGGACTCTAAACGAAAGCATCACAGAAATGTCGGCTACGATGGAGCAAATGGCCGCTTCTGCTACAGACGTAAGTAATAATCAAATTCAACTTAACAAAGAGATACAAAATGTAAGCGTATTGACTGGGAAAATAAATGAAGTTATTGACTTTATTAAAGAGGTGGCTGACGAAACGAGACTGCTGGGACTTAACGCCGCCATTGAAGCTGCAAAAGCAGGGGAAGCGGGTCTAGGTTTCGGAGTAGTAGCTCAAGAAATACGCAAACTTTCTGGTGATTCAAAACAAACAGTAAATAAGATCAAAGAGTTTACACAGGAAATTAAAAACTCCGTAGCCTACACTGTGAGAATGGGAGATGCTACGACAACCTCTACACAGCAGCAAGCCGCAGCCATACAAGAAGTTACAGCAACTCTACAGGACATCGCAGGCCTTTCGGATACTTTAGAAAATTTAGCATCAAATAGTTAAGAAATATTTTTGAGTTGAAGAAGGTGAATCCAATGGCGGTTATCCAATTAATTTCTTTTGAGTTAGCTGGTGATGAATACGCAGTAGACATTACCACTGTAAATGGAATTGTAAAATACAAAAATTACAGCGTTGTTAAAATCCCGAACGCATCGAAAGGCTTAGAAGGATTTATTAACCTTCGGGGGAAAGCTATTCCTGTATTTAACTTAAAAAAGAAGCTTCAATATACTGATGATACTATATACGAAGATAGTAAAATTATCATTATTAATTACTCGGGATCTATTGTTGGCTTTATAGTTGATGACGTTACGGACATTTTCAAACTTCGGGATGAACAAATTGAACAACTATCCGGTAGCATAAGTGGTAATTGTGACAAATACATAAAAGGAATAGGAAAAAGTGACGATAATATGATTGTGATTCTGGATTTAATATTAGTATTATCCGAGAATGAACTTAAACAAGTAAATTCCGCTTGATAGAGAAATATGAAAGAAATAGCACATTGAAATAAGTCTTCCCGTAAAAAAGCATCCGTAGGCAAGTCTAGGAATAACAAAAAATCGCTTTTGGGAGGATATTGAGTGAAACCAATTTCCTTTTTCATCGAAGAAACTGAACGAAAATGCTACAAACATTCTGGTAGAGATCACAAAGAAATAAAAAATGTAATTTTTAGATGTTGGTGTTGTAATAGTTCTTCAAAAGCAGAAGAATGGTTTGATACAGGAAAATGTCCTAGAGAGTTTTGTGAAGGACGGACATATCCTGATGCAATGATTGAGAAATACGAAGATATAGAACAACTGTAATATAATATGTAAGTAAAATAATATTTTATTTATTTCAAGCGTCCGGCCCCACCGCTGCCGAACGCTTTTTTCATGTTTGTTTCTGTAAAAAGAAGGAAATCACCCTCGCCGCATCGAATAATCACTCACCAAATGTTGGAAGAGAGTGATTGTTGCCGATGAAAAGCGAAGCGGAGCAACTTCTGAAACTAATCCATAAGAAACGCCACGAAGCTTCCCGACTTCTGCTGGCCCGTAGGATTAATCAAGCCATCCTGGTCTCCCGTGAAGTTGACCAACTTCGGGAAGAGTATTGCCGGTTGAAGTTTGAAGAGCAGATAAACAGAAGACCGTACATCCGCCGACATATTGTGAATACGCTTTAGAAAAAGGAAAAGCGTGGCTCCATATCGAATGGCTCACGCTTCAATCTGTTTATCACTGGGCAAAATAGAGTATGGATAAGTCAATGCTGTTTGAAAGGGGGAGAAGAGATGCCCACAGTAGATACCAACATCGAACGCTTATTTTTCACCGACGTAAAACAAAAGAAAACCACGGCCTCCGGCATCCGTGGCCGTGCCTCCCGACTGGGCCGTGTCGGCAGCAGGTTATGCCTTCGGATCGGATGTCCGGTAAGGCCAAACGTGACTACCGTCGGCCAGGGCCGTTGATCATGTATTCGCTATTCGAGGACTTAGTGCCTTTTGAAGTGTTTGATCGGATGAAGTACGAGCAACATGTCCAACTGCTCCCCAAGTGGCGGATGAAGTATGGCGATGATTTTATTTGTCGGGAGTGGGGGCTGACGAGGTTTGGATTTGAAGTTATTTTGGGGGCTTTGAGTCCCTAAAGATTAGATAATTGAACTTATATATAATATTCTATGTAATCTACTTTTTTAGATTCAGTAAAACAACTTAAGAACAAATCTACAACTAATGGGTCGAACTGAATACCTGCGAATCGTAATAATTCGGCTTTTGCCTGTTCATGACTCATCGCTTTTCGATAAGGTCGATCGTTAGTCATTGCGTCGTATGCATCAACTACAGCTAAAATTCGGCATTCAAGAGGAATAGCTTTTCCTTGTAACCCGGTTGGGTAACCCTTCCCATTCCACCATTCATGATGTTTCAAAATGAATGGTGCTATAGGTGCTAGGTCCGGTGTCGAAAGGGCAATGTTATAACCTATTTCACTATGTCTTTTCATCTCTTCTCGCTCTTCTTGATCTAAAGGACCTTCTTTCAGTAAAATACGGTCCGGAATCGCGACTTTACCAATATCGTGAAACTGTCCCAAAAGACATAAATCGGCGATTTGACTTGCGGAAAGGCCCAATTTAATTCCTAATTGAATCATTAACTTACTACTTCTATTTGCGTGAACTTCTGTATTGGAATCTCTCGCTTCAAGGATTTTCTTGGTTGCCAATATCCCCGCACTTCGAGCACTTTGACTCAAGTGAAGCTTACGTCGGTATAAAGAGTTTTCCGCTTCACGAAATAAACGCTCAATATTTCTTTCGCCGATAGCTTTTGTAGAAGAATAACCAACGGAAATACTAATTGCCTTCTCGTGCCCTACATCTGCGTTGTATTTTTTTATTATATTGAAAACTAGCTGAGACAACTCTAGAGTTTCCTTACCCGAAGATTCAAGTATAGCAACACCAAATTCGTCTCCACCAATTCGAGCAAGAACTATGCTCTCGTTAAACGCATTTTTCAGGATATTGGCTACATCAACCAGAATAGAGTCGCCTTTTTGAATTCCAAGACTATCGTTGATATTTTTCAAACCGTTAACATCACAAATAATAATTCCAATATCCCGGTTTTTGTTATTCTCTAGAATGTTACAAAAAGATATTCGATTATGTAATCCGGTAAGCGAATCGCGAAATCTCAGTTGTTCCAAATTTGATTTAAGCAATCTGAGCTCTTCCCGAACACTGGTTTTTCTTAGGCGTTTATGACTGGAAGGGAATTGAATTTTGTTGTTCATTACTAGTTAACCCCCAAAATTTAATAACCAATGTTAAAGTTAATTCGAGATCAAAGAAATCCGATAGGTTTAGTGTGGAAATACATTATAGTTTACAATATATAGAAAGTCAATTATGAAATGGCAAAAATGATTTCCAACGATAACTTAACTTCCCTTCCCGCCCCACTAGAGATAACCTACACCTGCCTCCGAAATCAGTCGATCTTTAATATCGAAAGGAGCAGGTGTTTTATTATGGCTTCATCACGAAATAAGCCCGGCCAAGGCAGCGTCTATAATATAATAAAAGCGTCCGGCCTTACCATTACCGAACGCTTTCCATTTCTGAAAACCTTACTTTCCTATTTCTGCAAATCATCATTATGTCTATCTTGGAACTCAGACGGTCTCATTACTGGTTGGGCAATAAGTTCAGACAATGACCTTTTCGACGAAAGATTTCCATGTCGTGCTTCCATGTTTAACAGAGACACCAGAATACCTCGTGCAATTATTCCGTCTGTTATTAGGAAGATAAAATCTAGTATTGGTCCAAACGAAATAAAATATCTAAATGCATCCAGTCTAACTAAAATTAGAAAGTATAATCCAAAAGCAAATGCACCGGCCCAAATTACGTTCCACAGAAAAAAACTCTTCCACGAGGACGTGTATTGGTATACAAGCATCCCGTATAAAGGTATTAGCGTAAGGTCGCCTAGAAAAAAGTTGGGGTTTAATGGAATTACCCTTTTGAATTGTATCCATAAATCGAATTGTGAACCGGCTGCGTTATAAACCGAGAAAGAAACAGCTACTAACGAACCAAAAAGTAGTATTTCAATGATACGTTTCTTGTCTACTAGATAGAAAAATAAGACGTAAGAAAATAGTATAAGCGATACCCCGCTAAACCACAGAGGAGATAGAAAATGTTCAGTAACCCACTGGGTAATAATCAGGTTATTTAAGTACTTTGATGCCTCAAGAACTTGATCGTTGGTTACCATTTTATCCTCCGAAATATTATTACTCCACACTAAAAGTTTTTCTAGTTACATCTTTTATATGCGTGAAAAAATTACCATTTGCTAGAGCGTTATTTTGGCCAAAGATTTTTGTCATTCCTAAAAGTATCTTTACTAGTGGATATAACAGAGATAACCTACACCTGCCTCCTGTAATCAGTAGATCTGCAACAACGAAAGGAGCAGGTGTTTCTTTATGACCTCTCGCAACAAACCTGGACAAGGCAGCGTCTACCAGCGGAAAGACGGCTACTTTGTAGCCCAGGTCCACATTGGTCAGGACGATAACGGCAAACCAAAGTACGCTCGTAGAACTTTCAAAACAGAGGGCGAAGCCCTACAGTGGCGTGACCAAGCTCTAGTTGAGTATCGGCAAGGAATCTTTGTAATCCCCACCACAGTAACCTTCGCGGAATGGCTCGACATCTGGTTAGAACAATATGTAAAACCAAACGTGCGTCCGAAGACATGGGAATCCTACGAGTACATCACCCGGCTTCATTTGAAGCCGAAGTTGGGTAACGTGAAAGTTCAGGCTTTACAGACAACGCAGCTTCAACGGTTATTAAATGAAAAACGGCAATCGGGGCTATCGACGAGAACAGTCGAACTGATTCTAACCACCGCCCGAACTGCCCTTAAACAAGCCGGTCATGATGGTCTAGTCAACAAGAACGTTGCCGATCACGTTCGTAAACCCAAACCATCCCCTAAGAAGATCAGCGTATTCACCGTAGATCAAATGAAGGAATTTATGTTTGTGGCCGAAGAGGACAGGCTTTGGATTGCGTTCAAGTTATTACTGGGCACTGGGATGAGGGTGGGGGAGTTACTGGCCTTGAAGTGGGGAGATATCAATCTCGAACGTGGTCACATCGACGTCACTAAGGGAACCGTACTGGTCAAAAATGAGTTTGGCCCCAACAAGACCCACCAGATTATCCAAGAGCCTAAAACGAAAAACGGTTACCGGAGGATTCCGATAACCGAAGATTTGGTACGGCAGTTGAAGCGATGGCAAGTACTACAATATATCGAACGGATAAGTGAGGGAGAGGAGTATAAAGATGACAGTCTGGTCGTAACAACCAAGAAGGGTCGGATGGTCTCTCAGCGGAATCTAGCCACGAAGTTTCATCGACTGTTGGCCAAAGCGGAAATTCCGAAGACCAATCTTCACTCACTACGCCACACTTACGCAACCCGGTTGCTTGAGGCGGGTGTTCATCCGAAGGTTGTGCAAGAATTGTTGGGCCATGGGAGTATTCGGATCACGCTGGATACCTACAGTCATGTGTTGCCTGACGTGAAGAAACAGGCAATTGATAAGATTGAGGGGATGTTGAGTCCGAGGAAGATGGGGTTGAGTTTAGATTGAATAGTACTATAATTCCTTATAAAATGGACAGTAACGGCGTGAGGTTTGAGAAGACCCACGCTGTTTTTCTTGGTACAAATTAGAGAACGTAAAGGTATTCATATGATTTATAATGACAAGTCGTGAAAAATATGCTAAAATACCAAATTATTATCAAAATACAGGAGAATCTGTTTATCTACACTAGAGTTAATAAAAATAAACTGGAGGTTTTTAGGATGAAAAAATACATATTTGCATTATTTCTGTTTTTTATTTTTGTTTTACCTGCTAATGCAGAAGAAACAAAAATAAAAATATTTGTAAATCAAGCACAGATTGGGGACCTTTACAAAACTACTATTTTAAACGATTCTGTTTATGTATCATCCGGATTCGTGAAAAATATACTCGATTGTGATATTAAATCAGACGATGATGAAGAGGTTATCTCATTAAAACGGGGTAATGTTAAAATAACATACTACACCAATTCTACTCATTACTTACAAAACTTAAAAATTTGTACTTTAAGTAAACCAATTGAACTAGTAGAAGGTAAAATAATGTTTCCTCTACGGCCATTGTGTGAATCGCTAGGTATAGAAATTATTTGGGATGATAAATCAAACGTAATAAGCCTTAATAAGGAAAAGACAAGTACAGAGTATACTTCCCAATTAATTGGTATAATTATAGTGTCAGCATTTTTGGCTTTAACATATTTATCAAACAGAATCATTTTATCTTATAAGCATAAAACAATATCTATAAAATGGCTAATAATTAAATATTTTTTAGCTAACTTTACAACCATTTTTTTATTTACTTTTCCATATTTTATTTTACATATATTTTCGATTGGTCCAAGGTTTATTTTCTTTGGTTCGGACATCTTTAATGGAATTTACTTTAATGATAGCGAATATCAAACTTTTTTTGACTTCTTTTACTTTAGTGCCATGACGTTTTTTACGGTCGGGTATGGTGATATTAGTATAAATGGTATATGGAGATTCATTCCGATTTTAGAGGCCTTCGCTGGAGTAATGACGAATGCAATATATGTTGGAATTCTAATTTATCAACTATCGGCAAAATCTGATAACTACGAGATACTTTCAGTTGCTATTTCTAACGGTTGGAAAGTTATTAATACCCCAACAGAACACAAAAATATAGTCGATGCTATGAATCTAGATAAAAATCATAAAGTACTTACAGTGACCGACGGTATTAAAAAAAAGTCAATTATATTAGACGTTAAAGAAATTGAAAATATTGAGAAACTTCATTCAACTAATGAAATTATTTGGTAAAAGTAAAATCTATCGCACCCGATAATCCGAGTAAACCGCCCAACAGCCCCCACGCTCCCAGCGGTTCCAATCGTCAATCCACAAGATTAAAGGGATATTGAGTCCGAGGAAGATGGGGAAGATCATCAATTAAAATCAGTACTAACGAAAAAAAGCGTCGCCGTCGGGCAACGTTTTCTTTCTTCCGAGAACTAAATATGTACCTTTTAGCCTCAGAAGAGTACGGCGATACAGTACCGTACTCTTCTTTATTAACGGGACAAATTCAATGTTCCCTTCATCCCCGATGTTTATTCAAAAAAGGAGGAGCACGGTGAAAGGCCGTACCCCTGTTAAGGAGGAACTATTTGTGAGAAGCACTCTGAAACAGCAGGAAAGCCTCCGGTGACAGACGAAACCGGAGCTTACTTTCTTACCGTCCCAGGAGGTCTTTACATCAAAGGTAGTATATCTAGAACGTCCCTATGTAATTCATGGGAGTTAATCCAACCCCAGTTACAATCGGAAGGATGGTCATCCCCGTGGCCCGTACCGGGCCTCGTTAAACCAACATAACCTTCACCACAAAATTCATAACGGAAACGCAAAAAACCGCCGTCAGCACACTGCCTCCGTCGGTTTCCCCTGCGTACCGGGCCATTTCAACCCCATGGCTTCACCAGAGATGCCCCTCCGTAACTACCTCGGTAACCACATTTTGGTTCTCTCTTCCACCTGGTGATCCTGCTAACCCGCATATGTAGTGGAGCCGGCGACAGGACTTGAACCCGCAACCTACTGATTACAAGTCAGTTGCTCTACCAGTTGAGCTACGCCGGCGCCTCAAACAAAAAGAAATATACCAAAGGTAATTTATCTTGTCAATAGAGAATTTCAGCTAAATATTAAGACTATTTCAAGCAAAGTCTTTATGCGAAGAAATTTATATCCGAGCAAGAGCGCCAGATGTATCCCGTTATGTGCTCTGCAGGTTGGAAGGAAACATCGGTACCCTTTCAACCTAGCCTGGATAAACTGGGTAACGGCCGCGATTGTTTCCAACCTCGCAGCCGTTACCCAGTAAAGTAAATAATAAAAAAGCTCGCCCGAAAGGGGCGGGCTTTTTTATTTTTGGGGCACCGATCCGCGTCGGTCTGAATTGTCCGGTCCAGGCTGCTCATTGTCATCATAGGTTGATCCCTTCGCGGGGTCTCCTCCGGGGTCCTCCACAGTAGGTGGATTCGCAGGGCGTTTTAGTGCAGCACAACCTTGGGTAGTCATAAACAAAAGAAGCAATATAGCGGCAATTACCCGTTTCTCCAACATGGATCACCTCCCTTAAAAGCTTTCCTCAAGGGAGGAAAAGGAATACGAACACAAGGCAATGATTAATTACACCAGATGGAAGGAAATGGGCTTGGATGCATCGAAACCTCAGAATAAAATGGAAATTTTTGGAGGTTTAGATGTGAATAAAGTTCCTTGGCTTTCAGTGGCGATTGCATCGGCCATCTTGATGGTTTCTTTTAGCTTACCCGTAAATCCGGGCAACCTTTCGATGACAGAGTCAGTCAACCAGAACTCGACAGATTTAAACAGGCCATCATTAGCGACATCGACGCCGAATCCGCCTCAAGTCCAACTAGACTGGGCTTTTACCCGTGCCGGGCACCATCCAGAGAATCTCCTTCATGCAACCATTGCCTCAGCCGAGACCAGCTTGGATTTGGCTGCCTATGTGATCAATCATACCGAAATGGCTAAAACCCTCATTGAAGCTAAAAAAAGAGGGGTGAAGGTGCGCATCATCACCGATCGCAAAGAGGCTCAGAAAAAAGTACAAAGCGATGTTTTAAAGTCGTTAAAGAAAGCCGGAATTCCCATAAAAATAAACAAGCATAACGGTTGGATGCACCTAACCGCGATGATTGCCGACGGAGATATCGTAGCTACCGGTTCCTGCGACTATTCTCAAGCCTCTCTTTCCGTCAATGACGATGTCCTATTGGCGATCAAAGACCCGATTCTGGCCCAGGCTTGGAAAAATCGCTTCGAACTGATGTGGGACGATGAGGAAAACTATCAAATATTACAGTAACTCAAGTTTCGCACACAGAAATAGGCAAGTAAGCCTTGATATAGTTGGGTAAAGAGCCAATCCATTTCTGGAGTTGACTTTTAATCAAAGCGGCTAACTTCTTGTTGCAGTTTTTAACGACATCATCAATAATCGACCAAAGTTGTTGAAGAGCCACCGCCCATTCCAAATCATT
>NZ_WNKU01000043.1 GCF_009720735.1 Heliobacterium mobile
CTTTGGAACACCTCGTATGTTATCAGGGGGTGCTTTCATTTTCAAAGCGCCAATTTATTCATTACAGGAATGCTCCTTTCATTACTAACAACCGTCGCCCACGTACCCAACGCCAATAATCGCTGGATAGAATGCTCCTATAACAATAAGAGCAATCACTAGTCCAACAACTGTTGAAAAACCAACATAACCTCCACCAACGGAACAACCCATATTAACTCCTCCTTTCAATAGCTAATGCACTACCTACAATTCCATTTTATGGAATTAACATCCTGAGCGTGAAAGAAAAAAATATTCCTCCATAGCGACTATCGCCCCCCCCCACCGGCAAGGTCGTTTTTTTGTGAGTTTTTACATAGAAGATCACTTTTTCCTGGGATAAGTGGGGGGAGTTTGTAGGGGTTGGAGATGGCAGGGGACTATTTGAAACATTTTAATAACAAGAAGAGGAAAATATAATCATTCATAGAAAAGAGAAAACGTACTTTTAAGATCATCTTGTTACAAGAGAATGAAAGTATTATTTTGAATTGATAATCTAGGAGTTGTTAAAAAATGCGTCGGTCTTTAAGTCTACGCACATACTTTTCAATATCGTTTGGAATTCTGATCGTGATCATGTCTGGAATTCTAAGTATTGCAATAGGAAATAGATCAATTGAACAAGTTAAATCTGAAATTGGAAATTCATTAGCAGAAACTGCTTATCAAATGGCTGATAAAATGGATGCTTTTATGTGGTCGCGCTCTGGTGAAGTCTATACTTTGTCTCAACTGGAAGCTTTACATAACTTTCAAGACACTAAAGCGATTCAAAACCTTCTTGAAAAGCTAAAAGAAATATTTCCTTCGTTTTCCTGGATAGGTCTCACGAATAGCGAAGGAATTGTCATTGCTTCTACACAAAGCATCTTATCGGGGGTTGATATATCGAAGCGTCCTGTATTCATGGAAAGAATTAAAGGAAAGTTTATCGGTGATGTTCATGATGCAGTACTATTAGCTAAGTTACTCCCGAACCCATATGGAGAAGCAATGAAATTTGTCGATGTTAGTATTCCCATTACCGACAGGAATGGAAATTCAAAAGGAGTTTTAGCGGCGCATTTAAGCTGGGAATGGGCAAACGAAATTGAAAAATCAATCCTTGAACCTCTGCACAATCGACAAAACATTGAAATGCTTGTAATAAGTTCAAAAGATAATACTGTGCTTCTGGGTCGAAAAGATATGATAGGAAAAACGATAAACACGGAAATTATGAAGATTGCTAGGGAAGGTAAAAATCGTTGGTCCGTTGAGAACTGGGATGATGGAAAAACATATCTCACGGGGTACGCAGTGGAAAATGGGTATATGGATTACAAAGGTTTAGGCTGGACAATCATAGTTCGTCAACCACTCCAAGATGCGTATGCTCGTGTTAGGGATTTGCAACTCTTTATTATTCTGGTTGGCGTCTTTTGTTCGATAGTATTTAGTACCATTTGCTGGTTTATCGCGGGAAAAATATCTAGTCCAATACAGAAAATTTCTATGTCTGCGGAGAAACTTGGATTAGGAGAACAGGTTCAGATTCCGCAATATTCGGGTATAAAAGAAATTGAGATGCTTTCCGTTTCATTACGAGAACTTATTAGCAGTTTGATGAGAAGTAATACTGCTCTAGGTGAAATGGAAACCGTTGCCCACCACGACCATTTGACAGGTATACCAAACCGTACCGGATTAGAAAAATACTTGGAGTCAGCAACAAAAACATCACGTCTAAAAGGCACCTATTTAACATGTCTATGTCTGGATCTAGATGGATTCAAATCTGTTAATGACACGTATGGACACCATTCGGGAGACGTTCTTTTACAGGAAGTAGCAAATAGATTAACTAAAAATACACGTAGTGACGAAATAGTCGCTCGTTTGGGTGGCGACGAATTTGTTGTAGTGATTCAAACATCGAGTTCTAATCCTGTGGAAGACGGTTACGCTTTGGCTAATCGGATCATTACGGAATTAAATCAGACGTTCGTCATTGAAGGGCATACAGTCCATGTAGGCTGTAGTGTTGGGGGGAATATTTGGAAAGGGGATCAGGATATTCATGAGATACTAAAAAAAGCAGATGAAGCCCTATATAGCTCAAAAAAAACTGGGAAAAATCGGGCAACTTTTTATAATGCTGACAATACAATTTAGAACGGTATCAACTGGTTCATATGTTGGTCAGAATAACAGTAAACTGCCCTTCTTCATGGTTTACTTGATAAGCCACGTTATTGGGAGGCCAGTGGGGAGGGGCGGTTGTTTTTACTGTGCTGAAGAATTTTATCTTGATCATAGGGCGACATTAACAGTGGAAAACAGTCCTTTGTTCTAAGTTGATTTTAACAGTGGAGGCACCTAATGAAAGAAGCAATTGAATTCTTGAACGCTCATAAGACAGGATGTTTTGCAACCGTCGAGAATGGAAAACCCCGTGTTCGCCCATGGGCATTTATGTTGGAGGATGGGGGCAAGTTCTGGTTTTGTACGGCAAATAACAAGGATGTTTACAGACAACTAAAAGAAAACCCACACATGGAGTTTACCAGTTGGGAAGTGTTTACAATCTTCCGTATTTCAGGCGAAGTAAAGTTCTCACAAGATATTGAGATGAAAAAGAAAATCCTTGAGGAAAACCCTGGATTAAAGTCACTTTATGGTGCCAATGATCCGGTATTTGAGATTTTCTATTTGGAACATGGAAACATTTCTTTTGCGGGTAAGACATACGAGTTTTAATGTGTATATCCGATTGTAATCGTTAAAACCCGGTCAGGGATGATAGTAACCGCCCTTTCCTCACGGTTTACCTTATGCTCTTTTCGAGCGAGAACAGTGGGGAGGGGCGGTTGTTTTTGTTTGAAAATAGCTTCTTACTCTCGTAAACGGCTGAACTCATGCCGAAGGGTTTCATCTTGATAATGAGATAATGACACCAGTGCCAACAACGAACCAAGCAAGCCTAAAAACATATCCCACTGTGCGTCCCAAAAGTCACCCTGCATCCCAATAAACTCAACGGACATAGGCAATCGCAATGCTGCCACAGCCCATTCAAAGAGTTCATAAGACATACTCAGTGCCATTCCTATCGCTATCACATATCCCTTCAGTAACCAACCTATCCTCATCGGTGTTAATCGTAATAATAATTCCCGCGTCACCATTGTCACCGCCGCTCCCTGGATAAAATGGCCTACTCTATCGAAATGATTACGTTGAAGATGGTAGTGCTCTCGAAGCCAATCAAAAAAAGGAACATGAGCAAAGCCGTAATGACCACCGATTGCACCCAGATAAAACTTACAGCAAGAAGCCCATAACAAATCGTGGTAAAAGTAAAGCGACGGTAAGTCACTACCAATAGGGCTAGCCCTGCCAGCAGAGGGGCGATTTCCATCATCCACATAAGATAACTTGTGGGCTTTATAGCCGACCAAAGGAACACTGTCAATACTGCTATGAGGAAACCGAGATGCCAAGGATGCATTATCATCCCTCCTATCCTACGGTTTTCCCCGTACTAAGTAAAGTTATGCCAGATTTACTCTTTTGAAGAACGAACTACGCGATCTAGCTGCGTCTTGTTAACCCGGAAACAGGATTTATCCATAAAACACCTTTTAAAATCACCCCCAAAACCCCCATATCCCACGTAAGGTCGCTGAAATGGCCGACGTTCGATTTGGATCTGTTGTGGTAATGAATGTATGGTTGGTCGAGTTGGGGGGATAAACGACTATTACAGGAGAAAAATAGTCTTGTCAGATATGATTGGCTCTCTAAGCTTTGGTAAGAGGCATTAGAAAGTGGAGGAATTGACATGACTGAATACAATGAAACAGAAATAAGCGAATTGGCAATTACTCGTATTTTTGACGCTCCACATGAGCTCGTATATCAAGCGTGGACCGAGCCTAGGCATCTAAAACACTGGTGGGGTCCAAAAGGCTTTACAATGAATGTGTTAAAATTCGATCTTTGCCCAGGTGGAGTTTTTCATTACAGCCAAAAATCTCCTACAGGCCAACTAATGTGGGGAAAGTTTGTATATAAAGAGTTTATTGCACCCGAAAAACTAGTCTTTATTAGTTCCTTCTCTGATGAGATCGGCAATACAATACGTGCTCCATTTAGTCCGACTTTTCCTGCTGAAATTCTTAATATATTGTCTTTATTTATGTATGAGGGGAAAACAAAGTTAACCCTTCGTGGGGCTCCGATAAATGTCACAAAGGAAGAGTATGATTCTTTTGTGGCAATTATAGAAGGAATGAAACAGGGATTTACCGGAACCTTTGCTCAACTCGATAATTATTTGGAGCGATTAAATATTGATGGAGTGGAGAACTTATAAACAGCGTTGATAGAAGCAACCGCAACACAGTCTGGCCAGATTGGTCGGCTTTTTTTATAGTTGGATGCCGATGCCAGCGTTGGTCCACTATCACTCCTTGACCTTATAAACATACCTGCTAAGCACATTATTAGGGGGATAGTGAGCAATGAGAATGTGGAAATATTTTCATAAATAATATTAAAGATATTTGTTATATTAAGATTGGAGGTGATTTGATAAAATGGGTGAAATTCATTGCCGAGTTGAAGAGTGTGTTCATAACGCTTCAAAAATGTGTAAAGCCACTGCAATCAATGTTAAGTCGAGGGGAACTAAAACCCCAAAAACAACGGATGAAACCGCTTGTGAAACTTTTAAGTCTCGATAAATGGTGCCGTAGCGATTTGTGAGAAATCTCTGAGTAAGGTGGTGGCGACGATCAAAGCGGATGATATTGTCTGCGGATGTAATAATGTAACCTACGAAGATCTAGAAAATGCCATTGCTAACGGTGCAAAGTCTTTTGAGAAAGTACAGGAAGTTACTAAGGCTGGCACTGGATGTGGGGGATGTACTGATACCGTGAAATCTTTGGTAAATAAAATGCTATCTAAGTAAGACGGTAACAATCGCCTAGCGGACATCTTTATCTTTCTCGGTTATGTAGGTATTATTACGCCCGTCCATGAATCAACACTATTGTACTGGGTACTCATTGGATTATCGTCGTAACAATCTTCTCTATTTATATGTTGACTCGAGGAGAAAGGACAAAGAATTCTTCATTGAGTTAATGATCCAACGAGTCGTTAAGATGAAACGTAAGCGTGTAACTTACAATAGGTTCACGCTTTTTCTTCATGCCCATTATTCCTAAAATTGTTATAAATCCCTAAAATTATAAATAGAAAGTCTTTAATAAATCTTTCTAAGTAAAATATGCTTTCTGTGAAGGGAGCGGATGCTATGAGATATGTTAGGGTTCCAGACTTAATTCTTCCCCCCGTCTCCAACCCGGATATGGAGGAAATTCGGTTTTGGTTAAGAATCATGATGGAACATGCTCTTTTTATGCGACTCGGCTTTCCCTGTACGGAGGCAGATTTGATTCGTCAAGCAACTCAATATCAAAGGGCGTTTGAAGAGTTACTTAAAGAATCAGAATGTCTTCGACCCGCCCAGTTTAAAGAGTTTGTTGAAAGAACAATCAGGTTAACCGAGAAGATTCGTGAATTCAAAAGACATGTACTTCATATTGTAATTACCTGTAGATTAAAGTTGGGTGGATATAATTTCCCCTTATTGCTAGATCACATATCACGAGAGGCAGAATACTTCCTATTAGTTTTACGAAAAGTCGAGTCTGGTGACACAAATATTGCCTATCATTCGATTATACAAGAAAACGTTTTTTGGCTACGAATCATGGCTGATCACTCGAAATTTATAAGAAGCCTGCTTGATCAATCTGAACGGAGAATAGCACAACAAGCCCAAGCCTTCAGCGACGAGTTCGATATGTTATTAGCCCAGGCAAGAGATCTCGAGGGGTTCCTATGGGACTTTCCACAAGTTCCAACTTTACCAAGATTTGAAGAAGACATAAAATCTTCAACAACTCGTTTAAGGGATTTCAAACAGGAAGCCAAAGAATTACTAGAAAACTGTGCAATGCTGTCATTAATTCCTGTTGCGTTAGCCGACCACGTTCGACGAGAAGCAGACCATTTCTTAATGATTATCGATAAAATTCAAAGGGAGTTATCCAAGGAACGTAAGTAGTCGATAAATATATAATTAATTTCATACTAAATTGAGCATGACCCTATGCTGGGTCATGTTTTTTCATTTTTGTGCAAAGTTTGGGTTTGGGTTATTTTGGGGGTGTTGGGGTTTTTGGATACCCGCCAAAAGTCACTCTTAAATGATGCTTATACTCTTCTTCGAACAGTTTGTTCATTTCTACTGCATCATTGTAGGCATCCCATATTCCAAATATATAGACTGAAGGATAAAACAATAGCCACTCATAGTTTAGTATACTGCTCACTTCTTGAAAACGTCCAGTAAACGTATAGACAATTCCTTTAGGAAAGTTTGATAAATAAATAATTATGGCCAACCACGATAAAAGTATTACCCCTTTTAAAGTCTTCATAATGTAAATATGGCCGAAACCAGAGAACAAGGCAGACCACAAAGCTGCAGCCCATGGGTTTTTAGATTAAGGTAATTGACCCCGAGGGCAGAGTATTTTGCGAACTTGAGAAAACGTTTCTTCTGTTTTCGCTCTAAGTCGTATAGCGTATTTAATTCAACACACATTCGGAAACTATCATAGATGGCAAAAGAAAAAATAGAAACGTAAACCAAGGCCCACCCAGGATGTAATACTTCGTTTGCTTCACGGAATCTACCGGTGAAAGTATATAATATTGCTAAATTTATATTACCCTCGAAATTAACAAAAATCTCCCAGAACATCAGGATTAATCCCTTAAAATATTCACCCATGCAGAGATGCCCCAGCCCCGGTAATGCCGCTGACCACCACGCGGGCATCCAAGGTGCTTTTTTAGAATATATTCCAATTGAGATACCCGACATACTCATACGTTTTAATCGGAACTGCCCCATATCAACATCCCCTTAAGAAGTTTCACATAGGCTATGATATCTTCTTTTTTCCTTTATATACTATAGTTAGCTGATTGGATGCGGTATATCTATGGGTTGTTCAAAAATTCTCTAAAGACAGAACTACCGTATATGCGTTACATAACCTGTTGAACATCGTACAGACGTGAGTCTTTCAAGTGAGATCGTTGTGTCCGTTGAATGTAAAACCGATGAAGAAAGCGTGAAATTTTCAGTCAATAAAAAAGCGTCCGGCCGCATCTGCCTAACGCTTCTCATTTACTCATACCGCCAAAAAAGTTCCAAATAAAAGGAGTACCATAAGCCGATTTTTGTCTATGAGTTTCCACCAGACGAAGTAGGTTCCGATTAAGGTCGCCAGTAAAAACCACCAGTTGAAGGAAAACAATTCGTCAGAGAGATATCTGCTAACCACTAATTGTCCAAGTGTTTCTCTATTTTGTTGGATAATCTCAAAGTTGTCTATCTGGTTTCTTTTCCTTCTCCAATGGTCTCATCGAAGGAGCTAATCTCGGGCTAAGCATTGGTTCTGGTTTCTTTACGCCCTCTTCGTTAAGCTGCCGTTTAATAATTGATAGGATAAGGTATCTAGCAATTAGGCCAGCTCCTACAACCATGAAAAAGTAAGTATAGAGATGAAAGTTATAATGATGTTTGATGTTTAAGCTAGTCATGATCGGAAAAATTATTGCCGTCAATAGCCCACCAGCAATTGAAATACCAACCAGGTAAGAGCGCCAACTATTTGTGTACTGATACGCTACCATAAAAAGAATAGGCACAACCGAGTAGTCAATAGGGAAGGGACCTGGGCTAAGAGGAACTAGACGAGTAAAGTACATCCAGCGACTTGCACTCGTACCTATATTATCCATAAATGCGTTTGAGACAGCCATAAAAGAGCCAAAGAGTAGAATTTCCATGAACCTGCTTTTATCAAGGAGTCTCCACCATGTGTAATAAAGAACTACCAGCATACCGACGATAAACCACCAGCCTCTCGAAAACACTTCCGATTGCAGGTAATGCTGCAATGATAGCTGGTTGAACAAGATTCTTGCGTCCAAAAGCATCGCATCTGTAACCATATTAACCCTACCTTCTGACAAGTATGTCTAAAAAAGTTTTCCCCAGAAAATTAATTCCATGCAGAAATCATAGATGAAATTAGCCAGGACTTTCATCCTGGACTTGTTGTTTTACTCAATTTTTTGCGGTTTTCAATTACCTGTAAGGGTCATTATAGATGACAATTCCTAACTGTAGCAGTTGCCCCACAGTACCAACCGCCAGCTAAACCATGGTCCGGCGTTAGGCTTCGAACCTACGACCTCTTTGCTGCTTTTTCGTTACTGGTAACTTAGGGCAGTCACGACTCTTTTTCATTTCCGGTGGGCTAGCGGTGTTTTCTAGATCGTTAGTCTGAGTGCATCATTAAAGGCATCAGTTCCCGTCGCTACTAACAGAAAATCCAATAATAAACGAAACAAGGCGCAGACTTTACATCTTGAACGAAGCCTTAACCGACATTGTAGCATTATTCATCTCATGGAAGAGGTATATTCAGGAAGGGTCTCCGAATAACGGTCATCGTCTGGCACCCTGGCGAATGAGCCTTAATGCACGATCCAAAGGAGTGAGAACTAGCACTACTAATTTGAAAAAGCCGGCTTAACTACATAAGAATCTCACGAATTACGGCAAAAACGAGTACAGTAATAAAGAATCCACACGAAAGGAGGGACTCACATGGCCGTTCGCATTGTCAGGATTACGCTTAATGAAGGTGATAGAGCTGTCATTCGTGTACGTTGCCGTCGTCGCAACGGAGGTTGAATCTCAGTAATTCACAAAACTGCCGGGGCATCCGCCCCGGTAGTTCGATTCGTCATCCAATACGCCTTCAATGAAATCAACTCGTTGAACGTATCCTTACCGAACTTGTTCTTAAGATGGTAGAGGAAGTTCGTTACAAAATAAAAGACCCAGCTGCGGACCG
The DNA here is from genome assembly GCF_009720735.1 of Heliobacterium mobile. Taxonomy (GTDB): domain Bacteria; phylum Bacillota; class Desulfitobacteriia; order Heliobacteriales; family Heliobacteriaceae; genus Heliobacterium; species Heliobacterium mobile. The sequence continues at coordinate 9,042 of NZ_WNKU01000043.1, forward strand.
TACAGCTAGGTCTTTTGTCCTGCTTTTGCAACAAGACAACTGAAATTAAAAACAAGAGAGCCATTTTCATTTTTCCCCGTGTTCAGGAATTTATGAACCGTTCTCCTTAATCTCGCCTGAACTCCAGCGGGGTAATCTTCTGTTAATTCTATCAATACCGTCGACGTGGATAAGGATAATACGGCGGGTAATAAGGATAAGGTCGATAAAAAGGCGGATAAAAAAAGAAAGGTGAATAATACGGAAAAGGCAATGGAAAGTATGGTGAGTAATACGGTAAAATCGGTTGCTGTAAAGAAAATTGATAAGAATGTCCATCCTCATGTTCAGACATCGAGTTTCCCCCTCATAAGGACTTAAAATTTCAATACAATATATGTAGTAACCAAGAAACGGGATACCGTAATCATACAAAATTTACTCATCACCTAAACCATACATCTAAAAAGAGTAGCAGCGGGTGATGATATAATGCCTAACCAAATTAACGTGTCGATTAGTAAACGGCAACTGTATTTATATCAGAACAATCAATTGATGAAGACATATCCGATTGCTGTCGGAAGGATAGTAACACCGACACCAACTGGAAGACTAACTATTATAAATAAACAACCAAATCCAGGAGGTCCTTATGGCTCGATGTGGATGGGACTGAGCAAACCTAGCTATGGTATTCACGGAACAAACGATCCGAGTTCAATCGGCCAAGCCGTTTCCCATGGGTGTATTCGAATGTACAATAGGGACGTACTTGAATTGTCCAGAATTGTTCCAATAGGAACACCAGTGGTTATAAGTAGTTGAAAAAAGGCCCAGGACTTCTCATCCTAGGCCTTAACTATTTCTTCAACTTTTAACTCTTCCAAGCACCGACCCCCGTAGTACCTTAGGCGTTTAATACTGAAGCAACCGCCTCCCTCGTCCTTTCCCCTGAAGCACAAATCAAATTACTGGCATATATTGCTTGCAGATAAGTTGTGTAGGGGGGACTATATAAATGCCGTACTACTCTAGGCGCAGGGTCCCACAAAACTGTCCACCAGCGTTTCAGGGGCGATATACAGTTCTTCCAGGAGACACCTTCTTTACCATTGCTCAAATGTTCAGAGTGAGATTAGAAGCACTTGCGGTGAACAACCCTCATATACCTAATCCCAATATATTATTTATCGGTGACGTTCTTTGTGTTCCCGGTTTCATATCCTACCCGTGCTGCACTCTTTTACATCCCCAAGGGCGTGTGCCTTTTGGAACAGGTGGGGTCGCTTTTGTGAATTTTGGCCCCAGAGGGGGGTCAGGCTGTGAGCTTTATGGCAACAATACCACAGCCTACAGTATTCGGTAATTTCGACAAGTATAGTGGTGAATGAAACTGTTCACGGAGAAAGATTGAAATACCTGTTAGAGAAAAATCAGAAATAAATTCCTTATAAAGCGATCTCGCTACCGGCTATGGCGAGGTCGGTTTTCTTATTTTTCGCATAAAATCCCACACACCACATAAGGCCGCTGTAATACCCATGTTCGATTGGACCTAGTGGTATAGCTGATGGCTTTTGAAGACATAGTCCCTAAAATACAAAGAATAATCGAATAACTATATAGCTACCACAAATCCTAAAAATACATACCCAAGTAGGTGAACTCCTTGCTTAGCAGAAAAACTACAGAGCTAACGAAACTAAACCGTGAAGAGTTGGTGGATGTTCTAAACAGGATGCCAGATGATGTTTTAGAATTACTCTATCTTGAAGCTATACTCAGAGACAAGCAAGGACACAGAAACCTTAAGACGTTAATTACGGTTATCTATTCCGTAAAAAGGCGTAGGAGACATCAAATAAGCTAGATTGATTAGCAGCCCGAACGGATAGGGCTGCTTTTTTACGGTATCAAGGCGGGTAGTATAATTGATAGTGAAGGAATAGCCGAAGAAAAGAAAATCACAGCTTCCAGCATCCGTGGCTGTGCCTCCCGACTTGGCTGTGTTGTAAGCTTGGTCGTGTCGTCTAATCGGATGTCCGGTAAGATTAAAAAAGAAAACATCGTACCGATGCCAGTCTTTCAGGTGAGATCGTTGTGTCCGTTGAATGTAAGACAGAGGAAGAAATAGCGACTGTAGAGTCGATCTTAGGAGTATATCAGGCTGTTACGTTGGGTAAGTCGCTATAGATGAGCAGCATTACGGTCTATAAAAATGCGTCCGACTGTGGCTGGTGGTATATCTCTATTTTGAAAATCCTACACTTAATATTATGGTTATGCCTGTTTGGCCACGGAAAATTTAACGAACACACGCAGAAAAAGCCAGGACAGCTCGTCCTGACCTTAACTTTTTTCGTAAACACAACCTTAGCGTCATCGCGACCTTTCTAACAGAGGGTATATTCCCTCGTCCACTGTCCAAACTATCGTTACCTAAAAACGAAAAGGAAGTGTATTTTTGGTAACGGCAGACGGTTTAACCCCATTATTTTTGAGCCGATCGCCCTTATTCAAATGAATGCGTAAGATCTCATTTTAGAGAAGGCAAATGGGGAAACTTGTTAAACTAGCGCGACTTAGCCGTCAAGCCTTGACTCGCTGT
>NZ_WNKU01000044.1 GCF_009720735.1 Heliobacterium mobile
AAATTGGAAATTCGGTGGCTCACTTTTTTCGTGATCACTTCCCCTAAAAGTGGATCACTTTTAGAGTATCAAATACAAACGAACCATGCGGTTCTCTATGGCGGCATATCGAAAAGAGATCGCCGATATCCAAGCAACCATTAAAGAGCACAACATTGATGAAGTAATTGACTTTGAGTTCTGGGTGTGGGTGGACAGGCAGGGATTTCGTAAATGGAAGGTCACTGTGGACAGCGTAACGGAGGTGGCGTGATGGCCACAGTTCGGATTGCTGGATTCAACGACCTGAATACATCCGATGCCAACGGTATCGCCTTCAGCATCTTTTTTCAAGGATGCCGACGGGTCTTGGCTGCCACAATCCCGAACTGCAGTCTTTTGACGGTGGGGAAGAGACTGATACCGACGAGATTATCCAACGAATCCGAGCCAACCAACGATTCTATGACGCGGTGGTTTTTGTGGGCGGAGAGCCGATGGACCAGCCCGATGCGTTGAAGACGTTGTTGTCAGCTGTCAAATCCATCGGATTGAGTACCTGGCTATACACTGGTCACAATATCTTCTCGATTTCCGAGGACATTATTGACCTATGCGACGTCATCATTACCGGGGAATACCGTCAGGAATTACACACTGGCGGATTCCCGGCCAGTCCCAATCAAATCATTGTGGAACAACGGAAGGAGAATGTGGCTTGAAGATATCCCTCACTTTTGAACCGGGTTTCGATACGCTCTATCAGAAGTTCGCAAAGGATCCTATTGGACTGAGGATGTTGGAACTAGAGGGAATCAGCCCGAACAAGGTCGACGTAGGGCAGATGTCTCATGATTACTTCACTAAACGGTTGGCCGATGCCAGCGTCGATCAGAACGCTAACTCCAATGAGGAACTGTCTGCCAACAACTATCAGGCGGAGGTCACCAAAGGCATCTTGAAATTGGAAGGGTACTATCTGCTGTGGCGGTACAGCAAAAAACGCTTCGGCCTTCACCGGGCTAATAAACTGATATCGGCCATATGGCGGGGCGAGTTGTATTTCCATGATAGCTCTGGGCAAGGAATTCAGATTCCATACTGCTTTGCCTTTTCCACGGCGAACTTGATGGTTGAAGGAGGGCCTTATGGACAACTGCGAAGTCTACCGCCAAAAAGATCGGACAGCTTCATGGCTCAAGTGACCGAAGTCGTGATGGACTTAAGTCAGGAGTTTGCAGGTGCGGTGGCTCCCGGGGATCGTATCGTCAACCTTGCGTGGTATCTAAAACAGGAAGGGCGCAATCCGGAAAAGAAAGAGGATAGGGATTATATCGTAAACCTCTGGAAGAAGTTTGTTCACGTGGCAAACAACAAGTTTAGAACGAGTGGGCAGTCACCGTTCTCTAACGTTTCTATCTTTGACCATGAAAACCTTAAGAAACTGTTCTCCGAATATCGCTACCCCGATGGCTCGGAAGTCGATGTGGAGTACATTATACAAATCCAGATAATCATCGCAGAGTTCTTTGCTAACGGCGATCCGGCCACCGGCCTGCCATACCGCTTTCCGGTCATGACGGCTAACTTGTGTGTGGATGGGAACCGGCAGCCGCTAGACGAAGACTTCCTCGAATTTATCAGTCGGATTAACGTCAAACTTGGCGTGCTGAATATCTACGCCAATGAAGGCTCCAAGATTGCAATTTGCTACAGGTACGTCAATGATCGGGAACGGCGAGCGCAGATGGCTAAGGATTTGCTGTTGGTTCACCGGGAAGAGATTCTGCGCCGACGGGTTGAGAAGGGATTCCTAAAATTCTTTAATCCGCTTGGTTGGTTTTCACTAGAAATGCTGTTTTCCACTATCGGGATTCACGGCCAATATGAGATGTGCGAGTTTATGGGAATGCCGATGGAGAGTGAAGAAGGGCAATCGTTCACTGAGAAAGTGCTAAAGAAAACGGAGGAATATGCTGTAGCTTTTAGTCAAGAAACGGGTTACTCCTTCAACACCGAGGAAATCCCGGCGGAGAGCACAGCGGTGACATTGGCGAAAAAGGACCGACTGTTGTATCAGAAGCTACAGCCCTTTGAATTGTACTCAAACCAGTATGTTCCACTAATCGCCCTGATGGGAACCACCGATCGAATTCACTTGACTGGTCGTTTCATGAAGCATGTCAGCGGTGGCGGCATCCTCCACCTGAATGTTCAAGTAAGGATTACCGACCCTCTTATAATGAAGAAACTCATCTTGATTTCCTTAGCAGAGGGAGTTGAACACTTCGCCATCAATTATGGATTCGGGGTTTGCACCAGTGGTCATACATCCATAGTGGGGACCGGTAAGAACTGTCCAATCTGTGGTGAGGCGATTGTTGACTATATGACTAGGGTGATTGGTTATTTCACAAAGGTGTCCTCATGGGGCGATGTTCGGAAGAATTACGAGTATTCGGAGCGGAAATTCAATGAACTACAACAAGCAGGATAAGCGAATTTAGGAGGCAGTTGAAAATGGCTACAGATTTTGCGACTTTGTTTGCTCTGCGAGATGAGTTTTTATTTGCTGAAGAACTTCTTCGAAGCAAGATATTTAACGACAAGCCCGATTCAAACGCTTTGGTAAAGGCGGCTGTGCTGGCATGGGTTGCCGAAAGAATTCAATACGCGATTGACGCTAACCGCGAATCAATTCGGGAAGAAAGTGAGTGAAGCAGAAAAAGTGAGTCGGTTTAATATTGATCGCAATCCAATTTGTTGGAATGAGCGTATCCACTTGGAACCGGAACGACTTAACGACATTTGTAACCTAGAGTATTTCATCAACGAAAACTTCGTTAAACAGGGATTCACGCCGATCCAGCATGGCCGAGTGAGCGCATTACGAGCCACCGACGATGGTAGAAAATCCAGTGCCTTCGCATCGGCCCTTTACCTCGGCAAGTATGACGATATGGGCAATACCAACCGCTTCCTGAACGGTATGGTCAAAGCCGGTCATTCCTATGAGCCTATCCGTGGTGAGACGGTAACTTTCCTTTATATAGGTGTGAGCAAGACGGCCTACGGTCACCTAATCACCTACACCATCCGCAATCGCCGGATTGCAGGAGGATTCCGTGCGAACAAGCCGTGGGGATTTGTGGTTCCTTATGAATCAAAAGACCCTTGGCTATACCACCGGATGATGGGGGAACAGTTGTCCCGCTGTGAACAGCTTCGAAAAGAGCACCCCGAAGAATCACTTCAAGCCATCCGCTCTTTGTATCCTGTCGGTGTGATGATGCCACCGTTCATGTTGGATTTTTCCGAGGAGGCCCTGGTGAAGAACGTGTTTAAGCAGCGCATCTGGGAACGGGGTGCTCAAGGGGAAACCCGCGATATCGTTAATTCGATGTTTGGAGCTGTCAGTACCCATCTTCAACACCCCTAAAGTGCTCCGCCCAGTAATTAAATTTAAATAATATGCAGTTACATCTTTAAACTAATCAAAGTTGGCTATTCCAGCGGGACTGTCGTGTAAATATCCAAGTCAAATCCGGCAATTTTAAGAGCTCTTTTCAACTCGTCAGTTTGAAATCGTTTTGGGAGGGCTCTTTGAATCGCCTGATTTGGCAGTACACTGTTCATGACAACAATATCAGAGAACAGTTGAAGGAATGCTGCTGCCGTAGGCGCTTTCGTTAATCGATTTCCATGAAGCCGGATGGGTTTGGTTTCTTTGGCTAAGGATTTCCGGATTCTCCGTTCCAACAGGCAATAGACTAGCAGACCGATGAGGAAGATATATCCTAAGGCCATCACTCGATTCGGATTCTTAAGCCAAATTTGATCGACCACAGTGGGGTCTTTCAACCATCGGAATCTTGCTTCGACGGTGTGCTGCTCTTTATATTTGCGGAGAATGTCCATTGCAGGAAGTTTCTCCGTATCCATTTCATTGGTCATCAGAATAAACACTTCTTCCATACGAAGTGCTGCATCGATTTTCTTTGTGTTCAATGCACCGATGGCACAATCCACTTGCCATAGCGTCTCGTATTGGGGCACGTAACTGACCGGTCGACGCCCTTTCCCTTGGCGAGGCTTCTCTCTCTGAACAGAAAAAACGGTTCCGCTTAGTTCATGAAAACAGGATTCCCGTGCGTTGAGGAATGATTGAAGCTCTTGCTCCGCATCGGATTGACAAGCAAAGGTTTTCTTACGCAAACTTGTACAGTCTTTCTCTAATGCGGCTTTTTCTTTGATCACTTTACGGTCTATGGTGTTCTTTTTTTGCTGCGTCAATGAGCTAGAATGAACCACGATGAACCGGTACGTTCGGTCGTAAAGCTGACCTGTCCGTTCTTGAATTTGGTACACGGCGGCATCGGCTTTATCCGATAGCTTGCCCACCATGGTCCATTGCTCACGAGATTGAGCTTCTTCTTTTAATTCAGAGGCCAGTTTATATGTGGACGGAAGGCGAGAAATAAAGGGGATTTGTTCCTTCGCCAAAACCTCTAGGTTTTTCGATGAAACCAAGGCGGAATCGGCCACATACAGCAGTCCTCGTCCAATGTGAGGAACAAGTAACTGGGCCAGTTCTTCAATGGTTTCCCGGTTCCATGTTCGGTCGGACAGATTGCCGTCCATCACTCTTCCGGCAATTGGTACTCCCTTCGCTACGATTAACCCATAAAGAAGCTACTTCAGATCGGGGCGGTAATCTTTGCTATGACCATAGGTGATCTGAAGTTCGCCATCACGGTCATATTGGCCATAGACCGATTGGGAGGTGGTATCGGAGTGAAGCTGCCGCAAGTCAATGTGATGACTGACAATGGCGGATGTAGAAATCGCTTCATAAACCAGCTTAGGATTCGCGTCAAATAGGCGATCCAAGAGGGTACCAAAGTGACGATCATTTAAGGCGGATAATGGAACTCGACCAGGGCCAAAAAGTAAATCTAAATCACGATTTTCATAGAAATCGCGAACACGATAGAGTGGAGCTCGATCAACGAGGAGATTGACAATTAAGGTAACCAACAAATCGCCGGGTGTCACTGACCACTGATCGCGATCCCAACGAACCATATCATTGACGATATCTGCAATTCCGATTTCCCGGCAGTAAGCGGCAATTAGTGGGGCTGCGCCCGCAGATAGAATATCTACATCTTCCATTGTAGCCATCTCAAATTCCTCCCTGTAGCTTTTAGTACAGGGGGATATTCGACAAAAAATGCTACAACCTTTTAAATGGATCTAGATTCCAGATTTGAATAAAAAATAAGATTTTTTATTCAAATAGGGGTGTTGAAACCGGGACTTGACCCCGGGAAATGGGAGACATTGCAGGAATACCACGGTCCTCATATTGAGGGCCATAACCGAGCGATGCGGAAGTTACGGGAACAGCGACCAACCCTGCGGCAACTAGTGGCTAAAAACAACAACGCCCAGGCCGATGTAATGGACCTGGACGTGTATGAGTTGCTGATGGATACCGTGGGGAAGCTGCCGACAACGATGTGGGATAGAAAAGAATGCGTTTCAAATTTATAAACCCAATATAGTATCTAATTTTACAATCCTTAGTATTTCTATTATAAATGGTGAGGCGTTTATTATTCTAAAATCAAGACCCTGTGCTTTGGCCTCCTTATAAAATATGAAGAAAAATGAAATCCCAGATGAATCAATAAAACCAACGTTAGAAAGATCGAAGATTAATACCTTTTTCCCGGGTAACATTGATAACAAATGTATATATGTGTATTTGCATAGATTTTGAACAGTAACTATATTTATATCAATGTTTGGAATAATCGTAAGTGAGTCTTTATCTAATATAATCTTAAAGTTTGATGCAGAACAAAGAAAAGATGGACCTTCAGATTTCGGACAAGTAGCGACGAGTTCATCATGAGTTAAATGGTGCATAATAATGGCCCCCTACAAATAACTAACATTTTGCTAGTGTATATATAAATTATAACATGAGATATCACGAACGATCACTAAGTTCTCGCAAGTTTCTAATAAATCAGGGGGTTATCCGTTAATAAGAAATGAACCATGTATTGGAGGGAGGAATTGTAGTTGCAATCTATCAATAAGGTATTGCAAGGAGATCGTCTGGACCTCTTAAAGAAATTACCGAATCATAGCGTAGATGCCTGTGTTACTGACCCACCGTACGGTCTCTCCAAAGAACCGAATTTCCGTGAAGTTTTCTCAAAGTGGATGGCCGGTGAAGACTATATCCACAGAAACAAAGGATTCATGGGTAAGTCCTGGGACTCATTCGTCCCGGGACCCGCCATCTGGCGAGAGGTCTATCGTGTATTGAAACCTGGTGGCCACATCTTGTGCTTCTCTGGAACACGAACGTAAGACCTCATGACTGTTGCCCTTCGGATGTCTGGGTTTGAAATCCGAGATGTAATCGAATGGCTGTACACCAGTGGCTTTCCGAAAAGCATGGACGTGAGTAAAGCCTTCGATAAACGGGCCGGGGTGGAACGGCATATCATCGGTGAACGGGAAGTACCCGATAAACGCAACGGCCACGGCAGAGCGTATGGCTCGTCACTGTTCGCTGGGGAGCAGACAGGGAAGATCTTTCACTACATTACCGAACCAGCAACCGATCTCGCTAAGAAATGGGACGGATGGGGTACATCGATCAAGCCCGCACATGAGCCGGTAATTATGGCGAGAAAGCCCATGGAGGGCAATACTTGCGGTAATGTTGAACAGTACGGCACGGGTGCAATCAACATCCGAGACTGCCGAGTCCCTTCAGACCAAACAGAGGAAGGCCGATTCCCGGCTAACTGTGTAACCACAGATGATGACGAGTGGTACAGCCCATTCTTCAACATCACGCCAAAAGAAATCTCCAAGAAGTCCAGTAAAAAAGACCGCAACAGCGACTGGCAGGGTAACGTCATTGACCTCGAAGAACGGCGCACCTATCCCGGCACAGGCCGTGGTGTAATTAACAGCAAGTACACCATGGACGGCCGTGAGCGTAAGCCAGTGAAAAGCCGAAACCATCACCCTACTGTAAAACCGGTCGACCTAATAGCATGGCTGATTAAACTGATGACTCCGCCGGGAGGCATCGTCCTCGACCCATTTGGAGGAAGCGGCAGCACGGCGGTTGCAGCCAGAAAGAATGGTTTCGACTTCATCCTAATAGAACGCGAAGAGGACTATGCCGAAGTGGCAAGAGCGAGGGCGTGCTGATGGCAAAAGTGATTGATTACCGCAAGGCTCTGATGTTGGCAGAAGGGGAGGCTCGGTTGTTCATCACCTTTATGAATAATGTAGTCGCACAGTGAGAGAAGCACTATTTTTCACAACAAGACATCGAGTATTATCAACGGTTGGCGAAAAGACTTAACCTTCTCAAACAATGGGAAGCCATCGATAAACAACAATCTGAAAGGAAGATTGCATAATGAAAATCGCTTTAACAGGGAAGATGCGTTCCGGTAAGGATACCGCTGCCGATTATTTGGTGGATCATTACGGGTTCAGGAAGTTCGCCTTTGGTGACGCTATTCGCAACCTCTGTAAAGAACTGTTCCCCCAATCCGACGAAGACAATAAACCCCGTGCTCTTTATCAAGGTGTCGGACAGGCATTGAGAGACGTTGATCCCGACGTTTGGGTGAACTATGTTTTACGCCAAATCGAAAGAGAAACTGGCCCGATTGATGATATCGTCATCACCGTCCTTCGCCAGTGGAATGAATATTTCTCCCTGTTGGAAGCTGGTTTTTATGTGGTAAAAATCAATTCCTCAGCAGCCACACGGATTCAGCGTATGAAGCGATTGGGCGAGCAGATTGATGCGGACTTCGAGATTACTAACGAGGGTACTCTGAAAAAACTGTACTGCTTAATTGACAATGCTTTACTTCATATTCAAGAGGAGGCGGCCTAACTGGGGAAAGTCATTGATTTCTCCGCAAAGGAACGGCGATTGGATGAGGCATATCCATTAGATAGCGAACGGGGAATCTACGCTTTACTCATTCAACTTCACCATGTGCGTGAATCCCGGTTCCTCCGTGGTGACTATGACGCTAGTTTGTTATTGCTGGACTTAGCACAATCCATTACAGAAGCTAACTTGACACATCGGCAAAAGCAGGCGTTGAAGCTGGTGTTCATCCACGACTTCATTCAAAAGGACGCAGCCCACTGGATGAACATTTCTCAACAGGCGGTCAGCGACCACGTTCGATCGGCCATTAAGCGAATATCAGAGGTCAATGAAGAGAAAGAGGTGGCGTGATGGTGTTTGCAGCAGAGGTCAATTATAAAGAGTCTTTCGCAAAAGCGGTGGACCACCTGTCTACTCAAGATATGCCGGTACAATGGCGGATTAAGGCTGTGGATGATCTGATTGAGGTATATGTAAAACAGGTGGGGGAGGTACCGGACGGCGATCAGCTAGAACGAATGACCAATTATATTCTCCGGGATTCAAAGAACCAGCCCGATAAGGTCAGCAAGACGGAGTACCCGGTCTTCAGTGAATGGCAGCAGAAACATCGCTCCCGACGGGAAGTTCCAGTGGAGTATGTCGGTGGGTTACCTGTTGAAGCCAAAAGAGTGGGAATTCGGTTGAAGCATCGTAAGAAACAAAAGAGGATCGCTTAACGGCGGTCCTCGAATCTTAGGATTGTTACGTTTCCCTTTTAGATAATAAACAGGAATTATACAGACGCTGTCGAAGTGAAATTAATATCAAGACAAGATAAAAAAATTGCTTTCAAACTCAAATTAATGCGAAGAAGTACTCAATGTACAAGTCGTTGGGGGAAGGTGTCGCGTTGTGAACGAGAATTTTTATAAATCAGTAATTAAAAACTCTCCTATGGGGTACATCTATTGTAAACACATCAATAAGGTAGGAACTCCTTTTGAATTTGAATTTCTGGAAGTTAACGGGGCTTTTGAAAAAATTAGTGGAGTTAGATCACAAGATATCATCGGAAAAAGAATTTCAGAGCTATTATCGGAGAACCAAGATGGGGATTTTAACTGGAGCGCTATTTTAGCCGAAATTGCTTCGACCGACGGTTGTAACGAGTTCGAACATTACTCTCCACCACTAAAGAAATGGTATCTTGGAAAAGTATTTTCGCCTGAACCCAACTTTTTTATTGCAATGTTTACCGAGATATCTGCGGGTATAAATGATTTAACAGAGATGAATCGATTTTTCGCCATCAACTTAGACTTGCTATGTATTGCCGACGTGGATGGAAACTTTCTTAAAGTCAATAAATCTTGGGAAACAACTTTAGGATACCCGATTGAAGAATTGGAGAAAAGAAAATTTCTAGAGTTCGTCCATCCAGATGACTTGGATGCCACCCTATCTACAATGAAACAGTTAAGTGAACAAAAGCAGGTCTTAAACTTTGTTAATCGCTATCGGAGTAAAGATGGTTCTTATCGATATATTGAATGGCGTTCGCAACCTTTTGGCAAGTTAATATATGCAGCTGCGAGAGATATTACTGACCGTAGGCGTGTGGAAAAAGCACTCGTTGAAGCGAAAGAACAAGCTGAATCAGCAAATATTGCAAAAAGTCAGTTTTTGGCTAATATGTCTCATGAAATCCGTACACCTCTAAACGCGATTATCGGTTTCCTAGATCTAATGAAAGAGACAGGGTTACAAAAAGAACAATTAGAATATATGAAGTATATAAATTCTGCTTCCGAAAGCCTGCTCAGCGTAATCAACAACATATTAAATATATCAAAGATTGAGTTGGGTGTATTGGAGTTGGATGAGGTTGACTTTAACCTTCGATCAGTAATAGAGTCAGTTGTTCTTCCCTTTGGTGTTCAAGCAGATAAAGAAGGGCTAGCTCTTAATCTTTTTGTCCAGTTAGATATTCCACAGACGGTTCACGGCGATCCATCGCGATTAAAACAAGTGTTGACCAACTTAATAAACAATGCCATTAAGTTCACTGAAATAGGCGAAATCTTCGTGGATGCAAGCCTTTATAGGCAAATAGACAATTCTATGGAAATACAGTTTAAAGTGGTCGATACAGGGATTGGCATTTCTCCTGAAATATTAAATAAACTCTTCCATCCTTTCACCCAAGGTGATGCTTCATCGACTCGAAAATATGGCGGAACTGGCTTAGGTCTTTCAATATGTAAGAACATTGTTGAAAAGATGGGTGGCTCCATCGACGTGGAAAGTAAAGAAGGATTAGGAAGCACTTTCCGCTTTATCATACCATTTCAAAAAGCAAAGAACGAGCAAGTGCAATTTTTACGCGATTACTCTATTTTAAGCGGTAAGAGGATTTTGGTTATAGATGATACGTCATCAAACAGAAAAATAGCTAAGAGCTATCTGGAAGAAGCAGGTTGTATGGTTCACGAAGCAGAAAGTGCTACTATGGCTATCAGTATGCTAATCAGTCAAAATAGCTCCGTAGGGAAATACCACGCAGTGGTGGCTGATAATCACATGCCCGAAATGGATGGATACGCCCTTGCAACAGCACTAAAAGCAATTCCAACCACTCGAAATATTCCACTTATTTTGCTTACATCGATCGTAGGTATCGGTGAAGCCAAGAAAGCCAAGTCGAATGGGTTTTCTGGTTATCTGTCTAAGCCGTATAAGCGCAGTGAACTCTTGGAGTGTTTATCCATCATTGTTGGTGGCGGTGAAAATGGGATAGAAACGCAAGATGTCTTTGTCACCCGTTATACAGCACGAGAAGCGAAATATGCCAAGACACCGAAGATACTGTTGGCAGAAGACGACAAAAACAATCGAGAATATTTTGCGAAGCTCCTAGAATCTAGAGCGTTGAGATGCGACATAGCCGAAAACGGCTTTGATGCTGTGAAAGCTTGTGTAGAACATGATTATGATATTGTCTTCATGGATTGCCAAATGCCGAAGATGGACGGATATGAAGCTACAAGGAGAATTAGGGCCTATGAACGGGAAAAAGGTAAGAATTCACCTATTGTTGCCATTACGGCTTATGCTTTGGAAGGCGATTCTGAAAAATGTAGACTTGCAGGAATGGACGACTACCTAAGCAAGCCTGTTAAGATCAATCAAGTGATGGAGATGATAGATAAGTACTGTTGATAGTGGGTTCTTCTTAGCACTTTTATAATACTTAGTCACTCTGGCCCCGTCGCTTGCTAATCGGCGGGGTTTTCCATCCGATAAAACTGCCTCCTTATTATCCGGTCCATCATGCACTAGACCGAGATGAGATATGAAGCAAAATGCTTGTCGTTGATTCGACGGTAGAATCATTGCGGAATTAAATTTTTTAACTCAACTTTCGCACACCGAAAAACCCAGTCGAGCCTTGAATTGACAGGGTAAATCAGCAATAAAGTTATCGAAG
>NZ_WNKU01000045.1 GCF_009720735.1 Heliobacterium mobile
CATTTCCTATCCCCTCCGTATTTATAAGTTTAACTTATAAGGGGATAAGACTCAAATACCTTTACGGGGCTAAATAGCAGAAATGATATCACAAGCAAACGCTACACTTCATAGCTTGATGTTCACTAAGTGGTTTACGGAGGAGTTATTATCGTGGCAATGGTGGGGAATAATTGGGTTCCTTACTTTTTCTTATATCCTTTGTTTTACTCTTATGAATAAGAAAAGGTTAACCGAGACAATTCTATTTGGTTCCCTAGTTTCAGTGTTTGCCGTTGTTATGGACGTAATTCTCTCCAACATGAATGCGTTCCTTTATAACGTGAACCTAGTTCCTATGATACCTAGTATTTTTATATACGACATCACTGCGTTACCGATGTACTTTATGTTGATATTTCAGCATGCCACTTTGTGGAAAAAATATTCCATATGGATTACATTAGCATCAGCAATAATGGGTTTTATTTTTACCCCCTTGATGGTTAAACTAGGATACCTGCAGTTTATCTGGTGGAATTACTTCCTTGCTTTTCTGGTGATAGCGTTTATTGGCTTTTTGGCGAAGGCGGTAATGTCTTTGATTTTCTATGTAGAGGAGAGCTATCGAGCTGAACAAAAGATTTCGTTCTCACAAGCAACAGTACCACAACCAGCTATGAGACCTTCAGGCGTCAGAAATGACCGTCGAAGTAGTGACAGTGAAGATAGTTAAAGCAAAAAGCCAGGACTTCTCATCCTGGCCTTAACTATTTCCTCAGCGTTAAACTGTTCCATACCCCGGTAGGCGTCACGATAGGCGTAAAAACCTGACTGTAGCCACTGCCTACCATTATAATACTAACTCATGGTCGGAGCGACAGTATACAAACCTGTGCCTCCGAAGCAATGAAATAAAACCGCCCGTTCTCGCAGCCTTAACGATAAGCCACGTTATTGGGAAGTAAGTGGGAATAGGGCGGTTTTTCAATCGTATTAAGACTTTTCGAGACTGAGTTGCCATGAGACACCATATTTATCTTGAATCCAACAGTACTTCTCGCTGAATGGGTAAGCAGCTAACGGCATTAAAACTGTGCCACCATCAGAAAGCTTTTCATAATAATGATTAATTTCCTCCTCAACATCGCATGTGACGTATAACGATACTGCTGGAGTAAACGTAAATTCATGTTTAATGTTGCTGTCTATAGCCATAAATACTTGACCTTTTAACGAAAAGGAAGCGTGCATCACAGAGTTTTCTTTACCCTCATCGTTTGCACCATAACAAGTAATACTCAGAATTTCCGATTGGTCGAATATAGAGCAGTAAAAGTACATAGCTTCTTCAGCGTTGCCTGAGAACATTAAGAAGGTCGTGATTTTTTGATGATGTTTCACTTGGTCAGCTCCTTCTCGCAAATCAGAGAAGTGATTCTGATAGATTTCTTGGGTTTGGACCAGAAGGTACACCGATAATATGCCCTACTTACAGAAAATGACTCAAATTATCAACTAAAATCCCCCATCTCCCACCACACCCGTTATAACGCACCTCGTTCATTTAACCCCCCATCATGGTATGAATGGTGTAGCCGGTCATTTTCAGAGGCACACAGGGCATTCTGTGGGAACGGGTTTGAAGAGCTAAGGGAATAATTAGGAAAATCATTACGAACTAGGCCAGTGGGGGGCGGTTTCTATATTCAAAAAACAGAAGGGTTTTTAACTTAACTATCGAATTAAATACTTATGATTATTTATTTAAGGGGATTTATTCATTGGGCTATAGCATTAAAGTCGAAGAAAATACTATGTGGCTTACTCTCTCAAATAATATTACATTACAGGAAGCTCGTAATTTAAGCGAGTCTATCCCGCCGTACATCAACCAGAATATAAACGAACTACATATTGACATGAGCCAAGTGGATTTTATAGACAGTGGAGGATTGGGTATTTTAGTTAAACTTTTCAAACAGATAAAAGAAAAGGGCGGAAAAATGGTAGTTACAAACGTAAGGGATACTGTTCGTCAAGTTCTTAAAGTGACTAAACTAATAGACGTATTTGAAATACGATAAAGTTTTCAGTTTTTTCTTGCCGTTAAGGTATCAGTTCACGATAATACGAAACCGCCCGTCTTACAGTCTACCTAATAAACCACGTATTGGGAGGTCAGTAAGATGGGGCGGTTTTTTATGCTTCCTGGGGACCTAACTCCAGGAGGTAACAGCGTATTCCACAGGGTTTCGTATAGAATGAATATATTACTATATAACTATACCAGTTGCTGCCGGATAGTACCTTATGCATTTTACTTGCAAACGTTACAGAACACCGCATCCCAGTGCGGTAGGGCTGTTGGCTGCGACTATGGTCCTGAATTTTCTCTAGATTATAGGACCATAGACGCTTGAATTTGCAGGAATGATGGTATTTATGTCGAACGATAGATTATCCGGTTAGAAATATGTCGAAGATTAGGAGGGGGATTTTCTTGAGTAGTGAAGGCAAAAGTTCTGTTCAAGAGTTTATTAAGAAATTGAGTCTGACTGATACGGGTGCAGAGGCCAAGCGAATGATTGAGGTCGAGGGTAAAAACTTCACTGTAGGCCAGTTTCTCGATTTCATGGATAATGTCCTCTCCGGTGAAAGCGGTGTGGTACATTGAACAGTTTTTTTAAGACTGCTGATATTTCAGATGATGCGAATCAATTAATTCTGGTAATTGACGATAAAGACGCCGAAGTAACTCCGCAAATGGTTAAAGCACTAACCGAAGATATGATCCAGGCCATCTCTAAGCATATTGATATTGACCGGTCAAAAGTCAAGGTAAGTTTAAGTGCAGAGCAGAACCTTAAAAAGATCGTTATCTACATCCCGGTCGTGAATATTCCTCGCGGAAAATGATTTTTAGGAGATAAATATGTCTCCTATAGGTATATTTCTTTGCCTGATGTCCGAAGGAGTAAGCCCTATGACTTAGTAGGGTACATACGTTTTGGTGATGGGGTGACCATGAGAGTGGTCACCCCAATCTGTTTTAAAAGTAAAAATCATTACACCAATTAAGATGAGCCGCTACGACAGAGGAACAGTTGGCGTCGGCAGAAGAAATCTCTGCCAATTCCTATGCGCTGGCGGCCCTTGGAGTAGAACTGCGTCAAGCGGTCAATGCCTTTCGTTTGTAAGAAAAACATATGGAACTTGTCTAGATGATAAGTTATTATGTTTTCAGGAAGAATGAATATAGACCTGTAACCGGAGAGGGAAGGAATCATGACATTATCAGAACGAATCATGAGGGAAAAAGAGAGATACTTTGTCTCTACCGCTAGGGATGCGACGATCTGTGTTTTATCGAGGAACAATTTTATTCAGCTAAGAAAAGAGCTCAGTTTTTCGCCTTCGAGTCTCGATATGTCTGAAGAAAACCCCTTTATTTATGGGATGAGAATCGTCGTTCTAGAGCGAGAAGAGGATATTCTCCTTGTAGGGTAAAAGAGTCGGTCCGCTTATGGATCGACTCTTTTTTTCTGCACAATCAGTTTTTGTAGATATAGGGATCGGCCGGAATTTTAATTGGGTGGATTTCTTTTGCCTGCAAAATGGGCATGATTGAACCGTTATAAGAGCCCTTAGACAATATCCCTTTTACTTCTACCCAAGTGTCTTCCGCAGGTGAGGGCAACCCTTCAACGAGGAGTCCGATTACAGTAGCATCTGCAATGCAACAAACCACTTGGTAACGTGCGACAACGAACTGGTTGGGCTGAAAACCTTTTTCGCGATAAACAAACCCCTCTATACGGATAGGACGTCCCGAATAAGCATCTGGTTTCTGGAATAAATCCTCCATGACCGATAAGTAATTTTGGGGGGTAAGGACCAACTCATCCAGCTTATCGTCCTGTTTTTCTGCACTGACTTTGTTCGGCGGAGCAGAGGCTGTGTGTACGGAAGGTCTTGATGGCTTTGACGGTTGTAACCCCATCGCTGCGGCTTCATCGTCATCGAAACCGCTCAATCGGTCCAATTCTGCCTGGGTGACCATCGGACTGCTTACAAGTTCTTCAAAAGTGGTCGGAGCTTCGGGTGCCGCAGGAATGGCAGAAGATACAGAAGAGGTGAAGGGGCTGTTCTTTTGTGTGGCCATCGCAGGGTTTAATGCCGTCGGAGGCGTGAACCAGGCGGTGAGTATCACTATCGTAAAGACGATATAAGGCTTTTGACCTAAATGCGTCGAAAATCGGTTTTTCCACCCTGCCCATAACGAGAAAAGCCCCATCGGAACCAGAACGAAAAGAGCACCTAATGTATAAGGGAAAAACCGGGGGGTGATGTAAAGACCGAGTTTATTCGTAAAATACAGATTACCGAGATAGCTGCTAAGGGCCAGCAACAGCAACCCGCCTAGATACTTACGGAAGAAAAGCATCAACACAACAGACCTCCTAAGATGAGAAGCGGATACAATGTGTTATCATCCTAAAAACTTTGTCCAAAATAGGACGAGACCATTCCCAAAAGCAGGCAGGATAGAGTCACAAAGAAAATAAGCCCAATCACGAAAGAACGCCGGAAGGAAGAAAACATCATCATTGTATTTTTGACATCGACCATAGGACCAAAAATCAGAAAGGCCAAAACGGCTCCGGGCGGGTAGACATTCAAAAAACCGGCACCGACGAAGGCATCGGCGGCTGAGCAGACAGATAAAGCAAAGGCTAGGAACATCATCACGAAAACAGAAAGACTTGTGTTCATCCCCAATTCCTGCAAGAGCGCTCGTGGCAACCAAACTTGTGCTGCAGCAGCGAGGGCGGCACCGAGTAATAAGTACATGCCAGTCATAAAGAACTCATCACAAGTGTGGTTCATCAGACTGTTTAGACGGTGTTGAAGAGTTGACCGCCAAGGGGGCTTTTCTTCGCATGGTTCGTGGTGATGAGTATGCCCGCATCCACAACGGCAAGAAGAGGAAGTCATACCGAGGCAGTTACGGTCAATGGCCAGGTAGCTCGGGTGTTTACCGTATCTTTTTTCGAGGAATGCTAAGCCATATCCCGCTGCGACAGCTACAATAAATGCCCCAGCAAGACGAAGTGAAACAAATTCAACATGTCCGTAAAAGGCGTAGTACGTCGACATAGCCGTAACAGGGTTGACAACAGGAACGGCTAACATAAAGGGGATGACGAAAGAGGGTCGTGCCCCTTTTCCTAGTAACCGACGAGCCACGGGGACAAGCCCACATTCGCAAAAGGGAAAGATCACTCCTAACATCGCTGCGAGAAGCGGGCCGATCCAGGGATTTCTCGGCAACCAGCGTTCGAGTTGTTTTTCATTCACAAATACCTCCACAAGTGCCGATCCAAAGACCCCGATCAGCACGAAGGGCAATGCTTCGATCGTGATGGCGAGAAAGATTGTGAGAAAGCTGCTCAGTCCGGTATTGGCAGTGAGCAGAATATGCTCCTTACCCCATGCGATGAAAGATGGAGTCGTCCAGATACCGAGCATGGAGGCAACGAAAAATAAGGCGCCAAGCTGTAGGCGCTCCATCCACAATTGGAAATTCATGAGCATCACCAAATCCTTTTAGTCCTAGTGAAACCTTTTGGTTCAAAGGGTACGGGCAATAGTATCTCTAAATAAGATTATTCTTATTTAGAGATACTATTATACCGCTGGGAAATCCTGTTCTCAACAAAAATTAAAATTACCTCTAGTTGACACTGATACTCATTTTCAATTAAGATATAGTTACAACGAATACTTACCGACGAGTCAAATCGTCTTGAACGTTACCATCACTAAGGTCACTAGGCGAAGACTAGGATTTCTTAAGGAGGGGTCGCTCATGTTTCCCTTATATGCTCACTGGAAAGATAATCTTGCTTTCAAACCAACGGAACAAGCCCGATTTGAGAAGTGGCTTTTTTTTACTCTTTCAAGAGTGCTCTTTGCAGGTAAAGCTGGGGAATGTGTCCGGTTTCAAGACCAAAATTACGGAAAAACGATCGAATCCACCTTGGAGGATGCCAAAAGACTGGCCCTTCAATGGGGGTTGGAATTGTTTCTGATCAAACGTTGTGGTCAATGTGCATGGGTGATTTTTTACCGGGTTGACCGATTACGAGCGGTGTTAAAACGGTTACAGAGAATTCGCCAATTTCGAAAAAAGGGATGTCCTTGGCCTGTCGATACGAAAGAGTTTTTAATCTGGTTAAAAGACAAATGGTGTAAAACCGGAGAATTTCCTCATGAGATCGGCTTTGCCATAGGATATCCATTTAAAGATGTTTTAGGTTTCCTCGGATTGTCAACACAGGCGAAAAGTACTGTCTGCGAATGGTGTATATACGGAAATGTACAATCGTCTTTAAAACTCAAACAACGATTTGATCAGGCTAGTCAGTTGGCACTCGCTTTTCTCGGTGCAAATCGTTTTGATCTTATTTGCCGTCGGTTACGCCGTTCCGTGAGCCCAAGTTGGTAAAAACACTAAAAATCTGCTCATACTAAGGCCTGACCGATAAAAATCCTTCGGGACAAGTGTGGAGGGGTGCCGGTGAGTAGAGCTCATGTGGTCAATCGAGAACAGGCAATCGATGAGTTGACACAGATCGTCGAGCAACTGAAGGAAGGTGCTTTCCGAGTCGGCGACACAAAGGTGGAGATTCCCGAACAGATCCTCTATCAAAACAAATTTCGCAAAGGCGATCATCAAGGAATGGACATTCGTCTCTCCTGGGATATCATCGAAGAAGAGGAAGTTGTCGAGGAAGATCCGGAAGATCGCGAGTGGCACGATATCTTGCCTCACTAGTTCGAAGAGTCTCCGATGTAAGACTCTTCATTTAAAGAAAAGCGAATCTAAAAAAGAAATCCCTGACGTTAAAAAAACGTCAGGGATTTGTAATTTTTTCAGGTTCGACGTAAAATCTATTTACCAGCCACCTCGACCCAGCCCGTGCCAAACTTGAGAGGTTGCGTTTTGACCACGTCCCTGTCCCCGGCCTTGCCCATTGCCTTGACAGGTACCATTGCCGTTTCCGGAGGGGTTGCGAAGGCAGTTCTGTCCCGGCAGGCAGTTTTCGAATCCGCTTTCCGAGCGGGCCTTGAAGTTAGCGTCCATCCGTTGCTCGATGGCTTGCCCCTGTTCGGGAGTGAGTTCGCCGAATTTCACGTATTTTTGCACCATTTGTTTCCGCAGAGCAAACATCTGCCCATGCAACTGGGTGATTTCATTCGTTTGTTCTTCCGTGAGTGCTAAGGCAGTACCCACCGTGGACAAGGTGAGGATGCCGACCATACCGGTCACAAGCAGTTTCTTTTTGACGTCTTTACCAAACATGGTTTTCATCTCCTTTTCATGATTGACGAATAAGCTATCGTTCTGACTGTAGTATAGCCGCCCAATGTGGCGACTCGGCGACAATCTGGTGACAATTTCGTAACAGTTTGGAAACAAGTTTTGTAACCATTTAGGAAGGGGGAGACTTCTTGTATAGCGATCCTGAATTGAAACCTCTCCTTTGGGGCGACAAGCGATACCATTCTTGGAACTATCACCTGCGCCAGATCTTTGGGGAGAAGGTCATGAAAGTTTCCTTGAATGCCGGCATGTCCTGCCCCAACCGTGACGGTACCGTCGGCACGGGTGGATGTATTTTTTGTTGTCCCCAAGGTTCCGGCGCTTGCGCTGGCGACCCTACCGAAGAGATTCGCACCCAGTTCCGTAAAGTCCGGGAGCGGTTGCACCAGAAATGGCCGAATGGTAAGTACATCGCCTATTTTCAGGCCTTTTCCAATACATACGCCGATCCGGCTCTTTTGCGCCGCCTCTATGAGGAAGCGTTGGCTCAGGACGGGGTAGTTGGCCTTTCCATTTCGACACGCCCCGATTGTCTTCCCGAGCCTGTCCTGGAAGTACTCGATGAATTAAACCAGCGTACCTATCTTTGGGTTGAACTGGGTCTGCAATCCGTGCACGATCGAACTTTGCAAAAGATTAACCGCGGACACGATGCGGCGGCCTTTTACAGATCCTTGGCACAACTGCGCGCCCGGAACATTCGTACCTGTGTCCATATCATCTTAGGGTTGCCGGGTGAAAGGGAAGAGGATATGTTCACGACAGGACAGGCGGTCGCTTCCATGGATGTACAAGGACTGAAGTTTCATTCCCTCCATGTCATGAAAGGAACCGCTTTGGCTGACAGATATGCTGCTGGGGAAGTGGATATCATCGACCGAGAAACGTATATCAGGCAGGTTGTGAATATCCTCGAGATTCTCCCCCCCCATGTGGTCATCCAGCGCCTCACCGGTGACGCCCCCCAGGAATTACTCGTAGCTCCGCAATGGATTACCCGTAAGTGGGGGACCCTGCAGGGGATCGACAAACTGCTCGAAGAACGAAATTCATGGCAGGGGAAAAACTATCGAAAGAAGGATTCGCCTTGACCGGCTATCAGATTCGTATTTTAGTCACCTATTTGTTAGGCGTTTTTTTCGGAGCTTTAGATCAGAGTATCTTGGGACCGGCCTTGACTACGATCGTTAGGGACTTTAATATTTCGCCGAAGTGGGGCGTCTGGACCGTCACCGTCTATACTCTCGTCTATGCCGCATCGATGCCGATCACCGCGAAAATCGCTGACCGCTATGGCCGGCGGAAGGTCTTTATGGCAGGAATCGGCTTGTTTGCGCTAGGGTCGCTCTTTAGCGGTATGGCAAACAGCCTCTATCCGCTTCTCTTAGGTCGAGCCATACAAGCCCTAGGCGGTGGAGGGATTTTACCTGTGGCGGTGGCCGAAATCGGACTTGCCTTTCCCAAAGAAAAGCGGGGACGAGCCCTCGGCTTTTATGGTGCCACCTGGGGTATTGCTTCCATCGTGGCGCCCATTTTAGGCGGAGTGGTGATTCAATATCTCTCTTGGCCATGGCTTTTCTGGATCAATATACCGGCAGGGCTGTTAATCATCGGCCTTGCCACAGGTCTGACAGAAGATGTGGCGCCGCAGGTCAAGCCGATGGATTGGGCGGGAGCCTTTATCGTTGGGGCGACCATTTTCTGTTTCATGCTCGGTCTGACCCATATTCAAGGCCAGAGGGGATGGGAAGGGGTCTTCATGCCCAATGTGTACCTCTTTTTGCTGGCCGGGCTGATCCTTGCCCGTCTGCTCATTCGATTCGAAAAGAGAGCCCACGATCCCGTCGTAAATCCAAAGTTTTTCCAGAATCCCCGCCTCGTGCTGGTCTATATGATCGCCGCCATAACGGGGATGATCATGCTCTCTATTATTTTCCTACCGGCCTATGTGGAGTATGTCCTTCAATATCCGCCCGGAAAAGCCTCCTATATGGTGGTTCCCTTGGCGCTGGCCAGCGTGGTAACGTCGCCCTTGGGTGGGTCGATCGTGGATCGTTTCGGGGCGCCGAGGACAATGGTGCTCGGTTTTGGCTGCAGTATGATCGGCTCCCTCATCTTGGCTGGCTTAGTCAAGTTGATTGGAACTCCCGTCGATATCAGCTTCATTCACGTCATCGTTGTGACCATCGGTTTTATCTTCTTCGGGAGCGGCCTCGGGTTGATTGTCGGTTCTCCTCTCAACGTCATGGTGATCGGTGAAGTGGAGAGGGAAGAGGTCTCCAGCGGCTTGGCCGTCATGACGGTGATCCGATCCTTCGGAAATACCCTGGGGCCGGTGATTCTGGGTGGACTTTTGGCTGCTGCGACGGCTTTGGAACGTCCGAGGGATGGTTTTTTCGAAATATTTATTGTTGGTGCTTTGATGGCTTTGATGGGATTGGTGTTGACTTTACGTTTAAAGACAAAACTCCATTAAAACATGATTCGTATCCAAAAAAAAGCGTGCCCCCATTGAGGGACACGCTTTTTATAAAATGTATAAATTTATCTTTTTACATGGGCTTGCCAGAAGCCATGTAAATTACAGAAAGCATACAAATCTACCTCATCGGCATCACCAACATAAAAAACCGCTTCTGCCGCTTTTGCCTCCTCCAAATTCACACGTTGTACCCGATCGCCGTGTACGATCGCTATCCATTGGATCGTAAGTTCTTGTGTCATTGGGTGTGCTGTACTGCCCACCTTAACTAATAATTTTCCATTATCGATAAATTCAGCTACAGGTAGATGTTTTTCTACCGAAGCTTCGACTGTATTTGGAATCAAGAGTTCCATCGATTTTCCACAACACTGAATTTGAGCGTCGGCTTTCAAACAGGTGAGTGCATATGAACTGCCGCCACAGACCAGCTGTTCTTTTCCCATTTCAATGACTTCCAAAGAATAACCACAAGCTGAGCATCTGTAAATTCCTAAATTGTTTGCCATCGGAAATCCTCCTCGTTTTACTATTGCATTGGTGAGACGAAATGAAACGAAGCGAGGCTCTTTGAATTATTCGTGATTTTAGATGCATCATTAATATATCTTACTTTAACAGCTTGGCGAAATATTAATTATTGAAATAAATTCTCTAAACGAAAGAACCTCGGTTTCTCTGTAGGAGAATTCCGAGGTTCTTTCATCAAGGATAACCGGAAAAAATCGGACTTATAAATGATTGATGGCAGGCCGGCGTTTATCATAAATATGCATGAGTTCCTTCGCTGTAGCAGGATCTGTTTTGTGCAGGTTAAGAATAAATTGCACTGAATTCCCTGGATAGGTGAAGACATCGCCATGATTCGTCAGGGCATAGACCAGGCCGATCCGGGTTAAGTTGACGGGGCAATTTTCCTGATGTCCTTGACCGCAATTTTTGCATTGACTGAGAGTAATCCCTAAGAGTTCTAATGTTTGCTTCTTATCTCGCAGCCCTTTGCCTGCGATTTCCTGTGAAAAGAATTCGGTTTTGGCTTTCTTAAACCGCCCTGTGCGAATCGCCTGTTCCGATATTTTGCGAATCAATCCGACGACACATTGTTCGGGGTTACAGTGGCCACAGGCCTCCATGGAATTACAAAGCGATTCGAGGCAGGGGCAGATCATTCTGCAATTTGCTTTTTCGGTTAGGGTTGTTTCTGTTGCCATTCTTCAGCACCTCCCTTACCGTTGACAAAAATGCTTTTCTTTACCATACCACAAAGAAATCGAACTTACAATCACTTGGTGGGTTAAATAGGGGCCGCCAAGTCCTAAATTTATCGACAATTTAGGACCCTCTTTTAGTACGTTATTATACTTTACTCAAGTTTCGCAGATTAAAAATCGCGTTAAACCCTTAACCAGTATGGGAATTTCGCCAACAAATTCTGGTGCTTG
>NZ_WNKU01000046.1 GCF_009720735.1 Heliobacterium mobile
TCCGCCTGCACGCGCTTTACGCCCAGTCATTCCGGACAACGCTTGCCCCCTACGTATTACCGCGGCTGCTGGCACGTAGTTAGCCGGGGCTTCCTCCTCGGGTACCGTCAAATTTTCTTCCCCGAAGACAAGGGTTTACAATCCGAAGACCTTCATCCCCCACGCGGCATTGCTCCGTCAGGCTTTCGCCCATTGCGGAAGATTCCCCACTGCTGCCTCCCGTAGGAGTCTGGGCCGTGTCTCAGTCCCAGTGTGGCCGTTCACCCTCTCAGGCCGGCTACCGATCGTCGCCTTGGTAGGCCGTTACCCTACCAACTAGCTAATCGGACGCGGACCCATCCAAGAGCGGATTGCTCCTTTGGTTCCCGAAGGATGTCCTCCAGGAACATTATGCGGTATTAGCAGCCCTTTCGGGCTGTTATCCCCCACTCTCAGGCAGGTTATCCACGCGTTACTCACCCGTCCGCCACTAAGAGCCTCCATCGAAACTTCAGCTCTCCGTTCGACTTGCATGTGTTAGGCATGCCGCCAGCGTTCGTCCTGAGCCAGGATCAAACTCTCCACAAAAAATGTAGATAAGCTTGAGTCAAGCTCTCATAAATGAAATCATTGTCCGTCCCGCTTGCGCGGGCCGAATTGACTTTGGTTTCGCACGCTTTTGCTTTAACAACTGTTTGATTTTCAAGGACCAGATTCACTCTTATCGTCACCGTTTACGTGGCGCCGACAAGAATAAATTCTACCACAGTGACTACTCATATGCAACTGGTAAGTTTAAGAATTTTACCGATTTTTTTGTTGAACGGTTCTTCTTTTACCACAGAAAACTCACCCATGAGCTTGTGGTGATTTATCGTAACATTATAGACAAGCCCTGTCAATAAGAATGATGTGCCATTTTTCGCTCTTTATGCGTGGATAAAATCAAGCACCTCATTATATCTCGGCGATTTATCATTGTTCTTTACCCAAGATAGTCAATCATACACCGAAGCGATAGGACGTTATTTCAGTGAGACCTGCGAATGAATATAAAGTCATTCATCTTTCACCTTTTGAATGGCCCCTACCGGGCAACAATCGGCACAGATACCGCAGCCCGGACAAAGCTTCTCATCAATTTTAAACGAAGACCGCTCTCGACCTCTCCCCTCCAGAGCATCCCAACTGCAGATATCGACACAGAATCGGCAGCCGATGCAATTCTTCTCAATCCGGTAAAGTCGGGGTTCTTTCTCCTCCATGTTTCTGCCTCCTCATTTTCAAACCATACGATTCTAACCATTCCAAAGAAAATCGGTGTACCTTTGAAAATCGGATTGTCCCTTTCCCATTGCTAAATCCTATCTTATCGAATTCAATCCTATGTCGTTTCGCTTTCACTTGAATCAACTCAGGCGCTGCAAAATCGCTTCGACCACACGCATCGCGCCTATGGTTACAGCCGCCGTTGACTGCCCAGGGAAGATGCTGTCTCCCACGAGCCAAAGACGGTCAGTGATCCGAGGGCCCCAAAGACGGGTTAGGGAATTCTGGCGATAGCCGCCTACCCATCCCTTTGACCTCCCCGTAAAACGTCGATAGGTGACGGGGCTCCCCGCTAAGACGACCTTGGTTGCCGTCCGTAAGCCGGGGATGACCTGTTCCGCCGCATCAAGCATCTGCTCCGTGTACTGGTGCTTTCGCCGTTCATAGACGTCTTTTCCTAGTCGATGGGCCGTCCACCAGGGTTCCAGCTCCGTGTGAGTACTCATCGTCAGGGCACGGCAACGAAAAGGCGCTCTTGACGGATCCCATGCTGGGCTTAGGGTGAGAAACACGCCATGGCCTTCTAGTGATTCAGGCCGCAGAACCTGATGAGACAGGGGAAAGTCATCCGGTACGACCGAGCCATCCAGGCCAACATACACCATAAAAGCTCCCCATCCATCATCAGGAACCTCCATCTCGCGATGCGAGATAGCTCTTTCTGCCCACCAAGGTTTCCATGCGTCCTGCAGGTCTGTATCCAGCATGGATAGCGCATCATTCGGGGGAAGGTTCAGCAGCACTAGGTCCGCCGGGATCGATTTTCCTTGAGCCGTCTCTACGGCTACCGGTTGACCCTTTTCACTCCGCACCCGAGAGGCCTCAGAACCGTACTGTACGGCTCCACCGGATCGTTGGATCGATTCCACGAGCGCTTCCGCCATTCCTCCGATACCGCCTCGCAAGCAGCCAACGCCTCTCCGAGCCAGTTCCAGCGCAGCAGCGCCATATAGCGCTAACGCCTCATCAGCAGGACACTGTGCTGCGATCAACAGTTGCGCGTCGATAAATCGCCGTAAGAGGTCCAAAGAATCCGCTTCGATTGAACTCGATTTCAATCGTGCGAGCTTACCGATTTTATCTCCTACGGTTTGCCTGACCGCCGTAACCATCCCCAGTTGCGAAAGGCCCTCCCGACTCAGCCATTTACGTCCTTTCTGAACAAGGGTATTCACTTCAGCCCACGACTGAGGCGGCCAATTCGGATTAAGCTCAGCGAATGACCAAAGTCCAGCGGCCGTACTTTCCTGCCATCGCCAAAAAGGTTCTGCTTTTTCGCCAAAGTGTTGTCGTCGTTCCTGTTGCCACCGCAGCTGATCAGCCCAGCAATATACCCTTTGTTCCTTCGTCAGATGTACAACCATCACCGGCTCGATCGGCTGTACGTTCCAACAAATGCCCAACGCTTCTCCCAACTGATGCATGGGTCCACCGGGATAAAAACCTCCTGCTAAGGTGGCACCTGCGTCAAATCGATACCCTCGATAGGCGAAGGTTCCCGCGCAACCGCCCGGATAGTGATTCCGTTCGAGGACCGTCACCTTCCAGCCTGCCTTCGCCAGCAGGGCCGCCGATACCAACCCACCCATCCCAGCGCCCACAACTACTGCTTCA
The DNA here is from genome assembly GCF_009720735.1 of Heliobacterium mobile. Classification (GTDB taxonomy): domain Bacteria; phylum Bacillota; class Desulfitobacteriia; order Heliobacteriales; family Heliobacteriaceae; genus Heliobacterium; species Heliobacterium mobile. The sequence continues at coordinate 2,923 of NZ_WNKU01000046.1, forward strand.
AGTATAGAAATCCACTCCCAAATATTAAAAAATATCTTGACGTTGTTTGGTATCGTTGGTACGATTAGGTTGTTGAACGCTGTCGAATAAAGTCGAAAAAGGAAAGGAAGCTACGTTCAATGAAGTCAACAGGTATTGTACGCAAAGTGGACGAACTCGGACGTGTGGTTATTCCCATCGAGTTGCGCCGGACCATGGGCATTGACGAAAAGGATCCCCTGGAAATCTATGTCGATGCCGAAAAGATCATTTTGAAAAAATATGAACCAGCTTGTATCTTCTGTGGCAGTGCCGTCGATGTGCAAAATTTCCGCGGCAAAGTCGTCTGCAAAGAGTGTGCCATCACGATGGCTCAAAACGCAGAAGCCTAAGCTCAGAACAGGGTACATACGCCTGGCGGCCCTTTGCTGCTGGCGATACGTCAAAGATCCTACTGAGCAGTTCCCCAATTTCCTGACAGTACATGAAAGCGGACCTGATTCCCTGGGCTGATCCTATCGGCCAGAGAAGAGGGTTCGCTTTCTTCATTATAGTCAATTCCATGCTCGCTGAGAAACAGAAAAACCGGGCCGATGCAGCATCGACCCGGAGTGAACACAGAGACTCACTTTTTTACCCGTCTGGAAAAGCTTTTTGAATCCCAATAAAACGATCCAAATTTCCGATGAGCAATTCGACTAAATCGGGATCGAAGTGTTCTCCCCGCTCCCGGCAAAAGAGGTCGACCACTTTTTCCATTGGCCAGGCAGGTCGATAACAACGATCATTGCTCAAGGCATCAAAAACGTCGGCGACAGCAGTGATGCGTGCATGGATATGAATTTTATCCCCACGAAGGCCATAGGGGTACCCTTGACCGTTGAATTTTTCATGGTGCTGAAGCGCAATCCAAGCAGCCGTTTGGAGAATCTTTCGCTTCGAGTGGCAGAGCATTTCGAAACCATGGACAGTATGACTCTTCATCATATTGAACTCTTCCCGAGTCAGCCTTCCCGGTTTATTTAAAATGGCATCTTCCACAGCGACTTTACCTACATCATGCATGGGCGAAGCCAACCGCAGCAGTTCCGCTTCTTCAGAACTCAGGCCGTAAAGCCGGGCTAACAGACTGGAACATTCGGCGACACGCTTGACATGGTGACCGGTCTCCTTGGAGCGAGCCTCCACCATACCGCCTAAGGTGAAGATGATCTCCCGCTGCGTCGCTTCGATTTCGTCATTCAAGCTGATGTTGTCAAAAGCGATGCCGACATTGGAACAGAATAACTCTACCCAGTTTCGTTCCCACTCATTCCAAAGGTGTGCCCCTTCCAGATAGACCACGTTTTCCGTTCCACTTAAGCTCTGAAAGTATCCCACATAGCGATTTCCCAAGCATAGACTGCGTTTCTCAATCACCGCCTGTTCCAAGCTCGCTCGTACCGATAGACTGAGCACCTTTTGAACTGGTTGGTCAACCAACTGCGAAAAATCGCCCGTCGCCGCTAAGATATAAAAGTCGTGCTGGTTCTTCATGGCGGCAAACCCAGAAAAGCGGCAATATAAGGCGTTTTTATTCAGCCGCATCAGTGCTGTCAATTGCGTCAAAATCCCGGAGGCGAAAGTCCGCATCGATTGAAGTTTAAAAATGCTCCCCGAGGCTTCTATGATTTTCTCCATCCCTTTGCGATTGAGCTCAATCGTCATGATGTCCCGGTACGACCGCAAAGCACCATAAAGAGTGGAGAAAAGCTTCTGTGACGTCAATTCCTGAGCGGTCATATAGGCGTTGATATCATATTCGACAATCATCTTTTCTTCCGGTTCACATTCCGAATGTGGACTCAGCAAGATGATGCGAACATGGGAGTTATTTAGTTCCTGCCGGATATATCGCAGAAGCCGCAATTCCACACCAATGGACTCCTCGCCTCGTCCGAGCACGATGAGGGCGACATCCGGCTGCTCCAGCAAGAGTTGCTTCGCTTCCTTCTCCGAAGCGGTATTAAAAAAGCACAAAGGCTTTTCGTCAAATTTTACATTAATTAAACCTGTCCGGATGACCGCATGTACCTCCGGGTTACCATCGATGATCAGAATTTTCCAAGTATCCCTGTGTTCGAAGGGGGATCCTCCATGCTCATCGGCAATCCAGAAGCGGTCGTCAGTGGAGTTAAGTGGAGATTTATACACGATGAATGCGGCCTCATTTCTGCCAAATATCGATGGTGATCATGAATCTACTACTTTGCCGCCGACGCTCGCATAAGCAATCACTTTCACATTCGACGATGTTGGTAATAAATCCTTCCAACTTTTTTAGGAAAGGGGATGACTTTCCGAAAGAGAGGTCATCCCCTACTAGGTATCCATCTATCTCGTTTGGAAGGGTAATCCTTCTTTTTGTTCTTTCGAGTCGCCCTTGTACTAGGTCAACCTTTTGGCTCCCTTGACTTAGAGCTCAAACTTCTGCACCATCTCCTGCAATGACCGGGCCACATTCATCAGTGAGACCGATGAGTCTCCGATTGTTTCCATCCGACTGACTGCCATCTGGGTTGCTGCGGCGATCTGTTGAGATCCTTCCGTGTTGTCAGCGATCAGTCCTGCCACATCTTCCATGGCCCGGTGAACCTCATTGACTTCCGCTACGACCTGGTGAATTTTTTCGTTCGTATCTTGCGTAATGCTGTAAAAAAGTTTTGCGTCTTCTTCATATTGACGAGCGATATTCGCGAAAGACTCATAATCGGGTACCACCTTTTGGTTGATAAAGGCCAGCAGATCGTTTGCATTCTCAACCAAGCTGTTTATCGTCTCCTGGACTTGACCCGTCAAGGACTGAATATGGCGGACTGTAGTTGCAGACTCTTCCGCTAGCTTTCTCACTTCCTCGGCGACGACGGCGAAACCCCTGCCTTGTTCACCAGCCCGGGCTGCCTCAATCGCCGCGTTTAGGGCCAATAAGTTCGTCTGACTGGCGATCTGAGAGATGGCCTCGGCCATGTGGGAAATCTGGTTGACAATGTTCGCCTGTTCGATCGCTTGAAGCACTTTTTCCCGGATCTGACCATACAGATCGGTCGCCGATAGCCGGAAGGATTGAACTTCTGCTTTGACGGCAATGGCTTTTTGTTCGATTTGGCCCGCTTGAATACTACCCTCCTGCACGTCAGTCATCACCGTGCTCAAGTTGGCAGCCATATTCTCACTTGATGCCGTCACTTCTTGAGAAGTGGCAGAGACCGTTTCAAAAGTGGCTGCGATTTGTTTGGAAGAGGTAGAGATCCGCTCCATTTCCAAAAAGGTCTCAGTCACCATGCCATTGAAGCTTTGGCTGTTTTGGTCGAGTCGATCTGACGCGTCGATGATCCCGGTAATGGCGCTACGGAAATGATGGTGAAGCTCTTGGGCCGATCGGGCCAGGAGACCGATTTCGTCTTTGTAGTTTTGCAGATAGGCCGGAACCTCCTGGGACATGTCTCCTTGGGCCATCCGGGTAAAGCACTGGGACACTTCCCGAAGGGGACTGGCGAGCCGGCGGGCAAAGATAATCGCCATCACTACAGCTGCAGCGAGTATCGCAGCCATAGTCCCCAGGGAAGTGTTCAACAAGGATGACAACTTATCTCTCAATTCATCGACAGGAATGGTTACCGCGATAAACCAATTTTGCCCTTCAATCGGTGAAAAGGCCATATACCGACCACTGCCGTTAATCCGATACTCGGTAAGTCCTTTTTCGCCGCTGATCATGCGCCGCCAGGCTTCACGTAAAGAAGGATCGTATTTGTCATCCTTCATCGGATTTACACCGATTTTTTCCTTATCGGGATGGATAATCGCTGCACCATCCGATTCAACCACATAGAGATAGCCCGTTTTCCCGATTTTTTGTTGGGCGATACGGCCTGCAAAATCATCGATGAGCAATGTCCCCCCCACCATGCCTACAACTGCCTGGTCTTTTCTCAGAGGAACAGCGACAACGACTATCCGTTTTCCATCGACTTTGGAGATCACCGGATCAGAGATGTTCGTCTTACCACCGATGGCCAACTTAAAGTATTCTCTCTCGGCGACATTATAGGTGGTTCCGTCGGTATAGGCAGCATTTCCCTGCAAATCGACCATGAAAAGCTGAAGAAAGTGAGCATTGTGTTTGTTTTCAGACTGCAAATAGGCAACGGCCCCTTTTTTGTCTCCCGAAAAAAGTTGTTGCAAGGTATTCGCATACAATTCCATTTCTGTTTTCCGGACGATGAGCCACTGACTCACCTCTTTGCCATACGCTTCCGTCAGATTGACCAGGTTATGCTCCGTTTCAGACACAAACATCTCGTGAGCACCCCAGTAGTTGAGCCCGTTTACCGTTACCAGGGACAACGATAGGATGAAGCCGATGACGATGATGAATTTGTTCCGGAAACTACTCACTGGCACGCATCTTCTTTTGCGTTCATTCCGAACGTCACTCCTCTTTTTGTCTTACGGTTTTAACGGAAAAACCGTTCGGTTGAAATTAGCGCATTTTTGTTCAACCTAATATACACAATTTAAAAACTATGGGTTCTTCGACAGCTTGATTACCGATCTTGGAATTTTTCTCGAATGATTTTGAAAACCCAATTCTACGGTGCACGATGTCATACAAGTCTTCTCGAACGCAAAAAACGGCCTATCCCCTTACAAGAGATAGGCCGTCATTTTTATCGAACTCTCAATACCTAACCGGAGCTCATCCGAAGCTATGGCATCACTTCAAAACGTGCCACATCGGGCGATTTGACGGACTTCCAAGACCCTTTCATTCCCTTGAACATGGCTCCAACTTCCAGATGAAGCATGGCAATACCGCAATCGAGGCGTTTGGCGATATGGTATGTGTCTTTGCCATTGTCTACAGAAATTTGAATCGCCTGGTCCTCTACGGAAAACCGCCAAGGTTGACGGTTTACGGCCGAAGGAGAGAGTTGGGCTGCTTTCAATGCCGACTTGACCCATGGCGGGCAAGTTCCCGTACCCGGCGTGAGACAAAGATCCTCTAATTCTTTTCGCTTTTGCCCTGAGGCAAGGCCCGCCATGAGCTTTTCTTGAAAGCTGTAGTCCTTGGTCGCATAGCCGATCGGTGTAACGGAAAGAACTTTCTCTGTCGCCTCTAACCGGATATGTTCCTCCACCACCTTCGGGTCGAACATGCCTCCGACCCAACAAGTGGCCATTCCTAAAGCGGTCATCTCTAAGATAAAGCCTTCTCCTAAGTACCCCGTGTTCTCCTGTACGTTAGGATGGCTCATATCACCGATAAAGGCAGCATAAGCCGGAGCATTCTTAATTTTTCCATAGGACCCGACGGCACCTTTAAACACCTTGTCCGGATTTTGAGGGACAAAGACAATTCTTGCGCCACCCACAATACCGTTCCACGATTCGATGAACTCGGAGATCTGCTGCCGGATATGGGGAGGCAGGGTTTGTCCCGTATAATTGCGTCGGGAACGGCGCTGTGGGATCGCATCAAACCATCGCTTGACTGGTATGTCCATAAGGGTACCGTACCTCCTTCAAAAACCGGGGGAAAGGACCACTTTACATTTTATTGAAATAGGATTCCCATTATTCCAAAAGAAAGGCATATAAAATAAAAGCGCCCTCTCGTGAGGACGCGCTATTCCTATTTCCCTTTATCGGGATCTTCTTCAATTTCGGCAATAAAACCGGTTTTTTGAAGCAAATCCATGATTGACGGTGTATAGGTTACAAGCGTTGCCGGTTTACCATCAGCCGTATGACCGCTGAGTGAAACACGGTACGCGGTCACCCCTCCATAACTGACAGCTTCCTCCTTGAATCTCCAGGCTAACTCCACCCGAATCATTCCGCCATTGTCCTCGTTGACCGCCTCAACGACTACCCGGTCCGATTCTAAAGTGACTCGCGTCATGCCCTTCGGGAATGCAATAACATCTCCCATAGGATCGCCTTCTTACTTATTATTTGGCGATGGTTTTGGATAACTACACATTATTGTATTTAACAACTTTTTCACCTTTTGGTTTATCTAAACATTCTATGGACTCTATCTATTATTATATCCGTATGTAATCAATATCACAATGTGTACAAACACTATAAAAAGGAAGAAATTAACTTAGCGTAGTAGCTTCCTTTGTTAGCGACTCACAGGAGATACCGTACTTTATTTGACCAAGAAATTCTGACCATAATACCGTACGATGTTCCCTTCCTCGTCCTTCCCCAAATCAACGCCTACACCGATTTCACGAAACTTGTCATTTAACAGGTTCTCACGGTGTCCTTCACTGGTGAGCCAACCGAATATCGCCTCAATGGCGTCGGCTTGCCCCATAGCCAGGTTTTCCCCCGCCAGTTCATAGTCCACCCCAGCCGACTGGAGGCGGTCACCTAAGGTTCCCTTGGACGGTGAAACATGGCCAAAGTACCGGTTCTCAATCATGTCGCGATTGTGACTACCGATGACCCTCGCCGCTCCTTCACTCCAGACAAGCGTATGCTGCCCCATCGTCTTGCGGACTCCGTTGGTCAAGTCAAGGATTTGCCGTTCGTAGGCTTGCAAGATGGGCTGGGCCTTTTTAGCTTGTAAAAAGGGCTCCGGTAACGAGGAGATCGATCTACGCAAACGAGCATGATAAGAATAATGGGGTTCCACCCAAAGTTGGTTCACATCTAGCAAACGAATGCCGCTGATGCGGGAATCGAGATGCTTATCGATGTAAAAAATCGCCGCAACACCGTCTTGTAGCCAGAGCGGTCGGGTCTGACGATCTTCGTCGGTCAATTCATATTCAACGGTCCCTTCTGGAATATCGACCTGAACCTTCTCCGTAAGGGGGTAGCGTCTTTTTAGGGTTTTCAGATTATCGCCGATAGAGATCCCTCCCACTAGGGCCTCTTTGGCTGTAGTGAAGATGGTTTTTACGGTTCCCTTTCCGACGCCCACCATCACGAGGCGAAGCGGGTCGGCATTATATATCCACCAGTCATACCCGTATTCTCCTGGATCGATGCGACTCGGTTCACCGAGCTTTTCTCGAATATGGGCCTCTTTGTCGCCCACGTTTATTCCGAAGATAGACCACTCCAGGGAGGTTTTCTGGCTCGGGCTGACGGCTGGGATTTTGCCAGACACAGTGATCTTTGCAGTTCGATCGGCCGAATCCCAAGTCACCTCATCTCCCAGGGCTTCACTAAGAAACCGAAGCGAAACATAGGTCCGCCCGTCAATAATACGCGGAGGGACCTCCATCGGTTTGAGCGCATCATTGACCTTCATGCAATTCAAATCCGGCCATAAGAGAAACGTCGTCGTCGTCCCCTGCTCCACATGGATCGTTCGCGTCTCTTCGTCCCAGGTTGCGTCAGCGCCGATCGTTTCACTGACGGCACGCAGGGGGATGAGAATCCGGTCGCCTACAACCAACGGTGGCAGTGGAAGATCGACCTTCTTTCCATTAGTGACGATCGAAATGTCACTGCCACTATCGCCGAAGTGATTCGATTCGGCCAGCGCTGTCCTTGAGATAGCAAATATCGTCGATATACACAGGAAGGTAAGGAGTATCGCAGACCCTAATCTTCTTTTTCGGCTTCTTCCCATCTTTTGCCTCCGCCTTAAGTTGAAGTTCTAAACAAGTTTAGGAACAGTGGTGTACACTTTACTATTTTCAGCAATGCCCATTATAACCCCTGCTCCATTCAGTATTTTTGGCGGAAGTTTGCCGTAAAAACAAAAAAACCTTTCTGTCGAGGACAGAAAGGTTTTTTCTTCAGGATTCGATTCCTTCAAAACTGAACAGAAGTATCGTAAAGCGATTAAGGTCAAGTCCTCGACCGATTCGTACCCGTCAACTGAACGCCTCACGGCGTGTACATCTCGGGCCGATCGACCAGGTCATCTTCCTGGGGTCTTACCTACTTCCGTAGTGGGAAGTCTCATCTTTGGGTCGGTTTCGCGCTTAGATGCTTTCAGCGCTTATCCGCTCCCGACATAGCTAC
>NZ_WNKU01000047.1 GCF_009720735.1 Heliobacterium mobile
AATGATTTGGAATGGGCGGTGGCTCTTCAACAACTTTGGTCGATTATTGATGATGTCGTTAAAAACTGCAACAAGAAGTTAGCCGCTTTGATTAAAAGTCAACTCCAGAAATGGATTGGCTCTTTACCCAACTATATCAAGGCTTACTTGCCTATTTCTGTGTGCGAAACTTGAGTTGCTTAATAATTCCCCAGCTTAACGAAAAATCCTCTCTTTTTACCATAGTATCTTCACAAGTACGGTATCCGTTTAAAAGAAAAAGGCCTAGAGGAACCTTGCATTCCATTTAGGCACTTTTAGGAAACCTATTTCAATCATGTCCCGCAAGTGTTTTCGACCGATTTCGGTTGAAGTGACGCATATCATTACGTAAACAACTGTTTGATTTCGCTGAGAAGAGCTTTATAGTTGAGAATAAGATGACTGAGAATGAACCCAATCATCCCAAAACCTAAACAAACATGCAGGTCTTTAAACAAAACGATCGGCATACCTGCAAAAACCAAGGGGGAACCTGGTCCATGAGGGGTCGTTAACAACCCAACCCCAGAGATTGTTACCACGATTCCAAAGGTGAGTATAATTAAGGAAGTGATACCTCTAATTTTGATTAGGGGAGAAGTTCCATTTTTTCTTATTTCCTTGGATAGCATCGAAATTTCCTTAACGTTAGAACTCATGCTGACCCCCTACTTACCTAAGTTTTCCGACCTCTATAAATATACTGTTGAAATCGGGAAATATTCCGAATTTCTGTAGACTCAGCTTAATAGGATAAATGAAACATTCACGAGCCATTGGGTTATAAGCTATTCTGAAAATGACTCTTCATAAAAAAAAAGCCCTCGGCAGTGAACCAAGGACTTGTATATTAACCAGTTATTTAATGTTCTTTATCTTGGTCAAGCATGTCTTTGATTTGATGAGATAAATCTTCATAAAAAGAGTCTGTAAAAAGGTAGCTTTCCTGATTTCCTACCAACTGTACCACGGCGCATCCTCCTTCAATTACAGAAACATCCGGAATTTTCCCTACAAGTATCTCTTAGCATACAGTATACAATACATCGTATTTCTGTCAACAATGATTATACGCTTCCGAACAATAAATTTCATGATGTACACTGATATTCACACCCTTGTTTAATATTTTGGATATTAGACAAAAAATAAAAAACCGCCGGTTGTCATCGGCGGAAAAATATCAAGCTCCTTTTATATTCCAGAGTGACCGAAACCACCGGACCCACGATTGGTTTCTACAAATGATTCCACTTCAACCAGTGTCACACCGTGTAAAACAGGTTGGAATACCAGTTGTGCGACACGGTCACCTTTTTTTATGTCAACATACCTTTGTCCAAAATTAATCAGGATTACCCCGATATCCCCGGTGTAGTCAGCGTCGATCGTTCCCGGTGAATTAAGAAGTGTTATCCCATGTTTTAAAGCCAATCCACTTCTTGGACGTACCTGGGCTTCCATCCCCTCTCCCATTTGAATGGCGATACCCGTTCGAACAAGCACTCGTTCTCCGGGAAAAATGCGCAATTGTTCAAAGGAATCATAGTAAGGATCACTAGCATTTTCAGGATTTACGATGTCCAGCACATGGAGATCAAAGCCGCTAGCTAGCTGAGTCTGTCGCTCCGGTATAATGGCATTTGCATGTAGTTTCTTAAAGGATACTTTCATTTGGTTTCGCCCTTTCTCCTAGATCTTACAAAAAATGAGTTTATCCTTTGAAATAGATTTTATGGCTTTTACTCTGAAATATCAAATGCCTATTTTTATGAGTTGGCTTTCCGTATCGATGTCTAAGATTGAACTAGTAAAGAGCAACCATTGACGGGCGGCATGAGATAAGTAGCGGTATTTATTCCAAATCACCGTTAAATTCCAATATATCTGAGGATCTCGCAAAGGTAATACGATGACTTGATCAGTATCCACCTTCTCGCAAATCCTTTTAGGCAGTAAAGCTATCCCTAATTGAGATGCCACCATTTCAGTCATAAAATCCCACTGTGAGCTTTGGCAGATTATTTTAGGCTTGAAACCGCAAAGATGGCAGCGTTCAATAATTCGATCGTAAAGAGAAAAATCTTCCCGGTAAAAAACAAAGGATTCATCTTTTAGTTCGGAATAATCTACGACCTGTTTTGTACTCAATCGATGCTTCCCTGGAACGATCAGCATCAATGGTTCTTTTACGAAGGAAAACATCGAGAGGGTTTGGTTTTTTTCGGGAATCGTGCAGACCACACCAATATCTAGTGTTCCCTCATTAATTCCCTGTTCAATCTTTTTCGATCCGATCTCAACCAAATGGATCGTGATTTGTGGATAGGCCTTATTGAATTCTCCAATTAAGCGAGGAAATGGGCTAGAACCGGCATTCGGCGGTATGCCGATGCGTATATTTCCCTTTTTTATATTCATAACGTCGGATAGTTCAGATGTCAAGTTTTGAAAAGAGGCAAGAATCTGTTGGGCTTGTACCAAAACCGCTTTACCTGCATCAGTTAATTCAATTTGCTTTGCCGAACGATGAAATAAAGTCACACCGAGTTCATCTTCGAGAATCCTTATCGTTTTGCTGATCGAAGGTTGCGAAATATGTAACACTTGAGAAGCTTTCGTAAAGCTTCGGTGTCGTGCGACCTCGACAAAATATTCCAAGTGGCGTACATCCACGCAAAATACCCTCCAGTAGCTTAAAATCACGGGAGTTGTTTAACCGATGCCCATATCTTAACACGAACCAGATTGTGATTGAAAGAACTTGTGGGATTTCAAGTTCGTAAAAGTAAAAAAGAATCCGGATTTGTGCTTACTCCGGACTCTCTTAGAACCTTTTATTTGATTTAGGCTAAATAATGTGGCGGCGAAGTCTCCGACTCTGCACAAGAATATAGATGGCAATAACCAGATTGACCGCAGCGACGATACCGTAATAAAGGAGCATATCCCACCACCATCCAAACAGCAGCAAGAAAAAACTCGCTATCCACGGTCTTATCGTCATCCCCATCGTTAGGGTGGTAGGTTCTTTTTCATCGTCCATCGATGGTGTTATGATAGTTGTTGAGTTGGTTCCCCAAAATCGCTCTCTGACGAAAGGCCAGGACTGGTACAATGCCGAACCGACAAGAACGACAATCATGACCATCAGGAGATACTGTTGTCCCGGTCCTCCCGGCCAAAGCACCGTTAAGAATAAATAAACAGGAAGAATAATGGCCATTGTGGAAAAAATGGAACGTTTCATAAAAAATCCCCTCCTCTAAGTAGCGTTACCTAGAAGAGAGGATTTCATACCACATATATCCATAGGTGAGGAAAATCGGGTTCCTAAGATGAGGGGCAGGTCCTAGTTACAGAAGGACTGCGGTCTGATGTCTGATTTTTCCGTATCCTATATTATATCTTTTAGGAGCAATGATTTGCCCGTTATTGGCCCATCTCAATCCCTAATCCGACCATCTTTTCTGTTGGGAGGTGTAAGGTACCTTTTTCCCTACCGGATTGCCCGGTAGGGTTTTCTTTTTTCGCTAACTCCCATTTACCTCCAGCTCAACTCTACCCTGGCCTGATCTGCGATAGGCGTTGCAAAATCGCCGAGAAAACCGTTTACATAAATATCCAATTTCGTTTTTCCGGCTGGAGGGGCAGGGTCAAAACCGATATGCAGCAACAACTCTGAAAGGATCAGATCGGCCGAACGACCAGCCTTGACGACGATATTGTCACCATCGTTCAACATCTCATTGCCCGTAGCCGGTTGACCATTGAGGTAGACGGCAGCAGACTGGCCGGGAAAAGTCCAAGTCTTATCGTTGACAAGAACCTGCAGCGGCTTCCCCTCCCACTTCGGTAAATCAACGATATCCTTTAAGACCAGCCCAGTTATGCGGGAAGAACGAACCGAAATCCGATCTCCACTTTTGACCGGTTCTGTCAATTTGACATGAGAATCGTTCAGTAACACTTCCGGCGTCGAAACTGGAACCATCTTTTCTACGCCGTTCAATACGTACCGGACAGAATGTTCTTCCTTTAATGCTTCCAGATTGCCGATAGCGTCTAACAGATGGGCGATCGTATCTACGGGTTGAAAGCGAATTCTCGCACCATCTTGCAGAGGAGTATCCAAAGCGGCTACCTTGCTGTTCATGGTGATTTGCGGATCCATATGAACCGGTTGACCGTTAATTTCGACATCTAAAGCAGTGAGTTCGGGAACTACGTCACCGATGCACCCGCTCCCATCTGCCCCACGCTTGGATCCTTCAAATCGGATCTCATCACCAGGGTTGACGGGGCTGTCCAATCGGCCCTCATTCCCATTAACAGTGATTTTGGCCGGCTCCCCGAGAGTTCCACGAAGAATTTTTACTTGGCCGTTAACTTCTACAGTCATAGCAAGTCCCGGCAATCCATGGATTTGGCGCAGACTCACTCCAGCAGCCACTAAAGCGTCTCCGATGGTGCCTAATTGCATATTGAATAACCGGACGGGTTCTTCGTTGACAGTCACCTCATAGAATCCCAGCGTCTGATGTTTTACGGAGGTAAAAGCGATACCGACAGGAGTGACAAATTCAGGCCCTTTCATGTCTTCTAAATTGCCGCTGAGGTCCCGGAGACTCTCCCGTCCACGGACGCCTACCCGTTCGCAAGGGAGGCCAAGTGCTTCGGCCAATTTAGCTGGCAACAGCGGAGTCAATGAGCCCCCACCGACGAGAATGACCGCCTGTGGTGTTTTTCCATTCAGGTCGATGATCTTATCGGCAATTTGGCAAGCCAAGTGTTCGACGGTCGGTCCCAAGGATGTAAGCATGTCCTGCACATCCAGTTCTTGTTCAAAACCGAGGACGTCACAGATTTGAATCGTTTCGTTGATCGTCGAAACGTTCCCAGTCTTATCGTGCCCTGTCAGGACCGCGTGCAAGGCTCGCTTGGCACGTTCCCCTTCGCCAAATTCAAGCAGGTATTTTTGACAGATTTGTTCGGTCATCTCATCGCCAGCGATAGGAACCATGGCATAGGCCGTAACAGTTCCACCGGAAGTCATCGCAATATCAGAAGTGCCGGCACCGACATCGACTAAGGCCAGGTTGAGTTGGCGCATGTTCGGCGGGATAACCACGTTGATGGCGGCGATCGGTTCCAACGTCAGGCTCTTCATCTCTAAATCGACCCGTTGCAACACCGAGAAAAGGGAGTCTACGACGACACGAGGCAAGAATGTACCGATAACCTCGATTTCGGCATTTAAACCCCGTTGACCGACAAGGTTTCCGATCGTTTGCCCTTCCAGGTAATAGTTGACCACGCTATATCCGACGCAGTGATAGTCTTTCACAGCATCTCCGCCGTCAATCTTTAATGCTTTCTGTGCATTCTGTACCGCCGCCAGTTCCAACGCAAAGACATCTTCCGACGAATACTCCTGCAAAGAGGGCGATTGTCGACTCACCCGGCCCCGGGCGATCTTCAGGGCCCGCCCGGCAGCAGCGACAGCTACCTCTTTTAAAGGTTGGTTAAACCGGCTTTCCAATTTCTGTTTAATACGACGAACTACGTTAGATACCTGTACCACATCGTGAATCTGCCCATCCAACATGGCTCGATGGCGATGTTCTTCCATCGCCGTATGTAAGATTTCCAATCCTTCTTCTTTTTCTTGCGCGATGATCCCGACGACACTTCGGGTTCCGATATCCAAAGCAAAAATATAGTCGTTATTAGACATAATGCAGTCCTCCTGGTATGCAAAAATGCCGCTTGTCCTCTTTCGACCTGGCGGCATTCATTTCCTGCAATCGCGGCTGAGAACCTGCTACACCTCACTTCCTTCACTCACACCGCTGGAAAGATCCTAGGCGGAGAGAAGTTCGAGAAAATCGGATTTACTGAGGCCTGCTTGATGTAAGATGCCCATGAGCGTACCCTTTTTTAGGTCTTTTTTGTGTCCCGGGATGGTCACAGAGAGAACCGTTCCTGGACCGGCTTTCTCCATCCGAAGGTGACTGCCTCGCTGTCGAATCGGCTCAAATCCTTCCCGGTGAAGAAGCTTAGCCACTTCCAGACCAGAAACCGTAGGTAATCGACCGGACATCCCCAAGACAGGTTCACCTCCAGTTTCCTCCGGAGGTGTAGCAGGATCAACAGTAGTTTTTCCTTTTCCGTACATTTTACCAGTTTAGTTTTTCACCATCATTATCACGAACCGCTCATGCATAAAAAAAGGTCACTGAGATAACCTAGGATTATAGCTTGTTCAATTCAGCTATAACCACGATTGGGAGATGATGGTCTATTTTACGTCGCTGGTACTTGCTCTCTCTCCTCCTGGCTCTGTTCGCACTATACCCGATTTTTGCGGAAGCGTCACCGAATGAGGGAGAGCAAGCAAGAGATACCATTTCGATTCCCGAAAGTTTATCCGGAAAAACGATCCTTCAACTGTCCATGCTGGGTTATCGGATCACAGCGCCTATGGAAGTGGATGCCACTGCTTATGATGCTTGTATTCTCTGTTGTGGAAAAAGCGATGGCATTACGAAAACGGGACAAAAAGCTCTACCGTGGTACACGGTGGCTGTCGATCCTGATGTAATTCCCCTAGGCACGAAAGTCTATGTGCCTGCTTTTGGACGGGTTTTTGAAGCCCAAGATATCGGGGGAAAAATCCGGGGCAGGCGAATGGACTTTTTTCTGCCTGATCATGAATCGGCAATCAGCTTCGGGAGACAACCCCTTCAAGTTTTTCTCTTATCAGGACCGGAAAAGCTTCATCGGACAGACCTTCCGCAGAATATGATGGTCTGGGCACCGACAAAAGGGGCCGAATAGCTCTTACTCGATGCGTCCCTTGTAGTTCTCCCGCCACAACTGCACGTACCGTTCCGCATTCCCTTTGAATCGTTCTGCCTCTTCGGGAGTCAGTGTTTTGATGAGCTTTGCAGGGTTTCCCATGATTAAGCTGTACGGTGGGAATTCTTTCCCAGGGGGAACTAAAGTGTGGGCCCCTACGACAGAATGTTCTCTGATGCGAGCATTGTCAAGAATGATGGCACCGATGCCAATCAGCGAATAATCACCGATTTGGGCACTGTGAATGATGGCACCATGACCTACAGTAACCGAATTTCCGATTTCGGTGGGATGAAAGTGATCTGTGTGTAGGACTGCGTTATCTTGAACATTCGAATTTTCACCGACAATGATCGGTTGACCGCAGTCACCACGGGCGACAACGTTAAACCAGAGACTGCTGCCCTTTTTTATCGTTACTTGACCACCAACAACAGCAGTCGCTGCGATATATGTGTCCGGATCAATCTGAGGTGTATGGATATCAATGGTAAAGATCGGCATGAGAGACCTCCCTTATCCCTTTTCCTTTAGATTATTTATTTGAAAGCTGTCGCCCTTTTATGCGTAATCAGAGAAAACGCCCCATACGGGGCGCTTTGTTATCGGCTCGTTTTCTTTGTTTTAAGGTTGTTGAACATAACTCCAAACATAGCAAAAGGCCAGCCTAACCACATGACCCATTTTGAATGGGTCGTGAGGCTGTTCCATTGTCTCTCCACAACGTCATCGGCCCGCATCCAAAACCAAAAAGCGTAACCGGCACCTATATAGACGAGTAAGAATACGACCAATGCAAAAATAGACTCCACCCCCTTGATTATGTTTTTTGATAAAAGAATGTGGCCGCAGTGGTTAAGCCAATTTCACGAGCTTGGAAAATCTGTTCCGTTGAACCGGTAAACAGAATCCCTCCTTTGCGCATGGCTTGATGAAACCGCTTATAGAGCATGGTTTTCGTTTCTTCCGTAAAGTATATGACGACATTTCGGCAAAGAATGAGATCAAAATTAGACTCAAAGGTATCTTTTAACAGATTTTGTTGCTGAAACTTAACCTGCCTTTTTACTTCATCTTTTACCCGGAAGAATCCGCCGCCTTGGTCTTCAAAGTATTTCTTAACCATTTCCGGAGACATGTTGGCCAGTGATTTGACAGAATATATCCCCAGCTGAGCTTTCCTTAACACTTCTTTGTCGATATCAGTAGCTAAAACTTTATTTCGCATGTCACAACGGGATTCCATCATTGTCATGGCCAAGCTATAGGGTTCTTCTCCAGTGGAGCAACCGGCAGACCAAACTTTTAATTGCGGATTTTCTTTTAGCAACAAGGGAAGTATTTTGTTCGTCAAGACGTCCCATTGCCCAGGGTTGCGAAAAAATTCCGACACGTTAATCGTCAGATGATCAATGAATTTACGGTACTGTTCAGCATCTTTGTCGATTAAGTTGAAATAGCTGAGCAGGTCATTGACTCCCTGTGAGCGCATGAGAGTACGTATCCGTCTTTCCATTTGAGGACGTTTGTAATTGGCTAGATCTAATCCGCTTTTGGCGTGTACTTTTTTTATGAATAACTCGTATTCGTCACCTACAGTCACGGATTGGCCTCCCTTAGTGTATTCTATAACCCTTAATTCGTGAACAGTTAGAAAGATTCCTGCTTTTGAATAAAACAAAAAAGCGGTGAAAAAGACACCGCTTTTTTAATCAGACTCTCTTTGAACACGCTGGTAATGAACATGTTTCTTGTTTCCTTCCACTCCGATAATTATGGCTCCGATAATCTTCCCTTTTCCTTGATGAATTCGATAGATAGCTTCTTTCACAGTATCAAGATGGCAGAAACGAGTGCGTACGTTCAGTACAGTTCCATGGGCTAGACCTGCCAAGATGATGGAATCTGTAACTGATACGATGGGCGGACTATCGATAAGCACTACGTCATACATATCGACAATTTCATTCAGCATGTTTTTTATGTACTGTCCTGATAATAGTTCTGGAGGATTCGGCGGTAAAGGGCCACTCGTCATGATATCGAGTCCCGGATAAGAGCTTGGCGTCAACACTTTTTGAAAGGGGAGGTTGTTTAAGAGGATGTTGCTCAAACCATAATGATTGTTTATACCAAAAAATTTGTGTTGTACAGGTCGGCGTAAATCTCCGTCGATCAGCAAGGTTCGAAAACCCGTTTGGGCAAAGGTTACAGCCAAATTGGCCGTAATATTTGAATTACCTTCCTTAGGTTCTGTACTCGTGCAGAGAATCACCTTTCTATCTTTGTCTATGGCTTGATACCATATACCGGTGCAGATGGCACGGTATAGTTCAATCACTGGTGAATTGGGTATTTCCAACATGTCCGGTGATACATCGTCGTAGCTGATATTTTTATTTTCTCTTCTCGGATACCAGATGATGTTTTGCTTTTTATCTCTGCTTTTAGTTCTATAGCAATAAGGGACACTTCCGAGATAAGGGATCTTCAATTTACGTAGGATATCCATTTTTGATTTAATCGTTTTATCTAACAACTCGACAGAAAAGGCGATTACGACTGAAATCGAAAATCCAAGGATAAGTCCAATCATTACATTGAATGAGATGTTCGGCTTAATAGGGGCTGTCGGAGTGCTCGCCGGAGAAGCGAATTTGACTGTTGTCTCGCCTTGATTTACCGACTTGGCGATGCGTATGTCTGTCAGTTTTTGATGTAAGACGTTTCTCGTTTTATCAAGACGATCAACCTCTCCCTTTAATCGGTCATGTTCCATCTGTTTTACGGTTAATTCTTCCTGAACACTTTCCCACCGGGCTCGTAAAGCACTGATGGCGTTTTCGATGGTGGCGAGCTTCGCTTTTTTTCCTTCCAACTCATATTGCTTCTGCCGTAACTGTCTCTGGAGGGAATAGTAATCAGAATTATCAATAGTTCTTTCCGTGGCACCGTCTTTGATTGCAATCGTTGTCGGAGTTCTTTCGATACGATTGTTAAGTTCATTAATTAAGCCGTTCAATTCTTGTACTTCAACTTCAGCGAGCATTTTGTTCTTTTCATGATCCAACAGGAGATCGGAAATGTTTTCGATGTCTTTGGACAATAAATCCGGGTTGCGAGGTTGAATTAAAAAACGGTTTAAGGCAGAGACGGCGTTTTGATAGTTTTTTTCTTCTTCGTTCGTTTGCTGTTCCAACAAAGTTCCCGATTTCGTTAGCTTTTCGAGGTTAGTTTCCGTAATGAAGTTTACGAATTCGGAATCGAGAGTATTGGCTATATTTGCAGCTAACACAGGATCGGAATGGGCGACACGGACTTCAATCAGGTTGGTATCTTTGATTAAAGAAGCCGAGATCATCCCTTGGAGACTGGACGGATTGTAGTCTGCCAAGCCAAGTTTGTTGATGACTCGTTGTAAGACACCGTCGCTTTTTATCTGTGTCACATAGGATTGCATAGTATAATCGGGCATTTTCGATGCCAATGAGATGACATCTTCTAAATCCAATTGCTCCATTTTACGTCCGATCTGTTTAGAGTCATCGGCTTGAAGAACCATCAGAAGTGATCGAGCCTCATAAACTGGAGTAAGGATATATTTACTAACTCAAGTTTCGCACACAGAAATAGGCAAGTAAGCCTTGATATAGTTGGGTAAAGAGCCAATCCATTTCTGGAGTTGACTTTTAATCAAAGCGGCTAACTTCTTGTTGCAGTTTTTAACGACATCATCAATAATCGACCAAAGTTGTTGAAGAGCCACCGCCCATTCCAAATCATT
>NZ_WNKU01000048.1 GCF_009720735.1 Heliobacterium mobile
ATCCGCTTTGACAATCTCGGGAACGTGTAATCTAAGTTCAATATACGTTGATATACTGATTACAAGTCAGTTGCTCTACCAGTTGAGCTACGCCGGCGAGTCAAGTTAAGTAATCTCCAATTTAGTGAGTTGCATTAATCAATAGTCATGGGGTATCTCCATGAGCAATTTGGGGGTCGTGGAAATTAGTGCATACCCCCATAGATGACAGACTAGAGTCGTATAATTTCGGTGTAATGAACGTTAGAACAACTGATTACAAGTCAGTTGCTCTACCAGTTGAGCTACGACGGCGAGTCAAGTTAAGTAATCTACAATTTTGTGAGTTGCATTAATCAATAGTTATGGGGTATCTCCATGAGCAAATCGGGGGTCGTGGAAATTAGTGCATACCCCCATGGAGACAGACTAGAGATGTATAATTTCGGTGTAATGAACGTTGGAACAACTGATTACAAGTCAGTTGCTCTGTTGGAAGACCTGTTAATCCGGTTCCCTTTCAATGGCTAATTTTAAACGATCTTTGTAGATTTGAACAGAGAGTAAGATGTGGGATGTCAGGTCCGCATTGTTTGGTAGAAGAAGGGATTAACACAGCATTGAAAGCCCGCCAGTTAAGGCGAGCTTTTTTACGTTGGGTGGTGCGAGCAGTTGTCGGAACTACAGTTACACTTCAATTTTGACGGGTATTCGACCGAAGATCACTGTTGCCCACCGGGGGTACAGAAGATGAGGAAGCATAGAAGGATGAGTTGCAGTTTTGGGGGCAGTGTTGCCGGTGGGGGGTATGGGGGAAGGGGGGTTAATAGTGCTGATTTCGTAATAAAAAATAACCTCCAGTACCAGCGATGACTGAAGCTAGCAAGATTGCAACTTTGGCTTGAACTAGCAGTTCCGGATGCTCAACCAGGGCTAATCCAGAGATGAACAAAGACATTGTAAAACCGATACCAGCCAACCAGGACAAGCCGTAAACATGTGCGAAAGTCATTCCTTCAGGCAAAGAGGCAATTTTTAGTTTGATCGCTATCCACGAAAAGAAGGTTACACCAACTTGTTTTCCCAGCACTAAACCTAGTATAATTCCTAAACTTACAGGGGTTGTGATTGCAGTAACGTCATTTAGGGAAACACCGGCATTAGCAAAGGCAAAGAGCGGCATTATAAAATAACTGACCCAGGGATGAAGAATCCCCTCCAACTTATGTAGCGGAGATTCAACCCTGTCGATGAGGACGTTCAGTTTTGTGATGAGACTGAAATATTCTTCGGTGACGACTGTCTTGTTGTCCTTTTGGTAACCATGAAACGCTTGAATGGTTTCTTGAACTTGTTCAGTAAATTCATGGGTGTTTATTACGGTACGAAAAGGTATGGTCATGGCCAGTAAGACTCCAGCGATGGTGGCGTGAATCCCCGATTTTAAGAACGCGATCCATAACACGAGTCCAAGTAGAATATACGGAGTGAGTGACCGAATCCCACGGTAATTGATTAAGACCAGTGATAGAATGATGCCTGTAGCCAACCCAAGGTAAGCGATCTGAATGGTTTCCGTATAAAATAATGCGATGACAAGGACGGCACCCAAATCATCGACAATAGCAATAGCGATCAAAAAAACCTTTAATGAGAGTGGAACTCGGTGACCTAGCATACTTAGGATACCCAGAGCGAAAGCAATATCGGTTGCCATAGGTATTCCCCAACCGGCAGCACTGGGTGAGTTGTTATTCAAAAGTGTATAGATCAAAGCTGGTAAAATCATGCCGCCGATTGCGGCAATAATAGGTAGGCTGGCTTTTTTTATCGATGAAAGTTCACCTTCGAGAATTTCTCGCTTAATTTCAAGCCCAACCACAAAAAAGAAAATGGCCATCAATCCGTCGTTTATCCAAAGGATAACCGGTTTGGACAGTCCGAAAGAGGATGTACCTATCGTAAAAGGTTGATTGATAAGTGACTCATAAGAACTCCTCCAGGGTGAGTTGGCAATAAGCAAAGCCAGAATGGTACAAGCAAGTAATATAATACCGCTCGATGTTTCGGTTTCGATAAACTCTTCAACCGGTCTTCGAACTTTTTCTTTTAGAAAACGGATCGTCCTATCTTTCATGAATAAATAACCACCTATTAATGGCAGCTATAATGGGAAAGGAAAGAGGTATTGCTGCCGTATTCAGACATGAGGCTCTGAATACTATTATATACATCATTCTTGATGAACAAACCAAATTTTTCATTTGGCTTTGTCGCTTCTAAACTGTTCTAATCCATCTATAATCTAACGTTAAGCTACCCATATTTTCACCTTAAATTCCCATCGTTTAATTAGAGTTTAGCGTTTTATCTGCATCTTTGGGTGTCCTAACAGCGGAGGTGATCGCCGTGACCGGGACTAACAAACCCAATCTCTCAACCAACTTTGAGGACGTAGAGACAAACACGGGTACAGATCAGCTTAATAAACACCGGGGTGAGGGCTCGCAGGTTACAAGGTTGTCGTGGGATATAGGAGATGCGTTATTCGTAGCAATGCGATTTTAATTTTATGGTTTATTACGATAGACCATGTCTCTTTTTTAACGTAACAACCTATCAAATACTCACCCAAAATCCCCAATCCCCCACATAAAGCCGCTGTAATGGCTCACGTCCAGTTTAACCCCGTTGTGGTATGAATGGTATGGGTGGTTGCGTTTGAGAGCGTAGGGGGAACGTGTGGGGTAGGGTTTTTCATAAAGACTATCTGGAATTACTGATATTACCTAAAATGAAGTATTTTGTGATATCTCCCACGAAGTATACAGCGAATCGCACGCAATGGAGGGGATATCATGAGTACCTTTCTATTTGTGGCTATAGCTTTAACAATAGTAATGGCAGTATCAATATTAATAGCGATTGTGATCAAAGCCATCCGTGGAGTCCGTTCCGGCCACAGCGATAGCGATTTTGATTTCGATCTTGGCTCTGTTGGTGATGACATTAGTGACAATGGTGGATTTGATTTTGGCGGCAGCGATTCAGACTTTGGCGGAGACAGTGGCGGTGGCAACAGTGGGGGAGATGGCTGTGGTGGAGGTGGTGGTGTCGATTGAACGCTATCCCAATTATCTGGCTGGGAGATTAATTTATGGATGATATAATGAGACTCGTATTTGCCATATTAATAAACGTTCTTATTATAAGAGTTATTATGAACGTAATAGCTCGTTATGGCATAGATTTCGTAGGATTCTTTACTGATTTATGGGAAAGGCTACGGAAAACAGATATATTTAAGTATCTGTGCTAAAGGGGCTAGTTGAATGGTAGAACTGCGTACCATTTCGAGATACCGGCTTACGATATGGGTTACCGCCTTATTGATCTTCTTTGGTTTGCTCGGTACTTATAAAGATACAATCTTACAAGAAGGAAATCCGATTCCTGTAGGTTTTGCAATTTTTCGATTAACTCTTCTCGGAGAAGATGTCGTCCGGTTTTCCGAGCAACCCGAGCGATTCATTGTTAAAAATATCGGAAAAGACCCAGATAAGCCATTCTTTGAAGTGATGAAGCTACGTGGATGGGAGTTCAAAGAACAATTCGGATCAGCATACACTTTTTTAAGAGGGGATAGACCAGAATTAGCAATCGGGAGAATGTTTACTCAGTACTTTTCAGTATTTGAACTTGTCGAGCAAAAATAGAATTTAGTTTAATGGCTCTGAATGTTAGGGCCTTTTTTCATTTCTGGACATATAGGTGATCTTTTCGCCGTATTTATCAACTAAAAACCCCATCCCCCACATAAGCCCGCTGTAATGGCCCACATGCCTTTTAACCCCTGTTGTGGAATGAATGAATGGTTGATTGCGTTACAGGGCGTAGGGGGGGGGAGGGGTGGTTTTGTTAGTTGAATAAAGGAAAAATAAGTTTTTAGTTCCTTGTCGAATTTCAGGACGTGCATATTCGTAAAAGAAACTAATCCAAATAGTCATCTAAAACCGCAATTTTCGACAATATTTTCAACACTAATATAATATAATATAATATATCCTATCAGAGTTGTTTTAGAAAAATGAAAATAGAGGTATGATTTTGAGCTTAGAGTTAAAACAGTTATATAATGAGATTTTGGAAAAATGTAAAAGCAGAAATACTAAAAAAGGAAAAAAACAATTCGAAAAATTTGTAAAAGAAAAATTGAAAGAAATAAATCTAGACATTGAGACGGATTCAATATTTATTGCAACTAATATAATAACAAAAACTGTTGAACCTAAAATTATTTTAATGGCACATTATGATACGATTAAATATCCAGATATATTTGAATGGATATTTAAAATAATCGGTCCAATAGGTTCAAAACAAATATTAAAATTATTTATTTTTATATGTTTCATATTAACTTGTTTATATTTTTCTGACAAATTTCATATTTATAAATACATTTTTTTCTTTAAACCCGTCGTTTTTTCAAATGAATTGTTAAATTCGATATATTTTTTTTGTTCGAATTTTTTTTTCGAATATCCTCTTTCTTGTTTAACATTTTTTGTTCTTTCTTTGGATTACATTGCCAAATTAATAACATACAGAAATAAACTTCACAATGCTAACGACAACACCAGTGGTATTATCTCAATTCTTAGTATTATGTTGCGTATAGCCCGTAATAATCCAAGCATATTAAATAAAATTCAAATATGCTTTACAGACTTAGAGGAATTAGGAAGAATAGGTTCGTGGTCGTTTAACAAAAAAATACCTAAAGATAAGGAAGTTATAATAATAAACCTAGACGGAGTAGGAATTGGAGATTATTTACTTATAGATGGGAATAATGAGAGTAACAAGAAAGGCTTTACTGAAGAGATTATATCTTATTTTGAACAAAAAGAATATGAAATCGTTAAGTGTAGAATAGTATCAGATTATAGATCTATAAAAGAAAATATAGCTATAAATATTTCCTGTGGAAAAAAAGCTAAGTTAACAGGATACTATATTCCGAATTGCCATAGTTTTCATGACGATGAAATTTATTTTGAAAAACTAGAAACATTAATTCTCAATATTATTGATTATATTGAGGAAAAAACTTCTTAAGAACTGGGATTTTTGTATCTTAATTATTACATAAAAATGTTTGCGACTTCGCGATCATCAGCGAGGTCACTTTTGTTTCTCTGGCCATCTGGGACAAACTAACCCCGGACATGATGCGTCTTCATCCAGGAATGGCTTGAATCTCGACGGCAGCGGAAAAGGGAAGAAGATGAGGTGGCTTTGGCTAACCTTAATGACAAGTGCGAAAGAAACGCCACTTTAGCCAAAGACCTCGAGTTTTTCCAAGAACAAATCGAAGCCGCAGGGCTTACTGTTCCGGACAGCGTTCAGGAATTATTAAAGGAAAGCCTTGAAAAATCGAGTAATCGGGCCGAGCTGTTTTGTGAACAGCGTGAGCAGATGAAGAAACGCGTTCATTGAGTCTCCAGCGATCTCGCCGTTACTGGCGGGGTCGCTTTTTTCTTTCTACATAGAAGATGAGTTTTTCACGGGCTAAGGGAGGTTGTTTGTGGGGTTGGGAGGGGTAGGTGGGCCAGAACTCGTCTGCTATGGATGGGATAGCAGATGAATTAAATATAAATGAAGCCGCCGTACAGTACAGATATATTTTCTTGCAGAATATGACGCAATAGACAGGAAAATTGAAGGAAATGTCAAATAATTATTAGCAGAGGCAACGAACAACTAACGGTGAAGTTCGGGACTTAAAAACCTATTATTGGATAGATGCTCTGTTAGTTATAGTTTGTAACTTCTAGTCTTTGCGAGTCAGGTGATTAAACTTGAGTATTCCTTTTACAAGGCGAGAAATGCAGCGAGCTTACCGTGTGAATTATCAAGCTTCAGTGGTTGAGGGGGAGCGTTCAAATGCTCACCGACTTTTACTCTTCTACGCAGTAGAATGCGGTTTAAAAGCTATTTTATTACTAAGAAAGGGCGAAGACTATTCAAATGGTAGTAAAGTAGTTGAACTATTTGGAAGAATAAGCCATAATATTAATGCGTTACTTGATGAATTAAGGGCCGGAGTAGAGTTGCATTTACCATCGACCAAAATGAGAAAAATCCGATATTCTGACGGAAATGAGTATGAACGACATGTTTGTTCTAAAGAGTATAATCAAATGTGGCGTTATGGGGGAACGTCGGACACATTAGAGGATTCAGTTCTCGAAGGCAAGCTAGAGAACATCTTAAGGTGGATAGAAGGGGAATTAAGATGAGGTTATTAACTTGGCTAGATGTGGAAAGGGAAATAAGAAAAGTAAGTAACAACAAATTGAACCTTCCTCCCGAAATAGAACGTATTGATTGTTTCTATGACGCTATAGAAATCGGAATAAGTAATAAAACTGACAGAGGGAATATTAATAAATATTTAACTGATTGGTTTGGTGATTGGTATGATTCAAAAAATTCGTTGATTCGCTTAGACTTGGATGA
Source organism: Heliobacterium mobile (assembly GCF_009720735.1). Classification (GTDB taxonomy): domain Bacteria; phylum Bacillota; class Desulfitobacteriia; order Heliobacteriales; family Heliobacteriaceae; genus Heliobacterium; species Heliobacterium mobile. The sequence goes on from NZ_WNKU01000048.1 coordinate 6,505, forward strand.
TGCAACAATACCAGTCGAAATTTTGTACGATAATAATACACATAGGAATAATGTAAATATTAGTCCCCTATGGAAAAATATTTCCTACCTTAGGAATAATGATAGTAAAAATATCTCCTATATTCCATCCACTCCTCAGGATAAACATGGACCGCAACTCGTCGCATTCTATTCCTTTAAGGGGGGAGTAGGGAGAAGTACTCATCTAGCAGCTTATCTTTTTGCTTTACTAGCACAAGCAAAAAAAATTAACAGACCTGTAACAGCTGTAGTAATAGACGCTGATTTAGAAGCTCCTGGTTTAACATATTGGAGTAGGAAAGAAAAACTAAGGCCTGACATTTCATTTGCAAACTTCTTAGAAGTATACCATTATCCTCCCATAGAACGTGAGGCTGCTCTTTCATCACTAATTAAGAAAATTAGTGAGTACTGTAAATATCAAGAGAAATCTAAGTATTATTTTCTACCAGCTTTTATAAATGACCGGGAACTTTTAGACATGCCTATTCAACCGGAAAATCTAGCACGCAGTTCATCAGAACCTTGGCAAGTTGGTGAAGCACTATATAAGTTAGGCCAACTATTAAAAGCCGATTTTGTGTTTGTCGATCTTAGAGCAGGCCTAAGTGAGATATCGAGCCCAATATTACTTGATCCTCGTTTTGAACGGTTTATTTTTACTACGTTAACAGAACAATCTATAAGCGGAACATCTTTAGTACTTGAGGAGATTTCTAAATTATCTCCAACCTTAGAACATCTGGACTCAAATAAGTTATTTGATCCTACCGTCGTTCTTACTATGCTTACTCCAGAACTAAAATCTAATGAAGTATACGAAAACGCAATGACCAGGTTACAAGAATCCTATAATGCAACAAATTCAACCGATGAGTATATTCCTAGGTTGCAATTTGAGGAGACCTATTTCAGCCAAGAATTGCTCTATATTAAAGATTGGCAAGATGGTCAATATAAAATTTCTATGTCCCCTTCAATTATGAAGGTTGCTTCTGAATGGGCTCAAACTGCTTGGACCCCTAAGGGCGGTAAAAAAGAACCTAACAAAACCACCTATGATATGGATAGTGTGAAACGTCTTAAAGATACTTGTGAGGCGTATCAGTATGCAGAAAAGGGAGTTAAAGACGAACTATTGATTACTGATGCACTACAAAACCTTGCAATAAAATTTACAGAGCAACTTCCTCGAATAATATCAATAGGTGCAAAAGGGGCCGGTAAAACCTTTAATTTTTTACAATTAGCTCGCATAAAATTTTGGGAAAACTTTTTAGCTTTGATAAATCCGATAGATAGTATTGATAAACAATTAAGCGGAAAAGCAATAATGTATCCGTTTTTAGTACCTAATAACCTCGGTGACGAGGCAAGGAAGTTGGTAGATGCAGCCAGGGATGAAGTTGATAAGGTTGTTAATTTAAGTACAGGAAATAACAAGAAGAATATATTTCATGCAAGAGGTTTAAGCGACCTAATAATAAAAGATAGGTTAAAAAACAAAACCGACTGGAGCGAGTTTGATTGGACCTTATTTTGGATAGAAAATTTGGCGAAATCGGTAAATTATCAACTGCCACGTGTAAGCGATGGAGATCCCGCTTCAATTTTTAGGTCTTCGTTACAGTCGTTTAATTACTTTCTAGAATCACAAAAACTTCGTTTTGTTTATCTCATCGACGGTCTCGAGGAAATATTTGAAGATATTGCCAACAAGAACAGTCAACAAATTGCTTTAGAAGCTCTATTAAAACTTCCAAGTCGAATAAATGAAGAAATTAGAAAACCGAACTTTGGAATCATTGTTTTCTTGAGAAGAGATTACCTTCGATACGCTATTAAACAAAATGCCGGTCAGTTAGAGGACCGCTATAAACCTTTTGAACTAAACTGGGATTATGAATCCTTTTTACGCTTGGTAGTTTGGCTTTGTCAAAGAGCAGCAATTATCGATAAAAAAATCCAACCTTCCTCTTTAGGACGTGAAGATTTAGCTAATCTATTAGAAAAACTTTGGGGTAAAAAATTAGGCAAAGCAAACTCCAAAGAAGCATATAGCTTTTCATGGGTTTTCGCTGCATTAACAGATTTCAAAGGTAGACTACAAGCGAGAGATGTCGTAAGGTTTCTCTATTATGCTGCAAAGAAAACAATTGACGATCCAAACTTAGTGGCATTTTCGGTATGGAATAAAGAACGGTTGTTACCTCCTTCTGCGGTACGTCATGCCTTACGCCCTTGTAGTACAGATAAGGTAATGGAAGCAAATACAGAGTATCCCGAGTTTAAAGATTGGGTTGAAGAAATAAATAATCTTAATAAAGAAAAAAGAGTAGTCCCGTTTTCGGTTGACCAGTTACCTATCGAGTCTAGAAGACTAGAATTTCTTAAAGATATTGGAGTCATCTACGAGGATAGGGATAAGGATGGGGTTCTAAAGTTTTACATCCCGGAAATATTTCGCTATGGATTAAATTTTGAGCTTGATAGCACAATTAAACCACGTGTTTTAGCATTAAAAAGAAAAAGCATGGGAAAAGGGTTAGTTTAATATTAAAAAAATATTCCCTTTAATTAAGAAATAACTAAGATATTTCTCGAGTCCGAGCTTTATGATTAAGCACCTTAATTGTACCCCACCACCCACAGCCCACCTATTGAATAGACAGGCAGTTCAGCCCATCGTGGTTGGACTGCTTATTTTTTTCAAGGACGGTGGACAATGACAGTAAACCTCAGAGAATTAACACTCGACACCATCCATCACATGGACATCAACGACGGTCTCAAACTGCTCCCCGATAACTCCATCGACCTCATCATCGCCGACCCACCTTACGGCATCAACTACCGTAGCGGCAGCCGAAAACGAAAGTTCACCGCAATCCAAAACGACGACATCATCATGGCCGACTGGCTATCCGACGCTTATCGGGTTTTGAAAGACGGTGGTGCTTTTTACTGCTGGACCCGATGGGATGTCTATACCGAGTGGTACCACCGCATCGCCCAACACTTCACCATCAAGAACTGCATTGTCTGGCAAAAGAACGGTGGGGGAATGGGTGATCTTCGTGGAGCATACAGCCCGGCCCACGAATTTCTTATCTTCGCTGTGAAGGGCCGACACATATTAAATGGAAAGCGAATTTCAGACGTATGGGCTGTGCCTCGTGATCCAGCAGTAACCTACATCCATCCTACGCAAAAGCCAGTGAAGCTGGCCGAGATGATTATTGAGAAATCGTCGAAGCCGGGTGATATCGTGCTGGTCCCGTTCTGCGGAAGCGGGGGAGACTGCGTGGCAGCCAGGCGGATGGGGCGGAGGTTCATTGCGTTTGATGTGGAGAAGCAGTACGTGGAGGCAGCGAGTGAAAGGGTATTGAGAGCGGCTTGATTTGGATTTGTTATAAACAGTACGCCGCACCGCAATGGGCCAGA
>NZ_WNKU01000049.1 GCF_009720735.1 Heliobacterium mobile
ACGGGCAATCTTATCGCTTCCGTCAAAGTATGCGAAGGATAGAAAAGGGTAATATGCAGAATTCCTAACCTAATATTGGAAGTTGAGATGGCTAACGTGGATCACTTTATTCGTGATCAAAGTGGATCACTTTTTGGTTGACAAAAACATCTGCTGTCTTATTAATATCATCTTGCCACAGTTGAAATCCGTATATTAGTGCAGAGTGAAAAAAATTTATTGAATATACAAATAAACCGGTCCACGGACCTACGCCTATTATTTCTCTTCTACCAAACCAAGGGAATAAAAGAAAGGCGAATCCCAAATCGAGGATAGCATTCGTGATTATATACGCCCAAAAGCGTCCATACGTAAACTTTAGTACCCATATTGCGGCTATTGAAAAAAGGCCATACATAATGACCGGGAAATTTACATCTCCGAAATACCAAAGATTAGCTATCATTCCTAGCTGATAGATGATTCCACTTGTAACGGCTGTGAATAAAGCTGATGGAATATAACGTTTTCTATCTTCCTCTTTCATGAATAAAATCGTTAACCAGGGTACGATGAGTAGTATCCATGAAAACACTTGATTACTCATATTATCCTCCACAAGGTCTGTGCTCCACGTAGGATTTACTTTTCAAACAGGTTATATTCAATATCCAATCATGGTCGGTAAGGCAATAAGGGACGTCTTCGCTATAGTGCAGGAGCGAAAAAAGAGTTTCGTTAGTTTCTCTCTAAGTAATATTTAACCAGTTTAATGAGCATCCTATGTTCCAAGTGCAATCATGAAGCGAGGGGAACCAAGTGCCTACGGATCAACTATTGAGACAGACTAGGGTCGATTTTAATCAAACATCATTACAACACTTTTTTGGTTCGGAGCTATTTTCGTCGGGTTGGTGGCTTCTAGTCGGGATGCTGGTAGTGTTTTATATTTTATGGTGGAAACTCCTCGATAAAGAAAGACTAATTGAGATGTTATTATTCGGTTCGTTTATCACCGTATCAGCCACTATTGTCGACACGGTAGCCGTAAATTTTGGATTATGGCAGTACTTTACCAGGCTCGTCCCGATTAGCCCAGCTCCTTTTCCGGTTGACTATACGATTCTGCCCATTTTATTTATGCTGGCTTACCAGTATACCAATAACTGGCGTTCCTTTTTCGTTGCTTCGGTTATTGCCAGCGGTGTGTATACGTTCGTTATAAATCCCTTATTCTTGTATTTTAACGTCAAGCAACTCTTTGCTTGGAAGGTATACTATTATCTTCCGCTAGGTGTAATAAATGGCCTAGTCGTTAGATACGTATTCTTGCTTGTCATGAAAAAACAGTTTGGTGAGGAAGGCATTCGTAACCCGTCGACTTTGTTTCGTCCATCTATAATCCCCGCTAGAAAGCATTTTGAAGATGATAAGAATGAATAGGAATCGTCTTTTATTGAGAGCGTTTGGCGTGGGTAGGCGAACGCTTTTTTATCGACTGTAAATTTCACGCTCATCTATGAAAACTTACCCAACGCAACCACCTGAAATTCTCTTAAGATTGTCTCTGCGGTCGCTATTTCTTCATCTGTTTTACATTCAACGGATAAAAGGATTTCCCCTATAAGCCTGGCATCGGTACGATGCTGCCTTTTTCTAATTGATTTATCAATCAGATATCCAAAACCAGCCCCTAGAAGTAATCCAAAAAGTCCAACTGTGATTGACCCGATATATAAAATTGAACCGAAAATGACACCGAGCAACATAAATACAGTGGCCGAAAATGCCATGCCGTCAAATAAACTTAATCCATCGGATTTATACATATCGTCAATTAATACTGGTTTTCCTTTAACACATGCGTCAAGGGGGACTACTTTTACCAAATCGCTGACAAACCCTTTTTCCTGTAAAGCATACACAGCTAATTCCGTCTTTAGCGAAGTTTTGAATAGCCCATAGATATACTTCATCCAATCACCTGGTGTCTAGTATAAACAAGAAAAAGGTGGATATGCTAACCCCATGATATCCATGCTGCCGACACGGCCCAGTCGGGAAGCACGGCCACGGATACCGGAGGCTGTGGTTTTCTTTTCTTTTACGTCGGTGAGAAAAAGGCGTTCGATGTCGGTATCAACTGCGGGCATCTCTTCTCCCCTTTCGACAGTATTGACTTATCCGTAATCTATTTTGCCCGATGGTAAACAGATTGAAGCGTGAGCCTATCGATATGGGGCCACACTTTTCCTTAAAGGATATTCCGAAGAAACGGCGATTGTACGGCCTTCGATTTGATTGGGTGTAGTGCTTTAGCTTGGCATATTCTTCCCGTAGCCGGTCTACTTCACGGGATACTAAGATCGCTTGGTTAATTCTACGGGTCAGCAGGAGTTCGGAGGCTTCGTGGCGTTTTTTGTGGATTAGTTTCAGAAGTTTATCTGCTTCGCTTTTCATCGGCAGGAATCACTCTCTTCCAACATTTGGCGAGTGATTATTCGATGTGGCCAGGTGCATTTCCTTCTTTTTACATTAAAACAAAAGAAAAAGCGTTCGGCATTGGTGGGGCCGGACGCTTGTAATTTTAATTCCAATTTCCTATTAACGCAGGGTTACTCCGCTCATATCTTTTATAGCTTGAACTTTCGATTTGTTTTAGACAGTAAAACTCATTTAGTAATTCATCAATCTCCCGTGATAAATGGATTGCTTCGTTGTTGCGACGGGTAACGAGAAGACGTCTGGCTTGATGCCTTTTAAAATAGATTTGCTTTAAGATTTTCTCCATTTCTTCCTTCATCGAATTTCCCTTCTTTTTACATATTATTTTGAGGAAAAACTATGATAAACGATGTCCCTTTTTCACTTGTTTCAACACGGATTTTTGCTCGATGTCGTTCCACGACACCATAGCAAACCGCCAAGCCTAACCCAGTTCCGTGGTCTTTGGTGGTAAAAAACGGGGTCCCTATTTTATCGAGAATCTCCTTGGGTATCCCTTTCCCCCGATCGATAATTTGTAACACTACATTACTTTCATCCATGTACGTCTTAATCGTTACGAATTGTCGGGGAAGACTCGCATCTAAACCGTTTTGGACCAAATTGAGTATTAGTTGGCGTAATTCCTTTTCATCTCCGAGTATTTCGGAAACGGTGTCCAAGACTAGATCAATCTGTTTGTCTGCGGCAAAAGCGTGGGCTCGCAGAAGAGGGAACATCTTTTGAATAATACTGTTAATGTTTTCAGGCGATTGAAACATGTTCTTTGTTTTCGAGAGGGATAGAAAATCGGTTATTATCGAGTTTGCTCTGTCAAGTTCCGAAATCATTAAGTCAATATATTCGTGGAAATCATAAAGCTCATCTTTACGGTGCATCAATTGAAGAAAGCCTTTTACCGTAGTTAACGGGTTTCTAATCTCATGACCAATACCACCGGCAAGTTGTCCAATAAGATTCAAACGGTCTAATCGACTAAGCTCTTTCTCCATCTTTTTTTTGTCGGTTATATCATAGGTTATAGCCAAAACGTAGTCCTTCCTATCAATATTAATAATCGAACTGGATTGGAGACCAATTCTCCGCTCTTTATCTTTTGTTTGAAAGATAATCTCGCTTCCCTTATTCGTTTCATCGAAAAAACCATCTCTTGATTGATTAAAGCTGATAAGAAAATCCAGTTCAAAAATTGACCGTCCGATTACCTCTTCTCTCTTATATCCCGTTATGCTTAACCAGCTTCGGTTCACATCAAAATAAACTCCATCCAAAACGGAAATCATTGAGACCATAGCAGGATTTTCATGAAAGACTTTATAAAATCGTTCCTCTGAAGAACGTAATGCAGATTCCAGTTGCATTAAACGATTCTGCTTTAGACGCCGAAATTTACGTTTCATGAATGTACCTCTATCGATTAATTCTTACAGCATTATACAGTACATCCCATGCGAACGGTGTCAAATTATGTCATTAAGATCGCTAAACTTAGAAGTTTTTGGCATTAGTAAGACATTGTTGACTTACTCCCCCACTAGAGCCGCTGGTTTTAGGAAGACCTTCATAGGTAATTGGGACATTTCAAGCTATTAAGATGGACGTGTGATCGGTCAATAGTTTTGGTCGAAAAAGGACATTAATTTTGGACTTTTTTGGCCACTTCGCATGGCCGTTTTTTATTGTTTTTTACTGTCCACTACGGTTGGAGTTCAGGGTTGTTCGGGCACCCCGCTGATCAAGATAAGGCAATGATGCTTCGTCACCTTGGCCAATGGGTGCCCGAACCGCCATGACTGACCGGCTTGGACAAAGAGGCTTTGTGGATACTTCTCCGGATTTGCCCGGAAGATCGCTATGCGGTCAAAAAGGTTTTCCGGTGCGTCATGCGGTAGCTGTCACCCGTGAGGGAGAAGAGTTCGCTATGGTGCACTAACCGATCCAGAATGGCCGTGGTGATGACGTTATCGCCAAAGACTTCGGTCCACTCTTCAAAGCTCTTATTCGAGGTAATGATGATGGACGTTCGTTGGTAGTTGCTAGACAAGATGTTAATCTAACGGATTTTAAGGTAAAATATTCTATGGAGAGTAGTCCGTAAGGGAAAAAGTGTACTAAGAAACTATTGGCTTTTAAGGGGTGTTTTATTTGAGCCTACCGCCCTACCTTTCGAACCTTATCGAATTGTATGTCGACACTAGACGGAAATTAAAAGTAGAGATCGATGCCGTCCCTTATACACTTCGTGAAAAACAACCTATCGATGGCTATTGGTCAGTTTCAGAAGTATGTGCCCATTTATCGCTCGTTCAAACGTCCGTTAGTCGCATTCTTGAAAAGCTTATTAAGAAAGCTAATAAAGAAACACTGAACCTTCAAGGAACTGCAAACTGGGATACGAACCTACCTTCTTTACCAGAAAAGGTAAGTGCACCAGTAAAAACTTTTCCCGAAAAAGAAATCTCTTTCGATACTGCATGGACCGAGCTAGAGCTAATCCATGCCAACATATTACACCATATTCCGGAATTAGCCCCATTCGATTTAGGAAAGCTCACTTTCTTTCACCTTATCTTCGGTGAATTAAACATATATCAGTGGTTGAGGTTTAACGTTGAACATGAAGAACGACATACTAGCCAAATTAGAAGAATTAAAAATATGTTTCTGATCGAGTCTTTTATAGCTGCCTATAATGTTTTTGACGTTGATGGGATGGTATCCTTATTGCACGATAATATAATTTTTGAAAATTACTCAAACGGCGAACGGAATGTGTTCACTGAAGGTATTGAGGATTTCAAAAAAATAGCTGTACAGTCTGTCTCTCTCTTTAAGTCGAGGAAGCAAAGTATTTCCGATATTACATTCCAAGGGGATACTGCCGAAGTTACGATAAACTTTGAGGGTATATTGGCTGTTGATTTTTCTGAGAGCCTGAAGGCTGGCGAGACTCTGAATCTTCCGGGAAAATCCGTATACCGTTTTTCAGAGGGTAAAATCTCATATATTGCAGATTATAGTTAATTTTTCGATCTTTGTTAGAGAACGAATAAAAGTTTGCATAGAAGGTGATAATCCTGTTTATTCGTAAAGCACCTGTTTTAGATGCTTCTGTATCGGACCATAGCACTTATTCATTTGAAAAGCACTATGAGTCTTTATTGGCGAAGAATTACACTTGGATGTTCGGAGACTATCGGAAAAAAGTTGAAGAGTATACGTCTTTATTTCAAGATTTGGGTATTTATCCGAATCCGTGCAACAAAGCAATTGACCTTGGATGTGGTTCTGGATTTCAATCTGTAGCCCTCGCTATGTTAGGATTCGAAGTTTTGAGTATCGATCTAAACAAGACTTTACTAGACGAACTAAAAGGTAATTCTAGAAATCATAAAATAACAACCATACAGGCAAACTTACTTGACTTCGCAAGATATGCAATGGACTCGGAGCTAATTATTTGTATGGGCGATACATTAAGCCACTTAGATAGCTTTGGAGAAATAGAGCGTCTATTTAGCAACGTTTTAGAAAACCTGCGGAAAAAAGGTAAGTTTTTAATTTCTTTCAGAGACTATTCAATGGAGTTATTGGGACTAGACCGAATTATCCCTGTCCAAAATGACGATAACAAAATAATGACCACCTTTTTAGAGTATACAGAAAATAGCGTATTCGTCCATGATATGATTTACATGAAGGAGCATCATGGTTGGAAACTTTATAAAAGTTATTATAAAAAGTTACGAATTACATCTATATGGATTAAAGAACAATTTAAAAAATTAGGCTTCGAGATAATTCATCACGAAACCCTAACCGGATTCGTGTACATACTCGCCCAGAAGAAATAACCCTGCTAAACCTACACCTCCGCTACTGCGGTCTTATCCGGAAAATCTGAGAGATTGTTGTTTGGCGGTCCGGTGGCTCGTGAGAACATGAACTTATATGGTCGCCCTTGTACACCTCCTGTTGAATAACGTTAATGAAACAACCTTAACGAGGCCGCAGGTTCGAATCCTGTCGCCCCGACCATGAGTTAGCTGGGGTATCGTAATGTTAGCGTTGACTAAGGTTAGGATTCGACGCCTAACGTGACGCCTACTGGGTTTGAAGTAGTAAAATATTGAGGAAACAATTAAGGCCAGGATGAGCAGTCCTGGCTTTTTTGCGTTTTTTTCTCCTATAATTCAGTCGGTATCTGAGAATTTGAATAAAAAAATACAAAAATAGGGTTTACCACAGAAAACCAAGAAGTAGAATAATTTTCCCAATGAAACTAAAAACTTCTGAACGAATGGCGGGATTCTTCCGAGGTCAAAGATTTCACCTAAAAGGTAGCTTATATGTCTCTTTTCTTCACTCGAATCAACTTTCGTATTTCGTTCGCACTTTTATTTATGTCGCCTTGTTCTAGTAAGAATTCAATGAGATGACCTTCTCTTTCAGATGAAAAGCTAATACTGTTGATTTCGAGGTTATTTCTTTTAAGGATATTTACTATTTCAATCGATTTATTTGCTAATGTTTCATCGTCTTTTATCATGTTATAGTTAAAATACACGTTAAAGTTGTATTTTTGAGGATGATCATCCTCTTGGAGTTCTTTGTCTCCGTAAATTCCATAAGTATAATTCTTTACTTCTTCGTTTATAAAGCAGGTATCGATTAAATCTCTCATTTCTTTGGTATCTTTGTTTTGCAAATAACTATCGTAATTTCCGCCAACATGAAATTCAATCCCATCCTCGTTACAGAGTGCTTTTGAATAATACCGTCCTTTAATAGGATCGTAGGTTACCCACTTTACATGAAATGTCTTATCGGGATATTGAACCGCAAGATAGTTTTTGTACTCGAAGTATAGTGTTAATTTGTAAATATTAAAATATAATTGCCATAAGAAAAATATAAGTGTAATTGAAATCAATAGTTTTTCCAAGCGTGTTAAGTTTTTTAACTTAGTCCAAATAAAAAGAATACTCTCCATCTATACTACCTTCCCACAGTTTTTCACGAATGTCATCATTAGACGGTAATAATGCTATTGGCCCACAGCTTGGCACGTAATGGCCGCGAGATCACAGGCTGGGCAGTTATAGACGAAGTGTCTCAAGGAATATCCAACAAAAAAATACAATTGTCAAAATGACCAGCATAGTGATGATGTCAATAATAGAAGGCAAGTGAATCACCCCAGGCTAACTCGGCATCATATTTTCTTTTGTCCATTGTAATCTACAGTCTCTACAAAGGAAGTCTCTAGTTAAAAAAGGATTTACTCTGAAATACCATACATAATAAATTAAACCTGGTAAAATCCCAGAAGCAAGAATAAGTACAAACCATAAGATGTATTTCAGTACAAACATGATGCCTTCGGATTTTGCTTTGAAAATAACTCTTTTAGAGCCACATCTGGGACAAGGAACCCATGTTAATTCCCATGGTCGTTCATTCCGTAAAATAAAATCTTGATATTCTTTTGAAAGAGCAAAGTTTATTTCCACTATTAAATTTACCCCCTAAAGGAAAAGATGGCTTAATATAATGATTTAATAGGTTGCCTGAACAATTTCTCTTTTTTCGTTCAACCCACGAAACACAAAACTACCGATATCTGATTTCAACTGGCAGTAATGCAATGCATACCCATTATCTATATCCATTTCCACATAAATTGTAGACTTATTTTTTACTTCTTCCAGCGTTAATCGATTTAAGTAATCTCCATCGTTTGAAACAACTACTTTTTTCACAGTTGGATTAATCGTCTTTACTGCGAAAACAGTATCATAGTTATCATCATCCGTTAGACTAGCAGACCATGTTTCCATAGTAACTTTTTTATAATCCGTCAACACCTTGTACACATCCAATTTTAAACCAATAAAATCCCAAACAGATACTTCTAATTTCAACAGTCATCTTTCATATCCTTCACTGCAATAAGAAAAATTAAAAAGAAGAAAAAACAGGCAGCCATCTTTATTAAATCGACAGCTGCCAGTATGCCCATAAGACACAGCGGGTAGAAAAGCGGATCATGAGTATCCATCAACCGCATGTTAGACCCATTGTTCGGGGAAAAGCCAAGGCCGCCATCAGTCTATTCAACGGGTATACGCGGATAGAAAAACTGGACTGGGAGTTATTTAGTGAAGGAAACACTATGATTGAATCGGTAGAAGCCTATCTTCGACGATACGGCAATTATCCCGAGGTAATCCAAGCCGATAAGAGCTACCGAAGCCGAGAAAACCTCTAATATTGCAAGAGACATGGAATCCGCCTAAGCGGCCCGAAACTCGGTCGGCCATCCACGTCGGAAAAGATGACGAAAAAACAGATTCGTCTGGTTTTTTCTTATATTACGGTTTTGTACACCTTTTCCATAAAGTAAGTAATAGTGGGTACCAAGGATGGCGATGATGATAATCAAAATGGCGAAAGCGACAATCTTTGACCGCTGGGAAGCGATTCCCGGCGGTTTTTTCTTTCACACTAATTATGCGCATTCCATAAAATGGAATCATAGGTAATGCCTCATTCAACGTGAAAGGAGGAGTTCTGAATGGGTTGTGCGGTTGGCGGAGGTTATGTTGGTTTTTCAACAGTTGTTGGCCTAGTAATTGCTCTCATTGTTATCGGAGCATTCTATCCAGCGATTATTGGCGTTGGGTACATGGGCGACGGTTGTTAGTCAATGAAAGGAGCATTCCTGTAATGAATAAATTGGCGCTTTGAAAATGAAAGCACCCCCTGATAACATACGAGGTGTTCCAAAG
>NZ_WNKU01000004.1 GCF_009720735.1 Heliobacterium mobile
CTTTGGAACACCTCGTATGTTATCAGGGGGTGCTTTCATTTTCAAAGCGCCAATTTATTCATTACAGGAATGCTCCTGGAATATAAGCGCTTAATCTACTGGTGCTGCATGGTCAGTTAGCCGAAACCATGAGAGAATATCTTTATCATAAGCAGTGAATGGAGGTATCGCCGTGACCCGGCAAGAACAACAGGCTATCGTGGCTGAATGTAGGGCCAACGGCATCGCTGCTTGAGGATTTCGTGCCTTGGTGAGTAAAACTGCCGGACAACTGTCGAAAAACAAAATAGCAATTATTGTGCGAAACCCCGGTACGACAAGTAAAGTCATACCGGGGTTTCAGTTGTAAATGCACCCTAAGATTGAGCGGTTACTTTTAAGGGTGTACAGGGCATTTGCAAGGGATAGGTTATGGTAACGTAAATTGATGAAGAAGAGTGCCGACTAGACGAGGGAGAAGTGTAAAAAAGAAACAAAAATAATGTTACAACGAGGATTTTTTGGGGGTCAACAAGAATGAAAGTTTGATAGTAAAATACACAGGAATTTCAGGTTAATATAAGGAGTAAGTAATACTAATGCATAGTTTAAAGCAGGAAAATACAAGTCCCCTAATACTTATAGTAGACGATGAGACAGATCTGGTTAGTGGCCTAAACATCCTCCTTACCGCAGCTAAATTTAGAGTAGTCAGCGCAAAGGACGGCGGAGAAGCACTGAGTGTTTTCAGAACAGAAATGCCTGATCTTGTTGTTCTGGATCTCATGCTTCCTGTTATGGATGGCTTAGAGGTTTGTCGGGAATTACGAAAGAATTTCGATGTGCCTATTATTATGCTAACTGCTCGAGACGATAGCCTTGACAAAATTTTAGGACTGGAATTTGGCGCCGATGACTATATAACAAAGCCCTTTAATAGCAGGGAGTTGGTGGCACGCATCAGGTCAATACTACGTCGTACTAACAGACAAAATTATGGTTCAACCATAACGGTGGGTAACGGAAGGGTTCGCATTAATCTTAACGAACAAACCGTTGTTGTAGCTGGCGAACAGATTACCTTAACTCCCAAAGAGTTTGATTTAATAACTCACTTAGCTCGTCACCCTGGACAGGTTTTCTCACGTACTAGTTTGCTAGAAATTGTCTGGGGTTACGATTTTCCCGGTGATTTGCGAACGGTAGATGTGCATGTGAGAAGATTACGCCAAAAGTTAGAGTCAGACCCAGCAAATCCAACACTCATTTTGACAAGGTTTGGTGTAGGCTATGTGTTGGCCAAGTAGCAAGTATAGTCTGCGCTGGCGTCTGGCCTTTAGCTATGCTGCAGTGTCCATGGTTGTTACTGCACTTCTGACGGGCATGGCGGTGCAGACTTCTATGAACAAATCAATGGCCTCACAAAAGGAGAAATCTCTCTCTTCAATAGCAGGGATAGAAGCTGCTTTTTCTAACTCTCTGATATCTTCATTAGATCCTGCTAAATCGGCCAAACAGCTTGGGTTATCTGCCGGTGGAAGGATTTTCTGGCTAGGGCCAGACGATCGAGTTCGAGTGGATGGCTATGGTGACACCAGCTTAAGTGGTCGACTCCTCCCCCTACCATCGCAACTACAGAACCCTACCGCTACAAATACTGATATTTTTGATTCAGGAGAGAGTTGGATAGCATACACAACAACACCTTTAAGAATTAAGGAAAAATCATCAGGCCGCCTGTTACTTATACAAGATCTTTCTTCACTTCGACATGAGTATGACGAGCTAAGGCAACGACTCTGGTTACTTGGCGGAATGGTTTCAATTATAATTGCAGCGTTAGGTATACTTTTGGCTGACTCTATGTCGAGGCCGCTTGAAGAACTTACCGGTGCAATAGAACGGGTCCAGGCAGGGAAATTAAAACAATCAGTTCCCGTAACTGGGAGTTTGGAAACTGTAGCTTTAGCAGAAGCTTTTAATAAAATGGCTGCCCGGGTTGCTAGTTTGGACGAACAAAGACGTGCTTTTATCGCTGACGCCGCTCATGAATTGCGTACTCCGCTGGCCTCTCTACAGGTATTGGCGGAAGGAATTAATCAGAATGCAGGAGCCAATCCAAAGGAACTTAATGCCTTTGTTCGGCAAACTGATCGACTTAGCCGTTTAGTTAATAGTCTGCTGCTTCTAGCAAGACTAGATAATCCGGAATTTCACATAACAAAAGTACCACTTTTGGTTACCAATCTGATAGAGGAAGCCATCTGGGTAATAAAACCACTGGCAGCAGAACGGCAAATCAAATTAAACATTGAATCTTCAGGGGAAATTTTGATTGTGGGTGACCCTGACTGGTTACATCGGGCTTTGATTAATGTCCTTAGCAATGCGGTTTACTACACCCCAGTCGGGGGTCTAATTCACCTGAAAGCAGAGTTAAAGCATAGCTTGGCTTACATCATCATAAAAGATTCGGGACCAGGAGTATCACCAGAAGTGTTAGCCCAATTAGGGACTAGGTTCTACCGCCCAACTGCTGCCAGAGAGAGAAGTTCCGGTGGAACCGGCCTTGGCCTGTCCATTGTCAAGGAAATACTAAACATACATAAAGGGCAGTTGGAATTTTTATCATCTCCAGATGGAGGTCTTATTGTTCGAATGATTATCCCAGTAATATCCTCAGAAGTCTCAAATTCTGTCACAACTTTGTAACATCTCGAAACAAAAATGCAAAATTAAAGTGTTATAACTGAGATAAGGAGGTTGAGAAACATGAAAAACAGTAGATTTATTCGCCCTGCTATGCGAGGAGCGGCAATGAGCGGAATCATTACCGCGGTGATTTGGTTAAACCAACCATTACAACTGCCCTTTTTTAATCAACTAGACGCAACGGCCCATGCACAGTCAGTCGATACCGAGCAAGCCCCATCTTTAAGCGAACTGCCGGGGGTAAATGCCATTGACTTCAAAGGGCAGGGAAAGCTTGCATTTATATCAAAAGGACTGCTTTACGTCCTTGATGGAAATACAAAGGAGGTAAAGCAACTTACCGAATTTGGTAGTGCTCTGAAACCCGTCTGGTCTCATGACGGTGAGTGGTTAGCATTTAAACTAGTAACCGATAAAAATTCCAAGACTGGACCCCTTTGGCTGATTCGTAAAGACGGTACCCAGGCTCATCAGGTTCAAGGATTACCCGGAGCGGTTATGACTCAGTTTTCTTGGTCTCCTACTAGTAACACGCTTACAGTAAGTAGCGAAGACGGTCTTTGGTTGGTATCAACAGAAGGCACACCAGTTCAGTTGGTCAAAACACCGAACCCATTTCCCAGCTTCTGCTGGTCTCCTGATGGAAAATCCTTAGCCTATAACATTAGCCTTCCCAACGAGAAAACAGACACTAGGGATGATCATCTTTTTACCGTAGAAATTGACGCGGGCAAACCAGTTAAGCGCCTGCAAACTCCCGATACAGGCATTAAATTGGCAGAATGGCAACCTGATGGCAAAGGACTAATCTTTTGGCAGATACCGCTACACAGCGCGTCGATCACAGCGGATGGTGTTAGTCTATATTGTCTTCAACTAGATAATAGTCAACCTAAGCTACTAACTACAGGTTTAACCTACAAAGAGTGGCATTCTTTTTCACCTGAAGGGCAACTTTTGACGGTGGAAGGTGTCGATCGTGTCGTTTGGGCTAACAAAAGTCTTACTGTGGTTAATCCGAATTCTGGACAACAGCAACATATAGCAAACCCTAACGGCTATGTTGCGATTGACCCTCACTTTTCGCCCGACGGCAAAAATATAGCTTACGTTGCTGCCAGGAACCTGGGCAGTGATGTTTGGGGATTTGGCAAAAAGGATGCTCTTAAAGATTGGATAAATTCCCGGACACTATATATAGCCAGTGCCGACGGTTCTAATGCCCGTGCATTGCCAGTGGCAGGACAAGGGATTTATCAACCTACTTGGTCCAAAGATGGGCGACACATTTTATTTGTAAAAAATAAAGCTCTCTGGATCGTCAATATTGAGGGTCTAAAGGTTGAGAAAATACTTGATTTAGACTCTGACCAAGAAGAAGAATTCGGATTTTATGGCTTTATATCATACGAAGATTATTTTTCATGGTATAAGGGCTAGTATTTAACCATGGATTGAATTTAAAATATTATTATACTAAATAAGTAAATTGTACCCATTGCTTACAGCCTACCTAATTGAATAGACAGGCAGTTCAACCCATCGTGGTTGGCTGCTTTATTTTTTTCAAGGACGGTGGACAATGACAGCAAAAAGGGCCATTAACAAAGAGTGTTTATCTTTGTACGGCCCTTTTTTGATTTCCTGTTTCGTTTTGCCGTGATTAGGAAGATAAAAGCTATTTTACCCCCGTTCACCGTAGCTTAAAGTAATCCCGGATACCTTTGACAATCCCCGACACCGCTTTGTTTTGAAAATCCTGCGATTTCAATAAAGCTTCTTCTTCGCCATTGGAGACAAAAGCTAACTCCACCAGAATACTGGGGACTTCTTCTGGTTTTAACACCCAAAGGTTGCCCTTTTTAATACCGCGATCGGTTCGTCCTAGTCCTACCGCTAGATCTTTTTCAAACACTGAAGCTAGATCCGCATATTCATCGTACCGGTACCATGTTTCCGTTCCATGGGCCTCTGGGGAGTCTGCGGAATTCACATGGATACTCAAAAACAGATCTGGGGCTTTATCATGACTTAGTTCGGCCCGGTCTTCCAACTCGACAAAGGTATCATCGGAACGAATTAATATGGTTTCAATCCCCATTGCCTTAAGTGCACTTGCTAATTTCAAGCTGACACTCAGCACGACGTCTTTTTCCTGAACGCCCGCATTCCCGATGGCCCCTGTGTCTTTTCCACCATGCCCCGGATCGATAATGATTCGCAGTGCTTTGCGGTCGAAATCGACGGAGATGCCGGTGGCTGTCTGCGAGATCGTATATTTGATTCGGGTCCCAGTATCCGATTCTGCGAGATCATAGACGATGCGAATGCCTCCATCGTCTCGAATTCCCAGGCGGACACCGTTCACGGGGCCACCGGTTACAGGGAGGTTTCCTTTGGAGATATCGGTGGCTACATTCGACAAATCAACCACAAGCCGATGTGGGTTCGATAATTCAAAGGCTTTATATGTAACATTGGCCGCACCAGTTATGTCCAATGAGAAAATACCGGCTCCCGATTTATATACACGACTGAGGCGGGGTGTCAAACCCTCCGGGCTGGAGGTTGTTCCGCGCGAGGGTGAATCCGGTGGATTTACGGGACTTGGCGCGGGTGTCCCGGGATTATCAGGCATCGAAATTTGGACCTGTCTCGTCGCATCATCAAAGTTCACCGTACATCCAAAGAGTTCGGCCACAGCCCGGACGGGAAGAAACACCCGGTCATTCATCAGCTTGGCCGGAACATCGATTTCCTTTCGGCCAAAGGTTCCGACGATCTCCTTGGAATCGACGGTCATTTGAATCACCGTAGAACCCTTTGTGACCACGGCCGTTTTCGTTTCGCTATACCAATTCACGGTTCCGCCGAGTGATTCGGAGACGGCTCGGATGGGGACAAGAACACGGTCATTACGTATAACTGGTTGCACATCCGAATTAATGGGATTTCCGTTTACCACGACACTCAAGTTAGGCTGGGCGGCAACAAGCATCGGTGTCGATAATGTAAAAATAGAAATCATAAAGGCGAAAACAATGCTGCGAAATAAAGCGTTCATGAATAGCCTCCGAAGATATAGTCTACAAACCCTACGTGTTTGCGAAAGGGTTAACCCATGCAGATATGTAATATAATATACCGATAAACAGGATTAGGTAGTCCATATATCTAAATAATCGCAGAGAACCCTAATGTAATTGTAACGCGATCTTTTACGAATCGTTTTTATCAGTTATTAAGATTTTATGAAGAAAGTAGGATGACACAAGCGGTATGCTTGATACGTATAAGTTATATTCTTAGTTAGCACGTCTTTAATTGCCCCTTTGCCATTTGTTCTCCCATGAGCCCTGTTACCGGATTGATCGCACAATAAAATACATGAAAATATATGTATGGGATCAAAGGATTTTTTTCACTCGTACTGAAAGAGATAGAAGGATAGATTAATGCGTCTAAAAGGTAGGGATGGGTTTTATACTTTGGTTACCTGAGTGACAAATATATAAAGAATTGTTTTTAGCCAAGACAATAGCGAATTGCTAGATGCCTGATTACAAGGAGAGATGTGCATATGGGGTATGTACGCCATCTGTTATCAGCCGCTATTATTGTCTTTACCATTGTCATGCCGGCGATAGCAAGTCAAAAAGTACCGGTACATGAGTATGTAATTGGAATCAACATGGAACTCTCCGGTGATGTTGCTCCATATGGACAGTCGGTTTCGAATGCCATAAAAATTGCGGCAGATGAGATCAATAAAAGTGGTGGGATCTCGGGGAAACAGATCAAGTTGGTTGAATACGACAATAAATCCGACAAGGATACGTCATTAAACGTTGTTAATCAACTGATTACGCAAGACAGAGTGGACGCAATCATTGGTCCGCTTACGTCAGGGAATACCTTACCGGTGGTACCTATCGTTGAATCCAAGAAAGTCCCTGTCTTGACTCCAAGTGCTACGAATCCTGATGTAACTGTTAATCCCGTCACCAAGAAGGTAAAGAGTATGTATTTCGTGCTTGTTTCCTAGATGCTTTACAAGCGAAAGCGGCGGCACAGTTTTCCTTAAGATATGGACAAAAAGCAGCAATCCTAACTTCTGCCAATGATGAATATTCTAAACTACTGGGAATGTTCTTTAGAGAAAACTATACCGCTGGCGGTGGTGTCATCGTTGCAGATGAAAAATTCATTAGTGCGGACCAAGACTTCAGCGTTGTTTTAGCTAAGATACAAGAGAGCAAACCAGATATCATCTACCTTCCGGCTTACTACGAGCCAGTTGCCGAAATAGTAAAGCAAGCTCGCCTCTTAAAGATGACTACTCCTTTTATCGGATCCAATGGATGGGATTCTCCCAGATTGGTCGAATTGGCGGGTAAAGAAAACGTAAACAATTGCTTTTTTACAAATCATTTTATCCCCGATGACCCTGACCCGGCAGTTCAATCCTTTGTCAATGCCTATCGTGCAAGATACAATCAGACTCCGGATACCTTAGCCGCTTTAGGTTATGATAGTCTGAAAATCATCGCTGATGCGATAAAGCGAGCTAATTCTGATGATCCTATTACCATTAAGGACGCAATCGCCTCCACGAGAGACTTCCGAGGAATCACGGGGAAGCTATCATTTAATGAATACCATAACCCTTCAAAAGAAATCGTGAGTATTGAATTCAAAGACGGTAAGCAATCCTTCAATTCCAAAATAACAGCAAAATAGATAGGACCCTTCCATGACCTATCCAAGAACCCTCAGCTCACTTCAAGAGAGGAGGGTTTTTTGTGTGTGGCGTTGCTTTATTAGCACGCCAAGGCTCACCCAATACGGTAAAGTCGTTTCGGGAGGCGCTGGTTACGGAACTGGCAACCGCGTAAGTCTTCGAACAAAGGGCAGGGTGCCTGATACAGATAAAAAAGCCTGGCTGAATGGATTCAGCCGGGCCTTTTGGCTTATGAAGTCTCTTTGGGCTATCCAGGGAGAGGGTTATCATTCGACCTCCCTGGGCAAACCTCGGCTGACCTGAATCTGCTCGGTCAGTGCCTTTCCCAGCATGAGCTTACTGCCGCGAACTTCTACCAGCATCGGCCCGCCGCTGCTCTGGCAGACCATAACGGGGGTACCGGGGAGCAAGCCCATTTCCTCTAATTGTCGCTTTGTTTCGGAAGAGCCTTCTATTCTTTGGATAAAGACCCTTTGACCGCGGGTCACTTGATTCAATGAATTCATCATGCTCACTACCTTTGAAATATCCTCATGTTAGCGCGGGAAGCTTAGAATGATTAAAGAGTCAACGTTGCTCCAGGTTCACAAAATAAATTTTAGCAGATAATGAGAATCAATGTCAATCGATGTTGCTGCCTAAATCACTGTTACTATTTAATCTTGTATGGAGATGTCGAGCTCACGTCAGTCAATAAATTAGCGCCTAGTGCTGCTTTCGAATGTCACTGACCTTTTCAAAAATCCTGAGAATAGAGCATCCCCGCTGTCGGTGACTAAAGTTAATAAATGTAATCTCGAAAAAGGTGGCATAAGCCGACATTATTTTATTGTTGCGCTCTGGTCGAAAGGACCGTGAATATAACTACTGGGCAAAAATAAAGCGGTCGTTCGTAGAGAATTACGAATGACCGCTTTATTTTTAAAAAAGTAAAACCAAAATGAAATCTCCACAATTTATAATAATCTCTTTGATACACTGGTAAGGAATTAAGCACACTGCGAAAACCTGAAACTGGAGTGTTTAGCCTGGAAAACAAAAAACGCATCATCGATGCCCACAACATCATCAAGGAATATCAAACGGGTACAGAGCTTTTGCGCGTCCTCGACGACGTGACTATTACGGTAATGGAAAACGAATTCACGGCGATCTTAGGCCCCTCCGGTTCCGGCAAATCCACGCTGATGAACGTCCTCGGTTGCCTCGATCGGCCCACTTCCGGTACATATTTTTTGGACGGTGTGGACGTACTTCAAGCGAATGAGAAACAGTTGGCCCATATGCGGAACCAAAAAATCGGTTTCGTCTTTCAGAAATTCAACCTGCTTCCTCGTTTGACGGCGATTCAGAACGTGATGCTGCCCCTTCTCTACCGGGGAATCGACGAAGCAGATGCCTTTGAGCGGGCGAAAGAGAAGCTTGTCCTGTTGGGATTGGAAAACCGGCTAAAACACCGCCCCAACGAATTGTCAGGGGGGCAGCAACAACGGGTAGCGATTGCTCGTGCCATCGTAGGAGACCCACCCCTGCTTTTGGCCGATGAACCGACCGGAAACTTGGACAGCAAATCCAGTTTGGATGCCATTAAGATATTTCAAGATCTGCATCATCAGGGGAATACCATCCTCGTGATCACCCATGACAGGGATGTCGCCGAGAAATTGCAAAAGGTTGTGTTTATCCGAGATGGAAGACTCTATGAAAACTAAACTTCAACACATTGCCCAAGCGATCAAAGCGAAAAAATGGGTCGCTTTTGCTGTTGTTGCTTCTCTCGTCGTTGCAGGCAGTTATGCCGCATGGAACTACCAGAAAAGCGGCCCCAAGACAGAGATTCAGTACGAACAGGCAAAAGTGAAACGGGGAGATATTGTCGTTGGCCTTCAATCGGATGGAACGATCAAATTCTCTGAAGTGACCTTGCAGTTCAATGTCAAGGGCAGGGTGAATAGCGTCCTTGTCAACGAGGGCGACATGGTGGAGGCCGGGGCTGTCATTGCCCGCCTTGACGATAAAGACTACCAAGACCAGTACGACCTCGCCATCGCGAAACTCAATGATACCCAAGAGCAGAGCCGCACAAGCAAAAACTCGCAGTACACCAGCCTGATGGATGCGGAATTAAAGCTGAAACAGATGGCAACGAACCTGCAAAAGTTACGAGATGACTATGCCATGATGCAACAGTTGCCTGATGCCTACAGTGCCAATGATATAAAATCCAAAAAAGCCGATCTGGAAAGTAGCGAAATCGAGTACAAGAACCAGCAAAAAAAGTACGAACTGTCCAAGGCGGAATATGAACGGAGCGATTCCTTCGCCCAAAGCGAAATGTCTGTAAAAATGGCCAAGGAAAACTTAGAAGATACCGTGCTGTATGCACCGGTATCGGGTAAAGTCTTAAAGCTGGTCAAAAAGGCAGGCGAGAATGTGGCGGAGGATCAGGACTTCGCTGTAATCCACGAAAACAACGAGATCGATGGGACGACTAAAGTGATCGAATACGACATCGGCAAAGTAAAAATTGGGCAGAAGGTAAACGTCGCCGTCGACGCCGTTCCTGACAAAAAGTATGTAGGGGAAGTCACCAAGATCGACCACCTCCCCTCGACAGACTCGTCGGGGCTTGTAAGCTATCCTGTAACTGTTCGGATTACGAATGCTGATGACGATCTGCGCGACGGTATGACCGCCAGTTTCACCTTTGTAATCAAAGAGGTCGATCAATGCCTGAATATCCCCTCTAGTGCCGTCAAAATGGTTGACGGTAAGCAGGTCGTGACTGTGCTCAATGATCAAGGTGGGATGGTGGAAATACCGATCAAAACAGGCTTCTCCGACGGGACGACTGTTGAGGTACTGGAAGGTCTGAAAGGGAATGAAACGGTCGTCATCCCCAAAAAGCAGAAAGCTGCCGTGACAGATGCGAAGAATAGCACCCAAAGTACCACCAAAAACACTACCCAAGGGAACAACCGGAGCGGCGCGGGAAATAGCGCAGGCAACAGTGCAGGTGGTTTCCGATGAAAGCTCGGCAACTGATCAAGCTGGTCTTCATCAATATCTACCACAATAAATTTCGCAGTCTGCTCACCACCCTCGGGGTGATTGTCGGCACGGCGACGATCTTCCTCGTCGTCGCTATCGGTGCCGGCGGGGAAGCCCAAGTGAATCAACAATACTCCAAGCTCAATGTGGGCACGATTATGGTCACTTCGGCCACACGAGGAAAGGTGAAAGACCCACTCACCAAAAAAGATGCTGAACGGTTTACCGAAAGCGCCCATGTGGCCTCGGCCTTTCCGGTGGTCAATGGATCCGGAACGATGAAGTACGGGAACTATGGCAACAAAGGCTCCTTCTTCGGGATTGTTCCAGAGTATCAGGAGGCCAACCACCTGAGCGTTCAAATTGGTCGATTGCTGGAAGATGACGATGAGAGCAAGCATAATCGTTTTGCCGTCCTCGGCTCTGACTTTGCCAATACCTATACGGATGGCAATCCCGATGAAATCGTGGGCAAAAGCATTGAGATCAACAGTCGAACCTTCGAGGTCGTCGGCCTCTTGAATCGCGTCGGCGATTCGGGTTCCTTCATGAGTTATGATGACTCTGTATTTTTACCTATGAGCGTGGCCGAGAAATACCTGCTGGGGAACCGATCGAATCCCAACATTACCGTTGTCGCTAAAGACTTAAACTCCGTTTCTTCCGCTATTGAAGATATCAAATCGATCCTCGATGAAACCCACCGCTTGGGCGGCTCCGATCAATTTCGCATCGTCGATGCCGGGAGCCGGTTGGCGTCAGCCCAATCGACGGCCAAAACGATGTCGATGCTCTTGCTGTCCGTTGCTGTTGTCGTCCTCATCGTCAGCGGGATCGGCATCATGAACGTCATGTTTGTGACCGTCAAAGAACGGACCAAAGAGATCGGAACGCTCAAAGCGATTGGGGCCACACGCTCCGAGATTCTCAGTCAGTTTTTAGGTGAGGCCGTCGTCATCAGTTTTGTCGGCGGCATCTTGGGCAGTATCATCGGCTACGGCATGGTCCCTGTGCTCAGTTACTTTGAACTGGCGGCGCTGCCAACCTTAAACGGCTTGATGCTAGGTCTTTTGTTCTCCGTGGTTACCGGTGTGTTTTTTGGATTCTATCCCGCTTGGAAAGCGGCCGATCTGAATCCGATTGAGGCATTGCGCTATGAATAAGCGAGGGGAAGACACTATGAAAAAACAACGGCTCACCATCTTTGCCATAGCTACCTTTTTGGCCTTCCATTCGATGCCAGCATATGCGGAGGAAAATACATTCAACATGGAAGAGGCGATCGTCTTAGCCATCAGCCATAGCCGTGATTTGGAAAAATCACAGATCAATATTGCTCGGGCACAAGTCACCTATGATCAAGCCGAAAAGAAGTACGATAACGCGGACTCGCCATCTTCTTTTGATTCCTATGCGGACGCAATGGTGGATCTAGATTTACTCTATCAGAAAAAGCAACTCCTTGAGCAAGCCCAGAATCCCGATACCAACGCCATTGACGCAGTGCAGAATGAAATCGATATTCAAGAACGGAAAGTAGATTCGGCGGAGACAGCCTACCATAATGATCTGCAGGATAAAGAGTCACTGCGAGATAAGATGAATGACGCGAAGGATAATTACGACGATGCGTCCATAGCCAAAGAACAACAAGAGGAAGCATTGAAGTACGATGTCCAAAAGCAATATGCGGCCATCTTACAACAAGAACAGAACATACTCGTGCTCCAGCGAAAACGATATTACCAAAAGAGTTTGCTCGATATTGAAAAGAAACGCCTCGCACTAGGTGGAAGCAGCAAGGATACGGTAGCCCAGTTGGAACAATCGGAATCTGCTGCTGAAAGTTCCCTTGCAGAAGCGCAGCGCAGCCTGACCACACTGAAAGGGGATTTTAATGAACAGTTGGGCCGGGACTATAAGGCGCAACTGAATCTGAAACCTCTTGAGGTGAAACGATTAGACTCGATTCCGACCTTTGACGAACTGGCTCCTATCGTAAAAAAGAATACCGTAAAACTATCCCAGTTGGAGCGCGATATCCAGAAGAAAGAACATGCCGTAAGTGATATCGAATCGGATCGTTGGAATACATCGAAAAGCGCTGACGATCTGGACTACCAAGAAGACCTCCTTCATCTCGATAAAAAGGTGTTACAGGTGGACTTAAAAGAACAAAATTACCAGACCGAGCAGAATATTCGCAAATTGCTTTCCGATCTAGCTTCGAAACAAGAGTCGGAGACCCAATTACAGGACCAAGTGGAGACGGCCCAGCGCCAATATGACGCAGATAAAAAGCGCTATGAACTGGGGTATGCCGCATCCCTGCAAGTCACGAAAAGCGAGCTTGAGCTATTCGAGGCAAAGCAAAAACTGTTTAATAATGAACGAGATATCTTCCTGACGCAACAAGCACTGACCCTTTTGCAAGCAGGAATCGTGGTGAATTAAACAAAACGATCATGATTCCTGTTGAGCCATGAGGTGTAACTGGTCACGGGCTGATAAAATTCATTTTTCACAGTAAAGGGGGAGGGCGGCCTTCTGCGTATCGAAGGCCGCCTTCCCCCTTGAGTATGTAGATCCCTTTGTGCGATCCATACATCTATCATGTGCTTCTCACGTAGCTAGGTTATCTATTGAGGGTTGTTCCCAGTAGGTCCACCAGGTCCCCCGGGTCTTTGACTGCCAGAACCTGCTTGGCCACTCCCTTGCTGACGGTCTGGACGTTGAGAGCCGCTCACTCCACCAAGGAGTTGCACAAACTCAATCGTATCGCCTTTTTTCCAGATACGGATGATCTGGTCCTTTTTAATATCGGTCAGTTGGGCGGACACCGCATCTCGACTGCCCCGTTGCATCGTCGCAAGCGGTGTGCCCACCGGAATGAGGATGGTTTCAGTCTCATCGGTAAAGGTCATCCGTCCCATGCCTGCCGGTCTCTGTCCATTATCTCTTTGGTTGCGATTCTCCCCGTTTTGACCGTTTTGGCTATTCTGACCGGTTTGGTCGTTTTGGCCATTTAGGTTGTTCTGCCTGTTCCGTCTGTTTTGATTATTCTGGTTTTGCCCGTTTCCATTCGCAGTGCCATCGCTGCCGTTGTTGTTCGATGAAGCACCATCCTGATTTTGCTCGATTTTTCCTTTGTACAGAGTGACTTCATTGCCTACGATATCTTTGACTTTGCCAACCAGTTCCGGCTGACGGTCAGGAAGCGTGATGGCGGCACCGTTCGTCGTACCCTCTTTGCCTGATTGGCTCTGTGCCGTCGGATTGGAAGTGGAAGCTCCGTTGCTGTTGCAGCCGGCAACAACGGTCAAGGCGACGAGAAGCGCTGCTACGGAAAGACTTTTCTTCATGCCGCTCATCTTTTGATAAATGATCATTGTTTCCCCTCATTTCGTTGGTGTTGTTCACTCGACACTTGAGCTCGATGATCCAACTTTTATTATCCTAAGCAAATCTTAATATGGTATCAGCAAGATTTTAAGATTTCTTTTAGACAAAGCAGTTCTTGGGTGATTATTGAAAAAGAGACGACAATCACTTTTATGGGCGCCATCGTACTGATATAATCGATATAAAAAGCTCGATGACAATGGGTTAACTATCCTGAAAATTAACCATTTTCATTCCCCTGATGGTGCCGCTCTAGCGGCATGGATGTCTACTTAGCATTTATATAAGATAAAATGAACAAAGATCGAAGTAACGGATGTGATTATATGAACGTAAACGTAAAATCTGACGTAAACAATCGGGCAGGTCAAGGAAGCTCCTTGAGACTGCTCATCAGCACTTCCTTTATTGTGCTGATGATTGCGACGATCGGCGTCATCGCTTTTGTAGTCTTTTCAAACTGGAACTCTTCCATGGTCAACCATATTACGAAGATGGAAACGGAAGCGAATCGGGCGATTTGCGATAAAATTGAAACCGTGGTCTCGCTTCCCTTATATATAAATGCAATGAACGATGACTTGATTCGCGATGGAATCGTCGATATCGATAATAAGCCAAAACGGAATGCCTTTTTTGCCAGGGTAATTCAATCCAACCCTGAGGAGATTTATAGTTTCAGTTATGGTACGGAAAAGGGCGAATATTATGGAGCTCGCAGAAATAAAGACAATGAAATAGAAATCTACCGAAGCGATGCAGAAACCAAGGGAATCTCACGCTATTATCGTCTCACCGAGGACTTTACCGAGGGGGGATTTATCGGAGATTTCGGAAAATTTGATCCAAGGACGAGGGATTGGTACATCATCGCCAAAGAACAAGGGAAGCCGGTCTTTTCTCCGATCTATAAACACTTTATAAAAGACGATTTAGCCCTTTCAGCCGCCTATCCGATCTATAACAAAGCCCATGTCCTTCAAGGCGTCTTAGGGACACACATTACCTTGTCGAAGCTGAACAGCAGCCTCAAAGAGATTGTACACGATCAAGGTGCCGTCGCTTATATTGTAGAAAAAGGCTCGGGAGAGCTGGTAGCCAACTCCGTAGAGGAACGGAATTATGATGTTCTCCCCGGTGGAAAGATCCATAGAAAGACCATCAAGGAGATTGAAAACAAGCCGATCATCGAGGCTTACGAAGAGTACAAAAATAGCTTTAACCAAGAAATTATCGTTGCTAAAGAAAGTGATGTCTTTCGCGTAAATTTTGCTGAATATAAAAAAGATGGTTTAGATTGGCTGATCATCACCGCGATCCCTGAAAGCTTTTATACCGCAGAAATCAATAAAAACATTTACACGGCCCTATGCTTATCGATACTTGGGGTTATACTATCCATCCTCATCCATAGAAAAAGCACCGATTTCATTCTTAAGCCCATTAACGAATTGATCCATGCGGCCGATAAGTTTTCCGAAGGGAATTTATCACAGCGGGCGACGATTTTTCGCAATGATGAAATCGGAAAATTGGCGAAGGCATTCAATCATATGGCGGAAGAATTAGACACCCTGTTCAACAATCTTGAGGACAAAGTCAAAGAGAGAACTCTGGAGTTAGAGAGAGCCCAAGAACAACTGATATTCGCCAAGGAACAGGCAGAAGCGGCAAACCTGGCCAAGAGCCAGTTTCTTGCCAGCATGAGCCACGAGATCAGAACGCCCATGAATGGAGTAGTCGGCTTTCTGCAACTTCTTGAGACGACAGAGTTAAATGGAGAACAAGCAGAATTTATCCAGTTGATGAAGACATCTACAGATAATTTGCTGAACGTGATCAACGATATATTAGATATTTCTAAGATCGAATCAGGTAAGATGGAGATCGAACATATCCCCTTTGACATTCGTGCCATGGTGGAAGCGGCCGTCGTTCTCTTTGAACCGAAAGCGAAAGAAAAAGGCCTCGACCTTAACGTGATGATCAGTTCGGCCATTCCTCACTATGTGGTCGGCGATCCGACGAAATTACGCCAAGTCATCGGCAATATGGTTAGCAATGCCTTGAAATTTACGGAACGGGGCGAAGCCTTTGTTGAGGTGTTGTTACGTCGACAAACAGAAAAGACCGTGGAGATCGCATTTTCCGTGTCGGATACCGGTATCGGGATGTCCGAGCAGGAAATGAACAAGATCTTTGCCCCATTCACCCAGGCCGATTCATCATCTACACGAAAATATGGCGGTACGGGACTTGGTCTCGCCATTTGCAAGAGACTTGTGGAAATGATGGGGGGAGAGATCTCTGTTACCAGTGAAAAAGGGAAAGGGACGACTTTTTATTTCACCGTACAGATGGACAAAGCGGAAGATTCATTGATTCCGGCCCTGCCCGATTATTCAATCCTCAAAGGCAAACGAGTATTGATATTAGATGACCTGACGATAAACCGCTTTATCGCCAGATTATACCTAGAGGAAGTCGGTTGTACCGTTATCGAAGCTCCGAGTTGTTCCGAGGGGCTGAGCACGCTTATCAACGGGGACAACGGGCAGAACTATCATACGATCCTTGTCGATTACAAAATGACTGGAATGTCAGGGTTTGATTTTTCTGAAGCGCTTCAGACTGTTCCTTCTGCACGGGAGATCCCGTTGATACTTGTCACATCGGTTACGACAAATGCGGAGGCGAAGCAAGCCAAAACCAAAGGTTTTACCGGTTACATTTCCAAGCCCTATAAAAGAACGGAATTGCTTGACTGTGTGGCGATGGTGATCGAAGGGAAGCGAGGAAGTAAACCAAAAGAGGATATTTTCGTCACTAGACATACGGCCCAGGAAGCGAAGTATAACCGTAAGCTTAAAATCTTGCTAGTGGAAGATAACGAAGTGAATCAGAAATTTTTTATTAAGCTGTTGAAGCTGAATGGACTTAGCTGTGACGTTGCGGTCGATGGTGCTGAAGCGGTCAAGGCTTGTGCAGATAAGGAGTATGATATCCTGTTCATGGACTGCCAGATGCCGGTCATGGATGGGTATGAAGCGACGCGCCGGATACGAGCTGCCGACGGTGGACAAAGACATACGACGATTATCGCGTTGACCGCCTATGCGATGAAAGATGATAGAGAAAAATGTCTCGAAGCGGGCATGGATGATTATCTAAGTAAACCGGTAAATCTGGACCAAGTTCTGAAAATGTTGAACAAATACGGTAGGAACCTAGGGGAACAAAGTAAAGAAAAGACACTTCGTAATGATTATGCCGAAGCTTTACGTTTTCTGGAGGAAGAATCCGGCATCGATAAGGAGGATGGCGAAGAACTGCTGCGTGACTTTCAGCAACAGTCACTGAAGCTAATTGCAGTGATCAAGGAGCAGCTATCTAGAAATGATCTAGCAGAAGTAAAAGTTCTTTTGCATCAATTGAAAGGCTCCTCAGCCAGCGTAGGGGCGAAAGAGATCGCCAAACACTCCGTAAAGGCAGAGGAGGCCGCAAAAGCTACGGATATACAGAGGCTCAGCCATTTACTAGAAATTCTAGAAGAACGGATCGTCGGTTTTAATTGGGAGAACGACGACTTAGTAAGGAAATAGTAGTAAAAGCTGAAGGGCTACCGTTCGGCATCACAACAGGCGGCTGACCTTTCCGTGCATTTAACGGACATTATCAACAAAAGTAAATTTTTACGGCTAAAAAAACTCGGCTCTTTAGTGGGCTGAGTTTTTTTAGAACATGGAGTGTATTTGTAGACCATTAGGAACCCAGTGGACTGCCGCAGGAAGTACAGAACCGGGCAAGCAAGGTACAGCGTTGATGGCACTTTGGACAGAGCGCTTCTGTTGAGGTTGCAGCAGATTCCAGCAATAGTGAGGTCGTCTCCATCAAAGGATAGGATGCCTGGGTTGGGGGTAATAAGGATATTCCGTTTCCTGAAGTCTGTTGCTGAGGATGCTGGTATTGCATATATTTCGCGTATTGCTTCAATTCAAGAATCCGTTTGGTCATGCGAGGATGGGTAGAGTAAATTTCATTTAAGAATCCGAAAAAAGGCGGGACCTGGAGTTCTTGCTTTTCAAAAGCGCTGATATTTGTATCGCGGGCCAAAACGCGACTGCCTAAACAGAGACTGATGAGAGCGTTGCATGCATCCCCCGTATTCTTGGTTAACACCATTCCGACTCGGTCAGCACTCAGTTCACAAGCCCGGGAATAGGCGCCACCTAAAAAAGGAACTGCCATGGCTGGAGATAAAAAGAGCGTTCGCCAGATGCTGATATGGCCCAATCGATGATGTGCCAGTTCATGACCGATGATCATCGTTAGCTCTCCCCAGGCGTTTCGGTCGAGGCAGAGATCGACCAGATCGCCATAGAGAAGTACGTAACGTCCGGACAAAACTCGGATCGCCAGAGCGTTTAGAGCACCTTGGCCGTTTACGATAAACACGTCAGGAACGGACGTAAGACCGAGCGCTTTAGCCGTTTCCTCAATAATACGATGGATTTCAGGAAACTGATCGCGGCCGACTTTTACGGCATTGCCGAACAGTTGAGCCTTTAAGTACAGGCCAACGATCCAGGAAACTAGCATCATAGGGATGAGTACCGCCCAGGCAAACCAAATCAGTATTAACCAGAGCAGTCCGCTGATCCCATAACCGAGATATAGGTAGGTCTTTTCTTTATCATGACGCAGAGTGTCCACGTTTAACATGAAGTGCCCCTCACCTTCTGTGCATAGATTCCGGAAGTAAGTGGTAGTTCCATTCTTATTTCATGCCTGTACCGCTTATGATTGAACGGTTATGAAAACACCGAAAAAGGTCGTACCGGAAATTAAACCGGTACGACCTTTTTCATAAGCTTCTGCAGAGTGAGAGCTTATAGAAGAGCCCAACAACAAAGTGCCTAGTTTTGCTTTTTGATAACCGTTATAGTTTCTTTCCAGATGACTCCTATTTAAATAGAGCCAAGTGGAACTAATTACCTCCAATATTGTAATCGTACAACTCGTAATAAGCCATATAACCATACGTAGACTGAAGTGATGCAATAAACTTGTAAAATGGAGGGATGACGTTGGTAGAACGGCGAATCTGTCCCAAATGTGGGGAGCCCCTTTTACAGAGCGATCTTTTTTGTGGTAACTGTGGCTCAAAACAGACCGTTGCTTTGGAAACGGAACAGACACAGACGCAGGCTCAAGGAGGAATAACGTCTTTCGGACAACAGGCAGCGATAAAGCTGGACAGCAAGGCAGGTATACTCGCAATTGTAGGCGCTGTCATGGTCGTAGTCCTTCTGGTGTCGGCGGCAGGCTATTACACTTGGAAGCTCTTACAACAAGACAAAGAGATGATGGTCAAGAGAGGTAACGTTCTTCAGCAAGTCAGTTTACAGAACGAAACGTTGGCCCAAATTGCGGAAGATAATGTAGTCCCGGCGAAAAAAGCTTTGATTCATGAACGCTTGACAAGCCTTCACACGAGTATGGATAACTTTTTAGGACAAGGAAAACTATTCTTTGATGCCAAGAACGAGTCCGAAGATTTTCGTCAGTTTGAGCTTTATATACAAAAGGAAAAAAGACTGATTGAAGAAACAGAAAAAGTGCTGCAGGCGACCGACTATGATGACGCCTTATCGTCCAATGGAGAAGCCCTGAGGTTGATAGACGAAGTTAAGACGCAAGCGGGGATCTTGAATCAGTCCTATTCTTTTGACAGAGAGGCGGGTATATCCCGGTTAAGGGAAGAATTACAGAAGAATGTTCAGGTGCTAGCCCCAAAACGAGTAGAGCCAAAAAATCCGGGAAAACAGGAAAATCTTAATTCGAGTGAGGAATCAAATGATCGGCAGTCAGTAACCATCATCCATCAATACGGCAATCCATCGAGCATGCCGGGCCGCTATCCTTGGACCGTCTACCGCGCCGTGACCTACGACGACCTCAATGGGATGTCCAAAGAGGAACTGGACATCATGCGCAACGAAATCTACGCCCGCCATGGCTGGATTTTTGAACTGGCTAAATTTCGAAATTATTTCGGCCAGCAGCCATGGTATCAGCCAGGGGGAAGGTTTAGCCAGCGGCAGCAAGTGAATGAAGCGGTGTC
The DNA here is from genome assembly GCF_009720735.1 of Heliobacterium mobile. Taxonomy (GTDB): domain Bacteria; phylum Bacillota; class Desulfitobacteriia; order Heliobacteriales; family Heliobacteriaceae; genus Heliobacterium; species Heliobacterium mobile. Next base: position 20,010 of record NZ_WNKU01000004.1, read on the forward strand.
AAATTCCTTGACGCCCTTGGAAAAAGCAAATGCCGAAAAGATTCTGGAGTACCAGAAAGCGAAGGGACAATGGTGATGGCAAAGGGAAGAAGACTCCTTGCTCTTCTGATGGCAGTGCTCATTTGCGGAGCTGTTGGGATCAGCGGCTGTAATGAAAAAGACGATAAAAATGTTAAAAATGAAAAAGCCCTGCATGATGAAGCCAATCTATCCTCATCAAAAAGTGAAAGTGCGGTTAGAGAACAAGCAAAGACGGTCCTGTGCATCGATCCCGGTCATCCTTCCGATGGGGACGACGGGTTGACGGTGCAACATGGACTTCGCGAGGCAGATGTTACCCTCCAAGTGGGCCAACGACTGGCATCGATTCTAGAAAAGAAATACGGTTTCCAGGTGATCTTGACCCGCCAAGATAAGGAGACGATCGTATCGAATCAAGCCAGAGCGAGGAAAGCCAATGAAGCTCAAGCCGCACTATTTTTCCGGCTCCATTGTGACTCCGAGCCCTCCGAGAAAAGAACAGGCTTTGCGGTGTATTATCCGGATCGTCAAGGGACGGTCGACGGTGTGACCGGCCCGTCAACAGTTGTAATAGAAAAGAGCCGTGTAGCTGCCGAAGCGATTCACCAAGAACTCGCCGAGGGGATGGGTGAACAGTTAAAAGACAACGGGGTTCGTACGGATGCCCAGACCTATATCGGGGGTAAGCAAGGGGCGCTGACGGGATCCATCTACAGTCAAGTGCCTGTAGCCTTGGTGGAGATGGTTTTTCTGAGCAATCAAAGGGATGCACAGTTTATCGGTAGTCCGGAAGGGCAAGAAAGAATGGCCGATAGCTTGGCGAAGGGTATTGTAAAGTTTCTAAAAACGAATTGATTTGATAACAAAGAAAAAAGACGACAACTCTTTTCCCAATGACCGGGATCGAGTTGTCGTCTATTTTTTATCCTGTTTTATTCCAAACTTGTTATCTATACATATCGCCAGCATGCACAAGAATGTGAACTTAAAAACAATTTTGCATACAACAAATTGTTTTATATCTATTAATGTACAAACAAAACCGATCTATTTTTCATAACATGGTATAAAAAAGTTCTAATTCGCCAATAGAAAGGGTGTATGCGGTGCATTTTAGTCTTAAAAGGATTGGTAACGTAAAGACATTGCGGATAAGAGTATTGCTAATATCCTTGGCTATCGCTTTAATCCCCCTGTTCGTCAGCAGTATATATCAGATCAACAGTTACCGAGATGAAGTAACATCACTGATTATAAATCGCCAAAAAGAAGTTGCTGAAGACAAAGCGGAAGAGTTAGATCTATGGCTTAGACACAGAGTCGATGAATTGGCCAAAATATCTAACGTCTACCCTGAGTTAAAGAGCGCCACTATCAATGATGTTGTTCCAATTTTACAGAAGATTCAACGCCAATATGATGGTATCGAAAGGGTCGTATTCGCAGATAAAACGGGTAATTCCATCAATGACCAGCAACAAAAAATCAACTTAACTGATAGAACCTATTTTAAGCAAGCACAGCAATCGGATTCAATTGTAGTCAGTGACATTATCACCAGCAAGACAACAGGAAACAAAAATGTGGCCTTTGTCCTACCGTTAAAAAATGAAGCAGGGCAGTTTATTGGTATCTTTGGGCTGATGTATAACGCGTCGGGGATTGAAACGATCGTTAAGGACATCAGGGTAGGAGAAACGGGGTACGGTTATTTAGTTTCTAAGGACAGAGTATTCTTAGTTCACCCGGATGCTGAGAAGGTTGGGAAAATGTTTGAAGAACTCAACCCCAGTCAGTTAAGTCTTTTTCAAGAGACGGTGTTCAAAAAAGATAACGGGGAAGTAGAATATGTAGCTTCAGATCAAACAGAGAGGATCGGTTTTTATCAAAAAGTGCCCTTAACCAATTGGAAACTAGTCGTCACTGGCAAGAAAAATGAGCTCTTTGGAGGGATTGAAGCTTCGGTGATCACGACGGCGGAACTCGTTGCGGTTACCATCATCATCATCGTTATCGTTGCTGTGTTTGCGGCTAGGGGTTTTACGAGACCGATAGAGAAAATCAACCACCTCCTGAGCCAAACTCGAAATCTCGACTTGACTTACGATCCATCGACGGACCGGGAACTGAACTCGTTTTCGTATGAATTCAGAAGCATGGCGGATTCGCTGATCAAGACAAGGCAGTTGCTAAGAGATCTATTGAGCGAAATAACAACGACGGCAAATGTCGTCGATAACCACTCTCGAAACTTATCGAAGCTGATCGGTGACACGGCCATCTCTGTCGATGATATTGCTCATGCAACAGACGACCTGGCGAAGGGCGCTTCGGAACAAGCCAAGGACTCGGAGCAAGCCGTCCATAAGCTGAGTGACCTATCTGAGAAAATACGCCTATCGGTGGAAAACTCCGACACCATTCAGAGCGAGATCGAGGGGGTGGGAAAAGCCAACGAGGAGGGGATCAGTGCCATCAGCGATCTAAAGCAGGCAGTCAAAGAAAATGTTGACGCCACATCAAATGTGGGGCTCCAGGTCGATGTGCTGGATAAAAAATCGAAGTCAATTACGGCCATAACCGATATGATCAAATCCATTGCCAGCCAGACGAATCTGTTGGCCTTAAATGCGATGATCGAATCCGCCCGTGCTGGTGAAGCGGGCAGGGGCTTTGCGGTTGTCGCTAAAGAGATCAAGAAACTGGCGGAACAGGTATCGAACCATGCTGAAGAAATTGAAAACACCACGAGCGATATTCACGAAGAAATCACGAAAACCAAAGAGATCATGGAATCGACGAAAGGCGTCATTCTCAGGACGTCTTTGGCCTCAGAGGTTACAGAAGGGAAGTTCGACAAAATCAATGCATCGATCAATCGCATCGTCGGTAAAATAGGCAGTCTATCCAGCAGTATAATGGTCGTCAATGCCGAAAAAGATATCGTAGTTAGTTCTGTTGAAAGCATCTCCGCCATCGCCGAGGAATCGTCAGCATCAACAGAGGAGATCTCCGCATCGCTACAACAACAGGCTAATGTTGTCGATGAGATCGCCAAATCGGCGCAGCAGCTCAGTGAAGTTGCCGATAGGTTGAAGCATACCTTGGAGCAGTTTAGATTGTAACCATTCACGAATAAAAAGTCGCAAAAAAGAAGTCGTACCGGGATTGAAACCGGGACGACTTCTTTTTTGTGAAATTATCGAAAGTCAATTTTAGATCAACGCGATGAGGACCCCGAAAGCGGCCGAATAAACAAGCAGGTTTATCCCAAGAATCATAGCTCCGATCATCGCGATTTCTGACATGTTGCCACTGAGCCGCCCCTTGCGCCAATCCAGGAAAAGTGTAAGCCAGAAGAAGGTGACAAAGAAAAAGATCATGGGCACACCCTGTAACCAAGGTGCCTTATAATAGCCGAAAATCAAACCAGCCGCGATCGACCAGAGCCAACCGTCGAACCATTTTTTTTGGTTCCCTGTTAGCGATAACATCCGTGTTCCCTTCTTTCTTTTTGCGGATAGTAGTCGTTCTCTAAGCGGGGCTACCGTTGAGCCGATAGGACGACCGATTCAAAATCTGCCGACAGAGCGAGCATAACGTTTTTCGCCACTTCCCGTGCCGAACGTGCGTCCTTCGGTGAATTAGCTCCGAATATGTAGTCTTCAAGCTGCTTTTTTTGTGTTTCTACGGACTGGGCCAGTGCTTGAGCCGATTGTATCCTGTAGGAAGCAGGGGACGAGCAAAGATGATCGAGCAAATGGCTGATGCTTTGACTGAACCGGTTGCGCACTTGGCATAAGTCGTCCCGGATCATCTCATCGTCTTGGGCGAGCAGACTGTTGAGTACCGGTGACGGAAACGAACGGGCAGCTCCCAGACTGTAGGCTCTAACGCAGGCTTCTGAGGTTAAAGCGGCTTCTGGCTGCCCATAGCCTTGCAGCGTTTCTTGAAGGTGCTCGAGCAGCACATCAAGCATGTACAGGTCACGCAAGGTTTGACCGCTGTGATCTGTACTGTCTGTTTTCACTGTGGAAGCAGGTTGAGAGAAGTGGTACACGTTTAGGGAAATGGAAATGAACAAGGTAAAGAGGACTACCATCCAGCGATGAGGCAGCTTAGTTTCTGGATTCACCGAATACCCCTCCAAGGGCTTTTGTCTCAGTATATCAGCGTAAGGCCTATAAACAAAGATAGGACAAGGGGTTTAGCTATGCCTGAACAATCAGCAAAAAAGATAGCCTAAAGTTTTATCTATAGGCATAAATCAATAGATGGAGATATCGTGTTAGCATCAGGGCTTCTTTCTAGAGCGACTAACTATCATGCAGATTCACTCACTATTCTATGTTCCGAGAAAGGACAAGTTGATTCGAATGAGGGAGGATGTAGAAAAGCTTATGGAACTTGAAAGAGAACAGGCGGAAAGGCTAGAAAAGGAAGAGAACAACCGCATCGTGGTTAGATACCTTTGCGGGGGCTATAAACGCAAGGTCATTTTCAACGGCCGCTGGTTGATTCGGGACGTCGAAGGAGAAGGGGATGTAAATACGCTCTACTCAGTAGCCCTTACGACTAAAGAGCAGTTGTTTGTACTCATCGTCAACAGAGAGACAAATGAAGGTGATTATCTCGTTTTCCCGACCTTCGATGAAATGTCCGATTCTGACCAGGTTCCGCCGAATATTTTGGAACTGGTCGCCGGTGAACTTGGAGAAGAGTGCATAGAGTTTTTGGATATCTAGGCCTCTTCCAAACCTTAACCACCACTTTTCTTCCGATAGAACTCGATGCCATCACGTTCGATTTTTGACCGGAGGTCTTCATTATGAATAGTCTTCATATCAATGACATCGATTTTATAAATTCCGGCAGCTTCATCAAGGTCTAAATATAGACTCGGTGATAAATCACCACGGTGATAAATGGCGAAATCAATATCGGATTGCTTTTTGTAATCTCCTCTTGCTCGCGAGCCAAAAATAATGACTTGCTCCACCTCTGGATACTGGGAAAAGATATCAGTCAAGGCGAGAGTGACAGATTCATTCAATCCAAACATGGCGTTCACAGTTTCCTCTCGAGCGTTGTTTTCAAGGTTGTTAGATGCACAAAATAAATCGCTTTAACACGGTAATAAATGGAACGTGCGCTAGACTCATCGTAGGTGTGGCTGGTTAGGTTTCTGTCTTTTAACATAGATATCCAAACCTCGCCATCTTCAATGATTCCTGTAGCGTAAGCTTCTTTAAAAATGTCTCTGGGGAAGCGTAAGTCAGCGCCTCCTTTGTATTCCATGAATGACTTCATCAATTTCCAAGCCATTTCGTAGGTAAACTCAAACCGTTTTATTACTGCGTCATAGAGATATTCAGGGGGATTCTCTACGTTTAAGGCACCTTGCAGTCGTTCCAATGCTTTTTGATAATTGTGTAACTTTTCCTGTACTCGTTCCTCATTCACATTTACTCCTCCAATTATCTTATAAGATACCCATTTGGTAACGAACTTTAGAGATGCATATACTATATTTTACCAAAAACATTGTTTGATTAATAGAATCGTAGGTTAGAAAGAAATGAAAAAAGCTCTGCAAGGCCGAGGCTCTGCAGAGCTTTTTTTAATCTCTAAAGTTGGCATTGGTGACGTTGGTTAGAATCATTGGTTAGAATCGCAGAAGGACTGCCGCGGCGACAGCACTCAACAATGCGACGATGACCATGATATCGACAGCCCCTGGCTTTTCCGTACGGTAATAGGTCCGACCGGGAAGGCCGAAACCTCGCGTTTCCATGGCCATCGCCATCCGTTCGGCCCGCTGCAGCGAGATCATGACTAGGGGAAGAGCCAACGGAAAGATGGTCTTTAATCGAGCCAGCGGTCCGCCGCCAGAAAAGTCATGAGCTCGCGCTTCCTGGGCTTGACCAATCAGTCGAACTTCTTCCAGAAAAGTGGGGATGAAACGAAGTGCTGTGATAAAGAGGAAAGCGTAATCATAGGGGACTTTTAGGTATTCCACCAGCGACAGGACGGTGCTGCGGGCTGGTGTTGTCGTTAGAAAGAGCAAAAAGCTGGTGACGATCACCATCATCCGCAGGGCCATGGAAATGCCGAAGATAATTCCCTGGTCGGTCACGGACAACCCCGGAAGAGAGGGGATGGGCGCGAATAGAACAGTTCCCTCGGGATAGAAGAACACCTGCAAAAGCGCCAGGAAAAAAGCCACCTTGAGAAGCCCTTTCACAGCGGAGAGGATTTCCTGGCTTACCGAGGCCAAGGCGGCAATACCGAGCAGGCTGAAAAAGAGCAAAAGCAGAGGCAGAGGCTGGGAGAGTAACATGCTGATGGTCAGCACGGCTAAGGCAAAGATGAGCTTGGTCAAGGCATGGAGCCGGTGAACGGGTGAGCCGGTGGGAATATATTCGATACTCACTGACATGCGGCTGCACCCCCCGAGCAGTTCTCCTTAAATGAATCTCTGGCAGTAATCTGAGACGAACGCCGGGCGATGGATGCGGCAAGTGCCTCCACCGTTCCTGCGTCGCTGTGGATGCCGAAGGCGGCCAAACGCTGTTCTAACTCAGCCGTCGGCGGCAGACGCAGTCCGGCACTCGTAAGGGCCTGCTCTTGTCGAAAGAGTTCTCGCGGTGGAGAGTCGATGACTAGTTTTCCGTCATCGATCAGTAAAACGCGGCAAGCATGTTCCTGCACCAGTTCCATATCATGAGTGATGAAAATAATCGTGTGGCCACGGCGGTTTAATTCCTGCAAGATCGCCATGATCTGTTCAGATTCTTGGTAGTCTTGGCCGCTTGTCGGCTCATCAAGGATGATCACGGCTGTTTCCATGGCGAGCACCGATGCTAGGGCGGCTCGTTTACGCTGCCCACGGCTGAGTTCTCCAGGGTCTCGATCCCGATAGTCAGTCAGATCGACGGCCTTGAGAGCACTGTCCACCCGGGTGGTTAGTTCATCGCCCCGCAAACCGAGGTTACGGGGCCCGAAAGCGATCTCGTCAAAAAGGCGTTCATGGAAGATCTGATGATCGGGGTTTTGAAAAACGTAGCCTACGGTACGAGCCAATTGGGCTACGGGAAGTTTCGCTGTGTCTTGGCCATCGAGAAGAACCGTACCGGTTGTCGGCCGCAAGAGGCCGTTAAAATGCTTTGTCAAGGTGGTCTTGCCGGCACCGTTACGACCGACGACGGCGATCATCTCACCGGCATCGATAGTGAGAGCGATTCCTTTGAGGGCTTCTCCGCCGGAGCGGTATATATGTTTTAACTGCCGAACCTCAATCAAGGGCCGGCCTGTCAACTTTGCTGGCATTGTTTGTCCTCCCTGGTGGATAGAGCAACTTGCGGTTACAGCAACTGGCGGCTCAGCGTAAAGGCCTCTTCAACCGTTAACGGAATCGGGGGTGCGTCCGGTGAATCGAGCGGCGGAAGCACTCCAGCTTGAACAAGCGCATGGGCCAGTCGGGCCGGAGCAGGCAGTTCCACACCGAGTTTTGCAAAGATATAGGGGTGCATAAACACTTTACGGGGCGGACCCTGCAGGGCGATGCGGCCCTTTTCCAGCAGGACGAGCCGGTCACAGAGGGGGGCCAGGAGGGTCACTTTCTGTTCGGCGATAATGATCGTAATTCCGTGATTTTTGTTTAGTTCGAACAGCACCTTCAGGACAGCTTCGGTTCCGTCGGGGTCCAGTTCTGAGGTGGGCTCGTCCAGGACCAGAATCTTTGGAGCCAGGGCCAAGACCGCTGCGATAGCCACCCGTTGCTTTTGCCCACCCGATAAGCTGCTGGTGGCGCGGTGACGCAAATGGGAGATGCCGCAATCAGCCAAAGCTTTGGCGATACGGTCATCCATTTGGGCGGGGTCAACGCCCGTATTTTCTAAGCCGAAAGCGATCTCTTCCTCTACTATAGGGGAAACAATCTGCCCTTCGGGATCATCGAAGACGCTGCCGATAAAACGAGCCAGTTGCGGGGCGCTTACACGGGCCACTGGGACTCGTCCGGAGGGAGTGGCCCTATCTAGCCAGACATTCCCCTGTAAGGTCCCCGGTTGGAAGTGAGGGATGACGCCATTGATGCAGCGCAGCAAAGTGCTTTTCCCGGCACCTGTAGCTCCAGTGATGACGATAAACTCACCCGCTTCAATGGTGAGATTGACTTCATACAGGGCTGGGGACGAACAATCGGGGTAGGAGAAGGTCAGATTTTCTATCGTTATCGATGGCAACGGGGATACCTCCCAGGCCTGTCAGGCGTAGATTATTCACTTTTCCCTATTCGGGAGTTCATCAGATAGGGAGACACGCTTAGGTTTCTACAGAGAAGCCCAAGTCCTGTAGGCTGTCGTACAAGTGATCAGGTAAGGAATTGTTTATGATGGTCTACAGGCGAAGCAGCTTTTTCGCCGGCAGGTAAATCGCTTGGGCGATGACAGCGTTGAACAGGGTGACCGGAAGTACGACGCCGACCAAGGCTCCTTGAGCTACCGCCACGGGAAGATTCAAGGCGAATTTGTTGATCAGTACATAGAGGCCGCCGCTGACGAGTGTACCGATGACGGTGGCGACGAGCGGTTTGAGGGAGAAGCGGCCTAGGGCCAAGTCGGACAGTGTAGCGACGATAAACGCGCAAGCCATGGCGCCGGCAGGTTCCGTGATCAGGTTTATGTAGGGAATGGGGGATTTCGAAGAGACCATGCTGACAGCGCCGCCGACGATACCGATAGCCAGGGCTTCACCGAGTTTCGGCCGAATCAGGACGATGGCGAGGCAGTACATGGCGATCACAAAGTTCGGGGTGATCCCGAAGATGGCCGGTGAAACCATGCGCAACACGGCGCCGATGGCGATCAACATCGCTACGACAGCTAACTGCTTGCTGCGGCCGGCGGTACGATGTCCAGCAGTGAGGGCCTCTTCTTGAAGCAAAATCGGTTGATGATCTTTATTCATGTTCAATTTCTCCTCCATAGGTTTTCTCTGTTCAAAAAATGTATTTGCCCAGCAAAATTAAAAAACCAGACCGAAATTGGCCTGGTTTGAGTGGGCAACATAAAATATAGATCCGAAAATCCGAAGAATGCCGGAAACTTCTCGGCTCAGCTCAACTCGGCTCAACTCCTCTCTTATGTAGTTTTCACTCATACTCTACTCTGCTCATCTCGAACTGACCTCTGTCAGCCCGTCTCCGCATCCTTCAAGGAGGATGATTGCTGTTACTATACCATACTAGTTGAAATGAGACAATGGGTATTTTCGCAAGACGATATGGAAGGTGACAAATAATCGTCGACGTTGGGAATGTAAAGCAACGACAGTTCTTCCGTTCTCAAATGGATAGCCAGCGAAGTGAAAACATCACCGCCATGCCCAGCCCCAAAGTGGCGGTCACATTGCGTGTTTTATAAGCGACGAGGGCAGCGACGAGCCCCGCCAAGAGATAGTGATTTTGTAGAGAAATGTCCAGCCTGCTCTGGGGGAGCAGCAAGGCCGGCACGATGAGGATGGTCAAGACGGATGTAGGTACATATTTGAGCCATTTTTCCATCCAGGGAGGCATGAAGCGAATCAGCCCCAAAGAACTGATTCGGGTCATGTAGGTGACGGCAGTCATGCCGAGAATGAGCCAGAGAATGTCACTGCGCACCGCCTTTTCCCCCTTCCAGATAGGCGCCGACGGCGCTGGCCGCTAAACAGGCGATGATGATGTACCATTTCCCCGGCAACAGGAGCGCTCCTGCAACGGCTAGCACGGCGGCGATGGCGCAGACGATTTGTTGGATGCGGTCCTCCATCAAACGGGGGATCAAGAGGACCATGAAGGTGGCCGGCATGGCGAAATCGAGGCCCCAAGCCAGCGGATCCGGGAAATAGCTGCCCAAATAAGCGCCAACTGCCGTCGATACGGCCCAAGTCGTGTATAAAAGTACGCTGGTACCCAGTTGATAGGCGCCGCTGTAATGGCCATTGTGGGTCCGGCTGATCGTGATGGCGTAGGATTCGTCCGTAAGAACGAAAGCTAAGAGCGCTTGTAGCGGTTTGGGCAGCTGCGACATGTATGGCGCCAGGGAAGCGCCCATCAGCAGATGGCGTAAGTTGACCAGCAGCGTGGTAAAGACGATAACGCTCCAACTGGTAATTCCGGCACCTAACATGGATATGGCCACGAACTGAGAGGCACCGGCGAAGACCATGATCGACATCATGATCGTCTCTAAGGGTGTCAGTCCGGCCGTAAGTCCCATGACCCCGCAGGTGATGCCGAAGGGGACAATGCCTAATAGGATGGGTGAAGTGTCTCGAAGAGCGATGCGAAAATCCTCCGTTGATGGCGTAGGAATGATTGCGGCTGAACTTTTTCCCGCTTCCATTAGCGCTGCCCCTCCTTGGAAAATTTCTGATTGGTCCTTATTGTAGAGGGCAGGAAAATCATCGTAAATATCCAATTCACTGATGAAGCGAGTAAATTGGATATTAAAAGGAGTAAACGGAGCAAATGGATGCATCCAATTGTTTTGCTGACGTGAAATTGGATCCTTGTTCGAGGAAGCCACTGTACCGGCAGATTGCCGATATGGTGATTCAGAAAATTCTCCATCACGTTCTGCCGCCCGGTGCCAAACTGCCGCCGGAGCGAGAACTGGCCGATATTTTCGATGTGAGTCGCACGACCGCTATCAATGCCTACCGCTGCCTAGAGCAAGAGGGATGGATAAAAACCCGGGTGGGGAGCGGTACCTATGTGGAGCGACACGCCGTGGCGAATTCAGGAGCGACCAGCGATATACCCTGGACAGAACTTTTTGCCGCCGCGCCGCCGTCGGCCATGTCCACGATCTTACGCGATTTAGTGTCGGCACGAATGGACCGGGACAATATCTCGTTGGCTGCCGGTATGGCCGATCCGGCGACGTTTCCCATCGAGAGCATGAAGTCTTTGATGGAACAGCATATGGATCAGATGGAAAGGTCCGATTTCGGTCACATCCCGACGGAAGGATACGAACCCCTGCGTCATTCCCTGGTTAAACACCTGGCCGAAAAGGGGATTAAGGCGACAGCCGATCAGGTGATGACCTTTGCCGGTTCTCAAAACGGGCTCTATCTGCTGGCCCGGGTGATGCTGGAACCGGGAGATTATGTCGTTGTGGAAGCGCCCACCTTTATCGGTGCGATTCAGGTCTTTCAAGGGGCCGGAGCTCGCATCTTGACGTTGCCCGTTGGTGAAGTCATGTCCCTGCCACTGCTAGAGGACTACCTCATTCGCTACCGACCGAAGTTTCTGTATATCAATCCCACCTTCCATAACCCTACCGGCCGGGTCATGACGGAACAGGAACGGGTGGACCTGTTGGAACTAGCGGCACGCTATCGCCTGGTGATCGTGGAAGACGACGCCTACGGCGAGTTGCATTTTGGAGAAAAGCCGCCCTTATCGATGAAAGCGAGGGACGGCTACGGCGGGGTAATCTATCTCAATACCTTTTCGAAGATTCTCTTTCCGGGCCTCCGTATGGGTTATGTAGCGGCTGCACCGACACTGATCAGCCGGCTCGCTTTGGAAAAGCAGTATATCGATCTGCACACGAGCAATGTGAGCCAGTGGCTGTTGCATCTGTACTTAGAAAGCGACGAACTGCCGAGTCATCTGGTGAAGGTGCGAAAAGAATATAAACATCGCCGCGACGTGATGGCTAAAGCGTTGCGGCGATATGCAGGGGAGCAGTTGACCTTCCACGTACCTGACGGCGGGTTTTATCTCTGGTGTCAAATCGAAGGGGACGTCCATTCCCGGGATCTATTGCACGAGGCGATCAAATCGGGCGTTTCTTTCGTCCCCGGTGGTGTCTTTTATACGACCCCGGTCGGAGAAAAGGAATTTCGTCTTTGTTTCACGACCCACCCGGAGGAGGTACTTCAAGAGGGGGCGAGACGGCTCGGGGATACGCTTCGACGCATGGCTAGTGGAAAACGATCGTCCTTACATAGCTTTTCAGTTCATCCGATTATTTAGAGCCTCAACAGCACACCTGATTCAAAACACCTGATCAGCGAGTAAGAATTAATGACAAAAAATGCCCCTGCACGTAACCGAATTATTCGGAGACTGCAGGGGCATTCCAATTAAACCATCTTTTCAACCATCTCTCGGAAATAACGGCAGTTCTCAACCAGGTCTGGACCATGGCGGAAGAGGCCGCCGCCGATGAGGAAAGTGACATCTCGTCCGTACACTTGGAGCATGTCCGGGATGGCTTCGAGGCTCATCCCGCCGCCAGGGCAGGGGAAGATCGGTTGGATATGTCCCATCGGTGTTTCGGTTCCTTCGGCGATCCGCCGGCATTCCTCCCGGCTAAAGGAGAAGCGGCCGCCAAAGTTGGGATAAACGACGCCATCGGCTCCGGCGAGGCGAGTGATTTGACCGAAGAGGGCGAAGTGGGAAATGCCGTTTTCGGCAGAGGTAACATAGCTGCCTTGGAAGGCCGGATGGCTGAAGATGGGCAGCGCTAAGCTGTCATCATCGGCCAGTTCCCGCATGGTGTCCAGGCCAGCCAAGGCCGGCGAGATCATGAGCCCTTGAGCGCCCACCTCTTTGGCAAAGCGGGCTCGCTGGAACAACTGATTATAGGGAGCCGTCACGTTGGGAACGTAGATGGCCTTAAAGCCAGTCTCCTGATTGGCTTTGGCTACCGCTTGGGTACAAAGGCGCACCCGCTCTTCGTAAGGGGCGAAGACCTGGTTCGTCAGGCCGTGATCATCTTTGATGATGTCGATGCCACCAAGGGCACACTCGTATGCCATTTTAGCCAACTCGGCGGTGGAAAGACCCATCGGTTTCAGCGCCGTAAACAAGAGTGGACGGTGAGGAACACCGAGCAACTTTCGCAGGCCTTGCCGTCCAAAGCGAGGGCCGCGAAAGGATTTCAGCAGTGATTCGGGAAGGTAAATCTCTTCGACGACAATACCCGGTTTAATACTGATGTTCCCGAAAATCACGTTAAGCAGCTGCGTCAATTCTCCAGAGGCTGTTTCCACGGCATAACTGATAGTGACCCGACAGGAGGCTTGGCTAATAGGCGTTACCGACTCAATACGCCCCACCACATGGTCCCGGATCATGCCGCGAGGCACCAGTTCTTCCGGGAATTCGACAGTCTGCTCGAGGCAAATATCGAGTGCCTTTTTGATGGCCTCTTTTTCTGATCCTACCAGGCGGTAAATGACGGAAAAACGTTCTCCAGAAATCATTACAACGCCTCCGCTTTGGCCAGGCTGTGCACCGGGGCGAGGTAGGTTTGGGCCAGTTCGCTTTCTACGATGCCAAAGCGGTCATCGACGAGGCGCTCCACTTCAGCGATGAGCGCCATGGCGTCGATGCCGTATTCACGCATCAGATAAGGCTTGCTGGCGCCGTGGACGAAGGTGTCTTTTAGGCCGATGCGGACGAGTTTTTTGCCTAACCCGGCTTCGGCCATCACCTCGGCGACGATGGTTCCGAGACCACCGATGATGGAGTGGTTTTCCATCGTGATGACACCGTACTTTGCCTTTGCCGCTGCTTCCAGCACCGAGGGGTCATCGAAGGGTTTTAAGGTCGTCACATGCATATGCTGGATCGAGAGCCCTCGCTTTTGCAGGACCTGCACCGCCCGCATGGCTTCTTCGGTACAGATGCCTGTCGTGAGCAAGGTGATATCGGTGCCTTCTTGGATGACCCGGGCCTTGCCGAACTGCATTTTGTCGGAAGGGTGGAACAGACGGGGAATCTCTCCACGGAGCATGCGCACATAGACGGGGCCGTTGACAGCATGGGCCACGTCAAGTACCGATTCCACATCGGTGGCATCACCGCATTCAAAGATCGTCATGTTGGGCAGGGCGCGCATGACGGCGATGTCTTCAATCGCCTGATGGGTGGCGCCGCCGGGAGTCATGATGCCTGGCAGAAAGCCGAACATCCGAACAGGTACGTTCGGGTAGGCCACAGACATAGCGATCTGATCGAAGGCGCGCCGGTAGATAAAGACGGCAAAGGTATGGATGAAGGGAAAAAAGCCCTCCCGAGCGAGGCCGCCGGCAAAGCTCAGCATGTTCTGTTCAGCGATGCCCATCGAGAGAAACCGGTCGGGGTAGGTATCCCGGAACAGGTCGATTTCGGTGGAGCTCGTCAGATCGGCCGAAAGGACGAGCACCTCCGGCTTATCTTTCGCCCACTGGACGAGGTTTTTGGCGTGTACTTTTGACAATATCTCCATTTCGGTACTCCTCATCGTGTACTTTACAAATCAACTTCACATATCGACGCGATTATCCGCAAAAATCCGCTAAGAAGGCTTGATAGCGGTTTCGTTCGTCCTCGTTGACAAAACGAACATAATGGAGCTTCGGGATTCGCGATTGGAGAATCGGCATTCCGGCACAGGGATCCGTATCGGCGAGAACGACGAGGGGCCGGCCGTCCCGCTCCAGTTCGGCCGGTGCTGCCAAAGCGTCAAGGTCGTGTCCGTTGACCTCAATCACCCGTGCCCCGAAAGAGGCTAGCCGTTCAGCCAGGGGGTCCATATTCATGACGGAACAGATAGGTCCGTCGCATTGTTGCTTATTCACATCGACATAGATGCCCATGTTGTCGAGTTTATGGTGGGACATGGCTTGCAGGGCTTCCCAGTTTTGGCCCGACTGGAGTTCGCCATCCGACATGAATACCCAAACCCGGCCGGTTTCCCCGCGCAGTTTGCGGGCCATGGCGATGCCTGCCGCTTGACTTAAGCCTTGCCCGAGGGAACCGGTCATCACTTCCATGCCCGGAGAGTGTTCGGCACCGATCATCTCAACGGTGCTGCCATCTTTGTTGAACTGGTTCAATCCTTCCGGATCCATGCGGCCCAGTTCGATCAAGGCTGCATAAACGACGAGCGCATACTGGGCCGGTGAAAGGATGAAGCGATCCAAGTGAGGTGCTTTCGGTCCGTTGAAGATAGCACCAGTAAAACTGTTCGGGTTGTTCGGACCGGGCACGCCCGGAAAGGGCGGTGGAACAAGAGGACGCTCGACAGGTCCTACGTTCATCACTTTCAGATATAGTGTGGCGAGCATCTCAGCAGACGAGCAGGCTTGGCTGAGATAGCCGCCGTTGTTTTTGACGGTGTGTTCCAGCACGCGCCGGCGGATGCCTTGCGCCACCCGGCGGACATCATCGTGCCAGGAAGGGCAGTTCGGTTGCGATTGATTGTCCATAAACGCGATAAACTCCTTTTTTATGACGAAATCGTACATCGGTTTTCGGTTGGGGCGATTTATCAGGATAAGTGTATCTCATTTTATGGAGACTGTTAAGCGAAAACAAGCAAAAGGGACATCGCCGCAGTGATGTCCCTTTTGCATCAACTTATTAGTTTGGTGGATAGACGACGACTCGCTCTACGGTACCGTTCTGATGCTCAAATACTAACCAGTAGCTATAACCGGATTGCGGCAAGAACAAGGTGGTGTACTCGACAATATTCTTTTTTGTCGAGGAGTCAAAAGTATCACGCTGGGGAATGCCGTAGCGTTCTTTGACGGTCGAAATCGGATCGCCGATGCGGATACCGCGCTTCGTCATGCCCTCTGATTTCATAACATAATAGGGGAGTCCGCTGGCCTCTTCCGTGTATTCGATGTAATTGCCATCGTTCACGTTCACATCATCTAGAGATAATAGATTTTCTGTAGAGACCCAAACGGTCGGTTCATCGAGAAAAGTCGCATCATAGTAGACGTTCTTGCCCAGAGATTCTGAAATAAAGCGGAGCGGAACCATCAGGCGTCCCTCCATGAGCTGCGGCGGTGGATCGAGATAGACTGTTTTTCCATCAATGTCGGCAGTGGAGCTCCCGGCTGTGAGGTAGATGACCCGGTTGCCCGATTGTATGGTCGCTGTAGACGTGTTCGGGTCCCAATCCACATGGGCACCTAGACGCTCGCTGACAACCCGGATAGGGACGAGTGCACGGTTGTTGACCAACAACGGTGCTACATCGCTTTGAACATAGGTACCGTCAACGATGAGCTTGATGGTATTGGCGAAAACAGGCGAGACGAGGAACAGAAGCATCGCAGCGGTCAGCAGCGCAGCCAATGGCAGGGTCCATCTCTTCATCTTCCCAGGCCCCCTCATGAAATTCATCCAACTCTATTGCATATGAGCCGTCACCGTAGAGGGTGTAGGGACATAGAAAAACAGATCTTGGGTATCCTACCATGAGAAGTTTAGCGGTAAAAAAGCTGGAATCTGTCAGTGTAAGAACCTTGCTATACCGGGAGGCCCTATGGATAAGGTAAAACGATATATGGCCGCTGACCGTTGGGACGCCCCCCATATCGATACGGCAGAACTCATCAAGGACAAAGACAAAAAAGCAAGGCTCGATCAGGCATTGGAAGAATTCCGGGACAAGCCTGGTCAACTTGTTCGTGTGCTGCAGAAAGCCCAGGAGATTTTCGATTACATTCCGGAAGGAGTTCAAGTTTACGTGGCCGATCGCATGTCCATCCCGATCAGTGAGGTTGCCGGGGTGGTCAGTTTTTACAGTACTTTCTCCACCCGTCCGAAAGGGAAGTATACCATCGGAGTTTGTTTAGGTACGACCTGCTATGTCAAAGGAGCACAGGATATTGTCAAGGCCCTGAAAAAAGAACTGTCCATCGACGTGACGGAGACGACGAAAGACGGTCTTTTTTCTTTGACGAGCAGTCGCTGTGTCGGTGCTTGCGGGATGGCGCCGGTCATGGCGATAAACGATGAAATATACAGCCGTGTCAAAGCGGAAGATGTCCCCTTTATCCTGGCGAAATACAGAAACAGGGCTGCAGAAGAGGAAAATCTTAATGGTAAATCGTAACGCTATCGGGCCGATTCGGTCCGTCGAAGACCTAGAGAAAATTAAAGAACGCTACCGCCCGGTACTCGCGCATCGCCTTACAAATGAAACTCCGGACAAAAAGGCAGACGAAAACATATCGTTCCCTCGCCAAATTCTCTTCTGCCGAGGGACAAGCTGTATGACCGGTCACAGTGAGACACTGCAAGCCGCGTTCGAAAAAGAGATTGAACGGCGAGGCTGGAGCGATCAGGTCCATGTGGGGATGACAGGGTGTTTTGGCTTTTGCGATTTAGGTCCCGTCGTCATCATTCACCCCGAAGGGATCTTATACTGCCGCGTCAAGCCAGAGGACCTCCCGGAGATTTGCGACGACCATCTCGAGCAAGGGAATCTGGTCGAACGTCTTTTGTACCGTAGCTCCTCTACGGGACAGCCCATTAAGAGGTTGGACGAAAACGATTTTTTTCGTGGTCAGGTTCGGGTAGCTCTTCGCAATTGCGGCCTCATCGACCCGGAAGATATCCATGAATACATCGCTCATGACGGGTATTTTGCCTTGGCGAAAGCGTTGATGAGCATGTCCCCGCAGCAGGTCGTTGAGACGGTAGAGGCCTCTCAGATCCGAGGACGAGGCGGCGCCGGCTTTCCCTCGGGAAAGAAGTGGTCCTTCACGGCAGGAGTGAAGGACGAAAAAAAGTATATCGTCTGCAATGGCGATGAAGGTGATCCGGGGGCCTTTATGGATCGAAGCCTCATGGAAGGGGATCCTCACGGGATCATCGAGGCGATGGTCATCGCCGGGTATGCCGTCGCTGCTCATTTAGGATATCTGTATGTGCGGGCCGATTATACGCTGGCCGTCCACCGGCTCGAGACCGCCATCGGCCAGGCCAAAGCTGCCGGGTTGCTTGGCAAAAACATCCTCGGCAGCGGCTTTGATTTTGATCTGGAACTTCGCCTTGGTGCTGGTGCTTTCGTCTGCGGCGAAGAAACGGCCCTGCTTCGGTCAGTGACAGGCCGGAGGGGCGAACCTCGTCCTCGTCCGCCCTACCCGGCCGTGTCAGGACTGTGGGATCGACCGACCCTTCTGAATAACGTGGAGACCTACGCCAACATTCCCCAGATTATCTTGCGGGGACCGGAGTGGTTTGCCACCATGGGGACGGAACGCAGCAAAGGGACGAAGGTCTTTTCCATTGCCGGCAAGGTGAACAATACAGGACTGATTGAGGTGCCCATGGGGACTACCTTGAGAAGGATCATCTATGACATCGGCGGGGGCATTCCACAGGGGCGCAAGTTTAAGGCGGTACAAATGGGAGGGCCAACCGGGGGCATTCTGCCAGAAGCGCATCTTGACACCCCCATCGATTTTGACAGCCTCCACGAAATCGGTTCCATGATGGGCTCTGGCGGCATCATCGTGATGGATGAGCAGGATTGCATGGTCGATATGGCTCGGTTTTACCTGCAGTTTTCTGTCGATGAATCCTGCGGAAAGTGTGTGCCCTGCCGGATCGGCACGAAACGGCTTTTGGAGAAGGTCATCGCGATCACCGAAGGGCGCGGCGAGATGGAGGATCTAGAGATTATCGAAGAATTGAGCCGGGACATCAAAGAAGGTGCCATCTGCGGTCTAGGGCAGACGGCGCCCAATCCGGTCATCAGCACGCTAAACTATTTCCGGGACGAGGTTCTCGCCCATATTCAAGATAAACGCTGCCCTGCAGGCGTTTGCAAGGTCATGCACCGCCCGAAGATGGCTCGAAAAAACAAGGCCCTTTCCAGGGGGTGATGAACATTGCAGAACCATGAGAAAAATCCAATTCTCGCCATGAATGATCAGGAGCACACAGAAAAGCAGATCGAGCGAGTCAAGTTGGAAATCGACGGGCAGCCGGTAGAAATCGAGAAGGGGACGACTATTTTGGAGGCAGCCCGCAATATCGGCGTCAACATCCCCACCCTCTGTTATCTCAAAGATATCAATGAGATTGGTGCCTGTCGGGTCTGCTTAGTGGAGGTGGAGGGGAGAAAGTCACTGCCTGCGGCCTGTATCTATCCGGTCGAAGAGGGCATGAAAGTCCGTACGAACACGTCACGAGTACGAAAAGCCCGGAAAAAGATCGTCGAGATGCTCCTTTCCAACCATCACCGGGAGTGCACCGCCTGCATCCGCAACTTAAACTGTGAGCTTCAGAACGTGGCCGACAATCTGGGCATCCGCAATATCGAACCGACCGGTGAAACGATGCGCTATGAGATCCACCACAACAATCCAGCCATCCAGCGAGACTACAACAAGTGCATCCACTGCCGCCGTTGCGAAAGCATTTGTTCCAAGATTCAAGAGTGTTACGTCTACTCGGCCCAGAAACGGGGCTTCGACACCGTCATCGCGCCGCCGTTCATGCGCGATCTGGGTGATGTGGCATGCATCATGTGCGGACAGTGTGTCATCGCCTGCCCTACGGCATCCCTCGCCGATAAAGAGAACATCAACCCCGTTTGGATGGCCTTAGAGGATCCTCAAAACCATGTGGTTGTCCAGACAGCTCCGACCATTCAAGTGACCTTAGGGGAAGAGTTTGGCCTGCCCGTGGGGACGAAAGTAACCGGAAAGATGGTGACGGCCTTGCGGCGGCTCGGCTTTGATCAGGTCTTTGCCACCGACTTTGCGGCTGACCTGACCATCATGGAAGAGGCCTACGAGTTTGTCGAGCGTCTGGAACAAAACAAACTTCCTTTTCTTACGTCCTGCTGCCCCGGCTGGATTAAGTTCTGCGAGCACTTTTATCCACAACTTATCCCCTATGTATCCACATGTAAGTCACCCATGGCCATGTTCGGTGCCCTCTGCCGCCATTATCACTATCAAGAGCGGGGCATTCCCAGGGAGCGGATGATCTCGGTAGCCATCATGCCTTGTACTGCCAAGAAGTATGAGGCGGCCCGTCCCGAGCATGGCGACGGGGAACGGCCGGACATAGACTATGTGCTTACGACCCGGGAATTGGCCCGGATGATCCGCCAGGCCGGAATCGACTTTGCGAACCTGCCCGACGACGAATTCGATGCACCCCTCGGTACTTATACAGGGGCAGGCACGATCTTCGGTGCCACCGGCGGTGTGATGGAGGCGGCGCTGCGGACCGCCTGGTGGGTGATGAACGGCGGGAAAGAGATGGCCGATGCACCGGAAAAGCGGACTCGGGAGCAAACCGTCGAGTTTCGTGAGATTCGCGGACAGTCGGGCCTAAAGCTGACCCATGTGATGCTCGGCGGGCGGGATATCCATGTGGCTGTGGCCCATGGGACCGGCAATGCCCGGCGCATTCTCGACGCCATCTTGGGCGGCGAAAAGATTGACTATGTGGAAATCATGGCTTGCCCTGGCGGCTGTGTCGGCGGTGGTGGCCAACCGATCCTGTCCGGAAGGGATCATAAAAAGCTTTCCTTAGATTACCGCCACAACCGGGCTGATGCCCTGTATGAGATCGACTATAATAAGCACCTTCGCAACAGCTATGAAAATCCGACGATCCAGCGGATGTATGAGGAATTCTTGGGACATCCGGGCAGTGAAGTCGCTCAGAAATTGTTGCATACCCATTACCGTGCACGAGGAAATATGCCGAATGTACGGGAGTAAGACTGAGAAGTCCTGAATCGACATAGGTTCAGGGCTTCTTCATGTTTAAACGTGTCGCACAGAGGGTAGGGGGTTAAAAGTTTGGAGTGCTCGTTGTTCGCTTTGTCGAACTGGTACTAAACTCACATTATATTCATATAAATATGCATAAAAAAGCATATAACACAATCTGAGCAGGATTAAATATGCTTAAACAAACATATTATTTGTGAAATAAAGAAAGAAAAAGGGGTGAAACAAATCATCGTACACGCCAAATATTCAATAAATATGTTTAACTCAACAGAAGGGTTTTTCTATTTTGTGCATAAATATTTCAAATAATATACATAGAAAACAGATACACAAATCTCGGCGTTTAGGACACCAGGAAGTGCCAAAACCATGAATCCTGAGGAGGTTACCATGAGCAAGGTACTAATGATTTCGCCGGAAAAATGTTTGGGCTGCAGAAGCTGTGAACTCATCTGCTCCTTCCACCGGGAAGGTGCCTTTAACCCCAAACAAGCGGCCCTGTCAGTGCTGACCTTTGAAGAAGCCGCCATTTCTGTGCCGGTCATGTGCATGCAATGTGAAGAGGCTGCATGCAGCAAAGTCTGCCCGTCCGAAGCCTTGTCGAAAAACGCATCAGGTACGGTCGTCGTCGACGAAAACAAGTGTATCGGCTGCAAATTTTGTATCAGCGCCTGTCCCTTCGGCAATGTCAACTATCATCCTGTGGAACGAAAAATCATCAAGTGTGATCTTTGCGGCGGCGATTCCAACTGCGCCAAGGTCTGCCCTACCGGGGCCATTGAGTTTAAAGAGGCGAATGTGGCCAACCTGCGCAAGAAGAAGGCTGTGGCCGACAAA
This sequence comes from Heliobacterium mobile, assembly GCF_009720735.1. Classification (GTDB taxonomy): domain Bacteria; phylum Bacillota; class Desulfitobacteriia; order Heliobacteriales; family Heliobacteriaceae; genus Heliobacterium; species Heliobacterium mobile. The sequence continues at coordinate 41,418 of NZ_WNKU01000004.1, forward strand.
TTCAAGGAAGTCTTCGGGGAGGCGAGCGTATAATGTTTGGCTGGAAAGGCACGCTGTTGCGGGTAAATCTGACGGAAAAGACGATTCAGAAAGAGCCACTCAACATGAAGGATGCCGAATTGTACCTCGGCGCTCGCGGGCTCGGAACCAAGTATGTGATCGACGAAGTAGACCCGAAGGTGGAACCCTTCAGTCCCGAAAACAAGGTCATCTTCATGACCGGTCCGCTGACAGGCACCTTTGCCGCTTGTTCCGGACGGTATGTCGTCGTCACGAAAGCCCCGTTGACAGGCACGATCGGTGCATCCAACTCAGGGGGACATTTCGGCCCTGAGCTCAAATTCGCTGGCTATGATGGGATCATTTTTGAAGGCAAGGCCGACGGCCCCGTATATCTTTACATAAATGACGATCAAGTAGAAATACGCAGCGCAGCTCACCTCTGGGGAAAAGATGTCCACGAAACGACAGACCTCCTCGTCACAGAAACCGAAGAGGACGCCCGGGTGGCCTGCATCGGACCTGCCGGGGAACGGCTCGTCAAGTTCGCCACCATCATGAACGATAAGCACCGGGCTGCCGGACGTTCCGGCTTAGGCGCCGTCATGGGTTCGAAAAACTTAAAAGCTGTCGTCGTCCGAGGAACGGGCGCCGTCGCTGTTGCTCAGCCTGACGCCTTTTTGGCGGCATCTATGGATGCACGGACCAAGTTAAAAGCACATCCAGTCACCGGTGTGGGTCTGCCCACATATGGCACAGAAGTCTTGGTCAACGTGCTCAACCAATCGGGCGCACTGCCGACGAAGAACTTTGCCTCAGGCAAATTCGATCGTGCTGACGAGACTGGCGGCGAAACGCTGCGGGAAAAATACCTGGTCCGCAACAAGGGCTGTTTCGGCTGTTCCATCGGCTGTGCCCGGGTCACCCGCATCAGCGACGGCCCTTACCAAGGATTCGGCGAAGGTCCCGAATACGAAGCAGGCTGGTCTTACGGGGCCAACTGCGGTATCCACGATTTGGCCGCCATCACGAAGGCCAACTTTATCTGTAATGAACTCGGGCTCGATCCGATCACCATGGGTGCGACGATCGCCTGTGCCATGGAGATGATAAAAAAAGGCATCTTGAGCCGGGAGCAGGTTGGCCGGGACCTAGTCTTCGGTGACGCGGACGCGATCGTCGAGCTGACCCGTCAGACGGGCCTGCGGGTAGGCTTTGGCGATCAGTTGGCCGAAGGTTCCTACCGCCTGGCCGAAAGCTACGGTTGCCCCGAGTTATCGATGACCGTGAAAAAGCAGGAGCTCCCTGCCTACGATCCTCGTGGCGTTCAAGGTATGGGCCTCGAATATGCCACTTCCAACCGGGGTGGATGCCATGTTCGCGGCTATCTGACCGCGCCGGAGATCCTTGGTGTCCCCGAAAAGCTCGATCCGCTGACGACGGAAGGCAAAGCCTTCTGGTTGAAGATTTTTCAAGACCTGACGGCAGTCATCGACTCGGCAGGTATCTGTCTCTTCACGTCCTTAGGAATCGGGCTTCCTGAAATCGCCGCGCAGATTCGCACCGCCTTAGGCTGGGATTGCAGCGATGAAGCGATTTTGGAATTGGGGGAACGTATCTGGAACCTGGAAAAGCTCTTCAACCTGAAAGCCGGATTCAGCAAAGCTGATGACACACTGCCCAAACGGCTCCTCGAAGAGCCCCTGCCCGATGGTCCGGCGAAAGGAAAAGTCGTAGAACTGGAACCGATGCTGGAGGAATACTACGCCCTTCGCGGTTGGAATGCCGATGGGATTCCGACCGCGGAAAAAACAAAGGCGCTCACCATTGAAGGGTAAGGCAGAGTAGGCTCGCTCTCTTTGGATCACGTCGGAACTATCGATCTGCAATCGGCCAGCTCGTATCCAGCGGGCCGATTGCAGATTCTTCATTATGGGCGCTAGACAGGATGTATCAGATGAAGGTGAAGTCTATTGAAGGTGAACTTCTACGCCTATTTTCGTGAGTACGCCAACGCGAAGGAACTCACGGTCGATCATTGTGCCACTGTGGAAGATCTGATCCTGTTCCTCGGTCAGCGCTGCGGCCGCCGGATGCAGAAAGAACTGCTGAAAGAGGGGACGGTGAGCGATCAAGTCATCATCCTCGTCAATGGGCGCCATATCGCTCATCTGGGCGGTCCGCAAGCGCGACTGCAGCCCGACGACGAGATCTCCATCTTCCCGTTAGTGGCCGGAGGCTAACGGTCATTCACGGAGTAATTCAGAGCAGAAGGTGAACATTGTGACTCTTTCATCCGGTATGCAGCACAGGTCACCGGATCGGGTGGCCGTCACCGGCAGGATTTTGGAAGGCTATCCTAAAGAACAGCGTTACACTTTGGCTATGCTGCAGGATATTCAAAAGGAATTTCAATTCATCCCTCGGGAGTCGATGGAGTTGATCGCCGACTATTTAGAACTCCCCTTGAGCAAAATCTACAGCTTAGCCACTTTTTATAAGGCCCTCAGCTTACGACCAAAAGGGAAGCATGTCATCAAAATCTGTGATGGTACGGCCTGCCACATCCGTTCTTCTCAGATGCTCGCGAACGAATTATACACATTGCTGAAGATTCGGCCTGGTGAAACAACGGAAGATGGGCAATTTTCCATCGAGATGGTCAACTGCCTCGGTGCCTGCGCCATCGCACCGGTCATTGTCATCGATGAGACCTTTTATGGCAAGGTCACCCCGGCCAAACTGCAGGAGATCATCGCTCAGTACGGCGATGCCTTTGGTCAGAGCGACCGTTCAGGAGGTGTAGCCCATGAGTAACCCTAACCAGGCAGACATCAGGATGAGAGAGGCACATTTGTCCGAAGGAACTCTTCGCAGAGACTGCCGGACGGTGCTCGTCTGTTGCGGCCCCGGCTGTTTGGCCAACGACAGTCCGGCGATTGCCAAGGCATTGCGGTCGAAAATTGACGAGGCCGGTCTCGACGTTAAGGTCCATCCCCTCATCAAAGAGACAGGCTGTCAGGGACTCTGTGAAAAGGGACCGATGATCCGCATCGTTCCCGATGATATCGCCTATTACAAGGTATCCCTAAATGATGTGGAAGCCATCGTCGAGAAAACGCTGCGCAGCGGAGAGGTGATTCCGAAGCTGCTCCATATCAGCGCAAAAACAGGCAAGCCGGTCCTAACGCTGCGGGAAAATGAATTCTACACCCCGCAAGTCAAAATCGCACTGCGCCATGTCGGCGAGATTGATCCCCATCAGATCGACGACTATATCGACCATGGCGGCTACGGCGCTTTAGAAAAAACCGTAAAAGAAATGACACCTGATGTTGTCATCGAAGAAGTGCACCGTTCCGGCCTGCGTGGACGCGGCGGCGCCGGCTTTCCCACGGGGCGAAAGTGGAAACAATGCGCCAGCTATGAGAACTCTCCGAAATATGTCGTCTGTAACGGCGATGAAGGTGATCCGGGCGCTTTCATGGACCGGAGCATCATGGAAGGGGATCCGCACAGCGTCATTGAAGGGATGATCATCGGCGCCTATGCCGTCGGTGCGAACGAAGGGTTTATCTACATCCGCGATGAGTATGCGCTGGCCGTAGAGACGATCCGGAAGGCGATAGAACAAGCCCGGGAGCGGGGCTATCTCGGCCGCAATATTTTAGGCAGCAGCTTTTCTTTCGACTTATCTATCGTCCGAGGCGGCGGCGCCTTCGTATGCGGCGAATCGACGGCACTCATGGCTTCGATCGAAGGAAAAGTGGGTGAACCGCGGGCCAAGTACATACGATCCGTGGAAAAAGGCCTCTGGGGTCAACCGACGGTCCTCAACAACGTCGAGACCTGGGCCAACATCCCTGTGATCCTTACACAGGGCGGGGACCAGTTTCGCCAGATTGGGACGGAGAAGAGCACCGGGACGAAGGTCTTCTCTCTAGTGGGCAAGGTGAAAAATACGGGACTCGTCGAAGTACCCATGGGCATCCGCTTGCGGGAGCTGATCTTTGATATCGGCGGCGGCATCTTAGGCGGGCGGAAATTCAAAGCTGTCCAAACAGGCGGCCCCTCCGGCGGGTGTATCCCTGAAGAGTTGCTCGATTTGCCCGTCGATTTTGACAGCCTCACTGAGGCCGGTTCCATGATGGGATCGGGCGGGATGATTGTCATGGATGACCGCACTTGTATGGTCGACGTCGCCCGCTACTACGTTCAGTTCCTAGCGGACGAGTCGTGCGGAAAATGTGTGCCTTGCCGCGAAGGGATCCGCCGCATGGCAGAGATCCTAGAAGACATCTGTGAAGGACGGGGGCAAGAATCGGATCTGGACCTTCTACTCAACATCGGGGAGACGATGGCAGAAGCAGCCTTATGTGGCTTAGGTAAGAGTGCTCCCAACCCGGTGAGTACCACCATCCGGTACTTTAGGGAGGAATACTTGGCTCATATCCAGGAACGGCGCTGTCCAGCCGGCGTATGCCGGGAACTGACCACCTTTGAGATCGACGGTGCTCTCTGTAACGGTTGCGGCCTTTGTCGACGGGACTGTCCCACCGATGCCATCACAGGCTCGACGAAACAACGACATGTCATCGACCAGGAGAAGTGCATCCGCTGCGGTAACTGTGTCGATAGCTGCAAGCGTAATGCCGTCAAGGTTCGTTAGGAGGTGGTATCATGAAAATCGTCATCGACGGAAAAGTTTGCGAGGCGGAACGGGGCGAGTATCTATTGACGGTGGCCCGGCGAGAAGGAATCCATATTCCCACGCTCTGCCACAATGATGCGCTGCCGGGGCTGGCCAGCTGCCGTCTCTGTATCGTCGAAGTGGTGGAGAAAGGCTGGCACAAGGTTGTCACCTCCTGCGTATACCCGGTCTCCGCCGAGATTGAGGTGTTCACAGCTTCCGAGAAAATCCTCCGCATGCGCAAGACCCTGATCATGCTGTTGGCCGCTCGGGCGCCGGAAAACGAGACCATCGGAAAGCTGATGCAAGAGTACGGCCTCGAAAAGCCTGACCGGTTTAAAAAAGAAAACTCCTCTGACTGTATTCTCTGCGGCTTATGTGCCAGTGCCTGTGAGAAGATCGGCGCCGGAGCCATCTCGACGGTTCACCGAGGTGTTACCAAAAAGATTGCCACACCGTTTGACGATCCAGCCGCCGACTGTATCGGTTGCGCTGCCTGTGCCTCCATCTGCCCGACCGGGGCCATCAAGGTTCAGGATAAATCAGGGACGCGGCAGATCTGGAACAAGACTTTCGAGTTGTTGATCTGTCCCGATTGCGGGAAACCAGTCGTAACCCGGGAACAGGCAGAATACCTGCGCAAGCAGATGCAAGGGAATCCAATCGAGTACTCTGGCGATGGAACTGTCCGCTGTGAGCGCTGTAAAAAAGCGTCGGCAGCCGATCGTTTCCGAACCGCCTTTTCTTAAATATACATAAACATCATCATGCAGTAGAAAAGTCTTTTTCAGATTATATTTAGTCTGAAAAAGACTTATTTCTGTTTAAAAGGCAAAGTGATAATATGAATACAAAAACATATATTAAGATAATTTATAATCTTTTGTGTATTGAAGCAGGGATTTTAATGTTTTTGCCTAATTACATATATGGGTGAATGAAGGTGCAATCTCAATTATTGCTTCTCAAGGTCAAAAGGGAATCGTCTTGATGAACTTCATCCACTCTCATTCTAAATGGAAGATCCAATGGATTGAATTTTCTTTTTCCATCAATAACGTTTTAAGAATCATGCCCCTATAGCCTTATTTGTGAGAATGATTTCAAACAACAAGCTGAAGACGTCATCCTAGTACATATTTCTAAGGAGGAGTTCTCATGAATGCCTACGTAGGTACAGTCCTTCGGATCAATCTGACGGAAAACACGGTCAAATGTGAGCCCCTGGATGTAGAAACGGCGAAAAAGTACATCGGCGGCCGTGGGCTGGGCAGTTACCTGCTGTCTCAAGAGATTGACCCTGAAATCGATGCCTTAAGCCCGGAAAACAAGGTCTTCATCACCACAGGTCCGTTGACCGGGACAACGGTTCCTACCGGTGGCCGCTATATGGTGATTACCAAATCGCCTTTAACCGGCACGATCGCTTCCTCCAACTCCGGCGGATTCTGGGGACCGGAACTGAAAAACGCCGGCTATGACATCGTCGTCCTGGAAGGTAAGGCGGAAAAACCGGTCTATATCAGCATCAAAGACGATCAAGTGGAGATTAAGGATGCGGCTCATCTCTGGGGGATGAAAGTCAACGAGACGACAGACACCCTGCTTGAAGAATTTGGCGATCCCAAAGCTCGGGTCCTCTGTATCGGTCCAGCCGGGGAAAACCTCTCCCCCATGGCCGCAATCATGAATGAGCGCTACCGTGCCGCTGGTCGATCCGGCGTAGGTGCCGTTGTCGGTTCCAAAAATGTGAAAGCTATCGTCGTTCGTGGCTCTGGCAAGGTGAAGATCGCCGACGAAGAAAAGATGAAAGCTTTCGTCAAAGACGCCATGAAGAAGATTCGTGAAAACGGCGTCACCGGTCAAGGTCTGCCGACCTATGGCACGGCCGTACTCGTCAACATCATCAATGAAAGCGGAGTGCTGCCTACCCGCAACTTCCAAACAGGTGTCTTCGCCGACGCCGAAGCGATTTCCGGTGAGACCTTGTCTGCCGAGTACTTAGTGAAGAAGGATCCCTGCTACCGCTGTCCCATCGCTTGCGGTCGCTACACGAAGGCCGATGAGATGGAAGGCGGCGGGCCGGAGTATGAAACGATCTGGTGCTACGGTTCCGACTGCGGCATCAATGACATGAAAGCGATCATCAAAGCGAACCATCTCTGCAACGAATACGGTCTGGATACGATCACCGCTGGCGCCACCATTGCCTGCGCCATGGAGCTCTTTGAAAAGGGGTATATCAAACCAGAAGAAGTCGATGGTCCGGAACTGACTTGGGGCAATGCGGAAGCGATTATCGAGTGGACGAAAAGGATGGGTACCAGCGAAGGCTTCGGGGCCAAACTAGCCCAAGGTTCCTACCGGTTGGCTGAATCGTACGGTGTCCCCGAGTATTCGATGACCGTGAAAAAGCAGGAACTGCCTGCCTATGATCCACGGGGCATTCAAGGACACGGCGTCCAATACGCCACATCCAACCGGGGCGGTTGCCATGTTCGCGGCTATCTGATTTCACCGGAAATCTTAGGCCTGCCGGAAAAACTGGACCGGTTCTCCCTGGAAGGCAAACCGCTCTGGGCGAAGATCTTCCAAGATCTAACCGCCTCCATCGATGCATCAGGTATGTGTCTCTTCACCTCCTTCGCGCTAGGGGCCGGTGACTATGCAGACCTGCTGAGCGCAGCTTGGGGCGTGGAAGTGACGGCGGAAGATGTGCTGACCGCTGGGGATCGCATTTATAACTTGGAGCGCATCTTCAACTTGAAGGCCGGTCTGACCAAAGCGGATGACACTTTGCCGAAGCGCTTGCTTGAAGAGCCCCTGCCGGAAGGCCCCTCGAAAGGATGGGTCCACAAGCTCGATGAACTGCTTCCCAAGTATTATGAAGTCCGCGGTTGGGATGCCGATGGAGTGCCGACGGCAGAAAAACGAAAAGAACTTGGATTGGAATAAGATCACGGGGGAGGCATGAGAGCCTCCCCTTTTGCTAAAGGAGGGGAAACCCTATGGGAGATCATCTGAACGGCTATGGAACATCGGAGCAGTTTGTGTTGAATGAGGCGGCCCTGAAACAGAATATTACCGTCTTCGTCAAATTGTTTGCCACTTTTCGAGACAAGCGCTTTATGACTCGGCATATGGAGTTCCCGGTGAGAAGCACTGTTCGGGAAGTCCTTCAGGCAATCCACATTCCGGAAGAAGAGGTGGCCATCTGCATGGTCAACGGCCATTCGAAAGAGATTGGTCATGAATTGGCTGATGGGGATACAGTCTCACTCTTCCCCCCGGTCGGCGGAGGGTAAAATAAGGAAAGTAGGATCATAAAAACGCCACAATTTTCGAGAGTGGCGTTTTTATCTTTTTTTAGGTTTGAACGATAATTCCAAAATGAAAAAAGACTAGCTAGGTACCAAATATGCTTGTGAAAATCATCGCATTTACCGAGTGGGTGATGTATTATTATATTAATCATTTATCCTACAGGAGGAATGCGGATGCATAGCATTGTTCAGTATGCGCTACAAATGGCTCCGTATCTGCACAAGATCTCCTTTGGTAAAGCATGTATCACTGTAGCTGACGAAGAAAAGTTTATCCTCAAGATACCTGGAAAGAAGATTGATATAAAAGCGGTAAGTATAGGTGTGCCGTTGCGTCCTGGCACAGCGACCTACCGGGCTGTCCAGGAGGGGATAGAACAGGTTACTGAAGTAGGCCCCGAAATATACGGAGTGCCTTATTTGGCTTATGCCATACCGTTGCATGCAGACGGTCAAACGGTTGGTGTTATCGGCGTCAGTATTCCTGTCGAGACGGAAAAGATGATCGAAGAGATTGCACGTAACTTGGTCGTCCAAATGAAGCACATTACCGATTCGTTGGAGAACATGTCCGCTAGTTCGCAAGAATTGGCCGCCTCGGTTGGGGGAGCATCCGAACAGGCTTGTCAAGCCTTACACCAGTGCAAACAGACCGATGAAGTAATCGAGTACGTCAACAAAGTGGGCGGTCAAACAAAATTATTGGGTTTCAACGCATCGATTGAAGCGGCTCGGGCCGGGGAAGCAGGACGGGGATTTGCCGTAGTGGCAAAAGAAATCGGTCGTTTGGCTGATTTTAGCACGTCCTCGACAGATAAAGTCAAAGCGGTCCTAAGCAGTTTACAAGTATCTGTACTAACCATCCAACAACAGATGTCTGAATTGACGGCCGTGTCTCAGGAGTTTGCAGGAGCGTCACAGGAAATTCAGTATGCAGCCAATCGGATCGAACAGACCATTGTGAAATTGAATGAAATGGCTCAGGCGGCTCTGTAACCATAGATATAAATTCGGGCATCCTAATGGCGGAGGTGATAGGCTTGCCAAAGGGGCCTGGACGTTCCGCCGCCGACAAAGAAGTGGTCTTGGGCCATCAAGAGAAACGGATCAAAGACGCTCATGATGCGGCAGGTATCGCGACAGAAACATTCGGCGTGAATCCTGAAGAATCGAGACAAGTGGATATCTAAAGCCGCGGCCAATCCCTGTAGAAGATGAAACTTCGAAGGGGATTGGCCGCTTTACTATTTTGAAATTCATGAAGGATCAGTTCTAAAGGCTGGACATCGCCGGTACTTCACAGTAAGATCTCTATATTGTTAGCTTTTTCCTCCATGATGAAAGGAGCTTTTTCATGAACAACAGTGTTCGCCCGAGAGTCTTTGTCACTCGCGATATGCCCCAACCGGCAATAGATCGCTTAAAGGAATTCGCTTATGTCGATCTGTGGCCGGCCTTTCCCGCGCCGGAAAAGCATGAGCTCCTCTACCATGTATCTCAGGCTGATGCCTTATTGTGCATGCTCAGTGACCCTATCGACGAAGAGGTGATGGCGGCTGGGAAAAAACTGCGCGTCATCGCCAACTATGCCGTCGGTTACGACAATATTGATGTGGCAGCTGCGACAAGAAGAAATATTGCTGTGACAAATACCCCCGATGTACTGACAGAGACGACGGCCGATATGGCTTTTACCTTGTTGATGGCGGCCGCACGAAATCTGATCGCTGCCGACCGTTTTACGCGGGATGGTTTCTGGATTGCCTGGCATCCGCTGGTGCTGCTAGGTCATGATGTTAGCGGAGCTACCTTAGGCATCGTGGGCTTAGGTCGAATCGGACAAGCTGTGGCTCGACGGGCACGAGGTTTTGGGATGCGTATTCTCTATACGTCGAGGCACCGCAATCCCGCCGCAGAAGCGGAACTTGGCGTGGAATACTGCTCGTTAGAAGAACTTTTGCAGCAGTCTGATTATGTCTCCCTGCATACCCCGCTGATGCCAGAGACGCATCATCTGATTGGGGCGAAGGAACTGCAATTGATGAAACCGACGGCCATCTTGATCAACACGTCTCGAGGGAATGTCGTCGATCAGGAAGCGCTGACAGCAGCGCTGCAGGACGGAACGATTGGTGGAGCCGGGCTGGACGTCTTCAAAGAGGAACCTATTTCACCGGATGATCCGCTGTTGGAGTTGTCCAACGTGGTGGTGGCTCCTCATATTGGAAGTGCTACGATTGAGACGCGTACCAAGATGGGGATGATGGCGGCGGAGAACATCAAGGCGGTGTTGGAAGGGCGGCGCCCCCCCAATCTGGTCAACAAGGATTTGTATAGCTCACCAAGCAAATAAGTATCTAAGGAAAGTGGTCGTTTTTTTCGGCCGCTTTTTCTTTGTGAACATTATCAGAGGATTTTGGAAGATTTAAGTCGAATCTAACGAAATACCGAAATGGGAAAGGGACGGGAGGGTCCGCCATGCAGGGGAGACGCTTTGACAACGTGGACGGGAATATGAAATCGGAACTGGATAAAATCGCCCGTTCGGTTGTAGACAGTCTGACCACCCAAATCGCTATCCTTGACGAGACTGGCGTCGTGATCGCTGTCAACCAGGCATGGCGAGACTTCGCGCTCAAAAATGGATTTGACCCCGACGACAGTGGTGTTGGATTAAATTATTTAGCCGTTTGCGAGGCCACCGATGGGGACGATGCTTCTGACGCGGCACGGTTTGGAGCCGGTATCCGAGCGGTGATGAAAGGTCAATTGGAGGAGTACGCCCAAGAATACCCCTGTCACTCCCCAGTGGAGCAGCGGTGGTTCGTCGGTCGAGTGACTCGTCTTTCCTGGGACGGACCTTTGCGAGTCGTGGTGGCCCATGAAGATGTGACGGATCGGGTCTATGCCGGGATTGAGCTCAAAAAGGCCAAGGAATCGGCAGAGGAAGCGAACCGGGCGAAGAGCAACTTTTTGGCAGTCATGAGTCATGAAATCCGGACGCCGATGAACGGTGTCTTGGGCATGGTCGATCTGATGCTCGACACATCGTTAACGGACGAACAGAAGGAATTTGCGTTGACGATTCAGAGCTCAGCCCATTTGCTGCTCACCATCATCAACGATATTTTGGATTTTTCCAAAATCGAAGCAGGCAAGATGCCTATTGAGACGGTTGAATTCGATGCGGAATGGGTCATTCAGAATACTTCCACCACATTAGCGGGCAAGGCCCGTGAAAAGGGGTTGCAGCTTCATACATCCTTTGAGCCTCAAATCCCTCGTATCCTGCGAGGCGACCCTGTCCGTTTACGGCAGATCCTCTTTAACCTATTAGACAATGCCATCAAGTTTACGGAGCAGGGAAAAGTGGAGCTACAAGCGCAACGGATGGCCGTCCAATCGGAGAAGGTCTATGTGCGCTTTCAAGTATCTGATACGGGAATCGGCATGTCTAAAGAGGTCATTAAGCATCTTTTTCAACCGTTTCAGCAGGCAGACAGTTCGATGAACCGTCGCTATGGTGGAACCGGGCTGGGGTTGTCTATTGCGAAGCGGCTTGTCGAGTTGATGAATGGAACGGTCGGTGTACAGAGCGAAGTCGGGAAAGGATCGACATTTTGGTTTTTAATTCCCTTCGAGACGATGGAGGAAGCGCTTCCCTTGGTGCCAACAAAGGAATCGCAAGTTGAAAGGGACGACATCAAAGCGAAAGTTAAGCTTCAGGATGCATCTGATAGCATAGCTGCTGACGAAGTCAGCGAGTCAATGAAGGTCCCCATACTGCTTGTGGAGGATAGCCCTGTCAACCGCAAGCTGACGGTGATGCAGTTGAATAAAATCGGCTTCGGCGATGTGGATGTCTGTGTCAATGGCCGGGAAGCAGTCAAGGCGGCATCGGCAAAACCTTATGGGGTTATCTTGATGGATTGCCAGATGCCGGTGATGGATGGATTTGAAGCGACCAAAGCCATACGTCGAATCGAAGGCGTCATGGGGCGATATACACCGATCATCGCTTTGACAGCCCATGCTATGGAAGGGGACCGGGAGCGCTGCTTGCAAGCCGGTATGGATGACTACATCAGCAAACCCGTCAAACTGGAAGAGCTGCGCCGAGCCTTAGGCCATTGGAGCCGAGGCGAAACCCTGTGATTTTCCATATCTTTGAGGTTTGTTGAATACCAGTGGAAATTCGGTATGGCTTTAGTATAATGAATGATGAGGTGAGGCGAACAATATGGGTTTTTTTAATAAACTCTTTGGCGGCGCCAGTGCCAAACCGGCACAGGCCGAATCGGAAGGAAAGTCGGCAGCGCCTGGTTCCCTTCTGGGAAAGATAAAGGCGGACGAACAGCGATGGAATGTGACGACCTTGACCAATGCGGACCCCCATTATGAATTGGGAGATATCCTGATCGCCCATTCGGACCGGGATTTTTATGTGGACTTCCCAGAAGACTTAAAACCGGCTGTGTTGGCGAAAAACCCCAACTTTGTCTTTCATCATGACAAGTCTTTTGACGGTTTTCACTATTACTCTGACATCCCCATGCGTTCGGGTATTTATGACTTGGTGGAACGGATTGACAAACACCGGGTCCTCGCGGCACAGGAGTGGTTGGAAGAAGCGAATGGAGAGTACATAAACCGCCGCCGCTGGGGTGTGCTGCACATCAATCCTTACGGGACCAAGGGAAGAGCCGGTCACAACGCCCTGGAACTGCAGATGTATGAGACGGACGAGTTTACCCACCGTGTGTTTCGGTCGATCTTCCGGGAACTGCAAGCGGGCGATCCCGATATGCTGAAGATGAAGACGGCTACCGAAGTAAACCGCTATAACGCCTTCTTAACGGACATCAAGATGCATACCTGGGTTACCGTTCCATCGGCCCAAGGGGAACAGCTTGTTTTCGGTCAACGAGGCAAATTGGACGTAACCCTCTGTGACGAGTTGTCTGATGCGGACCGGATCGAAGGGACGCTGAAATTCAGCTTTGCCAACTGGCTCACTCGCTGCCTTGCGAAAGAACTGGGCATCAACCAGGACGTGCTGTCCGGGCTGGAAGGGAATATCAAGGGCTATGACTTGTTCCTGGACAAGTCGGACTATACTATCGGCTTGACGGCAGGTATCAGCCTCGACCAAGGCCGGGCGGCCGTCGTCGAGCCGCTCGCCTCGCAAGGCCGGGTCGTTCCTTGCACCAAGCCGGAACTGGGCCGGATGATGCAACAAGGGATGATGGCGACCGGCGAATACGCCTTGCAGGCGCTGGCGGCTCGAAATGGGATAGACTTACGGTAATCGATAAAAAAAGGAGATGCCTACAAGGCATCTCCTTTTTTACCCCGCCATCTCTGGATTCGGCCAAGAGATCGTATCGGAGTGATGGTCTTTGAGGATGAGGTTGGCGGCCAATTTACCGCAGGTGATGACGACGGGAACCCCTCCACCGGGATGTACGCTGGCCCCGACGAAGTAGAGGTTCTTCACATTTTCCGATGAGATATGGGGACGGAAATAGCCTGATTGAAGCAGCGTCGGCGCCAAGCCGAAGGCAGCCCCCTGATAGAGATGGAAGCGCTCTTGGAACGTATGGGGCGTGTAGATGCGTTCAAATTCGATATGTTGGCGAAGGTCGGTCAGCCCGGCCTTTTCTAATTTCTCCATGACTTTTTCACGAAACTGAGGCAAGGCGGTTTTCCAGTCGATGTCGCTGCTGAGGTTGGGTACGGGGACAAGCACATAGACGACTTCTTTATCTTCCGGGGCTACAGACGGGTCGATCCGAGTCGGTGCGTAGAGATAGATGGCGGGATCATCCGGCAATTGGCCCTGTTCAAAGATCTGATCTAAGGTTTCTTTGTAGTCGCGAGTAAAGTAAATGTTATGGACATCAAGATGATCGTACCGGCGATTGGTGCCCAAATAGAACATGAGTGCACCGCAGGAATTCGTCATGCTTTCTAACTTTTGCGGAGTATATTTGCCGCGAGAAGCGGCAGGGATTAGCTTCTCCATAGAGGTGGGGAAGTCCACATTGGAAATGACCACATCGGCATAAAGCTCTTCCCCGGTGGTCAATCGAACCCCTCGAGCCATGCCGGATTCAATCAGGATTTCCTTGACTTCACTATTTACCCGTAAAGAACCGCCGAATTCTCTGAGCAGTTTGACCAGCGCTTTGCCGATGGCATTCATGCCGCCTTTAGGATACCAGACACCGCTGACGCCGTGCTCCACATAGGCGATGATCGTGTAAATAGAGGGAGCGTCAAAAGGGGAGATGCCCAGGTAAATCGATTGGAAGGTGAGCGCGATACGCAGTCGTTCGTCCTTGATGAACCGGCTGATGTCAGAATACATATTGTTCAGCGTTTTTAGTTGGTACATTCCCGTCAGCGTATCGATCGTTAAAAACTCTTCCAGCTTATTAAGCGGTTTTTCAATGAACTTTTCCCGGGCGGCTACGTAACGGGTATGTATTTGAGAGAGAAACTTCAAGTAGCCGTCCACGTCATCGGGGTTGACTCGTTTAATCTCATCAAGCAGTGCTTTCATATCGCTGGGGAGGGCGAGAACCGTACCATCGTGATAATTGAGCCGGTATAAGGGGTTTAGCCGGATCAGTTCCAGATAATCTTCAATATTTCGACCGATCTCTTGAAAAAACTGGCGGAATACATCATCCATCATCATAATGGTAGGTCCAATATCGATCGTATACCCCTGCTCTTCAATCGCGCCTAACCGGCCGCCGGGAGCCGGTTCTTTTTCCAATACGGTGACGTCCCAACCTTGATGAGCGAGGCGTACGGCTGCACTTAAACCGCCTGCACCTGCACCGACGATAATGGCTTTTTGTTTATTTGACAAAACTCATCATCCTTTAATTAAACATAGTAACAATTACTAATAACTATAAGATACCAGGTTTACCTGCCAAATACAATCCTCTAGTTTGAGCATGTAGTTCATATTCCTCATATATTCAACATTTAGCTTACGAATACGCTTTCGGCCATTAAAACAAAAAAGAAAAAGCCGAGAAGAGGCACAAGTGTGGTTGCTTCATCGGCTTAGTTATTTCCGGAGGATGGTCTAAGGACAGTATTCTTTTTTAGCGAACTCGTATTTTCACCGGGCCGAGAATGACTGCCTTGCAGGCTAACCGGACACCGTCATCAATGCGGTCAAAAAGCTCGTCCACCTCGTCGATGTCAGGTTCACTCAGGTTCTCTTCGCCTTCTAACACGGTGACTTGGCAAACGCCGCAGCGACCGTCTTTACAACTGTATTCGATATCAACGCCGTTTTTCAGGCCTGCTTCCAGGAGAGTGGTTCCTTCAGCAGCTTGCACAGAAATTTCTCCATCGTGGGTTACGAACGTAACAGGGATCATTCGTCAAATCACCTCCGATGGATAGTATTCCATTCCCAGCCCTTGTTTCCTTTTGAAATCCGAATAAAAGTCCAGAGATGCTAGGCCTCTTCAAAAATCCCGTGCTGTTCGGTGAACTCCCTGAAGATCTGCCGCTTTTTGATCTGGTGTCGTTCTTCTGCACAGAGTAGGGTCGATAAAGTTTTTACCGCATCAAGAATATGAGGACCTTTGTTCAACATGACGCAGTCGGCTCGGTGCGACATGGCGGCGTCCGTAATTTCCGCCCTCGCCGGTAAACCTGTCTTCGCCAAGGTTTCTAGAACCTGCGTTGCCCAGATGACGGGAATATGGGCGGCTTCACAAAGGCACAAAATATCCTCCTGCACGAGGGCGAGGTTTTCAAAGCCTACTTCAACCGCGAGGTCTCCTCGGGCGATCATGATGCCAAAACTGGGAAAGTCTAAACCTGCCAAAAGAAGTTGGGCAAGGCGGTGGATCGCTTCGCTCGTTTCGATTTTGGCGATGACGCCGATATCAGGTCGACCGAGTTCAGTGAGGGCCGTTTTCAAATCCAGCAGATCTTTCGGTCGGTGGACAAAGGAAAGGCCCACAGCGTCGGCATGTTCGATGACAAAGTTTAAATCCTGCCGATCCTGCTCGGTCAAAGCGGGAAGTTCGAGGAGCGAGTCGGGGAAGTTGAGACCTTTCTCCGATTTGATGCGGCCTCTTCGATGTTCCGGTGAAAAAATCTTCAGTTCCAGATGGTCATCGAATGTACGTTGGACGATGGCTCCAATTTTCCCATCATCGATAAATACCCGCTGATCTGGTTCTACATAGAGAAGCGCTTCAGGTAGTGTGCAACTGATCCCGGCCGGCTTTTCCGTGGAAGCTGGATGACCGCACCGGTTGGGGTCGCTGTACAAGCGCAGTATATCGCCAGCCGTGACTTCGACTCGAACAGGCTGAGGAACAACCGGCCCCATCACAAAGGTCAAGCCGTTGTCCCCGTTGAGCAGGATCCCTTCCTGTACGTAGGCAGTTCGTTCCAAACCAACCCTGACCCGTGAAGGACTGATCCGTTCGATAACATGCAATACTCTTTTCCGTTCCCGAGTATCCATAAAGGACAGTTTGTTCCCAATCCGTAGACGGTCTATCCCCGGTTGATTCGGAAGGGCTATCACAAAGCGGATGTTGTCTCCGCGGTCGTCGATCAAATGGCTTTGGGCAGCTTCAGCATCCAGATAACCTTCCAATAACCGGTGCGGAAATCCCATGAGATCTCGAGGGACAGCAAGTTTTAGGGGACAGATCTCCTTCTCAAGGGGACCGGTACGAATCTTGGGCCCTCCTAAATCCATCATGATGCGGCAGTTCCGTCCGGTTCCTTCGCCCCGTTGTTCGAGGTGCTCTTCAGCCTTACGAATGGCCTGGATGATCTGCTTCCATTCGTAAGGGCTTTCATGGGCGCAATTAATCCGGGCCATATCCATGCCGTTGAGGAGCAATTCTTCTAAGAGTTCGTGAACCCGCAGGCAAGAGGAATCCAAGGTGACCATGATCCGGGTGGCCCGGTGGCCCCGCGGTCGTCCCAAGAGTCGCTGGCTTCTCGCCGCAAGCAGTTGGCGGGCTTTGATCGAGTCTGGTTTTAGCAATCTGTCCTCCGAAGGGATCAATCCAAGGTGGCGGAGAACTCCGTTTAAAGCGGCTAACACACTTCCCTCTAGCCGTCCGAGTGAGGAAAGCCCATACTCGGCGAGGGCAAGTTGCAGATCAAAGATATCATGGCGTCGTAGAGATAAATAGGCGAGGAGGTTGTCACAGCTGTATTGTGCATCTAGAGCATGATACGGAAATCGGGAACAACCTTGTTGAGCTTGTTCGATGATGACGTTATACAAGGTGCCGAGTTGCTCCGCCAAGCGTACTCGCAGCGGGTCTCTATCGTCATAACTCCGGTGGCTCATGCATCATTCCCTCCTGTTTGAACATGTCGGTAACGATAGCTTGGCATATGAGTAGTGTATCTTGTCACAAGACTAAAAGGCAATTATGGGAATGTAAAAAAAGGATTAAATCACATTTGTGGATCGTCCAACGGGGTGTGTACGCAGAGCAGCTCCATAGGTGACTTGATAAATGAGAGATTGTTCTCAAGGTCATACACGACTCGGAAAGGAAGGTCATAACATATAGAATAGACTATAAATAAGTCTTTTTACTGGGGTAATGGGGATGATTGCGCTTAAGGGAAAAAACTGACGAGGTGAGGTTAGAAAGGAGGAATTAAATATGATCGTGCTGTCTCTGTGCACAAGCGGCTGCTGCCCGACAGTGGAAATCGTCGAGGGGATGGTCGTAATCCAAGATGACCATGGCGGAAAAGTGTCGCTGACCCGGGAGCAGGTGAAAATCTTAGTCGACCGCTTCCCGCAGATTGAGGGGATGTTCTAATGCTGGTCGATCTGCTTTTTGCTTTGGCCATCCGTTTTTTTGTGTTTGATTTCATTTTATTCAAGCCGGTCCGGGAACGCCTGAAAAGCCTGCATTATCTCTTGAAAAAGTTGCTCAGCTGTCCTTTTTGCCAGGGCTTTTGGTGTGGTCTCTTTGTATACCTTTGGAACCACTATCCCTTCTATTCCTTCGCGGAGTTTATTCAGTTTGGTTTTATCGTTGCCTTTTGTGCCTTTACATGGAGTGTAGTCATGCATCCCTTGATCGAGTACTTTGAAAAAGATCGGGACATTCACTTGACCTAGAGGGAATAGGGAACTGATCGAGAGCCGGGAAAAGCGTTCTTCCCGGTTTTTTTGTGTATCGGAATTTCTCGGATGCGAATCTTTTGCTTGTGAATGCAAAAGGGGCTATATTACACTGAATTTGGGATTATATTGAAATGTCGGGTTTTGCAATGATTGAAATGGGAGGACCCGTTGATGGATCGATGGAAACCAGTGCTGCAACGATTGGAAGAGCAATTCTGCATTTCGCCTGAGATGATGCAAGAGGTCGCTCAAAAATTTCAAAACGCCATCGGAGCGGGTCTAGCCAGCCAAAAGAGTTCGCTGAAAATGCTTCCCTCCTACCTGGCGCGACCGACAGGGCAGGAGCAGGGGCTGTTCTTGGCCCTCGACTTTGGCGGGACGAATGTTCGAGTGTCCCAAGTGGAACTGGGGGGAAATGGACGAATCCGAGTCTTGCGGCGCGTCGCTAAACCTATTAAAGGGCCGAAGGGCGATTATGACTATACGCAAAAACAAGTGACGGCGGAAGAGCTCTTCAACTTTTTAGCCTCCTTGATCGCCGAAGCCGTCGAGGGGCACACCGGAGAGCCGATTCGATTGGGCCATACCTTTTCGTTTCCGAGCCGCCAGAAAGACATCGGCCATGCGGAACTGATTCACTGGGCGAAAGAGTTTTGCACCAGCGGTGTAGAGGGACAAGATGTAGGGCAACTCCTCACCGAGGCCTTAGCTCGCAAGGGCTTAGACGGACGAGTCGAACCGGTAGCGATCATCAACGACACGGTAGGAACGTTGTTAACGGCGGCCTATGGAGACGAGGATGCTGATATTGGTACGATTCTCGGCACCGGCCATAACACATGCTACGTGGAAACAAACCCTATTTTTGGCAAAGGGCCGATGATTATCAACATGGAATCAGGGAACTTTGATCGATTGCCCTTTACGGCTTATGACGACGCTTTAGATTCGTACAGTCACAAGCCAGGGGAACAGCGACTGGAAAAGATGGTGAGCGGTCATTATGTGGGCGAACTGGTGCGTTGTATGCTGCTTGACCTGATGGAAAAGGAAGGCTGGTTGGGTTTACCGGAACAAGGGATCTTTGCCCGGCCTTTCGCCATTCGCGCGGAGGATTTATCTCTCTGGCTGTCAGACCGGAGCACAGATCTCGAAGAAATCGAGCGGTGGCTGCACCTTCGGGCTTCGATCAATACATCGAAGTTTGACGAACGCTATACGCTGCGATCTTTGGCCGAGATGGTGGTTCAGCGATCGGCCCGACTCGTCGCAGCAACCTATCTCGCTGTGCTGAATCATCGGGATCCTGAAGCAAAGTCAAGTCATACCATCGCTGTAGACGGTTCGCTCTATGAGAGAATGCCGGGTTACAGGAAGGCCTTACAGGAAGCCTTGACCGAAGCGCAGGGGAGTCACCCGGTTGAAGTAAAAGTGCGTTTAACGAAGGCGGGGTCGGAAGTGGGGGCAGCCATCGCTGCGGCGGTCGTATCGTCTCGGCGAAGGCTGCCATAAAAAAGAGAAAATCTCCCGCCTAGATAGGCGGGAGATTTATCAATAAATAAACAAAAGTGATACATTGCATTTAAATTCAGAATACCATTACAATAGAGTTGCAGTTTTTCAGGAAAGTGCTTGATAGGAAGAGGGAGTAGGCATGCAACAGACGATTTTGCTCGTCGATGACAACGCCACTTTCCGAGCTAGTATCCGGCAAGTTTTGATTTCCAGCGGATTTGAACTGCTGGAAGCAGCCGAAGGCAACGAAATGATGGCCAAACTGGATAATCTTCTTCCCAAAAAACCGAATCTAATTTTGATGGATTACATACTGCCCGGATTGGATGGCTTTCAGTTGACGAGACAGTTGAAAGCTGACGATATGTATAAATCAGTTCCTATCGTCATTGTCACCGGACGGGCGACTCGTCAGGTCATCGAGAACGCCTTAGCCCTCGGCGTATCTGATCTGATCGCGAAACCGATCAACCCCGATACGATGCTGACCAAAATCCAGCGAGCCCTTGCCCAAGACCGCAGAACGAAGCTGGTGAGCCACAGCTTTTCCGTCATCATGCTCATGTTTAGTTTTGTCGTCGGGGAAGACCGTGCCATCGACGAATCGAACGACTATGAGCGGGTGATGGAACTGATCCAAGGGGCACTCCGTACCGACGATATGGTGGTCAATGTGTCCCAACAAGCGGTGGTGATCATTCTGCCAGCCACTCAACGGGACGGAGCTGAAGTGGTCTTACGCCGGCTCGATGACCGTTTGAATTCGCGATACAAAAAAGGAGAGCAGCTCTCCTGGTTTTATACCTGTCATTCCTTCCCCTAAAAGGGACTAGTTAAATTTCCCGTTCGGTGAAGTGAGCCGTTCGGAAAAAGTCTTAAATTCCTGGGTCAAGCCGTTGCTTTCGATGAAGGCCAGAAAAAGGTTGTTCATCGATATGGCTTCGTCGAGGCGTTGGACAAGTTCCCGCGTTCGTTTCTGCAGATCATCCGTCCGTTTCTCCATATCCTGCATACGTCGATGCAGTTCTCCGCTCTGCACTTCGAGTTCCTGAGTCCGTTCCTCAAGTGACATACGTTTCCCGCCTTTCATTACGCGACACAAATTCTGACGGCGAAAAGGTTTGTATATTCTTTATAGTAACATTGTAAATGTTATCGAAATGCTTGTCGATAATCCTTTGGTGGTTTTATCCATAAAAAGAGCCGCCCATTCTCAAGATAATGAGCGGCTCTGAGCGTATATATTTATCCTAAGGCTGTTTGGGCCTCTTGCTGATACCGTAACACCCGGGGAACATAGGCTTGTGTTTCGGAAAAAGGCGGGATTCCTCCATACTTGGAGACGTTGCCAGGACCGGCATTGTAGGCGGCGAGGGCCAATTCCACGTTGCCCCCAAACTTATCCAGCATTTGTCGCAGGTAACGGACACCGCCGTCGATATTTTGGGCCGGATCGAAGGCATCGATAACACCGAGTGAACGGGCTGTACCGGGCATGAGTTGCATGAGCCCTGCCGCGCCGGTCGGCGATACATCGCGCGGATTGAAGCTGGATTCAGCCTTGATCACACCCCAGACCAGTGTGGGGTCCACATTATATTTTTGGGCGGTCTTGCGAATCAAATCGCTGTACTGACCGGCAGGAATGTTTTTCTGTGCAGCGTAGGCTTTACCAGCCTGTTGGGAATTTACAGCCGCCGTGGACGAAGTAGTCACCATGTTCCTGTTCAATAGCAGATCCGAGGCCGTGGCGACGTCCAGCCGGTTCGGGGTTGCAGGCGAAAAGCTTCCAAAGGCTTGAGCTTTGATCGTGGCCTGCAAGGTTGCGGCAAAATCGGCGAAGGAGTCCCCTTTGGGACACTGCGCTTGCACCTGCTGGCGAATCGCTTCAATTCCCGAAACAACCATGTCATCCACCTCCTGTTTCACTATACCCCGATTGGGATGAGCCTGTAAAGGGTGGAAACTGAGGAAAAATGCAAAAATATGTAAAAGTGGCGTTCGTCCTCACAGCGGCGGCACATTGGGCATTCTTTACACGCGCTGATTCATGATATATCTCTCTTGGACGGGCGCCGGATCCTCTTGGGGTGCATAGAATGCAGTCCGGCGGTTTCAGGAGCGGGATCCAATGTCCATACTAGGAAATAGGCATTATTATGAGGTGATCCGATGAATTTAGGTAATGTATTGCCCGTATGTTCTGCATGTCGGTGTACACCTCCCGAAGGGCTCACCGGGGGGATCTGGCTCAAAGGCCTTTTTCTCTGTGGGGACTGCTTGAAAAATCTCTCCGAATGGCAGGAGAATGAGCGTCCATACCTCCTGTTGAAGGAAAGTTTGGCAGGGTTATGGCGGCACCATCCAGCGTGGCGGCAGCATTTGGCGTACGGCGGCAAATCATGATAAAATAACAATTATAAACAAATAGACGAATAGGCGAAGGCCTTCGATCATCGCTGCTGCTTTTGCCTATTTAAGAATATGAACGTATCGGAGGTCACAGGGTGACAGAACAACCCTTATGGGAGGCCTTGCTCGCGTACCGCCGGGAGGGCGTCAAGGGGTTTCACATGCCCGGTCATGGGCAAGGGCAGGCCTTCCAAGGGCTTGGACTGACGCCGGACCTGGATGTAACCGAAGTTCCCGGACTCGATGACCTCCACGCTCCCGAGGAAGCCATTGCTGAGGCCCAAGCCGCTGCTGCTCGGGCCTTTGGTGCTCAGGCCACTTTTTTTTTGGTTCAAGGGGCTACGGTGGGAATCCATGCTCTCTGCATGTCGGGGTTGCAGCCTGGCGATGAGGTCGTACTTCCCCGTCACTGTCACCGGTCGCTCTTCGGCGGTCTTGTGCTCAGCGGCGCTGTGCCCCGCTATGTCCCGGCGGTTTGCGAGGCAGAGACAGGGCTGCCGTTAGCTTCCGATCCCTCTGGGCTGAAGGAAAGTGCCATCGACGCCAAAGCGTTGTTTATGCTTCGGCCGAGCTATTTCGGGACGGCAGAAGACTTGGCGCCCTGGCTCGATTGTTCCCAGCAGGCAGGGCTCCCGCTGTGGGTCGATGAGGCTCATGGCGCCGCCTATCCCTTCAGCGATCGGTTGCCGGAATCGGCGCTGACACTGGGAGCTCATGCGGTCGTCCATGGCAGTCATAAAACGCTTCCCGTACTCACTCAGGCGGCCATGCTCCATATCGGTTCAGGGGAATTTGCGCCACTGAACTTTGCGTTGGACAAGGTCCGCCGAGCCCTCTCGGTGCTGCAAACGACAAGTCCCTCCTATCTATTGCTGGCTTCTCTTGATCTGGCTCGAAGCCGCATGGAAGAGGAGGGAACGATTCTGTGGGAGCGCGCTGTCGAGCGAGCTCAGCGATTGCGAAAAGAACTGAATCGCCTCAAAGGAATTTCCTGTTGGGGTGAAGAAATTAAGGCCTATCCCGGTGTCACCGACTGGGATTCGACGCGGCTGCTCGTGGTCATCCGGGATTGGCCCATGACCGGGTATGAACTGCGCCGGCAACTGCGAGAAAAGTACGGCATTGAAGCCGAACTGGCCGGTTCGGCCCATATCCTGTTTCTCATCTCTCCCTTTGACGCACCCGATGCCGATGCCGCGTTGCTGGCGGCCTTCCGCCATCTCGCCAGCTCCGTAGAGCGGCGTCAGCCCGGGAGCATCGGACCAGGAAATTTATTTAAAGACAGCTACCGGCAGTGGCCCCAGATGGTGCTGACACCGAGGGAAGCATTTTTCGCATCCCATCGCGTCGTTTCGCTGTCTGAGGCCCGTAACCAAATTGCGGCAGAGTTTATCTGTCCCTATCCCCCCGGGATTCCCCTCGTCGCGCCTGGTGAAAAAATAACGCTGGAAATGGTGGAACTGATCGAAGAACTCCAACAAGCCGGAGTGCACTGGCAAGGGTCGGCTGACCCAAGGCTGGCATTTATCACCGTGATCGATAAATAAACGTTCCGATTCAGCTTGTGGGCTATTGAGTATTCAGGCATTTTGGCCGATGATATAGTAATGAGCGTAACTATGCAAAGGGTAAGGCGAGGTGCCATCATGCCTGGACTGTTTATCACTCTCGAGGGAGCCGACGGGGCCGGAAAGACGACCCAAGGGGCGTTGCTGGCTCAGGCCTTTCGGGCTTTACAATACCCCGTGCTGGAAACACGGGAACCGGGTGGAACACCGGTGGGCGAGGCAGCCCGCCGGGTGTTGCTCGATCCCTCCTTGACGGGGATGGCGCCGATGGCGGAAGTCTTCCTGTACGCCGCCGCCCGAGCTCAACTGATCCGTGAAGTGATCCTGCCAGCCTTAGCCGCCGGTACAGTCGTTATCTGTGATCGCTTTACCGACTCGACGCTGGCCTATCAAGGGTACGGCCGTGGTTTGGATATGGACCGACTGCAAAGCATCAACCATTGGGCGACAGAAGGGCTGGCGCCTGATTTGACATTGCTTCTCGATATTGACAGCGACGAAGGCTTGAGCCGGGCTCGCCGAAAAGGTGCTGACCGCATGGAGATGGAGACGGCTGCGTTCCATCAAAAGGTCCGCCATGGTTTTCTGGAACTGGCGGCGAAAGAGACGAGCCGTATCCGGGTCATCCCAGCGGGCCGCGATATCTTCGAGGTTCACCGGCAGGTTATCAACGCAGTCCGTGAGAAAGTGCCGGAATTGGTCTGCTCTCAGGAGGGATAGAAAATATGGTATGGGGAGATGGCCGTGCGGTTATCCCAGATTGAGGGCCAAGAGCGGGCCGTCCAGCAACTGATTCGTGGATTATCTCGGGAACGAGTCGCCCACGCCTACCTTTTTTCAGGTCCCCAGGGTGTCGGGAAAAGGACAACAGCCCGGGCCTTTGCCCAAGCGGTTCTTTGTCTGGAGCCTCGAGAGGGTGAGGCTTGTGAGAGCTGTGCCTCTTGCCGTCAGTTTTCCGGTGAGAACCATCCCGACTTTTTTCATATCCGTCCTGACGGGGCTTCCGTAAAGATCGATCAAATACGCAATCTGCAAAAGCGGATTCGTTACCTTCCATATGTATCGGCCCATCAAGCCGTGATCATCGAACAAGCCGAAACGATGCAGGGGCCGGCGGCGAATGCCCTGCTGAAGATTTTAGAGGAGCCGCCAGGGCCCACGGTCTTTATCCTCGTTACCGATCGAGGCCATGGAATTCTCCCGACGATCCTTTCCCGCTGCCTGCCCGTTCATTTTCAACCCATCCCAGGCGAGGCGATCGGCCGTTTCTTGCGTCAAAAAGGCGTTGATCCCCGGCATATCCCCTTACTGGTGCTGTTGTCTGACGGACGTTGGGATCGGGCAGGTCAACTGGCCGAAGCAGGACTGCCGCCGGGACGGGAGAAGGCCCAACAGATCTTGGAACGGTTGCCCAGAATGAACGATAGTCAGATCTTTCAATTGGCCGAAGAGTGGGACAAGAACAAAGAAGCTATTGCGGAGTTCGTCGACTACGGATCCCTTTTGCTGCGTGACTGGCTGCTCCTGGCGGGACAGTCGCCGGACCAAGGGGACAAGCTGGCAGAAGAACTGATCATCAACCGCGATATTGTCGGGAGTACCAACTGGTCACTGCCGGTTTTGCTGGCAGGGCTGGAACGAGTCATGAAAACACGACGCCTGCTGGAGACAAACGCCAGCGCTCGCTTGCTGGTGGAAGATCTGCTGTTGCGGCTTCGGGACCTGACCCGGAAATAACATAGAGAAACATGGGCCGAGGGAGACAGGAGGAAACATGTTGGTCAAGATAGTCGGTGTCCGGTTTAAAAAGACCGGTAAAGTTTATTATTTCGATCCCGGCGATCTGGAAATCCAGGGGCAGGATCGAGTGATCGTCGAGACGGCCCGCGGTATCGAGTATGGAGAGATTGTCATACCTCCTCGGGAAGTACCGGAAGACAGCCTCGTCAACCCATTGAAAAAGGTGTTGCGAGTCGCCACGGCAGAAGACACCCAGCAGGTGGAAGAGAACCGAGCGAAGGAAACGGCCGCCTATGAGATCTGTCAGAAGAAGATCAGCATTCACCAGTTGCCGATGAAATTGGTCGATGTGGAATACACCTTCGACGCGTCTAAGATCATCTTCTACTTTACCGCCGATGGACGGGTCGATTTCCGGGAGCTGGTGAAGGACTTAGCTGCCGTTTTCCGGACCCGCATCGAACTGCGCCAGATCGGTGTTCGTGACGAGGCCAAGATGATTGGCGGCATCGGTTGCTGCGGCAGGGTGCTCTGCTGCTCCTCCTTCCTGGGGGATTTTGAACCGGTTTCGATCCGTATGGCCAAAGACCAGAACCTTTCCTTAAACCCTACGAAAATCTCGGGAATCTGCGGCCGCCTCATGTGCTGCTTAAAGTTCGAAAACGACTGTTATGAACGAAAAGACATACCTCCCCGGCCTTACCCAAAACCCATGGACATGCCCGAATCAGAACAGGGCTAACGATGTCATTCTGACTTGAGATGTTGCGGACAGCGCAAACCACGAGAGGTGGAGCGGGTGAAAAAGGTAACCTCCAAGCTGATCGCTCTGGAAGAGCAACTGCGGGAACTCCTGTCGGAAGTGGAAGCATTGAAAATGGAAGTCTATACGTTAGAGGAAGAAAATGCACGGCTGCGGGCAGAACGGGCCAATGTGACACCGGAGACGGTCGATCGGGTCGAGGACAATGTGCGCCTTCTGGAACGGCAAGGCCATGAGAACCTGAACCGGCTCTACCGGGAAGGGTTTCACATCTGTCACGTTCACTTTGGCCAGCCGCGGAGCGGCGACGATTGTCTGTTCTGTGTCAGTTTTTTAGAAAAAGAGTAGGTGAACCATGAACCAAGCCGAAGAGAGCCCTTCTGGGACGGGGAAACTGATCGTCTGCGCCACACCGATCGGCAATCTTGAAGACATCACCTTGCGGGTGCTGCAAGCGTTAAAGACGGCTGATCTCATCGCCGCCGAAGATACCCGTCATACCCGGAAGCTCTTAAGCGCCTATGATATCCACGTGCCGCTCACGTCGTACCATGAGCATAACCGCTTTGGCAAAGGGCCGGAGATTCTCGATAAAGTGGCCGCAGGCGCTGCGGTGGCGCTCGTTTCCGACGCCGGACTACCGGGGATCTCTGATCCTGGTGAAGACCTGGTGCGGCAGTGTGTCGAACGGGGCTTGCCGGTGGAAGTGCTGCCCGGTCCGACGGCCTCCCTGACGGCACTCGTCCTCTCAGGGCTGCCTACGGGCCGGTTTGTCTTCGAAGGTTTCTTGCCGCGCCAGAAAAAAGAATACCGGGAACGGATCGCCGCGCTCGCCCGGGAGGAGCGCACCCTGATCATCTACGAGTCGCCCTACCGGGTGAGAGATACCGTAAAAGACTTCCGGGACGCCTTCGGTGGGGAGCGGAAAGCGGCTTTGATACGAGAACTGACCAAGAAGTACGAAGAAGTGCGCCGGGGTACCCTCGACGAACTCGCCCTATCTTTGCAAGCAGGAGTGCGGGGGGAATGCACCCTCGTCGTAGCCGGTTATGATGAACAGGGACAAATGAAAGGGATCGGTGAAACGGAACCATCCGAAGGCGATGAGGAAAGTGAAACCGAAAAGGCCCGACGACTGACCGAACGGATACGGATTCTAGAAACAGAAGGGGACGACCACAAAAGCGCCCTGAAAAAAGCCGCCCAGGAATTGGGTCTCCCGCGACGAGAAGCGTACCGCTTGAAGCTTCTCCATGAAGGCAAAAGCGATTCCGATGAAATAGAAAAATAACGGGACGGGGTTGCCCCGTCCCGTTTTTATGGCCTGTTCGCCATAATAAAACCCGTTTCTTTTTTTCGGTTGGAAATAATGGTATTATGTAGCCAATCAGCCTGCAGCGTTTTGAGCCATGCTGACGGCGCATTCACGGCAGACCACTTTGCCACGGAAATTTTGAACATCGACGGCGCTTCCACAGAAAACGCAGGCAGGTTCGTATTTCCTCAAAATAATCTTCTCGTGATCAACGTAAATTTCCAAAGCGTCTTTTTCATCGATACCCAGGGTTCGCCGCAGCTCAATGGGGATGACGACACGTCCCAGTTCGTCGACTTTACGCACAATACCCGTAGATTTCATGAAAGATTGCCTCCCTTCGTTCCCCAAAATTCGACAACGTTCTACAACCTGATGGTACCATTCGTTCCAGGAACAGTCAACCCCTACTTTTAAAAAATTGACAAAAATCCATAAAAATCATCTTTTCTGGGGTTAATGCCAGGTTTTTGGGAATACGAGAGAGAGACGATGATGTACAGGAGGCTACCGCATTGAATCAAAACCGCCCCACCTTTTATTTGACGACGCCCATCTATTACCCCAGCGGAAAACCGCACATCGGCCACGCCTATTCGACGGTCATGGCCGATACGATCGCCCGTTACAAGCGCCTGCGGGGATTTGACGTACGCTTCCTCACCGGGCTTGATGAACACGGTCAAAAGATAGAGCGTTCCGCTAAAGCCAAAGAGATGGAACCGATTCAGTACTTAAACCAACTGGCCGATACTTTTTTAGCCGTCTGGAAGCAGTATCAAATTGAATATGACGACTTTATTCGCACGACCGAAGAACGCCATAAAAAAGCTGTCCAGACCATCTTCCAAAAGATCTGGGACAACGGAGACATCTATAAATCGGAATATGAAGGCTGGTACTGCACGCCTTGTGAAGCCTTCTGGGTGGAACGGCAGCTCAAAGAAGTGGATAACCAACGGCTCTGTCCGGACTGCGACCGTCCCGTCGAACTGGTGAAGGAAGAGAGCTATTTCTTCCGTATGTCCAAATACCAGGACCGACTGCTCAAGCACATCGAGGAAAACCCCGATTTTATCCAGCCGACGAGCCGGCGCAATGAGATGATCAGCTTCATCAAACAGGGGTTGGAAGATCTTTGTGTCTCCCGGACGACCTTCAAGTGGGGGATCCCCGTACCGATCAACGAAAACCATGTCATCTACGTCTGGTTTGACGCCTTGTCCAACTACATCACCGCCTTAGGCTATGGCAGTGATGACCAGGAATTGTACCAACGGTACTGGCCGGCCGATGTTCATCTCGTCGGCAAAGATATCGTCCGTTTTCACACGGTCATCTGGCCCATCATCCTCATGGCCTTAGGGGAACCCTTGCCTAAACAAGTCTATGGTCACGGCTGGTTCATGCTCGATTCCGGAAAGATGTCCAAATCGAAGGGGAATGTGGTCGATCCGGTAGAGTTGGCGAACAAATACGGTGTCGATGCCATGCGGTACTACTTCGCCCGGGAAATGACCGCCGGCCAAGATGCCTACTACTCGGAGGAATCGCTCATCGGCCGGATCAATACGGATCTGGCCAACGATATCGGAAACCTGCTCCACCGCTCCTTATCGATGGTGGAACGCTTCTCCGGCGGTGTCGTGAAGAAAGCTTCTCCCGAGGCAGAAGGTCCGCTGGAAAAAGAGATCCAAGCGCTGGCGGAAAAAGTCGTCCATGAGTACAGCACTCTGATGGATAAATATGACCTGTCCGGCGCCCATGGGGCCATCTTCAAGCTCGTCGGACGCATGAACAAATATGTCGACGAACGGGCACCTTGGGCATTGAACAAAAAGCCAGAGGCCCGGGCTGAACTGGAAGCTGTCCTCTATCATATGGTGGAAAGCCTTCGCTTGGCCGCGATCTTGCTCAAGCCGGTCATGCCCAATATCCCGCAAAAGATCTTTGCCCAGTTGGGGATAGTCGACCGGGAAGATTTGCAAGGCTGGGAAGGGACCCTTTGGGGACAATTCCCTGACGGTGTCACCGTGCAAAAAGGGGAACCCCTGTTCCCGCGGATCGATCCGGCGACCTTGCAGGGAGACGCCGAGGCCGAGTCAAGCAGCCCAAAAGTCGCCAAAACAGAGAAAAAAGGAAAGGCAGCGGAGCAAAAAATGACCGATACGAAAGCAAACGATACAGTAACGACAACTGTCGTCCCAGAAGGCGCAGCGCAATCAGCCATAGAGGCCACTCAACCACCAACGACGGAAGCTGTCGCGGAAAATCTTCCAGTTATGGACCCTCTGTTACCGGAGATCACCATCGATGACTTTGCGAAAGTGGACCTGCGGGTGATCGAGGTGGTAGAAGCAGAAAGAGTCCCCAAGACAGAGAAACTGATGCAGTTAAAAGTCAAACTAGGCGATGAAACACGGACGGTCGTCTCTGGGATCGCCCAATACTATACGCCGGAAGAACTCGTCGGGAAAAAGCTCGTCCTCGTGGCCAACTTAAAGCCGGCTAAACTGCGGGGAATCACCTCACAAGGCATGATCCTGGCGGCCTCCAACAATGGAGTGCTGGAAGCGTTGACCGTCACGAAAGACATTCCTGCCGGCAGTCGGGTGAAATAGATGCGCCTCTTCGACACCCATGCCCACATGGACGACAAATCCTTTCGAGACGACCGGGAAGAGGTCTTCGCGCAAGCCCGGGAGGCTGGTGTGGAATTGATCGTCAATGTCGGCTACGATATCCCTTCATCAGAACGATCGATCGCCTTAGCGGACCAATACCCCTTCATCTATGCGGCAGTGGGCATCCATCCTCACGATGCCGAAGGTGTAACTACGGAAACTTATGAACAACTCCGCGCGATGGCGGCCCAACGAAAGGTGGTCGCCATCGGTGAGATTGGGCTTGATTATTATCGAGATTTGTCGCCTCGGCCTGTTCAGCAGGAAGTCTTTGTCCGGCAGTTACATCTCGCCCGGGAACTTGGCAAACCGGTGATTATCCATGATCGGGATGCCCACGGGGACGTCATGGATACGCTGCGCTGCGAGGCTCAAGGGCTCGAGGGAGTATTACATTGCTTTTCCGGCAGTTGGGAGATGGCCAAGTTCTGCCTCGATCTTGGTTTTTACATTTCCTTAGCCGGCCCAGTCACCTATACCAATGCCCGGCAGCTTTTGGACATCGCAAAAAAAGTCCCCGCCGATCGGCTGCTCGTCGAGACCGATTCCCCCTACCTATCGCCGCACCCCCTTCGCGGTAAACGCAACCACTCAGGGAATGTAGCTTTGGTTGCCCAAAAGGTGGCACAACTGCGGGAGGAAGATCCCGAAGAACTGGCCGAACAGATGCTGCGCAACGGATGCCGGCTCTTTCGAATTCCAGAACCGAATTAAATTCCATAATTAGGAACCAGCAAAAAGAACCCCTTCGGGTTCTTTTTTTTATTGGCTCCTAATAGATTGGACCATGCCCGTTCTTGTCCCCGTAATGGGGATTTATGGGGAAAAGAAGGGGAGGGTTCTAATTGGATAGATCTAGCACAGTGGTGACAGAATCGAAAGGGAAGGCTCGCCTCAAGTCTCCTTGGATTGTGGGAACAGCTGCTTTCTTCGCACTTGTCGGCATGCTTTCAACTGTGATGATGAGTGATGCCTTTCGTTGGAAGACCCTTTCCATCGATTCGGAAGGGCAGACGCGGATTGTCCGTTCCCGCGCGAAGACCGTAAAAGATGTGCTCACCAGCGAAGGGATTCCATATGAGATTGGCGATCGATTGACTCCGATGGAAGAAGAGCCAGTCACCGACGGTATGGTTATCCATATGGAGAAGTCTCGATGGCACGAATTGGCCCTGGACGGACGAAAGATGAACTTTAAGCTTACCGGCAGTCTCTCGAAAGAGAAACTTCAAGAAATGGGCATATCTTTCGGTAAAGAGGACCGCCTTGAGGCGGTGGCGGAAGATGGTGTATCACGATGGCGAATCGTCCGTGTAGAAAAGCAGAGCCGGAATCGGACAGAGCCCATCCCCTTTGAACGCCAAGAATTGACCGACGGGACGATGCCCAAAGGGCAAAGCCGTGTCGTCGTTCAAGGAGAAGAGGGCCTGAAGGAAATCACCGAAGTGGTCACTCTTGAAAACGGGGTCGAAGTAGGGGCCGAGAGGCTGAAGGAAGAGGTACAAAAGCCAGCCCGGAATGAGGTGGTCATCCGCGGCGAGGGATCGGACAGAGGCGGAAGTAGATTGGCCATGGCATCACGGGGGCGCTCCACTCGCCTTGGGCAATCTGGAGGAATTGACGATGGTCTTCCCCAGGGATCCAAGATCGCCGCTTCCTTCACGGTGAGTGCCACCGCCTATACGCACACGGGCAGCCGCACCGCCACAGGCCGTTGGCCGTCGGTAGGTGTGGTTGCAGTGGACCCAAGGGTGATCCCCTTAGGGACCAAACTGTTTGTAGAAAATTACGGTATGGCGACAGCGGCTGACACTGGCGGAGCCATTAAAGGGAATAAAATCGATGTTTTTTTCGACACGGAAGCGGAATGTATTCGTTGGGGAAGACAACCGGTAACCGTACATATCGTCGAGGAATAGTAAGAATAGCTTAAAACTTTCGGCACAAGCACAGTTAAATGGGAAAAAGAGGAAACCACGTCGAAGGATCAGTGGCTCTTTTTCCCATTTTTCAACATTCTTAGCTTTGACAAGCCCCCGTTCCTTAAGTAAAATGAGTACAACCTAAAATTGGTTAGACTTGGTCGAAAGGGGGCCCCGTCATGCCGGATGACACCACCACTAACCCGACCGAGCCGCTATCATTTCTCCAAAGACTGCAAACAGTGGCCAAAGATCTCACTCAGTTTCGCTCTCAGCCGCCGGGGCGGCAATGGAAGTTGGCTTTAGGCCTTCTTGTCGGTCTGCTCTTTGTCACCTGGGGTTTATACGATTGGTTGCAAAAAGACATCACATTGGACATTGATGGACAAAAGGTCGTCGTGGGTACCTTCTCCCACAGCGTCGCCGAAGTGTTGCAAGAAAAGGAAATCACCTTGGCTGAGAAAGACAAGGTCGAACCGAGTCCAGAGACAGCGCTGACAGACGGACTTACCGTACATATCATTCGAGCCTTTCCTGTATCGCTGGTCGTAGATGGCCAGCGCAAAGAAATTGTCACAACACCTGTCTTCGTCAAAGATCTGGTTGAACAAACATCGATAAAATTGCAGCCCAAGGACCGGGTTGAACCGTCTCTGGAAACATTGGTGGACAAGCCTGGGCAGGTTCGCATCGTTCGTGTACAGGAAAAAGAAATCGTTGAAAACGAACCCATTCCGTTTCGGACAGAATCGAAACCGGACGACAGCTTGGAAAAAGGCCTTCAAAAGATCGTTTCTCGAGGCAAGAACGGCATCGTTCGCCAGGCGACCAAGGTGATCTTTGAAGACGGTCAAGAAGTTAAGCGGGAGCTGATTTCGCAGGAAATCGTTCAACCGCCCGTCAATCAAGTGGTGGCTATGGGTACGATTGATCAGGTGTCTCGGGGCGGTCTGCGCTTCCGCATCAAAGAGGCACTGTACATGACAGCGACTGCCTACACCCATACGGGCAGAAACACAGCCTCTGGCGCATACCCGGAAGTGGGCATGGTCGCCGTGGATCCCTCCACTATCCCCATGGGTTCTAAGCTCTACGTGGAAGGATACGGATTTGCCCGCGCCGCTGACCGGGGATCGTCCATCGTCGGCGACCACATCGATGTGTTCGTCGAAACAGAGCAAGATGCGAGACGATGGGGTAAAAAGAACACGAAGGTCTATGTACTGGACGAATAAGAAATTCAATGGTGAACCATTGAGCCCGCCCTATTTGGGGCGGGTTTGGTTTCTTTCCGGCGGGAAAACTATCTCGATGATGAGGTGAACAAGTCTGGAAAAAGAAAGAATCGCCGAAGTGATCGTTGTGGAAGGCCGGGACGATTTGGTCGCTGTAAAACGTGCTGTCGATGCCGAAGTGATCATTACCCAAGGCCTCGGTCTCAGCCCTAAGACGCTGCAGGTCATCAAAGAAGCCCAACAGCGATGCGGTGTCATCGTGTTTACCGATCCGGACGGGCCGGGAGAGCGAATCCGCCGGTGGGTCACCGAAGCGGTACCTGGTGTCAAACATGCCTTTTTGCCGGCAGCAGTGGCGAAAAAAGAAGGGAAAGTCGGCATCGAGCATGCCCGTCCGCAAGATATCCGGGTTGCCTTGAACCAGGTCCGTTCGCCGGCTACCAAGCGGGAGACTTTTAACCGCGACGACCTGCGCATCTGGAAAGTCGACGGTGTGCCCGGCGCCGGTCAACGGCGAGAAGCTCTCGGGGAAAGACTGGGCATCGGCCGGGTCAATGCCAAACAGTTCCTACAGCGAATCAATCACTTCGGATTAGGACGGGGCGAAATCGAAGCAGCCCTAAAAGAAATAGGTGAGGGTCCATGTCCAAAGAACTGCGACAACGCATAGCCCAATACGGTATCCGGGCCAAGAAAGGTCTCGGACAAAACTTTCTTTCTGACAGTGAATATGTATACCGCATCGTCGACGCGGCGGAACTTTCCTCGGGCGATGTGGTTGTAGAAATCGGTCCGGGACCGGCAACATTGACACCCCATCTGGCGGAAGCGGTAGGTCCAGAAGGCAAGGTGCTGGCCATCGAGGTCGACGAAAGCCTGCGTCCCCTGTTGATGGATCTTTGCCGAGAGTACCCACAGGTAGAGATCCTATGGCAGGATGCACTGAAAGTCGACTATGATGCGGTGACGGCGCCCTATCGAGGAGACAAGCCATTTACCCTGGTAGCTAATTTGCCCTATTACATCACGACGCCGATCATGATGGGATTGCTGGAGGGTCGCTTCAACTTATCCCACATGGTCATCATGGTGCAAAAAGAAGTGGCCGATCGGATGCTCGCCCGAGCCGGAACGAAAGACTACGGCGCCTTGTCGGTGGCGGTGCAATATCATTGTGAAGTTAAGCTCGTCACCAAAGTCCCTCCAGGGGCTTTTATTCCCCCGCCCAAGGTGAGCTCCGCCGTCGTCCGATTGAACCGTCGTCGTCAACCACCTGTCCATGTCTTTGATGAAAAGGCTTTCTTTCGAGTCGTCCGGGCCGCCTTTAACCAGCGCCGCAAAACACTGCTGAACGCCTTGGGCGGGCTCGGCCTGGAGATGACTAAAACGGAAATGTCGGAACGGCTTGCACAGGCTGGTATAGATCCGGGAAGGCGTGGAGAGACACTCAACCTGGACGAATTTGCTCGGGTGACTGACGCGCTGTACCGGTAGAGACAGGGCCTGACGGCAGGATTTTTCGAAGTCGAAGTCAAATCTATATGTTACGGCTTACACAAGTAGCCGGATGCCTCGTCGCTGGAACTGTTCTAGGGGATCCCTTGGAGCAGTCAATTGGCAAGGTATTCCGGCTTCAATTTTTATCTCGTCAGAAGGGGGATATGAGCCTATGAATTACTTCCCCAGCGTATGTCCCTTAGACTGCCCCGACACCTGTGGATTGCTTTTAGGCGTCGAAGAGGGACAAGTCCGCTCTTGTCAAGGAGACCCAAACCACCCCTTCACGAGAGGCTTTATCTGCGGCAAGATGAAAAAGTATCCCGAATACCTGAACTCATCGCAGCGGCTGAAGGTCCCCCTTCGCCGGACCGGCCCGAAAGGAACGGGCGCTTTTGAACCGGTTTCCTGGGACGAAGCGATCGAGATCATTCAGAAGCGATGGCAAGGGATCATCGATGAATATGGTGCGGAAGCGATCCTTCCTTATTCCTATGCAGGGACGATGGGTCTCGTCCAGCGGAATAGCGGTCACGCCTTTTTTCATCGACTTGGTGCCAGCCGGCTGAAGCGGACCATCTGTTCCACGACAGCCGACCTCGGCTGGACGATGACGTTGGGCAGCACCATGGGGAGCGACGTAGAAAGCATCATCCATTCCGACCTGATCATCATTTGGGGGATGAATGTGGCATCCACACACGTTCATTTTCTGCCTTTCCTTAAGGAAGCCAAGGCCTGCGGCGCCCGGGTCATCCAGGTCGATTGTTATCAAAACCGCACTTCGCCGTATGCCGATGAGGTCATCCTGATTCCACCGGGGACAGATACGGCCTTAGCCCTCGGGATGATGCATGTCCTAATTCGGGAGGACTTGCTGGATCACGCCTTTATTCAGGAACAGACCAGCGGTTTTTCAGCCCTCGCCGAGAAGGTGCTTCGAGAATATGAGCCGGAGCGAGTCGCCCAGATCACAGGGCTGCCCGTCTCAATCCTCGAAAAGCTGGCCCGAGCTTATGGTTCGGCTCGGGCGCCCTATATCCGTATAGGCAACGGACCTTGCCGTCAGTGGGATGGTGCGATGATCTACCGAACGTTGGCCTGCCTGCCGGGACTGGTCGGAGCCTTTACGAAAAAAGGCGGCGGGATTCACTGTTCATCCAATACGGGCCAAGCGCTGCCGACTGGCGTCGTTACCCGCGAAGATCTGTTAGCGTCGCCCGTTCGGGAGATCAACATGATCCAGTTGGGCAAGGCCTTAACGGAACCGGACGGAGGCCCTGTGAAGTCGCTCTTCGTCTATCATGCCAACCCTGCGGCGGTGGCTCCCGAATCAGATCTGGTCCTCAAAGGACTGGCTCGGCCTGACCTCTTTGTCGTCGTCCATGAACAGGTGATGACCGATACGGCTCGTTATGCCGATCTTGTACTGCCGGCGTCCGCTTTTCCAGAACATGCCGATCTGTACCGATCCTATGGTCACTTTTACATTCAAAAGACGCAACCTGTCGTCGACGCACCCGGTGAAGCGAAGAGCAACCTGGAGGTCTTTGGGCTACTCGCTCGCGCTTTCGGGTTCGAAGACGAACATTTTGCGAAGAATGCCGAAGAGTTGATCGAGGAACTGCTCTCACAAAATACGCCCCTGCTGGAAGGAATCGACCGGGCCGATCTCGAGGCTGGGAAGGCAGTCCGGCTGAACGTGGGCGATAATCCGCCGCTGCGATTCGGCCGGTTCCAAACGGCCTCAGGCAAATTGCTCTTTGAAAACCCCGATTTAGCCGCTAAGAGCTATCCCACCATACCTGAGTACCGGCCTAGGGAGAAAAGTGAGCCCGAGAAGGACTATCCCCTGCGACTGCTGGCCAACCCGGGCCATCACCTCTTGAACAGCACCTTTGGCGGAAGAGAAGATACGGAGCGATTAGAAGGTGCCCAGCGGATCCTAATCAGTAAGCAGGACGCCTCGGTGAGGAAGATTGAACAGGGGCAACAGGTCAACGTATTCAACCACCTCGGAGAAGCTTGCTTTGCCGCCCATGTGACAAAACAGGTACCAAAGGGAGTGGTTGTCGTCGAGGGGGTTCGGTGGCATTCACGGGTGCCCGGCGGCAAGAACGTAAACCACCTTACCACCAGCCGGGGGACCTTGTTGGCCGAGGGATCCTCTTTTAATGACAACTATGTAGAAGTCGAGGGAAAAAACGAAAAATCTTAAAAAAGGGGATTGCCAAAAAGAATTGATGCCGCTACAATAAAACCAAGACAGAGACGTCTGATTGAACTAATCAGCCGTCTCTTTTTTTTATTCATCACCATGTCAAAACGGATTTTGTAGGGGGAGAGCGAAGTAGATGAAAAAAATTGAAGCGATCATTCGTCCAACCAAGTTGGATGAAGTCAAAGAAGCCTTGAACAAAGTGGGTGTTCGCGGAATGACGGTCACTCAAGTGGCCGGTTGCGGACTGCAAAAAGGGAAGAAAGGATTCTACCGCGGCTCTGAATATGCCATCGACCTGCTGCCTAAAGTGAAAATTGAAGTGGTCGTGTCCGATGCCGTTGTCGCCGAACTGGTAGATGTCATTTCCCAACAGGTGCGTACCGGTGAAATCGGTGATGGTAAAATCTTTGTCTACCCCGTCGAAGATGTGATTCGCATTCGTACCGGTGAAACCGGCGACGTCGCTCTATAAGAGGTTAAAGTCCATGTCGTGTATACCTAGGGGAGCATAGAGGCTCCCGAGGGAAGAGGTAAAACTTCCTTCGGGAGCCTTGTGTATTTTTTGAGAGTAAATGACGGAATGTTGAGGAGGAACGGCGATGAAAAGATTTGCCTTACTTGCAGCCTTATTGCTGCTCTTTACCTGCCTATTTGGGTTGCCCGCCTTTGCCGATGAACCGGTGAAAGCGGATGCGAAAGCTGCTGTTACGGAAACGAAATCCGATGCAAAAGCTACAGATGCAAAAGCCACTGACACGGCTGCCAAAGAAACAGCCCCAGAAGCCGCAGCCGCTACGGAAGCGGCTGCCACAGACGCGGCTGCCGAAACTGCCGCTCCGGAACCTCCGAAAGTCGATACCGGTGATACCGCCTTTATCATCTTGTCCGCAGCTCTAGTTATGTTAATGACTCCTGGCTTGGCTTTATTCTACGGTGGTATGGTTCGTAAGAAAAACGTGCTCAGCACCATCATGCATAGCTTCATCGCTATCGGCCTGGTCTCTGTGCTTTGGGTTCTCTACGGTTACTCCTTGGCTTTTGGCCCTGACATCAATGGTTTGATCGGTTCTCTTTCCTGGGCAGGGTTCAACTCGGTCGGTGCCGACCCTAACCCCGACTATGCGGCCACTCTTCCTCATAACGTGTTCGCTATGTTTCAATTAATGTTTGCAGTTATTACGGTTGCTCTGATCAGCGGAGCCTTCGCGGAACGGATGAAATTCTCGGCTTTTCTCCTCTTCTCTGCATTGTGGGTATCGTTGATTTATTTCCCGCTAGCTCACTGGGTATGGGGTGTGGGCGGCTGGTTGCGTACACTGGGTGCGCTTGACTTCGCCGGCGGTACGGTCGTTCACATCAGCTCTGGTGTCTCCGGTCTTGTCCTCGCCATCATGCTCGGTAAACGTCGTGGGCTCGGAACGACTCCGATGCCGCCGCATCAACTTCCTATGACCGTTCTTGGTGCAGGTCTCCTCTGGTTCGGTTGGTTTGGATTCAACGCCGGCAGCGCCTTAGGTGCTAACGGTCTGGCCGGTAGCGCTTTTGTCACCACCAACACGGCTGCGGCTGCAGCGGCGATGGCCTGGATCTTCGCCGAATGGATCCGCCAAGGAAAACCGACGGTCCTCGGTGCCGCCTCCGGTGCTGTTGCCGGTCTGGTCGTGATTACCCCGGCTGCTGGATTTGTGACTCCCATGTCTTCCATCATCATGGGTGTTCTCGCAGGTATCATCTGTTACATCGCTGTCGTATTGAAACCCCGCTTGGGTTATGACGACGCTCTGGACGCATTTGGCATCCATGGTGTAGGCGGAACCTTCGGTGCTATCGCCACCGGTATCTTTGCGACCACTACGGTCAACTCAGCTGGAGCTGACGGCCTGCTCTACGGCGGCGACCTGCTCACCAAGCAATTGATTGCCACCGGTGCGACCTACGCCTTTGCCGCTGTCGGTACCTTCATCATCTATCAAATTGTCAACGCCATCTTCAAAGCCCGTGTGAGTGCGGAAGACGAAGAAACCGGTCTGGACATTTCGCAACACGGTGAAGAAGGGTATCCGGACTTCGTCGTCCACGGTGGAATCTCCAGCTTCAGCTTTGTAGAAAGCCCTACAGCTGCAAAATCACCAGCCAAAGAAATGGTGCACGGTCACTAAAGGAAATTAAAGCAATAAAACAAGCCCAAGAAGTCCAAGGCAGGGTTAAACTCCTCGCCTTGGACTTTTTACGCACCCCCCTCCCCTTGCTCTCATACTCATAATAGCGAGGTGAAGTATATTGAGCGCTACGTATAGGGGAGATGCTGCGGATGGAGGACTTGCGCATCGGGACCATCGTCACCCGCAACTCATACGGCAATGATATTTTTTTTCGAATCATGGAGATATGGCCGGGGGATGAGGAACCCGAGGTTCGGTTGCAAGGACTGGATATGCGGCTGGAGGCAGATGCGCCGGTGAGCGACCTGGAGATACCGCCCCTGTTGGAGGTATTTCGCTATAAGCAGCGGGTCGTGGTGCAGAACTATAAACGGATTGGCCGCTTGGTCGACCGACGACAAAAGAGGACACTGCCGCTGGCCGATGATCCTGCCGGGGATCAGCAGCGTAAACTAGCCTGTCAACGACCTGGTTCAGTATTGCATATTGATGGCAATGAAGAGTATCTGGAAATTTGTATGGATACCTATCGCCAGTTAAACATCAAAGCCCAGGGGTTTCATCATTCTGAAAAAGAGTTTCCGAACGTGGTTTGCCGGTACCTGGAGAAGTATTCTGCCGATATCCTGGTGATCACAGGACATGACAGCCTGCTTAAGAGCGGTGGAAAACCGGAGCTGATCGAGTCTTACCGCAACTCACGCTATTTTGTGCAAGCCGTTGAGGCGGCACGGAAGCTGATTCCTAGTCCTGATGAACTGGTCATTTTCGCCGGGGCCTGTCAATCCAACTTTGAAGCGATCCTGTCGGCAGGGGCCAACTATGCCTCTTCACCGGAACGGGTCATGATTCACGCCTTAGATCCGGTCTTGATCGTTGAAAAGCTGGCCTATACTCCCGTTCATGAGTATGTGGAACTGGAAGAAGCGATCGCCAATAC
The DNA here is from genome assembly GCF_009720735.1 of Heliobacterium mobile. Taxonomy (GTDB): domain Bacteria; phylum Bacillota; class Desulfitobacteriia; order Heliobacteriales; family Heliobacteriaceae; genus Heliobacterium; species Heliobacterium mobile. The sequence continues at coordinate 81,561 of NZ_WNKU01000004.1, forward strand.
GATCACTGGACCCGAAGGGATTGGAGGCATCAAGACACGCGGTTGTTTTCGCTGGGGAGATGCGAACCAGGTATATTAAAAGGGTTTCTTCAAGTTCAAAACGAAATTCACAACCAGAAAAGCCCGCTGCACTTAGTCAGCGGGCCGATTTAATTTGTAAAGCAATGGTCCCAAGGCTTCCGGTGATTCTTCTTTCCATAAACTCCGTTCAAGCCACGATCGCAAACGCTCACCCGGTGCCGCTTCTTGCAGATACCGTTCCAGAATCGTTGCGATTTCCCAGGTCACCTCATCGTCGCTAAGCCAGTGACCTATTGGAACAGCGAGTTTGGGAGTGCGCCCCAGTTTACCGCCGGCGAGCAAAGTCCAGCCTTTTTTCCCAGGCCGGAGAGTACCGCTTGGACAAGCGCGAACACAACGTCCGCAAGCGAGACACTCATCGGAGATCACAGGGCCTTCGTCATTCAACTGGATGAAACCCTCCGGGCAGGATTGGACGCAAGCATGGCAGAATAGGCATGGTTCAGCGGTGATCGAGGGCTCCATGCGGCCCTGCAGCCCAAAGTCACGAATTTGCGGTTGGGAGCAACTATTGGGGCAGCCGGACAGGGCTAATCGCAGAACCGAGTGGGCTGAGCTGGCCTGACGGTTCAGGCATTGGCTTTGCAATCGGTCCTGCAACGGCGTTGCCAAGGGATCTGTATCTAAAACTTTATAGCGGCATCCGCTATCGCCACGACAGACAGTGATCGTAAACGGAGGTAAATGGGTCATGTCCACCATCCTTATGCCGAGTATACTGGTTACAGTATACGCTTGCCGGCGCTGGGAGAACGTGATGCACATCATACTTCCTATGTATACTTCATGAGGTGGAGAATATATTAGAAAAGCGGGGCGGCCCTTGCCCGTTCGCGAAGGCCAAGCGAAAGTACCGGTAGGTCAGCTGCCTTGCGGAAATTTGTGAAAAAAGGCTCCATCTTTTCTGAGCTCTTTTCTGGAGTGAACGGAAGGATGGAGTTTTTGTCAAATAAAAAGGAAATTAGAGGCTATTTGCGGAATATACAAGCAAAGATTGCTTGGAAAGGAGTTGGTCCCCATTCTGCGTATGCAGGCGCCAGCCAAGATCAATCTTACCCTCGATGTCCTGGGACGCCGGGCCGATGGGTATCATCAAGTCGTTATGGTTATGCAGACGGTGGACTTGGTTGATGTGGTGACGGTGAGTGTCAATCGGAACCATCAAACCATACTTCTCCAGGGCGGATCGGAAGAAGCTCCGCCAGACCAAACCAATCTCGTCTACCGAACGGCAGCGCTCGTCCAAGAACAGGCTCAACTTCCCTACGGAGTCGAGATCGAATTGGACAAACAGATTCCCGTGGCTGCGGGACTCGCCGGTGGCAGTTCTGACGCAGCGGCGACGATGAAAGCGCTGAACCATCTGTTCTCGTTGGGCTGGGACGATAAAAAGATGGAATCCCTGCTGGCCCGGCTGGGGTCTGATATCCCCTTTTTAGTTCGCGGCGGCACAGCCCTGGCGACGGGAAGGGGAGAAGCCCTACATAGTCTTCCGGCTGCGCCCGCCTTTTGGGTGATCCTGGTTAAACCACCCTTTGGTGCCTCTACCCCACAGGTGTACAAGGCCTTAAAGGCGAAGTCTCTTCCAGAACCATTGCCTTGGCCCGAAGAGATGACCCCGGAAAATATCCCTGAAGAGGGCTATTCAGCGAATATGCTGAAGGCTCTTCGTACCGGTTCCTATCAAGCCGTTCTGGATGCGATGGGGAATGACTTAGAAAAAGTGACCCTTGAATGGTTCCCTGAGTTGAAGGTTCTCAAAGAGAAGCTGGTTTGCCTCGGTTGTGACCGGGCGATGATGTCGGGCAGCGGTCCTACCATCTTGGGCTTTACCGATGAGGAAGCTAAAGCGAGATCGATCGCTGAAAAAATAGCCAAAGAGACAGAAACGCTGAATTACCGGGTGATGGTAGCCCGGACGTTGGGACGAGAGGAGGCCGACGAATGGATCGTCGATTGCTGCCGATAAAACTGGATAACTATCGGCCATTACGGGACATTGTTTTCGAAAACCTGAGGGAGGCGATTATTTCAGGCATATTAAAGCCTGGTGAGCGTCTCATGGAGATCCAATTGGCTGAGGAGATGGGGGTTAGCCGAACTCCTGTGCGAGAAGCCATCCGTAAGCTAGAACTGGAAGGTTTTGTCGTCATGGTTCCCCGGAAGGGTGCTTATGTGGCGGGCATTTCGGTTAAAGATATTACTGATGTCTTCGAGCTCCGGGCCAGCCTGGAAGCGTTGGCCGCTGGACTGGCGGCGCAGCGCATCACTGAAGAAGAGACCGAACAGATGGAACGTCTGCTGGTGAAGACCGCCTCCTATTTTGACGAAGAAAAGATCGATGAGTTAGTGGAAGTGGATATCGATTTTCACGATATGGTCTACCGGGCGAGCCGCAACCAGCGGCTGGTTCAGATCATCGGAAACTTGCGGGAGCAGCTCCGCCGATTCCGCACCACCTCGCTCAGCCATCCTGGGCGTATCAAGGAGGCTTGGGAAGAACACAGTAAGATGGTCGAAGCGATTGCCGACCGAAATGTGTCCCTGGCACAGACCTTGGCTTGGGAGCATATCGAGAACGCTGAAAACAGCATGCTCGAAGCGATGGGAATTGTCAAAGAGAAGTTACAGTCATAAAAGGCTAGAAGGGGAGGGAGCTTTCGATGGACGCCCTGATTCTGGCGGCAGGCAGGAACGACGGCCCACTTAAAGCCTGTCATGGCCCATCGATGGAAGCCTTGATCCCCCTTTGTGGCCGGCCGATGACAGATTATGTGGTACAAGCTTTAGTAGACAGCCAGGAAATCGAGCAGGTAGTTGTGGTGGGACCGACAGAGTTGGCTGCACGCTATGCCGGTGATCAGCGTATCACCGTCGTCTCTGGCGGCGACGATCATCTAGACAGCTTATGGCGAGGGCTAAGGGCCTTGCCTTCTACCGATGGGTATCTCTTAATCGCCACTGGCGATCTGCCTCTGCTGAACCGGCAAGTGGTCGCTGATTTTCTCGGCCGTTGCCGGGAGAACGAGGGGGATGTATACTACCCCGTGGTCCGGCGGGAGATATGCGAAGAGCGCTTTCCCGGTGTTCGCCGCACTTTCGTCCGGCTGCAGGAGGGGGAGTTTACCGGCGGCAACTTGTTTCTCGTCCATCGTCGAGTCATCGCCGGCGCCATGGAGAGAGCCCGTCAGTTCATCCGTCTGCGCAAGCGGCCCCTTGCGCTCAGCCGCTTGCTGGGATGGCCCTTTGTCATTCGCTTTCTCCTACGACGGCTCAGTATTGAACAGGCTCAACAGCGCATGTCGGCGATGTTCGGATTCCGCGCGGTCTGCATCGTTTCTCCCTGTCCCGAGCTGGCCATCGACGTTGATAAGCCTGTCGATCTGGAAATGATCGGTCGATGGTTATCAAAAACATAATTGCACCTTCCTGTCCATAGGTATGGGATAAGGGACCGGAGGTGAAATTGGCTGATGAACGATTTCCCCACAACAGGCTCTGTAAAGACCAGGGTGGTTCCAGTACGCATTCAAGTCCTGATGGGACAATATGCAACGCTGGAAGAACCGCTGGTTTTTTCTTTTTCTGAGGACAAACCGCCGTTGCCGGCACGGTTTCAGCTTGAACTCGATAAAATAGGCGGTGAAGCCGTCCATCTCAATTCAGTCATAGCCGAATACCGTGGTGCTCATTGTTCCTTTCGGAATGAAGAAGTTCGGATCAACATGGAGATCGCCCTGTCCATCGTCCTCAAGTCCCCGAGGGGGACATTTACCCTGGTGCAGAGAAACTACCGAGCCAATTGGCACCGAACCTGGGGTGAAATGTTGCCAGAGCGAAGGGAAATCACCGATCCAGGGCGCTGGACGGCCCAACTGGAAGTCGGCCCTATTCATTGTGAGATCGTCCATTGGCATAGGCAAGGGAGCCAACTGCTCCTAGAGGTGCTGGGGCGAGGACCGATGAAAATCAGTCTCTATGAATGGTGCGATGTAGATGTAAACGTTTCGGCAAAATCATCAGCAGAGGGCTATGGAGAAGGGGACCGACCACAGCCGGAAACGCCAAGGGTGAAGGCCAATCCTAAAGTGCAAGCATTGCCAGGAACAAAGGTAGCGAAGAGGCTGTTGAAAGGGAAAAGGGAACAGAGCGAACAAAGGGCAAATGAAGCAACGGCATCTTCAACGACCGCTTTGCCGACAGATGTCATGAAGGTAGCCCAGCGACCCTTCGAGGAAGCCGAACGGAGAGCGATTCCGGTGCCGTCAATTTCACTAGCCGATGGAAGCCTTCGACGACCGGCCGATTCTCCCGGCAGAACGATGGGCAAAAGCCTCTGGGGTATGACTGGGCCAGCTACCGCCGAAAGGCAGTGGGAGCATCGCCTGATCCAACTACAGCGACAGATGGCGGAAAAAGAGCGGAAAGTGGCCGAACTGATGACAGAACTGCAACAAACGCGAGCCGAACAAGAGCGGCTTAAACAGGAGAACCAGAATATTATACGCCGGATGGAAGAGCAACAGATGAGAGGGCAGAGGTTCTTTTCCCGCGTATTTGGCCGTACCGGTGCTTGATGAGTTAACCATCCTCACCAAATAGACCCATGTTTCATACAATGGGGTAGGCAACACACCATAACCGGCGGAGAGATAGAGAAGCCACAGTTCACCGATTCATAGGCCCGATCATAATATGTGGCGAGCCAGTATGGTCTGAAAGCTTCGAAATTTGGAGGTCTATCGTAAAAGGAGGATGTGCATGGATACCAAAAACGGCACCATCGAGTTGTTCGCTCAAGTCGTGGTGGCGAAAAACGTTCAACGGGACGAACCGATTTTCTTTTGTACCGATCCCGTCAATCCGAATCGGGTCATCCCCTTTCGGATCTGCCTGGAGAACGTCGACAGTGACCCCATCGTCGCCATCGAAAATATCATCTTCGACTTTAACCGTAAGGAAGATGTCACCGTCAACCTAACGGGCAATGTGACCATTACCTTGAAATTTGACCTGGTCTTCCTCGTGAAAGACGCATCGGGCAATCGCGCCGTCCGAGTCATCCCCGGGACCTTCACCAAGATCATCCAGCTGCATGAATTCTCGCCGTCCCTTACTCCGGCAGAACTGGCCGAAGAAGTGGAAGACGCCGAAGTCCTGGTCCGCAATGTACGCTTTGATGTCATCCTGCACAGAAACGACGAATGCACCAGTCAGCAAGGAAATCGCGGGACCCCAGCCGATGTTCTCGTCTTTGCCGATTTGATCGTCAAACTGACACGCTTTACCGATGTGGTCGTCGTCGGCGAACTGGATATGCTCGAAAAGATTTAACCCATCTTTTCATAACTGTACATCTGCAAGGCAGGGAGTTTCCCTGCTTTTTGTTTTGTCAGGAACCGGAGGTAGAGAGGTCGAATAGGATATGTTGATCAGGCAGGACGCAATTCCATGAAAGGGGGCAGGAAAGGTTCATGGGAAGAACGAAGGAAAACATACTTAAAGCGCTTGTCTACGAACAAGCAGCCTATTATAATTACCGCAAGTTTGCCGAAGAAGCCAAAAAAGACGGCTTGAGCGAAGCGGAAGCCTTGTTTTTAGAGCTGGCCGCACAGGAGATGGAACACAAAAACCGCTTGTTGGGGCAATTAAAAAACCTGGTTCCCCCCGACTTAACGCGCGGTAAGCGACGATTATCCTTAGTCACCAATCACACCCTAGGAAGTTCACAAGAGTAGGCTAGACCTCTGCCGCTGAGTCGGACTTGCGGCAGAGGTCTTTTTTAACGGAGCGATGCATAAGCCAATGGTGGAACTTGGAAGGATAATATGCGTAGAAACTATCAAGGGGGCAAGGTCGTGACGGATTTTAAGGAGATTTCTTCTGAAGATATTCAAAAGGCTGCTCAGCGGTTAGCGGGAAAGCTGCACCTGACGCCCCTAGAGCACTCACAAACCTTTTCCCGGCTAAGCGGCTGTGAAATTTGGCTGAAGTGTGAGAACCTTCAGCGCACAGGCTCCTTTAAAATCCGAGGTGCATTAAACAGGATGTTTCATCTGACCGAGGAAGAAAAAAGGCGAGGAGTCATCGCCGCCTCAGCAGGCAACCACGCTCAGGGTGTCGCCTTGGGCGCATCCTTGATCGGCGTTGCATCGACTGTGGTCATGCCGACAGGCGCGCCGATGGCGAAAGTAGAAGCCACGCGGGACTACGGTGCGTATGTGGTTCTGAGTGGTAACAACTACGACGAAGCTTATCAAAAAGCCCAATCGCTGCGAGAACAAAGCGGAGCTGCCTTTATCCATGCCTTCGATGATCCGAAAGTGATCGCCGGACAGGGAACCATAGGGATTGAGATTATCCGGCAATTTCCCGAAATGGACAAGTTGGCGGGTATCGTCGTACCTGTTGGCGGCGGGGGACTGATCGGCGGGTTGGCCATGGCCGTAAAAAGCCTCTATCCCAAGGTGCGCATTGTCGGTGTACAGGCCGAATCGGCGCCGGCTATGGCTCAATCGCTGGAACATCACAGCCACAGGATAGTCGCCTGCCGGTCAACGATCGCCGACGGCATTGCCGTGGCTTGTCCAGGCGACCTCACTTTTCGCTTAGTCAATGATTTTGTGGACCAGATCGTCACCATCGATGATGAAACGATCGCCAAGACCATGGTGATGCTATTGGAGCGCTCGAAACTGGTCGTCGAAGGATCCGGTGCCATTGGCCTATCCGCTTTAATAGAAGGAAAAGTGGGTCAACGGGGAGAACGGTGGGTCGCACTGCTGTCGGGAGGAAACATCGATGTGTCTGCTATCGCCCAGATCATCGAACATGGACTCGTCGAAAGCGGACGCCGTTGGGAATTCCGCACGATCTTGCCGGACAAGCCAGGGTCACTTCAGAACTTGCTCTCCGAAGTGGCATTAGGGGGGGCCAACATTATCTCCGTCATCCATGACCGGCTTCGTCCCGGCTTGTCCCTGAGCCAGGCAGAAGTAAGCGTAGCCCTGGAGACGAGGGACGCTGAACATATTCAGACGATACGCCGTCAGCTCGAAGCAAAAGGCTTCCGAATTATCGATGTATAAGCATAAAATGCCTCTGTCCATACTATGAAGATAAATGTTAAACAAAATAGTCACAAAAATTTCAAAAAAGTTATTATAGTTAGAAGGTATTGACTGCCATTGGTCGAATAACAAAAAGGACTAGCAGGATAAGCATTGGGAAGGTGGTGAGAGCGTGAATATCACCGATGTCCGCGTAAGGAAGGTTAACATGGAAGGAAAAATGAAAGCGATTGTTTCGGTCACCATCGACAATGCTTTTGTCATCCATGACGTGAAAGTTGTTGAAGGGCAAAAAGGACTGTTTGTAGCCATGCCCAGCCGACGGACTCCGGAGGGAGAGTACCGCGATATCGCGCATCCGATTTCGGCTACGGCTCGTGAGCTCATCTCCGAGGCCGTATTAGATGCTTACCAAAGTGCTGTTGCCAATGCGATCGCTTAATGATTGTTTGACTGATATATTACGCATGGCTCCATAAGCAAAAGAGATGCCAAGTGCATCTCTTTTTTCATTGCCCTAGTTCCCAAGTGCTACATAAATCGGCCTCTTCATCCCATTCCTGTTCCTCATCGATCATCTGCCAAAGGGGCTCTAGGTCAGCAGCATAATCGGAGTAACCGGGTAGAGAGGTCAAATCCTGACGAAGCTCCTTTACGGGGAGGCGGAAGTACTCCTTATCGCCTTGATAGAATGCTCTAACGGCGTTCAAATCAGCAAAATAGTTGCGCTGGAGACGATGGGCCTGTTCGGCGACCAGCTTTGCCAGGCTTAAAGCGGCCAAGGTGATGGTCGGAGAGACGAGCCAACTCGATGGAGCACGGTACTCAAAACGACCGGGACCTTTGGGGCGTATATCTCCAATACAACCGTAATACTTCCGGCGCCGGATCGCTGTCCGTTTCCGTTCGATACAGAACAGAGGGACGAGCAGATAATTGTCTAATGCCTGCAGTAGCCGAAAATTAAGAGAGAGCCTGCCAAAATGGATGTGCCCGCCGATGGGAAACTGTGCAAAAGGCATGGAACCGGCCATCAAGGCGACCCGTTTTTTCTGAATCTTCTCGGAGGCTTTCGTTAAAAGGGAGCCGATGGCTTCCGTCAACTCTCGGGGAGTTGATTTGGGGCGAGGTCGCAATTCGCCGATCGCCTTGCGTTGATCACAACCGATGGTGCCTTTCGGGGCGAAAAACCGATTGGCCGGGATCATCTTGCCTGTGCGGATGCTTTTCAGCATGAATTCGGGGTCGGCTCCAAGTTGGATCGGGTTAGAGTTCGTTGGAACAGAATCCCCCTTTCTTAGAGCGATCGTTTTACCGAGGGCCGAAGCATAAGCTGCCGCCAATTCTTTGGTGAGGATCGGGGCGGCGGTGACTTTGTTGACCCAAGGAATACCTCGGGAATGAATGGACAACTGGACAGAACCGAAATCGATACCGGCCAGATAGAGGGCTCGGATGGCCGTACCAAAACATTTCTGCCGTTCCGTAGAGGTGAGGCGTTCCCGAGTTTCCATGGCAACGACATTACCGTCAACGACGTGAATCGTCAGCGAACGGCCGCTTTTTTTCGTCAGGCTATAGGGGAGTCGATGGAGTTTATAGAAGGCAGACAAAGAGGCTTCTTTGAGACGGAGCTGGGCTTGCCGTCGGTTGAGCGTGAACAAGCTGCCTTCTTCACCCCCGGCGGCTCCGAATCGGATGAGCACTTCAGGAGGTTGGTCTGGACTGGTGACAGCATGAGGACATTCCAGAGCGGCGGCTAAGCGACGGGCAGACAGGCGGTTGGGGTGAAGGACCAGCAACTCCACTGCGTTCACCTCGTCGACAAAATTTTCTCGGAAAAAAGGAAACCACACAGTTATGTGGAATAGTAGACGAGGACTTTGGCTCTTGCATAAAGTACGCAATTTTGCGAGACTATGGAAAGAGTATAAAAGCAACGGCATTACAGGAGGCGCAATCTATGCATATGCGGACGGCTGTCGTCCTGGCCGCGGGAAAAGGGACCCGGATGAAGTCTCGGCGGCCTAAGGTGCTTCATGAAGTGGCCGGCCGACCGATGGTTCATCATGTTCTGGAGGCCTTGGCCGCTTGCGACGTAACACAGCCGGTATTGGTCATCGGCCATGGCGGAGACCAGGTGCAGGCCTGCCTGGGAAATCGAGCGGTTTATGCATGGCAGCAGGAACAATTGGGTACCGGCCATGCGGTCATGATGGCCCGGCCTTTGATTTCGGAACAAGTGCAAACGGTCATGGTGGTCTGTGGGGATACGCCCCTGTTGACCGGTTCGACCCTTGCTGCCCTTTGGCAGACCCATGAAGAAAAAGGTGCGATGGCTACGGTGCTGACGGCTCTCTTGGATGAGCCGACCGGCTACGGCCGGATCATCCGGGATGAGAACGGAAATGTGGCAGCGATCGTCGAGGAAAAAGACGCTTCCGAGCCCCAAAAGGCGATTCGGGAGATCAACTCAGGAACCTACTGTTTTGATCGTGCGGCTTTGTTTTCCGCGTTGGATGAAATTACTCCAGCCAACGCCCAAGGGGAGTACTATCTGACGGACGTGCTGGCTATCTTTCGTCAACGAGGCGGCTTCGTCTCCGCATACAGAATTGACGACAATCAGGAAATCGTCGGTATCAACTCCCGTCAACAGCTCGCTGAGGCCGAGGCGGTTCTGCAAAATCGTTTGCGGCGGAAGTGGATGGAGGCTGGCGTCACGATGATCGACCCGGCGAGTGTCTGGCTGAACGCAGAGGTGAAGATTGGCTCCGATACCATCATCTATCCGAATACGATCGTAGAAGGGGATACCGTCATCGGAGAGGGATGCATCATTGGGCCGGATACACGGGTGCGAGACAGCCGCATCGGCAATAACGGCGTCGTTCAGAACTCGATTGTCTTGGAGAGTGAACTGGGGAACGACTGCAGCGTGGGTCCTTTCGCTTACCTGCGTCCGGGAACCGTCCTGTCCGATGAGGTCAAAGTGGGCGATTTCGTAGAAATTAAAAAGTCTGTGATTGGTCAAGGATCTAAGGTGCCTCACCTCAGTTATGTCGGTGATGCTACCGTCGGTACCGGTGTAAATATCGGTGCAGGAACGATCACCTGCAACTACGACGGTGAGAAAAAGCATTCCACCACGATTCAGGATGGCGCCTTTATCGGCTCAAACACCAATTTGGTAGCTCCTGTCGTGGTTGGTGCCGGTGCACTCGTCGGGGCTGGCTCGACGATCAGCAAGGATGTTCCGGCTGGTGCGCTGGCCGTAGAACGGGCCCACCTAAAGGTGAAGGAAGGTTACCGCAGCGGGCATAAGCAGAAAAAATCATCGGACTAACATTGGAACAACCGATACCGTTTAGGAGGTGCCCTATGTCATTCTTTAATAAAAAGTTGAAAATTTTTTCCGGTAACGCTAACCCAGCCCTGGCGGAGGAGATCGCCGAATACCTGGGCGTTTCGGTGGGAGCCGCCAAAGTAAAGCGGTTTAGCGACGGCGAAATCCATGTGGATATCGACGAAAGCGTGCGCGGTGCCGACGTATTTGTCGTCCAGCCCACGAGCCAACCGGTGAATGAACACATCATGGAACTGCTCATCATGGTCGACGCACTTCGTCGCGCCTCAGCTCGCCGCATCACTGCCGTTCTTCCTTATTATGGATACGCGCGGCAAGACCGGAAGGTGCGTGCCCGCGCACCCATTTCGGCAAAACTGATGGCGAACATCCTGACGGCTGCCGGTGCTCGCCGTGTCGTTACGATGGATCTCCATGCCGGTCAGATTCAAGGCTTCTTTGATATCCCTGTCGATCATCTCCCCGGGGTGCCCATCTTGGCCGAGTATTTCTTGAACAAAGGGCTGCAGGACATCGCCGTCGTTTCTCCCGATCTGGGCGGGGTCACCCGGGCTCGCGATCTGGCGGAACGCATCGGTGCTTCCTTGGCCATCATCGATAAACGCCGGCCTGAGCCGAACGTATCAGAAGTCATGAATGTGATCGGCAATATCGAGGGGAAGACTGTAGTGATCACCGACGATATTATCGATACGGCCGGCACGATAGTGAACGCTGTGAAAGCGCTGCTGGAACGGGGCGCCAAAGAAGTGTATGCTTGTGCCACCCATGCCGTCCTCTCCGGACCGGCCATTGAGCGCATCGCCAATTCGCAACTCAAAGAAATGATCGTCACCAACACCATCCCGCTGGCACCGGAAAAGCAGATCGAAAAAATCCGCAGCCTTTCGGTAGCGCCGCTGCTCGGTGAGGCGATCATCCGAATCCATGAAGATTTATCGGTCAGCAAACTTTTCGATTAAGGATCATTCAACCGCTTCCTGTTAATATATTGCGGAAATCAAAAAAGCGCCCCCGAGGTCGAGAACACCTTGGAGGCGTTTTTTGGTGCAGGATGATATATTTTTTGCTCGTCACGGCGGTGTGCTTTGTCATAAGGTGATTCGTTTCAACTATCCTTTGTCGGTGATGCTGCGGAGCCGCAGGCGGGTTCATCTGACCGGATTCACTGATTCGGCGGCGGTATCCGGTTTATTTTCTGCAACCAGATCGGGTTGCTCTGTTGAACCACCGGGTGACGAAAGGGCAGAAGCATGGGTTGCTGCGTTTCCTTCGGGAACGGAAAGACCCGATGATGAAGCATCAGGCGAGTAGAGGGTGGCAGCGGGAGTAGATACAGTCGTTTCAGACGAAAGGAGGGTAGAGTTCGTATCGACGTCGTCGGCAATGGAAGCGGATAGAGGTTGCGGCTTCCCTCCATCCGCTTCGTCAGCGGCCGTAGCCGGAGAAGGAGCCTTTAGGGTATCTCCTGGACTGGCTATCGCTGAGGGTGAAGATGGGACGTTGGCGTTACTGACTTTATCTGACGCCGAGGGAATAGGGGGCTCTGTGTCGATAGCTGCCTTATTGGGACGTGGAAATAAGTCATCGTCCTGTTGGAAGGGATCGGAAGAATCGGGCGCCTTCCAAGGGCGAACATCATCATCTTCCTTATCGGAAAAGAGGTCATTCTTACCGAGGTTGATTTTTTCGAAGGAACGGCTGAGCGTCTCCCCGACTTGTTTGCTGGTGCTGATGGTAGAGTCCCAGAATTTCATCGTCGTTTCGGTCAAACGCTTCAAGGAGTCTTCCACCGGGTGGGGCATGGGGGTCAAGCGTTCGATAGCGTCTTCATAGACCAACACCATCTCCGGGCTGATAGTGCGAACAGCAGCGGCCGGTAAGGCGGCTTTGCCGTTGAACCAGCCTTCACCGAAATGACCCCGTATTTCCAAGGTGAGCAGCTTTCCCGTCTTCTCATCGAAATAGTACTCTTCGACGATACCGACTTTTTGCCCAACCGTGGTGAGCACCTTGGAACCGATGATCGCGATTTTATCTTTCATCAATTGAAACAGATGAGGAAGGTTGGTGACTCGCTGAACCTGACTCGCCCGGTCAATGACGATCGCTGCTTCACCGATGGAGTGCACTTTCGAATAGGGGATGATCTTCTGTTCACGGAAGAGGCCCTTCTGGTCCACCTGCAATGCGACCACTTCCAAGGCCTCAGGATCAACGATCAACCCGCGAACGGCACCGAGCTTTTTCCCTTCGTCCAGGCTGACGATGGGTCGGGTAAGCAAACTTTTACTGCCGAGCATGCGGTGGGAGCCCCCTTTTTTAAAGATTTCTTTAGAAAAGATATGCTCGTCAGAGCGAGGACATGACCGGATCTACGGTTTAGCCTGACCATTCCTGGTCATACTAGGGATGGAAGCAATAGGAATCGAACCGGAGGTTCTCAACATGGAAGCGAATCAGTTACGGGTTTCAAAACGGGAAAAGGGGACGCAAGCCTATGTAAAGGAACTGCGCCGCCGCGGTCTGCTGCCGGCCGTCATCTACGGGAAGGATACGCCTGATCTGCTCGTATCGGTCAACGCCAAAGAATTGCAAAAGCTGCTCAACGCCAAGGGGAGCGCGACGGCTATCCTGGATGTAGCCGTTGAGGGCGGCGAAGAGCCGAAAAAAGTGATGGTCCGAGAGATGCAGCGGGATCCGGTGGCCCGGACGCTCAACCACGTCGATTTTCAACTGGTCAACATGAACGAAGTCATTTCGGCGGAAGTGACGATCCATCTCGTCGGTACACCGGTCGGTGTCAAAGCGGGCGGTGTAATTCAACACGGGCTGCGCACGTTGGAAGTGGAAGGACTCCCGGCCGGCCTCCCGCCGCGTATCGATCTCGATGTGAGCCACTTGGACCTGCACGATAAGCTGACCGTGGCCGATGTGACGCCTCCGAAGGGGATCGATATCGTCTCTGACCCCGATCAAGTCATCGCTTCCATCGTGGTACCGCGGGCCGTGGTGGAAACGACAGAGGAGCCGGCGACAGCGGAAGATCCCAAAGAAGCGGAAAAGGCTAACGGCGCCAAAGCCGAAGAAGCGTAAAGCCACCTGTGAGCCACAGGTGGCTTTACGCTTCCCTAAAAAGAGAGTATTCTATATAATCGAGACTCATTTTAGAACATATTTCCCAAAGGGGAGAGATAGATGAAAGCGATCGTCGGTCTTGGCAATCCCGGCCGTGATTATGAAAAAACGAGGCATAACATTGGTTTTATGGTCGTTGACCAGTTAGCGGAACGATGGGGCCATGACGGCTTCAAAGCTAAGTTTCAGGGGAGCTTTAGCGAAGTTCGCCTTGGCGGGCAGAAGGTTTTCTTGCTGAAACCGCAGACCTACATGAATTTGAGCGGGCAGGCTGCCAGTGCCATGGCCGCTTTTTACAAATTGGCCCCAGAAGATATCCTCGTCGTCTATGACGACCTCGATCTTCCGCCAGGAAAACTGCGGGGTCGAACAAAAGGTAGCAGCGGTGGTCATAACGGCATCAAATCGCTGATCGCTTGTCTGGGCAGTGAAAACTTTCCTCGCTTGAAACTGGGCATCGGCCGCCCGGCGAGCCGGCAGCCATCGGCCAGCTATGTCTTAGAGAGCTTTCGGGCGGAAGAACTAGCCGATATACAGAAAGCGATCGATCTGGCTTGCGACGCCGTAGAGCTCTGGTTGGAGCGGGGGATGATCGAGGTGATGAACCGCTTTAACGGCGGGGAAAAAGCCTAATCTTTCGCGGAGGGTAATAACTCTTCGGACAGCCCTTTGCGGACTTGTTCCCGTACAGTCTGGCGCAACCAGCGTGACGTCACCTGATCGACCGGATAAGCAGCATAGACCGATGATAATTCTTCTGCTGCTTGAAGCTTTACCAGGAGCACCTGATCGATATCGGCGTGGGCAACCATGCCCTTTTTGATCTCGAACATCCGGCGGCGGGTCTCGCCCTCATACCAGAGGGCTTTCTGAAAGTCCCAGCCGTAGGCGACAAAGCGCCGCAGCAGATCTAAGAGCCGGTAGGCGTGGAGAGCTTCCTTCGTGTCGTACCCGAATTCTCTGACCAGATGGGCCGTTGTCGATGTTCCTTTGCGAAGATTCTTCAGTTTCTCCTTCACCGTGCCGATGCAGTTGCGGAAAAGTCCCGGCCGATTCAACTGGGCGAGTGCTTCTTTTCGAGATAGAAGCTTTTGACCCAGTTCAACATGCTGGGGATGGACGACCACTTCCTGGCTAAAGAGGATTTCGAGAAAATAGGGATTCCCCTTCAGGATCAACTCGGCGAAACGGCGTATATCGTGGACGGTATAGTCCACTTCCGGCGAAGTCTGAGCAGAGGAAAAAAACTTCTGCCCATAAAGATCGTCAAAGGTGGGCAACAAGAGGTACTTCCAATCTTGATCTGAGGTGCTGTCATGGAGGTTGTAATTGGGGGAGCCGACCCTGGCTGACAGGAGAATCTTTCGTCCTTCAATGGTTTCCAGCATATCTCTACATTCCTTGCAGAAGAAGTTTTTCAACCGTAATTTTCGGCGACATACTGCAAAAAGGATTCGTAGATATCGGGGGCAAACCAGGCTTTGTTTTTCGCCAGATACTCTTTGGCTTCGGCTAATGTGCGTGCTTTCTGGGTCACCCGGTCTTCACGCAACATGGCGAAAACGTCACAGATACCGATGATCTGGGCGCCTCGTGTGATGGACGAGCCTGTTAACTGTCCGGGATAGCCGGAACCGTCGTAATGTTCATGGTGCTGCTCGACCATCTCGGCCACTTCCGGCGGAAAGAGTCCCCCTTCCTGGATGATGGAAGCGCCATGGTTGGAGTGGACCTGGATCAAGATCTGCTCGATGGCGTCGATGCCATGAGGCTTTTGTAGGATACCGGAAGCCACACGCAGCTTGCCGATATCGTGCAGCAAGGCGGCTAGGATGATCGGCATGGATGTTTCACGGGGTAAGCGAAGAAAGCGTATGAACTCTTTCGTCACCTTCGCTACGTCTTGTGTATGTATCAAACTGGGAAGATCGTGTTCTTCCAGCTTCTTCAGAAGTCGTTCTGTCTCTTCGAGAAGCAAAGGATACTTGTCCGCCGGAACGGGCACAGGAAGCCACCTCCATGGAATGTGGTTTCCTTCATTGTAACCGATTCCCATGGGGAACAAAACATCCTTTTCTTGACCGGACAAGTGGGGTAACAATATAATGAGAACGAATTCGGCCGTCCTACTCCGGTGCCGGGAGGCGGGGGGATCGATTTTTCCTGCCCCGAAAAGGTGTCGAGCCAAGGACGAGAGGAGAGAGCGTATGGCCGAAAAGGCGATAGCAAACAATCTTTTTGATCATATAGCGGATACTACGGAATTTCAGCATCTCTGGACCGACTGGAAACGAGGCCGCGGCGCCCAGGCTGCCTTTGGCTTGACCGGGAGCCAGCGAACAACCTTGATGGCGACCTTCGCCAGTCGATCGGGGCAACCCCTCTTGGTGGTCACCCATTCGATACAGCAAGCGAAAAAAATTGTCGAGGACTTGCAATCCCTCCTGCCCAATGAGGATATCTTGTTCTTCCCCGCTACGGAAGTGATGCCCTATGAAGTACTGTCTTCGAGCCATGAACAGTTGGCCCACCGGTTGACGACGCTGCTGCGATTAGCCCGCAAAGAACCGGTCACCGTAGTCACCACTATCGACGCTTTGATGAAAAAAATCGTACCCCCTGCCGTCATGGCCCAGGGGGCTATTCCTATTTCCGTAGGGGAACGGGTCGACTTGAATCATCTGATCGAGTCGCTGCATTTTTTAGGCTACCAGCGGGCCAACCAAATCGAAGGGGCCGGCCAATTTTCTCTCCGGGGCGGCATCTTGGATATCTTTCCGCTCACACAGTCCCAGCCGGCGCGCATCGAGTTCTTCGATGACGAAGTGGACTCGATCCGGCTGATCGATGTGGAAAGCCAGCGTTCCCTCGAAAAAGTAAATGCCTATGAGATCGGCCCTGCCCGGGAGATGCTTTTGACGGCGGAGACGATGGAACAGGGCCGGGAGAGACTGGCCCGAGAAGCGGAAGCTGCCCGAGAACGGCTGCTCAAATCGGATCAGCAGGAGACGGCTGCCCGGTTACAGGAAAAAGTGGACAGTTACCTGGAGCAATTGGCCGAAGGCATCTGGGTGGAAGGTTTGGAGCAGTTTCAGAACTTTTTCTATCCCGATCAGGTGCTGCTTACAGACTATCTACATCCGGAGACGATCCTGTTCTGGGACGAGCCGACGCGGATCAAGGAAACGGCCGAGGCCAAGGAGCAGGAGATCACCGAAACCTTCCTGCACTTGCTTGAGTCTGGCGGTGTACTGCCGGAGCAGAGGAACGTCTATACCTACTATAACGACTTGAGTGCTGAGTTGGGCGCAAAGCCGATCATCTATCTGGCCCTGCTCGCGAAAAAACTAGATCGGGTCAACCACGAAAACACGGTTCATTTTACGGCCAAGAACATGCATCCCTTTTTAGGCAAGTTAGATATGTTGGCCGATGAACTCAAACAGTACCGGAAGAGGAAGGCGGCCGTACTGATCCTAGCGGCTACACCGTCCCGCCGCGACCGCATCTTGGAGGCGCTGCGCGACTATGGCGTAGAAGCCCGGTCTGTCGCTGGTATCGAGTCGGAAATCATCACCGGAACCGTGTCGGTCGGCGTGGGCCATCTCGAAGCAGGCTTTGAAATGGTATCGTCCCGGTTGGTCGTCATCACCGACTATGAGATCTTTGGCCGGGAGAAAAAGCCCCGCAAACCGAAAAAGGCAGCCCGGGAAGGGCAGAAGATCGATTCCTTTGTCGACCTAGCCCTCGGCGATTACGTCGTCCATGTCAACCATGGGATAGGACGGTATATGGGCGTCGAAAAGCTCGACGTAGGCGGTATCCAAAAAGATTACCTGGTGATCAAGTACGCCGGGGAAGACCGTCTTTACGTTCCTACGGAGCAGGTTCACCTGATCCAAAAATACGTCGGCACCGAAGGGGTAGCGCCGAAACTATACCGCTTAGGCGGAAACGATTGGCAAAAGGTCAAACAACGGGTCAAGGAATCGGTCCGGGAGATGGCCGGTGAACTGCTTAAACTGTATGCTGCTCGAGAAAGCCAGCCGGGCTTTGCCTTTCAGGCGGACTCGCCTTGGCAGAAAGAATTTGAAGAGGCCTTTCCGTATGAGGAGACACCTGATCAGTACCGCTCGATCATCGAAGTGAAGAGCGACATGGAACGGCCCAAGCCGATGGACCGTTTGCTCTGCGGCGATGTGGGCTATGGCAAGACAGAGGTGGCCATCCGGGCTGCCTTCAAAGCGGTGCAGGACAGCAAGCAAGTGGCGGTCCTGGTCCCTACGACCATCTTAGCTCAGCAGCACTATAATACCTTCCGGGAGCGCTTCAGCGGCTACCCCGTCCGAGTCGAGGTGCTCTCTCGCTTCCGCACGGCCAAGGAACAGAAGCTCACCATCGAAGGGTTGAAGACAGGCGAAGTCGATATCGTCATCGGTACTCACCGGCTCGTCTCGAATGATGTATGCTTTAAAGAGCTTGGACTCTTGATCATCGACGAGGAGCAGCGCTTCGGTGTGGCCCATAAGGAGAAGATCAAACAATTTAAGGAGAACGTGGATGTGCTGACCCTGTCCGCCACGCCGATCCCTCGTACCCTGCACATGTCCATGGTGGGCTTGCGGGACATGTCGATCATCGAGACGCCGCCGGAAGATCGCTACCCCGTGCAGACCTATGTGGTGGAATACAACCCCGAGCTGATCCGGGAGGCCATCCGCCGGGAGTTAAACCGGGGCGGCCAAGTCTATTATGTTCGCAACCGGGTCGAAGACCTAGACCGCATCGCCCGTGATTTGATGGCAATGATTCCAGACGTTCGCGTCGCCGTAGGTCACGGTAAAATGCGGGAGGACCAGCTAGAACAGATCATGCTCGACTTTTTAGAAGGCGAGTACGATATTCTCGTCTGCACGACGATCATCGAGACGGGTCTCGATATTCCTAATGTGAATACGTTGATCGTCGACGGGGCCGACCTGATGGGCTTATCTCAGTTGTATCAACTCCGGGGGCGGGTGGGCCGCTCCAACCGGTTAGCCTACGCCTACTTCACCTATCGCAAGGACAAGGTGCTCACCGAAGTAGCGGAAAAACGGCTCCATGCGATCCGGGAGTTTACCGAACTGGGATCGGGCTTTAAAATCGCCATGCGGGACTTAGAGATTCGCGGTGTCGGCAATCTGCTCGGGCCGGAACAACATGGACAGATGGCTTCCGTCGGTTTTGACCTCTATTGTCGCTTGCTTGAAGAGGCGATCCAAGAACTGCGCGGAACAAAACCGGAAGAGAAGCCCGATGTGCTCGTGGAAATCAAGGTGGACGCCTTTATTCCGGACGGCTACATGGCCGACTCGGCCTCCAAAGTCCATTTTTACAAGCGCCTCCTCGATGCCAAGACGATCGATCAAGTCGATACATTGGAAGAGGAGATGGAAGACCGTTTTGGCAATTTGCCGGAAGCCGTTCAAAACTTAGTCCGCCTCAGCCGGATCAAAGCTCACGGACAGGCTCTCGGTGTGTCGGCGGTGCAGCAGGAAAAAGAAGAGGTTCGTATCCGCTTTTTTCCTCATGCCAAGGTGGACGCGTCGGCCATTTCGGCGCTGGTGCAGTTTTTAGGCCGGAAGGTCAACTTCTCTGCCTCGAGTGGTTTTGAAGTGAGAATCAAAACGACCCGCCAAAAACCGCAGGAGACGCTGCTGATTGTCGATAAAGCGATGGGCCTGCTGGCTAAAGCGAGCAAAGCCAAAGATGCGAATGGGGAAGCCGATAAAACCTCGGCGATGCCGGAGCCGGAACCGCGAGCAGTTCAGGCGGTTCCTGAATCGGCGACAGGTCGAAACCGTGGGAACCAATGGCCGCCAAGTATTCGCCATTGAACCCTCGGTCCGATGTAACGGCCGCAGTTCTCTCGGCAAACAACCGCAACTTCAGCCCATAAGGACCAATGTTTCACAGATTCATAGCAATATTTACCAACCAGCTTGTCGCTTCGTAGAGCTTGGTGGTATAATCGAGTCGTTCCTACACCAATAAGGAGGACAATTTATTTTGAGAAAATCAGCGAAATTGCTGGCTGTAGCCTTGTTAGGGACTTTTCTCTTGTCCCTGGTAGGCTGCGGCAGCAGCAGTACGGTGGCCACCGTCAACGGCGAAAAAATTACCCGAGTGGAGCTGGACAAGCGAGTCAACCGCTATAAACAGAACCTAGAGGGAGATCCGAACCAAAAAGAGGTCCTCGCCAGCCTGGAACAGCAGGAATTGGAACGGCTGATCGACGAAAAGCTGCTCATGCAGGAAGCGAAACAGCGGAATATCCAAGTGACTGATGCTCAGGTCGATGAAGAGCTGACGAAAGGGAAGCAGAATTTTCCCTCTGATGAGGAATATCAGAACGCACTGAAACAGAACGGCTTGACAGAACCGGAACTGAAAGAGATGATCCGATCGAACCTGATCATGTCGAATCTTTATGATACACTCAGCCCGGACGTACAAGTGAGCGACCAAGATATTCAGAAGTACTATAAAGAAAATCCCGATAAATTTAAGCAAACCCAGCAAGTCAAGGCTTCGCACATTCTCTTAAAGACGGAAGAAGAAGCCAAAGCGGTGATCGATCAACTGAAAAAAGGCGCTAACTTTGAGCAGTTGGCTGCGGAAAAGTCCACCGACCCGACGGCTGCCCAGAACAAAGGTGAACTCGGTTTCTTCGACCGCGATGCGATGGTCAAGGAGTTTTCTGACGCCGCCTTCTCGATGAAAAAAGGCGAGATCAGCAAAACCCCTGTCAAATCCAATTTCGGCTATCATGTGATTCGAGTCGAAGATATCAAAGAAGCGCGCCAACTGACCTTAGACGAAGTGAAAGATCAGATCAAAGTCGACCTGGCGGCAGAACAGAAACAACAGAAATTCGAGACCTGGTACGGTGATGTAAAAGCGGCTGCTAAAATCGAACGGAAACTTCCCCAACCGGCGGCTCCGCAGACCGGAACAGGAACGCCTAACTCGTCACAGCAGCCTGAACAAGCGCCAGCCCCCGCAGCACCAGCCCCGGAAGGACAACAACCGTCTAAATAATGACAAAGAGCCCGATAACCGTCCAAAAGCGGCTATCGGGTTCTTTTTTACGGGAATGTCAGAACCCTTCGGGATGGAAAAAAATGAATAACCCCAAAGGGTCGGATATATACTATCACTGAACCAAGAACCCCAAGTCACGGCCCACAAAGGAGGGATGGTGAAGGAATGAAAGCAACGGGCATCGTACGGCGAATCGATGATCTCGGGCGTGTGGTCATACCCAAGGAGATCCGAAGAACCTTACGTATCCGAGAAGGAGACCCTCTGGAGATCTTTGTGGATCGCGAAGGGGAGGTCATCCTAAAGAAATATTCGCCGATTGGCGAGTTAGGCGATTTTGCCAAAGAATATGCGGACTCCTTGAGCGAGGCCACGGGCCATATCGCATGTATCGCTGACCGGGACAACATCATCGCCGTAGCAGGAGCCCCGAAAAAAGAGTTTTTAGGCAAGCCGGTCGGGCCTGCGGTCGAACGGGTGATGGAGGAGCGGAAAGCTGTTCTTATTCAGAAGCCAGGTGAACATGCCCACTGCAAAGGTTGCCCTTCTACCGAAGAAGAGGTCGATTGCAAATTTTCTGCTGAAGTTATTGCTCCGATTATCGCGGAGGGTGACCCGATTGGCGCAGTCCTTTTAGCATCGAAAGATCCGAACGTCAAGATGGGCGAGATGGAGATGAAACTGGCTGAGACGGCTGCCGGTTTCCTCGCCAAACAAATGGAACAATGACTTTACCCGGATTGGGCAAAGTACTTGTGCCAAAGCATAACCGACCGGTTATGCTTTGCCGCGTTTAGGGGGTATATTGCATAGATGGCCTGGCAGGGGACAGGAGGACGGCGGTTTCTCATGGGTGCCCTATGGCTGACCGGGGCGGGAATCGTCAGCAAATTTCTGGGCGCCTTTTACCGGATCCCTTTGGCTCGCATTTTAGGTTCCGAAGGTGTCGGATTATACCAGATGGTGTACCCCATCTATACGGTGGCCTTAAGTCTAGCCACAGCGGGACTCCCGGTGGCCATCTCCGTGCTGGTCGCACAGCGGGCGATCCATGGAGACCATCGAGGCGCGTATCGGGTCTTTTTAGCCTCCTTTGGGCTGCTTTTTGGACTCGGATGTGGAGCTACATATTTGATGGTCCACTATGCTCCCTTTTTGGCCAGAGGAGTTCTTCAGGACGAACGGACTATGTTCTCTTTATGGGCCATTGCACCGGCTGTGCTGCTGACGGCGCTGATGGCAGCGTTCCGAGGCTATTTTCAAGGGTACCAGCACATGATCCCGACGGCCTTGTCGCAGGTGGCGGAACAGCTCGTCCGCGTCGGAACGATTCTTTGGCTCAGCCTATACTTACTGGGATACGGCGTCGATGTGGCCGCAGCCGGTGCTACCTTTGGAGCGGTGACCGGCGGGATAGCCGGTTTGGTCGTCTTGGGGGGATTCTTTTACTACTGGCAGCGTCAAACCCATGGCGGCATTCCCCGGAAAAACCTTTTCGATGACGAGAGTGCAGCTGCTGAGGCCGCTCCGCCTGTCGTTCACAGCAAGAGTATTTTCGGCCTCTGGAAGGACTTGCTCATCTTATCTCTCCCCATATCCTTAGGCGGACTCGTTACGCCCATCATGCAAACAGTCGATGCTGTTCTCATCCCTCGAGGGTTACAGTTAGCCGGTTATACGGCGTCACAAGCAGCTTCGCTGTTCGGAGAATTTTCCGGAATGGCCGCATCCCTGGTGGGATTGCCGTCGATCGTGACGGGAGCTGTTGGTGCCAGTTTAGTTCCCGTCATTTCGGCCCTGTGGAACCGGGGAGATCGCCCTCTCGCCATGGAGCGGTATCTCTCGTCGGTACGGATCGTGGCGCTTTTGTCCTGGCCGGCTGCCGCAGGGTTGGTTGCATTAGCTGAGCCGATTGGGGCTCTGCTTTTTCATGCTCCTGGTTCGGCCCTGCCGATGGTCTGGCTGGCGCCAACCATTCTCTCTTCGGCTCTCTACCAAGTGGTCACATCCGGTCTCCAGGGCATGGGGAGGACGGCCTTTCCCGTCGTCGCCCTCATCATTGGCACGGTGCTGAAAGTGGGCAGCAACATCGTTCTGATGCCCCGCTGGGGTCTGTTAGGGGCGGCTGTCGGTTCGAATGTGGGCTTTTTGGTAGCGGCGATACTCGTTCTCTGGTATATTCGAATACAGAGCGGTGTTTCCTTTCCCTGGTCGGCTGCCTTGCTCAAGCCTTTTGTTGCTGCTACAATGATGGCGGGTTACGCCCTTGTCGGTGTCCCCTATTTGACGAATATGGTAGGACCTTGGAGCGGGCTGGCCTTGTCTATGATCACTTCGTCGATCATCTATGGTCTCACTTTGCTGGCCATCGGTGGGATTCAAGCGGTCGATTTGGCCATGATCCCCCGGGTGGGCCCGCGGCTGGCCAGTTGGCACCGGCAGTTTTGGGGCGCTTAAAAACTGTTTTTGGCGCCCTCTCTACATTGTGAACGAATCGGAGGAGCATCATGGAACCGAACATTACGATCGTCGGGTTAGGCGCGGGAGATGCAGGACATCTTACACTGGCAGGCTGGCAAGCGCTTCAATCGCAGCGTCCGCTTTTTCTTCGCACCTCTGTCCACCCGACTGTGGAATATTTAACGAAATCGGGCCTGACTTATCGCAGTTTTGACTACCTCTATGATCAGGTCGATTCCTTCGATCAACTCTATCCTCGCATCGCCGAAGAAATTCTTCAGGAGTCGGAAAAAGGTCCCTTGACCTTTGCTGTACCCGGTCATCCCCGTGTGGGGGAAAAGACCGTCGAAATCCTCTTAGCCGAGGCGGGACGACGGGGATTGACGGTAGATGTCATTCCCGGCGTCAGCTTTTTGGAAGCCATCTATACGACCATCGGGTTAGATCCTTCCCGGGGGCTGACGGTGTTGGACGGGTTGGACTTGAGGGCCGATGATCTGGCGGGGCGTCAAGGAATCATCATCACCCAGATGTACTCGCCGCTGGTCGCGTCGGAAGTGAAACTGACTCTGATGGAAAGCTACCCCGACGAGTATCCGGTGACTGTCGTCCGGGCCGCTGGCGTCTCGGGGGAGGAACGCGTGGAGACGATCCCCCTTTACCAACTCGACCGCCTGTCCTGGGTGGATCACCTGACGAGCCTATATGTTCCGCCGAAGGGGGACGGTGACAGGGCTGAGCAGGAATCGGTTGCTGAAGAATTCGAACAAGAATCAAGGGTTCAGTCAACTGGGTACCGGTTTTCGTCCGGAGAATATCCTCTCGATCCCCTGGTCGACGTCATGTTTCGCCTGTTGGGCGAGGACGGTTGCCCTTGGGACCGCGAGCAAACCCATGAATCCCTGAAACCCTATCTCCTGGAAGAGGCTTATGAGGTTTTAGAAGCGATCGATCTGAAAGATGACAGCAAGATCCGAGAGGAACTGGGCGACGTGCTCCTGCAGGTCGTCTTCCACGGCGCTATCGCCCAGCAAGAGGGGCGCTTTCAGATCGGTGAGATTGTACAAACCATAACGGAAAAAATGATTCGCCGGCACCCCCATGTTTTTGCCGATATTCAAGTGGCCGATTCCAAAGAAGTGCTCGTCAACTGGGAAGCGATCAAGGCGCAAGAAAAAGGCGAGAAGGTGAAGAGTCCCAGCGGCATCGATAAGGTCACGACGGCTCTGCCTGCGCTGTTGCGAGCGGAAAAACTACAGAAGCGGGCGGCTCGCATCGGTTTTGATTGGGTCGACTGGCATGGTCCGAGAGAAAAAGTCCGGGAAGAGCTGGCCGAGTTGGTAGAGGCGATCGATAGTGGCGATAAGCAACACATCCGCGATGAGCTAGGGGATCTTTTCTTTGCTGTCGTCAATCTGGCGAGATTTTTCCAGGTTAACCCGGAAGAAGCCCTTCACCGCACCAGTGATAAGTTCATCCGGCGTTTTCGATATGTAGAAGAATGCTGTCGGCGGGAACAAAAAAATATGACCGATTGCTCTTTAGAAGAGATGGACAAGTACTGGGATGAAGCAAAAGCACAGGGTCTATAGGAATAATTTGGCTTAAAAAGTCGAAAATATTAACAAGCCGGAAGGAATAAATGGGTATATAGCGAATACCTTCTCAGCAATCCAATACTAGGAGGGGTAACGGGTGAACAAAACAGATTTGGTGAGTGCCGTCGCAGAAAAAGCCGAACTGACCAAGAAGGATGCCGAAAAGGCAGTTAATGCGTTTTTTACTGTTGTAGAAGAAGCTCTGAAAGCGGGAGATAAAGTTCAACTCGTCGGATTTGGCACCTTTGAGATCCGTGAACGGAAAGCTCGTACAGGCCGCAATCCGCAGACCGGGGAAACGATTACGATTGAAGCCTCGAAAGTGCCGGCCTTCAAAGCAGGTAAAGCACTGAAAGATGCTGTCGAAGCTTAATCCCGGAAGTACAAAAGAGTTGAAGTCAGGTTTCCAGCAGGGAACCTGATTTTCATTCGGGGGGATCATCGTGCGTCTTGATAAGTTCCTGAAGGTGTCCCGCATCATCAAGCGGCGCACCGTCGCTAAAGAAGTTTGTGAGGGCGGACGGGTCACTGTAAACGGACGTCCGGCCAAAGCGGGGACGGAGGTGCAACCGGGAGATCGGTTGATCCTGCAGTTCCCTCAAAAAACGTTGGAAGTAGAGATTCAGGAAATCAAGGAAAACGCCCGGGTGGAAGAAGCCCGGGAACTATACCGGATCCTACGGGAAGAGAACCTTGCCCGAGAGGAATCCCCTTTGTTCTAGGAAAAACGCCTGCCCACATATGCATGATGGGGGGGCGTTTTTATTTTGTCGATATTGAGGACAAAGGAGGAACTTCCGTGGATGTTCATAACGATAAAAGCCACGGCTTTGTCGTGGAAGACCGTAAGAACATTATGATTCGCGGTGTGACCCAAGTCGGCGCTTTTGACGAAAACGAAATCTACACGGTGACGGTGCGGGGGCCCTTGTTGCTCCGTGGCGAAGGCTTGCAGATCATGCAGTTGAACTTAGACGAAAAGGTGCTGTCGGTGGAGGGATATATCACGGCGGTACAGTACCTGGAGGAAAACTCTCCGCAGAATATACGGCAAAAGGGAAAGAACTTATTGAGTCGACTGCTCCGGTAGGAGCAAGGGGCGGGGAGGAATTTCGGTGACACCACTGGCCCAGCAAATCTACGGTTTTGCCTTATCAGCGATTGGCGGGTTGCTTTTAGGTGCCGGATTCGATCTCTATCGAACCCTTGTCAGGGTGGGCCGCCGGCGATGGTGGACGTCGGTGGCCGACTATTTAATTTGGCTTTTTGGCGCTGCCATCTTTTTTCTCCTGCTTCTCTGGGGCAACCTGGGCGAAGTGCGGGTCTATGTCTTTATGGGGCTTGCATTTGGACTCTTCCTTTACTTTCGTTTTGTTTCGGAGGAAGTGCGGGCTTTTTGGGAAGGCATGCTAGAACTGATCTTGCATGTGCTTCGCATGATCCTTTATCTAGCTACGTTTCCTTTTGTCTTTGCCTACCGGCTCCTTCGAGACTGTATGAGCTATCTCTACCGGAACATGGTCAAGTTGAAACGTTGGATCCACCAGAAGGTAAGGATCCCTTTACGACGAGCGATACAGTTTCTTCGGGTCCGTTTATCCAGTCTCAGTTCCCGGTGGAAAAAGATCAAAGGACGCATCGGACAGCGTTTTCGCCGCCCCCCGCCAGGGCCTCCACCAAATGAGAATTGACAACCTAAATAAATCTATATATTTTTTATTGAGTTGCAGGAATTTGAAAGAGCCTTGCAGAAAGTACCAATTTAAGTATTTTGGAGATGAGGGGTTTCGGTGAAACGAGCCAAGGCGCGATCCAATCGAAAAAAGAAGATGCTGCTCATCGGGGCAGGGATCGGCCTATTGGCGTTGGCAGCTGTTCCCCCCTATCTTCAGCACCGGGAACTGGCCCAGGAGGCGGACAGGCTGTCTGCTGATCTGGAACAGGTGCGAACGGAACATGGGCAGATGCAAAAAGAAAAAGAATGGCTTTCCTCCGACGCTTACGTGGAACAGGTCGCTCGTCAACAACTGGGGCTTGTTCGACCTGGCGAAGTGATCGTAGTCAGGGCAAAACAAAGCAACGGCGTTCCCATGAAAAAAGACGCCAATGGAAATATTCAAATCAGAGACTGATGATAAAAGCATTTCCGCCTGTTGCCGGCGGAAATGCTTTTTATATTCGGGAGGTTTATGAAGAGATGATCGATAAAGGGCAAGCATGGGGGGCCATCGACATCGGCTCCAACTCGGTGCGATTTCTCGCCGCCCGTCAGGAAGCAGGGAAACAGACTCCCTTATGGCATCACCTCGATACGACGAGGTTAGGCCGGGAGGTAACCCGTTCCGGGACGCTCCACCCCGATGCGGTGGAGCGAACGATGGCCGCCCTGGGCCACGGCGTAGAATCTATGCAAAAGTATGGTATCTCCGTTCAGCAGGTGGCCGCCTTCGCGACAAGTGCTGTTCGAGAGGCCCTCAATGGTCAGGATTTTTGCCGGCGAGTATATGAACGATTCCGGTTGGAAGTGGCCCTTCTGTCCGGAGAGACGGAGGGGCATTTGAGCTATCAGGGAGCTGTGGAGGGGCTTCCGGAAGGACTCGCAGCAGGGAGAATTCCTGTTGTCGTAGACATCGGCGGCGGCAGCGCCGAAGTGGTATTTCACCATAAGGACCGGTGGTGGCGGCAGAGCTTTCCCCTTGGCGCGGTCCGTCTGACCGAATCGCCCTTGGGCAGGGTGGATATTGCTTCGGTCTGGGCACCGGCGGTGGAGAAAGTGAGCTCTCTGCAACGGATGGGCAGGCCGATACTGATCGGAGTCGGCGGGACGATAACAACGGTAGCGGCCATTGCGCTGCAGTTGCGAGATTATGCTCCCGACAAGGTCCACGGCTATGAGATTCCACTGGAAAAAGTAAAGTCCATCGCCCGGGAGTTGCGAGCCATGGACTTGGAAGAGCGGAAACAAGTGGCCGGGCTGCAGCCTGAGCGGGCTGACATCATTCCGGCAGGATTATCGGTGTTAGAGGCCTTTATGGAGGACGGGGGATTTGAGGAGATCGTCGTCAGTGAGACCGATCTGTTGCACGCGGCATTGAAGCAAATCGCTTTGGGGGAGTGGCCGCCGCGAGGCGAATAGCCGCTGTACTGGCACGATAAATAGGTTTAACAACATGTCTTTGTTGGAAAGTTTATGATGGAACACTTCGGCAAATCGGGGTGCATTGACGCCGTTCGCTAAGGGCTGCGTGGCTGTTCGCTTGGTTGCTCCGCGGGCGCGCCAAACCTCTGGGTTTTTCTGCATGTGAACCGTGGCGCGCCTTTCCGCTATGCAACCTGTGCTCGCTACGCCACTTCGCCCAAAGCGCTCACTCCGTCAATGCACCCAAATCGTGCTTGATGGAGAAGATTTTATCAACTGTGCTAAAAAGCCGTGACGGCTATTTTTTACCAAACCTCTGAGCTACCGAAAGATGAGCCCGATTTTCCCAAGTATCCTGAAGGGTGCTCAAGCTTCCACCGCCGTACCGGCGTTCTAAGGCTTTGCTGAGCAGCCAGTCTGCTAAAGCGGGGTTTTTGGGCAGCACGGGGCCGTGCAGGTATGTGCCCACAGCGTTTTTGTAGACGGCGCCTTCCCCTTGATCATCGCCGTTATTGCCGAAACCGGCGGTGACCTGGGCGAGCGGCTGGATACCGCCACGGGAACCGAGGAAAGTGCGGCCCGAGTGGTTCTCGAAACCGACCAGTGTGGCCTGCTCGCCGAGCAAAGGGGCTTGGGCGACCACGTTGCCGATGAGACGTGTGGAACCGGCTTCGGTCCAGGCGTCAAAAAGGCCGAGGCCGGGCATTTCTTCACCGGTGTGGGTGCGGTAGTAAAGGCCGAGCAGTTGGTAACCTCCGCAGACGGATAAGAGGGGGAGACCACCTTCGGCAGCTTCTACGAGGGCCGGGCCTTTATGCTGTTGAAAGTCTTGAAAGAGCAAGGTCTGTTCCCGGTCTGAACCACCGCCCATGAAGACCAGATCGGCATCGTCAAAGGCCGCTTTTTCACCTAAGGAAGCGGAGTGGACCTGTAAGGTGATACCGCGCCATTCACAGCGGCGACGGAGGGTGATGATATTTCCGCGGTCGCCGTAGAGATTGAGCAGGTCTGGGTAGAGGTGAATGAGGGTCAAGGTGCGGTTCGATGTTTTACTCATGGGCTATTCCTCCCAATAGTGAGGCGAGTGCCCCAGCCGGGTCAAAGCGGCTTTAGACTCGAGAAGGGCCGTGTAGGTGGGCAGAATGTACAAGGTTTCACCGGGCTCTGTCATCTCAAGAGCGGAACGGATGGCTGATTCCACGTTCGCTTCGTAGCGAATGCTTTCAGCGGGGATGCCGGTATAATTCAGCCGCAGGGCCATGTCTTCACCGCGCAATCCGGACGTGAAGACGCTGCGCAGTTCCGGGTAGACAGGTTCTAAGGATTCAAAATCAGCATCCCAAAGCCAAGAGATGTCCCGGCCGTCGGCGGCATTGTCATTGATGATGACGAGCAGCCGTTTGGGGCCTCTGTTTTGAACGAGTGTACGGATCACTTCGTCGCAGCCGGTCGGATTTTTAATCAGCGCCAAAAAGGCCCGGCGGCCGTCCTCCAGTTCGATCCGTTCCATCCGTCCGAAGTTCGTCCGGTATCCCTGTAATCCGGCACGGATGGCTTTCTCAGGCAGATCGAGCCGGATAGCGGAAGCGATCGCTGCCAAAGCGTTGTATATGTTGTAGAAACCTGGTGTCGACAGTTCCAACTGCCAAGTGCCGCGAGGTGTTTCGACGGTAAAAGCGGAGCCCTCTTCACCTTTGAGCTGAATGCCGGTCACCTTGATTTTCGGTTCGGGCCGTTCAAATCCGCAGTGAGAACACCGATAATGACCGAGCTGGCCGAAGAAAAACCAGTCATAGGTCAAGGGATGACCGCAGAGGCGACAGAAACGGGTCTCTGCCGATTGGAGCATCTCCCGGGCACCGTAAGAGCGATCATCGATGCCGAAATAAAGGACTCGGCCCGGAAAATCTTTGCCGAGCGAAGCGACTAGGGGGTCATCAGCGTTGAGCACGGCGATCGACTGCACCGGCAGCAGTCGAAGGGCTTCGCCGACCAAGCTGACCGTTTTGTCCAGTTCGCCGAAACGATCCAATTGGTCCCGGAAAAAATTTGTCACGACGACGCCTTTCGGCTGAACCTCCCGGACGAGTTGAGGGATCGTCGCTTCATCCACTTCGATGATACCTAAATCGCTGGTGATGCTTCCGCCGATGGTGGCCGAGTCGATGAAGGCGGTCGTGATCCCACCAACGAGGTTAGCGCCGGCCCGGTTATGCGTCAGAGTCAAAGAGGACTTTTCCACGATGGCAGCCAGCATTTTCGATGTCGTCGTCTTGCCATTCGTACCTGTAACGACCATGGCTCCCCTTTTTAATTGTCTGGCGAGAGCGGTCAGGATCTGTGGAGCGACACGCCGACCGATTCCTCCGGGGAAGGACGTTCCTCCGTGGCCAAAACGGCGGTTTAGCCAGATCGCCGTTTTGCCCATCCACAAACCGGCTAATAAACGAGGCGATAACAACAGGGAGCACCTCCGTTGCAGTCGTGCATTGGCGAACCGATTATTCAGTTCGGCTATTTACTATTGTATATTACCATCACAACAGTTTACGCGTTTTTTTAATTTGATAAAAGCTTGACAAACCTTTTTTCTTGTGGCATACTATCAAAGTCGATTGGGCGCGCTTACTTGAAGGTGCCGAGGCGATGAGGATTGACGCGGGATGGAGCAGTTGGTAGCTCGTCGGGCTCATAACCCGAAGGTCGCAGGTTCGAGTCCTGCTCCCGCAACCAAATTTGGCGGTGTAGCTCAGTTGGTCTAGAGCATACGGTTCATACCCGTAGTGTCGTAGGTTCAAATCCTACCACCGCTACCAAATATTCATGGCCCGTTGGTCAAGCGGTCTAAGACACCGCCCTTTCACGGCGGTTACAGGGGTTCGAATCCCCTACGGGTCACCAAAATGAAAAATTCCCTCACCAAAATTTTACTGGTGGGGGTTATTTGTTTTTGTCCAACTGAATATGATAAGGGAAGATGAACCTTTTACAACATTGCCTTTAGGTAGAACAAACTCGAGAAAAAACATCATCATTTTTTTATCGGGACTTTCACAAATGGTTTGAATCTAGTAAAATGGGGAAGGACAAGGTGCTCGCGCGGTTGAATCATTCTTTTATTTATCGATGGTCGGATAATTCCGTAGGATAGAGAGGGTGGTGCCATGTTTATCTTCGTCGTCGGACTCAACCACAAATCGGCTCCAGTGGAAGTCCGCGAAAAACTGTCCTTTACTGAAGCGCAGCTGAGTGAGGCATTGCACAAGCTACAGGGTATGGCTGGGATCGAAGGTTGCTGTATTCTTTCCACGTGCAACCGGACGGAGATATACGGTGCGTCAACCGATATGGAAAAGGGCATGACCGCTGTCAAACGGTTTGTACTTGAATGGGGGCAACTCCAACCACAGGACTTTTCTAAATACTTCTACGTACATACGTTGTACGATGCCATTCGGCATCTCTTTCGTGTCGCTTCGGGATTGGACTCGATGGTTCTTGGAGAAACCCAAATTCTCGGGCAGGTGCGTACGGCCTATCAGCGCTCCTGTAACGAAGATTGCAGCAACGGAATCGTTAATACCTGGTTTCAACAAGCGATTACGGTGGGTAAACGGGTGCGGACAGAGACCGGTATTGATCAGCATCCCGTATCCATCTCTTATACGGCAGTGGAACTGGCCGAACAAGTCCTGGGTGGCTTAAAAGGCCGAACGGCCATGGTACTCGGGGCTGGGAAAATGAGTGTGCTCACTTTGAAGCACCTCGTAGCAGAAGGTGTCGATAAGATCATCATCGCCAACCGCTCCGTCGAAAAAGCGGAAGAGCTGGCAAAAAGCTGTGGTGGTGAAGCGATTTCTTTTGCGGATGTGAATCATCGCTTGGAGGAAGCCGACATCCTCATCTCCTGTACAGCGGCGACTCATTATGTCATTCGCAAATCCATGGTTGAACAAGTGATGGACAGGCGTGGCGGAAAACCTGTCTTCTTCTTCGATATCGCTGTACCCCGTGATATCGATCCGGAAGTGGCGCAAGTTCCCGGTACGCACCTCTATGACATTGACGCTATGCAACACGTGATTGACCGCAATTTGGCGGAACGGCGTAAGTGCGCAGCGGAAGCGGAGATCATCATCGAACATGAGATCAACCAATTCATGCGCTGGCTGAACTCGCTTTTTGTCATTCCGACCATCGTCGGTCTGAAAAACAAGGGCAACCAAATCAAAGAAAAAGAGCTTGACCGGGCTTTGTGCAAGTTAAAGCATTTGTCTGAAAAGGAAAAGAAACTTGTCGGTTCCTTGGCGAGCTCCATCGTCAACCAGTTGCTGCATGATCCGATCACGCAACTGCGCCACTATGCGGCTTCCCCGGAAGGACATTTGTACTCGGAGATTCTACAAAATCTTTTCTGCCTAGATGTTCCCGGCCAACGGCAAAAACACGTCGTTGTACATTACCCTGCCGTGGAGCAACGGCAAAACCGGGCCTAAAAAACGGACTTATGTTAAATTTTTTTTGAATACATGTTAAAAGTCTATTGATCAATGTTTTATGAAATGGTATACAATGATTGAATGAAAATTAACTGAAAAACGAGTGAGCTTTGACTGGAGGCATCGTGTCCGGTGCAACTGGTCATGTAATAATCATTTTATCTTTAAGTCCGGTTCTTTATTTTATTTGGAGGTGACATGAAGAGATGAAAAACTTCAAACTCATCGGTGTTGCTGCGGTTCTGGGCCTGTCTCTCGTGACGCTGACCGCTTGCAACGGTGGCAGCCAAGCTCCTGCTGAGAAGAAAGAGACTCCTGCTGTTAAAACCGAACAAGCTCCAGCTCCGGCTCCTAAGGTTGAAACTAAAACCGAAGCTAAAACCGAAACCAAAACTGCCGACGCTGGCAAAGGCAAAGAACTCTTCAACGGTAAAGGTGCTTGCAATTCCTGCCATAAGATTGGCTCTGAAGGAACTGCTGCCATCGGTCCGGATCTCGAGAAAGTTGGCGCCAAGTATGACGCTGACAAAATCGCTAAGATCCTGGCTAACCCGACCGGTGAAGGTCTGCAAGCTACCATGCCTCCCGCTGCCGCTCTGAGCGACGACGAGAAGAAAGAAGTAGCTAAGTTCCTGGCTTCCCAGAAGTAAGCGTGACTTCCTCGATTCAGAGGACGTACATAGCGAGAAAGAGCTCCCAACGGGGCTCTTTTTTATGCAATTGAACATAATACGTAGTACATTTGTATAGGATCTATGCAAGGATAAAAGAACGTGTTATTATACCATAGCAGGAAAACGATGCTTTGGTTGCCAAGCATCCTGTTATGCCATTTTGGAATAATACAGCGAATTTGTCCCGGCTCCAGAAACAGCATGTATATTTTGTGACTTCGACGTGGCGCGATGAAGGGGGTAGGGAACGATGAGATGACACATCGGAGGAGCATTCATAGGGGTGCCGCCACGGTGAGATTTCAGAATCGTTTCCTAATCTAAGCGCTATGGCCTGAGTCACTTTAATTTATAAGGGGGGGTAGTCATGAAAGCGCCGGACTATAAGGCAGGTATGCTCAACCTAATTGTACTAACCCTGATTGCCCTGGCGTTGGTCGCCGTAGCCTTCAAAAAGTTGGCTGACGGAGACTTTAACGGGGCGGCGATTTACATAGGGTTCCTGTTCATCGATTTTGGCGTGGCCCTGTATTCTTTCCGGGTAGCCATATGGGATGGAACAGGGTATAAGGAGGTCAAAGACTAATGGATCAGAACGTATCCAGAAGGAAGTTCCTGGGCGGTGTCATTGCGATTCCGACGTTGGCCGTTCTCACAGCGCCTTTAGCGGCTGTTGGCGGATTTGTCTATCCTCCCGATAGACTGCTTCAGCCACCGCAACCGAAGAAAATCGCCAAGTTGGCCGATTTGAAACCGATGGAAGCGCTCCACTTTGATTACAATGATGTTCCTTGTTTGGCTATCAAAACCGGCAAGGGTGAAGTGATCGCTTACAAACTCAAGTGCACTCATTTAGGTTGTACTGTCGACGTTCCGAAAGGCAGCCTGGAAGGAAAGAAACTCGTTTGTCCCTGTCACGGTGGTCAATTCGATCCCGAAGGCAATAATGTAGGCGGACCGCCGCCGAAACCGCTCGTCCGACTGCAAGTAGCCGTAGAAAACGGCGATGTCATCGTTAAAGAGGGGGTTGCGTAAGAGATGAATTGGTTGGAAGAACGCTTGCCCGGTATCGGGAAAGTGGCGGAAGATATCGCTGAGCACCCGGTCCCCTCTCATACGCTGAACATCTTTTATTGTCTCGGTGGACTCACGTTACTCGCTTTTCTCGTCCAGTGTGTAACCGGCTTGTTTTTGGCATTATACTACAAGCCCACTCCGGAAGCGGCCTTTGCCAGCGTGCAGATGATCACCAACGAAGTGCGTTTCGGCGCCACCATTCGTTCCTTGCACCACTGGGCGGCCAACCTGATGATCCTGCT
The DNA here is from genome assembly GCF_009720735.1 of Heliobacterium mobile. Taxonomy (GTDB): domain Bacteria; phylum Bacillota; class Desulfitobacteriia; order Heliobacteriales; family Heliobacteriaceae; genus Heliobacterium; species Heliobacterium mobile. The sequence continues at coordinate 115,992 of NZ_WNKU01000004.1, forward strand.
GGTCTTCCTGCACATGCTGCGCGTTTACTACACAGGTTCTTTCAAAAAGCCGCGGGAACTGAACTGGCTTGCCGGTTGCTTCCTGCTCGTGTTAAGCCTCGGTCTGGCCTTCACCGGATACCTGCTCCCTTATGAACAACTATCCTACTGGGCATCGGTCATCGGTGCTGAAACGGCCGGTTCCTTGCCGGTTGTCGGCGCGACTATGAAGATTATGATGCAGGGCGGCATCAAGGTAACCGCAGAAATGCTCAGCCGGTTCTATGTATTGCACGTGATGATTCTGCCGCTCGTAACGATCGGCTTCCTGGTTGCTCACTTTATCATGATTCGGGTTCAGGGCATATCCGATCCCATGTAAGGAGGTTGATCCTGTGGAAAAGAAGCGGTTCACAATACCCTTCATGCCGGTGCATATCACCACCGAAGCTGCTATTGCGATGATTTTCATCGGCGTCTTGTTCATCCTCGCCGGCGTCTTGCCGAAAGAGATGATGGAACCTGCCGATAAACTGGTGACACCGATCGGCTTAAAGCCGGAATGGTATTACCTCTGGGCCTATGTCATTTTGGAAATGGTACCGAACAAACTCATGGGGATTCTGATTCCAGGTGTGATGGTTGGCGCCCTTTTCGCCGTTCCTTGGCTCGAACGGAGTAAAGAACGTCGTCCGGCGAAACGCCCTATCGCGGTAGGCGTGTTCACCGCTATGATGCTCGTTGTCGCCGCCCTGACCTATTATGGCGCAACGATCCAAATCGGCGGCTAAGCGTCTGTCGATGATGGACAGTCTTACGAGACTTTGAGGACAAGGGGGAGACGAATTGGGAACCCGTAAACTGATTATGTTTGGCGGGACAGCTGTACTCCTGGTTGGAATTTTGTTGGCCCCGAGCCTGCAAGCCAAAGGAGAACTCGTTCGCGGCCACGAATTATATAAGACAAACTGTGCCTCCTGTCACGGTGAGGACGGTAAAGGCGTTAAAGGCGTAAAGGCAGCCACATTGAACAATGAAGGCTTCTTGAAGATTGCCAGCGACGACTATATCCTCAAAAGCATGCGTGCTGGACGGTTTAACCAAAACATGACTGCCTTCGATCATACGAAAATTCCTGATGAGAAGGCTCAGTTGATCATCAAAAACATTCGCAGCTTCCGTCCAGATATTCAGCCGCAAGATCTGAAAAATGAGCGGATCGTCGGCGATCCCGTCAAAGGTGAGGCTTATTACAAACAAGTCTGCGCCGCCTGTCACGGACCTAACGGTGAAGGTGGTATTGGATCTTCGATCACCGATCCTGGCTTCCTCAATGCGGCTACAGACGAGTTTATTCTCAAGTCTGTGACGACAGGTCGCCCTGGTACCTCGATGCCGGCCTATCCCGATACGCAGGAACTGCGCAATACGATTTCGTTCCTGCGCAGCAAACAGATTCCTTTAGACGTAGCTCAGGAAAACGCGGAAAAGAAAAAGGCTGAAGAAAAGGCCGCGAAGTAACCCCCTTATACCTACAGAAGCAGCATCAACGAAAGACTTACTGGAGGAATGAATCATGAGGAAGATCGTAGCGCTACTATGGCAATGGCGGCATTTGGTCTTCCTCATATTTTTTTCTCTAATGGCGACTTTTTTTCTGGATTTGACGATGACGATTGTCCGTAAGTGGATCGATGGAGAATCTGTGGGTATCTCCCAGGCTATCATCGGTCCTGCAGGCTTGGTCATCGGCGGATATGGTCTCTTGCGATTCGTCTATCGCCATGATAAAAAAACGGGTCGCGTCAAAAGGAACGTCAAATGGCTTGAATAATGTGAGCATCTTCGGTTAGGACGAATTCGGGATGCATAGTGCAGTAGAGATTTTATAAAGCTCTTATCTCGTCATAGAGCGCTACCGGAGTTGCGGGGCGGGGACGGGGATGGAGCGATGGGGGTCAAAAATGAACGTAGCAATCAATGTCCTCAAACTCATCGCGAGCATCATCATCTGCCAGGTAGCGAGTTTAATTGGCGCTAAGTTCACCATTCATCCGGCCAATATCATATGGTATGCCCAACTGGCCAAACCTGCATTCAACCCGACGAATGACGCCTTTTATCCTGTTTGGATAGTTCTATATACACTTATGGGAATCGCCCTGTATTTGGTGTGGCGAAAAAACCTTGAACAAGGCGAAGTAAAAATCGCCTTATCCTTGTTTTCGGCGCAATTATTGCTAAATGTCTTATGGTCATGGGTTTTTTTCGAGTTACAAGCTCCCTTTTACGCTTTTTTCGAGATTATTTTGCTGGCAATAGTAATTTTATCGACTGTAATCGCTTTTTATAAGCAGTCCGAATTGGCGGCTGTCTTGATGATGCCCTATTTTTTACGGGTTTGTTACGAAGCGATATTGAACTATTATATTTGGCAAATGAATCCGTAGGCTCCTTGAACAAGCTAAGTATAAGATTTTTGGGGAGTTTGCCAATGCAAAGAGTTGATCGACGGTGGATTATGCAGTATAATTCAACCAACTGAGGAAAACGGGCAGCTCCACCAGCAGAGGGTGAGCGACATCGGCAATGTAAATTATGGTAAAATTGGACCTAATTCGATTATTCAGACAGTTGCCGCGTTAAAAGAAAAGTACGGAGACGAAAAAGCGGACGTCATTCTCCGTCAAGGCGGCAAAGGGTATTTGATAGATAACCTTCCCAGCGAAATGGTCGATGAGAAGGAATTCATTTCACTCGTACATATGTTAGCTTCATCGGTAGGACATACAGAAACCAAGGTCATACTTCGCCGATCCGGAGAATTGACGGCCAAGTACCTCTTAAAACATCGGATACCAGGGCCTATCCAATGGCTGTTAAAGGTTCTGCCGGCGAAACAGGGCTTACGAATCTTGCTCTCAGCGATCAGTAAGAATGCTTGGACCTTCGTCGGTACTGGTACGTTCTCTTACGATAGTGAAAATGAGAAAAAGATTTATATCGAAAATTGCTTGTCCTGTCGGGGATTGCACTCGTCACAACCGATATGCAGTTTCTACGAAGGAACCTTTGAAAAGCTGATTCAAACGTTGATAGTGTCCAAAGCGCAAGTTCGGGAAATAGAGTGCATCGCCTTAGGGGCAAAGACATGCACTTATCAAATTCAATTTCCTAAATAAAGATTGGCATAAACGTTGACTAAGACAAATACATATTAAAGGAACCACAGGAAGCCCCTGAAATCACAGTTGCCCGCTCCGGTACTATTGGCTGAGACGCGGTGGGGCTCCCTCAGCAATAACAGAAGAGTGGGTGCCGAGATGAGTGTTAACATCAATCGAGAGAGTCCAGCGACTCTCGACACAAACGCTACCATTCCTGATTCGGCTACCATATGGCGGGTACGACTTAAACTCACGAAACCACTTACCTGGATCGGGCCAGTATGGTCTGTCGGGTGTGGTATCTTAGGTGCATCTGAAGCCCATTTAAGCCTTTGGACAATCTTATACGGCGCCCTATTGATGTTCCTTATCGGACCGCTGGTACTCGGGATGGGACAATCCATCAACGATTACTATGATGCCGATGTGGATGCGATCAATGAACCTGACCGCCCCTGTGCCAAATATCCGAAACTGTTCAAAAAGCTGGCGCTCACGAACGTGGCTGTCCTGTCTTTGGCGGCGATGGCTATCGCTTACCTAGCGTTTCGGATTGAGATATTCTATCTGGTTGTTGCCGGTCTACTCATCGCTGTTGGATACAGCATGCCGCCGCTGCGATTTAAGCAGAACGGATGGATTGGAAATGCATCCTGTGCACTTACATACGTCACCCTTCCTTGGATTGCAGGCCTCTTGGCTTTCCACAGTTTGACACCGGAACAGACCATAGTCGCTTTTGTTTACGCCATCGGATCCCACGGATTTATGACCATGAATGACTTCAAGAGCGTCGAAGGCGACAAGCAATGGGGTCTTCGTTCCATCGTCGTCATGTACGGTGTCCAAGGCGGCTTGAAAATCGCACTTGGCATGCTCATGGCATCCCAACTGATGGTAGCTGCTTATGTCGCTTATCTAGGCGATTACATAGGTTCCATTGTGTTAGTCGGCTTGCTTCTTGCACAAGTACCTTTTCAAAAGAAACTGAAGCAAGACCCCAAAGCCAACGCCCCCTGGTATAACGCAACAGCCAACAGTTTTTTTATTCTATCCATGATGGTTGCGGCGTATATTCTCAGATAAATTTCTACCCATCGAAGTCCACATCACAGCACTGGACGTAGCCGGGGGAATAACTCAAGGTTTCCTTGAGGAAATCGATAGGAGGTGGGAGGACAATTTAGCGGTCCACTCGGGCACCGCGGAAGGTTCCAAAAACATGGGATACGGCCATAATACCAATCTTTACTACGCCAGACCCGGGAACCATAACGCGGGGCTGCAAAGAACCTAACCACAATTCGGTAAAGGAGGTCGTACCTATGGCAACTGCCGATGCGGCATTCAACCCGCGTGCGCAGGTCTTTGAATGGTTCAAAGACAAAGTTCCTGCCACCCGTGGCGCCGTGCTGAAAGCCCACATCAACCACCTGGGCATGGTAGCCGGTTTTGTTTCCTTCGTACTTGTTCACCACCTGAGCTGGTTAAGCGACCAAGTTCTGTTCGCTCCCACTCCGATTTTTTATGCTCGTTTGTATCAACTGGGTCTCGACGCTTCTGCTCGTAGCGCCGACGCTCTGATGGTCGCTCGCCTGCACTTGCTGGCCGCCATTATCTTCTGGATTATTGGTCACATCAAAACTCCTCGGGAAGATGAATTCCTCAAAAACGTATCTTTCGGTAAAACCCTCGTTGCTCAATTCCACTTCCTCGCTCTCGTTGCTACTCTCTGGGGCATGCATATGGCTTATATCGGTGTTCGTGGCGCTAACGGCGGCATCGTTCCCACCGGCCTGAGCTTTGATATGTTTGGACCCATCACCGGCGCTACCCTGGCTGGCAACCATGTCGCTTTCGGTGCGCTGCTCTTCCTCGGTGGTGTTTTCCACCATTTCGCTGGCTTCAACACGAAGCGCTTTGCTTTCTTTGAAAAAGATTGGGAAGCTGTTCTGTCCGTCTCCGCTCAAGTCCTGGCGTTCCACTTCGCTACTGTCGTGTTCGCCATGATCATCTGGAACCGTCCGGATCAGCCTATCCTCAGCTTCTACTTCATGCAAGACTATGCTCTGTCCAACTACGCTGCTCCTGAAATTCGGGAAATCGCTTCTCAAAACCCTGGTTTCCTGATTAAACAAGTCATCCTGGGCCACCTGGTCTTCGGTGTCATGTTCTGGATCGGCGGCGTATTCCATGGCGCTCACTTCATGCTGCGCGCTACCAACGATCCCAAGCTGGCTGAAGCTCTGAAAGACTTCAAAATGCTGAAGCGCTGCTACGACCATGACTTCCAGAAGAAATTCCTGGCTCTGATCATGTTCGGCGCTTTCCTCCCCATCTTCGTATCCTACGGTATCGCTACCCACAACACGATTGCTGACCTCCATCACCTGGCCAAAGCTGGCATGTTTGCCAACATGACCTACATCAACATCGGAACCCCGCTGCATGATGCGATCTTCGGCTCCCATGGCACCGTCAGTGACTTCGTCGCTGCCCATGCTATCGCCGGTGGCTTGCACTTCACCATGGTTCCCCTGTGGCGTATGGTGTTCTTCAGCAAAGTATCTCCCTGGACCACCAAAGTTGGCATGAAAGCTAAGCGGGACGGCGAGTTCCCCTGCTTAGGACCTGCTTACGGCGGTACTTGCTCCATCTCCCTCGTTGACCAGTTCTATCTGGCCATCTTCTTCTCCCTCCAAGTTATCGCTCCGGCTTGGTTCTACCTGGATGGCTGCTGGATGGGTTCCTTCGTTGCTACCTCCAGCGAAGTCTACAAACAAGCTGCTGAGCTCTTCAAAGCTAACCCCACATGGTTCTCCCTGCATGCTGTTTCTAACTTCACTTCTGAAGGTTACTTCAGCTACATCATCTCTCAAACCACTCGTATGTTCAAATACTACGATGGTCACCTGGTTCAAGCCCTGCTGGGCGCTCACTTCATCTGGGCCTTCACTTTCTCCATGCTGTTCCAATATCGCGGATCCCGCGACGAGGGCGCTATGGTTCTGAAATGGGCTCACGAACAAGTTGGTCTGGGCTTTGCTGGTAAAGTGTACAATCGTGCGCTGAGCCTCAAAGAAGGTAAAGCTATCGGTACCTTCCTGTTCTTCAAGATGACCGTCCTCTGCATGTGGTGCCTCGCGATGGTGTAATGCCATCAATGGCATAGTTCTTCACACCCCCTGCGCCCTGAGAGGGGCGCAGGGGTTTTATTCTCAATAAGGGAAAAAAATCGGCCTGATCCAGGCCAATGTGGCATATATTTCCTCTAGAATATTTTTTGGGAGGTGGAGGCAATGGCAAACGAAGTAAATTCCTATGGGACGCAAAAAGAACAAGTGCGGCAGTATTTTGACGGTGACGCCTTCCAACGTTGGGCAGCCATCAGTAAAGGTGAAAGCAAGAACTTCGCACAACAAAAGCTGATTGAAGGAAGACAAGCCATCCACCGCTGCCTGTTGGATTGGATCGGGCCGATCAAAGGAAAACGACTGATTGATGCCGGTTGCGGCGCTGGATTATTGTCTGAAACCTTTGCCGATCAAGGAGCCATCGTCAAAGGGATTGATATATCACAGAAAATGATTCAAATGGCTCAAAATCGAAACCAAGGACGAGATAATCTCGAATTCGAAGTGAGCGATCTTCTCTCTGCTTGTGGAGAATATGATATACTCGTGTCAATGGATGTTGTAATCCATTACCCCTTATCGGACATGCCTAAGCTGTTAGGACACATTTTGTCCTTAACAAAAGAAAGAGCTTACATTTCTTTTGCCCCATCGACAGCGTGGTTTCGCTTCCTGAAGATGATTGGGGAGCGGATGTCCGGAAGTTCACGGACCACTAGTGCCTATCTACATCCCATGACGGATATCGAAAGAATCTTGAATGAACTGGGCTATGAAATCACTCGCGAGAAGCTAGTTTCCAACATCATTTATAACTCGATGCTGTTGGAAATTAAGCCGAAGAGATGACTAGGAGGCTTGACATGCGCATACTGATGATCCAACCGAATTACCATTGTGGTGGCGCCGAGATAGCAGGCAATTGGCCGCCGAGCTGGGCAGCGTATATTGGTGGAACATTAAAAGCGGCTGGGTACACCAACATCAAGTTTATCGATGCCATGACAGAGGATCTTCCAGATGACGTGCTGGCCGAAATCATCAGGAAAAATCAACCTGATGTAGTCCTGGCGAGTGCAATTACGCCTATGATATATAAAGCCCAGGATACATTGCGGGTTGCTAAAGAAAGCAACCCTAACTGTAAGACCGTCTTGGGCGGTATTCACCCGACCTTTATGTACAGTCAAATACTGTCTGAAGCACCTTGGATTGATTATATTGTTCGCGGCGAAGGGGAAGAGATCGTCGTCAATTTGATGAATGTCATCGCCGCAGGAACAGACATTAAAGACCGCAAAGATGTCCTGGGGATTGCTTATTTGGAAGACGGGAAAGTGGTGGCGACACCAGCCCATCCGCCGATTAAAGATTTGGACAGCCTCACACCGGACTGGAGCATCCTCGATTGGGATAAGTACATATATATTCCTCTTAACACGCGCGTAGCCGTGCCGAACTTTGCCCGTGGATGTCCCTTTACCTGCCGCTTCTGCTCGCAGTGGAAGTTCTGGCGGACCTATCGCGTACGGAACCCGAAAAAGTTTGTCGATGAAATCGAGACCCTCGTCAAAGATCATAAAGTAGGCTTCTTCATTTTGGCCGACGAAGAACCGACCATCAACCGCGACAAATTCGTCGCCATGTGCCAAGAGCTGATCGACCGGAAACTGGATGTGCACTGGGGTATCAACACCCGCGTGACCGACATCCTGCGCGATGCTCACCTGCTTCCCTTCTATCGGAAAGCTGGTCTCGTACATATCTCCCTCGGTACGGAAGCAGCCACACAGATGAACCTAGACCGCTTCCGTAAAGAGACGACGATGGAAGAAAACAAACGTGCCATCGATATGATCAAGGCCAACGGTATGGTCGCCGAAGCCCAGTTCATCATGGGCTTAGAGAATGAAACCGTTGAAACGATTGAAGAAACGTTCCAATTGGCCCGCTACTGGGATGCCGACATGGTCAACTGGAACATGTACACTCCCTGGCCCTTCTCGGAACTCTTTGAAGAACTGGGCGACAAGGTTGAAGTACGCGATTACTCAAAATACAACTTTGTCACACCCATTATGCAGCCAGACCACATGGATCGCGAAGACGTACTCAAAGGTGTCTTGAGAAGCTACGCTCGTTTCTACATGCGCAAGAGCTTCCTCGACTATCCTTTTATCAAAGATCCTTGGAAGCGGAAATACATGATGGGCTGCTTAAAAGCCTTCTTGAAGATGACAGCCTCGAAACGCTTCTATGACATCGGCCGGGTTAAGCGGAAAGGTCTCAGCACGGAAGTTGACCTTGGCTTCGACGAAAGCAAGATCGTTAGCAAGGAAGAGATCGCAAAGCTCAAAACGACACGTCCCGACTTGAAAGCTGATATGGATTTTGGCACGATCTCTGCCTGTGGTGCTCCGAAACAAGTCAGCCTCAACAACGTCTCTGCCTGTGGTGCCCCCAAAGACCTCGAAATCTCCGCTTGCGGCGCCCCACGGGACTTACCGTCTCTGGACAGCCAGCAAGATGACAACACAGCAACGAGAGGCATGATGAAAATATGATCATCGCGGTCTACGGAAAAGGCGGCGTTGGCAAGTCCACAACGACATCCAACTTGGCCGTGGCCATTGCTAAAGAAGGCAAACGGGTCCTGCAGATCGGCTGCGACCCCAAAAGCGACTCCACCTTCACCATCGCCGGGAAAATGATCCCGACGGTGGTGGAGATCCTCGATAAATTCAACTACCACTACGAGTCCATTGAGCCGGGAGACTTGATCTTTACCGGTTATGGCGGCGTCGATGTGGTAGAGACTGGTGGTCCTCCTGCCGGAAGCGGTTGCGGCGGCTATGTAGTCGGTGAGACTGTGAAACTCTTAGAGAAGATGGACGTCATGGCTAGGTATGATGTCATTCTTTTCGACGTGCTCGGTGACGTCGTTTGCGGCGGCTTTGCTACACCGCTGCAATATGCCGACCTCGCCTGTGTAGTATCTTCGAACGATTTTGATGCGCTCTTCGCCGCAAACCGGATTTGCGAAAGCGTCGTTGAAAAAAACATGTCTGGTTACGATGTAAAAATGGCCGGAGTCATTGGCAATCGCTGCGATCAGGTCGATTTGCTGGAGACCTTTACCCGGCGTATTGAAACGCCCTTGATGGGCGTCGTCCCCCGGAAAGAAGAGATTCGCCAGTCCCGCGTAAAAGGGTACACCTTATTTGAACTGGAAGAGATGGGCGAACCGGTCCAAGACATGACCGCCGAATTTCGGAAAATGGCTCGCTATCTTCTCAGCAAACCGGACGGTGTCATCCCGAATGCGGTCGGGACCCGGGAGATGTTCGAACTCTTTAAAGGGGAGGACATGCCGTGGAAAGGGTCGAACGGGAAAACGGGTGCTTCCACACCTTCTGCCCAATAGCCAGTGTCGCTTGGCTGCATCGTAAGATTAAAGACTCCTTTTTCTTAATCGTCGGAACGCATACCTGTGCACACTTTATCCAAACAGCGCTGGACGTCATGGTTTACGCCCACTCCCGGTTCGGATTTGCTGTGCTGGAAGAATCTGACCTTGTCTCTGCCTCGCCGACAGAAGAGTTGGGCAAGGTGGTCCAACAAGTGGTCGACGAATGGCACCCGAAAGTCATTTTCGTCCTCAGCACCTGCAGTGTGGACATCTTAAAGATGGATCTGGAAGTTTCCTGTAAGGATCTGAGCACTCGCTTCGGATTCCCTGTGCTTCCAGCGTCTACATCAGGAATCGATCGCTCCTTTACCCAAGGGGAAGACGCAGTTTTACATGCGCTGCTTCCCTTTGTTCCCAAAGAGGCGCCTGCAGTTGAACCGGTGGAAGAGAAAAAGCCTCGCTGGTTTTCCTTTGGCAAAGAGTCCGAAAAAGAGAAAGCCGAACCGGCTCGCAACCTGGTTCTCATCGGTGCCGTTACTGATTCAACGATACAACAACTCCAATGGGAATTGAAACAACTCGGACTGCCGAAGGTAGACGTTTTTCCTGACGGCGACATTCGTAAAATGCCCGTCATCAACGAACAAACCGTCGTGGTGCCTTTGCAACCGTACCTCAATGATACCTTGGCGACCATACGCCGCGAACGGCGTGCCAAAGTTCTTTCCACCGTGTTTCCGATCGGACCAGACGGCACGGCTCGATTCCTCGAAGCTATCTGTCTTGAGTTCGGACTGGATACGAGTCGAATCAAAGAGAAGGAAGCTCAGGCTTGGCGAGATCTGGAGCCTCAACTGCAAATCTTGAGAGGCAAGAAGATCATGTTCCTGGGGGACAACCTGCTGGAACTGCCGTTGGCACGGTTTTTAACATCCTGTGATGTTCAAGTGGTAGAGGCGGGTACCCCTTATATCCACTCTAAAGATCTGCAACAGGAATTGGAACTGTTGAAGGAACGAGATGTCCGCATCGTCGAAAGCCCCGACTTTACGAAACAGCTGCAACGCATGCAAGAATATAAACCAGACCTTGTCGTTGCCGGTCTAGGCATCTGTAACCCCCTCGAAGCGATGGGTTTCACGACGGCATGGTCGATTGAGTTCACCTTTGCGCAGATTCACGGCTTTGTCAATGCGATTGACTTGATCAAACTGTTTACCAAACCGTTGCTCAAGCGGCAAGCGCTGATGGAGCACGGATGGGCGGAAGCGGGGTGGCTGGAATGAAACTAGCCTACTGGATGTATGAAGGCACCGCGCTGTCCGGGATCACCCGTGTAGCCGGCAGCATGCAAAAGGTACATACGGTGATTCACGGACCTCAAGGCGACGGGTATGTCAATGTGATGTACTCCATGCTGGAGAGGTTTCATACCATCCCGCCGTTCACACTGTCTACGATCGGACGCCGAGAAATGGCACAGGGATCGAGAGCTCGCCTAGTCGAGACGGTTCGTCGCGTCGATGCCCAGCATCAACCGGATGTCATCGTCATCACACCGACCTGCTCATCGACACTGCTGCAAGAAGACCTGCTCGCAGTGGCCCGTACCTTAGGTAAGCAAACGAAAGCGAAACTGATTGTTCCGAACGTGAACGCCTTCCGCGATCTAGAACATCGGGCGATGGATGATTTTCTGACTCAGATCGTAGCAGAGTTTGCGACGGAACAACCGAAGACGGAGCAATTTTCCGTAAACCTGATTGGTCCCTCATATCTGGGCTTTCATCAATTGCACGATATGCAGGAAATTCGCAGCATGCTCGAGAGCTTAGGCGTTGCAGTCAATGCTGTGATCCCCTATGGTGCCTCCATAAAGACTCTTCAGGAATTGACAAAAGCCCATCTCAACATCTGTCTTTATCATGAATATGGACAGAGCGCCTGCGAACTGCTGAAAGAGAAATTCGGCATCGATTATATCGTCGCTACCCCGATTGGCATTCGTTTGACCAGCCAATTTGTCAAAGCCATCGGGGAGCGTGCCGGTCTTCCCGTAGAGTCTTACATACGCCAGAACTTGGCTCCATCCGGTACAATTGCCCGGTTTACTAAGTCTGTTGACTCCTTGTCGGCTCTCTTTGGAAAGCGAGCCGTTGTTTTCGGAGATTACAGTCATGCCGTCGGCATGACCCATCTGCTCCGCGAGATCGGTGTCCGTGTCGTCTGGGCAGGTACATACATGAAGACGATGGAGAAGGCTTTTCAAGCATCCATCGGCGGCTTGGCCGATGAAGTTTTTGTCTGTGACGATTTCCAGGAGATCAGCCACAAAATCCGGGATACGCACCCAGATATTGTTTTGGGCACACAGATGGAGCGGCACAGCGCGGCCCGGTTCAATTTTCCCTGTATCGTCATCAGCAGCCCAGCCCATATCTTAAACTTTCCGCTCTTTCCGGCGCCGGTGTTGGGCTATCAGGGCATGACGCGCATGCTCGATACGATCAATTCGACCATCAAGCTCGGCCTGGAAGAGCACTTAGTAAATATGTTCGGTGAAGACAGCCCCGGTATGGGCGAAGAAGATACTGCTCAGGAACAAGTGGCAGTCACCAGCGATATGCCGAAAGCCCCCGACAAAACTACCGCAGGGGAAGGCGAGCTGAAGTGGGACGCTGAGGCCACAAAAGCATTGAAACAAGTTCCCTTCTTTGTACGTGGAAAAGTCCAACGCAATACAGAGAACTATGCCCGGGAGCGTGGATACAGCGAAGTCACATTGGAAGTGATCTACGCCGCTAAGGCCTATTTTGAAAGTAAGTCAAACCAAGGCGAACGGTAGTTGCCAATGGGAGGAAGGAACCGATGACGGAAGTGCAAAACAATCAACGGGACCGGCAACGGCAGCAAATTAAGGTACCGACCTATCCGTTTACGGCCATCATTGGACAAGAAGAAATGAAGTTGGCCCTGATTCTGAACGTGATCGACCCCCGTATCGGCGGGGTCATGATCATGGGCGATCGTGGAACCGGAAAATCGACGACGGTACGGGCTTTAGCGGAATTGCTTCCGGAAGTGCCCTCCGTCGCTGACTGTACATTTGGCTGCAATCCCCATAAGACAACGGAAATGTGCCCGAGCTGCCGAGAACGGGTGGCTGCTGGAGAAGACCTGCCCACGGTATACCGGAACACCAAAGTGGTCGACCTTCCCCTAGGGGCGACGGAAGACCGGGTTTGTGGTACCATCGACATCCAAAAGGCCTTGGCCGAAGGGGTCAAAGCCTTTGAGCCAGGCTTGCTAGCCCAGGCAAACCGTGGGTTTTTGTATGTGGACGAAGTCAACTTACTCGATGACCACCTCGTCGATGTGCTGCTCGACAGCGCCGCTTCGGGTGTAAACGTGGTGGAACGGGAAGGGATCAGTATCCGCCACCCAGCTCGATTCGTGCTGGTCGGATCCGGTAACCCGGAAGAAGGCGAACTGCGTCCGCAGTTGTTAGACCGTTTTGGTCTGCATGCTCAAATTCGCACCCTTCGGGACGCACAAAAGCGAGTGGACATCATTCGCAGCCGCAGTGAGTTTGACAACAGTCCAGAACTTTTTATCGATAAGTTTGAGGCGCCTCAGAAAGAACTGCAGGCTAAAGTTATTAAAGCGCAAGAATTACTGACCGATGTGACGATCAGTGATGATGTGTTGTTAAAGATTGCCCAGTTGTGCATTGAACTGGAGATCGACGGTCACCGCGGTGAACTGGTGTTGGCTCGAGCAGCTAAAGCGCTCGCGGCCTTTGAAGGACGGACGGAAGTGATCGACGAAGACGTTCGCCGTATCGCAGTACTGGGCTTGCGGCACCGTCTGCGCAAAGACCCCCTGGCCACGATGGACAACGGACGTCGCGTCCAGGAAAAGGTCGTGGAGATTCTCGGGGCTGAGAAGGCGGGAGCATGAAAGTAAACACCCTGCCATTGGCGGCCATCACCGGTCAAGAGGCCGTAAAACTGGCGCTGACCCTCGCCGCGGTGGACCCCGGTCTTAAAGGGGTGGCCATCGCGGGCCGACGGGGTACGGGCAAGACCGTCCTGGCCCGTGGACTTAGACATCTATTGCCTCCCATCGACCAGTTGGAAGGGTGCCCTTGTCACTGTAACCCCGCAGAACCTCATAGCTGGTGTAATCGCTGCCGCGAACGGTTTACAGAAGAATCAGGACTGTCAGATTCAGAAGTTCCGGTGGTTCAGCGGAATGCTCCTTTTTCCGAAGTTCCCCTAGGGGCCACGGAGGATCGTCTCCTTGGCGCCATCGATGTAGAACAGTCTCTGGCTGGCGGTGTACGTGCTTGGCAGCCCGGTTTGCTCGGTGAAGCCAACCGGGGTGTCCTGTATATCGATCAGTTGAACTTACTCGATGACGGGTTGGTCAATTCTCTCTTCGATGCCATGAGCGGCACATGCCGATTGGAACGGGAAGGGATTTCCGTTCAATATCCCTCGAACTTCGTCCTCATCGGAACTTATGATCCCGATGAGGGAGGACTAAGAGGACACTTGGCCGATCGCATCGCTATGCATGTCAGCAGCGGTGTGATCGTAGATTTAGAACAAAGACTGGAAATCATGCGCCGCCAGGAACTCTTTTCGGAGGCGCCGGAAGACTTTTTTGACCTCTATAACGATGAACAGGAACAAACCTTACGACGGATAGAAAAGGCGAGAACTGTGCTTCCGCAAGTGACCATTTCGGAAGCCCAGACGCTTTATCTGATCGGACAGTCCTTAAAACGGGGAGTACCTGGTCATCGGGCCGACCTGTTTTCGGTGCGCTTAGCGAAGGCCCATGCGGCATGGCAGGGTAGAACGGCCGTGGAGCCGATCGATTTGGCCGTAGCTGTCGAGTTCGTCATCAAACCACGTCAGACAGTGGACTTACCTGACGAAGAAGAACAAATGCAGCCGCCTCCACCGCCACCTCCGCCTCCACCGCCACCTGAACCGGATAAGCCGGATGACCCGGAGACTCCGCCGGACGAGGCTCCCAAAGACGAGCAGACCTTACAGCTGCCCGAGGAATTCTTCTTCGATGCCGAAGAAGTACCTATGGAAGATGAGTTGCTGTCCTTGCAAAACAAGGTACAGCGGCAAGCCCGCGGGGGAGCCCACGGAAAGCAAAAAAGCCTTGAACGGGGTCGTTACGCTCGTGCCCTGTTACCGCCGCCCGGCAAAAACAGCCGTGTCGCTGTGGATGCCACCTTGCGGGCCGCTGCGCCCTATCAACGGCAGCGCCGCGAATCAGGGCAGTATGGCGATCGACAAGTCATTGTCACTAATTCGGACATCCGGGCGAAGCAATTTGTCCGCAAGTCAGGTGCATTGATTATCTTTGTCGTCGATGCCAGCGGCAGCATGGCCTTTAACCGAATGAGCAGCGCCAAAGGCGCCGTTTCTGTATTGTTAAACGAAGCTTATGTTAACCGCGATAAGGTCGCTTTGATCATCTTCCGAGGCCAACAGGCAGAGACGCTCGTACCGCCCACACGCAGTGTGGAACTGGCGAAAAAACGCTTTGACCAAGTACCGGTCGGCGGCGGTTCGCCACTTGCCGGAGCTATCGCGCAGGCGATCGAAGTCGGTGTCAATAGCATCGGCAGCGACGTCGGTCAAGTGATCATCACCCTGATCACGGACGGCCGCGGGAACGTGCCGATGGATCCACAGGCGGGTCCTAAGAACCGAGAACAGTTAAATGAAGAAATTCTCGCCCTTTCCCGGCTGGTTCCGGAAAACGGCTTTTCTATGCTGGTCATCGATACGGCCAACAAGTTTACATCAACTGGTTTTGCCAAAAAAATTGCCGACGCTGCTTTTGCCCAGTACTACTACCTACCCAAGATGACGGCGGCATCCTTGGCCGAAACCGTGAAGAGCGGCGTGCACGCGCTGCGGAAATAAGGGGGGATAACCGGTGTCGAAAAAGGTCATGCGGTTCGTACATGTCTATCTGGAACGGCAAATTTGCACTGCTTTTAGCCGGTCCGCTGAAACTATCAACCGAACTCAACCCATCGATATTCAAATCACCTCCTTTTGCGTGCATGAACTGAAAGAAAAGGTCAAGATCGATGAGTTCCGGCAAGCAGTACTGCAGGCAGATTTACTCTATGTAGCGCACGTCTTTGTCGATGACATCGCTAGAACTATCGCCGACGTCATTCGGAATGAAGGGAAGCAGGTTCCGACGGTCGTATGCGTCAACGCGATGCCGGAACTGATGAAGCTGACCCGGATGGGCGGCTTTGCAATGGGCAGCGATCAGTCGAAAGAATATACCAACATCCTGAAGCGTTTCAAAAAGAATACCGATAGTGACGAAGGAACAGGGAAGAAGTCAGGTCCGCCGATCAATACGGACGTGATGATGACCCTAGTCAAGACGGTTCCGAAACTGCTGAAGTACATACCCGGTAAGATGCAAGACCTGCGGGCATACATGCTCTGCTACCTTTACTGGTTAAACGGTTCTCCCAAAAACCTAGGCAACATGCTGCTGATGCTGGCAAAGCAATACTTTGCGCCGGAGGCAGACATTCAGTTTGACGCCCCGGTGGAGTATGCCGAAGAAGGCATCTACCATCCCGATTCGGATATCTGGTTTCCAACCCGGGCTGAATATGAGGCTTGGTATAAAAAACATGCTCCTTCAGACCTGCGTATCGGTCTCATCGTGTTGCGCACCAGCTTATTAGCCGAAAACCACGACCATTATGACGCGGTCATTCGTGCTTTAGAAGCCAAAGGTTTAGGCGTCGTCCCCGGTATCGCCAAGGGTCTCGACTACCGCAAGGTCGTGGAAGAGTTTTTCATGGGCAAGGGGACCGAGAAAAAGGTTGACGGTGTTATCACGCTGACATCCTTTAGCTTGGTCGGTGGTCCTGCTTCGAACGATGCGGAAAGCGCCGTCAAAGTCCTCAAAGGATTGGACGTACCGTACCTTTCAGCGATTCCGCTAGAATTCCAAACGATCGACGAGTGGAAGCGGGACCTCTCAGGGTTAAACCCGGTACAAGTTGCCTTAAACGTAGCTATTCCCGAACTGGACGGCTTGGTGGCTCCAACCGTCTACAGCGGCTACCCTATCCATGGCGGCGCTAAGGCGATTCCCATTCCCGATCGGATCGAATTGCTCACTGAACGGATGCGGCGTATGGTTCAACTGCGCCATAAGTCAAATACCGATAAAAAACTAGGCATCGTGATCTTCAGTTTTCCGCCTGATAAAGGTAACGTGGGTACAGCAGCCTATCTGGATGTATTTCATTCGATCTACAACCTGCTTCATCGGCTGAAAGATGAAGGCTACAGCGTCGAGATTCCAGAAAGTCGCGAAGCGCTGATCAAAGCCATCATCGAAGATGAAGAGTCACAGTTACCCTCAGCTAACCTACACGTAGCTGACCGGATCACCGTAGAACAATACGAAAAGCTGACTCCCCATTGGCGGGAAATCGCCGAAACCTGGGGGCAACCTCCTGGAGAGCTAAACACGGATGGACAGGATCTGCTCATCTTTGGCCGGCACTTCGGCAACGTTTTTATCGGCGTTCAACCCTCTTTTGGCTATGAGAGCGATCCCATCAAACTGCTCTTTACCCGTTCAGCTTCTCCGCACCACGGTTTCATGGCCTTTTATCGCTGGCTCGATAAAGTATACAAAGCTGATGCGCTGTTGCATTTCGGTACCCACGGCGCCTTAGAGTTCATGCCGGGACATCAAGTGGGCCTCACTGACGCCTGTTGGCCTGATCGACTCCTTGGCCCCGTACCCAACTTCTATCTGTACAGCGTCAACAACCCCTCCGAGGCGACCATCGCCAAACGGCGCAGCGCCGCCACTTTGGTCTCCTATCTGACACCGCCTGCGGAAAATGCCGGTCTCTATAAAGACTTGAGAGATCTCAAAGACTTGATCAGCATGTGGGGAGAAAACCGTCACAATGCCCGTGGTCAGTCCATCTTGGAGACCATCATCGAAAAGGTGCTTGCCCTACATCTCGATAAGGATGTGCCCATCCCTAAAGAACCTGGTCAGGAATTCATCGGCAAGCTCTACGTGTATCTGACCGATTTGGAAAACCGCCTCATCCCGACTGGTTTACATATCCTAGGCGAAGCGCCTCACGCCCAGACGCTGGGTGACTATCTGATGGCCATCAGCTACTTCGATCGCCCTGAACTAGGGGTTCAATCCTTAGCTGGATTAGTGTCCACTGCACTTGGGTCTTCCTTTGCCGAGATCGAACGGCGCTCCGAATCGGGTGATCAGACCGCTATCGAACAGTTGGAACTGGTCCGGGAAACGGTGCATCTCGGTATTCAGAGGATGATCAGCGAGTT
This sequence comes from Heliobacterium mobile, assembly GCF_009720735.1. Classification (GTDB taxonomy): domain Bacteria; phylum Bacillota; class Desulfitobacteriia; order Heliobacteriales; family Heliobacteriaceae; genus Heliobacterium; species Heliobacterium mobile. The sequence goes on from NZ_WNKU01000004.1 coordinate 134,080, forward strand.
CCTGGAAAAAGACGAACGGGGAGGATTCCGCTTCTTACGGACCAAATCGGAAGTCATCGCTGCGAAGTCTATGCAGGAACAACTCAAAGCAAAAGTCTATCAAGGTTTTGAGCTGGACACTGCCTCAGCGTCTAAGTCCTTCTTATATCTGCAAAACGTGTTAAAAGACATCATCACGGCGGAAGAGATGAACGGAATCTGCAAGGTCTTATCTGGCCACTACGCCATTCCCGGACCGGGCGGAGATCCCGTTCGTAACCCGAAAACCCTTCCGACAGGGCACAACATCCACGCGCTCGATCCTCAGGCGATTCCCACCTCGGTGGCCATCCGTGCCGGTCAACGGGTTGCCGATATGATGTTGAAGAAACTTCACGAATCCAGCGGCAACTATCCGGAATCCATCGCCGTCGTTCTTTGGGGTACCGACAACATCAAGACCTATGGGGAAGGCATTGCCCAGGCCATGGCTTTGATGGGGGTACAACCGATGCCAGACGATCTGGGCCGGATGACAAGGCTCCGTCTAATCCCCCTGGAACAACTGGGACGGCCCCGGATTGATGTCGTCGTCACCGTCTCCGGTATCTTCCGGGATATGTTCCAAAATCAGATGGAACTTCTCGACGAAGCCGTCAAAATGGCGGCCCGTGCCGAAGAACCGCTAGAGATGAATTATATTCGCAAACATACCCTGGCGCAGGCTGAAGAAATGAATATTTCTATCGAGCAGGCGGCAACGCGGGTCTTCTCTAACGCTCCCGGCAGTTACGGCGGCAACGTGAACCAGATGGTGGAAAACAGCGCCTGGGAAGAAGCCGGTGAGTTGGCCGACACCTTCATCAAGCGCAAAGGCTTCGCCTACGGAAAACAAGTTCGCGGAGAAGTAGCCGATGAGATCTATCGTTCAGCCCTCTCCAATGTAGACACGAGCTTCCAAAACGTGGACTCGTCAGAAGTGGGCATCGTCGATATCGACCATTATTACGAGTACCTCGGCGGTGTGTCCGCAGCGGTCAAGAGCATTCGCGGCGAAAAACCGAATGTCCTCGTTGCAGACACGACGACACCGAAAGTACAGATTCGCAATATCGAAGAAATGGTCCGTTTTGAAACCCGGACCAAGACCTTGAACCCGAAATGGTATGAAGGTATGCTCAAGCACGGCTACGAAGGGGTTCGCGAAATCCAGTCTCGGGTGGACAACACCTTTGGTTGGAGCGCCACGACCGAAGCCGTCGACAATTGGGTCTATGACGAAATCACAGAAGTTTATATCACCGACGAAAACATGCGAAACCGGTTGAAAGAGCTGAATGCTCACGCTTTACGGGGCATTGTGCGCCGCCTTCTTGAGGCGAACAACCGCGGGTTCTGGGATGCCGATCCGGATAAGCTCGAAAAACTCATGGAGATTTATCAGGATATAGAGGATGAAATCGAAGGGGTCAGCGTCCCGGCATAAGGGACCGGTTGCCAATAGCCGCAATCTAGTGCCCCCAATGCAGCATAGATCTTCGACAAAAAAGCACTGATATGGGGTGTAATTGGCGTGAAACATACAGCAAAAAACCTGGGTAAAGTGATTGTGGTCGGATCGGGTGCCGGCGGCATGAGTGCCGCCGTGCGCCTAGCAAACCAAGGCTGGGACGTAACTGTTCTAGAAAAGGAAGCGACCCCGGGCGGCCGTTTGAGTGCCATTCAGGCCGAAGGATATAGCATCGATGTGGGCCCGACCATTATGATGATGAACGATGTGTTTCATCAATACTTTAAGGATCTGGGCCGGAACATTGAGGACTACCTGGACCTCGTCCGGGTGAACCCCTGCTACCACCTGCATTTTACTGACGGAACCTGTATGAAGCCGTCCATTGACCTAAAGGAATTGCTCGACGAAATCCGGTCCTTCAATCCTGACGATGTCGACGGTTACCTGAGATACTTAGCCCAGATTCACCGGCGCTACCAGGTGGCCCGCGAAAAATTCATCGAAAAATCCTTTACCAAACCAAGCGATTTCTTCAACATCGATACACTTATCGGCATGATGCAGCTACGCACCTTGAACAACATGTACGATGACATCGCTCGCTTCATCAAGGACGAACGGTTACGCATCTCCCTGACCTTTCAAGCGATCTACCTGGGGGTATCGCCCTTTGATGCTCCCTCCATCTACACACTGATCGGTTACGTAGAGCACGGGCTGAGTGGTGTCTGGTATCCTAAGGGTGGCATGAACGCGATCACCCAGGCGCTGGTTAAGCTTTTGGGTGAGTTCGGCGGATCCTTGCGCGTGAATGCCGAAGTGGAGCAGATCCTCATCGAACAGGGTCGTGCTGTCGGCGTCCGTCTGGCGAATGGCGAAGTGCTTAAGGCTGATGTAGTCATCTCGAACGCCGATTTTCCCTACACCATGGAGAATCTCGTTCCGGCGTCTCATCGAGGGAAATATACGCCCCAGAAACTAAACAGCATGGAAGTCACTTGCGGTGCCTTTATGCTCTATTTAGGTGTAAATCGCCGCTACGACAATTTGCATTTACACAATATCTATTTCACACCGGACTACAAGTACAGCATGGACGAGTTGTTTACTCGTCAACAACTCCCGCAAGATCCGGCCATGTATGTCTATCGGCCTACAAAATATGATGATTCTGTCGCCCCGCCGGGGAAAGATATCATCTATGTACTGGTCCCGGTCCCCAATCTCTCCAGCGGCATCGACTGGAAAAAAGAGACCCATCGCTATCGCGAACTGGTTATCAAGAAGCTGGAACGTCAAGGCGTGACCGACCTGAGCAAACATATCGAGTTTGAGCGTATTTACACGCCGGAAACTTTCCAGAATCGTTTCAACACGTACCAGGGAGCCGCTTTTGGTCTCGCACCTTCCCTTTTTCAGTCAGGCTATTTTCGTCCGCACATCAAATCGAAAGAAGTTCCCAATCTCTATTTCTCTGGTGCGAGCGTCCATCCCGGCGGAGGAGTACCGGTCGTTCTCGTCTGTGGGAAATTAGTTTCGGAACAAGTGCTGGCAGACCATAATTTAAGCTGGCAGCCGAAGATGATGACGGCAGGCTTGTCAGCCAGTTACTGATTCTAAGACCCGCTAAATCTAAACCATAAGATAAAACTTAACGCGTCAACGGTTGTGATCGCCCATCACAACCGTTTTTTTATAAACAACAGTTTGCAACACAGCCTTTAGACTAAACAGGTAATGACATTTCGGTTTTTATGTACATACGGAATCAAAGCAACAATTATTAATACAACACCTCAATATTATTACAAATCAGTTTGAAAAGCGAGACATTACCGACAATTTATTGCGCAAAATAAAATTTATCACCTTTGGGAATTATCAACAGGTCAATGCGCTCAGTTTGTAGGATTTTCTCGAAATATTTAGCGATATATCTTTGCATACCCGACAAGATTCGCCCCCCTGCAAATGTATAATGGTAAAAAATACCATTACATTGTAGATTAGCTGTAAAGCGGGGGATGGGGCTTGTGGGAAGAGCCGACTGTGTATCCCTTTCGCCGGGAACGGGTGCCCGATTCTAAAAAAGCGAGTAAGCAAGAGCGCAAAACGAAAAAGGTAGGCTCCTCAAAGGGGAGAACACAAGGAAATGCGGTCCGAAGTTTTGCTGCTATGGTGTCGCTAGCACGTTCGGTACAACAAGTGTACCACCGGGTCGGAGGGGTTACTCTTGGCGTACATAAACAATTACAAAAAGTTCTGGCAGAATTAAAAGAGCCGACACAGTGGGTTTGGTGGATAGTCTTCTTTTTATTGGCACGAGGGACCTTGCTTGGGGGATTGGCTGTAGCCGCACCGGCTGCTCTAGCAGTGATCGCCGCACGAAGGCCGGAGCGTCTGAACTGGAGTTTGTCAGCGGCCTTCGCCGGATGGCTTAGTTTGCGGGCATCTTGGTCCTATCCCTTAGGAATACCGGATGATCCGTTAGGTCTTCATCCGATCGCCCAACTGACGGCATGGATGGTCGCCGCTATGGGGTCGGTAGCTTTGATCCGCAAGCGTCAGTGGCCCCCAGTAGTCTTAGCGGGACTGACGGCAGCATCCCTATGGACGGTGGAAGGTTTCACGATGGCTTGGTTGACACCGTCCCTTTACGGGGGCATTCTAGTTGCCTTTGAAGGCCTCTTTGCGGCAGTAGCGACGATCATCTTCTCTACGGTGGAAAAAGCGATGCAAGGGAAGGCCGGCGATAGGCTAAATCAGGAAGAACTGACCTGTATCACCGTGATGGGACTGTTGATCCTCTTAGGCATTCCACTAGAACCCATATATGGGCTTTCCCTTCAAACGATTGCAGCGAATATCATTTTGTTGTTCAGCGCGTACCTCTTTGGAGCAGGTGGCGGAGCCGTCGGAGGCATTGCCGTAGGTTTGCTGCCTTCTTTGACTTCATTCGGGGCTCCGTCATCAATGGCGCTCTTTGCGTTGTCCGGTTTGTTAGCGGGAGTCTTTCGACCGTGGGCCAAGCCGGGCGTTCTTGGCGGTTTCTTTTTAGGGCATCTGCTGTTGTCTATCTATATGGGTGGCAGCCGGGAAGTACACCAAGCCTTATTCGAAGCGACTGTAGCAGGAACAGTGCTCTTTTTCTGGCCTGTATCATGGCTCCAGGTGCTTCGCAGGCGGATAACGAAGAGAGACGCCGCGGCGAACGCTGCGTTAGAGTTGGAAAACAATCGAAAAAAGTTGGCCGGAAAATTGGAAGAGATGGGCCGCATGTTTGGACAATTGGCGGTTACTTTTGACGAAGTATCGCAGCCGGTTTCTCCGAATCCGGAAAAAATGCGAGAACCCTTATACGGAGCCATCGAAGAGCGGGTATGCAAACTCTGTTCCAGTTATGGCTTGTGTTGGGAGCGCGATGCCGAACGTACACGGCAGTACTTGGAGGAACTCTTTAATCATATCGAGGAAAAAGGAATGGTCTCTTCCAAAGAGTTGACGCCGCAACTGGCTCGCCGCTGTGCTCGCCTGGGGGAACTTGCTGCAGCCATTTCCAGCTTGTTGGAGAGCATCGCCATAGATCGGTATTGGCGGCGTCGCCTGCAGGAGGGAAGAGGTCTTGTAGGCGCTCAGTTCCGTGGGCTTGCCGGTTGGATGGCTTCTTTAGTCAGAGAACTGGAGTCGACCCGGTCACCAGAAAAGATCATCGAACATCTGAGCAAGGCGCTACAGGAACGCGGGTTTCGCTTAAACAAGGCGAACATTTTTGACGAAGACGAAGATTGGCAACTTGATGTGGAAGGTCCTGGCTGTTCCGGCAGCTGGCCTTGCGCCGAGTACGCTGCGGCGATAGTAGCAGACATGCTAGGGAAGCCTATCATGGTGGGAAAGACCGACTGCCACTCGACCGCTGCCTGCTATTTTGGTTTATTTCCTGCACAGCCCTACCGTTTAAACGTGGCTGTCGCTCAGACACCCCGATACGGCAGTGCCGTCGCTGGCGATAGCACTGGCTATTGGGATGGACCGGGAGGACGAAAGGTAGTCGCCTTGAGCGACGGTTCCGGCGTAGGTCCGCGAGCAGCGAGAGAAAGCGCTTCCACCCTCTCCATGCTGGAACATCTCTGTAGGGTGGGCATCTTCCCGGGGGAAGCGTTGCATTCAGTAAACTCGCTCGTTGCTCTGGCTACAGAAGAGGAATCTTTTGCGACGGTGGATATGGCCGTCATTGATGTATCCACGGCCGAGGCGGAGATTTTCAAACTCGGAGCTTCACCCAGTTACTTAAAGCGAGGACAGCGAGTGCAAATTGTACAAAACTCCTCGTTGCCTCTGGGTATACTGAAGAACCTAGAAGTAGAATCGATCAACCTTTCGCTGTTGCCGGGAGATCGGCTGATTTTAGTGAGCGACGGTATCTTTGACGCTCGCCGTGAGCTAAATTCACAAGATTGGCTGATTCCGCTGTTGGAACAGTTGACCTTAGATGATGCCAAGGAACTCGCCCAGCGGATTTTGCAAGAAGCCCTGCAGCACAATGACGGCAAAGCCAAAGACGATGCCACCGTTGTCGTCATCGACCTACAGGGCCGAAGAGGCTCCTTCGAAGGAAGCGGTAAAACCGTTTGACGGTGGCAAATTCAGGAGAAGCTACGGGATAGGTGAAATTCGCCAAGGCGGGCAGGGAAAGGTAAGATTGATGTAGAAATGATGAAGCTAAGCGTAAAGTTCGCGGTGAGACAGGGTGAACCATTTGCTACAGCGATTTTCTCAATCCCTTTGCCGGCTTGGGATCAATAAGCCTAGAGAAAGAATCGTAATCGCCCTATCGGGCGGAGCCGATTCAGTCTGCTTGCTCCTGTTGTTCAAAAAAGTATCCCCTCAATTTGGCATTGAACTGGCTGCAGCCCACTATAACCACGGCATGCGAGGAAAAGAGTCTGATGAAGACGCCGCCTTTGTGGCTGAGCTTACCAACCGGCTGCAAGTGCCGCTGTTTTTAGAGACGGCGCCGTTAAAATGGTGGCAACAAGAACCGGGAACAAAGATGGAGGCGGCTCGCCGCCTGCGCTATGACTTCCTCTCTCGCTCGGCCGAGCAGGCAGGAGCCCGGTGGATTGCACTCGCCCACCATGCCGACGATATGGCTGAGACCGTGCTATTTCACATGCTTCGCGGCAGTGGAATTAAGGGGTTAAGTGGAATACCGGCGAAACGGGGACCCTTCGTACGCCCGCTGCTTCCTTTTCGACGGAAAGAGCTAGAAGAGTTCTTAAAGGCGGAAGGGCAACATTGGCGTCATGACAGCAGCAACGATTCTGATGTCTATACGCGAAATCGGATACGTCATCAGATCATGCCGGCGTTGCTGTCTTTTAATCCTAAGTTGGTAGAGACACTCTGTCGGAACGCCGATCTACTACGCGCTGATGCAGAATTCCTAGACAGGGAGTGTGAACTCGTCTACGGTCAGGTACAGCAGGAGGAAGGCCTGAAAGTTCAAGCGCTCGTCGACCTCCCCCTTGCCCTTCGACGGCGGGTCCTCCGTCGATTCCTCGAACCAGAAAACCCGGGTTCGGAAAAGACCGATGCGATTCTGGAGCAACTCCAAAAAAACTTCGGCCGAAGCAAAATCGTCGATCAGGTTGGGGGAAAGTACTTAATCAATGAGGGCGGTATTCTTCGGAGTTACGAAGAATTGCCCTGGCTGGAGAACCAAGACTTCTTTTATCCGATTGCTATCCCCAAGGAGAAGAATCATTCGGTACGGTTGGAGGTACCGGAAGCGGAAGGCAGTCTCGAAGTAACGCTCAGCACAAAGAAGCCTGTAAGTCTGATGCATGACGAGGGGCCGCCGTCCAAGCCGATGAAGACAGCCTTACAATTAAAAGCGGAGGTGCTCCAGCGGGGTCCGCTCTCGATTCGCAACCGTAGGCCGGGCGATTGGCTTTCCTTGGCGGGTCGAGCCGGAAGGAAGAAGCTCAAAGAGTTCTTTATTGACAAAAAAATCCCAAGGCAACTCCGTGACCGAATTCCCTTACTGACATCAGGAGAGGAGGTTCTTTGGGTAATCGGTTGCTGGACCGGTTGTCACGATACCATCGATCAACCGGGACAAGACGTGATAACGTTTCAATGGTATGGCAAAACTATTTGATATGCTGAACGATTCTATGCTAAAATGACTAGGAATGGCTGAAATTTCCCATTAACTCGCTGCCAGTTCGCCCGTAAAACTTAGAACTTTGCGGAGCGTGCCGGAACAGTGGGAGGAGGTTACACGTGAGCCGGATTGTCAAAAACCTGGCAATATATATCCTCATCGTTCTCTTGGCCATCTCCGTATTACGGGTGACCAAGACACCGGAACCTGCGCAGGAACCCATCTCGTACACTCAGTTTTATCAGTTGCTGGTGACGGATCAGATTAAAGAACTGAACGCAATCAGCGAACGGGACCGCACAGAGATTACCGGCGTGAAAAAAGACGGAAATCGATTTACCACCATTGGACCTGTTGATATCAAACGCATCACCGATATTGTGCTGGACAAACAGATTCCCTTTACCCAAAAGCCTGCTCCTGAGCCACCTTGGTGGACCGGATTATTCTCGACACTGCTCCCCATCCTGGTACTCGTCGGACTTTTCTTCTTCATGATGCAGCAGACCCAGGGCGGCGGCTCGCGGGTGATGCAGTTCGGTAAAAGCCGGGCGAAACTGCATACGGATGATAAGAAAAAGGTCACCTTCGAAGACGTGGCTGGTGCGGACGAAGTGAAGGAAGAGCTTCAGGAAGTCGTTGACTTTCTGAAACACCCGAAAAAATTTGTGGAGTTGGGAGCGAAGATCCCCAAAGGGGTATTGCTCTTTGGGCCTCCCGGAACCGGGAAAACCTTGCTGGCTCGCGCCGTCGCTGGTGAAGCCGGAGTTCCCTTCTTCAGCATCTCCGGTTCTGACTTTGTGGAAATGTTCGTCGGTGTTGGCGCATCACGGGTTCGCGATCTCTTCGAACAAGCGAAGAAGAACTCCCCCTGTATCGTCTTTATCGATGAAATCGACGCTGTCGGTCGTCAACGGGGCGCCGGCTTAGGCGGCGGTCACGATGAACGCGAACAGACCCTAAACCAACTGCTCGTTGAAATGGATGGCTTCTCCGCCAATGAGGGCATCATCATCATCGCAGCTACCAACCGCCCGGACATCCTCGATCCAGCGCTGTTGCGTCCCGGTCGATTTGACCGGCAGATCGTTGTCGATCGTCCGGACATTCGTGGACGGAAAGAGATCCTCGGAGTTCACGTCAAAGGCAAGCCCCTCGATGAAACGATCGACCTTGACGTATTGGCCCGCCGGACCCCCGGCTTTACAGGTGCTGACCTGGCCAACATGGTGAATGAAGCAGCACTGCTGGCCGCTCGCCGAGGCACGAAAAAAGTAGGCATGCACGAGATGGAAGATGCCATTGAACGGGTCATCGCCGGACCTGAGAAAAAGGCAAGGGTAATCAGCGAATTCGAGAAAAAACTGGTCAGTTATCACGAAGCTGGCCACGCTCTGGTAGGCGGTTTGTTGGAACATACCGATCCGGTTCACAAAATCTCGATCATTCCTCGAGGTCGGGCCGGCGGATATACCTTGTTGCTTCCCGAGGAAGATCGTCATTACATGACCAAGTCCCACCTGCTCGATCAGGTCACCATGCTTTTAGGCGGCCGTGTGGCAGAAGCGATTGTGCTGAAAGAGATCTCTACCGGCGCCTCGAACGACCTGGAACGGGCGACCGATCTGGTCCGTAAGATGATCACCGAATACGGCATGTCTGAAGAACTCGGTCCCTTGACCTTCGGACACAAGCAAGAACAAGTCTTCTTAGGTCGGGATTTGGCCCGTGATCGGAACTACTCCGAAGCGGTCGCCTTCTCTATCGACAAAGAAGCTCGCCGGATCATCGAAGAATGCTACGGCAAAGCCAAAAAGATTCTCGAATCCAATGCAGATAAACTGCACCTCATCGCTCAGACGCTGATGGACAAAGAAACCATCGAAGCATCGGAGTTTACGGAACTCATGAAAAAGGTATCCTAGCCCGATAACCGGGGGCTGGGGCCATACGGCTCATGCCCCTGGTTTTTTAATAGGGAATTCCAAGAATCTTGTGAAAAAGGGGAACAAGCAGAATGGAACGCACTTATCTGATGATCAAACCCGACGCAGTGCAGCGGGGCCTTATCGGCGAAATCGTAAGCCGTTTTGAGAAAAAAGGCTTCAAACTGGTCGCCATGAAGTTCCTCCGACTGACCAAAGAAATGGCTGAAAAACACTATGCCGAACACGTAGGAAAACCCTTCTTTGCCGGCCTTGTTGAATACATCATCTCCGGTCCGGTTGTGGCCATGTGCTGGGAAGGGAAAGATGTCGTCACTGTCTCCCGCGAAATGATGGGTGCGACCAATCCGGCGAAAGCTGCGCCCGGAACCATCCGTGGAACCTTCGCTGTCGACATTGGACGGAACGTCATCCATGGTTCTGATTCGCCCGAATCGGCTGAACGGGAATTGGCCATCTATTTCGATTCCTGCGAATTCGTAGAATGGGATCGGAGCGTCCAAGCCTGGATCGTCGAATAAGCCAATCCGTCTATATTGAAAGGACTCACTTACGTGGGTCCTTTTCCATTATGATTTAATGAAGTCCGACTATCGCAGGCTCTCCTGCCAGGAGTTTGTAGGGGAAAGCATTTATAATTAAATGGGCTCAGGTTTTTGCAAGAAAAAATAATATTATGCACAAATATAGCGATAACTACGTTTTATATACAGGTAAATTTTCGAGACGAATAGAAATAGTGAACACTATAACTTATTAAAGATGACTTTTTGCTTAGCAAATGGAATCTATTAAAAAGAAGGATTTGGTAGAGAAAACGTAGAAAAGATTCGTAAGAAATAGATACGGTGCATATGATGAATATAGAGGGCCTGTCTATTTCAAAAAACCTGAGAAAAACCTTTACAAATTGCGTACGAGTTCTATACTTAATGTTAAGATGCCACTTATTTAACTAGTTTGCCCAAGAGATTGACCTTTTCATCGCTGTTCGAATCAGGCTATAGTCGTCGCCGTCCAACATAGATATATGCGCAGAAAATCAAGGAGCGAATACATGAATAGATACTATCGCATCTGGCGGATTACCAGCATGTTCGTCGCGTTCTTTGTTCAAGTTTGGTGGTACAAAAAACAGGAAAGGCGAGTTGGCGAAGAAGCGATGGCGGAACGGTGGTCAAAGTTATATCACCGTATGGCCGCTCGTTTTTGCAATACAGCCACTGAACTGGGTGGATTGTTGATTAAAGCGGGGCAATTTTTTGCCACTCGCGTAGACGTCCTCCCGCCGGAAATCACCTCAGAGCTAGCGCAACTACAAGATGCGGTGCCCCCGGCACCGTTCGACCATATCGAGCGAACGATAGCCGAGGAACTGTCCCAACCGCTGGAGGCCATATTTACGTCATTTGAACGGACGGCTTTGGCAGCGGCTTCGCTGGGACAGGTACACCAAGCCACCTTACCTACCGGAGAGAAAGTTGCCGTCAAAGTACTTCGGCCCCATATCCATGAGATCATTCATGCTGACTTTGAAGCGATTCAGTTGACCATGCTCTTGGCCAAAATCTTTACCGATTTGCCGAAACAAATGGACATGGATGCGATCTTCCGGGAGATGCAGCAAACCTTTTCGAACGAATTGGATTATCGTCTTGAGGCAGCCCATTCGGAGAGGTTTAAAAAGAGCTTGGCCGTATTTGAAAAGATCTATGTCCCCAACATCTACCGGCAGTACTCCACGAAAAGCATCTTAACGATGGAGTTTATCGACGGTCGCAAGGTCGATGACTACGCGTTCATCGAGGAAAACGGCATTGACCGCAAAGAATTAGGCCATCTGCTCATTCGGTCCTATCTTCATCAAGTGGTAAACGACGGATTCTTTCACGCAGACCCTCACCAAGGCAACATCTATGTGAAAGCCGATGGAACCATGGTCTTCCTTGATTTCGGAATGGTCGGAGAAATCCGGCCTATGATGAAAGAAAACCTCAAAAATCTCCTTTTCGCTCTGGTAGAACGGGATAGTGAAAAGATGGTCGAAGCGATGGGCAACCTCGGCTTCCTCCGTCCACATGCCAATGTCAACCTCGTTCGTCGGGCGATGCAATTTTTCCTCGATCATCACTCATCGGAGCAGATGAAGGAAATGGAGCGAACGAAGAATCTCGGTCCCCTGGGATCGGAGATTCGGGAATTTATCTATCAACAACCGATGCAGATTCCAGCCCATCTGATTTTTCTCGGCCGAGCCATACTAACAGTAACGGGTGTGGCCTTCGGACTCGACCCGCAAATGGATGCTCAAGTGGCTGCGCCGTACATCAAAAAACTGATGGATGACACTGACGGCGGCCTTGCCAACATGGTGCTCAAACGAGCGAAAAGCTTCGGCAGTACTGTCCTGTCATTGCCAACGCTGCTGGCGCGCACACTAAAAAAAGCCGACCTGGGTGATTTGCACGTCAAGGTCGACAATTTAGGAGACATCACGCGAGCCATTATGTTCCAGTCGCGATTGGCGAATCGCTTAGTATTAGCTCTCCTATTAGCGACATCGATCATCTGCGGGACGATCCTTTACACTCAGCAATTTATCCAGGAAGCCAAGGGTGCTGCCTCGATCGCAGCACTGCTGGCCATACTTCTCTTATGGCATTCTCGCCAACGCCCCCGGGATTCTAGCCAACCTTTTCACCGCAATGGCCCATTTTGATCAAAATTTGCAATAAAGGAGGTGAGCGCCAATGACGGAAGCTCATGAACAGAACGGACAAACCTGCGATCAGGAACACAAAAAATCCTGTGGTTCCTGGGAGTTTTCTTTCAAAGAAACGGAAGATGGATTTACCATCAACATCAAAGGTGACAAAGAGCGATTGCGGGCCAAGCGGGAAGCTATTGAAGCATTTAAGGAGTTTCAAAGCAAAGCGAAAAAAGCTGGTTTTTATCCTCCCTTTTTACACTTCTTCGCTCAATATGATCGAGATCGTCGCTAACCGGGGAATTGGAATTGTATATTATTTTTTATCGAAAACGAGGAGCAGTCGACTCCTCGTTTTTATTTTTCTTGACATAATAAGTGGAGATGTGTACTGCTATAAGAGGGGGGCATGAAAATGAATATCCTCGTAACCGGAGGAACCGGATATATCGGCAAGGCTCTCGTAGAGTCGCTAGCCGACGCAGGCCATCAGATCTGGGTGACGACACGGAATAAGGGTGAGGCCGCAATGACGAAAAAATCGATCTTGTCGGTCCCTATACCACCCTCGCATGAACGGTATCCAGAGGACTTTTTAGAGAACATCGATATAGTCGTAAATCTTGCCGGGGAAAATATCGGCGGAAGCCGATGGACTGCCGATGTAAAAAAGCGAATTATCGACAGCCGACTACAAGTAACCGGACAAATCATAGAAAGCTGCCGCCACAACCGAAAGGCGAAAAGATCCTATCCGAAGGTGCTAATTAATGCTTCGGCTGTAGGATTTTACGGTGTTCATGAACAAGCTACATTTACCGAAGCCGACGGACCGGGAGAAGGATTCCTGGCGGAGGTATGTAAAGAATGGGAGAATGAGGCTAGAAGGGGGACCCATGAAGGAATCCGAGTAGTCATTCTGCGTTTTGGCGTAGTGCTCGCTGCCGGCGGCGGGATGCTCCAGAAGATGGGAAAGCCTTTCCAATGGGGTGTCGGAGGTGTTGTCGGTGAAGGAAACCAGTGGATCTCATGGGTGCACCGAGATGATGTGATCCAGGTGATCGAGCGGGCGATCACTGACGAAAGGATGCAAGGTCCCTATAACCTGTGCAGTCCGAATCCTGTAACTATGCAGGAGATGACTCGAGTCTTAGCCGAAGCCATCCGCAAGCCGGCTTGGACGAATATGCCGTCATGGGCGGCTCGCCTCGTCTTTGGCGAGATGGCCGACGAAATGCTCTTACAAGGGCAACGAGTGATTCCGGCAAATCTAGAAAAGTTAGGTTACGCATTTAAGTATGCGAGACTGGAAGAAGCACTCAGAGCGATATATTCAACCGTTGCGGTTCAGAAGTAACTTGAGTTATGACCATTACCTACAGAGAAGTGTGAGCAAATCGTGGGTAACTCGAATTTAGTCACAGCTAAAATTTAATCACAGCTAAACCACGATTACTCACATCTGCACACCCTTTATGCACATGCTAACCACGGATACCCACAAGTTATACACAAAACGGTGCCGGATAGAGGTTGAAACAGAAGACGCGCTCACACATATCCACAACTTATCCACAAACTTATGCACGGATTATTCATCACGTCCGTTTCACCTTCGATTTCTTGGAATAAAAAAGAGGGTGAATCACATACACCAAAGAATGCGAAAGGGAAGGTGGATCTCATGGAAAAGGTGAAAGTGGGTCTACAAGGTCACAAAGAAGAACTGGTTACCGTTCAAAACACCGCCGTCAAGTATGGTTCTGGGGGAGTTCAAGTCTATGCGACTCCAGCCATGATCGGTCTCATGGAAGGGGCTGCCGTTGCCGCCGTCGACCCCCTGCTGCCAGAAGGCATGGGGACAGTCGGCGTTTCCATCCAGTCGAGCCATATTGCGGCGACACCGGTTGGCATGAAAATAAGGGCCGAAGCCGAACTCATCGAGGTGGACGGAAAAAAACTGACCTTTAAAGTCGCTGCCTACGACGAAGTCGAAAAAATTGGCGAAGGCATACATCACCGCTACATCATTCAAGTGGAACGGTTTATGGCCAAGAACTTTGCCAAAAGCAAGAAGTAAAACGGCAGAATTAGCAAGGAAGGGAAAACAAGGGCGATAGTCGAATAGTAAGCCAACAGAATAGCCAACAGAAGAGCTAACAGACCGAATACTGAGGAGGGTACCCGGTGAAAACGGACATCCAAATCGCCCAAGAAGCCACGATGGATCCTATCACAGATATCGCCCATGCCCTGGGAATTCCTGATGATGAGATTGAATTGTACGGCCGATACAAAGCTAAAATCTCCTTAAAAGCCTTTGACCGCTTGGATGCACAGGCGGACGGAAAACTGATTCTGGTGACAGCCATCAATCCCACCCCGGCGGGGGAAGGTAAGACGACGACGACCGTGGGTCTCGGCGATGCTTTACACCGGCTGGGGAAAAAGGTGGTCATCGCTTTACGGGAGCCATCCCTCGGTCCCAGCTTTGGCGTAAAGGGCGGTGCTGCCGGCGGTGGATACGCGCAGATCGTTCCCATGGAAGACATCAACCTCCACTTTACCGGTGATTTTCATGCCATCACATCGGCCCACAACCTGCTGGCGGCAATGCTCGATAACAGCATCCAGCAGGGCAACCCCCTTAACATAGACCCTCGTCAAGTCGTTTTCCGCCGAGTCGTCGACCTCAATGACCGGGCACTCCGGAACACCATCATCGGTCTAGGCGGTAAGGCCGACGGGGTTCCGCGCCAGTCGGGCTTCGACATCACCGTCGCCTCGGAGCTCATGGCCATCCTCTGCTTATCCAAGAATCTCATGGATTTGAAAGCCCGCTGCGCCAAGATCGTTGTGGCCTATACTTACGACGGACGACCGGTCACAGCGGCAGACTTGGAAGCCCAAGGTTCCATGGCCGTCCTCATGAAGGATGCCATCAAGCCGAACCTGGTGCAGACGCTGGAACATACGCCAGCCTTTGTCCACGGTGGCCCCTTTGCCAACATCGCCCATGGTTGCAACTCCGTCATCGCCACTCGATTGGCCTTGAAATTAGGCGACTACTGCGTCACCGAAGCCGGATTTGGCGCCGACCTGGGCGCAGAAAAGTTCTATAACCTCAAATGCCGTTTTGCCGGACTCAAACCGGCTTGTACGGTCATCGTCGCCACCGTCCGGGCACTTAAGTCCCATGGCGGCGTTCCAAAAACAGAACTGAACCAGGAAAACCTCGAAGCCCTAGCCAAGGGTTTTGGCAACCTGGAAAAGCATATCGAAAACGTGGCCAAGTTCGGTGTACCGGCTGTCGTAGCCATCAACGCTTTCCCGACTGATACGACAGCGGAATTAGACTACGTCTACGCCCGCTGTCGGGAAATGGGCGTCGACGTGGCCCTATCGGAAGTCTGGGCCAAAGGCGGAGAAGGCGGTATTGAACTAGCGGAAAAAGTCGTCGCCGCCATCGAAAACAAGCCATCCCGCTTTCAGGTCCTCTACGACACGGAGCTCCCCATCAAAGAGAAAATCGCCACCATCGTGAGGGAAGTCTATGGCGGCAATGATGTCACCTTTTCTGCGGAAGCAGAAAAACATATTCAGACCTTCACCGACCTCGGCTATGGACATCTGCCGATCTGTATGGCGAAAACCCAGTATTCCCTCTCCGATGATATGACGAAAATCGGCCGTCCCGCAGGCTTTACCGTAGCCGTGAGGGAAGTTCGCCTCTCTGCTGGTGCCGGATTCCTCGTGGCGATCACCGGGGCCATCATGACCATGCCGGGATTGCCGAAACGTCCCGCTGCTTGTTCCATCGATATCGACGAAAACGGAAAAATCGTCGGCTTGTTTTAAGCGGCAGAACAATCCCCGGATGGGAATTTCCCTGTCCGGGGATTTCTAATGGACTTAACGATTTTTCCCACAAAAAGATCCATGGGAGGGTGTACGCTGAACAGGGTTCGACGCATCTTGGAACAACCACTCTTTCTGAAATGCCTGGAACAAAACGCAGCCTGCGAAAAGGACCGCTTATTTTGCCGCCACGATCTCACCCACCTGCTCGATGTGGCCCGAATCGCCTACATCCTCGCTTTGGAATCTCCTGATGAGTATCGGCAGTTCGCCCAGGCCTTGCATCGGAGGAACGCCGCCGCCGATGCTGGGAATCTCGGAGTCAGCGAAACCGTGACCGACGAAAAGGCAGAGGCAGATACAAATATAAGGATCGACGATCAGATCAAGGAAAAGACCAAAGAAGTGATCTACAGCGCGGCCCTGCTCCATGACATGGGCAAGTGGAAACAGTATGAGACCGGGGAAGACCATGCCAAGGTCGGTGCAGAGCTCTGCAAACCCCTACTAAAAGACTGTGGATTCAACGACATGGAAATTGACCTGATCGCCGAGGCCATTCGCCATCACCGGAAAAAAGAACGAAAAATGAGCCCCACCTTTTTGGGACAAATCCTCGCGCGAGCAGACGGATACTCCCGGCTCTGCTGCCGCTGTGAACAAACGAGCGAATGTAACTGGAAGAAAAAGCAGGAAACGTTGATTTACTAAGTAGGTGACATGGATGGGACCTGTACAGGTGCTGGAGATTCAAGATAAAAAGGAACTGGCAGCATATATCGCGGCTACGGGCTGCGATCCGGCCGGAACGGCGATCATGACGGCAAAAGGCTCCTACCGAGTCTTGCGGGTCACTGGTGTATCCGCCAAAGGAGCCAACCTGTTGAAGCAGGAGATGCTCGCCCGGGGGGGAGACTGCGCCGTTCACCGCTTGACCTGCGTCCTCGATATCGACAAGACTGATGTGATCCTCATGGGGACGGATCGCCAATACGGAGATCTTTGCCGAAAACTACAAATCCAACCCTTTGGCCTGAAAAAATTGGGCCAAGAGATTTTGGCCACCCTGGAGAAGGTAGAACGAAGACAATCGTACCGACTCGACTGCCGGGGTAAATCGCTGCCCATCGGGGAACGTACCTTGATCATGGGTATCTTAAACCTTACACCAGATAGTTTTTCCGACGGCGGTTCCTACCCGACCGTCCGGGAGGCCCTTCGTCGAGTGGAGGAAATGGTCCAAGAAGGAGCCGACATCATCGATATCGGTGCCGAATCGACTCGTCCCGGCCACAGGGCTCTGACCGCCGAAGAAGAGATGGAACGGCTGCTGCCCTTTTTGCGGGAAATCGTCCCTCATTGCCCAGTGCCCATTTCAGTAGATACCTATAAAGCCGCCACAGCGAAGCAAGCCCTTGAAGCTGGGGCGCACATCCTCAACGACATCTGGGGATTGCAACGAGATCCTGAAATGGCTGCCGTCGCTGCCGCCTATAGTGCGCCTGTCATCGTGATGCATAACCAAGAGGGGACCGATTATAACGATCTGATGGGGGACATGCTTACTTTTTTACAAGGGAGCATCGACCGGGCAAGAGAAGCCGGTGTGCCCCAAGAAGCGATCATCATCGATCCGGGAATTGGCTTTGGCAAGACCTACGACCATAACCTGGAAGTGATGCACCGTCTCGGAGAACTGAAAGTGCTCGGCCAGCCGATCCTGCTGGGCACTTCGAGAAAATCCATCATCGCTAAAACGCTCAATCTGCCTGTCGATGAGCGCCTTGAAGGCACCCTCGCCACGACTGCCTTAGGCATCGCCAAGGGTGTCGATATCGTCCGCGTCCACGACGTCTTAGCCAATGCGAGGACAGCCAAGATGACTGATGCGATGGTCCGCTTACCCTTGAAAAGGGAGTAGACGTTAGGGGGCGAAAGAAGATGAAAGAGCACGAGTGCAAAGAACTGCCGTTGACAGCTGATCGCATCCTGCTCGAAGGCATGACCTTTTACGGCTATCATGGCGCCCTGCCGGAGGAAACGGTGCTCGGGCAACCCTTTCAGGTCGACCTAGAACTCCATGTGGACCTCACGCGGGCAGGCAAGTGGGACAAGGTGGAGGAGTCCGTTCACTACGGTGAGGTCTATGAAGAAGTCAAGCGAATCCTAGAGGGCCCGCCAAAAGCCTCGATTGAAGCTGTGGCGAACAGTATCATCGAAGCCGTCTACGGGCGCTTTTCCAAGGTGCAAGGCATCCGAGTCCGTGTCCAAAAGCCGAAAGCCCCGGTCCCTGGCATCTTCCGCTCCATGACTGTGGAAATGTTTCGACCGGCACCGACGCCTTGTTTTATCGGACTGGGCAGCAATATGGGCAATAAAGCCGATCACCTCACACAGGCGTTGCGGATGCTGGCCCAGGTGCCCGGCCTCGCCGTGGTGGAGCACTCCTCCTGGTACCTATCGAAACCAGTCGGCTTTACGGATCAAGATGATTTCATGAATGGCGTCGCCCGTGTCCTCAGCTGGTTGACGCCACAGGAGCTGCTGCGAGTTTTACTGGAGACGGAAAAGGAACTGGGCCGGGAGCGGACCTTGCGCTGGGGCCCGCGGACGATAGATCTGGATTTGCTCCTTTACGGTGACCAAGTCGTTCGTAGGGATGACTTGATCGTGCCCCATGAACGGATGTACGAGCGGGCCTTTGTCCTCCTGCCGCTGGCAGAGATCGCTCCCGACTACGTTCATTTAGACGGTATGACCACCCGCCAGCATGTGAGCCGTCTGAACGATTCCAGCGATGTGATCTTGCATGTGCCGAAAAGCTCCGTTACAATATAAAGTGCTGAATTTTGTAGGAAGGCTGTATTCCAATCTCGATGGAAGCGGTACTTTCAAGACAGCAAAGCAAAAATGCTATCCATTTCACCGCTTGGAGCCCCCTGGGACCGAGACGGAAGGAATATCGGAAGCAGGTCAACAACGTCTAAGAAATTCGGCATGGACAGCATCGCAGTTCAGTGTCGATTGTGATGACGATAGACTCGACCTCCTTCTTCCTCACCGTTTCCTCAAGGGAAAAACGGCGGAAGAAGGAGGTTTTCCCATATATGCGCCTTATCAGCAGTGTCAACGAAATGATGGCCTGGGCAAAAGAACAGCGCCGGGTCGGTCATACCATTGGTCTCGTTCCCACCATGGGCTACCTCCATGAAGGGCACCTGACCCTCATGCGTCGGGCCAAAGAAAACTGCGAAAAAGTCGTTGTGAGCATCTTTGTCAACCCTCTTCAGTTCGGTGCCGGGGAAGACTATGAAGAATACCCTCGCGATCTCACCCGGGACAGCCAATTGGCTGATTCCGCTGGAGTGGACGTCATTTTCGCACCAGCTGTGAAAGATATGTACCCCAAAGGCTACTCCAGCTTTGTCGAAGTGGAGCAGGTCAGCGATCACCTCTGTGGCGCCGCTCGTCCCGGTCACTTTCGCGGCGTGACGACCGTCGTCTCGAAGCTCTTTAACATCGTTCGGCCTGACATCGCCTTTTTCGGCCAAAAAGACGCCCAACAGCTCGCTATCATCCGGCGGATGGTGGAAGACCTGAACATGGGCATCGCCATCGTCGGCGTCCCCATCGTCCGTGAAGCCGACGGACTGGCCCTCTCCTCACGGAACGTATACCTCTCCCCAGAGGAACGCAAAGCCGCCCTCGTCTTGTCGCAGTCCTTGAAAAAGGCGAAAGAGCTCATCGCAGAGGGCGAAGGAGAGGCGGAACGGATCCGCCAGGAGATCATCAAAGTCATCGAAGCGGAACCGCTCGCCAATATCGACTATGTGCAAATCGTGGACAACCGTTTCATCCAGCCGGTGGAGCGCCTCGAAGGCGAATGTCTCATCGCCCTAGCCGTGCGGTTTGGCAAGACTCGACTCATCGACAACCTGGTCATGGAGGTGTCACCGAATGATTCGCATGATGCATAAATCGAAAATTCACCGGGCCACCGTCACGGAGGCCAACTTGAATTATGTCGGTTCCATCACCATCGACGAAGACCTGATGGATGCCGCCGACATCCTGGAGAATGAAAAGATCCAGGTCGTGAATAATAACAATGGCGCCCGTTTTGAGACGTACGTCATCACCGGTAAACGAGGATCCGGCATGATCTGCTTAAACGGTGCGGCGGCCCGGCTCGTCCAACCGGGCGACAAGGTCATCTTGATCACTTATGGCATGTACACCGATGAAGAAGCTCGCCGGCACAAGCCGACGGTCGTTTTCGTCGGCGATGACAACCGGATCATCCACCAGACGACCGTAGAAAAAGCCCGGACCACGGGGCCGACCGACCTTTCTTGACAATAAAAAGCTCCCTGGGCTAGAATAATCATATATTTTTGCCTGCCTCGCAAAATTTTTTTCGGCAGGCCGGGGAATGGAAAGGGGTAGGCACTTGAGTCCTCGACCGATGGACCCGGAGAAGTTCGCGTCCTTATCCGATACACTGACAAAACTGAAAAAAGAACGCAATGCAGTAATATTAGGACACGTGTACCAGCGGCCCGAAATTCAAGAAGTGGCCGATTATGTCGGCGACTCATTGCAGCTAGCCCAGCAGGCCGCCAAAACCGACGCGGACGTGATCGTCTTCTGCGGTGTTCACTTTATGGCGGAAAGCGCAGCCATTTTATCGCCCGATAAAATCGTCCTGCTTCCGGAAGAGAACGCCGGTTGTCCCATGGCTGACATGGTGACGGCAGAAGCGCTGCGCAAACGCAAAGCGGAGATCCCCGGCGTTCAAGTCGTCGCCTATGTCAACTCCTCGGCCGATGTAAAGGCCGAATGCGATATATGTTGTACCTCTTCCAATGCCCTCAAGGTCGTCCAATCGCTCCCGCAAGACCGACCCATCCTCTTTATCCCTGATAAGAACCTGGGACACTGGGTCGCTCAGCAAACAGGTCGCAAGGATATCATACTCTGGGAGGGCTATTGCAACACCCATGATCGTCTCACCGCGGCCGACATCGACAAGGCCAAAGCGGAACACCCCGAAGCTGAAGTGATCGTTCACCCGGAGTGTCAACCGGAAGTGGTGGCGAAAGCCGACTTTGTCGCTTCGACGACGGGCCTCATCAATTACGCTGTCAATTCACCGAAAGACTCCTTCATCATCGGCACGGAAGAAGGCGTGCTGCATCCGCTTCGCAAAAAAGCGCCCCAGAAAAATTACTACTTGGCGACGCGCCAACTGATCTGCCCCAACATGAAAGCGACCAGCTTGGAAAAGGTGGTTTGGTCCCTCCAGGAAATGCGCCCCCGCATCACCGTTGATCCGGTCATCCGGGAAAAAGCGCTGGCGTCCTTAGAGAGAATGTTGGCGATCGTCTAGGCGCCCTCCGCAACGAAACGTTATAGAATCGCAGAAGTGAGAGCAGCCACCGGCGTACTGCCGGCGGCTGTTTCCGCATTAAGGAGGATTTGCCGTGTTCCGGCGCTATCTAGTCCCCTTCGACATCACCCGCCTGCCGGAGATCGAGACCGACTTTTTGATTGTAGGCAGTGGGATAGCCGGCCTCTATACGGCGCTGAAAGCCGTCGAATACGGCCGGGTCACCTTGTTGACCAAGCGTAAAATCGAAGACTCTAACACGGGACAGGCCCAAGGCGGGATTGCTGCTGCTATTGACCGCAGTGACTCGCCATCGCTGCATTTGCAAGATACCTTGGAAGCCGGCGCAGGACTGAACGACGTGATGGCCGTGGAAGTGCTCGTCAGCGAAGGCCCGACACGGGTCGAGGAACTGATTCGAATGGGTACGCAGTTTGACACCATCGAAGGGGAATTGGCCCTGACCCGCGAAGGCGCACACTCACGGCGCCGTATCCTCCATGCCAGCGGCGACGCAACCGGTGAAGAAATCCGTCGCAGCCTCTGGGAGCAGTGCCAGGTACACCAGGAAATCGAAATCCATGAAGATACCCATGTCATCGATGTCCTGCTGAACCAAGACCGTCACTGCATGGGCCTGTTGGCCTGGAACTCCAGCCAAGGCTTACATATCTATCGGGGCAAGTTGACCGTGCTGGCTACCGGTGGAAACGGCCAACTGTACAAATACTCGACTAACCCGGAAGTGACGACTGGCGACGGCATCGCTGCGGCCTACCGGGCCGGTGCCGAAATCATGGATCTGGAATTTGTCCAGTTTCACCCGACGGCGCTTACGAAAGCAGGCTGGCCGACATTTCTCATCTCCGAAGCGGTTCGCGGAGAAGGAGCCAAGCTATATAACAGCCGTGGCGAGCGGTTCATGCCTCGTTACCACCAACTGGCTGAGTTGGCCCCGCGGAATGTGGTCGCCCTGGCGATTTGGAAAGAGATGGCCGAGACCGGCGCTCCTTCCGTCTTTCTCGACGTGAGCCACATGAAAGAAGACAGCTTTGCCAAGCGTTTTCCTTGGATCTCCAGGACCTGCCTCTCCTACGGCATTCAAGTTCCTCAGGAACGCATCCCCGTAGCACCGGCAGCCCACTACCTCATGGGCGGGATCCGCACCGATCTCTGGGGCCAAACGAATATCCCTCGCTTATATGCTTGCGGTGAGGCCGCCTGTAACGGTGTTCACGGCGCCAACCGCCTCGCCTCGAACTCCCTCCTCGAAGGGCTCGTCTTCGGTGCCCGCATCGTGGAAGGAGGACTGCACTGGCTGGGCAAACGTTTAAACCGGCAGATCTATCACGGCCCCTGGGGCAAAAACAACCTCTACGACCGCCTTCCCGATGGGGAAGCACCGGAAAAGGCCGATCTGGTCGCGGCGAAAGTTCAGCAGATCATGTGGGAAAAAGTCGGTCTCTGGCGCTCTGCCGACGGCTTACGGTCCGCCCTGGAAGCCCTCGATGGGATCGACGGAACCGTTGCCCGGCAAAGCACAGTCACTCGGGCCGTGGAAGCGGCCAATATGCACTTGCTGGCCCAACTGACAGCCAAAGCCGCACAGACGCGCAGCGAAAGCCGTGGCGGCCACTACCGCGTCGATTATCCGGAAAGCCGCTTGCAGTGGCTGCGGCACATCATCATGTCCGTATAAACAAGCGCAGTTAGAGAGGGTGGTACGATGGAACTGTTCGATCCGGAAATTCGCGAACTCGTTACCCGGGCGCTGCGGGAGGATATTGGCAACGGTGACCTGACGACGATGAATCTGGTTCCCGCTGACGCCTACACGCGGGGGATCATCCATGCCAAAGAAGCCGGTGTGATCGCCGGACTTCCGATAGCCCAAAGGGTTTTTGAGACCGTCGATCCGAGCTTGCGTTTTGAGGCCATGGTCGAAGAGGGAGACAAGGTGGAAAAAGGGACCGTCATCGCCGAAGTCTTCGGCAGCGCCCGTTCGGTGCTGATCGGCGAACGAGTCGCTTTAAACTTTCTGCAGCGCTTGTCCGGAATCGCGACCAAAACGGCTCGTTGCGTCGAGCAAGTCGCCTATTATCAAGCTCGCATCGTCGATACTCGCAAAACCACACCGGGCCTTCGCGCCGTGGAAAAATATGCTGTCCGCATCGGCGGCGGCAAAAATCACCGCTTCGGCCTCTTTGACGGCGTGCTGATCAAAGACAACCACATCAAGATGGCTGGAAGCATCACCCAAGCGGTCAGCCAAGCCCGGCAGGCCGTTCCCCATACCGTCAAGATCGAAGTGGAAGTGGAAGACTTAGCCGGTGTCGCCGAAGCCCTAGAAGCGAAGGCTGACATCATCATGCTCGATAACATGGTGCCCGATGTGATGAAAGAAGCGGTACGCATGATCGGCGGAAATGCCTTGGTGGAAGCCTCAGGGGGCGTATCGGAAGAAAGCCTGGTGGAGATCGCGAAGACGGGAGTGCACTTGATCTCCATGGGATCGCTGACCCATAGCATCAAGTCTTTGGATATCAGCCTAGACGTGGAAGAGATTAAGCGGGGGAGCGCCGATGCCACGTAAAGCCATATTGGCAGCCTTAAAAGAAGCGGACGGTTATCTCTCCGGAGAAGATTTAAGCCGTACCTTGGGGATGAGCCGATCGGCCGTCTGGAAACATATCGTCGCTCTCCGTCAGGAAGGCTACGAGATCCAAGCGCATACCCGGCTCGGGTACAAACTGGAGCGGGCCAGCGCCTTTCTCATCCCTGCCGAAGTGGAACCGCGGCTGGAGACGGAACGCCTTGGCCGCAACTATCATTTTCATACGAGCCTGCCTTCGAGCAATATAACCGCCAAGGAACTGGCCCGGCAAGGCGCCCCGGAGGGGACCGTGGTGCTGACGGAGGAACAGACGGCTGGTCGAGGACGCTTGGGCCGCGGTTGGTATTCTCCGCCCGGTCTAGGCATCTACATGTCCCTCATCTTGCGTCCTCGCATTCCCTTAGGACAGACGCCCCAGGTGACGCTGCTCGCTTCGGTGGCCCTCTGTAAAGCCTTAGAGGCAGTCACACCGGTTCGGCCCCAGATCAAGTGGCCCAATGACATCCTCGTGAACGGAAAAAAACTCTGCGGGATCTTAACGGAACTGAACGCGGAGATGGAAGCCGTCAATTATCTCGTCGTCGGCATCGGGATCAACCTAAACCAACAGCCGGCCGACTTCCCCGGTGACGTGGCCAACGTCGCCACATCGGCGGCCATCGCCGGTGGTGAACCGGTGGACCGGATTCGATTCCTGACTACATTGCTCAGCTTCTTCGAAGCTGACTACGATCACTGGCTGCAAAAGGGCTTCAGCCAGCTACGGGAAGAGTGGCTGGCCCGGGCGGCAGGCATAGGGACGACGGTACGGATCATCTCTGGAAAGCAGGAGTGGTTAGGTCAGGCGGAAGGCATCGACACGGACGGTGCCCTGCTGGTTCGCAACGAAGATGGGGAACTGCAACGCCTGATCAGCGGCGAAGTGAGCCTCCGGCCGGAAGGAGGTCACGGTTATGATTTTGGCCGTTGATGTGGGGAACAGTGACATCGTGTTGGGAGTCTTTCAACTGGAGCCGCAACCAGAGTTGAAGTTTCACTGGAAACTATCGACCGATCGCAACCGCACATCCGACGAATATGCCATCTTGATCCGCAACCTTTTTCGCTTTGACGGCGTCGATCCGAAGGCTGTCAAAGCGATTGTCATATCTTCGGTCGTGCCGCCGCTCATGCCCACATTGGAGCGGATGAGCCGGGCTTATTTCGGACTCACCCCTATGATTATCGGTCCCGGGACGAAAACGGGGATGCCGGTGATCATGGAAAACCCGAAAGAAATCGGTGCCGACCTGATCGTGAACGCTGTCGCTGCTTTTGAACGCTATGGCGGACCGCTGATCATCGTCGATTTCGGCACGGCGACGACCTGTTCGGCCATCTCTGCAAAAGGGGAGTACATCGGCGGCGCCATCGCCCCTGGCGTAGTCGTATCGGCAGAAGCGCTTTTTGCCCGGGCGGCGAAACTGCCCCGGATCGAACTCGTAAAACCGCCGCGGGTGATCGCAAAAAACACTGTCACAGGCATGCAGGCCGGGATTATCTACGGTTTTGCCGGACAAGTGGACGGAATCGTGACACAGATGAAGAAGGAACTCGGCGAGGAAACCCGGGTGATCGCGACCGGCGAAATGGCCGAGCTCATCGCATCAGAGACAAAGACGATCAATCTGGTCGACCAGTGGCTTACGCTGGAAGGGCTGCGGATTATTTATCAAAAATCACGGGCAAATTGATAAGGTGACAACAGCTTATTCTTACATTGTGGTAAATCGGGGTGTAATGACGCCGTTCGCTAAAGGGCTCCGTGGCTGTTCGCTTAGTTGCGTAGCGGGCGCGCCAAACCTCTGGGCTTTTCTGCATGTGAACCGTGGCGCGCTTATCCGCTATGCAACCTGTGCTCACAACGCCACTTTGCCCAAAACGCTCACTCTGTCATTACACCCCAGATTCTTCTATGAGGTTCAAATCTGCGAAATCTAGTATTTACGAGGTACAATAGCCCTGTAAAATAGTGATACAGCGGCATTGAAATCTGACATATGTGATGAATGATAAACGGATGGAAGCATGAATAGAGACGAAAAAATTATGCCCCAGCAACAGCATAGGGAAGGCGATCATGGAGAAGAGAGGCAGCAACTGGTCCAAAGGGGCTTGAAGCAGGTAAAACCGGTACGGATCGGTCCCTGGACCATCTCGCTGCCCTTTTTTGCAGCACCTATGGCGGGAATTACGGATAAACCCTTCCGGTCGGTGCTCAAAGATCATTCCTGTCCCTTAGTCTACACAGAGATGATATCGGACAAGGCGCTCACCTACGGCAATCGCAACACCTTAGAACTGTTGGATATCGCCGGGGAGCCGCGGCCTATCGCCCTGCAGATCTTTGGTTCTGAACCGGATGTGATGGCTAAGGCGGCGCAGATGGTGGAAGCGGAAGGCGCCTCGATCATCGACATCAACATGGGCTGCCCGGCACCAAAAATCGTCCGCAATCAGGAAGGTTCCTGCCTCCTGAGGACACCGGATCTGGCCGTAAAAATCGCCGAAGCTGTCGTCAACGCCGTCAAGGTCCCTGTCACCGTCAAGATGCGGTCCGGCTGGTCCGTCGGCCAAATCGTGGCTCCGGAACTGGCCCGGCGTCTGGAGAGTGTCGGCGTTCAGGCTATCACCGTCCACGGGCGGACGCGGGAGATGTTTTATTCCGGAAAAGCCGATTGGTCTATCATTCGTGCGACAGTGGAAAATGTCTCGATTCCGGTCATCGGCAACGGAGACATCTGGGAGCCCGAGGATGCCATGCGGATGCTTGCTGAGACAGGCTGTGCCGGTGTCATGATCGGCCGTGGCAGTATGGGGAATCCTTGGATCTTCTCTCGCCTGGTCCGCTGGGTCGAGACGGGTGAATTACCTCCTCCTCCCACTGCAGAAGAAAGGATCCAGCAAGCCCTCATTCACCTGGAACGCATGGTAGAGATGAAGGGGGAAGACCGTGGCGTCCGTGAGATGCGGGGGCACTTGAGTTGGTACTTAAAAGGCATACGAGGCGCCTCGCGACTGCGAGCCGAGATCAACGCCTTAGAGCGGCTCGATGAGGTCGTCCGTCTGCTGCAAGCTTATCTGGAACAACAAAAAATCATTGAAGAGTCAAGATAAAGACGGGTTTGTCTCCTTTCACTGGAGGCAAGCCCTTTTTTAGTAAATACTCACCTGAGAAGATGATGAGCTTATCGATGATTCCACCTCTTTTTAACTGCCTTTACATACTTAACATCAAAATATTTTCCAGAATACAGGAGGGGGCTGGAGAGTTGTGAAGAAGAAAAGTTTTTATTGCATACTTTTATCACTGTAGCTGGATAAAAACCTTTCTTAAGGAGAAAAGCTATGGATAAGTATTACCTCGATGCAAAGAGTACGGTCCTGATGATCATCGATATTCAGGAGCGACTCTGTGCGGTGATGGAGCGGGGCGATGAGGTAGTCCGTAAGACGGGCATCCTTATCGCTGCCGCCAAACGTCTCGGCGTCCCTATCATTTATGTAGAGATGTACCCGAAGGGGTTGGGGAGAACGGTCTCCGGCCTAACGGACAATCTCAAGGACGCCCATCACTTTGAGAAAATCACCTTTTCCGGCTGTTCGGGAGAAGTTATGTCCTGCCTCATCCAACTGAAGCGAAGAAAGATCATCGTGGCCGGGATGGAGACCCATGTCTGCGTCTTTCAAACCGTTCGAGACTTACTGCGTGATAAATATCGTGTGTTCGTCGCCTCTGACGCAGTCTGCTCCAGAGATGATGATAACCGCCGGAACGGACTCGAGTTGATGGCCTCTATGGGTGCCGTCGTAACAAATACGGAAACTGTATTTTTCGACCTACTCAAGCGAGCGGGAACAGATGTATTCAAGGAACTGTCTCCATTAATCAAGTAATTTCGTAGCCGCTACTCTAGTGCTAAGTACATAATAGACGAAGGTGAACCGTGGAGGAGATGGAGTATGCCGCAAATCATGATCCGAGGCATGGAACTAAACGACATCAAAAAGATCAGCAAGCCTCTCGTCGATGAACTCAGCGAGGTCATCGGCTGCCCACAAGATTATTTTACTATCGAGCAAATCCACTCGACGTTTATCGCTGACGGGGAGATCGCCAAGGCCTATCCCTTCATTCAGGTGAACTGGTTTGACAGGGGACAAGAGATTCAAGATCGGGCGGCGAAGGTCATCGATCGGTTTGTCCGTGACGCCGGGTATGAACAGGTGGAAGTTTATTTCATCGTACTGAAAGAAGAAAAGTACTATGAGAACGGGGAACATTACTAATCGATCTCATAGGATGGTAAAGTGAGTGTACAATTGAAGATTAACTCTTGATAAAAAAGACTGCCCGATCTAAAGGCAGTCTTTTATTATACTCTCTCCGGTGACATACAAGTGGCAGAATCTCATAAATTTACTATTAAAAATGAAAAGTAACGCTTGAACAAAGGAGGTCGTCTCATGCGACGGATTTTACTGGTCTTCGGTCTCTTTGGGGTTTTAGTTTACTGTATTTATGGCTATTACCTGGGATACCAGCATGGAGTATTCGACGCTCTCATCAAGCAAGCTGTTGCTGACAACAGTTTAGCTTTGTATTGGGACGCGACAAGTCGGTGGAATAGGATCAACGCACAACACGCTCACGGGATTGGTTTTTCGATCTTGGTACTTCTCACAGGGCTAATGTGGAATGAGGTCTGGTTTTCAGAAAAAATAAAAAGATGTCTAGGGTTCGTGCTAATCGGTGGATGCATCACCGCTAATCTAGCTATTGCCGTTTATTACATTCCAGTCATGATTTTAGGGGAAATAATCCTGCTCATCTGCTTAGGTACGACGCTGGTTGGAATCGTGAAAAGAAGCGTGAATAAAATTGAATAAAGGGAAAGGGACAAACCTTTTGCCAGTTGAGAGAGGGGAACCTTTCTATTCCAAAAAACGTCATATATACAGCATCTAATAAATACATAACATCCTAATCCTATTGGAGAAAGGAAGAGAATGTACATATGAGTAGACCGGTACCCAAACTTCTCGCCGCCAGTTTGACGGCCCTGTTGCTGACTTCGGCAGTCCCAATGGGATACGCTGAAATCTCAGCGACGGCGAATGCGGAGGTGCTCTCCTCCGAGCAAGCCAAGAAGAAAAGTGCTTCTACACTGGCAGAAGCGATTCAACTGGCCCGATCCTGTTTTGACATCCCTCCAGATTATGACCAATTTACCTCCAATTACGAGACCTCTGATAAAAATCACTTCTGGTCGTTAAATTGGAGTTGTCAGAAGGTAGGAGAAGAGGGAAGTATCAATATTCGCATTGATGCCGACACAGGATTGATCTTGAACATGTTCGAATCGAGGGGCGGCGGCAGTATGCGTCCAGACGCCTATAAAACACGAAACATCTCCCGCCAAGGGGCTCTGGCCAAGGCCAAAGCTATCATGCAAAAAGCTCTCGGGGACGAACAGATCGCTGAAATGGAATTACTCGATAACTCCGTCGACGGTGTTCAATGGTCTCCCTGGGAGAGGGAGGGCTACTACCATTTTGAATGGCGGCGTAAAACCAACGGGATCCCCTTTCCGGGAGACGGCGTATCCGTTTCTGTGGCTGGCAGCGACGGGCATGTAAACAACTATAGTTTTACATGGACTAAGGAGTCATTGCCTTCTCCGCAAAACTTGATTTCGGTCCAGCAAGCGGTAGAAACGTTTAAGAATACGCCGATGTTGGAACTGCAATACATACTTCAGGAAGGCGTACATTCAAATCCCAAAGAGAAGAGGCAGGCCGGAATTGTCTACCGGATGTACAACCGAGCCGACGGGAATATTGACGCGTTTACGGGCAAGCCTATCACACCACCGCCTATGTTTTACGAAGGATATGGTTTTGTAGGTGGCGGTATGGGCGGAATGGGAAGTGGCGTCCCGGAAAACGCCAAATGGACACCGCAGGAACAAGCAGCCATAAAGCTTTCGACCAATCTGGTGAAAAAAGAGACGGCTCTCGCAGCGGTAATGAAGTGGTTGGCACTGCCTCCTGATTCAATCTTAAATTCTGCCCAATTACTGGACAATCCCGACGATAAACAAGGCCCGGTTTGGTCTTTTTATTGGGTAGCAAATAAAAGTCATGAGATGGTTGCGAGTGCCGCAGTCAGTGCCAAGACCGGAGAACTATATCGCTTCGAAACATTTACGGCATCGGAGAATCAGCCGGGTCAAATGAACCGCCAGGAAGCACAGCCGATCGCTGAGGAGTTCCTTAAAACGGTGCAGTCGAAGAAATTTTCTCAGACAAAACTGGACAACTACGACATGAGAAATTTCGTTCGTGCAGATGGAAAGAATATGCCCTATCAAACGTTCAGATACCGGCAGATGGTCAATGGCGTGCCCTTTATGCAAAACTATTTAGAGGTCAATGTCGATACAGTGAATAAACGCATTGCCAGCTTTACTAGTGAGTGGGGTGAAGAGATCTCCTTTCCAACCCTCGCTGGAGTGCTTTCTCCAGAGCAAGCAGCCGATAAATACCTTGCCTATAGTCCAATGACCTTATGTTATACGACGGCGCTGAGCCCCCTTGATGCCAAAACACCAAAGTTGGTTTATAAACCTGTTTTAAAGCCAGGAATGAGCGGGTACAACAGCATCGATGGGAGGACAGGCCAGCCGCTTGACTGGAACGGACAAGCTATCGCCCTACCGATAAGGGATATCTTTCAAGACACCCGTGGACATCGAGGCGAAAAAGAGATTAAACTTCTCGCTCAGATGAATCTGTTCCGCGAATATGGGGAGGACTTCCATCCCGATGAAGAAATCACAACAGTTTCACTGCTGCGGGCCATCTATGATACTCATTTTGGAAAACAGGATGGGCCCCTTTCGAGGGATGAAAATGTGATGCGCTACGCCCGCCAGAACAATTGGATTGATGCCAATGTGAAGGCAGAAGATAAAATAGATCGGTTGAACCTAGCGAAAATTATTGTCCGCTATTGTGGTTTGGAACGTTCTGCCCGGCTAAGTCAAATCTATAAAGTTCCCTTCAGCGATGCCGATGCAGTCCCGGTTGAAGGAATCGGCTATGTCGTCATTGCCGATGCTCTTGGAATCGTACCGTCTCAGGAAGGCCGATTTCTACCTGACCAAAAGGTTACTCGTGCGGATGCGGCAGTGGCCGTAGCGAAGATGCTTAACCTAAATCCGGACCTCTAAATGGGAGTCTAGCCTCACGGTGTATCCTTCTTTCTGAATTAAAGAAAGCCGTCTCCAATGTGGTTTTACATCGGAGACGGCTTTTTCACGATGAATCAGATATGGACGTATTACCATTTGGTAATCGTAATCGACTCATTTGGTAACCGGGAAGGTTATTCTGCGTGCCGGTCGCAATAGAAATGCATCGCTTCACGCATAAAGGCGGCAAGACCTGGTTTTATGCCGTCAATGTTAGCCGTAAAGCGCGCATCCTGTACATATAAATCGCCGAGGCCTCGAAAAATTTCTAAGGTGCAATTGTAAAAGTGATCCGTAATGTGCTGTCGCCATTGACCGATAGCCTCTTGTACCTGAGGCACAGATGGCTCATGAGCCATCAAATCAGCGAGGTTTTGATAGATTTCATTTGCCTTTGTCTGAATGACCGCCCAGTCAGCTTGCGAATAGCCAGCCGTTTTCTTTTGGCTTTCTTGATAAGCAGAAGATCGCTTATATTTCTGGCGTGTTTCTTCTGCTTATTGCTGCTGATGCCGTTCGATTTCGGTCATATCGAAAGCTTCGAACATTTCCTGTTTCCCCATGAGGTCTCCTCCTTCGATGGTGTAGAGTGTTTTGTCCACTAAGTCGATAATCGCGTCAAGCCGTTTCCGTTTTTCGAGCAGTAATTTCTTCTGGGAGGATAACGCTTGCTTTCGGTCAAAGCCGGGGGTGTCCATGA
This sequence comes from Heliobacterium mobile, assembly GCF_009720735.1. Taxonomy (GTDB): domain Bacteria; phylum Bacillota; class Desulfitobacteriia; order Heliobacteriales; family Heliobacteriaceae; genus Heliobacterium; species Heliobacterium mobile. The sequence continues at coordinate 166,247 of NZ_WNKU01000004.1, forward strand.
TTTCCTTGATTTCTTGCAGACCGAAGTCAAGTTCTTTGAGAAACATGATTTGTTGCAACCGTTCGAGGTCCTGGTCGGTATAAAGCCGATAGCCGGAATCAGTGGTGGATGCGGGCTTTAACAGGCCGATCTGATCGTAGTGGTGAAGGGTGCGCACGGTCACTCCGGCCGTCTCGGCCACGTCTTTCACTTGATAGACCATCTCATCACCTCGTGGATTAGAATAAACCAAGACGTAACGTCAAAGTCAACAGAGTCATTTATCAATCGATCACTTTTCTAAGAGATAAATGTCGGAAAGTGTTTTTTCGTATATTCGGCTAAAGATTGAAGCGCTTTATCAGACCATGGTATTATAAATATATCCAGAATACCAATTTATTTATTTTAAATAATCGCTAATCGGATCGTTAGAACAAAATACTTCACAGACAAAAGACCTTATAAGCTAGCAAGGAGGCTCTTTTAATGTGTGTATTCATTACGGCCGTATTACCGGAAGAAGCCGACATGGAGATGCTGCGACCCCTACTTGACAAATATGAGATGGATTTTTCGACCGTCGAAAATACATATATCCTCAACCAGTTGGTAAAAGGCGATCGCTAATACCGGGCGACAAAAAGATATTGTGACTGTAGAACAGTTTTAGATGCCATATGGAGAAACGAACAGATGGAAAGAGAGATCAAAGCGTTTATTGAAGCGGGTGGCATCATACCGAAAAATGAAAGCCGCCCCGATGTCGATGAACAGGAAGCATCTGAAAAAGCTGAGGAAGCGGAAAAATGGATGAAAATCATTCGTGAGGTTATAACCTCTGGTTATTCGTCACGAATAGGGTTATTGTACCATTGGTATAGTGGAGGTGTTGGAACGGAAGAATTTACGCTCAAACCAAGAATCGATGTTCTCATTTCTGAAGCGACACCGGAACGTTTAATGGGAATGGAACAAGATCGACTGTACCAGTTCTGCCGGGAGTAAGTCAGTAGGAAAAGGCTTTTAAGTTGTACATGCACCCCGAGAAAAACCTCTCATCGATGGGAAACTCGAAAGCAATCACGGGAGCGGATTCATCGGGGAGATGACGATGACTCATTTACCGAATGTCCTAACCCGGTGGATTAAAAAAAGGGAGGGATCGTACTCGTGAGTTGGATTTATGACATAAAAATCTCTAAAAAGATCATACTTATCGTTCTCGTCGGTGTCTTATTCAGTTTGACTATCGGCGGAATCGGGCTCTATTTCATGAAAGAGATGGATAAGGCATCGCAGCGGTTGTATCATGATCAGTTACTTCCCATACAGTGGCTGAACGAAACGCGTGCACTGAACTTGATGAACGATAAATACCTTCTAGAAATCATCAACGAACCGGATCTGAACAAACAAAAAGAGATCAAGCAGCGCCTCGATGAAAATGTTAAGCAATCAAACGAACTGTTTGCCCAATACCAAGAAAAAACATTATCGGAGCAAGAGCAAGCGATCGTCAAGGTACTGGTGGACATTATTCCGAAAAACCGCGAAGCCCGAGACCATGCGATCCAGCTGGCGATGGAAGGAAATCGCCAGGGTGCTATTGACGCCTATAGGGCCAATTTAAACAACTCCGTGACGAATACGCTCCTTCGCCGGGAATTGGGCAAATACAGAGAAGCCCAGGCGAATCAGATCCAGCAAAGAGTAGAGGCCGATTTTTCCCGGTCGATCTACACCATGCTGGGAGCCATTTTATTATCGACGGTGGTATCTTTCGGGCTAGGGGCATGGATGGCCCGGCTCATATCCAAACCTGTCGTCGATATGGAGCGATTAATGGCCAAGGCTGGGTCGGGTGATCTGACCGTCTTCGGTGACGTTCAGGGTATGGATGAAATCGGTGACCTGACTGCCTCTTTCAATAAAATGGTCAAGAGCCAAGCGGCAATGGTGGAGCACGCACGCAAAGCGGCCGACGAACTAGCCGCAGGGTCTGAAGAAACGGCTGCATCGGCAGCAGAAGTATCGGTGGCTGTCCAGGAAGTGGCCCAGAACATGCAAAATGTAGCCGAGAAGTCGGAGCGAGGCACTGAGGCTGTATTGGAGTCATCGGAAGTGCTGTTGGAGCTTTCCTCGCTCATTCAGATGGCGAAAGAGAAGGCCAAACAAGCCTCAGCTACCTCCCACGCAACCATGGATACAGCCGAGATTGGTAAAGAAACGGTGAAACAGACCGTACGCCGGATGGAAAATATCAACCAAAAGGCAGAAGAGACGGGCAAACTCATGAACCAACTGGTCCAGTTTTCCCAGGAAATCGGGGTCATCACGGAGACGATCACCAATCTGGCGAACCAAACGAACCTGTTGGCCTTAAATGCAGCGATCGAAGCTGCGAGAGCCGGGGAAGCTGGTCGTGGCTTTGCCGTAGTTGCCGAAGAAGTACGCAAACTAGCCGATCAATCCTCTCAAGGGGCGGCAGAAGTGTCGGCGTTGGTCCAAAAAATCTCCGCCAGCACACAGGCAACGGTACAAGCGACCAACGAGAGCCGAAAAGAAGTGGAGGAAGGCGTTCGGGTCGTTTCGGAAGCTGGCAAAGCCTTGGATAACATCCTTCTGGCGGTTCAAGAAACAGAGCAAGCCATCCAAGGTATCGTCAAACTGACCGAGGACGAGGTAGCCAGTTCCGACCGCATCGTCAGCCTGATCAACACGCTCGCGACCGTCATCGACTCCCTGGCGATTCATGTCCAACAGGTGGCAGCATCGACGGAGGAAACGACAGCTTCTGTGGAAACGATTGCCGCCAGTGCTGAGGAATCGAGCGCCATGGCGCAAGAATTGAGAAATTTGGTGGAGTTATTTAACGTCGATTCATCCTCTAAAAATTGGTCGAACGAAGAACATCTGATCAAAGCGAAATCAGACCACTTACTCTGGAAGGTTCGAATCGTCAACATGATCAACGGAACAGAGATGGTGCGTCCCGAGGACGTGAATACTCACCGCGAGTGTGCGTTAGGCAAATGGTATTTTGACGGAAATAACTCCTTCAAAGACGATAAAGACTTCATCGCTATCGATGAGCCGCACCAGAAGGTTCACGAATATGCCTTGAAAGCAGCTCAAGCATACCAGGTAGGTAACCACGACGAAGCGCGTAGAATGCTCAAACAACTAGAAGCCAACTCGAAGCGAGTCATCTCAATGATCAACAAGCTGATGAAAAAAGTTTAACGACGTCCACAGAACACTGCGGCGTTCATATTCGGAGGTTTGTAAATTGAGTAGTTTGAACACTCATGAATTCGACGGTCAAAAGTACAAAAAGGCTTCCGGGCATCAGAAAGAATGGGGAAATAAAATTATTTCCGAGTTAAACCTCTGTGGAACCGAGTATATCCTCGATCTCGGTTGTGGCGACGGAGTATTAACGAAAGAGTTAGCCGATCGCACGCCAAAGGGAACCGTACTAGGTATCGACGCTTCCGTAGGGATGATCAACGCCGCCCGAGAACTCGAGCAAAGGAACGTGTCTTTTCAACGGATGGATATCAACGAGATTCGCTTCGAAAACCAATTCGACCTGATTTTCTCCAACGCCGCTTTGCATTGGGTGAAAGACCACGATAACCTCTTACAGAGAACCTACCAGGCCCTTAAACCCCAAGGGACACTTCGATTTAACTTTGCCGGGGACGGGAATTGTTCAAACTTTTTTAGCGTCATTAAACAGATAATGACCGAATCATCCTACAGGGAATTCTTTGATGATTTTGAATGGCCTTGGTATATGCCAAAGGTTGATGATTACAGGGAACTCGTCGAACGGTCAAACTTTCGAGACGTCTTAGTTTGGGAGGAGAACTCCGACAGATACTTCAAAAACAAAGATGAAATGATTCGATGGATAGAACAGCCCTCTGTCGTACCCTTTTTAAAATATTTACCGGAGGACGGCAAGAGAGGCTTTGTCGATGAGGTTATCAAGCGGATGATAGAGAGGACAGAACAGCCGGACGGTACATGTTTTGAGACTTTCCGCCGGATCAATGTATTGGCTCGAAAATGAGCTTGAAGAGCTTACGTCAAGAGGTGGAATTATGGAACTGAAAATCAGAGAAGCGCGAGTCGCAGAAACCGATACCTTAACGGAGATTTCCTTTTCGTCGAAACAATATTGGAACTACCCAAAGGAGTACTTCGTCGTTTGGAAAAATGAGTTGACCATTACCCCTGCTTACATAGAGAACAACTTGGTCTTCGTGGCCGAGGTTGAAGGGCAGATTGCCGGGTATATGTCTGTAGTGGAAGTAAAAGAGGACTTTTGGGCAGGAAAAGTATTTGTACAGAAAGGATTCTGGTTGGAGCATATTTTCATTCGTCCTGTGTACATAAAGAAAGGCATCGGCTCAAAACTGATCTCTTTCCTCAAAGTTACTTGCCGGGAAAAAGGAATCGCCGAGTTATTCATATTCTCCGATCCCTATGCGAGAGGTTTCTATGACAAGCTGGGAGCCACGTATATGTGTGAATCACCTTCGAGCATCGAAGGGCGAACCGTATCGTTATATCGCTTATCTACGGATTCTAAACCGTAATTCATTCACTGGCACCAGCATGAACAGGAAGATGAGTTCTTTTATGTTGTGTCCGGCAAGTTGTACATCGATCTGGAAAATGAGTCGATAGAATTATATCCCCAACAAGGCTATACAGTACCGAAAGGGGTAGTCCATCGCACAAGAGCTCCCGAGAAAACGGTCATTCTTATGGTCGAAAAAGACACCGTAAACCCGAAAGGCGATTAAAGGAAGCCACCTTTCAAAGGTGAAGCCAAGGAACGCAAAGAAAAAGTGGCTCAAGCTTGGTAAAGCGATGAGCCACTTGCATTTTAAGCGATATATATTTGTGCCATGAGAATGCACCGAATCGAGAAAACAAGTGGTAGACGATGAAAGAACGCTAGATACTATCCTATCCTCGAAACTCGATCATCTCTTCATCAGGACCGAGAAAGACCACTCGTCTCCAGCCTTCTTCTTCGGGAGTTCGTGCCGCCGAAGTATGAGGGAGTTGGGCTATCGGTATGCCAGCAGATTTAAGACGGTTAAAATCTCCGTCAAAATCATCACTGATCAGGCAAAAGTGATAGCCGCTGTTTTTCGGACCTTCAGGCATGTGAATCAGCTCGAGGACTGTATCTCCCAAACGAAGATAGGCGATTTTTTCAATCCCCGGGGCGGGAACATCGTGCTCATAGTATTTTTGAAAACCAAGATGCTCTTCGTAAAAGCGAATTGACGCAACTCGGTCTTTTACGGTGATGGCGACATGGTCTATCTTTTGAAACATATCTCCGCTCCTTTTCGTCGTTCGTAAAATGTAGTTTCTGCAGAATTGATGTCGGGATTCGGCAAAAGATTACCATTATTTCCAGGAGTATGCACTCTTATGGAAAATGAATCGTGGAAAATAAAATAAATCGTGGGTAATAAATACTAAGGAGTTGAACAAATGGTGAGTTCTCGCATATAATTAAAGCACGACAATGATCTCTACGGAAGAGTTAACCAGAAAGACTGGAGGCTCGGTACTTTTTGTATCGGGCCTCTTTTATTTTTGTTGCGGGCTCGGAGAGGGGGCGATGAGAATGTTACGATGTAAACCCTTAATTTATTCGCAACGACGAAAGGCAAAGAAATCATTTACGCACGTTTATTAAGTTTTCATTACTAGTAGTAATTATCAATAAGTTTGCTTTATAATGAGGTTGCGAAGAAACTTTACAGTCCACCCAATTGGACAGCTAAATTTAAAATGCGTCGGAGGTGTCATAATGAAACAGTCATTAGATTACGAGCATGAAAAACAAGAAAGTTTTGTTAATGGCATCGAAGGGATAGTTACCGTCATCTTATCTGTAGTCGTCATCTGGTCGGTGTTTTAACGGATAGACAAGATTTGACCTATTAACAACCTGGGAACATACCTGGGTTGTTTTTTTTGTTGCGATTTATTTGCAATCAATGGCATGTCATCCACCTAAGAAGAGGAGGATTTTGTGATATCTTCCACGAAGGATATCAGCGATTCTACCGGTTAAGGAGGCGGCAAGATGGATTCTTTTCTGTTGGTAGCTGTCATAGCGGTTATAGCGATAGTAATGAAACTCGCCCGTGGCCAAAGATACGATCATGGCGGCGTTGATGTTGACTTTGGTTCTGACGATGATTGCAACAGCAGCGACGGGGGTTGGAATTTCTGGGGTAGTGACGGCGGTGGAGATTGCGACAACGGTGGTAGTGATTGCGGCGGCGACTGTAGCGGCGACAGTGGCACCAGTGGGGGAGATGGCGGCGGCGGAGGGGGCGACTAGAACGGAGTAAAGTTTTTGGGTCTCGTAAAACAAGGGGCTTTTTAGACAGAAGAGGGATACGGGGGTGACTATGTTGTTCTCAACCAAAAGAATGATCGCGATGATGGTTGTCTTAGTCATGGTAGTGAGTATTTATGGATTCTTCTCCCTTTTCATACAGGGTAAATTGGTTCATCCCGATTCTGTAGTCATCGAGCAAGTCAAAGGGGAGAGTGATAATTCTCTGTATATTAAAGGGGACATAATGAGCAGCTCCTTAGGATTTAGCGGCTATAACTGCATGGTTGAAAAGAACAGCCTTTATTTGCAATTGCGTTATAGTCTTGTGAGTAGCATACATCCGACAGGGAATTTCGAAATTAAAATACCAGAAGGGTTAGACGATGTGACTAAAATGTACTTAGTAGGAACCGATAGAAGAGATATTAAACTAATCTGGAGCAGGTAAAGCGGAACGGTTAATCCAGGGGATCTAAAACTACATCCTGAAAGTGAGCCCTATACTCATCGGCGCGGATCGTTGTCGTCATCTTGTATAGATCTTTTCGCTCTGCAAAGGTTTCTTCGATGCCAAATGCAGCTTTGGCAAAGCCGACCTTTCGAATTGCCTCACCAACGGCTTCTAGTTGATCAGGGCTGTAGATCGTAACGGGATCGCCGATGGCGATAGAAAAGGGCGGCACAAAAAAGCCTTCGGGGATAACCGTCATTGCGTGGACCAGGGCACCGACAGCAATTACTGCACCGGAGCCGATTTTCGCTCCTTGGAGAATGGTGGCCCCTGTCGCTATGTATGTGCAAGAATCCACGGAACAGCCTAAAAGCGTAGCATGGGGACCGATAAACACATGATCTCTAATATGTACGGGCAGTGCCGTAGATGACCTGTTCCCGCGAAGTACTGCATTTTCACTGATGATGGCATACTCGCCGATGGTGATCTCCGAGGACTCAGCGTTCAAAACCGCTCCGAACATGATCCTCCCATGAGGACCTACAGTCACCTTGCCCACCAACGTTGACGTCGGGGCCATGTAGGTAGTCCGTTCCACCTTCGGCTCATAGCCGCGATGGCGAATCAACATCATAATCACCTTCCAAAAATAAACGATATGGACGGATAGAAAAGCGTGACCGAAGTGGATCACGCTTTTTTACTAAGCAGATATGGATAAGCTGTTTGTTGTATTTTCTATTTCGTAACGAACCGGTTGAAATTTTACAAAGAATGTAGTGCCTTCCGAGCCTGTGACAAAATCTATTTTTGCGTTATGCCGCTCGGCGATTTTGAAACAAGTGGCCAACCCTAGGCCAGTCCCACTCGCTTTTGTTGTATAGAAGGGAAGTCCAATCTTATCTTGTGCTTCTTTTGGAATTCCTGCACCTTCGTCTTTGATCGCAAGGATGATAGCTTCGTCTTCTCCATAGGTGCTTATCGTTACTGCGCCTTTTGCTTCGGATGCGTCCAGACCGTTGTTGATCAAGTTCAATAACAATTGACGGATTTCATCTTCATTAAGAAGTATCTTGGGAATGGGATGTAAGTCCGGGGTAATCGATTTATCTTCCTTCCAGGCTTTTGCTTGCAATAAAGGCATAAGATGATTGATGATATCATTCAAACTATGCTCGCTTTGATGAACGGACTTCGTCCGGGTCAGCGAAAGAAACTCCGTGATGATCGCGTTAGCCCGGTCAAGTTCACTGATCATCAAATGAAGATAGTCTTCATATTTTTTCAACTCTTCATTTTTGGAGAATATCTGCAGAAATCCCCGAACGGTGGTAAGGGGATTTCTCACCTCATGGCCGATTCCCGCTGCCATTTGTCCGACGATATTTAGACGGTCTAACCGGGTTAACTCCCTCTCATATCTGTTCTTCTCTGTGATATCGATAAACTCATAGTAAAGGAACCGGTTGCTGTTGAGGATGATGACTTCCGTGTTTAAAATAGCCTCTCTTACATTACCTTCCTTGGTGTTGTACTTTATTTGGAGGTTACTCACAGGGCCGTTCGCAATGAATTGGTGAGTGTCAAGGGAAAGAGAACTAACTTCTCGTTGTGACTTACCGATGATGTCATCTCGCGTAAATCCAGTATTGTTTAAGTAGGCTTGATTGACGTCAATATAGCTATAATCATTTAGAGAAATGATCACCTTCATCACCGGACTGGAATGAAAAGATATCATGAATCGTTCGAAAGATTGCTCCATCTGCTGATAAGGATAAATAATGGTGTTTACGAAGATACCCTTAAACAGGTAATAATAGTAACAGATTTTCAGCAAATGTCCCCAGGCACTTTGAAAGGAAGTCGTGGAAGGAAAGACGGCGAATATGAGTTCTGCCGGAATCGCAATGAGAATCGCCAGGACGACATGACGTTTATTAAAAAAACATTCCCCTGAATAGGTTCGATAAATATGTAGCAAACTTAACGAAAAAATGGCCACAATGATATATTCAATAAAGGCTTTCGTCAAGGTAGCTCCTACGCCTACCTGATATAGAGGAGGAAGTAAGTTGGGAAAACGCCAAAAGGCGAAGGAAACTAGCAACATCACAGTAAGTGTGATAGTAAAGCAAAACCATGGATTATACCGAAAAGAAACCCCTCTTGTCGTCAAAAATAGTACGATCGCTTCCACCAACCGGCCTGCGACCCAATACCGACCGGCTAAATCAAAGCTAGCCAATGAACTGGTAATAACTCCAACGGAAGATAAGATGTGAGCGAGATCAAATACCGCTGCCGATAAAAAACCGACACCGAGCAACTGTATTTCGTTGGGTACATGACTAAATAAAGTCAAAGCAATGATAAAACCAGTGAATGCCAGGTAGATGCAGATACCTTCAACCAAGCTGTGTGCTAAGTGGTAATGAACGTTCCAAAAAGGTTCGAAGGCAGTGGAAGTTAAAATAGTGGACGCTAAGACGATGGGGAAAAGATAAAGTACGTTAAAGTCTGTTTTAAGCTTTGGTTTATTAAGGATATGTGACAATAATATCACCCAGCACATACTGTTTTTTCTTCATTATGCACTATGAATCGAGTGAATCTTGTCGAATTATGGTATTTGGATTGATTATTTTTACACATAATTCAGATAGAGGTTCCTGAATCTTATCGCAAAGATTCCAAAAAAAACGTGATTCATTTGAAAACGATGGAAGAATAGGCGTATACTTAATAAGAAACATTGAATAAGGAAGTGTAAGTTGTGCACGGGATTTTCTCTGATAGAATCACCGACGTACCAAGATCTTTCATTCGAGAAATCTTAAAGGTTACCGTCGATGAATCTATTATTTCATTTGCCGGTGGTCTGCCTAATCGAGACCTTTTCCCCGTAAACGAAATCAAAACTGCTACCAACAAAGTCCTTGATTTATTCGGCTCTGATGTCTTGCAGTACAGTTCATCGGAGGGCTTTCTGGGACTGAGAGAGTGGATCGCAAAGCGGTACAAGACGAAAAAGAACATCGATGTAGACCCTGATGATATCCTCATCACAGCCGGGTCCCAGCAGGGGTTGGACTTATTAGGTAAGACGATTCTCAATGATGGCGACGATGTGGTGATTGAAGAGCCCGGTTACTTAGGGGCGATTCAAGCCTTCTCCTTATATAAGCCAACATTTCATCCAATCCCTTTAGAGAATGACGGCGTCGACATTAAAAAGTTTGAAAAAGCCGTCCGAAACCACAACATAAAACTGTTTTACTGCGTCCCCAACTTCCATAACCCTGCCGGCATTAGCTACACATTGGAAAAGCGCAAAGCAATCGCCGACATTGTCAGAGGTACGAATACCATCATCATCGAAGACGATCCTTATGGCGAATTGCGTTTCTTAGGCAGCGAACAACCCTCTTTTTACAAAATCATCCCGGAAAACACCGTATTGCTCGGATCCTTTTCGAAGATCGTAGTCCCCTCCTTCCGGATCGGATGGATCGTGGCGCGGAAAGAGGTCATGGAGAAGCTGATCATCGCGAAGCAGGCTTCTGATTTGCACACAAACTATTTTGGTCAGCGGATCATTCATCAACTGCTAACAGATTACTCGATCGATGATCATATCGAAACGATCCGGAAAGCTTATGGAAGCCAACGGGACGTCATGGTGGAAGCCATCGAAGCATATTTCCCCAAAGATATTCAATACACCAAACCGGAAGGGGGAATGTTCCTCTGGGTCACGCTTCCCGAAGGCGTCTCGGCGGTCCAAGTGTTTAACGAAGCCATCGCGAGGAAGGTGGCCTTTGTTCCCGGCGATCCCTTTTATATCAACAAAAAGGGAGTCAATACATTACGGCTGAACTTCTCTTGTACGAATGAGGATATGACCCGGCAGGGCATTCAGCGGTTGGGGGAAGTTATTACGTCTAGGCTAATATAACGGTATTACTGTGTAGGAGACAAACATCCATTAAGTGCATCAAAAAAGCTCGCCGACTTCGGCGAGCTTTTTTTGATCGTTAGAGATGTTAAAGGAGGCAACGTTAGGGGGAGCTACTGTGGGACTTTCCGAAGCTTTAGAATACCCTTGATAGCACGATTAAAGCAAGGTCTGAACTTGTAAAATTAGCCGGGCGGGAGTTGATCGACCCACCAAAAGAGCAGGAGGAGTTCTTTGCGTCGGCCCTGTAAGGACAAGGGATGTTTGTGACTAATCACTGTAATTCTGGCGAATACTATACGCGGATTTTTGTGGTGCTAGTGTGTTTTAAGGGGAACCGACGGAATGCAAAATCGCTGGATAAAGAAAATTCTTTCATTGTTTACCTATGAACCAGTACGAAGAAAAACCTTTTCTCTCAGTCCTTCCAGAACGAAAGGGCAGAATGCCATTCTTTTGCGTCGAACGAAACCATCAAAAACGCAAAACTTATCACCACTACCCATTTCGCGAGACGAGTTCCAAGAATTCTTAGGCCGAAAATTCTGTTCCCGGCAAAATCCAGATTTCATTATTCGATCTCTACAGACTTCTTGGGGCCAGATTACTATCGCTTTCTACCGTAGTCTTACAGACGCAAATAAGATTCAAGAGTTTCTCATCGGGCCGTTAGTAGAGTTTTTGCCACCTACAGGTCGGCCGTTATGTTTAAATGACTTGCAAGACCATTTGACATACTGCCATATCGTTAATGCTGCTTTTTCATGCGAAGATACGGTTCAAAGCATAATCCGGGGAATGACATTTGTCCATATCGACGGTTTTGAATGGGGGTTGGCGCTTGACTTTCAAGGGGATCGAGGACGAGAGGTTAGCGAACCCCATACGGAAACCGTCGTTCAAGGCCCCTATGATGGTTTTACGGAGGACGTAAGTACCAACCTGTATCTGCTGCGTTCCCGTCTCGCTACCCCTGATTTTATCGCCGAGGACATTCCGGTGGGGTTACGGGCATCGGGAGCGTTTTATTTGTTATATATCAATGGGCTTACGAATCCGAAATTGATCCGGGAAATGCGCCTTCGTCTCGAATCGGTTGATGTAGACATGTTATATAACGTAGGACAGCTTGAACAGTTTATCGAAGATCGTCCCTTTTCTCTTTTTTCTCAAATGATTACGACAGAAAGACCGGATCGCACCCTATCCTTTCTGCTTCAAGGATCGGTTGCAGTGTTACTCCACGGAAGTCCGCAGGCGCTCGTGGCACCGGTAACGTTATGGTCCCAAGTTCATTCTCCAGAAGATATTTATTATCGCTGGCCGATCAGTACATTTGCACGGTTTATCCGGATCATTGGTACATTAATCACAATTTTTTTACCTGCCTTATACACGGCGATGGTTGTATTCCACCCGGAGATGTTACCGACCGACTTGATGCTGTCTCTAGCGGCGGCTAGAGAGCATGTCCCTTTTTCCACTGCATTTTCGTTACTGTTTCTGGAGGTAGCTTTTGATTTTATTCGTGAGTCCGCCCTTCGTGTACCCAAAATCATCGGGCCGACGGTCGGTATCGTCGGTGCAATCATCATCGGACAAGCTGTGGTGGAAGCCGGTATTGTATCTCCTGTGGTGATCATTGTTTCCGCATTAACGGGTATCGCGGGTTTTTCGATTCCACATTATTCACTGGTCAACAGCCTTCGGATTGTTCGGTTGATTTTACTGTTCCTAGCAAGTGTTCTTGGATTTTATGGTGTTCTCCTCGGGCTTGTTGTTTTAGTCCATCATTTGAGTGGATTAAAGTCATTAGGTGTTCCCTTTTTATCTCCCTTTAGCCCGCTTCACGGCCCTTCCGGGGATACCTTCGTACGCACAGCGGCCTTCTCTGTGGAAAGGCGTCCTTTCTATACTCGTCCTCTCGATAAATTCAAGCAGCGACCCCTGAATCGCCCTTGGGACCCGAGGGTACCTCCGGAGCTATTGCTCATCACTAAAGATGTAAGTTCACCCGCCAAAGGGGATAAACAGGCATGAGACAATCATCGCAAGAAGGGCACTTGGGTGGCATCGAGGCATTTGTTCTCGTAAGCATGTTTATCGCAGTAAAACTTTTTCTTCATATTCCCCGAGAACTATCTTGGGCGGCCGGAACCGCCTCGTGGATGGTGCCACTGATTGCCCTCGTCGGCGTTGTACCTGTGTTTTTGTGCATCGAACGACTCGCCAACCGCTTTGGCCGTGCTTCTTTGCTTAGTATCGCTGGCTTATTGTGGGGTCGCTATGTGCAATGGTTTTTAGGGTTGTTATTAACCGTTATGTTAGTCATTCATACGGCCTATCAGATGCGAATTTTTGCTGAATTCACGATTACGACCCTATTACCGAACACCCCGATTTCGGTTGTGATTATTTCGATCGCTTTGCTGGGCCTGTTTCTCGCGTTCAACGGTTTAGAAAATTTATCGAGATCAGCGTGGTTGCTATTCCCGTTAGCCATCACGGTATTTATACTCTCCCTCTTTTTAGCCGGTTCCCAGGGACACATCTATTACTTGTCTCCCTGGTTGGGATATGGGGGAATCGCCATCATTGAAACGGGATTCCGTTTTGTAGGTCTTTTTAAAGAGATTATGATTTTGATGCTTATTGCGCCGTTGTTTCGAAACCAAAAAACCTTCCGTCAGGTCGGTGTTGCTTCGTTGCTCTTTACAGGGCTTATCTTTACGTTAGTTCAAATTGTTCTTCATCTTAATTTCGACTTTCCCGGCGCACGGGAGATTGGATTCCCGCTGTACCAACTGGCGAGGTTAATCAATCTTCAGTTTGTCGTTCAACGGGTAGAGCCGTTTATGGTCTTTGCCTGGTCTACGGTAACCGCGGTTGGTTTAGCTGTGGGTCTATATGCAAGCGCTATCGCCGCTACACAAGGCAGTCGAGCACCGGATTTCCGTCCTTTTTTAATTCCGCTTACCCTTCTTACGGTGGTTGTGGCTTTTTTCCCGGAAAGTAGCATTGAGGCCGTTCATACATATACGTACTTGATGATGCTTTTACCCATTCTTTTTTACGGTCTCCCCGTAATCACTTGGATTTGGGTTATGATTTTCCATCGTAGCTCGGAGGAATTGAAATGAGAACGATTTCTTTGTGTTTGATAAGTTTGTTACTAATTTTAGTAACTTCCGGTTGTTCATCCGGGCGGGAGTTGGAACGGACTGCGTTCGTATTAACGATGGGGATCGATAAGGGCGTAAATGGGAATCTAGATTTAATATTTCGAGTGGCCATTCCAAGAAGTATGGATATACGAGCCGGGGGAGAAACGTCAACGTTACAAGAAACAACAAAAATAATTACCGTCAATGCCCGATCTATTTCAGAAGGCATCAGCCTAGCAAGCACAAATGTAGAGAGGAAACTAGATTTTCGTCACTTACGGACAGTTCTTTTCGGTGAAGAATTGGCTCGCGATGAGCTGCTTTATCATCAACTGGATGCCCTAGAGAGAAACCCTGAATTTCGACGCACCACCTATTTACTGTTAACAGAGGGGCCTGCGAGAGAAGTTTTTTTGTCTACGAGACCAGTGTTAGAACGAAGTGTTGCCCGCTATATTGACGGGATTATGCAAAACATGCGCGAGCAAGGTTTTGGAACTCCGGTAACGTTGCATGAATTTGTCACCGCGATGGAGACCTATCATCTCGATCCGGTACTCCCCATGGTCAAGAATAATCCCATGGTTCAATCGGAAAAAGTGGACTCTAAAGTAAAGCCGATGCCCGAGGTGAAATATAAACGCCGAGAAGCAGGGAAAACGGAACCCGGTGGTAAGACGACGGAGAGCCTCCCCCGTTCTGGGGGAAATCCATCGGAGTTTATTGGACTCGGAATTTTTCATCAAGGAAAGTTGATCGATAAATGGTCCGGGTGGGAGACGAATAGCTATAACCTTCTACGGGATACGTATCAGCGTTCGATGTGGACCTTTGACGATCCTAGTGGCCACTTTGTGTACTCTATGGAACTCGAGAGAGCGAGATCTCCTGAGGCGAATATTGACTGGGAGGGCGGCACCCCCCATATCGCCATACAGCTTTCGTTGGATGGCGATCTACGCAGCGTCCAATCGCTCGAACCATATGTAGATTCCCAAGGAATTGCCCTATTGGAGAATCACGCAGCAACTCTAATCGAAAAAGAAGTTCGGCGACTTATTGCTAAAGCTCAAGAGAAGAAGATCGATCCCTTTTTTCTCTCGCGTTTTGTTCGAATGCATATGGCTACAATTCAAGATTTAGAGGATCTCAATTGGAGAGACGAATTTTCTCGTGCACAAGTCGATGTGCATGTTTCCGTAAAAATTCGTCGTCCTGGGTTGCGTATTCAACCATCCAAAGAATACGAATATCAGAGGGCACCATAATTAACACATTGTCCCCCTCACTCCACAGCCCTCCTATCGAATAGACAGGCAGTTCTGCCCATTGTGGCCGGACTGCTCTGTTTTTTCAAGAACGGTGGCAATGCCAAAACGCACTTTAAAAATGAATAAAACCACGCTAAAAAGTGACAGTTGTGGGATTGAAGAACCCTCGCTTGATAAGTGGCCGGACATATCCTCAGTGATGGAAGGGCAGACTTCGCTGTTGGTCGTAAGAGAAAACTGACCTCCGGCGTTGTCAGCCAAATTCACCTGTTTGCCTACTGGGGAGACTGGTATTTAAGCGGTATCAGCGAAGTGCGTTGGTAAACCAAAGTATAAGTTTTTTGCCAAAAAGCACCATAGGTTTTCCCTCCTTTTATTCAGCCAATTTTCATTTACAACCATTAAATTAAAAACATGTTAATATTAAATCAACGGGAGGTCCAGCTTGTGCGAAATGCCAAAAGTATACTCTGTGGTCTTTTATTGATTTACGGATTATTCGTTTTCTCCGCTATCCCCAACTATGCTCTTGCGGATGACTTGAAATCTAAAAATCACTATACTACTGAGCGAAAAGAAAGAGGTGGAGAGCGTGAAGATGATAATCCGACAAAGGAACTCGGCGAAGGGCTAGGTGTTTTAGCAGCATGGCTAACAGCAGGTGCGGCAGTACTTTATCCCTTGCGACGATTAACACGTCTGAATGCAACTGTCTCTGCTGCGACATCGAATGAAGCAAGGGAGTCAACTTCCTTAACATCTACGACTCTTCAGCCACATAGCCCAGACACTAAAAAAACAGCCTCTCCAGGTAGTCAAGTTAACATTTCTAGAGGTATGACTCAGAAAGCTACCCGATTCCTTGGCCGTATCCATAAAGTTATTGGACTCGTTGCAATCGCCTCTATCCTATCACATGGAATAGCTATGTATATTGGAGAGGGACATTTTGAAGATAAATTTATTCTTGGGATTATAGCGAGTGTTGTTATGTTCGTAGGTGCTCTGGGGGGTATTGCCCAAATGATCAGGTTACAGAGACCCGGCATTACGCGACGAATCCACGTTTCTATGGTTTTGCTCGGATGTTTGCTTTCAATTGGACATATCATAACGGCTTAAAAATAACGTATTTTACAAAGTTAATAGTGATGTTCTCTTGGTCTCCATAAACGGGGGAACCTTTCAGCGGCCTATCGTCAAAGCTTGTTTTTACTAAGCGCAACACCTGTTCAAGCTGTAGGTCTTTTGTTGATTATCACTTAGAAATTAATAAATTATTTCTCAAGCCGTATCAGTATTATGAGTTTAATCTACCGTTTCCAATAACGAAACCGATTGCAAAAATGAGGTAAAAGGTAACGGCAAATGTTAACCGTCCAGAGGAAAGTCGATTGTTTCGCAACATAAACCATATAAAGCCAATTGAAAAAATCGTCATTACAGCGGCTAGTTTCAGATAATTATCAAAAAGCCAAGGAGTGAATAGGATACCTAGACCACTAGGGATAGTGGTCTGAATCATCATGGCCCCGCTAATATTAGCCAAAGACAATTCTTCTTTCCCTTGGCGAACCCATATGAGTACATTGACGACTTCCGGTAGTTCTGTTGCCAAAGGGCTAAGCAGTAGTGCAACCACATGAGGTGAAAGTCCTAAAGATAAGCTGATAGTTTCCAATCGGCCCACAAAATAGTGAGACCCAATAAAAATTAGAGTAAGCGAGGTTAGAGTTTGGATTATTATCCATAAAGACTCTGGGTTGCTCGAGTTGGGGCGGAACCTTAACGGCTCAAGTTCCTCTTTATCTTCATGCTGCTCATTATCTGTAGCCCTCATTTCCAGAAAGAAATACAACCCATAAGAAGCGAACAAAAGCAATCCAATCCATTGTTTTCCCGGGTAGGATGTATATCCTAAAAGGAAACTTAATACGAATATAGACATGAACCACAACTGATCGCGAGTAAGTTTTCGACTATCAATGAGCAGATCTGTTCCTTGTGCCCGTCGTTTGTGATAGAAGAAAATGGATAAGCCAACAACCGCATAAGCAACTGTGCTAAGAACTAGAGGACCTCCGATCGCCGCACCGACACCAATGTCTTTTTGGTCGGTATTCGTACCAAAGACAACGGCTGTAAGAGTAACCACGCTTTCCGGCAGTGCAGTCCCAAACGCAGCTAATATTGAACCGACAGCACTCTTTGCCACATTAAACCGTTTTCCGAACCATTCCACGCTATTTACGAAAAGTTCACAGCTAAAGAAGATTAGCAGGGCAGACGCTAGCAGAACGAATACTGTAATAATCAAAAAATCTGTTCCCCCTAATACCCTTTGTTATCTTAAAATGCCAAAAAAGGTATTACTGTATTCCAATAAATAAATGAATTGGACGGGATATTCTGGGTAAGACCAGCGTTAAGCTGAGGGGGAGGAAGCGGCTATATATTTTACCAGCCGAGATAATTTTTTAATTATGTCTCCTTGTTGTTCCAATAACGGAATTTGCCGTACTAGCGAATAAAAGGCGAGGCTAGCGCCCGTAGCAACGAGTAGTTGGCCTAGTGCTTGCATAAAACGTAATCCTGTTAGTTCCGAAGAAGCTGAAGAAGATGTTTTTTTACCCAAGACTATCCCTTCTTTCTAAACTCTTTCAATATTAGGTTATGCGAAAATATGTAAACCGTTTAGATAAAAAGCGTGGGCAGTTTCTATCGCCACACGCTTTATTTAAGCTTATTCCTGCAATTTTTGTTATCAAAAAGCGTCCGGTCCCTCCAATGCCGGACGCTTTTTACTTTTTAATTAACGGAATTAATGAAGAAATTTATGGAGAAAATAGTCATAAGTCCGGGAGGGGTTCTTTATGGAAGAGAGTTTAATGACTCTAATACGTACAATTTTTGCCTATTTCTTCGTGTTATTATTAACCCGCCTTTTAGGACGCAAAGCGTTATCCCATATGACCATTTCCGACTTCATTAGTGCAATAATACTGGGTGAAATGACTGCTCTTCTGGCCATCGAGGGGCAACGAAGCGTTTCCGCCTTAGTAGCCTTAGTTGTTTTTGGTAGTTTGGCGATAATAGCTGATTTTACACATATTAAGAGCTTTACCGCAAGAAAACTATTTGATTCGGAACCGATAGTGTTAATCGAAAACGGAAAAATAATCGAACAGAATTTAAGCAAGACAAGAGTAACGTTAAATGAGATGAACTCGATCCTACGGCAAAAAAACGTATTTAATGTCGGTGATGTTGAGTTTGCACTTCTTGAGAATGACGGTGAGATTTCGGTCCAACTTAAGTCTCAAAAACAACCACTTACACCTTTAGATTTACAAATCCCTACGAAATATCAAGGTTTAACAAAAGATATAATCATTGATGGCGAGGTTATGTGGGAAAATTTAGAGCAAGCTAATCTAGATAAAGGCTGGTTAAACCGTGAACTAAATAGGTTTGGAATAAACAACCCGTCGGAGGTTTTTTACGCGGGTCTTGATACCTCCGGTAACTTGTATATATCCGAAAAAAGAAAACGGGTCGAACTCGAAGGGGAATACGGGATTGAATAATGGACCTAAGTACCCAAGAAAACGTCCGGACCCACTTCTGATCGGGTGAGGTACGAGAGCATATCCCAACTGCTCCATAAATAGCGATAGAAGAAGTAAAAATATATGCCCATTATCATAAACTTTGGCTAATTAAATGGATTTTTAACGGTTAGGCCTACTTTGGAACTCTTTGTTGTTTTCTATTTCTTTGATTGCGTAAAATAGACTGTATTTTTTTATATGCTCTTTTATCTTTTCTAAACAGAAATAGGGCTGGGACTGTATTTTGGTCAAACATCCACAGTCTCCCTTCCTTATCGAGGGCGATATCAAGTCCCATTCTAAAGTAACGTTTATACTGGTCAAAATGGTAACATGTACGGTATCCAAGAAGTATCATTTCTTTTTTTCTTTTCTTGATTTTATTGTCATCCAAGTTAAATGATTGCTGTAAGGCTCTATCAACGTTAACGGTATATCCTTTACCTCTTTTAACGTTGGTAATAACACTGTCTTTACCTGCCACTTTTGCTACCATACCTACATATTTCCATTTTCCTTTATATCTCAGAAACATGATTCGAATATCAAATGGCCTATCTGCTATAACGGCAAGATCAACAGCTTGTTGAATAATATATTGACGTTTTTCACCAATTTTATTTTTTAAACTAGTGTACAATTGTCCGATTTCGGAAAAAATTTCAGGTTCTCCTCGTTCTTTCACAAAAAAATAATTTTGATTTTCCCTCCATACTTTATAGATGCCTTCCCCACCGTATCCATCCCACGGCTTTAAGAATATGCTCTCATACTTATAAAGAAATGATAGAAAAGTTTTCTCAGATAGAAGGCAGGTATCAGGGAGATGTGGGCGTATTTTTACGTTTTTTGCGAAGTATTTCCATAGTCGCCACTTTCCAATTCCCACAAGTCGACGGCCTCTTTTGATTCTAGCCATAATATAACCTCCATCAAAGAGATAAAGCGTGGGCAGTTTCCACCGCCACACGCTTAAATAAAAATTGTTACTTAGTACGCACCAAAGCCCATTCCGAACCCGGTGCCGAGAATAGCGATAATTATAATCAAGATCGCCAAGGCAACAATGCTATTTCCAATATAGCCTCCGCCTGTGCCGCACCCGCATGCACCCATAGGTATTACCTCCCTCAATAAATTAATCATTTCTCCGTAATACTCGCTTTTTCACTGTTTTTCGATACAACCTAAAGCTAACCC
>NZ_WNKU01000050.1 GCF_009720735.1 Heliobacterium mobile
AGCACCAGAATTTGTTGGCGAAATTCCCATACTGGTTAAGGGTTTAACGCGATTTTTAATCTGCGAAACTTGAGTTATTAAGTTCTCGATTTTTCTTGCGATCTCGATCAAGGGCAGCGACGTCATACTCTCGTTTGAGCCGGATGATGTACCAATCGCTATAGGGCGGATTGACCAGATCATAGCCCATTAGAGAAAGGACTTCGTTCACTTGATGGTAAAAAACCGTATCCCGTCCCATTCGGGGTACGTCCTTTTTGACCACCCAACCGAAATGAAACAGCGAGCAGGCTTTGATGACTTCCGGATCGATTCCTAACCGGTTTTCCATATGTTCTGTTCCTCTTTTAACAGGGTAGTTTTATTC
The DNA here is from genome assembly GCF_009720735.1 of Heliobacterium mobile. Classification (GTDB taxonomy): domain Bacteria; phylum Bacillota; class Desulfitobacteriia; order Heliobacteriales; family Heliobacteriaceae; genus Heliobacterium; species Heliobacterium mobile. The sequence continues at coordinate 368 of NZ_WNKU01000050.1, forward strand.
ATTTCCAGAACGGGACCTAATTCAATCTTCGTAAATTCGTCAGAAACATCCATGACGAAACAGGGATCTCGTTTCTCTTTGGTTTTTGCTAAGTCGAGGGTGAGTCGGACTGTCTGGCCGGTACGATGCATTGCCTGGCCGAAGTCTGAGTCGGGAGGAAATAGCAGTTCATTTAATGGGGCACTATGGATATCATTCATCTTGAAAAGCAGTTCTTGATAGAGTTCTTCGAGGGGGTTGCGGGCACGTTCGTTGTCCATATCCTCTTCGGGTAGGTCGGCTATGGCTGGTGGAGGTGTCGGTTCTACGATCTCAGGCCGGCGTTCGAGAAATGATGCCGCCCGCATCGCCACCTGTTCTTCGTGTAGCCAAATCGGCTGTTTTGGGGGCGGCAGGTTCGCCTCTGCGATGTCGGCTAATTTGTAGATGGGCGTTTTCTTGAGGAATTCGTCGATGTCTTCGGAAGTGATGCTTTTACCGATGGCTCCGATGTTGTTTTTGGCGGATTCGATGCTGGCATCGAGTAAACGCTCTAACAATGCCCCGATTTCGCTGGCGATATCGTATAATCGGTGCAGGTGGATGCCTCCGGAAGAAAGGGTATTTTCCTTTAACCGAATGATCTCTTTGGCATCTTTAATTGCTTTTTGGAGCGCTTTGGAGTCTTTGAGAAGTTGAAGAATGGTCTTAAAGTCCCGTTTCCTCAGCGTCCGCTCCATGTCATTTCGCAATAAGGCAAGTCCAGACATATGGGCACGGAATACCTCATTCCGATCGGTTTCATCCAAGTTATAGTGATCCATGACGGATGTTTCGGCGATCATGATTTGTATGTTCTGGGCGATAGTCGATTCTCCGCGTACAAAAGAGCTCATCAAGTGAGATAGCAATGCGCGAATATGTGTGGGCATTTCATATTCTAGTCCGTTATGCACGATCCATTTGTGGTTGCGGAGATACTTGAACACTTTGTTTCGATTTGCTTTTGTCATATAGGTGAGCAGGCTGTCCACGTCAGAAATCGAAAAAAAGCCAGCCCGTGATGAGGCAATGGTCCGTGCCCCAGCAAGGATCAGTACCATGAACTTCGGATCTTGGGTTCGAAAGATGTTTAACATATGAAAGTAGGGTTCAAGCTTCTTGGCGGCGATGACATCGCTGTGGGTGATGTCATAATCTTTTTGATAGACGCTTTGGTCTTCAGTGGTCATGGTGATCCGTCCGTTCTGTTGTTGGAGTTACTTTACTATTATTGACAGTTTGGTGAGATAACCTTCATTTGCGGAAGAATAGAAAAAAGCCTACTGTAGCAGACGGAGTTTCGCTATAGTGGGCTTTTGGGCTTTGTGTATTATGAAAGAAAAGTCCCGGTATATTGGTGATGAGTAGGTTTGGTTTGTGAGCGAACATGAAGGGCTTGAGTCCGCCTATGCAGGTACCCGTTCGGTTGTAAATTATCAGTCAAGCCGTTAGGTGTTTCTTTTTAACTCGCTAACTAGTTGGGGCTGATTTATTTCTGGAGTTTTGTGAACCCTAGTTTTTCTATTTCACGAAGACTAAACTTTTCAGTTTTGTAAAATAATTTACATATAACATAAAGACATGGTAAAGTAATTGTAAAATATGGGGAGGTTTTAAACGGTAAATACCGATTGCTTAAAAGGGAGTTGACTTTACTTTGAAGGATACCAATAATAGCGTTCCCAGAGCTTATACAATGCGACTTTATGGCGTGGATAAGCAAAACGACTCATGGCGCGACTGTTTATGGTTCACGCATGAAGCGATTAATCGTGGCGCTAAAGCTTTCGGCGATTGGTTGTTAACGTTTCGAGGGGGTCTTGATCATAACTTAGCGAAACCGGAAGATTTACAGGAGGAATCGCAAGAACTTGAGAACGGAAATGAGGAAATAAGAAGACGCAGAAGGATTTTGGCGATTTCTTGGCTGTCCGTCGAGTCAAAAAACGGCGCCCCTGTAGAGTATATTGTTTCTCATGATCCTGATTTACCTAACAATTCTAAATTGAAATGGAAGACCGTCGAGGCATTACGAGACATTTTGGTAAGACGAGATGTTGATAACAAGGAAATCGAGAATTGGATAGCAGACTGTAAAGATCTGGTGACAGCACCAATTCGGGAAGATGCCATTTGGGTGAATCGAAGTGATGCCTTTGACGAATTAGCAAAGACTATTCCTTCCTTGTCCAGAGATGAAGTTTGGGATTTGCTTGATTATTTCTTTACCAGTAAAGAGGCTTACTTTGTTTCATATCAAGAGAAAAATAACGGGCATTCCGAAAATGACTCCAGAACACTTATTCAAAAGGCAGGTAATTGGTTAAGTTCTAGAATAGGACAAGGTAAAAAATCCGATTATAGTAAACTAACTGTTGTCTATATGCTAATCGGGCAATGGGCTTTAATGAAGTCAAATGAAGATAACCCTACATCAACTATGGAAGACCTGGCTTTTTTTCTAGAGAAAAACGGTCTTAATCTACCCACAAAAAATAAAGATGGAATTTTGAGTATCGCAAAAAGTCAAGGACGTAGGAGTTCAACACAGCTAAAACTACAGTCATACTCTGACAGTAGGCAGCTAGACCGAGATGAACTAAGAAAATTAAATAAGAGCGCATTTTCTGACGCGGAAAAATCAAAGAAAAAAGCATCAGAGAAAGAAAAAGGTCCTCACGAATATTGTGAGGTGCTCATTCGAGATGTTGAAAATGCTTGTGGTTTTACCTTTTTTAAACTAGACAAAGGATCGAGGCATGAATTCTTTTCCATCATGTTTGATCACGGAGCGCGTAAAGTATCCACTGCCCATACGTGGAATAAGATAGCGGAAAAGAGAAGGCAAGAATTAAACGGCGATACCGAGAAATTAACCGAGGTCCCTGAAGAAGCAAGAACTTTTTTATTAAAGTATTGTGAACAGCGAACAAAAGACACGGATGCTAAGGAACGAGTTAGAATCCGTAAAGGGGCTATTAATGGATGGGGCGAAGTTGTGCACCTTTGGTCAAAAAATCCTAAAGCAACTGCCGAAGAAAGAATACACTTGGCCCGCAGCTTGCAAGATGACCTAGATAAATTCGGCGACATTAATCTTTTTGAAGATTTAGCCACTGAGGAAGCAAAATTCGTTTGGCTGAATAACGGCAAACCTGATCCGGAAATACTTAAAAATTATGTGACAGCCAGTGAGGCACGGTATAAACAAAGCAAGTTCAAGGTTCCAGCTTATAGACATCCCGATCCTCTGCTTCATCCCGTCTTCTGCGATTTTGGTAACTCACGGCCCAGCATTAGTTATAATGCCTATGAAGCAGTAAAAAAAGTTCGAGAATTGAACGGAATCATCGAAAAAAAAGAGGATAAAAGAAAAGAAATTCTGGAAAAAATCGAAAAGAACAAGAATAGTACTAAGAACGAAAAGTTAGAAAGTCAGTTACTCAGTATAGAAAAGGAGTTAAAAAGACATAGAGAAGAAAAAAGTCGACTACTCAATCCACGAATACTCTCTCTTGAGGTCTGGGACGGCCAAGAAACGAGGGCTGTCCCAATGCGTTGGTCTTCCAAACAATTGTTCAGCGATTTTGCATTAAGAACCCAATATATTAACTTTGTAGACCGTTCCGAAACGAAGAATGTACCAAGAGCAACCCGACATGGTGTAGCTACAAGCAATGTAGAAAGCGAATGGGCTATATTTGTTCGAGATATATTTTCAGAAAGTAACAAATGGAATGGCAGACTACAAGCGCCTAGAGAGCAGCTATGTCAGCTTGATGCGTTACGAAACAAGGATTTGGCGGCTTTTCATAGAGAAACGAAAAAAATCAACTGGTTCATCACATTATCAGCCAAGCTAAAACCGCAAGGACCCTGGCTGGATTATCTCAGTAATCGAGAAGCTACCTTATCTAGTACCCAAAGTAGTCTTTTTGCCAAAGAAAATAAAAAGCGAAGAGGAGAAGGGCGCTTACAACTTTGTCGACTTCCGGGATTACGGGTGCTTTCTGTAGATTTAGGACATCGGTATGGCGCCGCTTGTGCTGTTTGGGAGACAGTCGATCTCGAAGAAATTAAAAAGGTTTGCCAGGACCATGGTCGAGATTTCCCAAAAGAAGAAGACCATTATCTGCACATTTCCTATTCGAGCTTTTCGGGAGGAAAAGAAAAGAAGAAAACGATATTTTACCGGCGGATTGGTCCCGATGTCATACATGATGGAGAACCGCACCCAGCACCGTGGGCACGCTTGGACAGACAGTTCTTCATCAAGCTTCAGGGCGAAGAAATGGTTCGCAAAGCGTCGTCAGAGGAACTCTTCCTCGTGCACAAGCTTGAAGAGTTTATCGGTAAAAAGAATCCGCTTTTCGATCGACTTTATCATCAGTATTCAAACAGTAAGAGTTACATGAAGATGGCCGAAGGATTTGAAACGCTAGGTTATCCATCAAAAGAAAATGACGTAAAAAAAGAATGGAACGACGGAAATATTACGAAGCTCTTATCGGTTGACAAACTGATGGCTTATGCAGTTCGAATGGTAAGGGAAGGGCTACGACGTCATGCCAAAAGAACTCGAATCGCGAAAAACCTGATTTCCTCAGATAAAACAAGGCCCGGTGGTCGCAAGCAATCTTTACCCATAGAGGATAGAAACACAATATTAATGGAAGTTATCCAGGACTGGAGAGATTTGACTAGTAACGAAAGATGGGTTGACGAGAGGGCGCAAGAACTATGGAGTGTCTATATAAAAAAGTTAGCGAATGATTATTCATTGATCGATGAAAATCCAGAAAACGATGCAGAACTTGCCCGATTGCTGACTAAGAATGAATCTTTATGTATGAAGTTACACACTCTCTGGGCGACCCGTTGGAGAGAAGACGATGAACGATGGAGAGAACAACTTCGTCTTATAAAAGACTGGATTGTTCCATCAGGTGGGAAAGGGAAATCCGGTTCGATTCGCCATGTTGGGGGTCTGTCAACAATTCGTATAACCACATTTAGAGCACTTCGCAGGGCACAGATCGCCTATTACACACGCCCTACTACTGAAAGCGATGGGGATCAAGTCCAACCTTCTTTTGGACAAAAAGTTTTAACGGATATAGAGAACATGCAGGAAAACAGGGTCAAACAACTCGTCAGCCGGATTGTGGAAGCAGCGCTTGGCATTGGACAGGAATATTCTCGTACGATGGGATCGAAAACTCCAAAACGCCCCATAAATCAACCGGATGATCTACGACATCGGGCTTGTCACGCCGTTGTAATAGAAGACCTGACCCATTATCGCCCCGAAGAGACGCGAACACGTCGAGAAAATCGCCAGCTTATGAATTGGCAAGCGGCTAGAGTAAAGAAATATCTGGATGATAGCAGGACTTTGCACGGGATTAAACTAGTTGATGTATCTCCGAGATACACCTCCAGGCAGGACTCTCGTACAGGTGCGGCCGGGCTGCGGTGTAGAGACGTTAGTGTTTCTGACTTTTGTTCTTCAATTTATTGGGACAAGGAATTGAAAAAGGCGGAAAAAAAAGCACAACAACACAAAGCGGGTGCGTTCGAAAAGTATATTTTAAAATTGAAAGAACTGGCTGAGAAAACAAACGATAAAGACAAGTACTTCCGTATTCCCGTTAGTGGCGGTGAAATATTCGTATCTGCCGATAGGAACTCACCCGTTCAAAAAGGCATCCACGCCGACTTAAATGCAGCCGCGAATATTGGACTTCGGGCGATAACCGATCCTGATTGGCCTGGACGATGGTGGTATATTGCAACATCACCAAGCGAGAACTATCGCATACCTGTCAAAGAAAAGTATGCTGGTGTACATGAGTTAGATAAACAGAAGTTTGGGAAGTGTGGAACGGGTTATACTACAAACATTGAAAGAGTTACCCGTAAAAAAGCAGAAGAAGCGAGAGTAATGAATCTATTTCGAGATGTATCGAATGTTTCTTATCACAAAGCAACTTGGTTCACATATCAAGATTATTGGGAACTTCAAACGGAGAAAGTAATCGAAAACTTACGGAGAGTTTATATAGACTCGATGTAAAGAAAAGTGATGAATCATGACCGATGAGTATCTGTGGCCCGCACGAAATGTTGCCGAATATGCTTACTGCCCTCGACTTTTTTATCTGATGGAAGTTGAAGGTCTTCATCTTGTGAATGTTCATACCGAAGAAGGTATGAACATTCATCGCAAGGTGGATAAACCGAGTCGGGTTAAAAGGTCGAAGGAAGGAGACTTGATTCAAGAAGAACAGCCAAAAAGCGTACGAAGTTTTACGGTAAGAAACTCAGAACTAAAGCTGATGGCTATAATTGATCTCGTCGATATTGATGGCAATCAGGCGACACCGATTGAATATCGAAAAGGTAGGCCGCGAAGAAAAGGAAACTTTGCGGAGCCTTGGCCTACTGAACGAGTACAGGTCGGTTTACAAGCTCTTTTGTTAGAACAAACAGGATACGAAGTAAAAGAAGCACAAATATATTATGCCCGTGAAAAAATGAAGCTCTCCTTAATCGTTGACACTGCTTTAAAAGACGAAGCGTTAGAGATTTTGGAAGAAGCTAAAAACTGCGCCAAAGGCTCAAGACCGTTGCCGCTTGTCAACGATGAACGCTGTTCTGGATGTTCCTTACAACCACTCTGCCTACCCAATGAAATCAATTATGAGCGCTTGAAAAATGCTGATGAGGAATTTCAGCCAAGGAAAGTCTGGCCACCTTGCGACGAAGGAATTCAGGTGGTAGTACAACAACAGGGGACGAAAATCGGCGTTTCTGGAATGTCTATGCGAATCAAAGATGCACAAGGAACCCTTCAAAAAGAAATCCCACTTACAAATGTTGAAAGCGTATCTCTCCTTGGATCTGTGCAAATATCAACCCAAGCTGTGCAAACATTGTCCGATCTCGGTATTCCTATTGCCTACCTATCTCCAGTTGGTCGCTTAATTGCATTGATCGATCCTTTAGATTCAACAAGTGCCGAAATTCGCCGGAGCCAAGTTCGAAAGCTTGACGATCCAACTGTAGTTCTTGAATTGTCAAAGGCTCTGATTATAGCGAAGATCGCAAACCAACGAACACTTTTGATGAGAAATAATGCTGCTTTACCGGAAAATGTAGCAAAAGATTTAAAAAAACTAATTGCCTTGACTGAAAAGGCAAAATCGGTAGATTCAGTAAGGGGTTATGAAGGACAAGCTGCATCTCTATACTTCCGCCATTTTGCAGGAACGATTAAAGATATACTGTCCGAAGAATTTCAAAAAAATGGACGAGTTAGAAGACCGGCACTCGATCCAATTAATGCTTGTTTATCTTTCGCTTATACGAATCTGACGAATGAGTCAGTCGCCGCCTGCCGGTTAGCACGACTCGAACCGAGTATCGGCGCTTTACATGTGTCACGACCAGGTCGGCCGGCGCTAGCATTAGATTTAATGGAGCCGTTCCGTCCACTGATTGCAGATTCTATTGTCATCTCCGCATTCAATAGAGGAGAATTGGGTGAAGGTCACTTTATCAGAACCGCTTCGGGATGTTTGATGACCGATTTTGGACGGAGAGCGTTTTACAATATTTATGCTAGACGAATGGATACGTTAATTACACATCCCACTTATGGTTATCGACTCAGTTATCGGCGCATGCTAATCTTGCATGCCAGAATGATAGCAGCGTGGTTGATGGGGGAAATTCCGGATCTTTCTTTCCTTACGACACGTTAGGGTATTTTAGGTTTATAGGAAGATTTGCAATGCGCCGATGTTATCTTGTTTGTTATGATATCAGTGATGCCAAAAGGCTAAGAAAAGTTTTCAAGACCATGAAGGGTTATGGAGAACACTGGCAGTACTCGATTTTCTTTTGCGTTCTCAAAGATATTGAACGTGTCAGGCTTCAGGGTAAACTGGAATCGATTGTAAATGCTAGGGAAGACCAAATTATGATCGTCGATTTAGGAAGCAATGAGGAAAAAGCAAGAGAGTCGACTGAAGTAATAGGAAAACGTCTTGAGCAAATTGACGAACGACTCCTTGTGTTCTAACTTGACAAAAAAAGAAAAACGTGGTACTTTCCAAGTGTCTCTATAGGAGGCAAAAAATCACGGCATGTGTCGTCCCTTTCAGTAGGCTTGGCACCGTGGCATTCCTATTTTTCATTAGGGCCCTTTGATAATCGAATATCGAGCACGAAGGTTCATTAAGGCCTATCAGAGTGTGCTCGCAAGTATTGCGGTTATTAAGAAAAACTTGACTTGCTTCTTATTTTATAACACAGCGATGGACGATATATTTAGTTGTGCTCGTAACACAGCTTCAGAAGGCTTGCGGTAAACGAGGTTCGAGCACAAGCGGTCGCATCGCCTTAATGAAAGCTACGAATGTGACACACCAGGACGCATCTGTTTACCGTCTGGGCCTGTGCGTCGCATCGCCTTAATGAAAGCTACGAATGTGACACGAATGAAGGTCAAAACTTAAAGCGTATTCAGACCGTCGCATCGCCTTAATGAAAGCTACGAATGTGACACCGGAGAAGAATCTAACGAGTAAATGGTTAGCCGAGGTCGCATCGCCTTAATGAAAGCTACGAATGTGACACTGCTGTCGGTTTTACAGTTGGGACGGTCCGGAGGGTTCGCATAGAGTATATCTAGGAGAGGAAGGTGTCAGTTATATATATATTGGGGTGGGGTGGG
>NZ_WNKU01000051.1 GCF_009720735.1 Heliobacterium mobile
AGCACCAGAATTTGTTGGCGAAATTCCCATACTGGTTAAGGGTTTAACGCGATTTTTAATCTGCGAAACTTGAGTTATATATAAGTTCGATTATCTAATCTTTAGGGACCCAAAGCCACCAAAACAACCTCCCACCCAAACCTCGACAGCCCCCACTCCCGACAGATATAATCATCGCCATACTTCTTCCGCCATTTAGGGAGCAGTTAAACATGCTGCTCGTACTTCATCCGATCAAACACTTCGAAAGACACCAAGTCCTCGAATAATGAGTAAGTGATCAACGGCCCTGGCCGCCGGTAGTCTCGTTTGGCCTTGCCCGACATCCGATCGGATGGCATGACCATGCTGCCGACACGGCCCAGTCAGGAGACACGGCCACGGATGCCGGAGGCTGTGGTTTTCTTTTCTTTCACGTCGGTGAAAAATAATCGTTCGATATCGGTATCGGCTGTGGGCAAGCTCTTTTCCCCTTTCGGATATCCTGAACGTAACCGCTCTCTATTTTGCCCAATAATAAACAGACTGAAGCGTGAGCCTTTTGATGCGCGGTCACGCTTTTCCTTTTTCTAAAGCGTATTCCCAATATATCGGCGGATGTATGGTCTTCTGTTTATCTGTTGTTCGAACTTCAACCGGCAATATTCTTCCCGGAGTCGGTCGACTTCACGGGATACCAGGATTGCTTGGTTGATTCTACGGGCCAGTAGCAGCCTGGAAGCTTCGTGGCGTTTCTTGTGGATTAGTTTCAGAAGTTGCTCCGCTTCGCTTTTCATCGTCAGGATTCATCCTCTTCCAACATTTGGTGAGTGATTATTCGATGTGGCGAGACTGATTTCCTCCTTTTTACAGAAAAACAAAAGTGATTGGTTGGACAAAGTATTATACTAATACAATTATCACGCTGGCGGCGTGTTTTCTATTTTTGCGACCACTTAACACTCAATCAGTTTATATTCCGAGGTAAGTCATCAGTTAGATCGCTCTGTCATATACATGTTGGCGCATGGACATACAATGACAGGAGTGAAATCCCCATGCCGCAAAAGCTAGGGCATTGGAAACTTTACATATTCAGTTCAATAACAACTGTCTTACTTCTAGTGTTAGGCATTCCTCTAATGATAATTAATAATCCACGGAGTTCAATCGCTAAAGAAACCACAGTAAAAGAAACGAGATTAGCTAATACAGACGAACATCGAATTCCACTCCAACTTAAAGATGGACAGGTCATTGAAATACCTATGGAAGAATACCTGGTCGGTGTATTGGCTGGAGAAATGTCTCCACTTGATCCGCTAGAAGCCTTAAAAGCGATGGCAGTGGCAGCCCGTAGCTATGCTTGGCATCGCACATCGAACGGCGACCCGATTTGTACCACCATACACTGTCAGGTCTGGTTATCGCCAGAAGAGCGCCAAGAGCGATGGGGACAAAAAACATCGGATTATACAGGGCTAATTAAACAGGCGGTGAAGGACACTCAAGGACAGTTCTTGGTATATGATAATGATGTGATCCTGGCCGCCTATTCTGATTCGTGTGGTGGTCATACAGAGTCAGCCGCAGATGAATGGGGTTCCGATATACCATATTTACGTAGTGTGACTTGTCCAGAAAAACCTGTAATTAAAGATATTCTTTTTTCCCCAGATGAACTGGATGCAAAGTTAGGTACTACCCTATCGGCAATGAAACCCCGAGAACGGATAAAAGCCGTGCAAGTAACGGACAAAACATCGAGTGGACGAACCAAAACTGTCCAAATTGGATCGACCGAAGTAAAAGGTTCGAGATTACGCGCAGCACTTGGGCTACCCTCGACAGATATGAAAATAAATTGGAATCATAACGAGATTGAAATTGAGACGAGAGGGAATGGTCACGCCGTTGGTATGTGTCAGTCTGGAGATATCACTATGCCCATAGAACGTAAATCATACGATGAAATTCTTGCACATTATTATCCAGGCACACAATTAAAAAGGATGTATTAACCTGTTAATCTATTTTATCGTACGGAAAGTTTGTTTCCATTTAAACGGCCTCCCGGAATTCCCATCTCCCCCTTCCACATTATTTTTAGTTCTACTTATGCAAAATTATCATATATAAATATGTAACCGAAAAATGAGAAACTAACACTGGTTATTGTCGTTGGATTTATTTAAACATATTTTTCTTTACGAGAAACAGGTATTTTTTCATTTTTCAAAACCTATTCCCAATGCATTGACGAGTCTTTGCTCTCTTATTTTAATTGTATTGTTCTTATCACAATAGTGATGTAGAAAAGGAAAGGCGAGTCAACAGCTCTAGTATAAAGTCAAATATCTTATATTAATGGAAGTGAAACATGATCCTATCGATTGAATTCCTCCATACTATTGGGCGCATAATGGTAGCAAACGGGGCCGAAATTTATCGTGCAGAGGAGTGTATTAAATATGCAGCCTTAGCACTCGATAATATCTGCGATATACATACCACAGTAACACCTAATAGCATTACCATCAGTGCGACTGATGTAAATAGACAAGTTCACACGTCCGTACGTAGAGTAACTCGCCAAGGTGTTAATCTAACTAAAATCGCCTATGCTAACGATTTATCTCGTCGTTTAGTGAACCTTAAAGTCTCGTTGGAAGAGGCAATTGAAGAAGCAATTGCGATTGAACGAATGCCTGGCATCTCTCAATTTTATAAAATCGGGTTACTTTCGTTTAACGCGGCCATGCTGTCACTACTTAGTGACGGTACAATGACCCACTTCTTTATAGCAATTTTCGTTGGTTTGTTTCTATTTGGTATCTTAGAAAAACTAAGCTTTATTGGTCAGTTATCTTTTGTACGAGAAATTTTCTTAGGGTTTGTTGGATCTGCGTTGTCCATAATCATTTGCCGTTTTTTTAGGATCGATGACGGCCCACTTGTTACTGGTTTACTCCTTACGATTTTCCCCGGCACCGCCATGATTAACTCCATCCGAAACATCATCGCAGGCGACCTCATCAGTGGTGCGGTTGGCGTACTCGAAACGGCTGGGTTGATGCTCTCTTTATTTGCGAGCGCTGGTGCCGTATTATCGATTAGTGGTAGTTTTAGCGATGTGATTGCCGCTGCTTCAGTAAATAGTATTACACTCGCCTTATATCCTGTGTTAGCTGGTATCTCGAGTGCAACATTTTTCACTTATTTTCAAGGACCCTGGGCTTTGATATTTAGTAGCGTAGCCGTTGGAGTGCTTGGGCGTATTGTGTATTCATTTATTGTCGCTTTTAACTTGCCCAGTGGTATTGGATTGTTTCTCGCGGGCTCTACTGTCGCGCTTATTGCCGAACATTTGGCCAGATACCACAAGACGCCTTCCACACTATTTGTTATTTCGGGTTTTATCCCGCTTGTGCCTGCGTCGATAATGTATCAAGCGGTATTGGCTTTTGCAACAAACTCCTTGTCTCAAGGTGGTGCATTGTTTTTAGCATCTGCAATTCACATGTTTGCCCTAGGTACAGGAATCGCTACGGTTACAGCTATGATTCGTTCCTGGAAACAGCGTACAAATAATACACAGATTGCGGCATGAGCTTAATGTCATGAAAAGCGTGAGCCTCATTGCGGGGCAACGCTTTTTTGTTGACTTCCTTCCTCATCAGAGCGATGATGTCACTGCGGCAACCGCCCACCGAGGAGGACTGAATATCGAGCAATAACTGGCCCCAACAAAAAACTAAAATTTAATTCCGCAAATGATTTTTTACCGTCTTAAAAATCATCACGACACGCATTTGGTGGCCAGGGATTCAGCGATCTTCGGAACATCCCGTTCGTAAAACTTCCTGCCCATGCCGGTTCGAAAAAAGTCCATTATTGTATCCTCCCTGCTTTTGTTGCGAGGCAGGTACAGCTTATATAGGAATCGTTACTAAGTATATTTAATTTGATTCCAATGGAAAATGACTTCAAAATGTTTACTCTTCATAACAAACGTTAGCCGCAGCTGATAATTTGCTTTTAAGTTGATTACCAATCTCGACATGTACTGGATGAGGTAAGTATGTCTGGAAGTCGTCCATAGAATCAAATTTTGCAATAAGGGAAATATCATACGAAGACTCAGCATGACGAATGTCCACAAAAACTTTTAAGTCGCGAATAACGTCAATCCTTCCACCCATGCTTAACAGTAGTTTTCTCGTATCTTCGATACTTTCGCTACTTCTATCCTGGAGCTTTAATAGCAGGTTATGAACAATCATTTATTTTCCTCCATTCTTTTATGGACTCGTCTAAAGTATACCTGTTGGTTTAGAACTCAAAAATACGAAACGAACCATTACTAGAAGTATCTTCCCTCAATAAAGATAGATTCATATGAGGACCACCGATAGGCAATCCTCTCCTTCCTCCCACTCTTACTTTATCCCTTCAAAGAAACAAGGTAAGCACCGATCATCAAGAACAATCCACCCACCCATCTAACCGTGGGCACATACTCCGAAAACACCAACCACCCAACGATAATTCCAAGGAAATGAATAAGTCCTTGAGCAGGGAATGCTGTGCTGAATGGGACCATCGTTAGCAACTTGAACCACACCGGCAAGGCGAAGTAACACGACGCCACCAAGGATACCTGGAGAAGTGGCGGCTTTGAGTAAGTTGGCAAACTCAAACCGCCCATTCGGACTAGCTGCAATCGTATAAGGGTCTGTCCCGCTAAAATTAGTGAGATGTTCAATAACAGCAGTAACCATGCTTTTAGGCCCATTGATTCACCTGTTTCTGTGGAGCCCCCTCGAATATCGTTAAGATATCCGTTCCCATATTTCAAAGAGCGTAATCATGCGGTTCTTCTACATTTATCACGATGCTTAATCCGAATCCCCAAACTCTTAACCGCAACAGACATCTTCCCTAAATGATCCAGTGGGACTTCTCTACGGCAACGATGTCTCTGCTGCCATTCGCTGAACACCGGGTATTCTGTCTTACTGACCTTATCGGGCTGGTTCTTTGAATCTCTGAGGATGTATTTAGTTGCCATTCCAACTGGTCGCCATCCGGTACCTCCCCCACCTGTTTTACATACGCCTCAATCAGATCATCTACGGCCTTGATGCGCCACGGAACCGGCATGTCTTGAGTGCTCAGGTGAGCCACCGCTCTAGAAAAGAATTCCTTATAGTTGGCTTCTATTGAGAACACCATCACGCCACCTCTTTCTCTTCATTTACCTAAGCAATCCGTTGAATGGCCGATCGAACATGCTCACTGACAGCCTGTTGAGAGATATTCATCCCGTGTGCAGCGTCCTTTTGAATGAAGTCGTGGAAAAAATCCAGCCTTAATGCTTGTTTTTGCCGAAGTGTCAAGTTAGCTTCTGTAATGGATTGTGCTAAGTCTAGCAATAACAAACTAGTCTCATAGTCACCACGGAGGAACCGGGATTCCCGGACATGGTACAGTTGGGTGAGCAAAGCATAGATTCCTTGTTCGCTTTCTAATGGATAGGCCTCATCTAATCGCCGTTCCTTTGCGGAGAAATCAATGACTTTCCCCAGTTAGGCCGCCCCCTCTTTGATATGAAGTAGAGCATTGTCGATTAGTTAGTAATCTCGAAGTCCGCATCAATCTGCTCGACGAACTTTTCTGTCTCATGATTAAACTGAGCTAAATGAATCTGCTCACCCAATTGCTTCATACGCTGAATCCGTGTGGTCGCTGAGGAATTGATTTTTACTATATCAAAACCAACTTCAAGTAATGAGAAATATTCGTTCCATTGGCGGAGGTCAGTGATTACGTGTTTTTGTCAACTAAAGAGTGATCCACTGTGATCGCGTAAAAAGTGATCCATTTTCGGCTCTTTTGTTTACATAAATATTTAATAATGGAATTAAACATAACAAATTATTTATATTAAACTCTGACATTCCCATGGTTTTCGGTACTCTGTCAGAGGAAGTTGTTAAGGACGGTGTTTCTGTTGCGTTCCCGCATTTCCCGATGGAACTGTCGGTATATAGCGGGTACGTTGTCATTTTGGAAAGGAGTCGCGTCACGGAGTGCCCGGGTTTTTGCGATAGGAGATCGACGCAATGATCGAGCTGAAGACACCATTGTTTGCGTTCGTAGCAGCGCCTGTGAATCGCCAAGATCTCCGCACCCGCCAAGATTCGAATTTCATCCACATAGGCCTTGAGCAGTACTGACCGTCCACTCCTTTGACAGGGAACGGAATAGGCGTTGGTATCAAGGTGAACCAGTGAATAGTGATCCACCTGAACACTGACCACCCGGCAAGCATCGAAGGGGACTCGTGGAAGTGGCAATAAATGTGATTTTTCTCGCTTCCATACCTGGGCGATGAGTTCTTGACTATGGGGAACCTGTGTGGTTTCCGCATAGTTCAGGCACTTTCGCTCGATTTGTTCGTTCAGCTCGTCCAGTGAATTTACTTCCGGAAGGGGTACAAAAAAATTGCGTCGGGCATATCCCACCATGTTTTCTACCTGGCCTTTTTCGTTACCTGATGTTACGTTGCAAAACTCGGCTTGATATACGTAGTGAGCACGTAACCGTTGAAAAGCTTCATGTTCCTCCCGGTTTCTCCCGCTAAGGATTTTCTTCACGGCCGTTTTCAAGTTATCATAGGTCACCCGTTCCGGCACTCGCCAAATTGAGCCATGCCTCCGGTGGTTGAACCACCCTGTCATTTTCTATGGTTTTTATTTTCAGCAGCAGCATCGTTTTGTCGTAGAGGCTGTGGAGAGTGTGGGCAAGCTTTAGCTTGTCCAAGTATTGTTCACCCGGAGCGATAGCGCAGGGTTGTCCACAATACGGCACTATCCACAGCCTATTTCTTGAGTTTTTTTAAGTTACTTCATGATCCCTTTTCGTTTGCGCATGGAATCCTCGCCGTCAATATAGATGGTATAGGAGTCATGCACAATGCGGTCAAGGATTGCATCCGCTAACGTACCTTCGCCAATTTTTCCATGCCATCCACCCGGAGAAAATTGGGAGCTGAATATGGTAGACCCTTTTTTGTGTCTTGCTTCAACAATTTCTAAGAGGTCTCGGGCTTCAGTATTGGTTAACGGTACGAGTAACCATTCATCCAGGATGAGCAAGCTAACTTTCTTATACTGTTTCATCACTTTCTGGTATATGCCTTCGCCACGTGCTACAGCCAGTTCATTTAACAGATCGGGAAGACGAATATATTTCACCGTGTAATAGTTCCGGCAGGCGGCAATACCATAGGCACAGCTGAGATATGTTTTCCCCGCCCCAGAAGCTCCAAGAATAATGATGTTATGTTTTTCTTGAATGTAAGTACATGTCGATAAGCGGGTAATTTGCGCTTTATCGAGTTTTCTGTCGGCATGATATTCAATGTCTTCAATGCAAGCCTGTGGAAAGTGAAGTTCTGCTTTACGGATGAGTTGGCTTAGCTTATTGTTCTTCCGTCTTGCCCACTCTGTGTCAACTAACAGCCCAAAACGCTCTTCAAAGCTTAATGTGTGAAACGAGGGGTCTTGTATTTGTTGACGGAAGGATTCGGCCATGGACGTGAGATGCATTTCATGCAGTTTCGTGACCGTTGTTTCATTTAGCATTATGAATTCCTCCCGTAGTAGTCCGCACCTCGGGTGAAACCAAAGGAGGAGGAATTCTCCGGTTTTGCCGGTTCTTCGGTAACCAATTTATCCTGCCCTGTTTGGAGAATGGTTTGGGCGCTCTTAAAGCTCGGCTTTGGTGTATAGGAGAGTGCCTTTACACAAGCCGCTTCTAGGCGACTTACGGAATATTTGTCAGCTAATTTGAGAAGTCCCATACAGCTTTTAAATCCTTGCTGTTCGACTCGATATGAGGAGAGGATAACTTTCACAACCGCTGTCGTATGTTCTCCGACACTATTTGCCCACGAGATAAACCGGTCCGCATTCCAGGACATATGCTTCTGGTGATTTTCCGGCATATGTTCTACAACAGTATTGTATTGCCCCGGACGGCCATGTAACCGAGGGTGGGAACAAATACGGTGATTGTTAAAGAAAACTTCGATCACATTTCGGGTCATACGGACATCGACTTTGTGCTTGATGTATTCATAGGGAACGCTGTAATTCATTTTGTCCACAGTAATATGATAATTGAATTGGACAGTGGCGATCTTCCAAACGGCTAACTCATATGGTGCAGCTGGGAGGGGTAATAACATTACTTTCTCTTCTTCGGTAAACACGCTATGTCGGCTGCCCGGTTTTTTTTGAAAGGGTTTCCGATTAAATATCTCAAGCTTCTCAAAGATTGCGTCGTTTAGCTCCCGAAGAGAAAAGAACTTTTGGTTACGTAGAGCTGCGATAATCCATGTCGATAAGATGCCAACGGTCCCTTCCCCATTCGGCTTATCTTTCGGCTTTCTTACACGTGCGGGAATGACGGCGGTTCCATAATGTTCTGCCATCTCATGATAGGTCTTGTTAATTGTCGGAGTATACCACGATGCTTGTTCTACACCTGTTTTTAGATTGTCGGGCACAAGAATCCGCGTTACTCCACAGAAATACTTATACGTATTGACGTGAGCCGTGATCCAACATTCTTGATCCATTGCTAAAAAAGCCTCTACATAGGCGTATTGGCTGTAAGATAGGGCCGCCACATACACGTACGCGTCAATGATTTCACCCGTATCCGGATCCACAATACTTGCCGTTTGCCCCGCCCAGTCGACCTCCATTTGCTCACCGGGCTTTCGACCAATATGCATGGTTGCTTTCGTTTTCATTACATATTGCTGATAGTAATAGAGTCCGTTCAGAAACCGTACTTGAATAATACCAACTGCGCAATTTGTGTAAATAATTGGGATAAGGCTACTAAAAAATACCGCATAATCCATCCAATCATGTCCCGTTTTTAGT
>NZ_WNKU01000052.1 GCF_009720735.1 Heliobacterium mobile
AATGATTTGGAATGGGCGGTGGCTCTTCAACAACTTTGGTCGATTATTGATGATGTCGTTAAAAACTGCAACAAGAAGTTAGCCGCTTTGATTAAAAGTCAACTCCAGAAATGGATTGGCTCTTTACCCAACTATATCAAGGCTTACTTGCCTATTTCTGTGTGCGAAACTTGAGTTTTTAATAATAAAGTTCTCCCTAATTTAATTATAGCAAATAAAAGATGGCCAATGTAGACTATTTATTATCACTTACTACTGATAAAATGCAATAGAACTTTAAAGAGACTTGTTGGAGGGATATACACGCATTCAGTTAAGACATGTACTTCCATGTGTTCGCTGTTTATGATGTTTTTTACCGAGAATTCATTCGTCTAGCCATGATAAGCATACTTAGTAATTTGCAATAATTGGATTATGTTAGCGCTGAAATGAGAGGATATATATGTCAAAAACCCGGTAAACTAACTTCAATTCATATTATAGGCAAAGAAAACGCGGTGTGTACTGCGCAACAGCCTTGTTTCGATGGTCTTTTCTTTCAAGACAAAACAGTAGTACCTACCGCAAGGATCACCATTATCGGCGCTTTATACGAAATCCTATGGATTTAATTTACAAGCTGGGTTTGAGAATAGTTAGGAGAGATATAGAATGAGTTCTTTGGTTCTCGGTTTTCACGAAATGGATAAAACACAGCTTTTGCTCCTTGGCGGAAAGGGGCTATATTTAGGAGAATTATCAAAAATTCAAGGAATACGAGTACCAGAAGGATTTTGTGTTACAACAGTGGGATATCGAAAAGCCATCGAACAAAACGAAACATTTCAATCATTGTTGGATCAACTAACACGGCTAAAAGCAGAGGATCGGAATCAAATTGGAGAAATCAGCCGGAAGATTCGACAAATCATTATGGAAGTGGAGATTCCTGCCGATGTTGTGAACGCAGTTTCTCACTATCACTCCCAGTTTGGCGACGAACATGCTTATGCAGTGCGTTCTAGTGCGACCGCTGAAGATTTACCCCATGCCTCTTTTGCTGGTCAGCATGACACCTATTTAAATATCATCGGAAAAGATGCGATCTTAGAGCATATCCGCAAATGTTGGGCTTCCCTATTTACGGATCGTGCGGTGATCTACCGAATGCAGAACAGATTTGACCACCGCCAAGTTTATTTATCCGTCATCGTTCAAAGGATGGTTTTCCCACAGGCTTCAGGGATTTTATTTACCGCTGATCCGGTTACTTCTAACCGAAAGTTGCTATCCATTGATGCCAGTTTCGGACTTGGAGAAGCACTGGTCTCTGGGTTAGTATCTGCCGATTGTTATAAAGTACGGGAAGAGGAAATCGTCGATAAGATGATAGCAACCAAAAAATTGGCTATCTATGGACGAAAAGCAGGCGGAACAGAGACACAGCCTATCCATCCTGAACAGCAAACGATTCAAACACTGACTGACCAGCAAATTTTACAACTCGCACGTGTAGGAAGACAGATCGAAGCTTATTTCGGGTACCCACAAGATATCGAGTGGTGTTTGGTCGATGATACATTTTATATTGTCCAGAGTCGGTCAATCACTACTTTGTACCCCATCCCTGAAGCGAATGATCAAGAAAACCACGTCTATTTATCTGTTGGCCATCAACAAATGATGACCAACCCCTTGAAACCATTGGGAATGTCTTTAATGGAGTTAATATCTTATGGTCACCGGTTTAAAGCTGGTGGAAGGTTGTTTGTTGATGTGGCACAAATGCTGGCTTCACCAGACGGCAGAAAAACGTTATTAAATAACATGAGACAACTCGAACCGCTCACAAAAGACGCAATTATGACCATAATAGAGCGAGATTTTATAAAATGTTTACCAAATGATAAGAAAGAGCGGAGTTCTGGTAATAGCGATAAAGTTAAGCCGCCTGCAACTCCTCAAGCACAAATCGAAAACAATCCGTCAATCGTTTCTGATTTGATTAGAAAAACTCAAGCCTCCATAGAAGAGCTAAAACAAAACATCCAAAGGAAATCAGGAACAGATTTATTTGATTTTATTCTAGAGGATATTCAGGAATTAAAGAAGATTTTATTTGACCCACAAAGTTCAGCTGTATTTATGTCTGCCATAAACGCTTCATTATGGATTAATGAAAAAATGGATGAGTGGCTAGGTGAAAAAAACGCAGCAGACACCCTTTCTCAATCTGTACCCAACAATATTACTTCGGAAATGGGTCTGGAGTTATTGGATGTGGCAGATGTGATTCGCCCTTATCCGGAAGTAATTGATTATTTACAACATGTAAAAGATGACAACTTTTTGGATGAACTGGTTAAGTTTAATGGTGGGAAGGAAACCCAAGACGCTATCTATGCTTATCTCGACAAATACGGGATGCGATGTTCTGGGGAAATCGATATTACTAATAGTCGTTGGAGTGAAAAACCATCTGCTCTTGTTCCCATGATTCTCAATAACATCAAAAACTTTGAGCCGAATGCAGCCCATCAGAAATTTGAGCAAGGGCGACAGGAAGCTTTGCAAAAAGAACAAGAGTTATTAGAGAGATTGAAGCAATTACCGGATGGTGACGAAAAAGCCAAAGAAACAAAACGAAAGATCGATCTAATCCGTAATTTCATCGGTTATCGTGAATATCCAAAATACGGCATGGTTAGTCGCTACGCCTTTTATAAGCAGGCTTTATTGAAAGAAGCTGAACAACTCGTCCACGCCAACGTTATTCATGAAAAAGAAGATATATACTATCTCACTTTAGAAGAACTTCGCGAAGTCGTACGCACAAAAAAACTGGATTACCAGATCATTAACAAGCGAAAAGAGGAGTACAAATTATATGAAAGACTAACGCCCCCACGTGTGATCACGTCTGATGGCGAAATCATTGCAGGGGAGTATAAACGAGAAAATCTCCCCGCCGATGCTATTGCAGGCCTACCTGTTTCTTCCGGAGTTATTGAGGGACAGGCACGTGTCATCTTAAACATGGAAGATGCTAATCTAGAAGATGGAGATATATTAGTCACCGCCTTTACTGACCCTAGCTGGACTCCATTGTTTGTATCTATAAAAGGCCTGGTCACCGAAGTTGGTGGACTGATGACGCATGGAGCCGTTATCGCACGTGAATATGGCTTACCGGCCGTTGTCGGAGTAGAAAATGCCACCAAACTGATTAAAGACGGGCAACGAATTCGCGTGCATGGAACAGAAGGGTATATCGAAATCTTGTAATCGCTGAAAACGCAAAACTATGTCAGCATCTTATGCGACGAAACTCTTTACCGATAGCGGTGGAAGAGTTTTTTTGCTTCCAATAAAAAGCGTACCTTGATAACGATAACAAATCAATCGAAATCAATAATAATTTATTGTAAAACGATAAGGTGCGTGTTATCATCGATTTGACAATAAATAAGTGAGGTGCATTTTGTGAAACGAGAAACACTCTTTTTAAAACTAGCTGTTATTCTTATGGGCTTTCCTGCGCTTGCGATGTGTATATTTTTGGTGCCTAAGATTGCGAATTTAGCGGCAAAGTTGTTTCCAGATTGGGCCTATATGAAATATCTCGTTACACTCGATTTGTACGCAACGTCAATACCTTTTTATTTTGCGCTGTATCAAGCTTTTAATTTACTAAGCTATATCGATAAGAATGAAGCGTTCTCAGATTTATCGGTAAAGGCTTTAAAGAATATAAAAAACTGTGCAATTGCAATCAGCAGCTTGTATGTGGTAGGAATGCCGCTTTTCTATCTTATGGCGGAGGTAGACGACGCCCCGGGTATCATACTCATCGGATTGGTCATGATTTTTGCTTCGCTGGTGGTTGCGGTTTTTGCTGCTGTTCTTCAAAAGCTATTGAAAAATGCCATAGATATAAAATCTGAAAACGACTTAACGGTTTGAGGTAAAAATAATGGCAATCATAATTAATATTGATGTGATGTTGGCTAAGAGGAAAATGAGTGTTACGGAACTTTCCGAACGGGTTGGGATAACGATGGCTAATCTCTCTATACTGAAAAACGGAAAGGCAAAAGCGATTCGATTATCGACGCTAGAGGCGATTTGTAAGGCTTTAGACTGTCAACCTGGAGATATTTTAGAATACAAACGTGATGAAGACAGTTAAGGATAATATAGCTTGGCTATTAAATATTCTGGAGGATAATAAGGCTTACTATGACATTTATCAGAGAAGGTATAACTATGGACGTTAGCCATTCAATTATTGAAAACATTGACAATCCCCATGAACTGGAAAGAATGTTTAGAAAAGAACCAGAAGCTTTTAAAAAGTCATTCCTATACGCTTGGGAGCAAAACCCGGACTCACAGGTTCTTGCTGTTTGGCATGAAAGATTGACTTTTAAGGAAAATCCAAATACAGAAAAAGCTTCTTTGTTCCAGAAGGATTTCTTATCCATGGGCGTTTTGGCAGTTCTGGCCGGGATATGCACTCGGATAATTCTGCATTTCGCCGAACAGCAAGCCATAACCCCTATTAACCTTGTTTTTGGTATACTTCCCTTTATGGCCGCCTATTTCGTTTACAATAATACCTCCCAAAAAAGTGTTCTTTACACCCTCGCATCCTTATTTCTAATCTCCGGTTTTTTTCTCAATATGTTGCCGCTGGAGCATACTGATAGTATTATCCTGGCTTATCTACATCTTCCCGTTTTCTTATGGCTATTATTGGGGCTTGCATTTACAGGAAATGAATATGGCAAAGGCAGTGCAAGATTAGCCTATCTCAAATTTAATGGCGAATTTTGTGTACTTTACGCCAGCATGGCCATCAGTGGAATGGTGCTAACAGCACTAACCATGCAGTTGTTTCGATTTGTCGGTATGGATATATCTGAATTTTATTTCGAAAATGTCGTTTTGTTTGGTGCCGCCGCTCTTGCTATTGTGGCTACTTACCTGGTATCAAGGAACCTTAAACTTGCTAAAAGTATTGCACCATATATAGCCAAAATCTTCAGCCCCCTTGTACTGGTCACATTGTTGGTCTATCTTATAACGGTTATTTGGGTCGGAAAGAACCCATTCTTGGATCGAGATTTCCTCCTATCCTTCAACGGAATACTCCTTAGTGTATTGGCCGTCACCATATTCTCCATTACCGAAAGCGGTACAGACGAGAAAAGGAACATCTCTGATCATATTAATTTTGCCCTAATTGTTCTGGCTCTGATCATTGACAGTGTAGCTTTATCATCGATAGTGTTCAGGCTTTCTTCTTATGGGATTACGCCCAACAGACTTGCTGTCTTAGGCGTAAACATACTGATCTGGGCCAATCTAAGTTGGATCATGCTCTCCTATCTGCGGTTTCTACAAAACAAAACCGGACCTTCAACCATCCAAGATGCTGTTACTAAGTATTTGCCGGTCTATGGACTTTGGGCAGCCTTCGTATCATTTATTTTCCCATTAATTTTTTAATCGAAAAGCTCTGTAAAGTATTATCAGCTAAAGCAAGATGATCAAAATAGGCTGTGCTCATCACTATGTTACCTCCTACAGGATGAAGTGACTTGCACAATTGGAAAGGGACATTAAAAAGCGCCCATTGTGCCGACATAATCTCGGGACAGTGGGCGTTTTTCTTCAATCTATCCAGTTATTACTCTAAGCGTGTGAACTAATAGATTCCAATATTATTTTTGAGTCAATTGCCTGTTATACAATTTCATTAAATTCTTTTGTGTCACATCGATCGTTTCATGCTTTACAGAGGTTGCTTCAAACCTCATCAAGGAGAAAACGATTTGTATACAGAAACTGATTCCGAAAGCGGCGAGAACAGTCCCTATACCTACGGGCCCACCGAGTAACCAACCGGTCAAAACAACAGAACCTTCAATGATTCCACGACAGAGTCCCACGGGTAGATTGGTTTTCCGTTTTAAGGCAACCATAAGACTATCCCTTGGACCTGCACCAAAGCCCGAATGAATATAAAAGTAAGAGCCAAAGGAAATCGTAAAAAGACCCGCAATTAATAGAAGTGCTCCTAAAAAAAATCCGCCGATTTGAGGAATTAAATTTAGTGACAATAGTAAATCAATAAATACACCGATCAGAATCATGTTTAAAATAGTACCTAAACCAAGCTTTTCTCCCATCAGTACGACAAGAACGCAGATAAATAGGCCTGTAAGAATCGAAACATTACCGATAGTCATACCAATGGTATTTCCCAGACCCCAATGAAAGACTTCCCAAGGCGCAAACCCCAGGTTAGCCTTCATGGTAATGACAACTCCTAGTGCATATAAAAAGAGGCCTATTATCAGACGAATAAACCTCTTTAAATAATTACCCATATTAACGTTCTCCTATAAATATCCAAAAATCGATATGCGTATTAAAAAAGTATTTCTACCGTGTCTTGCTTAGATTATATAAAGAAAGAGGGCTCTATTTCAATAAAAGGTTGAGGACTCAAACACAATATGCCGGTTGAGGATCTACAATATATTAAAGCGAATTGTAAAAAATATCCAAAAAGCACTTCCGAGAAGAGGGATCGTTTATTGCCGTAAGTAGCCTGTAGACGATTCGAGTTAGAGGAGGGTGACGTTGATGGATAGCTCAGACATGGATTGTCCGAGACAGTCTGTCAATGCGTTGGAATGGGTAGAGAAGGGCTCTTATCGTGAATCCGGTGCAAAATATGTACCTGTTTTTCCGGAACATATCATTCATAGGACTCTACCCAACAAAATTGATATTGATGTTCACCAGGCCTTTCAAGAACGGGAATTCCACCAGCCTGAGACATTTGTTGCCCTAATCCCTAAGGGAAGAGTTTGTGGTTCAAACGGTTTTATCATTACACCAGACAATAAATTAATATATGATTTATCTAACTGGTTTAATACTCCTGTCGAAGCTCACCCCATAGTTTTACAGGATCAATTGCCCCCGAATAAACATCTCGAAGGTTCAATCGCTGTACTGGCAACGGCCGGTTGGTGGAACTATTATCATTGGATGTTTGACGCATTACCGAGGTATGAGCTTCTTCGTCGCAGTGGCTTTAAAGCAGATAAATATATTGTCAGTTACTGTAATCTCGCTTTTCAAACAGAGACGCTGAAAATCCTTGGAATACCTCAGGAAGATATGATCGTCGCTCGTGACGAGTTTCAACTTCAGGCGGACGAGCTCATCGTGCCTGCATTTCCAAGTTGTCTTCGTAAAATCCCGAAATGGGCATGTCAATTTCTAAGAGATCTATTTTTACCTCACCTAGAAACGAATCAAGGAAGAAAGGATTTACGAATTTATGTTTCGCGCGCTAAGGCCTCATTTCGAAAATTAGAAAATGAGAGTCTTCTGGAAGAGATACTATCATCGCTTGGCTTCGAAACGGTATTTTTGGAAAGACTCCCCCTGCTGGAACAAGTGAGATTGTTTGCAAATGCTGATATCGTAATCGCTCCACACGGAGCAGGCTTAACGAATCTTGTCTTTTGTCGACCCGGCACTAAAGTAGTTGAACTGATGGGACCAAAGTATATAAATAATGTTTTCTGGGCCTTAAGCAATCAGGTGGATTTAGATTATACCTACCTGATTGGAGAAGGGGAAGAACCGCCAAGTTATGTTAACCCATGGGATTCAGGAAACTCTCGTGCTAACTTCACCATTTGCCCTAAAAAGTTTGAGAAATTATTAAAAAAAATCGGTCTGATAAAAGAACAACATTAACGCGGCTCCTAATCACCTCGATTTTATAGTACCTACTATGTGCGGATCCGGCAGCAAGGGGTGAATAGTTTACTGGAATAACTATCTCAAGTTTCGCAGATCAAAAATCGCGTTAAGCCTTTAACCAGTATAGGAATTTCGCAATTAAATTCTGGTGCTTGA
>NZ_WNKU01000053.1 GCF_009720735.1 Heliobacterium mobile
CGAATTCATTAGGAATTCGCCTATTTCATCCACCTCGCGGTGGACACCCTTGCGCTTGGCTAATGGTTGGCAACTGCCAGCCCCCATAGCGGACTTTCACCGCCGAGTTACGCGCCATGCGTGGCGCACATTAAAAAAGAGCCGACCTAATTCTATTAGGCCGACCCCTTTTCCGTATTACGTTATTACATCTGGGTTTTCGAGTTTTCAGGTTTACCTATTATGAGAGATTAACTCAACTTAGCCCAAACCTTATTTTTACTTTCTACGCGAAGACAGGTGAGTCTTTACTTGGGCTAAAAACAAGCGTATAATAAAAAAGCTACCGTCTTTACTCGTTAGGTTAATAAAACCCATTTTAATTCTATCACGGCTTCTGCGTCAAGTCAAGAGACTTTTTTGTGGAACGGAGGTGCTCCCGTGGATGACTATCAGCAGAACCTTCTCGAAGAAAAGGAATATCTGAAAAACACACTTGCAGTCATTCAAAAAGAGCTGCTTAGAGAGCAAGAGAAGTTATCCGATAAAAAGAGAAAAGTGATCGAATCCAGACGGGACATGTGGGAAAATACAGGCCACTCTGGAAGGGACTTTACCCGCCTGACCGAGATGAATCAATATCTTCTCGACGTGAATCATCAGACCGGCTCCTACTACAACACATTGCAGCAGGTGGAGAAATACAAGAAAATTATCGACAAACCCTACTTCGGCCGCTTCGATTTTAAAGAAGACGGCTGCGACCTCGTTGAACCCATTTATTTGGGACTACACACAGCGATCGATTCTGCGACCCAACAGGTCCATGTGTACGATTGGCGAGCTCCTATCTCCAGCATTTTTTATCGCTATGAACTGGGACGAGCCGCCTATCAGGCCCCTTCGGGGGTGGTCTCCGGTGATGTCCAACGAAAACGGCAATACAAGATTCACGGGCCGGAACTGGTCTACTTCTTCGACTGCAATATCCTCATCAACGATGAAATTCTGCAAGAGATATTGAGTCAGAATGCTTCGGCGAAAATGAAGAACATCGTCGAGACGATTCAAAAAGAACAGGATACCATTATCCGGGACCGGGAGAACGACCTGTTGATCGTACAAGGTGTGGCTGGCAGTGGGAAGACCTCTGTGGCGTTGCACCGCATCGCTTTTTTACTCTATGACGGATTGAAATCCAATCTCGCTTCCCATAACATCCTCATCCTCTCCCCGAACGCACTATTCAACAAGTACATCTCACAGGTTCTGCCTGATCTCGGGGAAGAAAACGTGGTACAAACCACCTTTGACGATATAGCCGGCGACTTTTTTGCCGGTTCTGTCCAGTTAGAAACCCGGTCCTCCCATCTGGAAGCCATCATCCAAAACCAAACGGAGTCAGAACGTAACGAACGAACCGATGCCTATCAGTTTAAAGGCTCTCGAGCTTTTGTGACTCTCCTCGAACGGTTAATTTGGCATTATGAACATCGCCTCATCCCGTTCCAAGACGTTTATTATGACGGTGTTGTCGTAGAAACTCGACAACAGTTGAAAAACCGCTTCTTAAACGACAAAGCCGGTATGCCCATGGCCATACGACTGGCACGCATGGAAAAAACCATACTAGATAAAATTCACCCAATGCAAAAAGAGCGCCTGAAGAAACTAGAACCTATCGTCGCAAAGAGCGAAGGCCATGAGTTAGAGATAAAACCTTTTAGCCGACTGCTGTCGATGAAGGAAGCGAAAACCTTTCGAGAACGTCTGCGCACATTCTCCCGCATTAACTATCACAGGCTTTATCAACAGCTTTTCTTGCAGCCAACATTGTTTTTTTCACTGGCACGAGACCTGAACCTCCCTCGTGACATCGAAAGGATCATCTCGGCTACAGCAGAGGCCTTAAAAAAAGGGCAGGTCCGTTATGAAGATTGTGCTCCCCTGTTGTATCTAAAACTTCGCATCGAGGGATCTCATTTCTTTTCGGACATCAAACAAGTGGTCATCGATGAAGCACAAGATTATACCCCTATGCACTACGAAGTATTCAAAATATTATTCAAAGACGTCAAGTATACGGTCCTTGGCGATTTCCACCAGAGCCTAGAGCGACAAGTGGACGGAAGCATCTATGATGATGTGGTCCAGAGCCTCGGAATAGCAAAAATAATCAAACTGTTTCTCCGCAAGGGATACCGTTCCTCTTACGAAATCAATCGATTTGCCAGGCACGTGCTGGGAACCGACGAAGATAGCCTAGCCTTTCAACGACATGAAGCTGAACCCCACGTGGTTTCTTTTCCGACTATAGGCGAAATGGACGAAGCCGTCCTCGAGGAGGCAACATCTTTTATCCGGCAAGGCTTTTCTTCAGTGGCGATTATCTGTAAAAGCCAGCGACAAGCGGAACAAGTTTACCACAGGCTTTCTAGCAAGGCCCCCCTTCGGCTGGTCCATCCTCACGAAGGAACCTTGGAAAAGGGCATTTTGATCATGTCCGCGTATACCGCGAAGGGACTTGAGTTTGACGTAGTTCTGTTATACGGCGCCGATAAGAAAACCTATGGAAACGATTTGGATCGGCGACTGATGTATGTCGCTTGCACCCGTGCGCTTCACCGGTTGCATATTTATCACTCTGGTGAAAAGAGTCCCTTTCTGCCCACCCAGACAGAGCCATTCAACGCCGATTCGATGCAAAAATAAAACGCTCATGACCCATTGGGGCACAGGCTACTATGAAAATAGCTTTTCACAAAAAAATGAAAAGAGGGGGTTCTCCACCATTCAAGGAGAATCCCCTCTTCTGTTTTCAGAAGCCTCGTCTGATGATGCCGCGCCAATCAAGAATCCCATTCATATAAGAGGATTCAGTGTTTTTCGGCAGGCTTAGACGATTTGATGTTCTCAAGCGTCATCGAAAAATCGGAAGACACTTGATTCACTGTTTGTGCCTGTACATAGATGGAGCAATATTTATCGTATAACGCCTGCAAGGTGTCATACGCTTCTTTGCATTCCTTGGGGTGGTTTTTCAGCTTCTTCATTTTTTCATCGATTCTGTCTTTCGCTTGGGCCATTTCCACGAGTACATTATCCTTCGCAGTGGACTCCTTGATCTTCTCGAAATCAATGTCCATTTCCGCCGTCTTTATGGCGTTGCTCCATACCTCTGAGTATCCCTCGGCATACCCTTTGGTCAAGGAAAGCCCCGTCATGGCCTGCTCGGTAATGTCCTTTACCGTTTCATTGTACAAACTGACATACTCATTGAACTTGATCGTCTGAGTGTTGTTCTCCATGAGCGTAAGAATACTGGAAGTCATGATTAAAACAACGAGCACGAAAATCAGGAGTGCCCGGTTCTTATTCACCGACTGTACAGGTTCACGCTCATCGCGAGGTTCGTCACCATGATTATTCATTTCCCACGCATCACCTCCACCGATTAGATTTTCGAAGGAATTCCGAAAGGGTCCGACCAGGATGCCTGTCTTCCCTTCTCCATAACACGTTTATACGGAAACTAGTAAAAATATTCCAAGAATCAGAAAATATTGTTGTGTACGAGTTTATTAATTCTTACGCTCCCCGCGGAAAATTTCGAAAAATGATACCTAATTGGAATAAACCAATGGTATTTTCGCAATAGGAAGCAAATAAGCAAATTTAGTATATTTTTGTCGAACAGTATATTTCTTTATATTTAACTCATTTTTCATTATGTGTTCGCGTATAAATTTATTACAAATAATTAAAGGAGGTGAGAGTGTGCGAGGGACGAAACATCGCGTTTTACAAGCAATTATACTGATTGTCCTTTGTACCGTATTCCTGGTTGGCTGCGTCCAGTCGGATATTCATGTGAAGGTGAACCCCGACGGCAGCGGAGACCTTGGCTACTCTATTCTGGTCAACCCTTCTTTACTGGGTGGCGACGGTGGATATAATCCGCTCGACGACTTAAAAGCCAACGCAGAGCAATCGGGCTTTACCGTCACCAGTTTAGAACAGGATGGTATGATCGGTTTTCAAGCCTCCAAACAGGTGAAAAGTATTGCCAAGGAGTCTTCTAGCGACCTTTTCCTCGGGAAAATCGGTGAAGGTTTCACCCAGAAGTCGTCCTACTTGAAGAATACATACACACTGAACACAGCGATTGACCTGTCCGATCTAAGCTTTACAGGCAATGACAAGGTCAATCCGTTGCTCCAAGCGGCCCTGAAACAAGTCAAGTTGACTCTAACAGTCGATCTCCCAGTTTCAGCGGCGAAGCATAATGCGACGACTATTGCTAAGAACGGAAAAGAACTGACCTGGGTTCTTCAACCGGGTCAAGTAAATCAAATCAACATCGTCGCCGAACAGTATAACACTACGACCATCTCTCTCCTGGGGGTTGCCGGCCTGCTGGTCATCGGCGGCATCAGTGTAGCTATCTCCCAAATAAAGAAACAGACTATCGCCATGACCGCTACGGAACAAGCAACTACAGCCCCAGAAACTCCGGCCGTGGAGGCATCTACGGCTGAACAAGTAGGTGAAACAACCAATGTCGAAGCAAATGCGGAAACCGTTGCGGAAGTTGCTGTTGGAGTCGAACCGAATCCCAGTGATGATTCGACGGAGAACAAACAAGGCTAAGCTAGGGCGATAAATATAAAACCCTTCACCTTTATTTCCTTTTGGAAGTGGTGAAGGGTTCTTTTATGGAAAACCATTTACAGACAGTCAATGATTAACGGGGTATGGACCTTTTAGTTATCTCCCAGGATAAGATGAGCGCACCGAACACTAGCTAACGACGTTAATCGCTTTTCCCTGAATGAAAGCTTCAATATTTCCAGCCAATAGCTGAATCAGTCTCTGTCTCGACTCCAAACACTTCCAACCAATATGGGGTGTGAGGATCACCTTTTCCATCGCGAATAAAGGATTGTTCAGCTCCGGCGGTTCCGGATCTTGAACATCAAGACCAGCACCAGCAATTTTCCCGGTTTGCAACGCCTCAATCAGATCCGATTCTTTAATCAGGGGGCCGCGGGATGTGTTGATGATGTAGGCAGATGGCTTCATCAGGTTCAACCGCTCTTTGTTGATTAGGTGTCTTGTGTCAGCGGTCAGGGGGCAATGGAGGGAAACATAGTCACTTTCTTTCAATAATTCTTCCAGGCTGACCGATCGAACCTCGGGATCCTCCCAGGTTTTCGGTGCCCGATTGTACACAAGGATATTCATCCCTAAGGCACGGGCGACTTTCATCACTTGCTGCCCAATGCTTCCGCTGCCAATAATGCCGAGTGTTTTATATTGCACTTCAAAGTGGGGCACCTGAAGGTGTTTCGTAAAATTGCTGTAATCCCCTTGTTTGACCATGACTTGTTGACGATGTAGAGAAGAACTCAAATTCAAAATGAAAGCGATGGCCAACTGGGCCACAGCCTCCGTACTATAGCCGGGGATATTGCATACGGCAATGCCCTTCTCTTTCGCCGCTATAATGTCAATATTGTTATAGCCCGTCCCAGCTTCTGCAATAAGCTTTACAGAGGACGGGAATCTCTCAATCAGGTCTCTTCCCACGGGCAGTTCCTTCGTGATGACAATCGTCCGATCTTTTACCCGTTCAAGGATCTCCTCATTGCTGCTGTCATCATACCTAGTCAACATGGTGATATTAGAGATCGGTGAAAAGTCGAGCTTCTTATCAAAGTCAACTTTGGCTGCATTTAGAAATACTGTCTTTTGCATAGTTACCCCCTGTTGATCGTCAAATTGCGTGCACGTTCTTTGGTAGGACTGCTTTTCCTCCAGCCTCCTTGCATTTGTATGTTTTTTCACGATTATTATTTCTATGCATTCTATCTATTTCCTGCAATCTTATTATACCTTTATGGAATCGCCCTTATAACCGGAGTGTTCCATCTATTATTTTCGGAAACGCATTTATCTTTTAAATTGAGCTGCTCTTTTGATTCCGTTGGAAATACTGGTTTGTAATTGCCTTTTTTCGGTAGAGATGATAAGATCAACCTCGAAAAGGAGGGCAAAAGATGTACAAAAGAACCTTTCGAGAGCTCACTGATTATATCGGACAACTAGAATTATCACCATCAGAACAATTAATGATCCTAACGGCAGATAAGTCGTCTCACCATGTGCCCGAATTGATCAATCTGATGAACAGCAAGAACATTCGATTTTTCGGCGGCGTCTACGCGGCGCTCCTCTCGGAAAACAAAATGGAGCGAGAAGGATTTATTGTTCAGAAGTATGAGCCGCTCTATTGCTCCATTGTGCTTCCCTACTTGATGCGTTTTAATCTAGATCCAAAAGACTTAGAAAACACGACAGCATTGGTTCTCGTCGACGGACTTTCCAGCAAATACAAAGATCTAACTGATACCGTCTACAATAAAGTTGGAAAGACTGTGACCTATATCGGCGGTGGGGCGGGACATTACGATCTGCAGCATAGACCGTGTATCTATGACCACAAAGGGATGTATAAAGATGTTCTATATATTTGTATCGTCAAAGGAGCTTTGGAACTCGCCGTTGAGCATGGCTGGAGAAAAATGGACGGACCATTTACTATCACGCAATCGAACGGGAATACGTTAGCGGAGATTGACCACCAAAACGCCTTTGAAGTGTATAAAGACATCATTGAACAAGAAGAGAATTTAAGAATCGGCAAAGAGGACTTTTTCAGTTTTGCCAAAGATCATCCCTTTGGCATCCAGAAAAAAGGCCAATTCGAAATCGTCGTAAGAGATCCTATCGGCGTAAACGACAACGACGAAATCGTCTGTGTAGCCGATATTCCCAAAGGCAGTCAAGTCTATGTATTGAAGGGGAACGCAAATACCTTGTTGGCGTCTTCGGTACAGATCGCGGATTATTGTGCGAAACGAGCGCCCGCAAAATATCGACCATTGCTGTTCGACTGTATTTCCCGAGCTATGTTCCTAGAGGATCGATTTGATACCGAGTTAAGCAATATTCAAGCACACTTAAAGTACCCAGTGGAAGGTGCCTTATCTATCGGCGAAATTGCGTCCCGGAAAAACGGCGAGATCATCATACATAACAAGTCTACGATTCTCGGTTTGTTGCCGCTCGAAGAAAACTGTTAGACCTACTTTCCAAGAAAAATAGTGACAAAAAAGCCTACCGCATTCGTTGCAGTAGGCTTTTGCATTCCATCAAAACTGAACAGAAGTGTTGTAAAGCGATTAAGGTCAAGTCCTCGACCGATTCGTACCCGTCGACTGAACGCCTCACGGCGTGTACATCTCGGGCCGATCCACCAGGTCATCTTCCTGGGGTCTTACCTACTTGCGTAGTGGGAAGTCTCATCTTTGGGTCGGTTTCGCGCTTAGATGCTTTCAGCGCTTATCCGCTCCCGACATAGCTAC
>NZ_WNKU01000054.1 GCF_009720735.1 Heliobacterium mobile
GACCGACAAGCGTCTTTGGCGTTATGAGACGAGATCACCGCCAAGTCCACACCGCGTTCCATCGTCTCCACCCGAGTTCCTTCGATATGCGCCTGTGTAAGTTTTGTTCGGACCACCATCTCGGCATAGGTCGATAGGTTCCACCGCCGACCGGCTCGGTCCACAATGCCAACCCATACTTCGCTGTCCAGCTTGGCCGACAGTCCTTTATGCGTGAGGTCACCGACGATGTCATGTTTCATCGTCCGGCGACCCATCTGTTCCAATGCTTTCAC
This sequence comes from Heliobacterium mobile, assembly GCF_009720735.1. Lineage (GTDB taxonomy): Bacteria > Bacillota > Desulfitobacteriia > Heliobacteriales > Heliobacteriaceae > Heliobacterium > Heliobacterium mobile. Next base: position 276 of record NZ_WNKU01000054.1, read on the forward strand.
ACGTAGAGTCTCGCTGACGGCATTTCTCACAAGGTGTTTAAGTTTTCTTTCTGTGTTTTGTGTGGCCATCAGCAGATCGGTGTAGGTGTCGTTAATCAACGCCTCGGTACGCTCCCGCGCCAGCATGGAAAAAGAGATGGACGATGCCGCCTCCGATAATGAGGATGCATCGCCTAATGCAAGAATGCTCTGCGCCTGAGCGCCTGTGAATGCTTCTTTGATGACATGTTCGCACCATGTCTTCGTCGAGCCATCTAATTCTCGAAGAATGACCATGATTTGCGACAGCAGTGATTCGGCGTAGGCTTTTTCCAACCCGCTAGATGCCGGAATGACTTTTAACTTATCGGAAATCTCGGTGAAGGCCTTTTTGTAATAACCGACCAATCGATTTATATCCCGGTCATATACGGGTTTTGGCACAGGCCTCATTTTCCATCACCGGATTGCTGGAAGATAGACGGGTCAGCCATGGCTTCATCATCTTTCATTCGCGCTATCTCTGATTCGGCCTGTTCCTCCGTCAAATCATCCAGCCACATTAGTGCCGACTTCTGGGAAATGGTCGCCTTGCCGCCCGTTCGAATGGACATAATGTTGGCCATCTCGGTTTCATCATCCGGCAAGCCATCTTTGAACTTGACCTTGGGAACGGTGACTTCGTAACCCTGCGGCCCCTTACAGGCGATTTCAAGCAGTTGGGCGATTAGCAGCACTCTCTTCAGGGCTTTATTGTAATACTGCCGCTTGCGGTTTACCTTCGCCAGAATCGAGTTGAGACGCCACTTGATCGCTAAACCAGACGCTCCACTGGTTCCCGCATCGCCCGAGCCAAGAGCGATCTCGGGAATTTCGGCGTTGATTAACAGTAATTTGACCAGCTTGTCTAATTCCATGAATGCCGCCTGTAATTGGCCGTCCCAAGTGATATATTGCGGGACCACTTCGTCCTTCCCCATGACTTCAAAGACCTTATCGACGCCCACTCGGAAGACGGGATTACCCTGTTCATCCTCTCCCAACGTACCCGCCGGTACTGCCATCGCTGGGTCGGCGTGCTTGTCGAGGATGGAAGCGACCTGTGAGAGCCGGTGGTTGATTTCATCGAATAAGGGCTTGTTTTCGCTGAGGTCGTCGATGCCTTCCCAGCAATCGTCGGTGGCATAGTTGGGGACGTGAACCATCAAAGGAAACGGCACGCCAGTCTGTACTTCCTTCCGTTCGGCAAGAAGCTCTGCATCGATTCGCCACTCATTTATTTCATTGTCCACGGTCACAACAATGGGGTCTAGCTTATATTTGGCATAGACAATGCGTCCGGGATAGTGGGATTCCGTCGTTAACAACCAATCCTCGGCATCACCACGCTTCACAAGAAGCGGATAGGCAATATGATACGCAATGATGCGGTTGGCGTCACCGGGAGCCGTTTCAGGGAACACGTACTCAGGATTCTGGGCTTCAATGATGATCCGGAAGGGATCGCTCTCCTTCCCTACCATCCCGCCAAACTCTTGACCATAGCGGATTTTATAGAATGAATCTCCCCGATAAGCGTTGGATAGGGCGCTTTCGTAATTCATGATGTGGAGGTCGTTCCCCTCAACCAATCGCTCAATGGCCAGTTGCTCATTGGAGTTGTCATTTTTCCCCGCAGAAAACGTGGGCTGCTCCCCAAACAAAAAATCGGCGGATTTCTTACAAATCACGCCGGGAAGGTTGGTCGAGATATAGAGCAGTTCGTTTTGCCTGCGGGTAAGTTTATTTTGAACCCGTTGAAATACATCATAGTGCTTGCCCAAAAAGAGCTTTTTGTTCTCGCGATACCGTCGAATCCGGTCTCGGTGAGCCGGTGCCGGGTAGTAACTGCCAATGTTGAATAGCGACAATCCCAGTCCTCCTTCCCCCATTTTCATCTACCTAGGTGAGCCGATGCGATTTCTTACAAGCCTTCTGGCTTTTGATGGAACGTCCGTCGACGTCCCCCGCCACAAAGTTCCACAGCCATTTGTAAAGCATCAGGAAGGTCATCGTGGTCGTGGTTCGGAAACTGCTCTAGCTGTTCCAGCAGGATTCGCTGATGCCGCATGAAACGCAGAATCCCTTGTTCCACGATCGGCTCCAACGATTCAATTCGTTCTTCCTTCTTGGTTTTGCTAGTCACGGCCTTTAACTTGGTCGTGTAGATGCCTTCCTTCGCCATTCGTTCCCTAGCCTGCCGGAACAGATCAAACTGTGCTTGCACGGTTTCAATGGCAAAAATCCGTGGGCGATATTTGCCGATTTTGTTTATGACCTCATTCAACGCTTCATGAGCCGGACATTTCCTCGCCCATGTTTCCACGACATACAGGATACCGGATCGCCGGTCCCGACCGATGATGACGATGGCGTTGTAGTCGGAGCGATTATTCTTGCCCATGGCGATGTCCCACGCTCCCAGGTAGTCCAGCGGCACTGGTCGGCCCATCTTGTCGCGGAGTTCTGGATAATCAAAGAAAGTGAACATCGAAGGCTTGAATATCTGGGTTTCTTCATCAATGGGGTTATTGAGATACTCGGAGCCAAAGGCTCGGGAACCGATATTGACCTTCTCAATCATCAGTCGGGCATAAGAAAAGCGTCCTGGCCACAAGACCTCGACGCCATTATCCATTTCTTCTTGATTGGTTCGGTAAAAAGAAAGCGCATCGTCGAGACGGGTTTCATTTTCGGGATTCCTGCAGGTGGATTCAAACTGCTCCCACAGGTCACCCCGTTCCGGTGGGGATACGATGGCGGAGTAGATACGGGATTCGAAGTCTGACCGATGTAACACGTTGGGCAGCAGCCCTCGGGCGTGAACGATGGTACCCATGTAAATGAACGCGGTCCTTGCTGGGTCGCCGATCGGCATCACCACTGAGTTGAACCAGTGCAAGTTCTTCTCACGCAGTTCCGGTGTGTTGGTGTTCTTCGCGGATTCAAGATCGTCGAGGATTACAAGATCAGGACGATGGGAGCCATTCCGCTTTCCTCGCAGTTGTTTCCCCATGGACGCCGACTCCACAAGGATGCCGGTTCGAGTCAAAAACGCTTCTTGATTATCCCGCTCGTTCATGGACTTTCGATCGGACAGCAATTCTCCGAAGTCCTCTCGCAACTTCTTGTTAAACTTGAGCTGAAGCGAGATCCACTCGATAAACTTCTTTGCCATCGAGTCTGTTTCCGAAATGATGAGAATGTACTTTCGCTTGTTGAAGACGATCTCATGAATGGGAAAGCCGTTCGACAGATAAGCCGACTTCGCATGGCCCCGTGGAGCCGCCCAGGCGATCCTCGCTGTGGGGTTGTCGATAGATACGACCCGAAGCAAGTCGCAAAGTTCACGATGGAAGCGCGGGGCGTCGTCAATATGGGTTCCTGCCGGGATGAGGTTTTGCTCATTTTCTGGGTTTTTATCATCGGAAAAATACTCGTACATGAAAAACAGAACATCGAATTCTGACCGGTCAATCCGTCGAAGTTGGTAAAGCTCCTTCATATCGGATATATACTCTGTCTGCATCGCTGGGCTGAGTTCTTGCTTAGCGCGAACATCGTCAAATAATCGGACTCGCTGTTCAAGTAATTCCATCCGTTGCTGTCGCTCAATGCGGTTTAATTTGTTTATGGTTTGTTCATCCTTTCGGAGTTTTCGCCGTAAAAAAAACACGTCAAGCTTCTGACGTGTCCTTCAAGATCTGTTTGGCCCACATGCCCTGCACGTTGGCACACGTTGAAACGAACATGAGTTCTGGTACAATCTTCCCACCCACCATATTCTCTCGCGACACAGGGCCACGTGTAGGCTCTCATGGGCAATCGTTAAATCCAGCTCAGTTCTTCCACGGCTCTGACCAGATCTTCCTCGCCGGGCATGGTGTACCTGCTAGTCATCGCGAGATTTGGTGAACCGTCTTTTTTCATATGGCCCATGAGCCGGGCGATCACATCGAGCGGAATTTTCCGTACGGCTAACTCATGGCCGAAGCTGTGGCGCAGGGTGTGACACGTCAAATGGTCGATGCCGGTCAGCTTCGCGTACTTGGCGATGAGGAACGATACTCCGCGTGGAGACATCTTTCCGCTCCGTTGGCTATAAAACAGATGATTACTGGAGGTTTTACGTGTTTCAAGGTATCGCTGAAGGATTCGGCGGCAATCCACATTCAACGGGATTTCACGGTATTTACTGTGTTTGCCGTTGGGAATGACCATCGTTCCCTTTCGATCGGATAAGGAGATGTCCTTCAAGCGGATATCGCAAAGTTCCTGTACCCGCACGCCAGTATGGAGCATTAACGTGACCATTGCTAATTCTCGGATATTGCCGTGTTGGCGAACGGCTCTTACCAGGGCATTCTGTTCATTTCGATTCAGCCACTTGGGCGACGATTGCGGTACGGTGAACCTGTCGATTTTTTCGACAGGTTGGTCGGGTACATGGCCGTTATCGACGAGCCATCGGAAGATGACGTTGAGATGGGTTAACGTGAGGGCGACGGTATTGGGCTTAAAATTTTGGGCAGCGAACCTTTTGAAATTTGCTACGTCCAGTTGTGTGGCCATCTGCGGCAAGGCTGACCCCCCGGTGGGGGTGGGGGCGGGGTGCTCCTTTTCATACCATCGAGCGAATCTGGCCCAACTGTCCTGATAGGAGCGCAGGGTGGTTGGGCTTTTGCCGTGCCGCCTTAGTTCTTCGATAAATACCGCCATCATAATGCTCTCTCCTTGCATAGACGCTGAGTATTTCGCCGGATATCCCAACGAAGTATTGGGCTTCGTGGGTCACAGCTTATCTCTACTCAGCGACTAATGCAACGAAAGAGGATGAGTTTGTAGATGCAAATCTCATGAGTCTAAGTTCGACCTAGGGTCAATGATTACATATCGGCCAACAGCTTCTTCAGATTGTCAATTTCAGCTTCGATCGCATCATTGGAACGGCTATCTTCAATCTTCGCCTCAACCTTCTGTACCTCTGTCAAACGGCCCTGATTCTTCATCACCAGTTCGATCGCTTTTAATTTGTTCTTCTCGCTTTGACTGCCGCGAGCAATGGATTTTAGGCTGTTATATGCCTCTGTGAGGAAATCACGCATAGTCAACTCGGCCACTTCGTTTTGATATTCGATAAATTCAGGGTCTTGCTTCCAACGGCAGATGGTCCGCTCGCTCACGCCCACTTCCAGACCAATTTGAAGTAAGGTCATTTTGTGAACATCATTGGTGGCGAGAATTTCTGCTGCCCGTCTCTGCGGCTCGGTCAACGCGTATTTCAGGGTCTTTTTTGCCATCAATAATCTCCTTTCATTTTCGTTCAGGTAAAAGAGCTACATCTTAGTAAAGGGATTTTGCTTTACACAACGTAGCGTCGGCAACAAAAAAGCGACCCGCAGTGAATGACTGTTCACTACGCGTCGCTCTTTCTTATTCCAAAGGTTGAAGGTCAAGTTGTCGACTCTGGTTCTTCAGCGCAGGCCAATCTGCAAATCCTAGATATAAAAAGGTAATAAAGTTGACTACTGGAACCAGCATTAACAAGCTCATCCACGGTGAAAATCCAGCCTTCTGAAATATTTTCCAGAAAGCTATGATTGACACAATTCCCATAAGGATAGCAAAGATTCCACCACCAATCGTACTGACAGCCATGAAACCATCGACTCCCGCCTCGTGCATATTAATACCCCTCCCCTTAACGAATAATCAAATATGCCAGTGGCACTCTTCGATCTTATTCTTTTTAGAGCAGGTTATGCCGGATTTCAGCAGTTATGGTGACGTGACAATTAAAAGCGACCCCGCTGTGAATGACGTGTTCACCGCGTGTCGCTCTATAATTTAACCGTAATTTAATTCGAATACAGTTCTTCAGCCGCTTGCAACCCCTGCACCACAAACAGCAGATTATCAAGTGTGCCATCGTCAATATATCGAGATTCTCCTGCAACCTTCAGACAATAACTTGTAAACGCTGATTTAGGCAGTGTTTTTCGCATGGCAGCGATACATTTGTTCGCCCAATTGCCGATTCGTTTTTTCTGTTCTTCCTCGGCTAAGTGATGAAATGACTGTTTTATTGTGTTGCCTTCCTCGGCAAGTTCACGGAACATCGGTATCGCCTCCTTGAGAGTGTTTTATTTTTATTATAACATCAGAACAAGCGTTTCGATGTGATCTAGGTCATATTTATTCCCAAGCATGTACTTATTGTCCAATATGGTCAGCCAGTGGGAGATCATAAACCATCGTCAATTGTGACAGGTGACTTACAGGAATCTCCACCAACAACCCCATATACCATCTGCAAAGCCTGTTTGGTAAGATTATCAGGCGCAGCAGTGTAGCTAGATGATGTGCGTGTAGGATGGTGAGGTACGTTGTTTCGTTACTGGAACCACTGTTCTTTGATAACGTTATAATGTTCTACGTTATTACCGTTATATAGTTCTATATCTGTTATTGTTATAGAGACTGTTATCTTGTTAGTGTCAAAGGTGTTTGACACGGTGACCATGTCAAAGATCACCGACACGGTGTTTTTTGACACGGTAAACTTCATTCATTTAGCCGTTATAATCCCATTAAGAAACATGGAACAGCCCCTGCACTCGCCGCGCCCAGCTGCCGCACGGCTGGGTTGGCAACGTCGCGGGCTGTGTGGGCACGTGTGGCTTACTGGCATTATCTTAATGGAATTATATTGCTGTGGGATCCTGTCGGCACACGCGGCGAAACAGGCATGGCTGTGGCGATATCGTTTACTCTCGCACGTCAACGATGTCGGAACAGGGATTTAGCGTTCATTACCTGTTAATGGTTTTTCAAACATTAAACAAGAGACTTTAGTTTACTAAAATAGTGTAAAATACAGATACTATTGGACAATGATTGCGAGGGATTGATATGAAAATAGCCGATGGAATA
>NZ_WNKU01000055.1 GCF_009720735.1 Heliobacterium mobile
CCAATTTGGTAGCCCTAATTTGCCATGCTTTTTTTGAAGAACTTTTCTAACGATAAGAGGACATTTTCATAAAAAAAGAACGCCAATTGATGTGTCCAATTAGCGTTCTTCTGCTTCTATTACAACTGATTTTTTGAAAATCTTCGTTTTCCATGGGTGGGCCTAATTCGCAAAGTTCTGTTTACCGGGACAAATGAAGATAGATGGCTACTGCGGCGACCGAGATACACAAAGCCGTCCATAGATAATCCCTCGGCGCCATTTCAATTTCCCTCAGCACCGTTGGAGTCCGGTTATATCCGTATCCCCGGTTGAGCATGGCCATGGATAAGCGTTCAGCCATCGTAATGGCGTTGATGATCAGCGGAACGAACAAGGGAACAAAAGTGCGGATGGGACCGAGCAGGCCTCGAGCGTGCCACTCGGCGCCGCGGGCCGATTGTGCTTCCATGATCATCCGGCGCTTCTTGTCCAAGGTGGGAATGAATCGAATCGCCGTGACGAGCATGAAGGATACTTCTGATGGCACTTGTAGTTTACGTAGAAACTGCAGAAAGTCATCGAACGGCGTTGACACCATTAGCACGACCGAGATGATCACCATGATGGCTATTCGCAGCATATAGGTCAGACCCATGAACAGTCCACCGACAGTCGCTCCCCACCCTTCCCCCATGAATCCACCTAAGAGGACTGTTCGGTATATCCCTTCAGGAAGTTGTTCTTGGGGATAGGTAAAGGCGGTCATGATAACAATTAAACCAAATAGGGGTAACAAGGGCTTTAGGGTCTCCCATGACTTTACCAGGGCAGATTTGACGAGAGTAGCGAGCGCTGCTACCACAGTGAACAAGGCTAGCATGGACAGCGGATCTTGAAAGACGAACGACGTGATGACTATCCCGAGGAAGCCAGCCATTTTCGTTCGGATATCGAGGCGGGACAGGTAAGTGGGCTCGTTCTCCCGATGTAAGGACGATTTTCGTGATTCATTTATTTCTTTTAACTCTCTAACACCGGTCTGTTCAATTGAACCTGTATGCTCAATCGTTCCCGTCTGTAAAACCGGTTCCGTCTGTTTAATGGATCCAGTCTGGCCAAACAAGGCCTCTCGCAGAAGAAATCGCTGGGGCGGAATCACCGCAGCCTGGGCCAATATCTTACGCTCACGTAAGACGTCCCGCGAAGAACCGTCCATCAAAACAGTTCCTTCATATAAAACAACGACTCGCTCGGCGTATTGAGCGACCAGTTCCATGTCGTGGCTGACCATGATCACGGTCGTTCCTTCTTCATGAAGCCGCTTGATGAGGGCCATCACTTGTCCAACGCCTGCATCGTCGAGACCGGTTGTGGGTTCGTCAATGACCAGGATTTTAGGACGCAATGCCAGGATGGAGGCGAGGGCCAACATCTGACGCTCACCCTTGCCTAAGGTGAGCGGATGAACAGACCGGCGCGATTCCAGTCCTGTCAACTGCAGTGCCTCGGAGACTCTTTCACCGATTTCCGCTTCCGTCAATGTCAGATGGCTCAGCCCGTACTCGACCTCTTTTTCCACGGTCAGGGCGAAAATCTGATGATCTGGATTCTGAAAGACATAGCCTACCCGATGAGCCAATTGGCTCGTGGGGATGTCTTGCGTACTTTTTCCATGGACAAGAACTTCCCCACTGGTGGGCTTTAACAAACCGTTCAAATGTTTTGCCAGTGTAGTCTTACCGGCGCCGTTTTGACCTACGAAGGCCACAAACTCGCCTTGTCGGGCGGCTAAATCGACACCCTGCAAGGCTAGTTGTCCCGATTCATACCTGTAAAAAAGCTGCCGAATTTCGATAGCAGCGACATCTTCGCTGTTTTGTTGATTTTTCGTAGCGTTTGTGCTTTTTAAATAGAAGATATCATCGAGGTTGCACTGCATCAATTCCTTCATATGGGGCTGGCTGAATAAAGGAACTGCCGCTGAAAGCGTCAAGGGGATCTCTTCTTGGCAAATCCATCCCTTTTTGAAGCAGTGCGAACCGACGAGGCTGAGCGGAATGGGACGCAATCCCAATCGCTTCACCAGCGATAAATCGCGAAACAAACGGTCCGGCTCCCCCTGCCAGGCGATCTCCCCCTCACGAAGCACGATGACCTCATCGGCCCGTTCCAGGATATCCTCACCGTTCGGTTCGACAACGATGATCGTCATCACTCGCTCTTTCCGGAGTGCGTCTAGAGTCTCGTAGATCACTTGCCGGCCTTGAGGGTCCAACTCTGCTGCAGGTTCGTCCAAGACCAGAATCTCTGGATACTGGGCCAACAGACCGGCAATGGCGAGGCGCTGTTTTTCTCCGCCAGACAGTTCTTCCGTATGGCGCGGCTCGTAACCAGTCAATCTGACAGAAGCCAGCGCTTCTCGGACCCTCGCCTGAACTTCAGAAGCTGGAAGAGAGAAATTGCAAGGGCCAAAGGCTACGTCTTCGGCTACAGTCTGCCCGAAAATCTGTGTCTCCGGCTCCTGCATGACCAGCCCAAGCCGGCGAGCCAGCGTCTGGACCCGAAATTTTTGCGTGTCCTTTCCGGCCAGAGCGACATTGCCAGTTAGTTCTCCCTCTATCAGTTGGGGAATCAACCCGTTTAGGCAAAGGCATAAGGTTGACTTTCCCGCACCGGTAGGCCCCATGATGGCGATGAATTTTCCTGACTCGACGGTCAGGTTTAGGTTTACGAGGCTCGGCCTTACGGCATGGGGATACCGATAGGTTAGATTTTGAATCTCAATGGCATTAGTCACGGCCTACCTCAACAAGTTTGAGGCATTTACCGCTTTGAAAGCGATCGCTGCGAGAACAACGTTGACGGCAGATCCGATGACTAAAAAAGGCATGACGCCGACCACAGCACCCCAACCGCCCATGAAGATCATCGTAAGGGAAGAGACGACGCCGTTTAAGAAAATTCCTGCGATGGTCGCTGCTACGATACCCATCTTTTTCTCAATCCAGTGAAAAGCCAGCGCCCACAGGGCCATTTGAACAGCAATAAATAGGTGAATCGGAATGCTCAGTGGAAAACCGACGACTGCTGCTGTCAACAGATGGCCGATACCGATCACCGCCATCCCTTCCATGGCACCGAAGGCAATCGCGACGAAGAAACCTGGGGCAGAATCCAGACCGATCGTTCCAACAGGACTCGGGATCTTGATCAGGGAACCGACAGCGCTTAAGGCGATAAAGATGGCGATCACCGCCACCCGCTTCGCCGACCAAATGGAGGGCTGTAAATCTCCGCTTTCCATTTCCATGTGACTCATTAGTGAATCCCCCTTCATTTCTCGTTTCTATCCTGAAAATTAATCTTTTCATTCCCCTGAAGGTACCGCTTTAGCGGCATGGAGGTCTTATTGATTTTTTCGGGTTAACGCGGTGACTGACTCATCCGATACACCGGAATGATTTGCCGATTGGATGACCTCTCCGATAACCTGCAAGGGGGTACCTGTGAATTCATCGAGTTGAACCTCTGGGCAAGCCGTAAAGAGGACACACGTTGAGGGCCCTGCTGATTTCTCTAAATCGAGACCGGATGGCGGCCATTCAGAAAAGCAGCAGCCCAGCCCCTCGGCAAGCGTCTTTGCTTCCGCACGAATCCCCCGTGATCCGACAGGGAGCACATCATGGATGCCTTCTACCTGAAACAGCTTCAGGATGTGGCTGGCCTGGGCGATTTCCTCATCATCGGCCCGCTGAACTTCCGGGCCTACTTTCGGCAGACCCAAACAGTACATCCGGTCACCGGGTTGGGTCGTGCCGATCCGAAGACCTTTTCGCTCGACGGCGCCCACCACTGTGACACCAACACCGGTCTGCTTGGTGGGAATGTTTTTTTCTGTGCTGATGACCACTGGCAGATCGGGTTTCCCGATCTCCTTTAATTCATCTCGAACCCCGGCGAGGATTTCTTCCCCGGTGGGACTCGGCTCGTTTGAGATCGCCACTGTTACCACCGCTGGGATCGCACCGACAGAGAGAACCTCCAGTAAAGCGACACGGGTCGTGAACCGTCCAACGATGTATTGCGGCACTGGGACGACATCGAATTCTTTGTCCCCTATGGCACCGCAGGAATCACAAGCTGCTACCATGCACTGATCTGCCGCTAAAAAGACGACCTCCACATCACGCCCCTGGTAACCCATATGTACACCCCCTTCTCGTTAGAATTCTTTCCTGCTACCGAACAGTTCCCTAGCGCAAGGCAAACAAAAAAGCCCATAGTCATTCTGCTGTTGTAAAGATCACAACAACAAATTGACCATGAACTTTACCGTGATTCATGATTCACCGAGCGTTACAGGCAGGTCTCCTGACTCCGAATCATCGCCGTGCACGCCTTCCCAGAATCCCAGTGGCCAATTGTGCAAAGCTCCTCTTACAGTGGTGGGTCCGTCCGGGATTCACACCCAGTTCCCTATTCTCCCTTGTGAGGGCACCTGAAACGGTTATGCAGTTGATTGTATTATAAATCACATACTCGTTCTTGACAAGCGTTAGCTTTAATTCCAATTCTAAAGTCCTTCTGTTCCTTAATGGTCGGTTAATGTCGGTGCTCATCTTTCCTAATTAGGGCTAGCTGAATAACCCTTTCAAGCACCAACTAGGTCTAATTCTACTTTCATATATCGTTTTATATATATTAAAGAACGAAATGCTAAAATTGCAAAAAGAAGCCGTAGCTTATGCTCCAAATTCATAACCAGAACTTGGAGACCAATCACCGTGGCTGCAGTCTCCCCTAACCGAGCCATGATTCTGCCCAGACCGTAACGCCGTTTTCCCTCTCCAAACTTTCCTTCTACCGCATTACGTTCTCGACTATCTAATTTTTCCAGTCGAATCTGCTCTTTCGTCATCTTTTCCGACGTGGATGGCCGACCGAGTTTCGGGCCGCTTAGGCGGATTCCATGTCTCTTGCAATATTGGAGGTTTTCTCGGCTTTGATAAATCTTATCGGCTTGGATTACCTCGGGATAATGCCCATGTCGTCGAAGATAGGCCTCTACCGATTCAATCAGAGTGTTTCCTTCATTAAATGGCTCCCAGCCCAGTTTTTCTATCCGCGTATACCCGTTGACCAGACTGATGGCGACCTTGGCCCCAAATTCCACGGCGGCCTTGGCTTTTCCCCGAACAATGGGTCTAACATGGGGTTGATGGATACTCACGATCCGCCTTTCTACCCGGTGTGTCTTATGGGTATACATGTCGCGTTGTTGCTGGTAAAGTTCTCGAATGACCTCAAGATCTTTTTTCTGACGGGAGCGTAGGGGACTCTGCCCCTGAGCCTCTTGAATCAATGCGAAAAATTGGTGCACGATGCGTAAGTTCCTGGCCACAAAGCGAAGCTGTTTTCCAATCGCTTTTCGGATCTTTCGAAATTGAGGTTTTTTCTGTTTCGTGACGGAAAGGTAGTGCTTGCGGGCAATCTGACGATAGGTCCTTGGCCGCTTAACTCCGGCCTCTTTGTATAACGTATCAATGATTGCATCCAGCTTTTCTCGGGCCTCATTCAGCAGGGAAAGATCATTCGGATAGCGGATATCTGCCGGAGCACAGGTGGCGTCCAAAATCAGTTTCCCTTCATGCAACGGTTCCGTTTCCGTTCTAAGGGTTTCCTCGGGTTCTTGTTGCGGGGCACCGCTCGATGGGCCTTGATTTTCGTCATCATCTTTTTTGTCCGTCCGATTGGTTTCCTGTGCGATCCATTCATTGATCTCCTGAAGCGTCTTCTCATCGAATCGTTTTCGAAAATGAACCATCAAAGACGCATCAAAGGGCGATTCATCCTGATACTCTCCGAGTCCAATGAAGTATTGGAGATACGGATTTTCGGCGATCTGGGCCACCGTTTCCCTGTCGGTATATCCACATTTCTCTTTGATGATTAGGGCACCCAGCGCCATCCGGACCGGATAGGCTGCTCGGCCCGTATGACTCGGGAATTGGCTCGCATATTTTTCTTCAATCACGTCCCAAGGGATGATTTTTGAAAGTTTTACCCAACGGTTGTCGGCTCGCAATTTCCCGGCAAAAGGCAGTATAAAATCTTCTATATAAAGTTGTTCACTTTTATTTTTTCGGTACATGTGGAAACCCTCCAAGTGCACGGTTTTTGATTCTCTGGGCTCATTTTTCATGCACTTACTTCGACAAAAGATGCCGAAAATCCTTTAAAAAGCACGGGGCTTTTGGTTATTCAGCAAGCCCTAATTATCACCAAAAGTTTGAATGATAATTTACATTATAACTCCTAATCTATACAGGGCAACAGTTCGGTTAAAGAGGTTCAACATATTCGGTTTTACATATAAGATGAGTTTTTTTGGAGATAAGCGAACACTTATATGGGCTTGTAAACCTCAATCTTCCCTTTTCTCATCTCATATTGCTTGCATAGCAGATGAGTTTGTGACCACCTGGCCCTCCAACCCCCACAAATAGCCTCCCTTATCCCAACAAAAACTCATCTTCTATGTAGAAAGCAAAAAAGCGACCCCGCCGTCGGTGGCAAGATCGCTAGGGATCCTTGTTATTTAATGATATTTAACTTATTAATCGCTTTTACCATTCCGTCCTAAAAATCTATTTCTTCTGAGTGTTCATTTCTCAGTTCATACAGCATTATATTGAGGATTTTTCCTAGGTTCAGTCGTAAAATAATTAGTTCTTTTAATCGTTTGTTATTAACTCAAGTTTCGCACACAGAAATAGGCAAGTAAGCCTTGATATAGTTGGGTAAAGAGCCAATCCATTTCTGGAGTTGACTTTTAATCAAAGCGGCTAATTTCTTGTTGCAGTTTTTAACGACATCATCAATAATCGACCAAAGTTGTTGAAGAGCCACCGCCCATTCCAAATCATT
>NZ_WNKU01000056.1 GCF_009720735.1 Heliobacterium mobile
CATTTCCTATCCCCTCCGTATTTATAAGTTTAACTTATAAGGGGATAAGACTCAAATACCTTTACGGGGCTAAATAGAAAGCTTAGAAATTGACTACGTTCCTAATGTAACTATTAAAGTTGAAGAAAGAGAAATTAATGTAGGTGAGCCCGATCTCGATATCCATCCGTTAGTACCTACTACATGGGCGGTTAAAATAACGTCAGGTGCTTATTTTGCTTTATGGGGTTACGAGGGTCATCCATCAATGGTACTTACCATCAATCCGGATTTATCCTTCTACGTAAAGTAATCCCATTAGAAATTTACCTTATATAATCTCTTAAATAATAATTGGTAAGTACGAAAAGCGTCGGGTGGCTAAAACTGCCACTTGACGCTTTCTTTACTGATACTCAAAATTATCCGATACTCCTACCCCATCTTCCTCGGACTTAGCATCCCCTCAATCTTATCAATCGCCTGTTTCTTAACATCGGGCAATACGTGGCTATATGTATCCAATGTTATCCTTATACTGCCATGGCCCAGCAACTCCTGCACCACCTTCGGATGAACACCAGCTTCGAGAAGCCGGGTTGCGTAAGTATGACGTAATGAGTGAAGATTGGTCTTCGGTATTTCCGCTCTGGCTAATAGCCGATGGAACTTCGTAGCCAAGTTCCGCTGTGATACCATCCGACCTTTCTTGGTCGTCACGACCAGCCCATCGTCTTCATATTCCTCGCCCTCACCCATTCGCTCGATGTACTGGAGCACTTGCCACCGCTTTAACTGCCTCACCAGATCTTCGGTTATCGGAATCCTCCGGTAGCCGTTTTTCGTTTTGGGCTCTTGGATTATCTGGTGGGTCTTGTTCGGGCCGTGTTCGTTCTTGACCAGTACGGTCCCTTTGGTGACGTCAATGTGACCACGTTCGAGATTGATATCTCCCCACTTCAAGGCGAGCAGTTCACCCACCCTCATCCCAGTTCCGAGCAACAGCTTGAAAGCGATCCAGAGCCGATCTTCCTCGGCTACAAACATAAATTCCTTCATTTGATCTACGGTAAATACGCTAATCTGCTTTTGGGATGCTTTTGGTTTGCGAACATGATCGGCGACGTTCTTGTTGACCAGACCATCATGTCCAGCTTGTTTTAGGGCTGTTCTTGCGGTGGTGAGAATTAGTTCTACCGTTCTTGTCGAAAGGCCTGATTGCTGCTTTTCATTTAATAACCGTTGAAGCTGCGTGGTCTGCAATGACTGAACCTTCACGTTGCCCAGCTTCGGCTTCAAATGAAGCCGGATGATATATTCATATGACTCCCAAGTTTTAGGACGCACGTTTGGCTTTACATATTGGTCAAGCCAGATGTCGAGCCATTCTGCGAAGGTCACCGTAGTGGGAATAACAAAGATTCCTTGGCGGTACTCGACAAGTGCTTGGTCACGCCACTGTAGGGCTTCACCCTCTGTTTTGAACGTTCTTCGAGCGTACTTTGGTTTGCCGTTATCGTCTTGGCCGATGTTGGACCTGGGCTACAAAGTAGCCGTCTTTGCGTTGGTACACAGAACCCTGGCCGGGTTTGTTGCGTTGGGAAGTCATAAAGAAACACCTACTCCTTTCGTTGGTGGATCAACTGATTTAGGAGGCAGGTGTAGGTTATCTCTAGTGGGGCGGGAAGGGAAGTTAAAGTCGATGGAAAGAAACATAGGATCGACTTCTATAATACCCAGACTTTCACTAAGTGGGCCAATTTTACATAAAGTAATAGTGGGTACCGAGGATCGCAATAATGATGATCAAAATGGCTAAAGCGACAATGTTTAACCGCTGGGACTGAGTATCCCGGCGGTCTTTTTTTTCGTTCACAACAACTCTTTCTATTCCATAAAATGGAATTGTAGGTGACACATCATTTAAGTTTGAAAGGAGGATTTCAAATGGGTGCTGTTGTTGCTGGAGCTCGTATTGGTTTTTCAACAGTTGTTGGTTTAGTAATTGCTCTCATCGTTATCGGAGCTTTCTATCCCGCGATTATTGGTGTTGGTTATGTTGGTGACGACTGCTAATTAGAAAGGGGGAAATAAAAATGGGTTGCTGTGTCGCTACAGGTGGGGGCTATATCGGAAATAGCATTGTTGCCCTGGCTATCTTGATTATCATTATAGCCATCCTCGGCACCGGATTTGGAATGGGCTTCGGTGCAGGTTTCTAATCGATAAATTTAATTCAAGCGTGCGGCGGTGTTTACTGCCCATGCTTTTTATTTTTTTTGGTGGTCATAGGTCATAAAGAAACACTGCTTCTTTCGACGTTATGATCGACTGATTTCAAGAGAGTCAGGTGTAGGTTATCTCTAGTAGGGCAGTTAGGGAAGGAAAAGTTTTAGATGCAGAGGGATTAGAATCATGTTCGTGTAAACGCAGATTTTTGAGGATGATGCCTTAAGTTAGATACTGGTATTACACAACCCAAAGCTCAAGATTTTTTATACATCTTTGGTTAATAAAGGGAGGAAATGCTTCAGATATGGCGAATTCCCCCATAGGTTTTTTTATCTAATCAACTTAACTAAGGGGGAGATAATTTTGGACAAAGAGAATAGATGTGAATATGGAAAGATTGAATTCGAGCAAAAAGATAAATTAGTATTCAATGAAGCCCGTATCTGCTTCTTAAATATTTTTGGTATCCCGAATTATTCCAAAACCGAACCATTAGTACGTTTGGATTTTCTTCCTCTTGATCAAAAGGAATACTTGAGTAAGGAACAAATAATAAATGCTCTTAATAAAAGTCAGATTAAATTTAATGAATATCACAGAAATGAAAATAATCAAAATCGTTATGACTTTTTTATTGAAGATAAGCAACTTGAGAAATGGGTAAAAAGTATTCCGAGTATTTCTAACAACAATGTACCGATTTCGGTTAAGGCAATCGAATTTACTTTATCAATATTAAAAGACCTTCGTATTGTTTTGTTTTACGTTAATATTTTACTTCAAGATACAACTCCAGATGATTTGATACTAATCCAACAATACTATAGTACTCATAAAAAAGAGGTAGTTGAAAAGATATATACATCTTTGAGTGGTTATAAATATAGAGAAGAGAAAATTTACTTTACTATACTATCCGAAGTACTCAACGTAAATCTTAAAAACCAAACGCCCCTCGAATTGATTGAACATTATCCCAAAGAATTCTATGGCATGCTAACAAATGATGAAGGCTGGCGACAAGTTCCTCAAAAATGGGCTATGGAACGAATTAAGTCTTATTGGGGTACTAGGACTTATTTACTTTTTTTAGCATTAGGAAGACGTACGATAATCCTAAAATTTGGTCACACAGAGGAATATAAACGATCTGTTGAATATGAAACACGTTTTAAGAACCTAGTCTATCGGACAGACAGTATCCCTATGGTAGATATAAGTCCATCAAATTTGGCAGGTACACCGTTTGAATACTCCTCGATTAATAATTTCATTTTGAGGGAAATGAATAATCAAGTAGATCTTTACTTTATTAAAGATGTTAAAGTAAATTTCGCTTTATTGTATAAATTTTGGAGAAATCGCGATATAATAAATTCTAAATTGGAAAAACTGCTTGATGTTAATGAGGGTATAGAGTTAGAATGTCTAAAAAATTACATTAAAGAAGCTATGAATATTCCTTATGAATACAATAAACTAAAAGAAAAGTTACCTTTAATTGAAAGTACATTTATAACCAGAACTAAATTGTATACGGATAGATTCTTATATGGATTCTCAATATTCAATTTAGTTTTGGCTTTGTATAATGTATATCGAAGCGTGTTTTTTAACTAAAAAATGAGTACATAACCTTTCTTTTATTGGTCATTAATTTGCGTTTTATAATCTCAACGCCTCCAAAATAATCCCAAACCCAAACCTCGACAGCCCCCACTGCCGGCAGATATATTCATCGCCATAATTCTTCCTCCACTTAGGGAGCAGTTGGACATGTTGCTCGTACTTCATCCGATCAAACACATCAAAGGGCACTAAGTCCTCAAACAATGAGTAAGTGATCAACGGCCCTGGGCGACGGTAGTCACGTTTGTCCTTGCCCGACATCCGCTCGGATGGCATGACCATGCTGCCGACACGGCCCAGTCGGGAGGCACGGCCACGGATACCGGAGGCAGTGGTTTTCTTTTCACGGATTTCTTCATAATACGATTTTTCAATTTCTGTTTCAGGGGGTTTCATAATATTGGCTCCCTCAAGAATATTATCACTATATTTTATCTATTCCCCTGCATTTTTGTAAATAACCACTAAGTAATTTATGAAGCGTGAGCCTCGGTGACGGGCTACGCTTTTCCTTTTTCTAAAGCATATTTCCAATATATCGGCGAATGTATGGTCTTCTGTTCAGCTGCTCTTCTAACTTCAACCGGCAATACTCTTCCCGGAGCCGGTCAACCTCACGAGACACAAGAATTGCTTGATTTAACTTTCTGGCCAACAGAAGTCGGGAGGCTTCGTGGCGTTTCTTGTGGATTAGTTTCAGAAGTTTATCTGCTTCGCTTTTCATCGGCAATAATCACTCTCTTCCAACATTTGGTGAGTGTTTATTCGATGAGGCGAGGGTAATTTCCTCCTTTTTACAGAATAAAGAAAAAGCGTTCGGCAGTGGGGGCCGGACGCTAAAATCTGAGCATAATTTTTTGGATTGAGTTGTTAGGCAAGTTCAGATTTAAGTATTGTGATAAAATCAGTAACCAACTTAGGATCAAACTGAACTCCACTATTTAGTGTAAGTTCTAAGATTGCAGCGTCTTTAGTCATCGCTTTTCTATAAGGTCGATCGCTGGTCATCGCATCGTAAGCGTCTACAATAGCAAGTATACGATCTTCAATAGGAATTTCTTCTCCTTTAAGTCCCAAAGGATACCCGTTACCATTCCACCATTCATGGTGCTTTAATATTAAATCCGCGATTGGTAGAAGCTCCGGAATTGATTGAGCAATTCGATGACCAATTTCAGCATGACGATTCATTTCTTTTCTTTCTTCTGGTGTCAAAGGACCTGGTTTTAATAGAATACTATCAGGGATCCCAACTTTACCTATGTCATGAAACTTTCCAAGTAACCACAAATCAGTAATTTTATTTTCATCAAGGTCTCTCGCCAGACCTAGGTGAGTCGCATACTCTTGTAATCGATTAGAATGACCCTCAGTTAAATAATCTCGGACTTCTAACATTTTCATCATAGCCTGTACTAAAGCATTCCGGTTACTTTGACTACTAGATAACTTTTGTCGGTACATAGCATCGTCGGCTTCTTTAATCGCAATATTGATTACTTCTTCCGATATCTCGTTACTTTTAATAAATTTCCATCCGATAGATAACTTAATTTGCAATCCCGAAACTGTAGATTGTCTGTTTTCTAATGATTTTTTAAGTTCATGGGATAAATCTGTGACACGACTCTCGTCGATATCAGTTAGGATTATAGTAAACTCATCGCCACCAGTTCGGGCTACTAAGCCGAGATTTCCAAACGTCTCTTTTAATACTCTTCCTGTTTCAATCAACATAATATCGCCAACACTGTGACCTAACGTATCATTAACTAGTTTAAGTCCGTCCACATCACAGCACAATATTGTTAAGCTTTGTATATTTCTCTTCGCTAATTGTTTCAACTCGTTTTCAAAATAAGAACGATTATATAAACCCGTTAACGAATCATATTGACCGGCATATACCAACGCTTCCTGTGATTTATTAAGGTGATCGAGTAAGTTATTTAATGTAACTGCTATCTTTCCAAATTCATCATTTCGTTCTATAGGTAATCGATTCTCCAAACCTTTATCTCTACTTAATCCTACTAAAAATGATATCGTTTTATTGAACGGTACAACAAAGATGCGATTAAACAACAATATATTTATCATTATAAAAAATACGCTTATTAAAAAGACAAGTTCAATAAACGCCGTTATTTGTAGTTGACCTTGTTTAATAATATTTCTGGGTAAAGAAACCTTTATATAGTACCCTTGTCGGTTAAATATATCCGTCAGGGGAAAATATCCGTTAACAGTTTCGTTGTTTGATTCTGATTGTAGATACCCAAAGCTGTTTGGATGGGCGTTTGAAGGGATATTACCCATAAAGAGAATGTTAGATTGCGTTAACTTTTCCAAATCATTAATTAAAAGATTATCAACATTACGTGTAAAAAAAACAATACCAGGACTCTTTCCGGTTTTCTCACCCGTAAAAATTCGTTGGGCGGATATAAGAATTGGCTGTTCAGAAATACAGATAAAACCATTAAAATGGTCATCAATCGTTTCTTCTTTAGTTTCACGATTTTGAGTAATTTTCGTCAGATATGTTAACAATTCACTGTTTACGGGTATCTCTACTTTATTTTTTAAGTCGATAGCTTTCGAAAACAATATTTTTCCATTAAGATCAGTTATTACTATTGTATTTATTTTAAGATTAGCGATAACAGAGTCAGACAAATTTCTCTCTACAAAATCATAATCTGAAATATCATGAGCAAAGTTAAACATTTCATCCCATATTGACATTAGTGTTCGGTTAAGACACTAAATACCATAAAATCAATCAAATACCACCCAGGGGTCGAGAAGTCGCTTTCGGT
>NZ_WNKU01000057.1 GCF_009720735.1 Heliobacterium mobile
GTCGAGCAGGGACGAAAGTCGGGCTTAGTGATCCGGCGGTATTGAGTGGAAAAGCCGTCGCGCAACGGATAAAAGCTACCTCGGGGATAACAGGCTTATCTCCCCCAAGAGTCCACATCGACGGGGAGGTTTGGCACCTCGATGTCGGCTCATCGCATCCTGGAGCTGAAGTCGGTTCCAAGGGTTGGGCTGTTCGCCCATTAAAGCGGTACGTGAGCTGGGTTCAGAACGTCGTGAGACAGTTCGGTCCCTATCCATCGCAAGCGGAGGAAGTTTGACGGGAGCTGCCCCTAGTACGAGAGGACCGGGGTGGACCGACCGCTGGTGTCCCAGTTGTCGTGCCAACGGCAGCGCTGGGTAGCTATGTCGGGAGCGGATAAGCGCTGAAAGCATCTAAGCGCGAAACCGACCCAAAGATGAGACTTCCCACTACGGCAAGTAGGTAAGACCCCAGGAAGATGACCTGGTCGATCGGCCCGAGATGTACACGCCGTGAGGTGTTCAGTCGACGGGTACGAATTGGTCGAGGACTTGACCTTACATCGCTTTACGATAAATTGACTCTGTGTAGTTTTGATGGGGTAGAAAAGAAGCCATGGTATAATGAACCATGGCTTCTTTCGGTATATTCCAAACCGACTATTTACATAAACTCTCTTGCACTCACTAAAATCAGAATCTAAGATAACGACACAGACGGAAACAAAGGGTAAAAATCCCCCAATGGGGAGCGGAAGTAATCGAATAAGCATAATAAGCACAGTGACACTCCAGAGCAGGAAGCCAGCTCGGAGGATATGGACAAGCATTAGGCAAAGTAAATCGAGATACTTGGATTTTTATCCACTGATATAAAGCCAGGGTAGGTTTAATCCTTACCTTGGCTTTTCATTGTCCTTATGTGTCGACTGGAGATAAACCACTCGATGAGTCTATGGGCGATGCTAAAACTGGCAGGACGAGTCGGTAGATGGTCTACAGAAAACCAATCGGCATGCCCAATTTCTACGGGGTCGATCGTAATTTCACCGGCGGCATACTGTGCGGTGAAGCCGATCATGAGTGAATCGGGGAAGGGCCACGGTTGGCTGCCAAAGTACTGAATATGATCGACCTCAATACCGACTTCCTCTTTAACCTCTCGCTTTACACAGTCTTCTAGTGTCTCGCCTGGCTCGACGAATCCGGCAAGCACACTGTACCATTCAGGCTGTGGAACCCGATTGGGGCGAGCCAACAGGATCTGATCGTCTTTGACGACGGCGACGATAATGGCCGGGGAGATGCGGGGGTAGACGAGATGACCGCAGTTTTCGCACTGTAAGGCGAGTTCATGGGACGACATCGTTAGAGGACGACCGCAGCAACCGCAAAACTGATTTTTCTCCAACCATGTGAAGATGTGTAGTGCACGCATGGCCAGAAAGAAATGCTGTTCCTCGATACGTCCATAGAGTCGCCGTAAGTCTGTGTAGGAAAAGCCTTGCGGCGGTTGGGTGTCCCCGATAGATGCCACATAAACGCTATTTTCGTCTACCTGACCGATCGGTTGGATTGTTGATAGTTCCATATTTGTGGATTCAATATCGTCTTGAGTAACGATGTGAGCTATACCCTCGACTTCTTTTATTAGAACCTCACTGTTGTTGAAGATAAACCAGTATGTATGTTTCTCCATCCCGTCGCCACCTTAACACGAATTACTGTCCCTTGCTTCATAGTAGCATAATCTACAGGGAATGGAGTGGTCCTTCAAAAAGCTTTACCTACCGAAAGCTTTAAGCAGGATACAGGGTTTATGGTTTGCTTTCATATATAATTGAAGTAGACTATCGAAATAGATTATTGAAGTAGGAAGGGGACTGAACCCTAACGCATGAGTTCAGTCCCTTTTTATACTGCTTGAGATCAGCAGAAACACCCCGATAAGGGAGCCTCAAATTCTTATTTCCGATAGACGATCCCCTCCGCCGTAGCCACAAGATCATCTTCGCCGTCACGGACCTCTATCCGGTAAAAACCGATCTTACGCGTCTTCTTTTCTTCTCTGGCGATGGCGGTAAGCGTTTCGCCTTCTCGAGTGGCCTTCATATAGCTAACATTCACGTTTAATCCAAGGGCAGTTGGGCCGTAAATGTTACTAGCAGCAGCAAAGGCAATATCGATGAGGGAAAAGACAGCGCCGCCGTGAGTCAAGCCCTTTCCATTCAATAAAGGGGGAGTGACTAGGAGAGTCGCCTTGGCATAACCGGGGCCCACCTCATCCAGAGAGATGCCCAGGTGCTGGGCCAGTGCATCCCGTTCCATAAAGCCTTGTCGGTAGGAGGCTTGGTCGAGGAAGGTCTCTTCTTCCTTGGATACCCGTTCCGTCATCTGTCACCATTCCTTCCTTAACTTTCCTTTTAACCATAGCGCTGTGCTGCCTAAATGTAAAGGGATTTAAAGGCGACGTAAGTTCGGACGGCCCTATTATTTTAGTTTCATCGCTTGAATCAGTGCTTGTACGGCTTTGATGCAGGTAACTGGCTTATTTTGCCCCATATGATGGATACATACAATTCGATATACTGAAAGGGACTGAATGAATATGAATAGGGCTTAGGGAGGGAATCGTGAATGAACAAAAATGCAAAGTATATCTTCGTGATACTATCGATCGTCGGTGCTTTTGTATTAGGCAGGATGATCTTCGAGCTTCCTTTTCCTCCTGATGCGGCTGTTCCAAGAGTAAACACAGCAACGGAGAATAGCCTTATCGTGAACATCACCCAACTTCGCGAAGTGGCAAACTTAGTGACTTATGAATATACCGGGCAGGCGATGATCAATTTTAAAGATCATAAAAGGCTCGATGCCTACGGGTTTTCTTTCGATCTTCCTTTTACAGACCGGCAATATGTAGCTGTTGGTCAGGCCAAAGTGGCTGCCGGAATTGACGCCAATAAGATGGATGTCAAAGAGGTTCAGGGAAAAAAAGTGACCATTGCGATACCGAAAGCTACAATCCGCTATAAAGAATGCCTGCCCGATACTTGGGAGGTACTCGTAGATAAGCGGAGCATACGAAAACTATCGAGAGATGAGATCCATAAGCTCGAGAATGATGCCTTAGTCGATTTCACCAATACTGCGATGGAGCAGGGGATTTTGGATAAGGCCGAAGAGAAGGCCAAAGAAACCATCGAAAAGATGCTGAAAGAGGCGGGAGCTACGGAGGTTTCTTTTATCCTGTTGCCATAGGCCCAACTCATCGAGAACGCTGACTATACTCACGCAGTAGGTTTGCAGCGGAGGTATACCTGTACTATAATGGAAGATATATCTCTACTCTGGATATCCCTGTTCAAAAGAAGCGGCCTAATAAAACTCTTCGCTACTTTGAAGTTGTTAAGAAAATATGTTCTAAGGGAGGAACTGAACACCTATGGCGCTGATCAACGAAAACTATCTCAAGTTGCCTGGTAGCTACCTATTTTCCGAAATTGGCCGGAGAGTCAACCAATTTAAAAAGGACAACCCGGAAGCCGACATCATCCGCTTAGGGATTGGTGATGTGACGCGGCCCCTTTCGCCGGCTATCGTCGAGGCGATGAAACAGGCCGTCGAGGAAATGGGTCGTTTCGATACGTTCCGAGGCTACGGCCCCGAGCAAGGTTATGATTTCCTGCTCCAGAAAATCATCGACAACGACTTTACGTCTAGAGGGATTAATCTGGACATCGATGAAGTCTTCGTTAGCGATGGTTCCAAGCCTGATACGGCCAACTTCCAGGAAATCCTCGGTCTCAACAACGTCGTCGCCGTGACCGACCCCGTCTATCCGGTCTATGTCGATAGCAACGTCATGGCTGGCCGTTCCGGACAATTAAACGAAAAAGGTCAGTTTGACAATATCGTTTACCTGCCTTGCACAGAAGAAAACGGCATGAAGCCCCAACTGCCCAAAACCCGTGTCGATATGCTCTATCTCTGTTTCCCCAACAACCCCACAGGGATGACCCTGACCAAAGATGAGTTGAAGCAATGGGTCGATTATGCCCGGGAAAACAAGTCGATCATTTTATATGATGCGGCCTATGAAGCTTTTATCCAGGAAGAGAACATTCCCCGCAGCATTTACGAGATCGAAGGTGCCCGCGAGGTAGCTGTTGAATTCCGCAGCTTCTCCAAGACAGCCGGCTTTACCGGTACCCGCTGTGCCTATACGGTCGTGCCGAAGGAAGTCATGGCCTACGATTCCAACGGGAATGCCCACAGCTTGAACAAGTTCTGGCTGAGAAGACAGACGACTAAGTTCAACGGCGTCTCCTATCCTGTGCAAGCGGCGGCCGCGGCCATCTATTCTGAAGCGGGCCAACAGCAGATCCAGGAGAATATCCGTTACTACATGGAGAATGCCCGGTTGATCCGGGAAGGCCTGATCAACCTTGGATACAAGGTGTTTGGCGGTGTGAACGCGCCCTACATCTGGCTGAAGACTCCCGATAACTTGGGCTCCTGGGAGTTCTTCGACAAGCTCTTAAATCAAGCGAACGTCGTGGGAACCCCTGGTGCCGGTTTCGGCGCCAGCGGAGAGGGATATTTCCGTTTGACCGCTTTCGGCACCCGGGAAAACACCGAAAAAGCCCTGGAGCGGATCAAGACCAGAATGTAGAATGAGGTTCACCGAATCCATGTGGGTAAAAACCACGTGGAAATCGGGGTTTAGGGGAATTACATGTAATCATAGAAAACGCCGGAAGAGCAACTTCTTCCGGCGTTTTCTAATTCTTTGCGTCTCACCGTTTCACTTCACCGTCTTATTATCGCATTAACTCTGCCTGTGAAACGTCGATAAGCTCACTCAGGGTGAGAGGAATAGCCCTCGTATTGTGGAATTATTTGATGTACAGAACAGATGGAGGACAAGGAATTGAATACAGAGCCTAGCCTTACCCCAAAAGAGTTGCGACGCAGCGTCTGGTCAGGCACGGAAATCTTGCGCAAATTTCATAGTATCCTTATCGGCTGTGTCCTTGCCAGTATCGGCATTATCTTACTTCGTCACGCTCACCTGGTGACTGGGGGAACGCCCGGGCTGGCCTTGAGTTTGTCTTATCTTTTTAACGCATCCTTTTCCACGGTGTATCTGCTCGTGAATATCCCCTTTTATATCCTATCGATCATGCGGATGGGATGGAGTTTTACCTTGTCGACTTTTGTGGCGACGTTGATCCTCTCTGTAACAACGATGGCCGACCGCTTGTTTCCGGTGTTCACTGTTCCAGACTGGGCGGGCGCCCTTTTCGGCGGGGCTTTTGTCGGCGTTGGCTTGTCTTATCTGTTTTTGAACGGATCTTCCTTGGGCGGGGTCAATATCCTTGTTCTCTATTTCCATAAACGCTTTGGTTGGGATCCGGGCAAGATCACCTTCGTCATCGACTTCTCCGTCGTCATGTCCGCCCTTTACTCGGTAGGGTTCGTTAAAGGTGCCTATTCGGTGTTGTCCGTCGTCATCTTATCGTCCATCATCAGCTTTTCGAAGGGGCGTTTTCCGGTCCGGTATAAGCCGGAAGTGAGCCTTCGCTCTATGGGGACGCAGGAGAACCACTTACATGGAGGTAAACGGTAACAGTGAGGGAGGGTGTTTAAAGTGACCAAGGTCGCCCTTAGTGTTATTGCAATCACGATCGTTTTAGTTTTCACAGTTGCGTTAGTCGCCAAGTATCTGTTCAACCAGATGGTAATCGATGAAGTCAGAGACCTTCTGAAGGGGAAAAAGGAGCATACAAACGAAATTATCCGACAAGAGGATGTAGCGGAGTTGCCTTTGCCGGTTCGAAAATGGCTGGAGCGATCGAAGGTCGTCGGGAGGGTGCCTGTTCGGACCGTACGGTTGGAACAAAAGGGGTTTTTGAGGACCAAAGCCGATCAGCCCTGGATGCCCATGCAAGCGGAACAATACATATCAACCGACGAGCCGGGATTTGTGTGGAAGGCGAATATTCAAACGGCACCGCTCTTGTACTTAGTGGGTAAAGATAAGTATCAAAACGGTAAAGGGAGCATGCTGATCAAATTTCTCGCCCTAGTGCCGGTCGTGGATTCGAAGGGACCGGAGATCGATCAAGGGACACTGTTGCGGTATCTTGGCGAGTGCATATGGGTCCCTTCGGCCGTATTGAGTGAGTATATCACCTGGGAAGAAGTTGATATGAATAGCGCTAAAGCGACCATGAGTTACGGAGGGGTAACCGCGTCGGGCACGTTTACGTTTGACGAAAAAGGCGATGTCATCCAATTCAGCGCTCGCAGATACATGGAAAGTAGCGGCGAATATCGGTTAGAGGACTGGGTCTGTGTCGTCAAAGGGTATCAGGAATTCCAGGGGATCCGGGTGCCGATTCAGTGCAGCATCATCTGGAAGCTAAATAGCGGCGACTTTGAGTGGTTTCAGTTAGAGGTTACCGATATCGAGTACGACCAAGGCTTTGTTGAACCGTAAGAAGGCCTATTAAAGGGACGAATTACTTAACTCAACTTTCGCACACCGAAAAACCCAGTCGAGCCTTGAATTGACAGGGTAAATCAGCAATAAAGTTATCGAAG
>NZ_WNKU01000058.1 GCF_009720735.1 Heliobacterium mobile
TCGACACAGAGTGCTAAAAATCCTTATTTCCCATATACTCCATTTTTGGTTACTCTGGGGTTAACCGAACACTAATGAGCCCACTTGGGAAAAAGCAAATGATACGGTGCAAAAACTTATTGAATATAATGCAAACGAAGCTAAAGAAGATGCGCAAAACTCTATTCAAGCTTATCAGGAGGGAAAAGTATTTCTTATAGCATCCAGCTTTATTGCCAGTATTGTAGGAGTGATTATTGCTCTCTGGATAGCAAGCCTAGTCATAAACCCGATTATAAATCTTCAATCACTCATGACAAAGGCCGGTAGTGATGATTTAACCATTCAAGCGGAAGTTAAATCTAGCGATGAAATCGGACAATTAATGATATCATTTAATCAAATGATTAGTAACCAAATTGATGTCGTAAGAGGAGTTGTTCATGCCTCAGGGCAGGTAGCTGCGACTTCTGAAGAATTAGCTTCGTCAGCAGAACAAACATCAAAAGCGACCGATCAAATTGGGCAAAACGTTCAAGAGGTGGCCTCTGGCGTTGAAAAAACATCAAAGGCTGTAGAGAATGCTAGTATTGTGGGACAGAAAATTGGGGAGGCCATACAAACTATAACCGTTAGTTCAACGAAAATGAGTTCTTCCTCGACAGAAGTGCTTAGGGCTACAGAAAATGGGCTAAATTCCATCGAAAGTGTAACAAATCAAATGGATATGCTAAATTCTGTTGTGGACGATTCGGCAAATACCATACATAATCTGGGTGATAAGTCACAATCGATCAGCCAAATTGTTGACGTTATTTCTAATATCGCTAGCCAGACGAATTTACTCGCTTTGAATGCAGCGATTGAGGCGGCACGAGCTGGTGAAATGGGAAGAGGTTTTGCCGTCGTGGCCGAAGAGGTTCGAAAATTAGCCGAAGAATCTGCGAAAGCTACCCAAGAAATCAGTACATTAATTCTTGAAGTTCAATCAGAAACAAAAAGAGCCGTAGAATCTATGACTAAAGGAACCTTGGAAGTTAAAAACAGTACTCATATGGTTCGTCAGTCTGGAGAACAGTTTCAAAAAATCGCAAAACTTGTTGAGGAAGTTACGCGACAGATCCACGAAGTCTCAACTTCGATAAAAGAAGTTTCTATAGCTAGCGAAGGAATGCAATCATCTATAAAACAAATAAAAACGTTGGCTGAAAAATCATCGGCCGAAACTCAAGGGATTGCCGCAGCTTCTCAAGAACAGACAGCCTCTATGGAAGAGATTGCATCAGCATCTCAAAAC
The DNA here is from genome assembly GCF_009720735.1 of Heliobacterium mobile. Taxonomy (GTDB): domain Bacteria; phylum Bacillota; class Desulfitobacteriia; order Heliobacteriales; family Heliobacteriaceae; genus Heliobacterium; species Heliobacterium mobile. The sequence continues at coordinate 1,277 of NZ_WNKU01000058.1, forward strand.
CTAACTTACTTAGCCGAAGAATTACAGAGTCGGGTACAGACCTTCAAGTTATAGAATATTGGAAGGCGTGACCTCGTTGGGGCCACGCTTTTCCTTTTTCTAAAATATATACCAGTAAACTTACGATTGTACGGTCTTCTATTTGATTGGTTGTAATGCTTCAGCTTGGCATACTCTTCCTGAGGTCGATCGCTTTAACGTAATACCATGATGGCTTAATTTATCTTTCGAGGCAGCAGCGGCCTGGAGGCTTCGAAAATATATTTTCGTTATTGGTTTGATGTTCTAAGAATAATTGGATTTTATAATTGCTCGCATATCACTATTTCATTTGCATTTTCGTATAGTAATATTACCAAAAGTTGGAGGTGATATAATGCCGGTCAAAACCCGTTCGAGTAAATGTAAACAGTTTGCACAAATTCTTAAAGGAAAAGTTATCGCTTCTAAAAATAGACTTTGTGTTGTACAACGGATCAGAAATATCAAGGCAACAGTACTAAATAGACGAACCCGTTCCCCCCTTGTAAAAGCCGCACTTTTCTCATTTGAGTCCCCAGATAAACAAGGACGGACTTTAAACTTAGGAGAAACGGTGATATTGCAAAGAGAAATTAATCCCTTTATCTCTGTTCTACGAAGAAACAAGATAAAAGTAACAGCTTTGCATAATCACTGGTTATTTGAAAAGCCCAGACTTTTTTATATCCACTTTGAGTCAAAGGAAAAGCCTTTAAGATTCGCCAGAAAAGTTGCAAAAGCCTTTACAGTATTGAAGAAATAAGCACTGACTTTGTAGCATTCTAAGCAATAACATTTATTTAAGCGTGTGGCAGTGTTTACTGTCCACGCTTTTATATATCGTTCACTCGGTAATCAGCTTTTTCATAAAGTAGTAGTGGGTATCGAGGATCGCGATGATGTTGATCAAAATGGCCAAAGCTACAATGCTTAACCGCTGGGTTTTATTTACTCGGCGGTCATTCTTTTCCTTTCACACCAATATGTCCCAACCATAAACTGGTAATGTGAGTAAACCCTTATTTAACTTTGAAAGGAGGAGTTCACATGGGTGCTGTGGTTGCTGGTGGTTATGTCGGGTTCCCGACTATAGTAGGACTTATTATTACTCTCATCGTTATTGGAGCTTTTTATCCCGCGATTATTGGCGTCGGGTACGTTGGTGACGGTTGTTAGTTAAGAGAGGAGGTAATATCTATGGGTGCATGTGGGTGCGGTACAGGGGGCTATATCGGAAATAGCATTGTTGCCTTGGCTATATTGATTATCATTATAGCCATCCTCGGCACCGGTTTTGGTTTTGGATTTGGTGCTTACTAACTACTAACCTTATATTGAAGCTTGAGGCACTTATTGTCCACGCTTTTTTGTTATTGATTGCTTACAAGTTATATAGATTTCTCTATATAAAATTCTGTCCCAATATAATACTGATTCGTTTTACACAAAAAATCGCCCATGTTCTTGTACGAAAGAGGGCGTTGAATATCCATACTCACAAATACTCGGTTCACACCACAGTTAATAAAAAACACCGACATTGTATGGTCGGGATAACCTCTCCTGAACCCGATATTCAAAGTCATAGACACCGTTATTCAGGCAGAACTACCCTAAACCACCAGCATATTCACTACTATTGCGGTGTAACCGGTCCAGCCGTTTATGTTTCAGGACTTGGTCACTATCACGTGATAGAAGGAAAAACTAGCTATGACTTGAGACATTTACACTTTTACAATGGTCGAACAGGATATTCCGGTTGAGCGAAATTACTAGTAAAATGATTCGCTGCAAGTTGTGACCAGAAAAATAGTAAATGCAAAACGAGAAACCTTGAAAACGTATTGATATTTTAGGATTAAGATTTCGAATCGCTATTCAGGTCCATTTGTGTTTTACTAGAAATTATAGAACCGCTGGGTAAAGCCTCCAGCGGTTCACTGTTTTTGGACGAATTAACCCATCATCATACGGCGTCGGCGGCAGCGTACGCGAATAACAGCCGTTTCTCCTCGGTTGAGCGTGATCGTAAAAGTTCGAATGGCCATTTCGATACCTCCTTTCATGTGGGTTCTTTATTACTATACTCTCAATTTCTAATATTTGTTATCAAGGTTCGATTCGCATTTAATAGCTTAAGGGGCAATAGATTCTCCCTCTCTAGATAACTATTGTTTTCCGTACCCACTAATGGACGCTAATAAACGAAAATTACGTGTACATGTTCAGTTGGTTCGGTGGTTATAATGTTCTAGCGATGCTGGCAGGGATTTACTTCAATAGCTTTTGTGGGGTTATTTGGGGTTCTGGTTCATCCCCTGCCACCGCTTTTTACGCCTTTAATACCGGAGTAATTAAGAAGCGTGAGCCTTTCAATAAGGGCCACGCTTTTCCTTTTTCTAAAGCATATTCCCGGTGAATTGGCGATAATAAACTACTTTGCTCCGTGATACTGCCCGGGCATACTCGTTCAGAAAGACAGTTCTTGATTAGTCTGCTTAGAAACTAGTTTAAGTTAAGGTTACATATAATGAAATCTATTACTTTAGCAGGAATCGCAATAGTTATATCGAAAATCAAAATAAAGACATTGTATAAGCAAAAATGAAAGTAGGTGTTATCATGAATTCTCTTAAAGCGAAAACAATAATTATTTTGCTACCCTTAATCACTTTGGCTCTCGTTTCACTTAGTTGGTTAAGTTATACGAACTACAGAAGTACACTTAACGCAAATCTACAGGAGCAAATGAAATTAAACATCGATAATATGGCAAAAGATGTTCAAATGCGACTAGGTTTTCACAGTAAACCCGCCTTAGCTTTGGCTCGATTTATTGAAACAACCGGGACCACAATAACTAAAGAACAGTATATCTCAGTTGTAAAAGACTTTTTATCCGTGAATTCTGATACTCTCGGCATAGGGGTTTGGTATGAGCCGTTTCGATATCAACAAAACATAAAATATTTTGGTCCTTATGCTTACCGAGATAAAGATTATATCCATTATACTGAAGATTATTGTACCCCAGAATATGATTATCCCAATACAGATTGGTATAAGAATGGTAAAACTAATTTAGAGTCTATTGTTTGGTCCGAACCTTTCTATGATAGCGTAACGGGTAAAACGATGGTTACTACAACAGTCCCTTTCACTGACAAAAATAAAGCTTTTCTAGGTGTTGTTACCGCAGACATAGATATTGCTAGCATTCAAGGAATGGTTGCTAATGTTAATGTCGGAGATACTGGATATGTACTCTTGACTGATAAAAAAGGTAACTACTTATCTACGCCTGCAAAAGATAAGATTATGAAAACAAAAATCCAGGATGACCCCGATGATAACATTAGTTCTCTTGGTAAATTGATACTTGAAGAAAAAACAGGAGTTGCAAGGTTTGGTAATTCATCAGGAGAATATTTAGCATTTTATAATTACATTCCTGAAATCGAGTGGCATTTAGTAATCGTTGTCCCGGAAAAAGAAGTTTTTGCCCCACTCAATGCCCTTATTGCCAAAATAACTCCTGTTATTATCGGTTCCTTACTATTTGTACTTATTGTAGTATTTTACTTCGCCAAATATTTATCTAGTAATATTGGTAGGATAAACGTTGCTTCAAAGGCAATTGCAAATGGTGATTTAACCCAGTCGGTTGCGGTTCAATCGAAAGACGAAATCGGTCAACTAGCAATCCATTTTAATAGTATGATTACACATATTAAATCGATAATTCAAAAAATACACCAAGAATCCCAGCAATTAGCGGCCGCTTCGGAAGAATTGTTGGCAAGCTCGGAACAAAGTAGTAAGGCATCTGAACAAATAACGGAAGCAGTACAAGAGATATCCTCAGGAATGAACGATCAGCTTCAAGCGACAAAAGAAAGTCAACTCTCTGTTGTTAAAGTATCAAAGCAAATGGAGCATATTGAATCTTCCTTAGATTATGTGAAAAAAGCTCTTTATAAGGTTAAAGAGAATGCTGACGAAGGTAATGCGATGGTATTAAAGATGATAAATCAAATGCAGCTAATTCAAAAAAATGAAGAGGCTACTTCTAAGACGATTTTGAACCTAAACGAAAAGTCGAAAGAAATAGGAGATATATTAACGCTAATCTACTCGATTACAGAACAAACAAATTTGCTTGCATTAAACGCCGCAATAGAAGCAGCCCGGGCGGGGGAACACGGTAAAGGCTTTGCAGTCGTAGCTGGTGAGGTTCGCAAATTAGCTGAAGACTCAAGGAGCTCTGCGGAAAAGATCCTAAGCATTGTATCTGAGATTCAAAATGATACTAAGCTATCAGTTGAGATGATTTCTAGCGGAGTACGGTCGGTAAACGACGGTATCGTTTTAGCAAACCAAACAGAAAAATCATTTAACGAAATTCTTCTCTCATTAGAAAGTCTTGGTGATCAAGCACACACGGTTAACTCCGCAGTCTCTCTTTGCAAAAACGAAGGTAAAATAATGGCTAATGCGGTGGAAGGTATTTCTTCTATATCGGATCAGGTTGCATTTAGTCTTCAAAACGTAGCAGCTTCTACAGAGGAACAACTAGCTTCAATGCAAGAGATTTCTGCTGCCGCAAATACTTTATCAAAAATGGCAGATGAATTACAGTCAACAGTAAATGTATTTAGGATATAAATTTTCACGATATTAAGACCGTTGTCCACGGTCTTTTTCTTTTTCTCCGTTGACTTCCTCCCCCATCAGAGCGATGATGTCACTGCGGCAACCGCCCACCAAGGAGGAATGAATATCGAAGAATAACCGACCCCAACAAAAAATTAAAAATTTAATTCCGCAAATGATTTTTTACCGTCTTAAAATCAACGACAAGCATTTTGCTTCAAATAGTCAACTTGGCCCGGTGCATGATGGGCCAGCAGTTAGGAGGAATGGATATCGAGGAATAACCGGTCCCACAAAAAATAAAAAACTCAAGTTTCGCACACAGAAATAGGCAAGTAAGCCTTGATATAGTTGGGTAAAGAGCCAATCCATTTCTGGAGTTGACTTTTAATCAAAGCGGCTAACTTCTTGTTGCAGTTTTTAACGACATCATCAATAATCGACCAAAGTTGTTGAAGAGCCACCGCCCATTCCAAATCATT
>NZ_WNKU01000059.1 GCF_009720735.1 Heliobacterium mobile
GCCACGGGTGTTCCTCCCGATATCTACGCATTTCACCGCTACACCGGGAATTCCGCTATCCTCTCCATCTCTCAAGACATCCAGTTTCCAAGGCCGTTTCGGAGTTGAGCTCCAAGCTTTCACCTCAGACTTACATGTCCGCCTGCACGCGCTTTACGCCCAGTCATTCCGGACAACGCTTGCCCCCTACGTATTACCGCGGCTGCTGGCACGTAGTTAGCCGGGGCTTCCTCCTCGGGTACCGTCATTCTTCTTCCCCGAAGACAAGGGTTTACAATCCGAAGACCTTCATCCCCCACGCGGCATTGCTCCGTCAGGCTTTCGCCCATTGCGGAAGATTCCCCACTGCTGCCTCCCGTAGGAGTCTGGGCCGTGTCTCAGTCCCAGTGTGGCCGTTCACCCTCTCAGGCCGGCTACCGATCGTCGCCTTGGTGAGCTGTTACCTCACCAACTAGCTAATCGGACGCGGACCCATCCAAGAGCGGATTGCTCCTTTGGTTGTCTAGGGATGTCCCCAGACAACGTTATGCGGTATTAGCAGCCCTTTCGGGCTGTTATCCCCCACTCTCAGGCAGGTTATCCACGCGTTACTCACCCGTCCGCCACTAAGCACTTCCACCGAAGTATCTGTGCTCCGTTCGACTTGCATGTGTTAGGCATGCCGCCAGCGTTCGTCCTGAGCCAGGATCAAACTCTCCACATAAAATGTAGATAAGCTTGAGTCAAGCTCTCATAAATGAAATCATTGTCCGTCCCGCTTGCGCGGGCCGAATTGACTTTGGTTTCGCACGCTTTTGCTTTAACAACTGTTTGATTTTCAAGGACCAGAAGTGTTTGTCTTTCGGCGTCTTGCCGGCGACAGTTATAAATACTATCACATCAATCGCGGCAAAGCAACAGGTAATTTTTGGTATCCCCTTCATATCGAAGACGATTTCTCATAACCGTCATCCAATGAAGAAATGGCGCGCCCGAAGGGATTCGAACCCCTGACCTCTTGATTCGTAGTCAATTACTCTATCCAGCTGAGCTACGGGCGCACTCTGGAGCGGAAAACGAGATTCGAACTCGCGACCCTCGCCTTGGCAAGGCGATGCTCTACCGCTGAGCTATTTCCGCGTACCTGCGACATTTACATATAATAACGACTTCAATCCAAATTGTCAACCACAAATTGTAGATTAGTTATATCTCTAAATGGTCTACCCATGAACCAGAATAACCCTACAAAAAGCTACAAAGACTGAACAGAGGGTGAAGAAATGTCCGGGAAACGAAAATGGAACTGGAAATGGAAGTGGCCTTGGCATTGGTGGCAGTACGGGATTCTATCGGTGATCGTGCTTATCGGCATTGGCTTTACCATCGGACGACAACCCTTGAAAGGGTTGGCTTATGCCTTGGACAAGCCCGAGCTTTGCATCCTCTGCCATGTCATGAGACCCCATTATGAATCTTGGTATCACTCGGCCCATCGCAACATGGTCTGTAATGAATGTCACACCCCGCACAACTTCGTCGGCAAATACTTTACCAAAGCCCGCGCCGGGATCGTCGACACCTGGGTATACTTCATCGGCCCCATGCCGGCTCAGTTTCGGGCAAAACCCCACACCGTAGAAATCCTGCAAGATAACTGCATTCGTTGTCACACCGAGGTAATCAGCCGCATCGGCGATACCCGGCATAACGGCGGCACATACTGTTTTTCCTGTCACCGCGACGTCCCCCATGGCATTCAAACGGGCATAGGTCCCGATCCTAGGGAGTTGAGACAATAATGAGACGGTTCACAGGTACCACGCTGGGAACTTTTCGAAAAAACTTCAAACCAATCATCCTGCTGGCGTGGTTGATCATCCCGATCATTTTCATCGCCTCTTCGCCAGGTTGCACGCCGAAACAACGGCAGGAGCCATCGCAAGGTGTAGAAATCGGCGAGTTTGAAGCAGACCCGGCCGTCTGGGGCAAGAAATACCCCGATCACTACGATACTTATCTGCAAAATAACATGACTGCCCGAACGGAGTACGGCGGTTCTGACAAGTATTCTAAACTAGAACGGGAGCCCCTCTTAAAAACCTTGTTTTCCGGCTACGGCTTTTCCAAAGAGTATACAGAGGATCGGGGCCATACCTACTCCTTAGAAGACATTCGCATGATCGATCCGGCCCGCAAGAGCGCCGGTACCTGTATCACTTGCAAAACAGCCAATTTCAAAGAGCTTTACAACAAATATGGTGAATCCTACTATACACAGCCGATCACTCATTTGCTCGATGAGGCCAAACACCCTATCGCCTGCATCGATTGCCATGATCCGAAAACCAACGCCCTCGTCATTACCCGCCCTGCCCTCAAAGAAGCTTTCGCCCGTCAAGGGAAGGACATCACCAAAGCGACCCGAAATGAGATGCGCTCCCTGGTGTGTGCCCAATGCCACGTAGAGTACTATTTTCAGACGGGGACAAAGAAACTGACTTTCCCTTGGGACAAAGGTTTCCGAGCTGACGATATCCTTCAGTACTATCAGGAACTCGGCTTCACCGATTGGGAACATGCTGATGCAAAGACACCGATGCTCAAAGCCCAACATCCCGATTATGAACTAAATCAAAACAGCACCCATCAACGCAACGGTGTATCTTGCTCTGACTGCCATATGCCCTATGTCCGCATTGGTACCTCAAAGATCTCTTCCCACTGGATGACGAGCCCCCTGCGCTACATTTCCGAAGCTTGCGGGACCTGCCACAGACAGTCGGAAGATTACCTGAAAGAGCGTATCCTTTACACGCAACGGCGCGTCTACGATCAGTTGATCAAAGGCGAGCAAGTGGTAGCCGGCGCTATCGAATCCATTTCCTCAGCCAGCAAACTGCCGACGGTGAACGCAGCCAAACTGACAGAAGCGCGCAGCCTGCACCGCCAAGCCCAGTGGTATCTTGACTTCATCTCGGCCGAAAACTCGATGGGCTTTCACAACCCCCAGGAAGCACTCCGCCTCTTATCGGAAAGTCAGCGATTGGCCGGCGAATCGCGCATACGTGCGCTTGAGGCACTGTCTGGCGCCTCCCTTCCGCCGCTTCCCAGCCCAGGACCGGCTCCCGGGCTCACCAGCACTCAGGAAGATAAGTCACCAAAGCAATAAAGGAATGGTCGTTTGTGAAGGTCTCTTTGATGATCACCTGCCTCTGCGACAGTTTTTTTCCGGAAGTCGGCGAATCGTTCGTTCGGGTATTGCGCCGCGCCGGTGCGGAAGTCTCCTTTTCTCCCGACCAGGTCTGTTGCGGTCAGCCCGCCTTCAATGCCGGATACCATGACGAGGCCCGTCGAGTCGCCCGAACCTTTTTGAAAGCCTTTCAGGAAGCCGAATATGTAGTCAGTCCCTCCGGTTCCTGCGCTGAGATGGTCCGAGAAAACTTCCTGCGACTCTTTAATCGCTACCCTGCTGAATTGGAGCAGGCCAAAGCACTGAGTAAGAAGACCTACGAATTTACGGAATTCCTCGTCAAAGTGGCTGGGGTCCGCTCCATCGGAGGCCGCTTTGATCGGAAGATCACCTACCATCCTTCCTGTCACATGACCCGTCTCATGGGCGTAAAAGATGAGCCGATTCAACTCTTACAAAGCATCGAGGGCTTGACACTGCTGGAACTGCCTCGCGCGTATGACTGTTGCGGCTTCGGTGGAACCTTCTCCGTCAAAATGCCGGATATATCGGAGGCGATCGTTACGGAAAAGGCGGAAAATGTCTTGCAAAGCGGTGCTGATATGTTAGTCGGTGCCGATATGGGATGCTTGATGAACATCAAAGGCCGCTTGGAAAAAATGGGCCATGCCATGCCGGTCATGCATATGGCCCAAGTCTTTGACCAGGCCCAAGGAGGCTTATAGATGGCTGCCGGCAACCGGGATTTACACGGTCGAATCCAGTCGGCCTTCCGCCACCCTTTTCTGCGAAAGGCTGTCAAGTCGGCCACCAATACGTTGCGCGATCGCAAAAACGTGGTCACCCATGATCTAGGTCACTGGGAAGATTGGCGAAATCTTGGCATGCAGATTCGCAATCATGTCATCGAAAACCTGGACACCTATCTGCAGCAGTTTGCCAAGAATATGCTTCAGCAGGGCGCTCAAGTTCACTGGGCGGTGACCGCCGAAGAAGCACTAAGCATCTTTCAAACTATCATAGATAAGCACAGCGCCAAACTCGTCTTGAAGTCCAAGTCGATGGTCTCGGAAGAGCTGCATGTGAATCATGTCCTTGAAGATCGGGGCATTCACGCGGTGGAAAGCGATCTCGGCGAGTATATCATCCAGCTTGCCGGCGAGACGCCTTCGCATATCATCGTCCCGGCGATTCACAAAACCCGTCAAGAAGTGGCCGACCTCTTTGAAAAGGACTCCGGTCAAAAGCAGCAACCGGACACAGCATCGCTGACCCGGTATGCCCGGCAAAAGCTTCGCCAGATGTTTTTGGATGCCCCTATCGGCGTATCGGGATGCAATTTTGCGGTGGCCGATCCGGGAGCCGTTGCGCTCTTCACCAACGAAGGCAATGGCCGCCTGGTTACCAGTGTTCCGCCTGTTCACGTGGTGTTCATGGGGCTGGAGCGCATCGTTCCCACCTTTCGGGAGCTCGACGTGATGGCCAAACTGCTGCCTCGGTCCGCCACAGGGCAGAAAATCACTTCCTACATGTCGGTCATCCGAGGACCGAAAGGGCTCGGTGAACAAGACGGCGCTCAGGAGATGCATATCATCATCGTCGACAACGGGCGCACCCGCATTTTAGCGAATCCAAAATATCAAGAGGTGCTTCGTTGCATCCGTTGCGGCTCCTGTCTCAACGTCTGCCCTGTCTACCGGCAAGTGGGCGGCCACACCTATGGCTGGGTTTACAGCGGCCCTATCGGCGCCGTACTGACGCCGCTGCTGCAGAATGACTTGAAAAACTGGGGTGAGACCGCCTATTTGACCACCCTCTGCGGCGCCTGCACGGAAGCTTGTCCTACAAAAATTCCCCTGCATGAAATGCTGATCCAATTGCGGCTCGAACGTACCGTTTCAGGGGCCACCAGTTCCTTGGAACGAACCGCCTTTCGCCTCTGGTCTGAGACCTGGGGAAATCCGACGCTGTATAAACTGTCCATGAAAGGCGGCTATATCGGTCAAAAACCTTTTATGAAAGAAGGCCATTTGGAAGGCGGCCCGACACCCTTATCAGCCTGGACCAACTCGCGCTACTTCCCGCCGATCGCTAAAGAGACCTTCCGGGATCGTTGGCGGAAAGGGGAGATTTAAGCCTTGTCTCAACAGCAAATTCTAGGTAGCATCGCGAAGGCCTTAGGCCGCCCTACGCCCTCAACCGTGACGGAATCATTGAAATATACCCTCCCGCCGCGGGCCATCGATCATTTAGACGAAGCAGGCACCTTGGAAGCTTTTCGACAAGCTTTCGTCGGAATTAACGGCCGGTTCTTTCGGGTGGAAAACTGGAACGAGGCGGTCGAGCAGATTCGCAAAATTTTTATGGAACTGAATATACGTCCTGAAGAAGCGGCAGCCTGGGACGTGCCGGAATTAGCACCGCTATGGGAGACGTTTCCTGAAATCTACCGGGGCGGGGATATCGGTATTATAGCGGGCAAGAAACTTGGGATTACCTGGACCCACGGAGCCATCGCTGAAACAGGCACACTCGCTTTGCTAGCCGGCCCCCAGTCTCATCGAGGCACCAGCGTGCTTCCACCGGTTCATTTATCCCTTTTCTCGCGCCGGGAACTGGTCAAAAGCTTAGGGGAAGCCTTTGACCGGCTCGGCTCTAAGGACTTCCGGGCACTCAACTTCATCACGGGGCCAAGTCGAACCTCCGATATTGAGATGGATTTGACGATCGGCGTTCATGGTCCGGCTGTCGTCCTGGCCATCTATGTAGAGAATGTAGATTAACTGAGTCTGTCTAAAAAGCCACCCATAAAGCAATGAACCTTTAAAGGATTTTTCCATTTTATGTCGAATGGATATAGGA
>NZ_WNKU01000005.1 GCF_009720735.1 Heliobacterium mobile
GTAGCTATGTCGGGAGCGGATAAGCGCTGAAAGCATCTAAGCGCGAAACCGACCCAAAGATGAGACTTCCCACTACGGAAGTAGGTAAGACCCCAGGAAGATGACCTGGTCGATCGGCCCGAGATGTACACGCCGTGAGGCGTTCAGTCGACGGGTACGAATCGGTCGAGGACTTGACCTTAACCATGCGCAAATACTATGTTCCAGAAAAATTTATTTTGATGCAGCGGGACTGGGTGACCTCAGTCGTCGGCGGCTTGGCCGCTGGTAATGACGTGGGAACCGTCCGTAGCTGGAAGCAAAATAAATCTTTCGCCTCTGTGTAGTTTTGATGGAATACAAAAGCCTACTGTATGAAAAACATACGGTAGGCTTTTTTTGTTAACGTTTAAGACAATGTGCCCCCGACAATTGAAAGTCTACTTTTGGATATAAAAAGTGATTAGCTGCAAAGCTGTTTTAAAAGTTGGAGAACCGCCAGATCCTTAGCTTTTGATTCTACCATAATATCGCAAGCGGTTCCCTGCGAAAGTTCAAGGGCAGTCTGAAAATCTATCAGCGAAAGATAATCTGCATGGTTACGATCAGTTTCACCAGTTCTCCCGGTACTCACGTGGATTTTTGGTCTTTTGTCGCCCCATGTGCCCAGGGCTGTCTGAAAAGCTTCTGTCATTCCATTTTCCTTCCACTCCGAGGTGCCAGCCAGGTTATGGCATCGGTGGTGGTGGAGATCGAACACCACGGGTATACCTAGCGAATTGGCCACATCGAACGCATCTTGGGCATGAAAGGTCTTGTCGTCGTTTTCAATGCGAAGTAGTTTCTGTGCCAATGGAGAGAGGCGGGAAAAGTTCTGGACAAAGCGCTCCTTTGCCGACCTTTTATCTCCGTAAACTCCGCCAATATGCAAGATTATATCGGTGATGCCGCTGAGTTCACAGAGGAGCCCATGATACTCCAATTCTGCCAACGCAGCCATTACGACCGTCTCGTTGGGGGAGTTAAGAACAGTATATTGCCCGGGATGGACGCTAAGTCGAATCTGATGTTTTTGGGATAGCCGTCGCAACTCCTGCAGTTCTCTCAATATCGCCAGATCTTGATGCCACTCTGTTGACCAAGGAAGGTCAATACAACCAGCTAGAGGGATAGTGTCACTAGAGATGCGCAGGAGGCCAATGCCCATCTCCTCATGCCAGGGCAACAAACGCTGGTACCCTCGAATATTACCCAAGGAAACGGCTTTCGCTGCAGCGAAGGCTTCCTTTTCATCGGATTGAAGCAGTGACAGGTACTTTGTTTTTGTAAGCTTACGTTGTTTTACTGGGAGGGTTAAGTTCACACAAGCGTAACCAATTCGTGTATTATTAAGCATTAAAGCGCTCCTGTTTAAAATAATCAAAAAATCATTGAAAGCTGCCGAAATAATAGAACGAACCGACCTTATTCTCTGTGATGAATTATATCAACTATAAAGGCGCCTTGCAAAAAGAGATCGCTTACACAAAAACGACAGCCCTTATAAGCCGTTTTGTCGCGGATACAGCAGCAACAAACAATGGAGATGGTGCTGTAATGAATAAAGCAATACGCTATTTGGCAAGATTAATACAGAGGACCAGAAAATATATAGAAAAGAATCTTAAAAGAAAAGTAAATTTATCATGGAAAAGAAACAATTTGATCGATATGACGTATGTTATGTGAATTTTCCCCAGGATTCTAGTACATCGGTCACAATCTTTGGCGTACATAGAGCTGTGATATTATCTGGTGGAAAATATTTATATAGCGTTGTACCTGTTACCTCGTTATTCGATAAGACAAACAAACGAAAACAGTTACTGGATTTCGATATTGTGTTGTTAAAAGAACAGTACCAAGATATTACCGTAGTAAAGGATAGCATAATTCGCCTTAGCCAAATAAAGACTGTCGATAAGGAGTTTATCATCGGTAAAGTTGGTCGGTTAAAAGAGGAAGACCAGATTGGAGTGGAATTGAATTTAGTAGAAATGTTTGGATTAAGCGGTGTGCTGAACGCATTAATTGATCTGAATTGGAAATTTGAAAGGGTATCGTAGAAAAGGGTTTTGTTTCTGGAATCGTTTCGTAGAAGAAAAGATTTTTATTCACACGGGAAAAAGCGGAAGAAATTTGATTATGTGAGGGAAAAGAGGTAATTCGATTTAATGTTGCAAATTAGGACTATATCAATAAATAAACTATGTTAAAATGGTATTAATCACTTGACTAGTTTAGGATTAGTTTGGGGGTCCGGTAAATGGACTATTCGCTTTTATCTAAAGACGAATTAGTTATACGACTTAAAAGAACCAAAGCGGAGCTAAGCCGATCCAAAGCTCTAATAGATATTTATTGTCATATCATTGATAGACTAAATTGTGGCATTGTTGTCCATGATTTAGATTCAACGATAAGGTTTTGCAACCCTGCAGCCTCTGATATGCTTGGATTAACAAAAGAAGACATCCGTTCTAAAAGAGTATCCGAACTAAGCTGGGAGTTTATCACAACAGATGGAAAAACAATGAATATAGCTGACTACCCGGTCAGCATCGTATTAGAGCAGAAAAGAGCCATTGAAAATATAGTTGTCGGATTATGTTGTAAAAGTAAGAATAATCCAAAATGGCTATTGATAAATGCCTTTCCGATTCTCCATAACCATGACCTGATTCATGTTATGGTGACCTTCGTAGATATAACCGAGTACCGGCGTTTATTGGAGGAAATACGTGAAACTGAAAGCAAGCTTAGCAAAATAATCAATTCGACACCTGTTGGTATCTGCATTACCAACGAACATGGGGTCTATGAAGAAGTAAACCCAGCTTACTGTTTGATTTATGGTTATAACAAAGAAGAATTGATAGGGAGAAGCGTTACCATTGTTTGCCCAGAGGATATTCGTGAAACGGTTATATTAGCACATGATGATATCATATCGAGTAAAAGTGAACTAGCAAGCGAATGGGAAGTGGTAAGAAAAGGCGGAAGGGTAATTTCCATTTACTCCCACACTACTTCAATTTGTGGCACAGACGGGAGACCCAAAAATGTAACTTTTGTAATTGACATAACCGCTAGAAAGAAATTCGAAGAAGAACTAAAGCTAAAAAACCGTTTATTACAAAAGCAAGCCATTACGGATAGTCTTACCGGATTTTTAAATCATGGGGCCATATTTAATGCCCTTGAAGTAGAGAGCCTTCGAGCTCTGGATAGTCAAAAAAGCCTTTGTATATTGATGTTAAATATCGATAACTTAATGAAGATCAACGATGAATACGGTCATATTGCTGGCGACAGTATCTTAATGAGCGTTTCACAAGTTCTCAATTCAGTAGTACGGAAAGATGACCTCATCGGTCGATATGATGGAAAACAGTTTTTAATCATTTTTCCGAACACCAGCTTAGAGGAAGCTGTATTCTTTTCGGAAAGGATACAGTTAAAAGTCCAGGAATTGGATATCGAATATGATATTGGCGTTTCAGTTAGTGGAGGACTAGTTCAACTGACTGACGAATCATCCTTAGAACTGGTTAGAAAAGCAGAAGATTTGTTACATAAGGCTAAAAAAGCAGGAAATAGTCAAATCCTCTGTTTGACAGAAAACGTTTACAAGTCGGTGTCATTATAAACGGATTAAAGCAGTTCGGTCTAAAAGGCCGAATTGCTATTTTTTTAACGAGATATTAAATGTTCTCTACAAATTCAAAGGATCGACACATTACATCTTTAAGATAAATCATGGGTGATGGCAAGCCGTTTATCCAAGAAAATATGGATACCTTTTTGGAGCACTAAGGCAGTCCTTGGTTCGGTTGAGTGGAAATTCAGGGAATATAGGGTTTAAATTACGTTAATTTACAATAAACAAGGAATTTTAAAAAAACCCGCGAAGTATTATGCGTATTACTTATGGCTTTATCCGCAAGTCGGGACGTTATTCCGCGTTTCACTGTTAAATTTTTCCTAGATTGTAGTTAAACATAATAAGGAGTTGGTTTAGTGAAAATCCCAGGAAGCCTGAAAATCGCATCCTTAGTATTAGCCGCAAATCTTTGTTTTGTTCCAATTTGTCTAGCCAATGACGGAGTCAATACTCCACCGAAAAGTCAAGAAGCGGTGGAGCTTAAAAACTATAGAGTATCCCAAGAAATTGAATCCAAAGCTGAAAAAGTGATTAGTGAAGTACGAAAATTCATTCCGGAGATGAAACAGCTAAATCTGTCTTATAAAGGTGTCATCGCCTTACCCGAGGACTACAGTACACATCAAGAAAGTACAATCCTTGCCTACGTGTTTACGAACAGAAAATCGGCAACTTTTTCTGAAATAAATGAGTTAGGAACGGAACTCGGTATCGGTTTGACATTCGATGTAAACACAGGTTCTTTGATTAACATTCGTGTTCTGAATCCTGGTTGGACCTCGAATAAGGTTCCCTCTGAAAAAGTGGCAAAGAATATAGCCTCCGATTTCCTAAAAGTCATAATGGGAGACTGGACAAAAGATTATCGCATGAACAATGAAGTCAGCTACATGGATAATACAATTTCCATATCTTTTAACGCGCTTTACAAAGGTATTCCCGTTCAAAGATGCGGAATACAAATAAGTATGGACGCAGAAGGTCATATCTACGATTACACAAATTCAGCTATGCCAGTCACTGCTGTTTTCCCGGAACCATCCAAAGCAATTTCGCTAAAACAGGCCGAAGACATACACAAAAAAATACAATCGATGAGACTTGTTTACGATACAATTATTTCTTACCGTCCTAATGAGTCTCCAACGAAGTCGAAACCACAACTACTATATGTGCCTCAATATTACGGAGCAATTGATGCCTTAAGTGGATTACCATTTAATCTTGACGGGACGGAGCCTATTGAAAATCCGAATGTTACGATAATAGACGAAGGTACTCCAATAATTGTAAAAAATGAAGAAGATGCTGCACAGCTACTGGGAAAATGGGGGATAGATTTATCGGGTCTAGAAATAAGAAAGCCATCTATAAGTCGTCAGCAAAATAACCAAGAAATTATAAGTTACACTGGGGTACCTGTAGCCCAAAGTGAAGTCACTTCGGGACGTTGGGTACATCTTGATGTAATATCGAGTACAGGGCAGGTAGTCGGATTCGGTATTCAGAATGACGAACAACGGAATCGCCCCTTTGTAATTGCCGAGGAAGAAGCAAGAAAAAAGGCGCTACAATTTTTTACTGATTTGAAACCAGAAATAGGCGAGTTTCAAGTAACGGGATTCATTGATTCTCAACAACCCGATTGGGTGGATAACAAAAAACTTGATCCTATGATGGAACCAAAATACCGTTACGATTTCACGGTATTAAAAGATGGGATACCCCTTCTCTTCCATTCCTATTTCGTTGAAATAGATGGAATCACCGGTAATGTTAGCGGCTTTTCTAATCCGGATTCGTCACCTACAGCATTACCTAACCTAACCGGAATTATTACGCCAGAAAAAGCGAAGGCGGAATTCATCAAACATACTTCACTTAATTTAACGTATTTCTGGCCCCGATACTATAATTTATTTGCACCGAATCCAAAACTAGTATACATGCAGGAAAGAACAGAAGGCCTAATTGGGATAGATGCAAAAACCGGAGAGCCTGTCAAATAAACATAAGAAAGAACAGCCTAGGACTTTACATCCTGGGCTGTTTTTTTATATGAGACTCTTTACCGAGGGCTATCCCAGGTAGAAATGTAATTTAATTATCTTCACGATATACTCTAACGGTCGAGCTAAGACTAGCTTTTTGTTGTATCGGTTATTTCTTTTTCGACATAGCCTACGTTTTGGGGCGTTTGAATTTTTTTCAATCGACAAGCTTCTTTGTTGCTTCGGCTATTTTATCGGTGCTTTCCTGAATAGTACAAATCGTAGCTGATAATTCTTCGATCGAAGCAGTTTGTTTATGTGTAAAGTCTCCAAGCTCCTCTAATCGGGTAGCTACCTCTTGTAATGAGCTAATCATCTTTGTCAACCCAGTGGACATTTCTGACACGCTAGTATTTGTATTGTGGGCGAGTTTCCGTACTTCTTCTGCAACTACGGAAAAGCCTTTTCCTGCGTCACCAGCTCTGGCAGCCTCGATCGCGGCGTTAAGAGCGAGTAAATTTGTTTGGTCTGAAAT
Organism: Heliobacterium mobile; assembly: GCF_009720735.1. Lineage (GTDB taxonomy): Bacteria > Bacillota > Desulfitobacteriia > Heliobacteriales > Heliobacteriaceae > Heliobacterium > Heliobacterium mobile. The sequence continues at coordinate 6,209 of NZ_WNKU01000005.1, forward strand.
TTTTTTTATTAACGAGATTACGTCACGTACTGTCCCTAAATCATTTTTTATTTTTACGGTTTGATCTACCATTTCACTCATGGCCTCGTTAAATTTAACTGCACCAGAAGCGATAAGGTCGCTTGAGTATGTTGTATGTATTAAAGCTGAATATAACTTTTCAGTGTTTTCTTTTAGTTCTTCGTAGGCAACAATGGGAGCGGTCATCCCGATAGCTCCGACTACGGTATTATTCTGGTCAAATAGGGGCAATCCAATCGAAGTATAAGGAACACCGAATGGAGACTGCTCCTTAGAAAAGGATTTCTTAACCCTTGATTTTTTTATAATTGCCTCTCTTAATACTGTTGTATCGGGGAAATTTTGACCAGGCTGAATACTCATTTTTATGGAACCTTCAAATTTTCCCACGATAGCTTCCAAATCAGAAACTAAAATAGATGTAGAAGAGTTAAACATCTTGAATATTATTTCAGCGGATTTAATCGCATCTTGTAAGGCACAAGACAACTCCGACATTTCTCTTCAACCTCCAAATAGGACGATCTACTATTTGCTTATCCTGAGGTAAAATAAAAACCAATAAACACCATGATAAATTATACCATGATTCTGCGGAGAAGCGAACAAATTGAGTTATATCCAAACTTTTTTTCGTAACCCTGTGCTTAACTGAGTACAAGAGATAAGTTGCAATCGGGGGAGAATAACTGACGTCGCTTGGCGTTGCGTATTTATTCTTTGGAACAAATTGACTTAAATTATGTTATAATAAAAAATAAGAAAAATGTAAAAATATGCATAAATTCATTGAGCAGGTGTATCTTTAAGTGGACATGAACCTTGTCTGCTACAGCATAGCGGAACGACATAATGCCAGAATCGAAGTTGAGACAAGCTCTGAAGGGACAACGTTCTATGTGAAATTTCCAATAAAAATCGATACAAGGAATACACAGTGAACGAATGCAGCCTGAGAACCTTTATATGAAAATACGCTGTATAATCTTTGTTTAATAAGTAAATTTAATTAACTGTTGACACATTATTGCAATTGTAATTACAATGATTTACGTAGGATGATACCGGGGGGCTGGTCGATGAATATAACCGATATTCAAATTACGCAGATGCAGTTAGATCGAATTCGGGCTATCGTATCGATCACATTAGATGATGCGTTAGTGATAAACGGGATCAGGATTATCGAGGGTTCGAAGGGACTGGATGTAGAGATGCCCCGCCGTAAGCCCTCGGGAGATGGAATACGTTATGTCGCCCATCCCATAACGAATAAAGCATGGGACGAATTGACAAAGAGTATTATCCATGAGTTTGAAAAGACTTCAAGAGGTGAGTTCTTTGAAGGTCACAGATGTAACGATTAGAAAATCTTTTGAGGACAGCGACCTAGAAGCCATAGTTTCCGTTACCTTTAACGATTATTTTGTTGTCCACGATATAAAAATAATAAAAGAACAAAACAATTATTATATTGAAATGCCGAAGCATAAGAGAGCCGATGGACAGTTAGTGAATATTGCCTCGCCGACCAATCCAACGGTAATGCAAGAGATTACAAAGGCAATAATCCGGGCATACCAAGAAAATGCTGTAAGCGAAGATAGCATGGCGAAACAAGATTAACAGGAAAATGAAAAGGGGTTAACACAGTCGGTGTGGTAAAATAAGGACGTAGAAATGATCGAAGTCCTGAACCGTCTGAAGAGAGGAATACCTATGCAAAAAGGAGCGGCAACTTCGGAAGGCACAAGTCGGTACGCCCACCGCCATCCATCCCTTACATACCGGACGCTGGGAGCGACGGGGCTATTGGTCAGTGAGGCCGGTGTTGGTGCCTATCGCATCGACAATTCTGATGAAGAACATAAAAAGGCGCTCTATAAAGCCCTGCTATCAGGAATAAATCTGATTGACACGAGCAGTAACTACGGTGATGGTTGTTCGGAGGAGCTCATTGGTGAAGTGTTGAACCGTTTAGAGCAGGAAAATCGCTTGCACCGCGATGAAGTCCTCATTGTCACCAAGGCGGGCTACTTGCAGGGGAAGAATTTACGCCTTAGCCGGCAACGAGAAGCTCAAGGCCGCTCTTTTGCCGAATTAGTTCCCTTTGATCCCGATTTAGCCCATTGTATCCATCCCGAATTTCTCGAGGAACAATTGACAGGCAGCTTGAACCGGCTTCAGGTCTCAACGGTCGATCTGTTCTTGTTGCACAACCCCGAGTATTACTTAAAATGGGCAAGGCATGAGGGAATTCCTTTTGGTGAGGCCCGCCGGGAATATCTGCGGCGAATCAAGACCGCTTTTCGGTACCTAGAGGATGAATTCAAGCGAGGCCGCATCGGAGCTTACGGAATTAGTTCCAATTCCTTTCCGCTGCCGGCGTCCGATTATGAACATACGCCTTTAGAGGAGATATGGCATAGCGCTTGCGCGATTTCCTTGGACCATCATTTTCGGGTCATTCAATTTCCCCTCAACTTGATTGAGCGGGGCGGTGTAACTGAGAAAAACCAGTCCGGAAGGAGCAGCGTTCTTTGCTTCGCTCGAGAAAAGGGACTAGCTGTGCTAACGAATCGACCTCTCAACGCTTTTATCGGCAACCAACTGCTGCGTTTAGCTGAAGTGGATATAGAAGAGGAAAAAACCGCCGATGACGTGAAACGCTGTCTGGCTCACTTGGGTCGTCTGGAGGAGTATTTGGCTCTTCAGATATTATCGGTGCATAAAATGGCCATTGGGAAAGCCAACGATATTCAAGCCAAACTGTCCGCCAGTGAAATGCTGGATGAACAATGGCTTCGATTTACGAATCCTATCCAATGGGAAGAGGCACAAGTGCGCTATATCGTCCCGACGATCCAAGACGGCATGGATCTGCTTTTAACCCATAAGTGGCACCGCCGCCCGCCGGAAATTGTGGATTGGGCCAATGAATATGCCGAAGCGCTAAACCAGGCTTTTGAGACGATTACCGCTGTCCTTCAAGCGAGGACAGCTGAAAAAACGACGAAGATCAAAAAGCGCCTGGAAGCGGTGGAGCCTGATTGGACTGGAACAGATACCATCAGCCAGGCTGCCTTGCGGGTTCTTCGGTCTACGGAAGGCGTCACAACGGTGCTCGTAGGTATGCGAAGACGGGAGTATGTCGATGATGTGCTTACAGAACTGAACCGTCCCATAACCGTAAAGGACCGGGGAGCCTCTTGGAAACATCTTGACTCATTATCGGAACTGGCCTAATGCGGTTTCGGGCAGAAATAAAGCAAGGATCCATGGTAAAAACATCTCCATGGATTCTTGCTTCTTTTTAAAGGACCTATCACATAGTAGAGCTAACGCTCGCTAACCGAGTGCTGTTTTTGTTCTATCTGTCAGACAATCTCCATGGTCTGCGCAAAGACCTTGGGCAGACACTGGCATTCTCTATGGAGAGGAGGCAGGGATTCAATTATGTATAGTAGCTTTTGGCAGTCTGGCTTTTTGAGATTCAGTGCGTTGCCGGTTTCATTGAAGTGGTGGCCTACAGCGTCTACGGCCGGCCTGGGGAAACGAGTCGAGAAGAAAAAGTGTTCATTGTATATCCAAGTTCCCAGTTCCATCGTAAAGGCATGATCGGAAGAGGATTCGATATGAAAGGTGACATGGGCGAGGTAGCCGTTTGGGAAGCGAAGAAAGACGGCCTCATAGCAGGGATAGACGTGGTTTTGCTCGATATAGCCATAATACCTTTCCGGCAACATGTCCCGAAGAACAGAAGGTTTCTCGCGGCATAAGCGCTTCCAAAACTCGACCATGCATATCCCTCCTTGTGAGAATGTTCATATTTAGTGTACCTTTTGATGAAGGAAAATACAATAAGTGATAGTCCTCAAATACACATTTTTTTGAGAACTTCAGAGTTGGGGAACTATTATAAATGTTATTACCTTAGTTTTTGTTTTCCCCATCAACGATCAAATTTGATATGGAGGGCGCCGTGGTATAATGGGGGAAATGTCCTCGATAAGAGCAGACGATATGACAGGAAAGACCAATTCGCAGTAGATAAGCAACCAAAACTGGAAAATTTTGTTGATAAGTCTGTGGGTATTGTGGATAAGTAGCGAGGGGGATGGCATGAAAGTCGGACTATTGCAGTTTAATGTCTTGGCCGGAAACCGAAAGTCGAATGAAGAGACCGTATCTCGTTATATGGTGGAAGCGATAGAACATAAACCGGATGTTTTATTGTTACCGGAGATGTGGACCGGTGGCTACGATCTGCCGAATCTGGCTGCTTTCGCCGATGACACTCAGGGAGAACCGACGGGGGCTTTCTTGCGCCACTGGGCCCAACAGGTGGGTGCCACCATCGTCGGCGGTTCGACACCAGTTGCCAGTGGGGAGCGTTTTACTAACGCTATGTTTGCCTATAACGCCATGGGCGAACGCTTGTTGAGCTACGAGAAAGTACATCTCTTCGGGCTGATGGGGGAAGATCGCTACATGGCTGCCGGGCAGCAGGCAGGGAACTTTCAGATCGACAGTGTCCCCTGTGCTGCCATCATCTGCTATGATCTACGCTTTCCTGAATGGATTCGCAAGACGGTCCTCCATGGATGCCACATCCTTTTTGTACCGGCCCAGTGGCCCATGTCTCGTCTCGATCATTGGCGCATCCTCCTGCAAGCCCGGGCCATTGAAAACCAGTGCTACGTCATCGCATGCAACCGGACGGGCAGGGACGAAAAAGGCGTCCTTTTTGCCGGTCACTCCATGGTCGTCGATCCCTGGGGCAAAGTCCTAGCCGATGCTGGTGAACCGGAAGGCTGGCTTTGGGTAGAGATCGATCTGGCTCAAGTGGAAAAAGTGCGGAACAAAATCCCCGTTTTTAGGGACAGAAGACCGAATTTATACTAAAATTTCCGTTGCCCGTCCTGCTTGCGCACCGTATAATCTAAAATGGATGGATCATGCGTAGAATTAGCGGGGGGGACCTCATTGAAGTTTGTGAAGATGCTTGCCCTCTTTATCGGAGTCAATCTGATGGTGGGTATTTTTTTTGGACCGTTGATGATTTTTTACGGCCCCATTCCTTCATTGCGGCAGATGGCCCTGGGCTCACTGATGGTATCGCGCCATGACTTTATCGCCCAGTGGTTTCTATCGCCCGAGAAAATCCAGGAGATACTCGGTCAACCATTGGAGGATCTTCGTTCTAACCCCAATATGGGGGTTCAATTGGCTTTTGCCAACGGCAAGGGGTCTGACCGGATCGATGTTGAGGACATCCAGGGCAAACGTTTCACGGGCAAGGTCATGATCATCCACGATCCGAAACGGGTGAAGGTGGCCCTTTCCTCGAAGATGGGAGAAGCCGGGGAGACGGTGCCTGAAATCGCCACTCATGAAGGGGCGGTAGCCGCGATCAACGGCGGTGGCTTTATCGATCCCAACGGTCAAGGCAACGGTGCCTATCCGGACGGTGTTACCGTCAGCAAGGGGCAGTTTATTTCCGTCATCCAAGAAGATCAAAAGGAAAACATCGTAGGCCTAACGAAAAAAGGCATTCTTATCGTGGGACGCTATTCGGCCCGGGAACTGCGCAACATGGACGTGTCTGACGTGGTAACCTTCGGACCGGCACTAGTCATCAATAGCAAACCGACGATCACCCAAGGGGACGGGGGCTACGGGATTGCTCCTCGTACCGCTATCGGACAAAAAGCGGACGGCTCGATCATCTTCATGACGATCGACGGGCGGCAAGTCGGTTCTATCGGCGCCACATTACGGGAAGTACAGGATCTGATGATTCAGTACGGCGCGGTTACAGCAGGCAACTTAGACGGTGGGGCGTCGACGACAATGGTCTATAACGGCAAGGTCATCAACCAGCCATCGAGTGTCTTTGGGATTCGCTACATTCCCACGGCCTTTGTGGTCATGCCCAGTAAACGGATCTAGGGAGGAACGTGGGGATGAAAAAAACCATCGGCGTTATGGCCTTGTCAGCCCTTTTGCTTCAAGGCGGTATTCTTTTTGGTCTTGAATACTGGACTGCTTCCGCCTATAACACGACCGATCATGCCTCGACACCAGCGAAAAGCCAATGGCGTAAGCTCCACATCGATACGTCTTTGAATGATGCGAAGCAGGTTAGCCTGTCCTACCAAGGGGAATATGTCGCTTGGAATTCGGAAGACAGCTTTACCGTCTGGGATATTCATCAGGAAAGACCTATATACCAAGAAAAGATGCCTCCAGGGCAAAAAATTGACTATATTCAATGGCTGACTGATCGAAATCGCCTCTTGCTGGTGACGGAACAATCGGCGGCTCCTGTAAACCTTCCTGCGGCAACACAGTCAAAGGGCAAGTCGGCCAATCAAGTTTTGGCTGACGCGATGGATACGGTGGATAAACGACCCCTCCCAAAAGCTCCTTCGGTGAAACAGTTGGAAATCTCCTTTCTGAACTGTGACGGCACTCAGCGCATGATCTCCACACGCATCCGTGGACTGACCATGGGCGAAGAGGTCAAAGAAGCTACCGTATCGAGTCAGTCCAATTTGCTCTACCTTACGCTGGGAAACGATCGAATGACCACAGGGCTTTATCGGGTCGATATTCAACATGACGCCATGAAAGTCAACCAGCGGCAGTATACTAACATCGAGCGGTTGACCGTAAACCCGGCGCTGGGTCATATTTTCGCCGAGTTTTGGAATGAAACGACGAATAAACCCTTGGTGCAGGGAATCAAAGGCATGCAGTTGATCAACCCGGCCCAACAGCCCTTAAACTATTTGCTGGTTGGTGTTGACCGCAAAAATAACCTCTACCTTGGCGAAGGCAACGGTCATCAGGTAGAAAACATTTGGCTTTGGAACGGCAAAAAACTGGACAAAGAACGGCAATTGCCCGAAACAGTACACCGTGACAGGATTGTCATCGGGCCCGACGGGCAATTGGCTATCATCGATGAGCCTGCTTCGGTGCTAAAAGTCTACCCGAACGGTTCTGACTCACCTTCGACCTATTCTTTTGATGCCGGTGCCAAACTGATTCACAGCGACAACCACTTCGTGGGCTTACTCAAGACCGGCGCCAATGGCGGGGACTTGTGGTTGCTTAGCTTTTAAGGCATTGGGCCGGTTGCGCTCGTACAAAATCCGCAAACCTTCTAAAGTGAGAGCGGGATGAATATGATCGACATGGGCGCAGCCGCGGCCGATTAATTCGCCGAAGCCGCCTGTAGCAACGACTTGAACTGGGGGATCTGTATCCCCCAGTTCTTCTTTAAATCGGCAGACCAGTCCGTCGACCATTCCCACATACCCATAATAGATGCCCGACTGCATCCCTTCGACGGTGTTTTTCCCGATGGCTTGATGCGGTTGGGCGATTTCAACCCGGGGGAGCTTGGCTGCTTGAGCCACCAGCGCTTCCACCGATATACCGATGCCTGGGCAGATGACACCGCCGAGAAAATCGCCCTTTCCGTTGACGGCGCAAACTGTCGTCGCCGTCCCTAGGTCCACGATAATCACGGGACCCCCGTAGATGTGATAGGCACCGACCGCGTTGACGATGCGGTCTGGTCCCAGGCCACGAGGATCGTCGATCTTGATATTTAATCCAGTTTTGATACCAGGCTGAACAAGCAAAGGATGGATGCCCCAATACTTTCGGAACATATTGACGAGGATCGGGTTGACTGGGGGCACGACAGAGGAAATGGCCACATGAGAAATGGAGTTAGGCGAGATTTCTCTCGCTTCCATCGCTTCGACCATAAGGATGCGGTATTCATCGACTGTTTTGCGGCGGTCTGTCGTCAGGCGCCATGTATCTGTCCGGTCATCACCGTTATAGATGGCGGCCACGATGTTCGTATTTCCAATATCTAAAACAAGCAGCAATGAAAAGTCCTCCTAGTGAAAATCTCGATCATGGATTTGTCCAAGAACTAGTCTACAGGGATTTTTTTTTTATGGCAATGCTTCTGTACCAGGGCAGGATTCTGCAGAAGTTTTCACGAAAATGGGAAAACTACCGTTACTGAGTGAAAGGAGTCTCAAAACATGTTTCGGATCACCTTTTTCGGTACGGGCAACGGGTTAAGTTATCCTAATCGGGAAAACACCTTTTTTCTAGTGCAACATTTACCTGGCGGGACGAGTTATCTGATCGACTGTGGCGGGTCTCCTTGGGCAAAACTTGTCAAAACAGGGGTGCGCCCAGAAGAACTAGGTGCCCTCTTGATCACCCATGCTCACCCCGACCACATCTACGGGTTACCTGCCTTGATTCAAAGCCTCTGGTTGGCTGGCAGAACGAAACCGCTGCCCATCTACTGCCCAGCCGGCGCGAAAAAAACGGTCGTTGGTTTGCTCGAACTTTTTGATCTTCCGCAAAAGCCCAACATGTTTGACATTCAAATCACTGAACAGCCACTGGACGGGGAGGTGCAAGCCTTTACGCAAGGATCGCTGACGGTAAAAACTTTTCCCGCCCTACACGGTATCCCTACCATGGGGACCGCCTTTTATGAGGCTACAAACAAGGGGCAAGTAAAGGTCATCTATTCAGCAGACACTGTCTACAATCCCCTTTTGGAAAGCCTTGCGAAAGACGCCACTTGCCTCATTCATGAATGCAACGGCGCCGACCAGGCGCAAGGGAAGCATTCTTCCCTTCATGATGTGATCCGTTTGAAGGAACAAGCCCAACCCCATCAGGTGGTGCTTGTTCACCTGACCGAGGGGGAGAACTACGAGCAACTGATGAGACAATATGAACTCAAGCAACCTTACTTTATGCTGGCCGAAGACGGCATGAGTCTCCGCGTTTCTCTATAAACTTTTGTTTCCCGGGAATGACCGCTTTTGCTATACTACGTTGGAATTAAGAAAAGATGAATTAATAGGTACATTCAATTGTAACGACGCTGAGTATGACCGGATCTTTAAAAAATCCGGTTTTTTTACGGACCAAATGGAATTTAATGGAATAATATCCCTTATAAATGTGTATTAATAGAAAGGGAATTGGTAGCGTTGAGATTTTGAGTATGTCTTTTGGAGGCTTCACATGAGAAGAGCGATTGCAAGATATACTTTGGGAGTAGCTGCTATGGCGTTGTTATGTACAATAGCCCTTTCTTCCAGTGAGGCCCGGAATGCCACATTTCTAGATAAAAAGACCTCGATTTATGAGCCGATTATCATCTTGAATGGACTGCCGATGATCTTTGAGCCTGCCGTTCAACTGGAACGAGGATATATCCTCGCGCCGCTGCGACCCTTGGCTGAGGCCTTAGGCGCCGAAGTGACTTATGAAAAGGAAAAACGCAGAGCCATCGTTCGCCGGGAGAACCTATGCCTGGAAGTTCAAGCGAACTCGCCTGAAGAAAAATGGCGGCCCCGGGAGAAAGGGTTGCGTGTCTCTGGGACTATCGTCGATGATCGTATGCTTGTTCCTGTACAATGGTTGGCGAGCCACCTGGCAGATGGTTGGCTCTACGATGAGAAGAACCAAAGGGCTCTCTTGCGGGGCGGAACCCCTTGGCGTGATGAGGATTATATCGCCTTTGCACGCTGGGCCGAGATTCTTCGCCTAAGGGTGAAAGCGTCCGAGGAGCGGGCATCCTTATCCCAACGGGGCCTAGAACCATCGCCGCCGATAAAAAAGGAAAAAGACCTGGAACGTTTTCTCGGTGCCTATTGGTCTTCAGAAGAGATCAAAAAAATGTGGGAAAATAGCCATGAAGCACCTTCAATGGTGTCAGACGAGAAGACGGAGCCCGAGTTCGATCCCACAAATGTACTGCGTTGGCGGGTAATCAGCCGCTCTCCCGAAGAAGTGCAGGTAGAGACGGTTTTCCCGCTGCAAGGGGGATTTGTGTCGAGGGAACAAAAAGTGCTCTACATCATACAGCCTGACGAAAAGGGTGCCTTCAAGATCAAAGAGCGCCAAATGAGCGGAACTGTCGATTCGGTATAATGCTGTCCCTAAATAGAGTTGAACATCAAAATTAAAAGAGGAAAAGAAGCGTCCGCCGAAAGTGTAGCCGGGACGCTTCTTTTCTTTTTTAAAGGCATCTTAATGAACGATTATCCGAAATCCAAAGTAATCACCAAGTCCACAAACTATCACTAAATTCACAATGAAATAGGCAAGATACCTATAGAACATTAAGGTTAAAAACCACTTATTATTTCAATCACCCGAAGCCTTTGATTAATAGGAAGGGAAGGGGAACATCTAGATTTGGAACGAAAAGTTTTTGCTTGGACCCCTTTTTGGTCAATCCTGCGCAAGGAATTTGTCCATCTTCGACGGGACCGGATGAGTTTAGCCATGGCAGTAGGTATCCCCTTGTTGATGCTTTTCCTTTTCGGCTACGGTATCAACACGGACATTCGCCATCTCCCGACGATTGTTTGGGATCAATCTTTCAGCGAAGAGAGCCAAAATGTGATACAATGTTTTATAAACTCTACTTATTTCTCTATACAAGGTCAAGCCCAAAGCTACGATGACATACGGAAAGCTTTGGCAACAGGTCGAAGCCGCGTAGCTATCGTCATCCCGCCTGATTATTCCCTGAGACTGCAGAATGGACAAAGAGCGGCTGTTGAGGTTCTCATTGACGGGTCAGAACCACAGTCGACACAGCAAGCCATGCATGTGGCCCAAGGGGTGATACACTCCCGGGGAGCTTCGCTGTTTGGCCGGAAGTTGGGGAAAGAAGTCGCTCTCGATGAAGTTTTACCCTTGGAAGCCGAGGTAGGTGTTTGGTATAATCCGGAATTGAAAACTCATCTTTTTACCATCCCTGCACTGATCGGACTTATTATGCAAAATGTGACCATGACGTTGACCGCTTTTGCCCTCGTCAGAGAAAAAGAACGAGGAACGATGGAACAGCTGATTTGCACCCCGATACGCCCGGCTGAACTGATTCTGGGCAAGCTCATCCCTTACGTGGTCGTTGGAATGGTCACCTTTGCTCTCGTACTTGCCGCCGGTACCTATTGGTTTGCTGTCCCTGTCCGGGGAAGCCTTTCCTTGCTTGTTTCCCTGGCCTTTCTATTTATTCTTACTTCTTTGAGCATCGGAATGCTCATGTCTACCTTCAGTGAAAATCAATTACAGGCGATGCAGATGGCCTTTGCCTTTATCCTTCCCAGTATACTGCTGTCCGGTTTTGTTTTTCCGAGGGAGACCATGCCACCATTTATCCGAATTTTGGGAAACTTTATTCCCTTAACCGATTTTTTGGTTATCTTACGAGGGATTTTCTTAAAAGAAGTTGGCTTCGATTATCTCTACGGAGAAGTGCTGACCTTGACAGGGTTCACAGCACTGCTCTTTACCTTAGCCCTTTTGCGATTTCGAAAACGGGTGAGCTAGGATAGTTCTTTTCAAAAACAAGCAATCCTCATGTCGATAAACTATAGCAGAATTGGGAGGTGTACTCACTGATGGCAAGAGCAATATTTCAGGAAGACCGCTGTAAAGGCTGTGGCCTATGTACGGCGGCCTGTCCGACGGGAATTGTCGTCCTCGATGCATCGCGGTTGAATTCGAAAGGATTCCAACCGGCTATCGTTACGGACAAGGAAAAATGCAATGGCTGTGCCTTATGCGCCCGTATGTGTCCCGATCTGGTGATCCAAGTCGAGAGATAATCGGCAACATTCGTAAAGAAAGGTGAACAAGATGACTCAAAAAGTATTGATGAAGGGGAATGAGGCTATCGCCGAAGCGGCTATCCGCGCTGGTTGCCGATTCTTCTTCGGATATCCCATTACGCCTCAGAACGAACTGTTAGAATATATGGCTCGTAACTTGCCCAAAGTGGACGGTGTCTTCCTGCAATCGGAAAGTGAGATTGGTGCTATCAATATGGTCATGGGTGCGGCTTGCACCGGTGCCCGCGTGATGACGTCTTCTTCGGGACCCGGCATCAGCCTTAAACAAGAAGGGATCTCTTACATAGCCGGTTCAGAACTTCCCGCTGTCATCGTCAATATCATGCGCACCGGCCCTGGACTTGGAGGAATTGCGCCGACACAAAGCGATTACTACCAAGCGGCCAAAGGGGGCGGCCATGGCGACTACCGTCTTATGGTGCTCGCTCCTTCTTCAGTACAGGAGATGGCCGACCTCATGTTCCTCGCCTTTGACAAGGCTGATGAATACCGGAACCCCGTCATGGTCCTCGGCGACGGCGTTCTCGGCCAAATGATGGAGCCTGTCATCTTGCCTGAACCGAAGGAAGGCAACGCTGTAGAAAAAGCATGGGCTACCACTGGGAAAGGAAACAACCCGGAGTCAAAACTGATTACTTCATTATATATTAAGCCGGAAGAGGCGGAGAAGTTCTGCGAACATCTGGCGGCGAAGTACAGGACTATGGCAGAAAAGGACACCCGTTGGGAGTCCTACCGGGCAGAAGATGCCGAGATCATCACCGTTGCCTACGGCACGGCGGCTCGCCTTTGCATGGCGGCTGTCGATATGGCCCGTGATAAAGGGATTCGTGCCGGCTTGATTCGGCCTATCACCTTGTTTCCATTCCCTTCAGCACCGATTTACGCAGCAGCTGAAAAAGGTGCTCGTTTCTTGACGGTGGAACTCAGCACAGGCCAGATGGTGGACGATGTTCGATTGGCCGTCAACGGCAAATCGACGGTAGGCTTTTACGGCCGTTCCGGCGGTATGGTGCCCGATCCCCGCGACATCCTTTCTCAGATTGAGCAGATCGAGAGCGAAAAGACCGGTACCACGGCCGCGACTGAGGGAGGAGCAGCGTAAATGGCTAAAATCGTCTTCACCAGACCGAAGAGCATGAAAGATGTGGTCACTCACTATTGTCCCGGTTGCCATCACGGCATCATTCACCGGCTCGTAGGGGAAGCCCTCGATGAATTGGAATTGGCGCCGAAAACGATAGGAGTGGCGCCAGTAGGATGCTCTGTCTTTATCTATGACTATATCGATACCGATTTCATTCAAGCATCCCATGGACGGGCTCCGGCTGTAGCGACCGGCGTCAAACGAGCTTTACCGGATAAATTTGTCTTTACCTACCAGGGAGACGGCGATCTGGCGGCTATCGGGACGGCTGAAATCATTCATGCCGCCGCACGGGGCGAGAACATCACGGTCATCTTCGTCAATAACGCCATCTATGGCATGACTGGCGGCCAGTCGGCTCCGACGACCCTCGTGGGACAATCATCGACGACGACCCCCAAAGGACGGACCTCTCAAAATGACGGCTTTCCGATTCAAGTCTGTGAGATGTTAAATACCCTGCAAGGCCCTTCTATGATCAGCCGTGTCGCCGTCCAAACGCCGGCCCAGGTGATACGGGCCAAAAAAGCGATTCGCCGAGCCTTTCAGTGCCAAGTGGAAGGACGAGGATTCTCTTTTGTCGAGGTTCTTTCCGCTTGTCCTACCAACTGGGGAATGACACCGCTCGATGCAGGCAAATGGCTGGAAGACGAAATGATTCCCTATTATCCGCTCAAAGATTTTCGGGTTCCCGAGGGGGTGCAGTGACATGGAACATCGCATGATATTCGCTGGCTTCGGCGGCCAAGGAGTTATGCTCATGGGTCAGTTGGTGGCCTATGCCGGTATGTTAGAAGGAAAACATGTGGCTTGGATTCCTTCGTACGGACCGGAAATGCGCGGCGGTACTGCCAACTGCGCTGTCACCGTGTCGGACAAACCGATCGCTTCTCCAATCGTCTATGAACCGACGGCAGCTATCGTCCTAAATCAGCCTTCACTGGAAAAGTTCGCCCCCCAACTTACTCCCGGCGGGCAATTGTTGATCAACTCATCTCTGATCAGCGGTATCAGCCCGCGGGTCGACATCAATCAGGTTTGTATGAAAGCGAACGATCTGGCCAACCAATTGGGTAACCTAAAAGTGGCCAATATGTTCCTCTTAGGGGCACTGATCGGATTGACAGGGTTTATTCATATAGAATCTGTCGTCGGGGCGTTGAAAAAAGTGTTACCTCCGCACCGTCACAACCTCTTGGAGGTAAACCGTCAGGCCTTGCAAAAAGGTTTGGAATATGTGACCTCTTGTTCCCAAGGGGCGTAATTTTATGTAAAAGATCATAAATACGAGTAAAAGATCATACATCAGAGAAGAACACGCTACCGCCTGTCGGGTAGCGTGTTCTTTTTATAGAATACGAATCAAATATTTCTAAATGAACCAACTAAGTTATCACCTTTCTAAAAATATTGAAGAATAACAAAGAAGGATCTAAAGATATCCCGTCGAAAATATATCCGTGGACAAGTGGTCTGACAACCGAGCCGATCACTGAGTAATCGTACAAGGAGGGATTAGGAAAAAGGATTACCATCTTCTGTTACCGGACGATTTCATGGACCGCTTGCCCCGTTCTTCAGGAGTCGAACCAATCCATTCTTCCGTTTCTAGATTTTTTGCGTCCCTAAAGAGAAAGAAAGACAGATAAGTATCAAGAAATTAGAGAAAGATACCACTATATTTAATGTTTTGCACACTATTGATTTATGCACACTATTTGATTAGGACGCGGAGGTAAATAGAAAATGGCATGGACACAAAATTTTAACCCCATGGGAAACCTGGGGCTATCAGCTCTTGTTGCCCTGATTCCTATTATTTTCTACGCCTGGGCGTTGGCTGTAAAGCGGATGAAAGGGCACATGGCGGGCCTTTTCACCGTGGCCATCGCTGTCGCCGTAGCGGTGCTGGGCTTTGGCATGCCCCTACAGACGACCATACTGACCACCCTCTTCGGCGCTCTCTATGGTCTTTTTCCTATCGGGTTTATTGTTGTAGCCGCAGTCTTCATGTATAACCTGATCGTTAAGTCCGGTCAATTCGAAGTGATCAAGGCGTCCATCGCATCGATCACCGATGATCGCCGTCTGCAAGTCCTCTTGATCGCCTTTTGTTTTGGTGCCTTTTTGGAAGGCGCTGCCGGCTTTGGTACACCCGTGGCCATCGCCGGGGCTATGCTGGTCGGTCTGGGCTTTAGTCCCTTGATGGCGGCCGGTTTGTCGCTCGTAGCCAATACAGCTCCTGTCGCTTACGGTGGTATCGGTATTCCCGTAATCGCCGGCGCCGGTGTAGCTGGTCTGGATCCCCTGCCGGTCAGCCAAATGATCGCGCTGCAACTGCCCGTTCTTTCGATTTTCGTTCCTTTCCTTCTCGTCTGGATATTGTCCGGATGGAAGGGCATGATCGAGGTATGGCCTGCCATCACCGTCGTCAGTATCACCTTTACCCTCGGGCAGTGGTCGGCGGCGACCTTTACCGGTCCCATGCTGGCCGATATCGTTGCTTCCATGCTTTCCCTCGTATCGCTCATCGTCTTTCTGCGCGTATGGAAACCGAAAAACATCTGGCGTTTTCCTGGGGAAAAAGCAGCTGGCCGCGCTGTTCGTAAGCTCAGCGCCGGCTCTATCATCGCTGCTTGGTCGCCCTTTGTCATCCTTACCGCCCTCATCGGCGACTGGGGCGTAAACAGCGTCAAAGCAGTCCTGGAAACGGCTACGGTTAAATTTAATTTTCCTGGCCTGACTGGCGCTATCATCGACCCGACGACCCAGAAAGCCATGGATGTTTTGTTTAAATTCAACTGGCTTTCCTCCGCTGGTACGGCAATCCTGATCGCCGCCTTTCTCACCGTGATCGTCTTACGGATGAAACTGAGTGACGGAGTGGCGGTCTTCAAAGATACGTTATACAGCCTCCGCTTCTCCCTCTTGTCGGTAGCCTCTGTCTTGGGATTTGCCTATATCGCTAACTACTCTGGCCTTTCCACGACTTTAGGCTTGGCTCTCACGGTAACGGGCCAATACTTCCCGATCTTTTCCCCCATGTTAGGCTGGATCGGCGTCTTTATCACCGGCTCAGATACCTCGGCCAACGCTCTCTTTTGCAAACTGCAAGAGGTCACAGCTATGGGGATCAACATCAACCCCATTTTGACCGTAGCGGCCAACACATCGGGCGGCGGTACCGCGAA
Source organism: Heliobacterium mobile (assembly GCF_009720735.1). Lineage (GTDB taxonomy): Bacteria > Bacillota > Desulfitobacteriia > Heliobacteriales > Heliobacteriaceae > Heliobacterium > Heliobacterium mobile. Next base: position 22,276 of record NZ_WNKU01000005.1, read on the forward strand.
AATGATCTCACCGCAGTCGATTGCGGTGGCCTGCGGCTCCGTCGGTATGATCGGCCGTGAATCGGAACTGTTCCGCTTCACTCTAAAGTACAGTCTCATCTTCGTAGCCGCTATGGGTGCACTGACCTATACGCAAGCTTACTTCGTTCCCGCTATGATCCCCGATGTCGTCCGTGCCGGTGCTGCCGTCGCAACGACGGCTTCTGCCGCTGTGCTGCAGCAAGGAATTATCGTACTCGCCGTAACGGCGGTTGTTCTCTTTGCTCTAGGAGCCTATGTGCTAGGCCAAACAGCCAAAAAGACAGTCGTCGAAGCAGCGAATCCTAACCATCGGTAAAAAAAGGCGGTGTAATTGAATATGGATGTCCGGTCGGTACAACCCCGAAGAATCCAGCATGAGGTCGTTGATCACATCAAAGACCTGATTGAAGAGCGTGCCCTTCAGCCTGGCGACAAGTTACCTTCGGAACGAGAACTGGCCGAGATGTTCAAAGTAAGCCGAACGGCTGTTCGCGAGGCCTCCAGTGCGCTGCAGGTATTGGGAATCGTTGAAGTGCGACGCGGCGAAGGAACATTTGTTTCAAAGCCTCGGGACTTTGGAAAAGCGGAAGCCTTGGCTCGCATCTTAGCCGCTGACCATGGTACGGAAAAAGATTTACAGGAAATGCGCATGATTGTCGAAGTGGCGGCAGCCGCTCTTGCCGCGAAGCGATGCGGAACGACCGAATTAGATCTGATCAACCATTCCATTCGGGAACTCCGCCGAGCCGTCTGGCGAAATCAATCCGGTGTTGAAGCCGATTTTCAGTTCCACTTTACCGTCATCATGGCGGCCCAAAACCCCTACCTGTTTCGCTTTATGGATTATTTCTCAGATATTATCCGTGCGAGCATTGAGAATCACTGGAAGAACAATATGACTACACGAGACGATTGCGAAGCTGTACTGAATGCACATCAGGCCATTTGCGACGCAATTCAACAAGGAGATTCCTTGAAAGCCCGTCAACTGATGCATGATCATCTCAAAAGCCCGCTAGAATAAGCACTTCTCAGAAATGACAAGGGGAAGACCGATTCAGGTCTTCCCCGGTTTACTTTTATAGTAGCTTTTTATACAGATTTAGATGATCACACTTGCTTGAAAATTGCGATGGTCTTCGCTTATACCTTTTTATCTATTGCGGCAGGTCTTTAACGGGGCTATTTGCTGGCACGGAGACCTTGGAGTCAGGCGTCAACTGAACAGTCTTCATGTTTTTCTTTGCTTGTACATTGCTATGACTTTCCGCCTGCACCGTATTGGTTGTATGAGGATCTCCTTGGATTCCTTTCACCTTCAACACCTCCGTCCTTAGTGTTCTCCCTTGTCTTCGGATTCATTAGTTGTTTCATGACGTTGACGATCATCGGGACGAAAAGCCGGAGCGAGACGAGGTCGACCGATGTTGGCTTCATTAGCGTCCAACTTACGGGGATCAGGAAGCCTCATCGCCATCATCACTGCCAAAATCTCTATGAAGGCAATCGTCCAGAAAATCCAGTTCATCGGGATAAGCTTGAGAAAAGCACCGGCTGCGATCGGGAGCAGTCCTACGGGAGAGGCGAAGAGGTTCGATAAACTGACATAGATGGGACGCTTCGCCGTAGGCGTCGTCTCCATCAGGTAATTGACGAAACCGAGCCAACCGCCTAAAACCATGCCCACACCGAGAAAACCAAGCCCCGTCCCAATAAAAGCAGCCAACCCAGCTAATCGCTGCGAAAAGAGAATCACCAGAGGGACGAGAAGATTGATAACGGTGGTTACGATGATCGTCTTACGGTTACCGACCCGATCGCTGAAATACCCGAGCAGCAATCCACCGCTCACTTGGCCGAGCACTTGGATCGTCAGCAGGATAGCAGCGGCCCATCTAGGTAAAACCCCTGCCTGCTGGACAAAAAGAATATAAAAAGGAAAGCCTAACACGTTAAATCCGGTCAATACCTGAACGACCAGCATGCGGGTGAAGAGTCGATGATCCCGTAGGTACTGCGGGATATGGCTGATCACATGGCTTACAGACAATTCCCGGGCGTTGCGACTCTGTTTCGCCGGATCCTTGGCAAAGCGGATGGCAAAAGCAGAAGCAAGCAAAAAAGTGACGGCCAATAAGAAGAGCAAGGAAAAATCGGTAGGGAATTCCCATCGCGGTGAACCCAAGATGCGTTGCACCAACAGGGTGCCGCCGAAAGCACCGAGCCCTCCGAGGGACTGCATGATCCCCATCATCTTTCCGCGATGGGACTCATCGATGGTTCGGCCGAATATATCCATCCAGGGCACTTGGCCGACGCCTTCGCCGAAAGCAAAGATGGTGAAGGAGATGAGAAATAGGGTAGCCGTCACTGAAGCAGGCCAGCTGAACCAGATGGCCAGGACCGGGATCAGCAACTGGGACCGGGTGAAGAAATGCGTTCGAAAGATAAACCGGTTTAAGTGTTCCGCTCCCGTGACCCACCCTGCCAGGAGAATTTGGGGGAGGAAAAAGCCGACGGAGCGAACTGTTGCGGCTAATCCCACGAGCAGGGGGGAGTGAGTCAGGTTGTTTAAAAAAAGAGGCACGATGATGTTGCTATCGATAAAGGCCAGTGCTGTAAAGTAAAGCGCCCCGTTGGCGGTCATAAAATAAAAGTTTCGCCGGTCAACTGCATCCCGCCATTTCAACAGGAATCGTACCCCTCTCTGATTAAAGCTCCCTCTTATGATGAATCATTCAATACCTCTTTCATTCTCCTGATTATCATGTAAAAAGGGGGACAAGAAGAGACATTTTCCTTTTGAAAAAAGCAGGATTCCTCAGGGGATCGTCGAATGTGTACCTATTAGAATGTTGGTCTGGCCATCTGAATTCTTATTTGTACTTTTTTTAACAAATGTGTATGCTTTGTAGTGGTCTGACCACCTGTCCACTATGAACATGGCAGTAAAAGGAGTTGGCAACATTGTCCACGGAAAAGCTTTTTTCCGTTTTCCAGGCTAAAGCGGAAAGCATGAGTGCGCAAGTCCACCGTGTAGGCACTTACGCAGCAGCCGGGGAACTCATCGCCGCAAAAGTGAAAGAAATGAAGGCAGAAAAAGTGCATCTCTTTCCAAGCCCGCAGTTGGAGAAAACCAACTGCCGTGCAACCTTAGCAGGAACCGGAGTAAACATCTCTGAGAAACTGGATCGGGCCGAGCTGGACGTAACAGACGTCGGTATCACTTTCGTGCCGTATGCGGTTGCGGAGACAGGATCAATTTTTCATCCTGAAGAAAATCCTCTGGGCCGAATGGTGACCATGCTGCCCCCAACCCATATTGCCATCGTTCCAACCTCAAAAATTCTCCCGACGGTAGCCGATGCGCTGGTGACCGTTGTCGCTGATTATGGGAAAGTTCCCGGATACATGTCTTTCATTTCCGGTCCTAGCCGTACTGCCGATATTGAACGGGTCTTGACGATTGGCGTTCATGGGCCCAGCCGACTGATTGTCATTCTGGTCGACGAAGGGATGGAAAAGTAAGATGTCCAACCAGGAAAAAAACCAAGACTTCAAAGCATCCATTCAGAAGGCTTTACAAGACCAGGTCATGCGGGGCGCCTTAAGCCGCTTTGCCGACGCCTATCCCACGGCCAGGAAGAATGCCTACCAAGGGGTGGACATCGAAGCACTGCGCGGCGAGATCGCCTGTTCGAAGGCAAAAAACGGCGATGACTTGGATCAATTGATTAAAATGTTCACCGAAAATGCTACCAAACGGGGAGCTAAGGTCTATTTTGCCAAAACAGCTGACGATGCCAATCGCTACATCGCCAACCTGGCTGTAGACCGAGGCGTCAAACGAATCGTAAAATCCAAGTCCATGGCCTCCGAAGAGATTCATTTGAACGATCACCTGAAAAAAGCCGGCATGATCGTCAATGAAACAGATTTAGGTGAATGGATCATCCAGTTGGCCGGCCAAAAGCCAAGCCACATGGTGATGCCCGCAATTCACCTTTCTAAAGAGCAGGTTGCCGGCTATTTCAGCAAAGAGATGAAATCGGATATTCCTCCAGATATTCCCTTGATGGTGCAAAAAGCCCGTGTCGAGTTGCGGACTAAATTCATCGAAGCCGATATGGGTATCTCCGGCGCAAACATGGCCGTTGCAGAGACAGGCTCTATCGCCACAGTGACGAATGAAGGGAACGCCCGTCTGACGACGACGCTGCCTCGAATTCACGTCGCACTTGTCGGTATTGAGAAAATCATCCGCAACATGCAAGAAGCGGCCAATATCATCAAAGCGCTGCCCAAAAGCGCTACCGGTCAGCTCATCACCAGTTACGTCACTTTCGTCACCGGTGTCACCCCTACGGAAGTAGACGGTCAGGTACAAGATAAAGAACTGCACATCGTCCTCATGGACAATGGCCGCAGTGATATGCTCAAAGATCCCGAATTCAAACAAGCCTGGCAGTGTATCCGCTGCGCCTCTTGCTTAAACGTATGTCCGGCCTACCAGATGGTTGGCGGTCACGTCTACGGTCACATCTATGCCGGCGGCATCGGTGCCATTTTAACCTTCTTCTTCAATGATCCAGAAGACGCCGAGAAACCGCAAAACCTCTGCTTGGGCTGTGGTCGCTGTACGGAAGTCTGCCCCGGTAAAATCCCTATCCCCGATCTGATCCTGAAGATGCGCCGCCGCATGGCCGAAAAGAACGGCCTGAAGATGATCCCGAAAGCTATCTTCAGTGTCGTTGCCAACCGGAAACTAATGCACAGCCTACTGCGGGTCGCTTCCATCGGCCAGTTTCCCCTGACCGGCGGCAAGCCCTATATCCGCCACTTACCTTTCTTTTTTTCAGAATTGACGAAAGAGCGCAGCTTGCCGGCCGTGGCTCCGCAGCCATTCCGTGATTTCGCCAAAGAACATGAGAAAAAGAACACCGGCAAGAAAAAGCGGGTGAACTTCTACGGCGGATGTCTCATCGACTTCTGCTACCCCCATATCGGCAAAGCCGTTTATGAAGTGTTGGAACACGCCGGATGTGAAGTTTACTTCCCCTGGGAGCAAGCTTGCTGCGGCGCCCCGGCTAAATATATGGGCGATGGAGAGACCCAAATCCGCCTGGCGAAACAAAACGTCGCCGCCATGGAAGAAGGAAACCCTGATTATATCGTTTCTGCCTGCCCCACATGTACCGTCGCACTGCTCGAAGACATCGTCGATGTACTCAAAGAGGAACCTCAGTGGCATGAACGGGCAAAAAAGGTAGCTGCCAAGGTTCGCGACTTCTCCGACCTCGTCGCTGAGCTCGGTGTCAAGACAGGTAAGAAGTCCAAGCCCTTGGCCCGGAAAAAATTCACCTATCACGACTCCTGCCACTACCGCCGCCATCTCCATCTCTCCGACGTCCCCCGCAAGCTGCTGACGGAAGTGGCCGGCATGGATCTCATCGAGATGAAAGACTGTGATCAATGCTGTGGCATGGCTGGCTCCTATCTGGTGAAATTCCCTGAGATCTCGGCGCCGATTCTCCAGAAAAAGCTGGATAACATCACGGCGACCGGCGCTGAAATGGTATGTGTCGACTGCCCCGGATGCGTCATGCAAATTGCCGGTGGTCTCGATAAAAAACGCAGCTCCGTCCAGGTAAAGCATACCGCCGAAATCTTGGCTGAGTCCCTGCGCAAAGGATAATTAAGGAGGCAGTATTATATGTCCGTTCAACAAGCGATCCGTGAGATGGAAACTCTTTTAGGCAAAGAACGGGTTCTGACCACGATCGAGGATTTGGCCTGCTACGCTTTTGATGCCACAGCAGATATGCCTTCTCATCGACCCGATGCGATCGTTCTCCCCCAAACGACGGAAGAAGTTCAAGCGATCATGCGCATCGCCAGCAAGCACAAAACGCCGATCTATCCTCGGGGAGCCGGCACCAACCTCTCCGGTGGAACGATCCCCCTCAAAGGCGGCGTCGTCGTCACCTTCCAACGGATGAACAAGATTCTCGAAATCGACGCGGAAAACTTGACGGCTACGGTCCAGCCGGGCGTGGTCATTCAATCGCTAAACACAGCCGTAGCCCCTTATGGCCTCATCTACCCTCCCGATCCGGGTACTGTCTCTACGGCAACGATGGCCGGCTCTACGGCGGAGTGCTCCGGCGGTCTGCGTGGCTTAAAATACGGCGTGACCAAGCACTATATCATGGGCCTGGAAGTTGTCCTCGCCAACGGTGAAAAATTCCGCTGCGGCGGTAAGACTGTTAAGAATGTCACCGCCTATGATCTGGTCAAGCTCTTCACCGGCTCCGAAGGTACTCTGGGCATCATCACCGAACTTATCGTCAAATTGATTCCTGCTCCCGAGTCCCGTAAGTCCATGTTGGCCATTTTTAGCGATCTTGATGATGCGGGCAAGGCCATCGCTGGGATCATTTCGGCTAAAGTCATCCCCGCCACATTGGAGATTATGGATAAAACGACGATTCAGACGGTAGAATCCTTCTCCCATGCCGGTTTGCCGACCGATGCAGAAGCGGTACTGCTCATCGAAGTGGACGGAATCCCGGAAGTCGTCGCCAAAGAAGCCGAGTCTGTGGAAGAAGTCTGCAAACGATTTAAGGGCAATGTTCGCGTCGCCGAGACTGATAAAGAGCGCGATCAGCTATGGGCCGCCCGCCGCGCCGCTCTGCCGGCGTTGGCTCAAAAATCGCCGACGACCGTTCTGGAAGATGCCACCGTGCCTCGATCCCGCATCCCTGAAATGCTGCGAGCCATCCGCCAAATCGCGAAGAAATATGACCTGCTCATTGGCACCTTCGGTCACGCCGGCGACGGTAACCTTCATCCCACCATCCTCTGTGACGAGCGCAATGAAGAACAGATGAAGCGGGTCCATAAAGCCGTCGACGAGATCTTCCGCGTTGCTGTCGACTTAGGTGGTACCCTTTCCGGTGAACACGGCATCGGTATGGCCAAAATGAAGTACCTCGAATGGGAACTGGGTGCAACTGGGGTGGACGTACTGCGTCGCATCAAAGAAGCCCTCGATCCGGAATATCTCTTGAACCCCGGAAAAATGGTAGCGGGGAGGAACTAAGATGGCTGACTACAAAACCCTGAAAAAAGCAGGGGAATTGATGCAGCAGTGTATGAAGTGCGGCAACTGCCAAGCTGTCTGCCCACTGTATATGGAAACGATGCATGAAGGCGCTGTAGCACGGGGGAAAATTCGCCTCGCTGTCGATGTGCTCGAAGGTAGATTGCAGCCGACCCATGGCCTCTTGGATAAGTTTGCTCTTTGTCTGACCTGTAAAGCTTGTGAGGCAAACTGTCCCTGTGGCGTACACTGCGTAGACATCATCCTTGCCGCCCGGGCTCAAATGGCCGAAACGGTCGGCTTGCCGATGATCAAACAATCCATTTTCAAAGGGCTCAAACTACGCCGGATGTTTAACTTCGGCTTAAAAACGGGCGCGTTGTTCCAAGGCGTTGCCCTGAAGCGTCGCAGTGAAGGTAAAGGACGGACTATGCGTGTTTCCGTCATGGGTATGGATGTCCGCCGGGTCATCCCCGACTTGGCGACCACACCGGCTCGGGACATGTTTGAAGAATATAATCCGGCCCACAGCGGTAAAGGGAAAATGCGGGCAGCCTTTTTCACAGGTTGTGTAAACAACTTTATCTATACGGATACCTGCAAAGCGATTGTGGAAGTGCTCCGGGCGAATGACGTTGATGTCATCATCCCGAAGGCGCAGCACTGTTGCGGAGCTCCCGTCTTCATCAACGGTGAACGTAATATTGGCCGTGAAATGGCCCGTCACAACATCGATGTGTTCACTGCAGCCGATCAAAAGTATAATCTCGATCATATCTTCATGGCTTGCGGGACCTGTGTCTGCTCTTTTGCAGAGCACTATCCCCATCTGTTAGAGAATGATCCTGAATACCAGCGCAAGGCCCAAGTGCTTGCTAAGAAGACGATCGACGCTAACCCCTTAGTCATCAAAGCAGGCGGCCTTGAGAAGCCTATGGGCACTATCGAAAGATCCGTCACTTATCACGACTCCTGCCACTTGGCCAGGGGTATGAAGGTGACCGCGGAGCCGCGCCAGATTCTACGATCCATTCCTGGTGTCAAGTTCTATGAGATGACCAACCCGGCCCGCTGCTGCGGCGGAGCTGGTTCCTTCAGCCTGACCCATTACGACCTGTCTAAACAGGTCACCGCGAAAAAAGCTGCTGACATCAGCCAGACGGGAGCTCAAACGGCTACCACCGGATGTCCCGGTTGCCGTATGACCATCGAGGACGGTTTGGCCCAAGCCAACTTAGCCGTCGATACGGTGCACCCGATCAAGCTGTTATACGAATCCTATAAGCTCAGTGGCGTGATCCGGGATTAAATCAAAACCGGCAATATACCATAGGATGATCTAAAAAAGATGGACTGCTAAGTAAAAGCAGTCCATCTTTTTATTTTAAGCATTTTGAGGTTTCACGTAGACGTGAGCGATGTTGGTCGAAGGGTATTGAGATTAAGCGTTTGGAGACAGAAGATGACCCAGAAGAATGCCTTTATTTTAAAAGAGCATTTAACTGTTGCGCGAAATTTTCCTTTTCCTTGGCGCCGATAAAGACCTCTCGGATAATCCCGTCTTTATCGATGAAAAATGTGGTTGGTTTAAAGTAAATTCGGTATGCTTTCGAAACGGATTGATTCGGGTCGCTATCGAGCAGCATGGGGAATTTAAGCTTTGCCTTTTCGAAGTATTTAACGCCGTCGTCAGCCTTTCGTTCCTCTTGGGTAAGGTTAACCCCTATGACGACAGCTTTGTCCTTGTATTCGGCCGCTAGAACGTCGATATCGGGCATTTCCTGACGACAGGGGGGGCACCAACTGGCCCAGAAATTAAGCATGACCGGTTTTCCCTTAAAGTCGGCTAAGGAGACTTCCTTGCCGTCGGCTGTCTTCAGCGTAAAGGCTGGAGCAGCCTTGCCGACCATGCCCATCGCAGCGTAGGGAGAGAGGGTGGAGGTGTCTTCCTCGGCGGCTTTCGAGGTAACTTCTGTCGGAGCACTCTTTTTTGAATTCTCTGAATCGGTCAGTGACGCAGCTGCTGAGCCTTCTTTAGAATTGCAGCCGCTCAGGAGCAGAGTGGAAGAGCTTAACGCGGCAAGTAGAATCCATGTCGATATTTTTTTATGCATATCGATTCAATACCTCCTGGAAAATTGGGATATTTACCGTTGTTTAAGTAGCTATTCGATCGATTACCCCTACGGGTATGATATAAGGATATAGTACTGTCTTTTTGATAACCAAGCAAGACTAAAGAACCAACTTCACGTTCTCTGCCTAAACCTATACAGAAGCAAAAAAATTCCCGCACCGTTTCCGGTGCGGGCACACACTATATTGATTTAGACGCGGGCGATACGATGAGGCTTGTCCCGCGACGGGGACCGTTAGTTAGCGCTTCGAATAAGCGCGATTGTCTTCGGTGCGGCCCATGACGGAGAAGCCGAGAATCGCAACGATGACAGCAGTGATACCGAGGAGCATCCAACCATCGGACATATTGACCGCGGCTGCAGCAACGGCGGCAGCACCTTTTTGGTACACGGGAATCATCCAATAGAGGACGGTCGACTGTAAGAATGTAATCACACACACTACCGCAAGGAAGAAGAGAGAGTGCTTTACGGTGAAACGGAAGAGATCCGATTCCTTGCCGACGAGTCCCGTAGCAGCACAAGCGACGGCGATGGACTGAGGAGAAATCATCTTACCGGTAACCCCGCCAGAGGAGTTAGCTGCGACTGTCAAGACTGGGTCGACACCGATCTTATCAGCGGTGATGCCTTGCAGCTTGCCGAAGACAGCGTTAGCGGAAGTGTCAGAGCCGGTGATGAAGACACCCAGCCAGCCGAGAATCGGTGAGAAGAAGGGGAAGAGAGCGCCGGTAGTGGCCAGAGCCATCCCCATGGTGTAAGTCATACCGGAAGAGTTACCGATGTATGCATAACCGAGAACGGAAGCGATGGTGACCATGGGGAACTTGAGTGACTTGACCGTATCCCAGAAGATACCCATCGTTTGACCGAGAGGCATCCGGACAATGAGCATGGTGATGAAGCAGGAAATCAAGATGGCCGTACCGGCGGCAGAGAGCCAGTTGAACTTGAAGACAGCAGCGATGGGTTGATTGGTAGCAGGATTGATGACAGCGTTGTGGATGACCGGGAAGGCAAACTTAATCGTGAGAGATTCCAATACGGCGTTCACCGACTTCATGCCCCAGTCACCGACCATGATGGTCAGGATGATGAATGGGCTCCAGGCTTTCAGCACTTTTTTGAAGGTCAGGCTGCTGGTGGCCTTATAAGTAGCAGCGGGCTCATCGGCAAAACGCCAAATGTTTTTAGGTTTCCAAACTTTCAGGAAAGTAACAAGGCCGATGATGGAGCAAAGGGAGGAGATGATATCGGGAAGCATGGCGCCCAGGTAGTTAGCGGACCACCATTGTCCGATAGCAAAAGCACCACCGGCGACAAGGGCTGCCGGCCAAACTTCTTTGATACCTTTCCATCCAGACATGATGTAGACAAGCCAGAAGGGAACGAAGACAGACAGGAAGGGAAGCTGGCGGCCGACCATCTGGGAGATGGCAAAATCATCAATACCAGAGACCTGACCGGCGACGATGATGGGAATCCCGATACCGCCGAAAGCGACAGGGGCTGTGTTAGCGATTAAGCAGAGACCGGCAGCATAGAGAGGATTGAAGCCGAGGCCGACGAGCATACCGGCGGAGATAGCGACGGGAGTACCGAAACCGGCTGCACCTTCTAGGAAGGCTCCGAAGGAGAAGGCGATGAGCAGCGCTTGCAGGCGGCGGTCATCGGTGATGGAGGCGATGGAGTCTTTGATGACTTCAAACTGCCCCGACTTAACGGTTAGGTTATATAGAAATACGGCAGTGATGACGATCCAGCAAATGGGGAAGAGACCGTATAAAGCACCTTGAAGGGTGGAGGCAATAGCCACTTGGGCCGGCATGCCATAGACCAGGATAGCGATGAAAACTGCGATGGTGGTGGTAGTCAGACCGGCGATATAGCCTTTCATCTTTTGAATTGCCAACGCCCAGAATAGATAGAGGATGGGAATTACAGCGATGGCAGCCGAGAGAAAGATGTTACCCATGGGATCATAAACTTGAGTCCACATGAGGAGGCCCCCTTTCAATTTTGCGAAAGTGATTGCAACAATTATCACAATCATGAGTGCACTGAAACCGGATGATAATTAATTGTGATGGCTAGATATCTTTCCGGGCCAGAGGGGTTAGGTTTGCTTATCACCTCCATCTTTCTTTCGGCTGCTGATTTTTCTACTAAGGTATTGATTTTCTAACCAGCAAACCGTAAGGTGGTCAGACCGCTTACGTTATTACTTATTCTCTGACACTTCCCAAAATCCTGCTGCACATAAGCAAAAAATTTAATTTTGTCGAAAAAAATCGAAAAAACAGCCTCTCCTCTCGTGGGATCAGCTGTTTCTCATGGTATGACCAGCAAGGATTACTCGAAAATTACGTAAATCCATTTTATATTATAATAGGAAGGGAAAAAGAGATGATTCACAAATATTCAGAGTTGACCTTTTTGTTTGACTAATAAGAGAATATAATCACAACCCTTTTGCTGGTGTGCGCTGCTGCTCATCGAGAAAACTGACGGCACTTAAGGCAGCGATCGCCCCTTGGCCGACCGCCTTGGCCAACTGATAGGGTTTACCGGTGCAATCACCGCCAGCAAAGACGCCGGGCATGTTTGTTCTCATGTGGGCATCGACGATAATGGCCCCATCTCGCGTTTCTAGACCGGGCAGAAGATTTTCTGCTTTCATCGTTTCCCGTAAAATAAAGACGCCGTCGATAGGGATTTCCTGATCGTCGGTCTGCAGCGATGCAATGCTTTCATTCCCTTTGAGTGCCAGGACCTTTCCTAGGGGGAATTCCATGTTTTTAGGATTCGTCGAAGGGGTAAAGGCCTTTGCTTCGTTCTGACCGGTTGCAGAGAGATAATACACCTTTGCTGCCAGTTCACTGAGGAACAGGGCTTCATCCCAAGCCTCCCCCTGAGTATAGTCGATCAGTGCCACCTTTTTGCCTTTATATAAGGGGCCGTCACAAGTAGCACAATAGGATACACCACGACCAAGCAACTCGTTTTCGCCGGGCAAGAGACGTTCAACGTGCACCCCCGTTGCCACAATGACTGTCCTTGACTGATAAGTGTCCCGTCCAGCCATCAATGAAAAAGTACCTTCTCCCCCGTAGATAGCACTTACCCGCGCATCCATCTGTTCAATACCCTGCTGGTGGATATGATCGAAAAAGCGATCCCTCAGTTCGCTTCCGCTGATGGCCGGAAAGCCTAAATAATTATCGACCCGTTCCGCCTTAGCTAACCACTGGCTACAGTCTTTCGTCCCCAGTATGATAAAAGACTTGTTGCGGATCTTAAGATTTAAAGCGGCGGAGAGACCGGCAGGGCCACAACCGACGATGATGCAGTCATATACCTGTGCCACGAGAAGACCTCCTTGTCAAAAGACTTATCGTTATTCTCTCCGGCAGAAGGATTCTCTTTACCTGATTTTTTGGAAATAATTCAAGCAGGGCTGAATAGGATGACGTTAAGGAAAAAGAACATTTTCTACATTGTCCCCTGCCGTTGACCGGCACCCAATGCTTCGTTATAATATTCATAAAATTTAGTCTATTGCGAGGTGAGCCCCATTGCTTCCAAGGGAAGAGACGGTTCTCCAACAGGAACTACTCATGATGCCCATAGAAGATCTCAAAGCTGAAGCTGCACGCTTGCGAGAGGAATATGCGGCCACCAAGGATATGGAGACTCAAGTTCGCCTTTCCGTAGCGATGGCAGCTCTTTATTATCGCGATCGCCAGAGTGAATACGAAAAAGAGCGAAAACTAGCAGAAACTTTTGCCAAGGTAAAGGGTACGTCAGGAAAGACATGGTTCGTTCCTCCGAAAAGTGAAACCCACCGAACTCGTGTCTACTATATCGGACGAAGCGGTAAAATGAACTCTACGTCTATCGATGAAATGCGCAACGATTTAGGTGGAACCTGGATGTCCCCCTAAAAAGGAGGCCCTCATCGAAGTTATGATGGGGGCCTTTCCTGTGAGATTTACCCGAACGTATATATTTTTTGTACCGTGTGCAGAAGTGTTTACACTTTGAAGAAATAATGTTCAATCGTTTATACATTTAATGAGCTTAGAAAAAGGGAGATAAATGCACAGAGATTAAGAAAAATGGGGGTAATTCGGTATAAATGGGCTTGTACATACGGTTGACGCAAATTGTTTACAATGCTAAACTACGCAATGAGAACAGGGACAGCCCAATTCATAACTATTTACGGGTTGGAAGGAGGAAGATTGAGAAAAAAAGTGCAAACGGTTGGTGAGAGCCTGGATGCCTTTGTGTGACCCAAGCAGAGGCGGAACCGCGGGATTTTTTTTTGGGTAGAATTTAGAATTTTGTGAATTGGGCGAAAAGGTAGAAGAAAAGAGATAATTTGTTCTTAAATACCCACGGGGGCGGAAAGGAGCAGCGGAATGTCAAACAGTAATCATTTTTTGATCCGTAAAGTTCACTCCCTGCTTGGCATCATTCCGATCGGATTGTTTTTTGCCGAGCACACAGCGATGAACTCTATGGCTATCGTCGATGGCGGCATTTGGTCGGCATGGACGAGCTTTCTCCATCACATGCCGTTTAAGATCTTCTTGGAACTGGGCTTTATCTTCTTGCCCATTGCGTTCCACGCGATCTACGGCGCCTATATTGTCTATGTTGCGAAGAACAACACCCTCCAGTACAACTACTTCCGTAACTGGATGTTCTACATTCAACGGATAACAGCCATTATTACCGTACTCTTCGTCGTATGGCACGTTTGGTCACTGAAGACGATGAACTTCTGGAGCACTGGGAGTTATATCAACTCTTTTGGCGCATACCTCTCAAGTCATCCGATCGCCTTTGTGGCTTACGTCATCGGTTTTCTCGCTGCTGCTTTTCACTTCTGCAACGGTATCTGGAGCTTCCTCGTTGCATGGGGTATCACGATTGGTCCGAAGGCTCAAAATGTGGCCTTTATCATCTGCATGGGTCTCATGGGTGTACTCTCCATCGGCGGTCTCGGAGCCCTTTACTCCTTGATGCTGCACTAATGACATTAGAGGTGGGATGAAATGGAAACGCGTATCATCGTAGTTGGTGGCGGTTTGGCGGGTCTGATGGCCGCTATCAAAATCTGCGAAGCTGGAGGGAAAGTTGACCTCTTTTCCCTTGTATCGGTGAAGCGGTCCCACTCGGTCTGCGCGCAAGGCGGGATCAACGGGGCTGTCAACACTAAAGGTGAAGGCGACTCTACCTGGGAACACACGGATGACACCATTTATGGCGGTGACTTCCTGGCGAACCAGCCTCCTGTTAAAGCCATGTGTGACGCAGCCCCCGGGATCATCTACATGATGGACCGCATGGGCGTTATGTTTAACCGTACTCCGGAAGGTCTGCTCGACTTCCGCCGCTTTGGTGGCACCAAGCACCACCGTACGGCCTTCGCAGGCGCTACCACCGGTCAGCAATTGCTCTATGCGCTGGACGAACAAGTCCGGAAGTGGGAAGCTGCCGGCCGTGTGACCAAATATGAAAACTGGGACTACCTTTCCTCGGTCATCGATGACGAAGGCATCTGCCGTGGTATCGTAGCTCAAAACATGGCTACCATGGAGATCAAAGCCTTCCGCGCTGAGGCTACCATCCTGGCCAGCGGCGGTATCGGCATGATCTTCGGTCGCTCCACGAACTCGACAATTAACACCGGTTCCCCTCAAGCCTCGGCTTATCAGCAAGGCGCGTTTTACGCCAACGGTGAAATGATTCAGGTTCACCCCACAGCTATCCCTGGTGAAGATAAACTGCGCCTCATGTCTGAGTCGGCCCGCGGTGAAGGTGGACGGGTATGGACGTATAAAGACGGCAAACCTTGGTACTTCCTCGAAGAGTGGTATCCGGCCTACGGCAACCTGGTTCCCCGGGACGTAGCGACCCGTGCCATCCACAAAGTAGTCTATGAACTGGGCCTCGGTGTCGATGGAAAAGCTCAAGTCTATCTGGACCTGTCCCACATCGATGCGAAAACGCTGGACCGCAAGCTCGGCGGCATTCTCGAAATCTACGAGAAATTCGTCGGCGACGATCCGCGCAAAGTGCCCATGAAGATCTTCCCCGGCATGCACTACACCATGGGTGGTCTCTGGACCAACTATGACGGCATGACGAACATCCCCGGACTTTTCGCATCCGGTGAAGCGGAGTACCAATATCATGGAGCTAACCGTTTGGGTGCGAACTCGCTGCTTTCGGCTATCTTCGGTGGTATGGTCTCTGGTCCGGCAACGATGAAATATGCCAAAGGGCTGAAAAAGTCCGCTGCCGATATCGCTCAATCTGTCTTCGACCGTGAGCTGAAAAAGCAACAGGCCAAGATGGACGAAATCTATCGCCTCAACGGTACCGAAAACCCCTACGTTATTCAAGCTGAGTTGGGCGATATGATGCTGCAGCACGTGACTATCGTCCGGATCAACAAAGACCTCAAAGCGACAGACAACAAGATCCAAGAGCTCATGGCTCGCTGGAAGAAGATCGGTCTGCCCGATACCGGCAAATATGCTAACCAATCGGCCATCTTCACCCGCCACGTCTGGAATATGCTTGAACTGGCCCGGGTCATTACCATCGGCGCATTGAACCGGAACGAAAGCCGCGGTGCTCACTTCAAGCCTGAATTCCCTGATCGTGACGATGCCAACTGGCTGAAGACGACCAAAGCCAAATGGACGGCTCAAGGTCCCGCCTTCGAATACGAAGACGTAGATACATCGATCATCAAACCGCGGCCTCGCCGCTATGATGTCGACAAGGGGGCGAATTAATCATGGCGGAAATGATTCGTCTGCGTGTAAAAAGACAAGACGGCCCGAACGCCGCTTCCCGCTGGGAAGAGTTTAACATCCCTTATACCAAAAACCTCAACGTCATCGCGATGTTGATGCATATTCAGAAAAACCCGGTCATGGCCAACGGTCAAAAGACCACACCCGTCGTATTCGAGTGCAACTGTCTGGAAGAGGTTTGCGGCGCTTGCAGCATGGTTGTCAACGGCAAACCTCGCCAAGCCTGCTCCTCCCTCGTCGATCAGCTTAGCCAGCCGATCACCTTGGAGCCTCTCTCCAAGTTCACTCTCATCCGCGACCTGCAAGTGGACCGGACGAGAATGTTCGAAAACCTGAAAAAAGTAAAAGCATGGATCGACATCGACGGCACCTATGACTTAGGCGCTGGTCCCCGCATGGCCGCTCGGGATCAAGAGTGGGCCTATCCTCTCTCCCGTTGCATGACTTGCGGCTGCTGTGCCGAGTCCTGCCCGAACTATAACCAGAAGTCGGCTTTCATTGGACCGGCGGCCATCTCTCAGGTTCGCCTGTTCAACGCCCATCCTACCGGAGAAATGCAGTCCCATGATCGCCTCGATGCTATCATGGGTGAGGGCGGCGTCACTGACTGCGGCAACGCGCAAAACTGCGTCCGCGTCTGCCCGAAAGAAATCCCCTTGACGACATCGATCGCCGACATGGGCCGTCAAACCGTCAAGCGCTGGATAGACCGTGCGCTCCGTTCCTAATCAACTTCTCCAAAAACTGGCCTAGTTGGGGTAATACCCCCAGCTAGGTCTTCCCTGCGCCTTTGACAAGTTAACTCCAACATATATTTCCACCAACTATTCGATTCATGCTTGCCTACAAAGTCCGTACATAATGATACAGTCAGAAATATCTCCGCCATCGCACAGATGCAGCTCTTTTCACAACCTAGACCTAGCACGTAACGCGGCAAGCTCCAAATGTCCACTGTTGTCCTTAAGGGAACGCCCTACATGAAGGGTGTATCCTTTTGGTTAATATATCAACAGCGAACTAAGGAGGGCTTATTTTACCGTGAAGTGTTTTGAGTACACGGGGAAAGAGATCTTTGCCCAATTCGGCATCCCGGTGCCGCAAGGCCGTATGGTCATGACAGCGGAAGAGGCCGAACAAGTGGCCGCAGAGATCGGTAAACCGGTGGTTATCAAATCCCAAGTTCTTTCCGGAAAACGGGGGAAAGCGGGAGGGATCAAATTCGCCGATACACCGGAAGAAGCCAAAACGGCTGCGGCTGACGTTTTGGCGATGACCGTTCAAGGACACCCAGTTCAACGGATTTTGGTGGAAGAGAAGCTAAAAATCGAATCGGAAATCTATGTGGCTATCACCATCGACGGCGCTGCGAAAGCTCCGGTCATCATCACCTCGGCCAAAGGTGGCATGGATATCGAAGAACAAGCAGAGGAAGACATCGTTAAAGTTCATTTGGATGTATTCCTTGGGCTGCAGCCTTTTCTAGCGAAAGACTTGGCTCGCCGAATTGGACTTACGGGCAATTTGGCAAAAAGCTATGCCGATATCCTACAAAAAATGTATAATATTATGGTGAGAAAAGATGCCGAATTGGTTGAAATCAACCCGCTCGTCATCTCGGAAGATCAAGTGATCGCTGCAGACGCCAAAGTGACTATCGATGACAGTGCCTTGTACCGGCAAAAGGATATTCCTTTTGTGGATGAGGACATGACAGAAGTCGAAAAGATGGCTAAAGCCGCTGGGGTCGGATCTTTCGTGGAGTTGGGTGGAAACATCGCCATCATGGCCAACGGCGCTGGAATCACCATGGGTACCTTGGATATGGTTCAACTCTTCGGCGGTCAGCCGGCCAACTTTATGGACGCCGGCGGCGGCACCGGGGTAGAAGGGACCGCTAAGGCCATCCAAATCCTGCTGGCTCAAAATCCCAAAGTGATCTTTATCAACATATTCGGCGGCATCACCCGCTGTGACGACGTGGCCAATGCTCTCGCCTACGTAAAGAAAAACATCGGCATTCCTGTACCAGTTGTCGTCCGTATGGTCGGCACCAACCAGGAAGAAGGCGTTCGGATTCTCCGGGAAGTCGGTATTGAGGCTTACCGGGAAATGAAAGAAGCCGCGCAAAAAGCCGTTGAACTTTCCAAAGCAGGGGAGGAGGCCTAATCATGGCGATACTGGTGGATGCAAGTTCCAAAGTGCTGATTCAAGGGATTACGGGTAAACAGGGGACTTTTCACTTAAAACAAATGCTCGCTTTTGGCACGGATGTGGTCGCCGGGGTGGCTCCCGGCAAAGGCGGCGGTGTACACGAAGGCGTACCGCTCTACAACACGGTGTACGAAGCTTGTGAACACCATGGGATAGACGCCTCGGTACTCTTTATTCCGGCCGCCTATTGCAAAGACGCGGCCCTGGAAGCCATCGAGGCAGGCATCAAAGTCATCATCATCATCACCGAACATATTCCTGTTCAGGATGAGTTAATCATAGTCAACCGGGCCAAACTGAAGGATGCGGTGATTATAGGACCGAATACCTTTGGGATGGCGTCCTGGAAATGTAAACTGGGGATTCTCCCTAACATCGCCTTCTCTCCTGGGCCGGTTGGTGTTGTGGCCCGTTCAGGCACCTTGACGTACGAAATCGTCGGCTCGCTGACGAATATCGGCATCGGTCAAACGAGTGTCGTCGGCCTCGGCGGAGACCGTGTTCCGGGTTCAACATTTGTGGATATGCTCAAGCGCTTTGAAGCTGATGAAGCGACCCAAGTGGTCGTTCTCGTCGGGGAAATCGGCGGTAACGCAGAAGAAGAAGCTGCCGAGTACATCAAAACGATGAGCAAGCCTGTCGTCGCATACCTGGCCGGGAAGAGCGCGCCTCCGGGCAAACGCATGGGCCATGCAGGGGCGATCATCGAGCGGGGCAAGGGCACTTACGAAGGTAAAGTACAGGCTTTGACCACCGCCGGAGCGCAAGTGGCTACATTCCCCTACGAAGTCGTAGAAAAGGTTCAGCAGTTGATCCGACGGTCCTAGAAAAAATTGCGCAGTCACAGCGGGTTATCCGTTGTGACTGCGCAGAAAAAAGAAGACTGGTCTCGGACAACAGGGGCGATCCACGGGCGAGAAGGAACCAAGTTGTTTCCTCACATCGAAAGGAGGGTTTTCGGTTCGTGTTTGATTCGGAAAAAATCGCACAAATCGGCGAAGCCAAAGCAAAATGGCAAGAAAACACCCTGGCGAAAGTGGTAAAGAAAAACCCGGAACGCCAGCCCGAGTTTAAGACTGACTCCGGCATTACGATGAACACATTATACACTCCGGAAGACGTAGCCGACCTCGACTACGCCAATGACTTAGGGTTCCCCGGGGAATACCCCTTTACCCGTGGTGTACAGCCGAACATGTACCGTGGCCGTCATTGGACCATGCGCCAGTATGCTGGATTCGGCACAGCCGAGCAGACGAACGAGCGCTTCCGTTACCTCTTAGACCAAGGGCAAACCGGTCTGTCCTGCGCTTTTGACCTGCCGACCCAAATCGGCTACGACTCTGACGACGACCTTTCCCAAGGGGAAATCGGTAAAGTCGGCGTTGCCATCGATACCATGGCAGACATGGAAATCCTCTTCAACAGCATCCCTCTGGATAAAGTCTCTACGTCCATGACCATCAACGCACCTGCTGCTGTGTTGCTGGCCATGTACATCGCTGTTGCTGAAAAGCAGGGTGTTTCCTCCGATAAAATCTCCGGTACCATCCAGAACGATATCTTGAAAGAGTATATCGCTCGCGGTACCTATATTTTCCCTCCCGCACCTTCCATGCGCCTGATTACGGACATCTTTGCGTACTGTGCCGAGAAAGTTCCTAACTGGAACACCATCTCCATCTCGGGCTATCACATCCGTGAAGCCGGTTCTAGCGCGGCCCAAGAAATCGCCTTCACCTTGGCTGACGGTGTCGCTTACGTCCAAGCAGCTATCAACGCCGGTTTGGATGTAGACAAGTTCGCCCCCCGACTCTCCTTCTTCTTTAACTCCCACATGAACTTCTTCGAAGAAATCGCTAAATTCCGCGCCGCTCGCCGCATCTGGGCCAAGATCATGAAGGAGCGTTTTGGAGCTAAGAACCCCCGCTCTTGGGCGCTTCGCTTCCACACCCAGACCGCCGGCAGTACCTTGACGGCACAACAACCGAACGTCAACATCATGCGCGTCGCTTTCCAAGCCTTGGCGGCAGCTCTCGGCGGCACCCAATCCCTGCACACCAACTCCAAAGACGAAGCCCTGGCTCTCCCCAACGAAGAGTCTGTGCTTATCGCCTTGCGGACACAGCAGGTGGTTGGTTACGAGATCAACGCAGCCGATGTAGTTGATCCGCTCGGTGGTTCCTACTATGTAGAATCGCTGACGAATCAACTGGAAGCCAAAGCGATGGAATATATTCAAAAAATCGATGACCTGGGCGGGGCTCCCAACGCGATCGAATACATGCAGCGTGAAATCCAAGCCAGCGCTTACCGCTACCAGAAATCGGTTGAAAATGGCGAAACGATCGTCATCGGCGTCAACAAGTTCCAGATGAAAGAAGAGCCGCCCAAAGGCCTGTTGAAAGTCGATCCGGCTCTCGGCGAGTCTCAAAAGGCGAAGCTGAAAAATGTCAAAGAATCTCGGGACAACGCCGCTGTCGAAGCTGCTTTGGCTCGCGTGAAAGCAGCCGCCGAAGGTAACGAAAACCTCATGCCGCCCATTATTGAAGCCGTGAAAGTCTATGCTTCCCTCGGCGAAATCTGTGGTGTGCTGCGGAACGTATTCGGCGAATATCGTCAACAAATCATTTTCTAGTAGAGGAGGGTCGCTGAAACATGGAAAAGAAACCGATTCGCGTAGTTGTGGCTAAACCGGGACTTGACGGTCATGACCGTGGCGCCAAAGTGGTCGCCCAAGCTCTGCGGGACGCAGGGATGGAAGTCATCTATACAGGACTTCGTCAGACACCAGCTCAAATCGTGGAAGTGGCCATCCAGGAAGACGCTCAAGTGGTCGCGCTCAGCTCACTTTCCGGCGCTCATATGGCCCTGTTCCCACAGGTGGTCAAGGGTCTGCAGGCCGAAGGCCTCAATGACGTCCTCGTCCTCGGCGGCGGCGTAATCCCCGATGATGACATCCCCGGACTGAAAGAAGCTGGTGTAGCTGAGATCTTCACGCCCGGTACCGACACCCGGGACATCGTGAAGTATATCGAAGCTCACTTCAACGGGGGAAAATAAGATGGCTGAAATTCTGCACATTGACCATATCGGTATCGCTGTGAAAGACCTGAAGGCGGCTATCGCCTTTTACGAGAACGTGATCGGCATCAAGTGTACCTCCGTCGAAGAAGTACCGGAACAAAAGGTGCGTGTCGCTTTCCTTCCTTCCGGTGATGCAGAAGTGGAACTGCTCGAGTCCACCGATCCTGAAGGACCCATCGCCAAATTCATCGAGAAAAACGGTGAGGGCATCCAGCACGTGGCTTACCGCGTCGACGACTTGGAAGCCAAGCTGGCCGAACTGAAAGAGGCTGGTGTACGCCTCATCGATGAGAAACCTCGTCGCGGTGCTGGCGGTGCCGACATCGCCTTTCTCCATCCGAAAGGCACCTTCGGCCATCTGGTGGAACTTTGCCAACGTCCCGGCAAATTGAAATAGGCTCCTCGTAAAACCACATAAATTAATCAAAACAGGCGTATTGAAGATTTGGGAGGGATCAATCCCTTGAGCATGCAAGAACGTTTGGCGCAACTGGAAAAGTATCGCGAAAAAATCAAACAGGGCGGCGGTAAAAAACGGATTGAAAAACAACATGAATCCGGTAAGTTAACCGCCCGGGAACGGATCGAAGCATTTTTGGATCCCGGATCCTTCACCGAAATCGGTGTCTTCGTCGGCGAAAGCAACTTTGACAAACTGGAAAACCCTGGTGAGGGCGTCGTTGTCGGTCACGGTACCGTCGATGGTCGCTTAGTATATGTATACGCCCAAGACTTCACCGTTTCTGGGGGCTCCTTGTCCAAAGCTCATGCTGACAAGATCTGCAAAGTGATGGACCTGGCCTTGAAAAACGGCGCACCTTGCATCGGCATGAATGACTCTGGTGGCGCTCGGATTCAACAAGGTGTGGATGCGTTGGAAGGATACGGAAACATCTTCTACCGCAACACCATTTCCTCCGGCGTCGTGCCCCAACTTTCTGCCATTCTCGGCCCTTGTGCCGGCGGTGCCGTCTATTCGCCTGCCCTGACCGACTTCATCTTCATGGTCGATGGCATCTCCCGCATGTTCATCACCGGACCGCAAGTCATCAAGGCAGTTACCGGCGAAGACGTATCACCGGAAGAACTGGGCGGCGCTCTGACCCACAACCAAAAGTCTGGTGTGGCCCACTTCATGGCTGAAAGCGAACTGGAATGCTTTGAGCAAATGAGAACCCTCCTGTCCTACCTGCCCTCAAACAACATGGAAGAACCGCCCATGGCCGATCCGGTCGGTCCGGAAGGCGAACCGGAAGAAATCATGACCATCGTTCCCGATAATCCGAATCAGGGTTATGACATCCGGGAAGTTCTCGTGCGCATTGTTGACGCCGGTTCCTTCTTTGAAGTTCAACCGCTCTTCGCACCAAACGGCATCACCGCTTTTGCCCGCATAAACGGCCGTCCCGTCGGTATCCTGGCTAACCAGCCGAGAGTGCTCGCCGGTTGCCTGGACATCGATGTCTCCGACAAACTGGCTCGTTTTGTCCGCTTCTGCAACGCCTTCAATATTCCCCTGCTGACTTTTGAAGACGTACCGGGCTTCCTGCCTGGAACCAATCAGGAATACGGCGGCATCATTCGCCACGGCGCCAAGATGCTCTATGCTTATTCGGAAGCTTCCGTTCCGAAAATCACCATCATCCTGCGCAAAGCCTACGGCGGTGCCTATCTGGCTATGTGTGCCAAGCCTCTTGGCGCCGATATGGTCTTCGCTTGGCCGACAGCCGAAATCGCCGTTATGGGTCCCGATGGCGCTGCGAACATCATCTACCGCAAAGAGATCGAAGCAGCGGAAGATCCCATCGCCAAGCGCAAAGAGATGGCTGATCGCTACCGCGACGAAGTCTCCAATCCATTTATCGCCTGTGCTCGCGGCTATGTGGAAGACATCCTCGATCCGCGGGAAACTCGCAGTCGCTTGATCGCCGCCTTGGACGCCCTGGCAACCAAACGCGAGAGCCGGCCGCGCAAGAAAAACGGAAACATCCCGGTCTAAGCTCCTGGAGGTGGAATCACCTCCCTTTGGGAAAGGGGTTGGGTAACGAAACCATGCTGAATCGTGATCGTATACGTCGACGTCAAGCAGCTGTCGCCGCCGTCATGTCCGCCATCGGATACCAGATGTCCAGCATGCGCAGGCGCGGAAGAATTGTCGGCAGCCAAGGAACACCTCGCTCCGCTTGGACTGGCCGAACTGACTGGAAGATTACCGGTCTTGCAGAAGCCTTGGGGCAACGAGACAATGAAACTCCAGTAGAGGAGATTGCCAGGCAGATCGCAGCTCGAATGCCTGACAGCGGGAGGGAAATATTTGTGAAAAGATTCAAGGTTCGCGTTGACAACCAAATGTTCTATGTAGAAGTCGAAGAAATTCCCGGTGAAGGTGCGATGGCTGCTGCTCCGGCTGTTGCGGCTGCTCCGGTTGCCCGTGTCGCTGCTCCGGCTCCGAAAGCCGCTCCAGCGCCGAAGGCGGCTGCGGCTCCCAAAGCCCCGAAAGCGGCTCCGGCTGGCGGCGGCGGAATGAACGCTCCCATGCCTGGCACCATCTTAGACGTACGGAAGAACGTCGGCGACGTCGTTAAGGCCGGCGAAACCGTATTGATCCTTGAAGCCATGAAAATGGAAAACGAAATCCAGGCTGATCGCGCAGGTACTATTGCCGAGATCCGTGTCAAAAAAGGTCAGGCAGTAAACGCTGGCGAGGTCCTGGTCGTCATTGAGTAACCGGAAAAGAGGAACATCGACCCAGCCGAAGGGCAGGAAGGAGTCGAACATGGATAAGAAACGGGTAATCAAATTCACCGATACAACACTGCGCGATAGCCACCAGTCTTTGCTCGCGACCCGGATGAAAATCGAAGATATGCTTCCAATCATCGACAAAATCGATGCCATCGGATACCACTCCCTCGAATGCTGGGGTGGCGCCACCTTCGATACGACCATGCGCTTCCTGAACGAGGATCCCTGGGAACGCCTCTGGACCATTAAGCAGCGCTGCAAGACTCCCTTGCAGATGTTGCTGCGGGGTCAGAACATCTTAGGCTACAAACACTATGCCGACGATGTTCTCGAGGCCTTCTGCAAGTACGCCTGTGAAGGCGGTATGGATATCTTCCGGATTTTTGACGCCCTCAACGACGCCCGCAACATGGAAAAAGCCATGGAGTACGTGAAAAAGTACGGCGGTCATGTGCAAGGGGTGCTCTGCTACACCATCAGTGAATTCCATACCGTCAAATACTACGTTGAACTCGCTAAGAAATTGGCGGAGCGGGGTGCCGATTCGATCTGTATCAAAGATATGGCCGGCATCCTCGCCCCCGGCCCCGCTTACGAGATCGTCAAAGAGGTCAAAGAAGCGGTCGGCCTGCCCATCCAGGTCCATACCCACTATACCTCCGGGATGGGCGCTATGATGTATGTCAAAGCGATTGAGGCTGGTGCCGACGTCGTCGATACAGCCATCTCCTCCATGTCTCTGTCCACTTCGCAACCGGCTTGCGAAACCATGGTGGCCGCTTTGGAAAGCCTTGGTTACGAAACCAACCTGGATCTGCTCAAATTGAAGGAAATCTCCGACTTCTATAAAGATGTTCGGAAGAAATACGCCAAATTCGACCTGACTGATTACACCCCAGACACGAACGTCCTCGTCTATCAGGTTCCTGGTGGCATGATCTCCAACTTTCTCTCCCAGCTGGCCCAGCAAAACGCGCTGGATAAGTTGCCTGACGTGTTGGCCGAAGTGCCTCGTGTTCGGGAAGACTTTGGCTTCCCTCCGCTCGTCACTCCTTCCAGCCAGATCGTTGGCGCCCAAGCAGCCCTCAACGTATTGCTCGGAGAGCGCTACAAGATGGCGACCAACGAAGTCAAGCAGTACATGCGCGGCTTCTATGGTCAACCGCCTGCACCGGTGAAGGAAGAAGTACGGAAGAAAATCGTCGGTAACGACGAAGTCATCCATTGCCGTCCGGCCGATCTCATTCCTCCCGAAATGGAAGATGCGCGGAAGGCCGTTGCCGGTGTCATGCAAAAAGAGCAGGATGTCGTGTCCTATGCCATTTTCCCGAACGTGGCGATGCCCTTTTTGGAAGAACGGTTGGCTAAACAAGCGAAAGTCGATTTTAAGATTGCCAAAGAAGGCACTGACGAAAACGGCAATGTCGTAACTTATCCTGCGTAATTATGTGGTAATAATTACAGTTTCCAAGATTAAGCAAACATTATAAATGTTCTATGGCTGCCGGATGATTTCCGGCAGCTTTTTTCATTTGGGTATTCGCGATATCTGGGGTATAAATCGAGTAAATGAGACCATCGATATGTATTACCGATTAATTTTCTCTTTTGTAGTACATTTTAAAGTATTGAAAATTGAATTTTTGAGTAAAGAATAGATCTCTTCCTGTAATTTACTAATGAAATAGCTAAATCCATGTGATAGACTTGTAAAATGGCAACGAAATAGCACTATAAACACAGTGCAAATCCAGGCCGAAAGGGGAGTCATGTATTGCAGCGAAATCATCTTTACTCATTCGTTCTTTCTGGGATATTACTGCTTAGTGGATTAACTTTTCTCTCGCCACGGGCCGATGCGGCTGGCGCAAACCCAAGCCTTTATTACGTCCAAAAAGGGGACAGCCTATACCGAGTGGCTGCCCGTTACGGTATTTCCGTGGATGTACTCAAAGGTGCCAACGGTATTTACGGCGATATGATCTACACGGGGCAAGCTTTGCACATTCCGGCAGTGTCCGGTGGCCCGAATATTTACTTGGTTCAAAAGGGCGATTCCCTTTATTTTATCGCTCTCAAATATGGTATTTCTGTTGACAGCCTGAAACAAAACAACAACCTAGCTTCCAATGTAATCACTCCCGGTCAGGTGCTGGTCATCCCGCAGAAATCGCTGGGAGATATCGTAAAAGCGAAAGCTGTTGATCCCTCCACACTGACTATTTTTGTAGATAAATCTGACCATACCCTTACCGTAGTATCGAATGGTACGCCTTTGAAAGCCTATCACAACGAGTTGGGTGATGGGGGCCTTGATGATAAAGCAGTCGCAGGGGATCACAAGACACCAGAAGGTAACCTATATATTACAGAGAAACTGGTTCTCGACCCCACTGACGAGTACTTGGGTACCCGCTGGATGCGACTTAGCTATCCGAACATCGAAGATGCCGATCGGGGCTTGGCGCAGGGACTGATCGATCCACAGATCCGTAATGAAATTATCAATGCCATCAACAGTAAAACAACGCCACCGCAGCGGACCGCCTTAGGCGGCGGAGTCGGTATCCACGGCGGAACAAGACTCGATTTAGGTAAAGACTGGACCTATGGCTGTGTCGGCTTGTCGAATCAAGATGTAGAGGAGATCTATCCCCTTGTTTCTATTGGAACGCCGGTGAAAATTCAAAGATAATTGGAACTGTAAAAGAGACTCTCTGCTAAGGGGAGTCTCTCTTTTATGTGTAAGTAAAAATGAGATCTAATCCTGCTTAGCAAGAAATATATGTTATACAAAGTTTTAGTTATCATTCTTAAATCTAACCGTTTACAAGAAGATTATGGAAGAATATAAATGTAATGATCGCTTTATGAAAAATCCCGAGGAGGAGTACAAATTTATCAATCCTGGCGTTCCTTTAAGATTTAAAAAGAAAAATGAATCACTTCTTAAGGTTGACAAAGATGGAAAGGAATAAAATCGGTGAAACAGCTCAGATATTATATATTTGGGATCTGTGGATTAGTGACACTTCTCTCGCTCGTCATAGTCGGTAAAACAATGCTTAAAGTAGATGGGGTTTCGACTACGGCCTTTCCAGACCATGAGTATAGGCAACGTTTTGAACCACTAGGCCCAATCCCAGTTCCTGCGGATAACTCACTGAAGAGATCACCGCCTCGAATATTGCCAAAGCCATCGCAGCTTTTGAACGAACGATCATCGTCAATAACTCCGACTTTGACCGGTACATAGCTGGTGATGATAATGCTCTTACTCCTCAGGCGAAAAAAAGCATGGATCTGTTTATCAATAAAGCGGGTTGTTACTCTTGTCATCATGGGCCCAACCTGACGGACAATAACTACTATAACGTCGGACCGAAATCAGAAGATCTCGGTCGATACAACGTTACCCATAATGAAGCCGATTGTGGAAAATTCCGCACACCTGGTCTTCGGGGACTCAACTTCACGGGACCCTACTTGCACAATGGTTTTGAAGTAACGCTTGAAGATGTAGTACACCTGTATAATGTGGGCGGAAATGCACATCCGAATAAAGATCCCCGGCTCAAGCCTCTCGGATTGACAGAAGACGAGGAATTGGCTTTAGTAGCTTTTTTAAGATCTATGAGTGGCACACCGCCAAAGATATCCCAACCAATGATTCCTTAAACCGATAGAACGATGGAGGAACCGTCTTGATTCTGTGGAACTTCATTAAAAGCATGTATCAATGGTTTTGTAATCTGAGTATTCGATACAAGATGATTGCCCAAATGTTGTGGGGTGTTTTCTTCTTACTAGTGGTGGGTGTCGCCGGTTATTTGAACATGGAAGATATGGGCGATACGTCCGAAGAAATGTATAATGAACGACTATTACCGATCCAGTGGTTTGATAAAGTAGAAGTTGATCTGCATCAAATGGAGGCGGACATGGTACGTTTGATGCTCACCGATGACCGCCAAGAGAAAGACCGGATCATGGTCGATGTCCGTGATAAAAAACTGGAAATTGACAAACTATTGTACGATTACCGCGCGAAAAATACCGATCCGGAAATTGAAGAAAAGTTAAACTCTTTCCAATCCCAGCTTATCGCCTATCACCGGGAACGGCAGAAGATCATCGACAAGGCCGTAGGCAGACAAAAAGAGGATGCCTTTCAGTATTACAAAGCTACAGAAAATCAACTTATCCAGATCAACAAAACGATTGATGAATTATCTCTCCATAATCAAACTGTCGCAGAGCGTCTCTACCAAGAGAACGAAGCAAAACGAAGTTACGCTCATATCATGATCCTTGTAACTATCATTCTTGCTATCCTAACGAACACGTCTATCGGGATCAGCATCAGCCAAATGATCATTAAACCGCTGCGGCTATTACAAAAAGATATGGAACAAGTTGGCCGAGGGAATTTAAATATACATATTGAAACGGTCCATGAAGATGAAGTCGGTGAATTGAGTAAAACTCTTGAAAATACAGTGGCGAAGTTACGTCATTTAATCCGTCAAGTCGGGGAAACATCGCAGCATGTATACGGCCTCTCGCAACGGTTATCCCAAGAGGTACAGCATACTGGAGCATCGGCAGAACAAATCAGTATCACCATCAGTGAAGTAGCATCAGGGACGATGACACAAGCGGAACAAGCCAACGTCATTTTATCGATGATGAAAGAATCGGTAGAACAGGTGCAAGAGGGAAACTGGCAAGCGGAGAATACGCTGGCTAAAGCTGCTCAATCGACCCGAGTCGCGCACAAAGGTCAGGAAGCGATGACTGAGGCTGTTGAACATCTAAGGATCGTCGATGCCAACGTCACGGAAGCGACTCGTTCGATTCGGTATCTTGGGCAAAAGTCAGATGAAATCGGAAACATCAGCCATCTGATCACTGAAATCGCTGACCAAACGAACCTGCTTGCACTAAATGCTGCCATCGAAGCGGCAAGAGCGGGAGAGCACGGCAAAGGATTTGCGGTTGTAGCTGACGAAGTCCGAAAACTGGCTGAGCAAAGTCGGGATGCGGCTCATCAAATTACACAACTGATCAAAGATGTACAAGACAATACGACGAAAACAGTGAACGCCATGGAAGAGAACGTGGCGGCCTTTGACCGGCAAGTGTCGCTGATCCAAAATGGTGGAGAAGCTCTAAAGCACATCGTCGCCAACGTCGAATCTACCGAGGCAGATGCTCACCAGATCCGGGAAGTCTTCAACGGGTTAAAATCGAATTCAACGCAAGTATTGAGATCGATTGAAGAAATTTCAGCGATCATCGAGCAATCAGCCGCCTCTACCGAGGAAGTGTCCGCCTCCGCAGACGAGCAATCGAAGACAGTAGAAGAAATGGCGGAACAGGCAAAAAAATTAGACAAATTGGCAGCTCAACTTCAAGGTGAAGTCGAACAATTTACCCTTTGATCAAAAGCCTATGGCTCGGGAATCTCCAGTCCCGCTCCATAGGCTTTATTTTTTCAAGCGAACTCATATTTTCGGAGATATCAAGACGAAAAATGAAAAAAGGACTACGTTTCTTCGGCAAATGGTAATATAATAGAGTCAAAGGAAAACATCATTTCCAAGATTATACTTATCTAAATTCCAAAGCCAGGCAAAGAAGCCTATCAATCTAATTGATATGGTTTCTTTTTTTTCGATTATAGGAGGTGCAGCATGTTTCAAAGTCGGATTGAGAACGACTGTTACAATGAAATGTTTTCAAAGAACGATTGTATCCGGCCGCTCTATGAGAACGTCTTTCACTATTTTGAGCGATTGTCTCCACAGACGGTTACAGAGTATTACTGGAAGGCACAACACATGTTACACAATATGGGGGTAACCTTTACAGTCTATCAAGAGTCCTCCAGTTTAGAACGGACACTCCCTTTTGACATATTGCCTCGATTGATTTCTTTCGATGATTGGAACGTCATTGAGCAAGGCTGTCTTCAGCGGGTACGGGCACTGAATGCTTTTTTATACGATATCTATCATAATCAAGAGATCTTGCATGAACGCATAGTACCGCGAGAACTAGTGGTGACTCATCAAGACTACTGCTGGTCTTTGAAAGGCCTCAACATCCCTGGCAATCAATATGTGACTCTGGCGGGTATCGATATCATCCGAGATCCCTCTGGAAAATACGTCGTGCTGGAAGACAATCTCCGAGTTCCTTCGGGGATCAGCTATATTTTCGAGAACCGTCGTCTTATGGAGCGTCTATTTCCCGATCTATGCCGGACATATCCGATTCGACCGATTCTGCCCTCCTTAAGTTTTTTCGGTCGGTATTTGCACTCCCTGTCACCACGGCAACGAGCCCACCCAACGGTGGTGCTGCTCACACCAGGTAAATACAACTCCGCTTATTATGACCATATCTTTTTAGCTCAGCAAATGGGTATCCCGCTCGTCGAAGGGAACGATCTTCTGACGCTGGATAACCAGGTTTTCATGAGGACCGTCCACGGGCTGCAAAAAGTCGATGTTATCTACCGGCGAATTGATGATGATTTTTTAGATCCTCTCGTCTTCCGCCCTGACTCTGTGCTGGGTGTAGCCGGATTAATGAGCGCCTACCGCGCCGGGAATGTAGCATTGGCGAATGCACCCGGAACTGGAGTTGCCGATGATAAAGCGATTTACACTTATGTTCCACAGATGATCCGCTACTACTTAAATGAAAGGCCAATTCTGGATAACGTCACTACCTATCGTCTGGACGATCCTGATGAATGTGCTTTTGTGCTGAAAAACATCAATCAAATGGTCGTAAAAAAGACAACTGGTGCCGGTGGTTATGGTATGCTTATCGGCCCTAGAGCGACAGAAGAGGAGATTCGTGTTTTTTCCACTGCAATGATGGAAAGACCGAAGGACTACATCGCTCAACCGACCATCAACTTTTCTCAGCATCCCTCTTTCGTCGACGGGGATTTTGAAGGACGCCACATTGACTTGCGACCTTTCGTCATCGGTGGCGAAGTGGTCATTCCCGGTGGTCTTACTCGGGTCGCCTTGCCCAAAGGGTCCCTTGTGGTGAACTCATCGCAAGGAGGCGGAAGCAAGGACACTTGGGTGGTGTAAACAGTAGGCGAATAGAAATAAGAAAAAATCGAGAGGGTCGATCGTTTTGATCAACAGCCGACATGCGGATAATTTGATCTGGATGAGCCGCTTCATTGAACGAGCGGAAAACAATGCGCGAATATTAGATGTAAATATCATTCGACCCTTTGCCGGAGAGGGAGTCTTGTGGGAACCGTTGGTGGCTGTCGCCGGAAATGTAGAAGATTTTTACCGCCACTATTCTGTGGCCGATGCAGCCACAGTTTTTCAATATTTCACCTTTAGTCAAATGAACCTGAACTCCATTTACATGTGTCTTCGTCAAGCCAGGGAGAACGCCTCGGCCGTACGGGAACGATTGCCGAGAGAATTTTATGAGGAAATCAACAGTTTCTGTTTGGTAGTGCGTGCCTGTATCAATAAGGTCAATGAAAAATCGGCCTACGCCTTTCTCAACCTGATCAAACGACGATCCTTTATGTTGCAAGGGATGATAGAGGCAATTATGTCTCATGGCGAAGACGGAGCTTTTCTGCGACTAGGCCGTTATCTGGAACGAGCCGACAAGACTGCTCGTCTCCTTGACGTGGTGTACCTGCAGCCGCGATCAGACCAAGAGGATTTTTGGCTGCAAGTGCTGGAGTCAGTAAGCGCCTATGAGGCATACCGGAGTATTTGGGGTGGTCAGATCACCCAGCGGGAAGTGACGAGTTACCTCATCCAACAAGCGGAATTTCCGCGTTCTCTTATCTTCTGTGTACGTCAGGCTTTGGCGGCGGCTCGATGTGCTTTGCCCAATCGAAAAGGTGTTCCAGAACCGATTTGCCTGATGGAACGACTTGAAATGCGATTGCGTCACATTACAGTCGAAGAGATGGAGAACCGAGGAATCCATCAGTTTCTCTTGGACTTTATCGTAGAGAACAATGGAGTGGGAAACGAGATAAACCGGTTCCTCTTCGCCGAGGAGGAAGCTCTTTGACTCGTCTGCGTATCCTCCATACTACCCACTATCGATACTCCCAGCCAGTAAAAGATGGTGTCAGCAAAGCTCGCCTCATGCCCTGCGAGGATGGACGCCAGCATCTGCTGAACTTCGAACTGAATACGCATCCCTTAGCCGCCCTTTGGGAGGATCGCGACGCTTTTGGCAACGCTTTTCATACCATATGGTTTCCCAATCCCCATGCAGAATTGATCGTTGAGGCCGAATCTCTGGTGGAGACGAACGATCGTGAATCACCTACGGCTAATCGGAAGGCCATGGAAAGGACCGCACTGGTTGATGTGACACAAAGCCATGCCGAATGGCTGATGGAGACGGCCTACTGTCGTTTCTTGCCAGATGTGTGTCAGATGGCAGAGCACTTTGACTTCAAAAAGGGCGGCTGGGAAGAGATTTTACGTTTGTCTGATAGACTCTATCGGACCTTTGATTATGAAGAGAATGTGACTGCTGTACACTCATCCGTTCAAGAGATTTTAACCGTCGGAAGCGGCGTCTGCCAGGATTTTGCCCACTTAATGGCGGCCATTCTCCGGGTTTCAGGCGTCCCTGCGCGCTATGTGAGCGGATATATCCCCTGCGACGGCTCACTGCGGGGAAGCGGCGCTTCTCATGCCTGGGTAGAGACTTGGTTGCCAAGACAAGGCTGGAAGGGGATCGACCCGACAAACAACACAGCCATCACCCCTTGCTATGTAAAAATCGCTCACGGCCGCGATTATCGAGACATCATCCCCTTCAAGGGTGTCTATCGGGGTTCCGCCTCACAGGAGCTGCAAGTCACGGTCGATGTTCAAGTCATTCCACAAAGGAGGACTTAGGAATGGAACAGAAAATCCTGACGATCCATATGCCTGCCTATGATCAGTTTAGCATTCGAAAAAACGTGCTCCGCCCTGCCAAAAGCAATCCCACGGCCCGAGCGGCAATTGTGAGCGGAATTCACGGCGACGAGTTAGAAGGACTGTATACGTGCTATCTCATGAACCGATTTTTGCAAGAATTACGCGAGAAATACCCAGAACGGTTTCGGGGGCAAGTCGATATCTATCCATCGGTGAATTCTCTGGGATTAGGCAGTTTGACTCGTTCTTGGCCTTTTTTCAATGTTGACTTAAACCGCCAATTTCCCGGAAACCGGGAAGGCCATGTGCCTCTACAAGCGGCCTATGCGCTGCTTGAAGATCTAAAAGGTGCCGACTTGGTAGTGGACATCCATGCTAGCAACAGCTTTCTGCTGGAGATGCCCCAGATTCGTATGCAGGAGAGCTATGCCCCTTGTCTGCTGCCGCTGGCGGAAAAGGCCAATGTCGATATCATCTGGCTCCATGGGACTTCTACGGTGCTAGAGACGACATTAGCCACTAATTTAAATGAGTGCAATATTCCCACGTTGGTTGTGGAAATGGGCATCGGACAGCGACTCATGCCGATTTACTCAGAGCGACTCATGAAGGGGCTGATTCGCTTGCTGCAGGATTTAGACATCTTGCGCTTGTCGGAAGAGGAACTACCCTTCGTCTGCCAGCCTCGACGGATGTATGACAATGAGGTTTGGTACTTCAATGCGGAAGCATCGGGTTTGTTTGTCGCTGAACCAAGTGTCTTTGGCGAGTGGGTCAATGAAGGTGATGTGATCGGCCGGATCGTCGATCCCCTAAAAGGGAACGACTTACAAGTCATCACCAGCCCACGCCAAGGGTTGCTCTTTACCTTAAGAGAGCATCCAGTCGTCTATGAAGGCTCCCTGGTGGCCCGCTTGGTATTGCCGCCGAAACCGATGCCTATGCCGATGGAATCTGGTAGAGAGGACGGTGGTTGTCATGCTTGAGCCCATTTTGGAACTGAATATCCCTTTTCGGGAACCGATGGTTCTATATAAAAATGAATTTCGAGGCAGCGGGGATGGCCCGATCATCTCCTTAGTTGCGGGGATGCACGGTGATGAAATCAGCGCTACATACTTATTGACCCGGCTCGCTGCTTTTTTAGAGCGCGTCGTTCGGGGCATGGAACCTCATTTTAACCTTCGGGGGACGGTCCGATTGATCCCCATCGTCAATGTACCAGGCATTAACTTTGCCAGCCGCAACTGGCCCTTCGATGGGACCGACATCAACCGCATGTTTCCAGGCTACAATCTCGGTGAGACGACGCAGCGTATCGCCGACGGTGTTTTCCAAGGGACCCGTGATTCTCACTATGCCTTTGATGTACATGGTTCCAATGAGCAGTTTTATGAGATTCCTCATGTACGGGTTTTTTCCCAAAACGAAAAAGATATGGAATTGGCCCCCTATCTGCGTTGCCGATATGTGCTGAAAAGAGAACTGACGCCGCTGTACAAAACGCAGCTATCGTACCATTGGAAGGAATCCGGCATTTCAACGAGCATTCTCATGCTTGGCGTGGCTCGTCAAATCGATGATGTGATCGTGAACCATATGTACGAGGGACTCATCGATTACATGTTGGCTACAGAAATCTTGGAAGGACCGCCGCCCGCTCCGCCTCTCGAAATCCCCACCTTCGGACGGAAGAACACTCATCTGGTCCTGTCCCAGGCGGCAGGTATCTTTCGACCCTTCGTCCAAGCGGGAGCAATGCTGCGTAAAGGAGAGCCGATGGGACAAATCTTGAACATCTTAACCGGTCAGTTGGAAGAGGAGGTCCGGGCTCCCGCATCGGGATTACTGGCCAGTTTGCGGATGTATCCACTGGTCTACGAAAAGGAACTCCTGGCTCGAGTCTTCACGACCATGGATAACCCCTTGTCTACATCGGATGTCTGGTACCAGGAACAATAAAGGGGCTAGCCCTCGGGCGGCCTCTTTTCCTATTTCAGCACATCCTAAAGAGGTAAAATCCACTCCTGCGATTTTTGCTGGATAAACTTGTGTTATACTACAGTCATATGATGGAATGCAGGTGAATGATTTGGCACAAATTGAACTCATCGCGACGACCGCCTTTGGGTTAGAGGCGGTCGTCGCCCGTGAACTGCGCAACTTGGGCTATGAAGAATTGACCGTTGAGGATGGAAAAATCACCTTCACTGCCGATGAATCGGCCATCTGCCGGTGCAATCTCTGGCTGCGCTCGGCAGACCGGGTACTGATCAAGGTTGGCGCATTCCCAGCGACGACCTTTGAAGAACTATTTCAAGGGGTAAAAGCTCTTCCTTGGCCCGATTGGCTCCCGGAGGACGCCAACTTTCCTGTAGAAGGCAAGTCGGTCCGTTCCAAGCTGTTCAGCGTCTCCGACTGCCAAGCGATCACCAAAAAAGCGATCGTGGAGAAGATGAAACAAGCGTATCACCGCTCTTGGTTTGACGAGAAGGGTCCCCGGTACACGATCGAAGTGGCCTTGCTGAAAGATATGGCTACGTTGACCATCGACACGAGCGGCGCCGGTCTTCATAAACGAGGATACCGCCAACTGGTGGGACAAGCCCCGTTAAAAGAGACCTTGGCGGCGGCCATGATCCAATTAAGTCCGTGGCGCCATGACCGAGTGCTCGTCGACCCTTTCTGCGGTTCCGGCACCATTCCGATTGAAGCGGCCTTGATCGGTTTGAACCTGGCACCGGGGTTACTGCGTGAATTCGCCGCGGAAAAATGGGGCAACATCCCGGAGAAGCGCTGGAAAGAAGCCCGCGATGAAGCCCAGAGCTTGGCCCAGCGGGACCGGGAACTGCGCATCAGCGGTACCGATATCGACGAGAAGGTGCTCAGCTTAGCTCGTTATCACGCTCGCCAAGCTGGTGTAGAAGGGAAAATTCATCTACAGCGCCAGCCGATGGCTGAGCTCCGCTCCCGCTACAAATACGGCTTTATCATCTGCAATCCTCCCTATGGGGAGCGACTGGGCGAAGAAGATGAAGTGAAAAAGCTGTACCGGGAAATGGGTCAAGTCTTTGGCGCTTTAGATACATGGTCTTATCTGGTTCTGACCGCCTATCCCCAGTTTGAACGCTTTTTTGGCCGCCGGGCCGATAAAAAGCGCAAGCTCTATAACGGGCGCATCCAGTGCAACTACTATCAGTTTTACGGACCTCGCCCGCCGAAGCGGGAAGAAGGGACCGATAATAGGGTGGATGAATAAACCGAAATCGTCATCCAATGTTTTCGTAGAAAAGACGAAAGAGTGGATCTGTTCTGTGACAGATCCACTCTTCTTTATCTCCCGCTTTAATAAATCAGTCCGACCATCTCCCAGTATGGAACGGACAGACCGACAGATAGCAAGCAAATGATACAGTAGAGAAAAGCCAGATTTCGCGTTTGACGATGTTCGAACAATTTTTCTCCGGTTCCCGTTTCATCTAACATCGTCAAGTACATGATGTTTTGATGCGGCAAAAACCAAGGATTGCTAGACAATAGCAAAACAAGACCTACGACAAAAGGACTTACGTGCATGGTGTCACAAAGGGGCATGATGGTCAGCATACCGACCAGCAGTGCAGGCGTGATCGGGAGGATGAAGCGCAGCAGCATGATGTAAATGACTAGGGCCAGCAAAAAGGTTAATTGGTTGCCCATGAACATTTCTAAGAGCGGTTGTAGGTAATGGGATAAGGCCCCCGTTAACCCACTATCTTTCATGGCGTTGCCAAATCCGAGCATGGAACCGAAGGTGATGAGAAAACCCCAATCAATATCGGAGCGAATCGTCTTGTCCGTAAGCACGGAACAGCTATAAAGAATGAGGAAACTCGCTAAAGCAACCCAGGCACCATCGACATGATGCGATGATTGGGTTAGAAATCCGAGAAGAGACAGACTGATCGCCAGAAAAGAGACTTTTTCTTCCCGGGTCATAGGTCCTAACACTTTCAGTTGAGCAGCAACGATATCGGGTTTGAACTGAAGATTCTCCTTGTGCGGATATAGAAAAAGAATAGATAGGAAAGATAAAATGAGAAAGGAGATCCCCATCGGTGCAGCATCGATAAACCAGGTCCCGTATGAAATAGACTGAGCCACTTCTCGGGGGAGAAGACCGAGGATCAGGTAGCAGACAGCGGCTCCGTTCATAAACAAAAATGACATGTGACCAAAGCCGAGGAGACAACTCATCGTCAACCCAGTGGAGCCATTGCTGCAGTTCGGGAGACGCAACGTCTCTGTCAATGAAGCGACCATCGGTGCGATGAGGGATGTTCGTCCATTGGATGAAGGGATTACCGGTGTGAGCAATGTGCCGGCTATCGCCCACGCCAAGGTCTGTCCCACATAGTTCGGAGGGAAGCGTAAGACCACGTGCAATGCCAATCGGTATAGCAGTCCCGTTCGGAAAACTCCTGCTGTCAAGGCCGATACACCGAGGATGAGGAACCAAGACGTATTGGAAAAGCCGGCAAAAGCGACGGCAGGTGTCGTCGCCTTTAAAAGTACCGCCGCTAAGGGCAGAGCAAGGGCGATCGCATGGGGCGAGAAAAGGTTAAAAGACCAGAAGACCGTCGATGCCCAAATGATCTCTAACAGGGCGATATGGGACGATCTCATCCCGATGGAGTTTAACCAAAAAAATAGAAGGCTCCCTAGAATAAGGGTGAACAAAACTATGAGCAGGGGTTTTTTGCTATTGATAAGTTCGAACCAAATGGAACCACCGGCATCTAGGGGATAATCAGGAACCGCCGATAGGTGCCTTAGGTGCAGCGGATGGTTCTCTTCCGCATTATCTGCTGGAGGGCTATCATGACCGGAGCGGATCGCCAATCGTTGCGATAACAGTTTGGCCAAAGCGATGGAGAGGCTCTGATGCTTTTTTAGCAGTTCGTCAAAACGTTCTTTCGACAAACGGGCGAGACGGCATGGGGTCAGTGATTTCGCCGTCGCTGTTCGATAAACTTCGGAAAGTAAAGACTGCTCTCCAAAACAATCTTTAGGTCCATACTGGGCAAGAATCAACGGTTTCTCACCCTTTACCCGTTCACGATAAACAGTGATCAAACCTTCCTTGATTATGTATAAGGCATCCCCAGGATCACCTTCATAGAAAATCACCTGTCCTGCGGGGATATGAACTTCTTCAAATTCAGGGAGTAACTTGGCCCGATTGACGCGGTCTAAGTCTGAAAAGATGGAGATGTCTAACAAGCGCAAATCGTCGTCCAAACAGAGGGTCACCTCCGGTGCGATTCAGCAGGTTCTGAGCAGGATATATTTTTCCATAATCACCTTATAACTCTTAGGTCCAAATGTCAATCTATAACATTTATTCCAACGAAAAAGCCTTAGAATGATATTTAAAAAGCAGCAGCCCCGGCCGATGCCGAGGCTGTAATGCGATACTTGGATGATTTATTCTTCTGTGTTGTCGGCGTGGGGAACGAAGGCTTTACTGCGTTTTTTTGGTGCCTTCACGCCAGGAGCCACCTCACCGGGTTTACCGAGGCGGTCCCACAGCTCTTTCAATTCCTCAGGAGACAAAACATAGGAACGCACTTCTGTACCGTTCATCCCTGTACCGCCTTTCATGAGTCAAATTCGATAGATAAGCCATTTTAACGCGAAATAGGTTAGAAGTAAACAGGGAATTAGAGGGAGACACTTTTTGAGAGGATTTCAGCAGGCCCTTGGGATGATATAATAACAAAGATCAGGTACTATAGCTGAACGTTTTAAAGAGAAAGGAAATCACCGATGAGTGAGAACAGCAACGACAAAAATATGGATCTGATGCGTAAGATCATTGAACAGAAAAAAGCGAAAAGCGCCAGCCAGGGACATAAAAAAGGAGCTAAAGATGGACAAAGCGGACCCGTTTTTGCCCGTCCCGGCGTAAAGACCCGTAAACAGGGTGGCCTCTTTGATAAATAGGGGTGCCAGGGCGACCCTTGAGGGTATGCCGACCCTCAAGGTATTCAGCGATAAAGGAGAGGTACCTTGTTTTCTGAGATTATTGCCAAGGAACTGGGATTAAAGCAGTCTAACACGGCCAAAGCGATTGAATTGCTCGATGAGGGAAATACGATTCCCTTTATCGCCCGATACCGCAAAGAAGCCACTGGAGAAATGGATGAAAACCAGCTTCGTGAACTGGCTGACCGGCTTACGTACTTAAGAAACTTAACCCAGCGTAAGGAAGAAGTACAACGAACCATCGAAGAGCAAGGCAAGTGGTCTGCTGAATTAGCTTCTGCCCTGAATAAAGCGAAGACGCTAGCTGAGGTAGAAGATATCTATCTGCCCTACCGGCCTAAGCGTAAAACTCGCGCCAGCCAGGCTAGGGAGCGGGGGCTGGAGCCGCTGGCTCGGATCATCCGCGCTCAGGAGATCCGCCAAGGAACACCCGAAGAAGTCGCCGCATCTTACGTCAACCCGGAAAAAGAAGTGCCCGACGCAAAGGCGGCACTGCAAGGTGCCTTGGACATCATCGCCGAAGAGGTGGCTGAAGAGGCCGACATCCGCCGCTGGATCCGGGAATTCACCTTCCGAAAAGGCGTGCTGCAATCAAAAGCTGCCGACGGTTCTGTTTCAACAGCTTATGATATGTATTACGATTATCATGAGCCCGTCGCAAAAATCCCGCCGCACCGTGTCCTGGCGATCAACCGAGGTGAGCGGGAAAAGGTCTTAAAGGTGAAAATCGAGGTGGAAGGGGAGGCGGTGAGCCGCTTTCTGGAAAACCGGATCCTCAGCCGCCCATCCATCTTCTCAGGCCTCCTCAAAGATACGCTGCAAGACAGTTACAAACGCCTCTTGGCCCCAGCCATGGAGCGGGAATTGCGCAGCGAAATGACGGAAAAAGCGGAAGAGCAGGCCATGAAGGTCTTTCAGGCCAACCTGAAGAACCTGCTCATGCAGCCGCCCATCGGCCGTAGCCGTGTCCTCAGCATCGATCCGGGCTTTCGAACGGGTTGCAAATGGGCGGCCCTCTCAGAGACAGGCAGCCTAGCGGAAGTCGGCGTCATCTATCCCCATGAACCACAGAAAAAGTGGGACGATGCCAAGCGGAGCATTCGGGATGTGGTGAAAAAGTATGGCATCGAACTTATCGCCATCGGCAATGGTACGGCCAGCCGGGAGACAGAAGCGCTGGTGGCGGAGACGATCCGGGACATGGAATTGCCGGTCCAGTTTATCATCGTCAGCGAAGCCGGGGCATCGGTATACTCGGCATCTCCCTTAGCGGGCGAAGAGTTTCCTCAGTTTGACCTCTCCTTGCGCAGCGCCGTTTCCATCGGCCGCCGATTGCAAGATCCCCTAGCGGAACTGGTGAAGATCGAGCCGAAAGCACTTGGTGTAGGCCAGTATCAACACGATATGAACCAAAAGCGACTGGAAGAAACATTGGGAGCTGTCGTTGAATCCTGTGTCAATACAGTCGGCGTGGACCTGAATACAGCTTCACCATCGCTCCTGCGCTATGTAGCCGGCGTCTCGCCTCAAGTGGCCAAGAACATCGTCGCCTACCGGGAGGAAAAGGGAGCTTTCCGCAAACGAGCGGAATTGAAGAAAGTCAGCCGCCTAGGGCCGCAAGCCTTCCAACAGTGCGCTGGTTTCGTCCGTATCCCTGACGGGGACAATCCCTTGGAAAACACACCGGTTCACCCTGAGTCCTATGATGGTGCGGTCACACTACTGAAAGCCTTAGGCTTTGTCCCTGCTGACATCAAAGGGCCTCGACACAGTGAACTGAAGGCTGCCTTGAGCAAAGTCGATACGGCAACGATGTCCCAAGTGACGGGATTGGGAATTCCTACGTTGAAGGATATCATCGAGGCTCTGATGAAACCGGGACGCGACCCTCGAGAAGACCTGCCCAAACCGCGTTTTTCTTCGGACATCTTGTCTATTGAAAACCTAAAAGAAGGCATGATCCTCCAGGGGACGGTACGCAACGTCGTCGATTTTGGCGCCTTTGTCGATATCGGCGTCAAGCATGACGGCCTCGTGCACATCTCCCAGTTGGCCGACAAGTTCATCCGCCATCCCATGGAAGTGGTCGCTGTCGGTGATATTGTCACAGTCGCCGTCTTGTCTGTGGACCGCCAGCGGGAGCGGGTGGGACTGACGATGAAGGGTGTACCCCAGCAGGCATAGCCCGAATCGTTAGGTTACAACCTGTCCATAGATTAAAGGAGCAGAAGAGTCTAAACGAAATGCAACCGTTTGATAAGTAAAAGAGAAACTCCTTGATAGGAAGTCTCCTATGCAAGGAGTTTCTCTTTTCGATCTACCATTTCAGCGATGAGTCGGGATTCGGTGACTTCGGAATCCGTTTACAGACGTACGCCAGGACGATGACGCCGTCCAGACCATACGTTTCGGTGCAAAATTGTGTGTCATCAGGTGTGGTGGCGGTAATAGGGGGTCTTGAAGGAAACCGGCGAACGGGTGACTTGATCAGATATGCATTAAGATTACTATTTTTATGATAACAAGAGTTCCAACGGATTGTAAATACAATTACAATCCTTGTGTGGGAAAAATTTCTTTGTAGTGCGATGGGAAACAACCTACTATCGATAGTCCGGTTCCATATGCTAAACTAAACAAGAAAGAACCATAAGTTAAAATTAAAAGATGTTGAAATTGAAGGTGATATTCATGAAAACAGTCGCTCTTATCGCCCACGACAAGAAAAAGCAAGAAATGCTTGCCTTTGTCGAAGCTCACCTTGCGGTTTTAGCCCAATACAAGTTGATCGCGACCTCTACGACAGGGCGGTTGATTCGGGAGCATATGGGACTTGACGTTGAAACGATGTTATCGGGTCCCATGGGAGGTGACCAGCAAATCGGAGCGAAAATCGCTACCGGGGAAGTGGATATGGTGATTTTTTTGCGGGATCCCCTGACAGCCCAGCCTCACGAACCGGATATTACAGCCTTATTGCGAGTCTGCGATGTACATAATGTACCGGTCGCCACCAATGAACAGACAGCCCGCCTTTTATTTCTCAACTCGAACTAGGCAAAAAATCCGGAAGACCTAAAATAGCAGGTCTTCCGGATTTTCCACATAAAGGACTATGAAAAAAGACTATCTAAGCAACTCAAACAGGGTTCAGAAGTAAGAAGGATTATACAAAGTTTTGACTAATTATGTTTCATAAGTTGAATTAAGAACTGAGAAAGGAAAGAAGGAGACTTTATGTCGCATTTAGACAGCTTAATTATGTATGCCGAGTTATTTCAGAAATTAACTCCCTTGGACTGCTGTGTAATGGTTGCGGACACTGAGGGACGAATTGTTCGCTTTATTCAGGCACGTTCATTCTCTATGGACATTCACGAGGGGTCGATAGCTTCTTCTAAGGGCTCTGTTATAGAGTGCCTGCAAACGGGGCGAGAAATCCAAAAGGTGGTTCCGAAAGAAGTTTACGGAGTGACAGTCAAAGCGATTAGCGTTCCGATCATAGACGATAACCGAGTCGTCGGGGTCATCGCGACGGCCACCAGCTTGGTTGCGCAAGAAACGCTTCAAGCGGCTGCCCAAAATATCGCCGCTACGTCGGAGCAGATCACGGCGACCACGCAGGAAGTGGCTTCCGCAGCCAGTATGCTGGCCACCAACCTAGAAAATCTGCGCAAGTCCGGTGAAGGTGTCATTAAAGAGGTTGGAAAGACCGACGCCATCCTTAGCTTTGTCAGCGAAGTGGCCGCAAATTCAAACTTGCTCGGTCTCAACGCAGCGATTGAAGCTGCGCGGGCTGGAGAGCAAGGACGCGGTTTTGCCGTTGTAGCCGACGAAATTCGTAAGATGGCAGACAACAGTTCCAAATCAGTCAAGGATATCAGCGCCATACTAAAAAAGATTCAAGGAGAAGTCACCGGTATTGTCCGGACCCTTGGGGATACATCACAATTGGGAGAACGACAGGCGGCTGCGACTCAACAAATTTCGGCATCGATGCAACAACTGGCCGCTTCCGCAGAACATATTGAGAAGATTGCAGAAATCGTATAAGTTAAGTAATGGAAGAAAAGAGCACGCTTTGGGAGTGCTCTTTTCTTGTTTTTGGGGATAAGCCAACATTTATCTGAGTTTTTTTAAACGTTCCTCTACCCGGCCCATTCGAAACTGCTGCACTACTCCCATAAAAGTCCGGTCGTGGACTGGCGATGTTTCAAATCGAAACAGGTGGCTTGAACAGTTGCAGTCGGAACAACCAAAGCCATTGACTTCACCGGCGGCCACTTCTCGAAGAGCTTTCGCCAACTCATGTTCTAAGTCTTCCGTAGTTCGAAGGGCTAGAGCCTTACACTGGGCAGCTTTATCGCGAAGATAGTCGATGTGCCAATGAAAGTTTTTTCGTTTTCGTAAATGTCGTTCCACTCGCTGGCTCAAATTCTTGCGGGCGCTGCCCACGTAGACGTAATACCCCGGGGCCAAGGTGATCTCTCCCAACTTGCCCACCGTTAAACATAGCTCTTCAGTTAGGGTCAAGATGAGAAGATAACAGCCGCCGTCCTGGATTTCCCTGGTGAGAAAATCCCAAGGGATCTTTACGGCGCAGGTCTCATCGCCAAGGCGTAAGCCTTGCTCCCAGTTTACAGAGACAGCCTGCATCCATAACCGGTCTTTGACACTGAGAAAGGTGTGGGAAAAAGCGTAATCGGTATGGTAGTCTGGTAAAAACCAGCGGGCTCGGGGCCACTGTACGGCAAAGAGGACACCACAGTCGATCCCTTCAGTTTCCGCCAGCCGGGCCAATTCTTCCAAGTGATGGCGACCCCGCTCGGTGACGGCGTCAGGGAACATGGCCAAAGACCCTTCAAAAAGGGTACAGGACTTGACCTCGAGGTAAAAAGGCCTTCCCTGCCGCTGTAGCAAGAAATCGAAGCGATGCTTACCTGCTTTGACTTCAGGACGTACGACCTGGGCATCTTCCAGGCCGGGAATGCGTCGGTCCCGAAGGAGCAGGTGAACCATTTCGTTGGTTTTATGGGTGTGCAGCATGATTGGTTGGCCGTCACGTTCAACGCCGACGATGGTATAAGGAGTTTTTTGACCCTCGACATTTTCTATCAGATATAAGATGACGCCGGGAAAGAACAGTTCCCATAGTCGTCCAGGATTGGGCAAGTAAGCCCGGATCTCTTCTCCGTCGAGGAGACATTCTACGATAAAACGATTGGGCCGCCGGAGAAATTGGGCTGTAAGGACAGAGCCAAAAAAAGGTATAGACAACTAGAACTTCCTCCAATCAGTTTAGCTATTATTAAAAAGTACTTCCACGTAAACACAATAGATCAATGGTGAATGCTTGGGTACAAAGTCGGTCAAAGGCTGTTATTGACTTGTATACGGAGGAAATATATAGTTAATATGGAAGGTGTGACTCAAAATAGATCAAGGAGTAATTAATGAAAACAATTGTACTCATCGCCCATGACGTGAAGAAGCCAGAAATGCTTACATCCCCTAACAGCTCAACCTCATGAACCGGACATAACAGCGTTACTGCGGGTTTGTGATGTACATAATGTTCCCGTGGCCACTAATGAACGTACGGCCCATCTTTTATTGCTTAGTATAA
Source organism: Heliobacterium mobile (assembly GCF_009720735.1). GTDB lineage: Bacteria > Bacillota > Desulfitobacteriia > Heliobacteriales > Heliobacteriaceae > Heliobacterium > Heliobacterium mobile. The sequence goes on from NZ_WNKU01000005.1 coordinate 67,020, forward strand.
CCTAACTTTTATTTATCGGTTAGTACAAACAAAAATGATTATAATACATAACAGTAGAGACTTCACAGTTAATCAAAAGTAGATAGTTCCAATCCTGTTACGAAAAGAAGCTCCGGTTTCCCGTTGGGGATACCGGAGCTTCTAGATCATTTCAGGCTCTCTTGTTTTTTCGTCGTCAGTTTGCCGTCCTTAAAAGTGGCTTCAGCGGAAGTATTGTCGGAGTTTTTCTAAATAAATTGCTACATTCCCATGTCTACATTCCCAGCTTTACCGGTTTAGCACAATGGCACCAGCCACAAGCAGAGCGATGCCGAACAGGGTATTCCAGCTGGGGTACTGATGCAGCAGGAAAGCGCTGAAGATGACCAAACAGGTCATGTAGATACCGACTTGAGTACCGACGACGACGGCAAGGGAGCCGAAATTTTCCTGTCCTTTCGTAAAGGATACGTTCAAAAGGGTGTTCGCTATATAAACTACCGGCAAGATCATTAAGTTGTACTTTAGGGCAGGCCAAAGGGATGGTTCGATAAATTTGGCTTGGACGGTGACTGTTAGAGCGATGAGAAGACTCCCGGCAAGCAAACCGAGTAAAACTTGAATCATGAGAATAGCCTCCATCTAGATGATACGTGACCATACCCCTTGTTTTTCCGGCATGGGTTGTCGCACTAATGAGAAAACATTCTTTCTAAAAGTACAGTATAAGAATAAGACATTATGTCTAAATATATTCGCAAACCGACCTCGCTGTAGTCCGGCAGAAAGACAAAATAAGAACGACGAAGGCCTGGGGCTTTCGTCGTATCTTTTAATCATTTGTTGATGGCTTCCTTCTCTTTTGCGCTTGCTGCCGTTTCCATGACCACTTTTTCGATGATGACATCGACAGCTAATACGGAGATCCCCATGGAATCTTCCAGAATGTCATAAATCAAACGCTGCACTTTCTGACCGAGAAGATGTAAAGGCTGCCGGTAGTACCCATTGATCGGGATACGGACGATGACTCCTCCATCGCCCGATGAGACGGTGACAGTGCCTACCCCGGCGACCCCTTGAACAGCCAGAACTTGATGGTTGATACCGGAGATGAGGGCAGGTCCGGATATAGATAGGTTACCTAGCGAGGTGAAGGTAGGACGTACGACAGACTGCTCTGCCCAGGTCTTGCGTTCAGTCCCCTTTTTCTGAAAAAAGACTTTTAGCGGATTCACCAGGGCATCCTTCCAGGTCTTGGAGACTTCCAGAGCCGGTGCCGGGACCACATGGCGGCCATGCTGGGAGCGGTTAAAACGAGCTTTGCGAATTTCTTGGGTGGAAGCGATCTCATGAATGTAGATGATTTTTTCAATCGGAGGCAATTCGAGACGGGAAGCGATCCGCTCTACCATACTGTCGGAAGTACCGAGGATCAAAACACCATTTGGGGAGCGAAGGCGCAAAGCCTCTTGGGCGGCTGCTTTATGCTCAGGCTCTTGAAAGAGCGCAGTTTTGATGGCGCCCAGCCGGGTTGGCGATCGTTTCGCCGTCGTTCCAGCGAGGATTCGGTTGGCCTCGATAATCAGACCGTCATCGATAATAACTTGGCATTGCAGTTCGTCGGCCAGCCAGATGGCCCGGTGACTTTTGCCGGTGCCACTCGGTCCGACAAGAGCAAATATATGCATGACGTATACCTCAAACCAAACAAAATGATTATACACTTATTTTACCATGACGATCTTTATTTGCGCAGTGAATTCTTCAGGCGAAATTAATTATTTCCAAAAGAAGGAAATTAATTCCAAATGTCGAATACCATGGTAGATTCAGAGAGAAGGGAGGCGGTTCCGTTGGGCGAGTAAGCTTGGTGACTGCCCGCCGCGACCGTACCCTGATTGATCCACGGTTCCGTTGCAACAAGGAAATGACGTAATGTATCGACGGAACGATGCCGCTGGGCATTTTCCGAGTGAAAAGGGTATTCGTAACGGAGTGCGTCCTTAACCCGGGAATGGGGGGCCTCCATTACAAAAGAGTGCTCTTGTCTTGGAAACACGGCGTGAAAGGCAGTTCCCCGGAGGATTGGTTCTTAAAAGAGAACCGGTCGGTTTCCAGTCATCCGTCTCCTAGTGCCCATTTCGGTCCACTCCGGAACGGAATCCCGCCTGGCGGTGGGAAGGGAGTTGACAGGAATGAGAACCGAAGGCCATGGAGGGCAAATAGGTAACTTGGGGAGTAAAGTACGGTTCTGGGAAAAATAGACCGGCATGGAAGAGGTGAAACAAGGCCATTTCTTTTTGGGTGACCTATTTCCTACCACCATGATCGACAACCAAACCCGGCAAATCACGTTCCAGGAGAAGGAACCACGCCCGAAGGGGAAATGCCGGTATCGGACAACTGAATCCACGCGGTCGGCAGCCAGCGTGAACATTGTATAGGTGGAAAGGTCAGGACCGGAAGCAGGCACATCTGCTCCGGTCTTTATCATTTTAAAAGAGTCCCTATAAAGACAAAACCCGTGCCGTCTACACGGTACGGGCCTTACATTTACAAAATGGTGGAGGGGGTAGGATTCGAACCTACGAAGTCGTCAGACGGCAGATTTACAGTCTGCTCCCTTTGGCCGCTCGGGAACCCCTCCATGGTCGGAGCGACACGACTTGAACGTGCGGCCTCTACCACCCCAAGGTAGCGCTCTACCAAACTGAGCTACGCCCCGAAGACAAAGGTTAGTATAACCGATATATTTATCCCCCGTCAATAGAAAGTAATCATGTAATATCAGGAAGTGGGTCGCATATATTCCACTAGGCGGGAAAAGTAGACAGAAGGCTCAGTCTAAGGGGGCGAATGTCATGAGCGGGTTTATGTTGGAAACGATTTTGGCCGACAGGGAGATGCAAGAAGAAGTGAGCTTCTTACAACGACGAGTGGTAGAATTGGAGACTCGTGTAGGTACCTTAGAAAGTCAATTGGAGATCTTAGCCCGGCACATGGCACAGATCATGTATGAACAGTGTAACAATGACCAAGAAGACCCCACCATCACCTGAGGTGGCACCAGTGCATATGTACATACTTTTTGGGAGCCTTGTCCTCTCTGCCACCATCCTGATCATGTTGTGGGTACCCGTATTTATGTATAATCAGTCGATAGAGGAGTCCTTTTTTCTCGTCACGTATAAGTTAGGTAGCTTTTTGAGAGTATCTTTTCCAGAGCCGATAGGCACAGGATGGAGCCCATGGTTCCTCAGTGTTATCGTCTTCTTGCTTTTCATAGGTAGCGCCGTTGAGATAATTAGAGTGGTCTTTCGCAGATGGGAACGAAAAAAAGGAGCACCTCCAAAAGACACTCTGGTCATAGTCGAAGAGGAACTTCCAGATATTCAAGATAAAGGGATAGATTCAGACGAGGAAAGTCTGCCTTGTACAAGAGCAGATGATAGTTTCAATGTTCCCTTGGACGATTTGCATCGAACATTGCTTCATCGGATGTCGGTGATTCGCTGTATCACCCAGGTGATGGACGAAGAATTTGGGTTTCGATCCGATATGGCCCTGTACACCCGGATGATACGGGAACAAATCGATCAGCAGCAACAATTATTGCGGGAGGTGTCCTGGCGCGGTCGGGGGACTCCCGCATTGCCATTTACAGATGCTAGTGAAAGAACGGAGACGCCTACGGAGGAGTGGGAGACTCATGAAGGGCAACTTGATGGTGATCACGCCGGAAGATCATATGCGTTGGGTTTTGTCGCGCGGATTGAGCCGCCTCGGTTATTCCGTTCTACCAGCAGAGGGGGAAGAGGAAGCGGCGAGACAGTTGACTCAACATGAAGTTTCTTTGGCCGTCGTTGATATCGACGGCCCCGGAGCGGAAGGACTGCCTTTGCTACGAAGTCTGCAACAAGTGAAACCGCATCTGCCGCTCCTCGTGTTGACGGGAGACAGCTCTCCCCAGACAGCCTTGGCGGCTCTGCGCATGGGCGCTGTCGATTACCTGCAAAAACCTTTTGATTTGGACGAACTGCGCATCACTGTGGAAAAAGCCTTAGAATACGAGAGAGTCAACCGAGAAGTGGAGTTCCTTCGGCTAGAAACGGCCCTTCGACAGGGAGATTTCCACCTCATCGGCTCAAGTCCAGCCATGCGTTCCGTTCGGGAGATCGTCGCTCAGGTGGCTGATTCGAAGGCGACTGTTCTCGTACAGGGAGAATCGGGGGTCGGAAAGGAAGTGGTCGCTCGGGCACTGCACCATTTCAGCCGTCGTCGTGAAAAACCCTTTTTGCTTTTTCCTTGTGCTTCGATTCCTGAAACGATGATAGAGACGGAGTTGTTTGGCTGGGAGAAAGGTTCAGAAGAAGAGGGAGCAAGAGTGGGCCGGCTTGAACTGGCTCACGAAGGGACGATCTGTTTTCAGGATGTGACCCATTTATCGTTACAATTACAAAGGCGCATACTGCAAGTACTCGATGAGGGAGCTTTTTTACGAGTTGGCGGAATAAAACCTGTCGCCATCGATGTGCGTGTCATCGTTTCGAGCGGTGACGATCTTTGGCAAGCGGTTCTGGCAGGAAGGTTTCGGGAAGATCTCTACTACCGGCTAAAAGTCATCCCCATCAACCTTCCGCCTCTACGTCAGCGAAAAGAAGATATCCTTCCACTGGCCCGGCACTTTTTATCGCGCTACGATCCCCGCGGACGGTTTCAGGGATTTACCGCCGATGCACTGGCTTACCTCGAGGCCTATCACTGGCCGGGTAACGTTCGAGAACTGGCCAATCTTATCGAACGGGCAGTCATTCTGTGCCAGTGCGATTGGATATCCGTGAAAGAACTCGCCCTACCCTCGGAGATTATCCTTCAAGGAAAACAGAAGCCCGAGAAAGAGGACGAGCGACCGCTGAGGCTCCCTGTGGAGAACCGGAGGAGATCAGATACAAAAAAACAAATGAGAATGGAGCAGACGGAGGATACATTCCATGGTCCCAGTCGGGTTCGAAGGCCAGAGCGCGGTGCAAGGACAAGTCAAGCAAGAGGGGGAGAACGGGCGGAACCTTCAACTAAACTATGCTCAGATAAAGTGGTGGAACCTGCCTCTCTTGGGGAGAAAAGTCCCGTCAAGGATAGGAGCAGCCGGCTGGAAGTGTTTACGATCAACGGCGAAGGCTTTACCATAACGATTCGAGGTCAAGTTTATCTGGACAACTTGGAAAAAAGGGTCCTCGAAGAGGTACTGCAGGCTTTCGATGGGGATCAGAGTGAAACAGGCCGTTTTCTGGGCTTGACCCGATCGTCCTTAGCTGCTCGCTTACAGAAGCATCACATCACAACCTCTATGAAAAAAAAAGGAAAGATCTAATCGCTCTCCCCGGCAGGTATAAGCCGGGGTACATCATTCATGACAATACCGTAGTCGGTTGCTTCTGCTAAGGCTTTTTCTTCCGTCTGTACCCGTATCCGCAGCAAGAAGAGATTGATGAGAGAAACTATCACTGCAGTTCCATAAGCACCGAAGATTAAGGGAATGGCGAGCAACTCGATGATGACCACAAGGTAGTTGGGGTGCCTCAGAAAACGATAGGGTCCACGAACCACCACAGGAGCATCGGGTAGGATGATGATACGGGTGTTCCAAAAGCGGCCCAAACTGGAAATAGACCAGTACCGCAGGATCTGTGCCAGCGTAAAAGCAACGGCTGGGAAAAACCACCAGGTGGGAGGGGAGCTCCGACCGCCTTCCGCGATCAAGCTGACAAAAAAGAATCCGTGAAGGATGACGATATACTTGTAATGCTCTCGGCCTCGCTCATATCCGCCTTGTTGAAACATCCAGGCGGCGTTTTTTTGGGCAATCATCAGTTCTACCCATCGCTGTACCAAAAGGGTACCGGCAAACCATAGCAACATGCCGCCCGCCTCCTCAGGAGATCGCTCACCACTGCAATAGAACTAATTCGGAGGAAAAGCCGGGGCCCAAGGCTGTCATCAAACCATATTCCCCTTCGCTGACTTCGTCGGCGATTGTTTTTTCTAACACAAAAAGAACCGTTGCCGATGACATGTTGCCATAGTTGCGGAGAACTTCCCGGGCATGATAGGTCAGTTCGCTTTTAATGCCTAAGGATTCTTCATAGGCCTGAATGACTTTCATCCCGCCAGGATGAGGGATAAGGCGCGTGATGTCATTTCGTGTCAACTGTTGCGAGGCTAAAAAGCCGTCGACGGCATCGGGGATCCACTTTTGAACAAATGAGGGGATATCTCGAGAAAAGATGACTTTCAGTCCATCGTCGGTCAGTTCCCAACCCATGATATCGACCGTGTCCGGCCAAAGGGTGCTTTGTGAAGCGATCAGGCGGGGTACGCCGAACCCCGTTGCTCCTTGAGGGCGACGCAAAGAAGTATCTCCGTCGACCGTAAGCAAAAGAGCGGCCGCTCCGTCCCCAAAGAGGGATGTGGCGATGAGGTTGCTTTTCGATAAGTCGCCCCCTAAAAAGGTGAGACCGCATAATTCTACTGAAACGACCAAGACAAGACTGCCTGGATAGGCGCGAGCGAGTTCGGCACCCCTGGCTATACCGGCGGTGCCACCGGCGCAGCCTAAACCCCAAAGGGGAAGGCGGCGAATCGACGGTTTCATTTCCAAGATATTCGCGATGTGAGCGTCGATGGAGGGGGTCGATAGACCCGTTGTCGACACAAAAAGAATACAGTCGATGTCCTGGGGAGCGACATTCGCTTTTTGAAGGCACTTCTTGACTGCTTCTACGGAAAGAGAGAGGGCGTTCTCCACATAGAGACGGTTCTTTTCAGCGAAGCTGTGGCTAGTCTCATACCATTCCATGGGAACACAGAAGTGGCGAGTATCGATGTTGGCATGTTCGAAAACCGGTAAAAGTCGATCGATATCACGAAAGGCCGAAGCAAACCGCTTGCGTACAACCTGACGGACTTCATTCTGGCGAAAGACGTACTGGGGAACGGCGGTACCCACGGAAAGAATACGCGCCATGATTACCTCCTAAGCGTCTAAACGTTTCTATATGTAGTTTGCAGGTTATCCTTCGCAGCTATGGCTGGAAAAATAATAAAAGACCGGAGGTAAACACCTCTGGTCTTTTATACAAAAAAGAGTATGGCTGTAATCGAGATTCTGTCCCCGGCTGTCGCCGATGGATAGTCATTTGTCTAAGGAAGTTGCGCCTTACGGCCTGGCTTCCTTCCCGCCGAAGCGAGTGCCCCTACCCGCGGCTCAAGGCCGCCTATTTGGGTTGCACGCTAGTGGAGTTTACCCTTGCACTTCTCCGTCGCCGGAGAACATTGTTTCTGTGGCACTTTAGAGCTACTGGCATCTTCCGAAGAAGACACGTTTGCCGTCGTCAGGTCGCCCTGCCCTGGCTTGCACCAGGCACCATACTCCAGTTCCGCCAAAGCAGCCCTGGGCGTGTCTCGAATTTCCTCGACCCCTGCTGCGCAGAGACCGCGACTATCCACCATACTCTTTTTCTGTTCTATTGTAGCCGCTGACGAATCAGCGCTCAATAAGTATAGGGGATTGAGAGAAAAAAGACAAGTGGTGCATATTGGAAAGCGACATCGGAAAGTATCGGTATGCATCAACTGCTTCGCAGTACAAAGGTGACAATTTCCGATGGACAACCGAGCCGGAAGGGCATCCAATGGCCCAAGCCGCTGTTGACGAAAAGTTTATGCTCATCGTCACCGTACCAACCACGCATATACTCCATGGCCCAGGGAAAGAGAGAACGGTCACCGATCCCCACCTGTCCGCCGTGAGTATGGCCCGATAAAGTCAGCGCCACACCGGATTTTTTGGCTTCGTCAAAGCCATCGGGGTGGTGTGAAAGCAATATTTTCGGCACATCCTGAGGCGCCTGAGACAAAGCTTGGCCTAAGAGTCGCTCCCGGGTGGCCGGGCGGGATTCACCTGCTTTGGCGAAGGGATAATCGACACCAAGAAGGCACAAATCCCCATCGTTGATCGCAGCCGACTGGTTATAGAGATGACGAATGGTACTCTTCTGAAAGGCCGCAAGGACCTGATCAAGGTCACGGAAGTGTTCATGGTTTCCGAGACAATAAAAGCTGCCTAGGGGAGGAGATAAGCGTTCCGTTTTTTCAATGGCAGGTCTCAGTAATTCTAGATTATCGACAAAGTCACCAGTAATCGTGAGGATATCGGGCTTTTGCATTTGAATCATGCCGAGAGCATCGTCCAAGCGGTCTAAGGGGAAAAAGGTGCCCAAGTGAATATCAGAGACTTGAGTGATGCGAAGCCCATCCAGATTTTTAGAGAGTCCCGGAATAGTCACCGGAAATACACGGGTGATGATCCGCCGATCCCCCAAGAAGACACCGTCCAGGGATGTCGTCAAGGCGATGAAAGGAACGGCTGTGATCGTCCCTTGCAGCAGTTCACGGCGAGTGAATTTTTCCGGTTTGTGCACTTGCGGAACGGGACTGAGCGGTGAAGCTTCTCTCGGACCTGCTGGAGATCGGGAGTCATCGAACGAAGCTTCTCTGACAGGAGAAGCTTTCTTATGCAAGCCTTCCTGTTCCAGGCTGCGCTGGATTCGACTGAGTAGAAAGACCAAGGGAACGGCGAGCAAAAAGATGATCTGTGCCATGATCCAAGCAAAGGCCGGGTAATAAAGCCACCGCAGCCAGGCGTCTTGGGTCTGAAAACCGGTAGCTATGCTGTAGAGAGGCGGAAAAAGCGATGAGAAAGCGAGTATCCAAAAAAGAGTACGGCGCCAACCGGGGCGAAAAAAGGGCAACCAACGTACCAGAGCCATGTACGAAAGATAATTGACGGCGAGAAAAACGACGATGGGCAACAACCGCATCATGGAGAACAAGGGTGTATGGGGCAAAACGAAGTTCCTCCTCCCGCCGGATGTCCATTAGTATTTATCTAAATCATATCGTGAACGTATTCGAAATTCAACTAAACCGACGTACAGACAGGGACATCGGCCCAGAGGGTTACAGATGATGTTGGTCCAGTATCCGCCGGAGTTCACCAAGCGTTTTTACCGGCCGAAGCTCCTGCAGTCGCTGGAGCAGCGCTACAAACAGGTGCGCTGTCATGCGTGCATCGCCGAAGGCGGTATGGCGGGGAAGAGGGGGGATTCGGTAGGCTGGAACTAGTTGATCGAGGCTGTGGTCGGCCCGAAACGGTTCGATCACCTGAGAAAGAGTGATCGTATCCACCGTCGGGTGGTAGATTTTCGTGCGAGCTTTTTTTAGGTACTTGTTCAAAAAGCCGACATCAAAACCGACGCGATGGGCCACCAGGACGGAGCCGTCGATGAAGTCGAGAAAATCATCGAGGATTGGATAGATGGTGGGTTGATCGTAAAGCATCTCTTCCCGGATGCCGGTCAACTCTTGGGCGATAGCGGGAACTTCCCGGCAGGGATTGACGAGCCGGTCAAAGACAGGCAGGTCCTGAATGATTCCGTTTTCCACGACGACGGCGGCGATGGCGATCACATCATCATCAGGCACGCTCAGGCCTGTCGTTTCCGTATCGAAGACGACAAAAGGGATATTGCGAAGAAGTTCAAAGGGACTGATCCGTCCCTTGTTTTGTCTGCACTTCTCGACGAGAGAACCGGCGAGAGTTGACTCGATCTCCTGCTCTTTAGACGATCTCCATCCCAAAAGGCTGCGAAATGTCCGAATGACCACGGTACACCTCCGACCAGCGAATTTTTACATTCTACAGGTAACCATCCACACGAAAGGCTGAGCCGGTGAGACTCTGGATGCGAATGACCCCCTGGATGGCTTCTTTTAAGATGGACTGGTCACGCTTCGACAGTCGGTAGGGATGGATATAGTTATCGGGAACCTGCTGTTGCCGAACTTTGCGTAAGTTTTCTTGAATGCGCAGATCCAGCAGCATTACGAAACTAAACCGGATCAGTTCAACATCATCAGCGTTAAAAATTCCCCGTTCCTCTAACTTACGCAATCGGGCGAGCGTGTTCGTCTCTTGGATATTTTCACGAAGGGCGAAGACACGGATGCAGTCGATCAGATGGACCATGAGACTGCGCTTGAGATCTATTTCATCCTTATGTTCACCGGATTTTTCCGTGACGAAAGGTTTAAAAAAGCCGAGGCTCACGTGATGACGCAAGTCGTCCTTGGCTAAGTGATGCAGCCCCACAGGCAGGCGTCGGTAAGTAGCAAAGACGGCCTCATGAAGCTTTCCAGCGAGACCTTCGTCTCCAAAAACACAGCGAAAATCTAAAAAGATCGTCAATTGGCGCACGTGGTCTGGTACCGATTCTTCGATCCAGGAACCGATCTGATGATGCCATTCCTTGAAAGAACGACACCATTTGGGATTTAGGGCCATCACATTTCCTGGACAGCGGGTAAACCCGCAGGCTTCTAACCCTTGTGTGACCCGTTGGCCTAAGGACATGAAAAAATTTCGGGTCTTTTCCAACTGACCCGGAGGCACATCGGCAAAGACGATGGCGTGATCCTGGTCTGTGCGCAAGGTTTGCTCTTTTCGACCGCCAGAACCCATCGTGAGCCAACAGTAGCTGGTCGGCGGAGTCAATCCTTGTTTCGCTAATTCCTCTAAAGAGAGTTGGATGATGCGAACAGTTAGGCGATCATAGAGTTCGCCGATGACTTCGGTGATTTCGGACGACCGCGCCCGCTCCGCCATCATCGCTGTCAGCAGCTTGTCGATGACAGCCGTCGAACGGACGAGGTCTGCGATGGAACGGCCATGCTCGATCCCGTCGACAATCGACAGTGCTCCAGTGTCACGATTGCGGATCAAATCGGTCAGTGCCACGATCCCGATGAGTTTACCTTCTTCCAGGATACCTACATAGCGTTCCTTCTCCCGGATCATGGTCAAGAGAACCTGATAATAATAGGATTCGGGTGGCAAAGTGACGAGTTGGCCGTTGACGGCGTTGCGCAGCGTAGGATAATTCTCTGGATCAGCCAAGGTTTTATAGACTAAGTCCCGCTCGGTGATGATACCTACCGGTTCATCATTTTCAGTGACGACGAGTGAACCGACCCGCTTCTCGGCCATGGCACGAGCAACTTCTGTAACAGTGGTATCGATGGAGATGGTATGTACAGGGGCGTTCATGAGATCGACTGCCCGTTTGCGAAAAGGACGGGAATCCATCCCATAAGCTTCACCAGCCTGTTCAGCCACGATTTCATTGATCATGGCTCGAAAACGAGCAGCAAAAAGCCGCGAGAAGTAGGCGGAGAAGGCGGCATGCTTTTCCCAGAGTTGGTGGAGCACATCAAAGGGAATCGTCAGGCAAGCCATATCTTCCACTACTTTTACGGTGGCAGGGTAGGTCTTTTCTACCAGGCACGTTTCTCCGAAGATCTCTCGACCTCGCCGCAGCCCGATGACCGACTCCTCGCCGGCATTGTTTTGAACGATAATCTCGGCTAGCCCATTGAGAGCCAGAAAGAGATGGGGGAAAGCTTTTTGCCCTTGGTAGAAGATCACCTGCCCACGGCGGAATTGAACGAGACTCATCGCAGCGTTCAGTTCTTGCAACGCCTCATCGGGCAAACAGGTAAAGGGGTGGATAGTGCGCACTTCCTGTAAGTGGGTCATGCTGTCAATCCTCCCAAAAAAAAGTATGTTTCGAACCCATTATAGCGAATCATAGAGGTCGAGCTCAATGTACTTTTTTTGAAAATTCAATAAATAATGGACCAGTAAAAGGCTGCCGGAAAGGGGCAGCCTGAAAGATTACTCTCGCTCCAAAAGCGGTACCGCGCCAGGCTCGCGATCCGGTGCGACAGTCCGTTTGCGTGGAGCTTTTACACCGGGAGCGATTTCTCCGGGACGTCCGTATTTCTGGTAAAGCTGTTCGAGAGACTCTGGATCTAAACGATATGTGTGTAATCCCTTCGGTTTATCGGCCATGATCAGTCCTCCTCTTCAGGCTTATTTTCTCCTGTGAGGGAGGTGACCATTCTTCCAAAATTACAATTTTATGGTTTGATAGGAGCTGATGATACGGAGCGGATCGCCCAAAAAGACTTTTCACCTGCTCCGGTCGGTTGAAACAACTCGACCAGGAAATCGAGCTTGCCGTGGCGAACTTTTACTTTAGCGACACCTTGGCTGGCCCCAGAATCGTTCCGACTGACGAGCCCAAAGCTATCCTTGTCCGGCAGAAAGCCGAGGGCGATGCCCTCTAAGCGTGCCACTTCGACAGGATCTAAGCGCCAGGTCTGAAGTCCCCGGTCCACTTCCCGTTGAATCTGACCGACATTTGCCGGAGCCGGGATGGGACCTTCACGAACGGTCAATTCGTCAAAATAGTTCAAAGGACCAGAGACGTCTACATGACCGGCCAGCGATTCCACACTTTTTCCCTCAACAGTGAGTTTAATGCTTGCATAGCCCATGGTACAAAAACTGTTGACGATGGAACCGACCAACATGGATTCTCCAGCCGAACCTGTATTCAATTGGGTGATCTCTTTGGATAAATCGAGTTCCAAGGTGCGATCATGGATCGTCGCCTTGTTCAACTTCACCGCAGCGGGAACGATGCGGCTTAACTGATCGTTTTTGGGGCCTTCTACCAGCATGGCAAAGAGTTGTTTGATTTTTTCTTCCTCGCTGCCGTTGACAGCTCGTTCCACAGGCACAAGCCGATAATACTCTTTATCGGGGAAAAAAACTTGTACCGTCTGCTCGGCGGCAGCGCTGGCTTTATTGACGCCGAGGTTCGAATCGATCGGGCTGGACTCACCAGAGGTGGGGGGAGACGGTTGGGACAAACTGCATCCGTGCAGCATCAGGGACAGGGCGATGATGGCGATGCCCCAGTGGTGACGGTAGCCGTTACATACTTTATCCAATAGCCTTGCCTCCTTCCGAATGGTGCGACTTGTTCGATCAATTCGATAAACGAGTGAAATATTCCTGCCTCGTTAATAAATGGGAGAATTTTTGAAAGGGGATAGCCTTATCGATGACGAATCAAATCATGACGCAGCTATGGCAGACTTGTACAACTTTTATCGAAGCACAGCCCTGCAACTACCGTCCGCCGATTCTAGGCGCAGTCCCCATAGACAACCCTCGGGTAAAAGGATGGCTCGACACTCATCCGGAACAGGTGAAGCCCGATGAATGCCTGCCAGGCGCTCGCAGCATCATCGCCTTCTTTGTTCCTTTTTCCAAGGAGATGGTCATAGCAAACCGGAAGGCTTCCTATCCGACAGAAGCATGGGCCCAAGCCTATGTAAAGACAAACCAACTGCTGGCGGAGACAACGGCGGCAATGATGGAGCAATTAGCCGACTTGGGTATTCGGGCGATGACAGCAAAGCCGACCCATAACTTTGACGAAAAGACGCTCCTTTCTTTTTGGTCTCATAAGCATATGGCCTGGGCATGCGGATTAGGTGAATTTGGCCGCCATCATATGGTGATCACGCCGGCTGGCGTGGCAGGCCGGTTTGCCTCCCTCATCGTCGATTGTGTCTTGAACGACAGCCCCGGCATATGGGATCCTCAAAAGAAGACCTTCGGTCCAGCGGCACCTAAGCTTTGCCGGGAGGAAGCCGGTTGTCGTGCCTGTGAGGGATCTTGTCCTACCGGTGCCTTGACCACTCGTCCCTTTGATCGACAAAAATGTTATGCTTTCTTGCTGGAAGTGGACCGTACGTACCGTCACCTGCCTTTGTCCGATGTGTGCGGCTTTTGTGCCTGTGCCGGACCTTGTGCGGTAATCGAAAATCGGTGACAAACGTCCTTCCATGGGAATTGAAGCTCATGTATAATTACAGTAGTTGACTGGAGATAGGGAGGAAAAGCAATGTTTTTCGGTAAAAACTCCTCAGCACCGCCTGTACAAGTCTCACCAAACATGTCTATCAATGTATCTGGCGAAGAAGCCAGGTTGGCTCAAAAATTATTAAATCTCAGTACTCGCGACTTAGCACTGCTCGCTGAGTTACGGCCCGTCCTTGAGCCGCGCTTGGACGAGGTAGCGAACAATTTTTATAAACAGATTCTGGCCAACGCCCAGTTGAAAACATTTATTGAACAACATTCTACAGTAGACAAACTGCGCGGTACTTTTAAGGGATACTTAAAAAGCCTGTTGTCGTCGACGGTTGATGACAAGTACATTGATGGCCGTGTCCAAATCGGCCAAGTACATAACCGGATTAAACTGCCGCCGTACTGGTATATGGCTGCCTATCAGGCCTTATTCAACGCGATCCTCCCCATTCTGGAAGAAGTCAAGGATAAAAGCCGTGCCCTCGAAATCAACACGGCTTTACAGCGCTTGACCAACTTGGATCAGCAGACGGTCATGTCTGCCTATATCAACGATTATATGCACGAAATCGATAAGAAGGCGGAACTGGAAGGCGCTTTAAACGATATCCAGCAGCTTCAGGACCGTGTCAACGACTCAAGTCAGACCTTGGCAGCGACGGCTGAGCAGACGGCCGCATCGGCCGCCGAAATGGCCTCAGCGGCCCAGCGTATCGCTCATAACGCGGTACAGGCTACCCAATTCGCCAGTCAGGTAAACACGTTAGCCGACAGCGGTGAGAAGAAGATTCAACAGACCGGTCGCGCTATCGAGAATCTCGGTGATTTGATTCAAGGAATGCAGGATAAAATCAAAGCCCTGGATGAAAGCTCCGAGAAAATCGAGTCCATCGCCGGTGTCATTCAGGGGATCGCTACCCAGACGAACCTCCTTTCGCTGAATGCAGCCATTGAGGCGGCTCGCGCCGGTGAATCCGGCCGCGGCTTTACCGTTGTCGCCAACGAAGTGAAAAAACTGGCCGGCTTCTCCGAGCAATCGGTGCAGGAAATCGCCGAGATGATTCAGATTTCCCGTCAGCATACGCTGGAAGTTTCCCAAGCGATGGTTCAGACGAGCAAGGCGATGGAATCGGCTTCTCAACAGGCTCAGGAAGTCGTACGCAGCTTTGGTGACATCATCAATGCGATTGATAATAACCAAGAGAAGATCAAATCGATCGCTACAGAAATCGAGAGCCTCACAACCACATCCAAACAGATCGAAGAAGCATCGGACGAAGTGGCCCGGTCCGCCGAGGCGCTCTCCGTCATGGCCATCAATCAGTAAACGTAGAAGCACAGGTATATGCGAAAAAGCCACGGACTTTGCTCACAGGCAAAGGCGTGGCTTTTTCTTGCTTTATTCAAGCCGTATTCAACTACACCTTCAGAAAAGGTCTTCTTGTTACATTGTGCTAAATCGGGGGCGTAATGTATCCGCTCACTAAGGGTTCCGTGGTTGTTCGCTCGGTTTGCTCCGCAAGCACGCCGAACCTCTTGGTTTTTCTAAATGTAGAGATTCAAAAATTGTGGAGGGAGCACAAAACTTTGAGAAAAATAAAAACGACAGTCTCCTTACTGGTAATCCTGGCGTCTCTTGCGGGCTGTACTCCCTACAACCTCGCCACACGGCAGGAGATTCAGGCAGTAAGCCGAGCAGGAGGTAACGAAACAGACGCTTCCAAAGTCGAAAAGGGACTTACGAAAGAGCCGGTCCGGACGGTGGAGATCCTTTTAGCCGCAACGGGTGATGTTCTCATCCATGATTCGATGATCCTGGCCGGTCAGGAAGACCGAGGGTACAGCTATAAACACTTTTTCACACAGGTCAAACCCTACATCGAAAAAGCCGATATCGCTATCGCCGACTTTGAGGGGACCATGGCCGGCCCGGACAATGGGTTCTCGGGATATCCTCTTTTTAACTGCCCTGCTGAGATGGCACAAGCCTTAGCCGATACCGGCTTTGATCTCGTCACCATCGCTGGAAATCATATTCTCGACAAAGGGACCGATGGACTGATCCGGACGGTCAGCAATATTGAGCAAGCGGGCATGACCCCTGTCGGCGCTTATCGGAATGCAGAAGAACGAAAGAAAGTGACCATTAAAGAGATCAAGGGGGTGAAAATCGCCTATTTGGCCTATACATATGGCACGAACGGTATACCCGTTCCTAAAGACAAGCCTTACCTGGTCAACCTACTTGATGAAACGGCTATGGTCAAAGATGTGACGGAAGCGAAAGCCCTAGGTGCCGATTTTGTCATTGCCTCTTTGCACATGGGTGAAGAGTACCAGCGTCAGCCGGACGACGGACAAAAAAGATGGGTTCAAAAAGCTTTTGCGGCAGGTGTCGATGTGGTGTTGGCAAGTCATCCCCATGTGCTGCAGCCTTTCGAAAAACATGTCGTCAACGGGAAAGAACGCTTTGTCATTTACTCGCTGGGGAACTTTATCTCCGCCCAGAAAGGCCGCTATCGAGATGCCGGTGTCATCGTCTATGTTCCTTTGAAAAAACAGGTCGAAGGTGGGAACAGTCGCAGCGAAATCGGCGATGTCCGTTATGTACCGCTTTGGACAGACCGGTATTCACGACGGGGCCGTCAAGATTACCGCGTTTTACCGATCGGCGATGTGCTGAATAAGGGGCGGGAGAAAGAAGATCCATTGCTGACTGCCGACGATATTTTCAAACTTCAAGAAGCTTGGAGCGATACGACTTCTCATCTGGGTCAGGGCTATGTTACATCGATCGATGAACTGCCTTAATGATAGAGATCAAGCTGCCGGGCGGTAGTGAACAACGCCGCAATTCGGGTGAAGAGCAGGATAAAGATGATAGCTTGCTGGAGAAAGAGGGCCCTAATAATCCCATTAGTTCCCGCAGCGGGATAGTGGCTCAATACTTCTGTGATGACGAAAAGCAGCGCCGAGCTAAAACTGTATAAGATGATTCGAGGTACAAGCAATGGCGCCAGTCGCCGAAACATCTGCGGAACCGTTTTCAGCAGCAGGGCTAAGGTGGATTTTCCTTGTTCCGATGACTGAAATAAGATCTGCCAACGGGCCAGATCTCCCGTCAAGGTGATCAGCGAAGCTAGAAACAGTAGGACGAGGACAACATCGATGGCGATGATCGTCGCTGGCATCGGTCCCCATGCCTTTTCATCGAAAAGATTCGATGTGTATGAGTAAAGCTGCCATAAGCCGAGCCAGAGCGGCGTAAGCCAAAGGGCGAGACGGAAGCTCGCCGGGCCGTACTGGCCGACGCCGCGAAAAAAGGTTTGCCATGAACTTACGGGGCGTCCAGTCGAAGTCAAGTGGGAGCGAAGGGCGTTCCAAAGGCCGGCTTGCCAGAACGGTTGAAGAGCTAAAAAGAAGATGAAGGGAAGATAGATCAAGGAGCGCCGCAGGGAACCAGCAGCAGTCGTGGCGAAAGGAAGCATCAGATCGTGATAGAGGGAAATGCTCATTGCCTCCCAGTCTTGTGGACGACTGCCCCCGAGAAGGGATGGGTCGGTAGTTACCGTAAGGGTATAGGGGTCCGGGAGTGTATTGTAGAGATAGAGGAACAACGGGAGCAACAAGGGAATCATTACTAAAGTATTGAGCAACCAGAGGATCAAGACAACCGGCCAAAAAGAAAAAGATTGCCGAGCGCCGGTCCAAGCCCGGGAAAAAAAGGAGACCAGGACAATCACCTCCTGGTCTCATCCTATGGCTGGTCTGTAAGTTAGATTCCCGCCGATAGGATCGCCTGATAGGCAGCTGCCACAAAGAGGGTCCAGCGAAGAGCAGGCCAGATGCTCTTTTCTTGGGTCCAGAGATTGTTCAATCGGTTCGTGTCGAGCAGGTGCCGCTCATGGGGGTCGACCTGCACCGTCATCACCGGACTGTCTCCGGGTACGATCAGTTCAGTATATCGATCCGTTCCCTCGCAGTGAAAAACATGGCTTTGTCCACTGCTGTCGATCACGATAACCTCGACAGGAGCTGTCAGTTCACCGCGGCGCTCCAACCGGACTTGCCAAGCCGGCCCGGTAGGGGTCTCGATCGGTCGTACATCGCCGACAGCAAAATCCATCGAAGCGGGGAGAGATATCCATTCACGG
Source organism: Heliobacterium mobile (assembly GCF_009720735.1). Lineage (GTDB taxonomy): Bacteria > Bacillota > Desulfitobacteriia > Heliobacteriales > Heliobacteriaceae > Heliobacterium > Heliobacterium mobile. The sequence goes on from NZ_WNKU01000005.1 coordinate 85,002, forward strand.
AAATGATCCATGGTGGACTCTCCGGCTTTTTCCTGTACCACCTGTAAGAAATCTCTGGTCCCGGGATGCCGGAAGGCCCAGCGTTTGAAATAGGCGGAGAGGATGTCCTGCATTTTTTCTTCCCCGACGGTGCGCTCCAAGGTATAGAGGGAAAGAGCCGTCCGATAGTAGACCGATGCAGCGTAGGAACGTTCCGAGGCAAACTCCCAGGCCGGTAGATTGATGGGATCCAGTACGGTAGAGCCTAAAACGGTGCGGTAATCACCGGGTGCGTCGTCCCGAAGGGGCGTAGAAAAGAGAGGAATGCCTAAGAATTTGAAGGGGACGCGGGTATCGGGATAGAGCTTGGCAAGGATCTTTCCTTCTGAATAGGTTGTTAAGCCTTCATCCAGCCAGGGTTCCTCAAACTCATTCGTTGCGACGAGACCGTACCAGTATTGATGGGCTGTCTCGTGTACTAAAACCCGTTCCGGATCGGACGAGCGTTCACCGGGAAAATTGGGGGTCCCACCCGTGATCAAGGTGGGGTATTCCATGCCTCCGGCTCCTGGTGCGTCTGCCGGCGGATCGATCACCGTCAGGGTTCGGTAGGGGTAAGGCCCGTATGAGGTGCATAATTGCTCTAGGGCACCGGCGACGGCCTTTAACTGACGCTCTGCCAAAGGCAGGTGTTCCGGTTGACTGAAAAGCCGAATTTCCACAGGCGCCGTGTCTTTCGGTTCGATAGTGCAGGTTTGTAAGACAAAGCGAGGATCGGCAGCCCAGGCGAAGTCATGGACCCAAGACTGGACAAAGTGCAGCCGCTTGTGCTCACCTTCCACCACAGGCGGATCCGCTTCACAGCCGGTGGCCCCGACCACATAGGTCTTCGGGAGAGTGAGCTTCACATCATAATTGGCGAAATCGGCATAAAACTCGCTGTTGGCGTGAAACTGGTGCAGGTTGAAGCCTTCTTGTTCCCGCCCCCGCTGCCACTGGCGCTCATAAGCGGCTAGTTTCGGATACCACTGGCCGGCCATGACAAAGGGATCGGCTACACCGGAGCGGGCAAAAACGTCAGGCAGTAGGGTCTGATAGATCAGTTTCATATGCAAAACTTCACCGGGGCGCAGAGGGCGAGGCAGATCGACGGTAGCCAAGGTTCGGTCATAGGGATTCTTATCGTCAGGCTGAATGAAACGCAAAGAAGCAGTCATGTCCCGGCTGTTCGTGCCGGAAATGTATGTGATCTGAGTCAGTTCCATCTTCCCGGGTTTATTGACATCCCCTTGTACCCCGCGGTGCTGCCCCGATGACTCGTTAAAAAAGGTGGAGCCCGGTTGAAAAGCGTTCGGATATAGATGAAGGGCGATTTGCGACAGGGGCTGTGTACCGCCGTATTTCCAGGTAATATCGACTTGACCGTCGATCGTCTGCGTAGTTGGTTCATAACGGCATTCAATCTGATAGTTTAAAGGCGGAGAAATGCCGGGGACAGAAAGAGGTTCCCCCTGGGCCGCTGGCAGATTGACCGCATAAGCCAGGAGAACCGATAAGGCGACAGTCATCCATCTATGGTGCCACATCCTATCAACTCCTTGTCCCTCATAGGATGCCTGAAGGTTGGATAGAAAATCCCAAGAGACGAAGGTTTCCCAGGACCTTGACCGATTCCCATAGTGCTAAGGCAGTTATTCTCCGCATAGGGTGTGGAAACGAGGGGGGTTATGTGAGGGGGAGAGGACGGTGGGAAATCCGCTCGACGGCACCATTTTTGAATTTCTACGGGCCGGTTGGTGGTGTTTGCACATTCCCGTCATGATGATCACTTTTTATCTCGGCCATCGTTACTGGCCTAAAAAACCATGACATGTCCATGTTTCATCTTTCTATCGATTGGACAGACTGATAGAGGATTCAGAGCCTGGTGGATCCACCCGCTCTTTTCTTAAATATGGCGAACTCGGCTCTTCGGCCGGGTGCTTTTTTTATTGTTTGAAAACATTTCCATAAACCGTAACCCTAAGCCAATCCGTTTAATAAGATAATTTAGGCAACAGCCAATTTCTTATTATCGGGAGGCAGCGTGAGTATGGATTTGAACAACTTAAAAGAAGTTCTTAACCAATTCATGAATCAGGGGAATTTAAATCTTCCCATCGGTGCGGACCAGGAAAAGCAGGTTAAGGGTTTTATGGATAAGATCAAGAAACGGCAAGGTCTTAGCGATGCTGATCGGTCCCAAGCAGTGCAACTGGTCGGGCAGTTTGCCAAACATTTAGGACCTGAGCAGAGCAAACAGATCAAGGGTATGTTGGATCAATTGATGAAAACACAAAAAGTGTCCGATAAGGACAAAAAAGCACTCGATCAAATCAAGAAAATGCTCTAATTAGGCTCCCCTTGCATGGCAAGGGGTTTTATTCTTTTCTTTTTCTTTCCTAAGCAGGAATTTGCATTCAAGCAACGAATATCACATTCACATAGGTTGCAGCATAGGGTGAAGCCGATTCATCCGCAAGGATGGGAGGTGAACCCATTGATTGCTTTTATCCTGCCGAAGGGGCCTCTATGAAAATTCTCTTATTGCTCACCCTGGTCTGCCTGGTTACGGATTTTTTGGTCGGCTTACTTGTATCTAAAGAAGATGCATGAGGTGACAGCGTTGAAGGACATAAAGAAAAACACCTCTTTTACCGTTTTTAAGAGATGGTAGAAGAGGTGTTTTATTATTCTCGGGCATACTGACTGTTGCCCAGTACGGCGATGATGATGATCAAAAGCGCCAGGGAGATAAGCTGGTTCATGCGTGCTGAATAGCTATGTTTATATTTTTTTCTACCGCTTTTTCTCCTGCCGATGGACAGGATACCGGGAAGAAAGGCGGCTAGAACGACTAAGGTTAAAAGAAGACCCGAGAGAGTGCGAAAGTCTCGACTCATCGTCAATTCCATAACATCACATCTTTCGTCGATTCCGTTTCCTCTATATCAAGGTATGGTGTCTCTGCGTCGAAGGTGAGTTTGAGTTGTCGACATGTGCCAGGTTCAAAAGCAGAAGTCAGTTCAACTGGTTATCTATCGTGACGATTGTGGTTGTGTTATTATTAACTTGTTTTAAGTTCACTACATCCTGGTTTGCCTTGAAGGGTGACAGAGCAGCACGCCGTTTGTGAAATGTTCAACGATTGCTTGTTACGGAGAAAGGATGAGAACCTTGGGAACTCTGAAAGAACAGGTATACCAGATCATTCAAGAGCAAAGAGAGACGACGATGGATCAAATCATCGTGCAAATGTTTGGCGGCAGCCTGATTTCGGCAGGACAAATGGCTCAACTGGACGAAGCGGTCAACAAATTGATCGATGAGGGAAAGATCACCCGGACACTGCTGGGAATTCAGATTCAACAGTAAAACAACACTTAATCAATAGTAATTCTACCAAAAGAAAAAGCCCTTGTGCGGACTTTAGAGCAGGTCCGGCAAGGGCTTTTTTTCGCGCCGTCATATCACGTAGTACTGAGTTTTCGCTTTACTTCACCATGATTCTTAGTGTCGCTTGCGAAGCCGATAGTCCTTTCTATTTAGCCCTATTATACCTGCCGAAAAGCCTCTACCGGATCGAGGTTCGAAGCCCGGGAGGCAGGCCAGAGGCCGGAGACGAGAGCCAGCAACATAGCTGCTGTGACTCCGAAAAGGACAGATGACACCGGAAAAGATAGGGAAAGATCTTCACTACCAACCCAGGGCAATAAGAAAAAGGCCAGACCGAACCCAAAGAGAGCGCCAACTAATGCCCCGATTCCGGCGAGAACCATACCTTCCCCTAAAACGATTCTTTTTACCGACCTCTGAGAAAAGCCGAGCACATGGTAAATCCCCATTTCGGACTTTCGTTCTGCCACAGAGTTGGCAGTGGTCACAAAGAGCAGCAGTGCGGAAATCGTCATCACCATCAAACCCACCAAAAAGGTGAAGCGGCGCAGGCTCCCGGCCAACTCCAAACGGGACGACTGGGCATCGGTAGCCTTGCTGACGGTAACGGTCGGTCCGAGCAACTCTTGAATCGTCTGTACGTTATTCATCTCTGTTTGACCCGGTGGGACCTCGATGAAGGTGAGTACATCTTCTTTCCCGAGTGCCTCTTGCAGCCGCTGCAAATCGATAAACAACAGTTGGTCTTCCGGCCCGCCGGTCTCCTGCAGCGTTGTTGAAACTGTGCCCGCAAGGATTGTACCGGAAGGAAGTTTTAGGGCAAGGCTTTTGCCGGGCTTTAGTCCGAGGATTTCTGCGGCCTTCGATCCAGCTAGGAAGTCGCCCGGTTGGGGAAGAGTGCCATTCAAGTTCCATGTCGCTTTATACTTCATTTCGTCGTCCAGGCGAGCGCCTGTTAAAAGCACTTTTTTCCCCGCCACCTGTCCGGTAGTCACTAATTTAGGGAGGACCGCTCCTGTCGCTTGCATTTTTTCGACGATGTCCGCCGACAGATAGGTTTCCTTTACCGCAATATCAGGAGCGATCGTGACACCAGCAAAGGAGAAGGACACCTGCTCCCGCTTTGGAGTGATGAAAAGGGGCTGTCCCGAACGGGCGGCTGTAGATGCGGCAGCTTCGGTCGCACTATCCGATAAGGTGACTAAAGAGAAAAAGGTGGTCCAGCAGAGAATAAACCCGAGCAGGATGGGGAGTGCTTTTCCGCCTCGTCGGACGATGGAGAGGAAAATCAGACGAACAATCGTCATCAGCTTATCTCCTCCACCTTCTGCAAGCGACCGTCTTTTAGATAGGCTGCCTGAGACACGTAGCGCAAGTAATCGAGGTTATGAGTGACCATGATGATGGTCAGCCCATCTCGGTGTAGTTCTTGAAAAAGTTCCATGATTTGTTCGCCCATTTGACTATCCAAAGCCCCTGTCGGTTCGTCAGCGAGGATGAGCGGAGGTTTGTTTACGATAGCCCGGGCGATGGCCACCCGTTCCTGTTCACCGCCGGAAAGCTGATGGGGAAGACGATGCTCTTTTCCGGCAAGGCCGACTCGCTCCAACAATGCGATGGCCCTTTGCCGCTGTTCCTGAACCGCCATTTTCTTGACGGCCAGGGGAAGCATCACATTTTCCAAAGCGGTCAGGTAGGGCATGAGGTGAAACTGCTGAAAGACAAAGCCAATGTATTCCCGGCGAAAATCGGCCATCTTTTCACCGGAAAGGCCATACACATCGATATCGTCGATCCACAGGGTACCTTTGTCTGGTCGATTTAGACCGCCCAAAAGGGTCAATAAGGTACTCTTGCCAGAGCCGGATGGTCCGACCAAGGCGAGAAAAGATCCCTCTAGGACGGACAAATTGATCTCCTGCAAGGCCGTCACCCGATTTTCGCCGAGGCCGTAACCTTTACTGATTTGATCCGTTTTCAATAACACACTCACGGTAATTCCTCTCTCCCTTGACGAAAAGCCCTTACAACATTCGCATCGCTTCGACTGGATCTTTGCTTGCGCCGCGCCAAGCGGGTACGAGAGAAGCGGTCAAGCCCAGGAGAACCGTGATGCCGACCGATAGGAGGGCTTCCTTGCCGTTCCAAGGGACCGTCACATCCATCTGAACGATGATGGGCGCTGCCCAGCGAGACAAGGAGAGGCCAGCCAGATATCCTGCCGCTCCTGCCGGAATCGTGAGCAAGGCGACCTCGCTTAAGAGCATTTGCATCAAATGACTTTTGCGAAAACCAATAGAACGAAGAATGCCTAACTCCTTTGTCCGTTCTCTTATCGTGGACGATACCAGCAAAAAGACAAGGAGCATACCGGCAATAGCCGTGACCGCGCCAACGACTAGGCTTAAAGTGGTAAAACGGTCTACGATCCCTTCCCGGGCCACCAGGGTTTCCTTTAAGGCGGTCACCTGGCTGCCAGGGAGAACCGTGCCGATCTGGGCAGTAATATCATCAATAGGACAGGTGCTGCAGAGGGCGCTCACTTCGATGAAGGACAGCTTCCCTTGCATCTGCAATAGATCTTGGGCCTGCTTCCAATCCATAAACAACAGGTTGTCCTCGTCACTCCCTGTCGGTACCAACTGTCCGAAAATTCGAAACGTTTTACCGTTCAAATCGATGGACTGACCGGTGTGCCATCCCTTTTCTGCAGCCAAATTTTCACCGATGAGGATGTCGGCACCTCCACGGGGCTGATCTCCGGTGATTTTCCACCACTTCTTCATCTTGAGTTCATCGGCGAAAGAAACACCGACCACAGTCACCGGTTGACCGTCGGAGGTGATATGGCCCAAGACCTTTGGCGCTACCCGGGCGATACTTTCCGCATTCGCAATGGTTCGGATCTTTTGAAGGGCTTCATCCTGTAAGAGAGTATCCTTTTGGGATGGCGCCAGAGATATGCCGCCGTAGTTGAGGGATAATTCCTCTTGTGTCGGGATGATGCTGATGTTCGCTCCGATCAGATCGAAGGAGTCGGCCACTTCCTCACGCATCGCCTTGGACGCTGAAAAAAGGGCGACGGAAATAGATGTGGCCAAGAAAAGGCCGACCGTTAGAATGATTGCTTTTCTCCAACGTCGCTTTAAGCTGCTGCCGATGATATCCCATAAGGTCACTGCCAGACCTCCTCGTGCGAGTGGATATGAAAAAGGGCAGGTCATGCCTGCCTTGTTCCTCTACTAGATTCTTGGTTTCCAGTTTGATACGGTCTGGGCATCAAGGATCAGATTATTTCCTTCGACAGTATAAGAAAGCTGATCAGGCGGGTAGGTTTGACAACCGCCGGAAAGTCCTTTCAGCGTATCCGGATCCCAGCGGGTATCACAAGCGTTGCAGGCCAGTTGTTTCCCTTTGATCGTAAAAGTGGTGCTTTCACAAGGTTCGCACATGCTGACGGCTGCGACGACCTGTCCGCTCGGTGCGACATAAGCCATGATAGGGATCGTCTTGTTGCCACTTTTGAACTCCGTCCGGATCATGCTTTTACTTTTCACTTCGTCGAGAGGCACCACGATTTTACCGTCATTGGCGCTGACCGGAGGCAGTTTCGCCATGGCGATCATCTTCCCGGTGTAATCGACTTTAGCTCCTACGTTATAGCTGGTCTTGCTGTCGTGACTGCTGGAACTGGTAGAGGTATTCCAGAAACCGTAGGCAGCCACAGCGATGGCGACGATACCGATCACAGCGCCAACGATGAGCTTGCCAGATGAAGATTTTTGTTGAAACTGTGCTTTCTTTTCCTCGCGAGTAGTCATGAGACGCCCCCTATACCTATTGGTAATCAATTCTTATTCTCCGCCGGTATTTAGACACCGGCAGGATTGCGATGGTCTAATTTTACCGGACAGATTTGAAGAAGTTATGAAGATAGGGGAAGGGAAAAGACAACCGTCGTTCCTCGCGATGATGTGTCTGATATGGAGACATCTCCACCATGGGCGATAGCGATCGCTTTAACCAGGGCCAATCCGATACCGGATCCCCCTTTTAAACGGGTTCTAGACTTGTCCCCCCGGTAAAACCGTTCAAATACAAAGGGGATATCGGCCGGATCGATGCCGGTACCTGTATCCGAGACAGAAAGACGGGCCAAACCAAGCCCCTCTGCAGAATCTTCCCGGCTCAAGGTCACTTGAATACTTCCCCGTGGCCGGTTATATTTGATGGCATTTTCAATCAAGTTTACGACCAGTTGGGTTAGCCGCCGCTCATCACCGTTTACTATTAAACTGTCTGCACTTACTACGGTAAATAGCAAACCCTTATCGGCTATTTTCGGACGCAGACTTTCACAAATTCCCTTGACGAGGCGGCCAAAGTCGAGGGGCTGAAAATCGTAGGTCAAACCTACCTCTGCCGTGGCCAGCGATTCCAGATCGCTGACGAGATTTTTCAATCGAAGTGTCTCCTGGTAACAGGCGTCTAACAGATCGGCCGTAGGCGACCAGACTCCGTCACGGAACGCTTCTAAGTATCCCTGCAGCGTCGATATGGGGGTGCGAAGCTCATGGGCCACGTCGGCCGTTAAGGTCTTTCGCAGAGCTTCCTGATGCCGAAGGGACTCGGCGAGGTGGTTCATCGCCAGGCCCAAATCGCCGATCTCGTCCTTGCGATCGATAGTGACCTGGGACGAAAGATTTCCAGAGCGCAGTTGCAGGGCGACCTGCCGCATTTGAATCAAGGGTACGACCAGGTAGCGTCCGACGATCATGCTGATGAAAAAGGCGAGCAGACCTGTCGCCGACGTAGCCAGCCAGAAGGTTTCATTGAGTTGGCCCATAAAGGTCATTTCCTGATCGGTCAGCGTAAGTTCCGCCTCCGGATAGAGCAAGTACAGTGTCCCGAGGTAGTCGTTACCTGCATAAAGAGACGTGGAGTGATAATTCCAGGTCGTCTTTTCTGTGGATTGACCATGGGACATGGGAACAGGGCTTTCCCAAAACAGCTCGCCTGTAGGAGACTCCAGCCGGAGTTGATAACCTTCCATCATCACCTGGTGGCCATAGAAGGTTAAGGACCCCTTGGAGATAGCTCCTGTTTGTGTATATTCGGCGATCAGATTATTGGCGATCTGCTGGTAGTAGGCATAATGGCGCTGGTGTACGTAGTGTTCAAAGTTCCGCTGGACCGACCAGTTGGAAATGAGAACGGCCACGATGATGGCGGCGACAGCGACCCCGGTAAAGGCGAGCCCTAGTTTGGTCTGCAGTCTCATTTTTCTACACCGAACTTGTATCCCGTTCCGAAGACAGTCAGGATATAGCGAGGCTGCTTTGGCTGGTCTTCGATTTTTTGCCGTAAATTCTTGATGTGGGCATCAATGGTGCGGTCGTAACCATCAAAATCGTGCCCAAGAGCCTGCTCAATCAGTTGAGCCCGGGTGTAGGTGACACCGGGATGTTTCGCTAAGGTGACAAGCAGGCGGAATTCGATGGCTGTCAGGGGAATGATAGCCTTGTCCTTCAGCACCTCCTGTTTCGTCACCTTGATCACCAAACGATCGGCATCGAAGCCCATTTCTTCCATCAACGGCGCCCCATGGCTTTGGCTTCTTCGCAGCAGAGCTCGAACCCGGGCGACGACCTCTTTTGGACTGAAGGGCTTCGTCACATAATCATCGGCACCTAAGGAAAGGCCTTCGATGACATGCTGCTCTCCCGCCTTGGCAGTGAGCATAAGGATAGGGATATTGCTTTCCCGCCGGACCTGCCGGCAAATCTCCTCGCCGCTCATATCGGGAAGCATCCGGTCCAGGATGATCAAATCGGGCTTCCACTGATGAAATTCCCGTAGACCCGCCTTGCCGTCTGCCGCTTCATTGACTTGATACCCTTCTTGCTGAAGATAAGCATGAATCAATTTCAACAAGTTTAGTTCGTCATCGACGACGAGAATGCGTATGTTTTCATTTGTTAACATAGGCTCCACTCCTGTAAGGAAAAATTTTGTCGTCTGTTTATCACCAGGAACGTGGTAAAATAAACTATATGCGTTTAGAAAGCTAGAGCGGAGGAGGCAGGCCATGACAATCACTAAAGATAGATATAAAATGTATCTCTTTGGCTTGGCTCTCCTGATCGCCTTCGTCTTCATGGTCGGCGTGCCGATCTGGGGCGGTGAAGTGGCGACTCTTTCCAGAGCGGACCAAGCCGTTACCGTTGCACCATCATCGCATTGGCTCTTCGGTCATGGATCAGAGTTGCCTGCCGACTTATTTACTATCGCTCCTGACTTACGCTTTTACGAGCATGATTTGCTTAATTTTATATCCATACTAGTTCTATGCTTATTCCTGAAGCAATCGACGATACACCGAATTATCCTATGGTACATCCGCAAAAGCTTGTTAAGACCCAAAATACTACAAGCAGATACAAAAAGTAAAGTAACCACTTGGCGGTATTTGAATGTTCGAAAGGTGGTTACATCGAATGGTTATGGTTTTTCATGTTGTCAAAGTTGCCCGGCAAGGGCTTGTTGAAAACCAGAAGAAATTAAAAAATTCCTCTCTAATAAAGAAACCGAGCGATGCTTTTCAGAGAGGAGGAATAAAGCATGACACCGACACAGCACAAAAAACAGTCTCTGACGAAAATAATTAAGCGTTCCCTCTTCCTCGCTCTCGGTGCCTTGCTGGTATCGGTAGCCCTGGAGATTTTCTTAGTCCCCAACGAGATTATCGACGGAGGAGTCATCGGCATATCGATTATCTTATCGGCGGTTTTCAAGGTTCCCTTAGGCGTGTTTATCTTCGCTCTTAATCTTCCTTTTTTGATCATCGCCTATAAACAGATCGGCAAAACCTTTACCTTATCGACCCTATACAGCGTTGCCTGTCTGGCTCTCTTCGTCCACTTTATCCACGGGACTCCACTGTTGACGAAAGATTTGCTACTCGCTTCCGTCTTTGGAGGGATTATTCTCGGCATCGGTGTGGGGATCATCCTTCGCTACAGCGGTTCCCTCGACGGCACAGAGATTCTGGCCATTATTTTGACGAGGCGGATCGCTTTCTCCGTCGGGGAGATCATCATGTTTTTCAACCTGTTCATCCTCGGCAGTGCTGGTTTCGTCTTTGGCTGGGAACAAGCCATGTATTCGTTGATCGCTTATTTCGTCGCCTTTAAGACGATCGACATCGTCTTAGAAGGCTTTGATGAGTCGAAGTCAGTGACGATCATCTCTAGTAACCCCACGGAAATCGCAGAAGCGATTATGGCTCGTCTGGGACGGGGCGTTACCTACCTCTTTGGAAAAGGAGGTTTCACGGGGGAAGAAAAAGAGATCCTCTACTGTGTGGTCACCCGATTGGAAATTGCTAAGCTCCGTGAAATTGTCCTTGAAATCGATCCCGATGCCTTTGTCGCCGTGGAACACGTAGCCGAAGTCATGGGTGGTCGTTTCGCCAAAAAAGCCATTCACCCCTAAAGAGAGAGCCCCATCATCATGCCCCTCGTCATCATGACAGGGGCTTTTTTATTCCCCCATTCCCTATAATCCCCGCGGTGCGAATGTAGGCCTTTTCTAGTGAAAAACCTTAGTCATCATTGAAGTGACAGTACTTTTCAATTAAAATGTGTACAAAATCACATAGTTGGAGGGCATCATGGCCGAAACGATACCATCAAAGTTATTTTTGCCGAACCTGATTGAAGGATTTGCCTTAGCCATCGATTTGGCCGAAGGAAAACCGCTGCAACATGCCTATACGGTGACCTATATTGCCATGAATATCGCTCGTGCCCTTGATATTTCCCTTAAAGATCGCAACGTCCTCTATTATGGCTCATTGCTTCACGATATCTCTTTTTCTTCACATAGAGGCCTCTGCCCCCTATGTCACACGATGGAGGAAAGAGGTGTATCATGCTTCGTACCTGTCCTATTGGAGGCTGATCAAGCAGTTCACCGCAGTCGAGAGTTATGGGACGGTAGTGGGCCCATTGGCTTGCAAGGAGACACAATCCCCTTAACCGCACGGATTCTAACCGTCGCTATTGCCGCTGAAAAGGCCGGAGGGGAGCGACGGGATTTCTGGTCATGGCGGCAGCAAGTTCAAGACTGCCTACTGAAGCAAAATGAAAAGCTTTATGACCCGCAAATCATAGATGCACTTAAGGGTTTATTTCGAGAGCGTCGATTTAGTCTGGACTTGATGTCGCTGCATCACGATCGGATGATAGAGCCCTTTCAACCGAATGATTTTGTTCCCTCTGTAAGCGAAACTATTGACATCATGGGTAATGCCTTTGCTCTTTTTATTGACCAGAAAACCCCTTACACAGCGAACCATAGCCGTGATGTGGCACAAGTCGCCCGTGAAATCGCCAAAGCGATGGGAATGGATGAAGCAACGCAGCACAGTATTTACTTAGCAGGTTTGCTTCACGACCTAGGGAAAATTGCTATCCCTAATTCCATCTTAGAGAAGCCGGGAACATTGACAATAGAAGAATTCAACATCATCAAAAACCACCCTTATTATTCTGACTTTATCCTCAATCGAATACCCGAACTGGAAAGGATAAGTCTATGGGCGGCGGCCCACCATGAACGGCTTGATGGAACAGGATATTTTTTAGGATTACAAAAAGAAGCGATCCCCCTGGAGGCACGAATTATCGCCGTAGCCGATGTCTACGCGGCATTAGCTGTCGATCGTCCTTACCGCAAGAAGCTAGAGCCGAAAGAGATCATAGAGATCATAAAAGATATGGCCATAAAGAAACATTTAGATAGAAATGTCTCAGACACGCTCTTTAGTATTCTAGACCATAATCCATCCTTGCTCTCCCCGTCCGGTATTGTCGGGATTAGCGAATCCATATCGTCTACATAACCAGAGCATAAGTCAGGGCAAATCGACCCTTTATCTTTTACAGATTTCGTTTTCAGTTGAAAGCGTCTAGCCTTGGAAAAGATAGACTTCACCTTGCACCATAATTTTCCGTCGGTCATAGATTGTATGGAAAATTATGAACGTCTCGTTCTTCTGGAGGTGAAGTGATGGTACGGAAACAAGGCGCGCGGCGCCGAAAAAATAAACAAAAAGCTCGAGTGGGAAACCAAAAAAGCGGGATTTCCCAACAGGTCCGGCACAGGGAAAATAGGGAAGTCAGAAAGAAAAGAAATCCGAAGGGTCGGAAAAAGACGTCAAGGTCAGTAAAGGCATTAAAGGCGAAAAAAAAGCCTTCTGTGACACCTCCATGGCCGCTGGAGGAGAACGATGACACCGTAAACGAATCGGTGGAAACGAAAGCAGAGGGAGGTTCGAGTCTCAGTTCACTCTTTTCCCTCTTTGGCCTTGGAAATAAAGAACAAGAAGATGAAAAGGGAACGAACGACAAGGAATCAGGTGATATCGATAGTCCCGCTGGTTCGGACAATTCCGATGGGCCCTATAGTTCCAACAGTGACAAGGACAAAGAGAAAGAAGCTTCTCCAGTGACCAGGCAAAGAGGTATCCGAACAAAGAAATCAGCTTCAGCAACGAAAAATAGTGGTTCCAAATCAAACGCAGAAGACGATCCGATTGCCGCGACTCTTCCCGTACTCGCCAATTTATTTAACGGATTAAAAGGAGCAGAAGGGGACTCAGATCCTTCCGGTGACAGCGATTCCTTATCCCTAATTAAAAATTTGATGGCAAAAGGCCTCGATCTGAATGCTGTCGGCGGTGAGATTCAAAAGCTTAGAGGCAACGTAGAGAAGATGGAGACTGTTATGAAGGAAGCCGATGGTGCGATCGATTCCATTGTACGAACGATGGGTTATTTTGGCGTAAAGCCGAAGCGGGGCGGATGGGCTTGGAAGCGTATGCAGAAGTTGCGTCAGCAAGAGGCGCAAGCAGCCAAAGCCAACGCCGCCGGAACGGGAGCAGGAGGATTAGATCTGGGAGCCATGATGAACTTAGCTTCCATGTTTATGCCCGGTCTTGGCGGCGGAGGAGGTTCGGGCGGATCATCCGGGATTATGGGCCTGGCCAGCAGTCTCTTAAAGATGCCGGCTGCCCAGAATCTGCTCATCGATGGGATCGCTAAATTTTTGAAAAAGTAACCCACTATCAAAGGCCACCCCGAAAGGAAAGGCAAAACGATAGTCATATGAAATGAACGAGGCGGAACATGACGGCAGCTTTGAGACAGCGAGACTGTCTCTTTTTACATTAATTTTTCATATCTTGATAAGGAATAGCTTTACAGGGATCTGCGCTAGTAATTATACTAACAATATATTATTTTACATTTGTATAAACGTTTGTATCACAAGGAGGCCTACGATGATCCAGGGCTCAAAGTGGTCTTTAAGTCGTAAGATGGTGCTGTTGATTTTATTGGTACTCGTCTTACCCATCGCGACTATTGGTCTGTACCTTTATGCCAACGTGACCCATGAGATGCTGGGCATCGAAAAAGAACGAACCACCAATTCCACGCGGGCGGCCAAAAGCCTGATTGATAAAATGGGCAGCCGGTTGATGGACGCGATGAAACCGAACGCCTACTGGGAAGACAATCATAAAGCCGTCGACGACAGGGATATTGCCTGGATCGAAGAAAACATCAACGTCATGACGGGTGTGGTCTCCAATCTTCACATTATCTGTACGACCGATCTCGAAGGAAACGTGTTAAGCCAGGTCGGTGATGTAAAAGAATTTTCCAGAAAGATGGCTGTTCCGGCGATCTCCGACAGACTGAAAAAGGAGTCCAGTTTTTCCGGTCTAGTCCTCACCTCGAAAGGATTAGCGATGGTGGCCGTCTCGAAAATTACCGATGAGCAGGGTCAGGCGACGCCGACAGGCGTACTGATCTTTGGACGGATCCTCGATAACAAAGCCTTGGAAGAGATCAAAGCCACCCTGCAGGAAGATGTAGTCCTCCTGACCAGTTCAGATCTATGTTTAACTACGACGGAAGAAGTAGCGCCAGAGAAGTTAAAAGGGTATATGCCTGTACTCATGGAACCATCCGCTGTAGATGTCTTTGAATCGACAGTTAAAAATAATTTGCTAACGTCACAAGTACTCTCCCCTTTTACCGACATCGGCGGTACCCCTTTAGGAGTCATCTATATCGGTCATGTGGCTGAAGCGAACAGCCGAGTGGCCAGCCAACTAAAAGCGACTAGCCTAATGGCTGGCGCTGTGATCGCTCTCTTGCTTTTCGTCGTCATCATGCTTCTTCGCCGGCAGATCGTCAAACCGATAGACATGATGGCTGTAAATGCGAAAGAAATAGCTGACGGGACTTTAAGTCAGCCTCTCGAACCTGAACTTGTCCGACGGAACGATGAAATAGGCCAATTGGCTCAAGCTTTTGAGTTAATGCGGGCCAACCTAAGGGAACTCATTGAAGGTGTATCCAACGTATCAGCTTCCGTGGCCGGGCTATCGAAGGAACTGTCCCTGTCTGCCCAAGACACAGACAAGGCCTCGAACCAAGTGGCGCAAGCGATCAAAGAGGTGGCCGATGGTGCGGCCTATCAGTCGGAACATGTAGCATCAATCTTGAAAATGATGAAGAATACGGAAGAACAGGTGGAGATGGGGCAACAAGAAGCGTTGAAGACGGCCGAAAATGCCCTAGCTTCTACCGAGGCGGCTCATCAAGGCCAAATGGTGATGACCACGGCTATGACTGGATTAGGCCGGGTAAAAGAGACTGTCGAGGCTGCTACCCAATCAATCCAAAGACTGATGGTCCGTTCGGGAGAAATCAGCGATATTGTTACTATCATCAGCGACATCTCCAATCAGACGAACCTGCTGGCCTTAAACGCGGCGATCGAGGCAGCCCGAGCCGGAGAGCAGGGCCGGGGATTTGCTGTCGTGGCAGAGGAAGTGCGTAAATTAGCCGAAGAGTCTAAAGGATCAGCAGAGAAGATCACCCGGTTAATTCAAGACATCCTTGCTGAAACGGCAGAGACGGTCCGGGCCATGGAGTCGAACCGTGAAGCTGTTGACGGGCAGGTCGGAGTGATCCACCAGAGCGAACGTGCTTTAGTCACTATGGTTGCCAAAGTCGAACAGACAGAAGCCGACTCCCAGAAAATACGCGAGATATTTGGCACGCTGAAGGGGAATGCCATCCGCGTTCTTGACTCACTAAAAAGTGTGGCTGACATCACAGACGAATCCGCTGCCGCTTCAGAACACGTGGCTGCAGCTGCCGAAGAACAGTCGGCTACGGTGGAGACTATCGCGGAAAACTCGGTAAAGCTGGCCGCACTGGCGGAGCGGATGCGGCAAGACATAAGCAAGTTTGAACTTTAAAACCACAAGCCACCTCTTATGAGGTGGCTTGTGGTTTTCTGCGGAAGCGGATTTTACGGAAGCGGAACCCCTGTGGCCGGCGTGAAAACTTGTCCAAACTCTTATCGCCCATGATCATTCCAAGGGCAACTCCGGTGAGCAATAACCCTAGTGAGCCAAAGAGACCCCGAAACATTCTGCCCATCCTGCACACCTCCGAAGATAGTATGCAGAGGATGCGGAATTATATGAACTGCCGGGGAATTTCCAAGCGCCGGTCGCTGCCGCATTGAGGGCAGACGAATAGGTGTACACAATCATGGGAACTGGCTTGTTGAAGAACTTCTCGGCTCATGTCTCCGTCAAGTTCGTCGTCGATATCATAGGGGCTGTAGGGTTGAGCGAA
Organism: Heliobacterium mobile; assembly: GCF_009720735.1. Lineage (GTDB taxonomy): Bacteria > Bacillota > Desulfitobacteriia > Heliobacteriales > Heliobacteriaceae > Heliobacterium > Heliobacterium mobile. The sequence continues at coordinate 101,141 of NZ_WNKU01000005.1, forward strand.
ATCTTCCAGCCGCCCTCGATCTTCCATGAGGGTGCTGCACCGTCGACAGGGGACGGAGATACGGGCAATTCCGTTGCAAGCGGGGCATATCCATTCCATCACATTCATCCTATTCGTAGCGCAGAGCGCTGATGGGATCCAGTCGAGATGCTTGTCGGGCAGGATAAAGACCGAAGATTAAACCGATACCGGTTGCACAGAGAATACCCAGCAGGAAGGCTTCCATAGATATGTTGCTAAACCAACTGCCGGTTGTTTTCCAACCGGCCCAGAAGATGAGGCCGTTGATGGTGACGAGAGAGAACAGGGAACCAAGTACGCCGCCGATAGCCCCTAAAAAGAGTGCCTCCAGTAAAAATTGAGCCATCACCTGATTCGGTGTTGCTCCTAAGGCCCGGCGGATACCGATCTCTCGGGTTCGTTCCCGAACGGAGACCAGCATGATGTTCATGATACCGATCCCTCCGACAGCGAGAGAGACCGAAGCAATACAGGTGAGAAAGGTTGTCAACGTTCCCAGGATCTTTTCACTGACCTTCAAAGCGTCATTTTGTGAAAAGACTTGAATGTCCTTTTGGGGATGGGTTTTCGCGAGGACCGATAAAATGCGCTCCCGGATAAGAGATACTTTCTCAGGTTCATCGGCACGCACGAAAATGACACCAATGTTGCGAAAGCCGGAGATATCCTGAACAACTGTAACTGGTGCCACGACGACTTGATCTCGGTCGTGGCCCAAGGTTCGTCCTTTTTCCTTCAACGTGCCAATCACTTGAAAGGTGGTCCCGTTAAGCCGAATCGTATGTCCTTCGGCATCGCCGTTGCCAAAAAGCTGAGCTTTAGTTTTCGCACCCAAAAGAACGACACGTCGGTGAGCCATAACTTCACTGGACTGAAAAAAGCGTCCCCCGGCCAGTTCATAGTTTTGCACCTGCAGGAAATCAGCTGTGTCGCCGTAGAGAGTGACATTGAGACTATTGTGGTTTGTCTCTGCCCGGGCTGGAATGGTTAAATTTGCATTGACTGTTTCGACGCCGTTGATCGTCTTTAATCGCTCCGCATCTCGCAATGTCAGGTTCATTTTGATGAACCCCGGCCCATGTCCTCCGTCATCTCGACCGGGCATGACCATGAGCAAGCCTGAACCCAACTCAGATATTTGCCCAGATACTTGTCGACGGACTGTATCTCCCAGAGACATGAGGGTAACTACAGCAAAAATGCCGATGACGATGCCAAGCACCGTTAGCGCTGAGCGCAGACGGTGAGCGATCAAGCCCTCGAAGGCCATCAGAATAAACTCACGCAGGTTCACACCAGTCTCCCGTCCTTTATGGTGATGATCCGGTCAGCCCAGCGGGCCACATCAGGGTCATGGGTCACCACAATGATCGTTTTCCCCTCTCGGTGCAGCGTGGAAAATAAGCGAAGAATATCTTTGCCTGTGCGTTGATCCAGGTTGCCTGTTGGTTCATCGGCGAGAATCAAAGCCGGTTCAAGAGCCAATGCCCGGGCGATACCGACGCGCTGTCGCTCGCCGCCAGAAAGTTCATTGGGACGATGGTGAAGACGGTGGCCCAATCCGACGCGCTCTAAGAGATCTTTGGACCGTTCCCGGCGATCTTCGGTAGAGACACCGCCATAGAGCATGGGGATTTCTACATTGCGCCAAGCCGTCAAGCGAGGCAGTAGATGGAAGGACTGAAAGACAAAGCCGATGGTTCGGTTGCGCACCTTGCATAAGTCCCGCTCAGCTAATTCGTCCACGTCTTGATCGGCCAACCGGTATCGTCCCCGGCTGGGTCGATCCATACAGCCGATGATGTTCATCAAGGTCGATTTACCGCTTCCCGAAGGCCCCATAATGGATAGGGCCTCTCCCGGTCGGACCTGCAAGTCGATTCCTTGCAGCACCCGAAGGATCTGAGAACCATAGGGAAAATCTTTCCCTACCCCTTGTATGTCGATGAGCGGTTGCTCCACGGCAGTCCTCCTATTTGAAGTGCTCAATTTAACCGGTTCAGGTGGTAGAAGGTTTCTCTGTACGCTCATGTTTTCGTCCTTGTTTTGGAACGAACGCTTTGACCGGATGTCAATTGCACACCATGGGGGATGATCACCCGGTCGCCTGGTTGCAGGCCTGATAAGACCTGGGCATAGTTGTCATCGCGCAGTCCCACATCGACCTTGACAGCCGCAGCCCGTCCGCCTCGGAGAGCATAGACATAGGTATCGCCCCCTGTGTCCCAGAGCGAGTCTACGCTCACCCGCACGGCATCTTCTGTCTCCTCCAGGATGACCCGACCTTCCGCTGTCATACCCACATACAATTTCACCTGTGGCGGTACACTGAGCAGGACTCGAAAACCTTTATTCCCCTCATGGTCCCGGCTCACCATTCGAGATATGTTGAGGACTTTTCCAGTGAAGGTCTCACCAGAATAACCGGTCAAGGACCACAGCACAGGTTGACCTTGACTCAGCTTCAATACATCGGTCTCGTCCACCATGGCTTGAATGACTAAGTCTGAAGGATCTGCCACCTCTGCCAAAGGGGTGCCGGGAGGGACCCAGCTACCGTTGACCACTTTCTTTTCGATCAATTGTCCTGCAATCGAACTCGTCAGAGACTGTCCGCCAACCTGTGCGACGGCTTCGTTCGCCGATACCCGCTGTCCCTCCTCGACGAGCCACTCAATCGGTCCAGGGAGTGAGGAAAAGATGGTGATCTGCCGCTTCGTCTTCACCTCACCGCTGATCCAAAGATCTTTCTGCACCGGGCCTTGATCGACAGCGACTGTTTCCACCTCCGTCGGTCCAGGCAACAAGTACCAGACTGTCAACAACAGGGCTAAAAGGACAAGCCCTCCAATCGAAGCCCGTGATGAGGGAAGCTGTTGAGGCTTGTATTTGAGCCAGATCTTGCCTACATTCACGAAAGCACCTCCTATGAAAAAGAAAATACCAAAGGACCTAAGAAAGGTACCTTTGGTATTTTTGCCTAATTTTTTCAATTCTATGAGCGACTAACGCAATCGCAGCTGATGTAATCCCAGCAGCGAATCAGTATAAATACCTTTGGACTGGATCAACACCTTGAAGATTTCCCCCATTCCGCCGGGCATGAGCAGCTTTTTCAGAGCTTGCCGTTGCCGGAACTCTTGTACGGTCATCTCTGAGGTCATGGCGAAGTCATCAGGGCGCAACAAACCGGACAAGAACCACATCTGATTCGTCAGCCCGAGATTATGCCACCCCAGTTCGGTGCCGACCCTTTGCAGGGCTGTATAATCCAGATGGGCAGTCATATCTTTTTCCCCGGCCTTGGAAAGGGGAGCGGGGTCAGCCCGATGCTGGTGATAACACATGAGGGTACCGTCCATGCGGACGTTATCGTACAGTTCCGGTGCCTGATGACCGTAATCGATCGTCAGGATGAATCCTTGCCGGAGAAGACTGTCGACGGACGAGAGCCAGTCTGTTGCGGCCATGTTTACATCTACCACCTGGCCTTCATCAAGCACGATATGCTGACCACTGATATGGCGGTCTACCCAGGAAAGCAAACGAGGATCCGATAAGGGGCCTTTTTGCCATTGAAAGGGCTCGTCCCCATCGGAGGAGTTGGTCACATATAATTCAACAAAACGGCCTTCCGTCCATTGAAGCCGGTGTACCGGTAATGCGTCAAGAAACTCGTTTGTCAGTACACAGCCGCAGATGCCTGTAGGCAGTTCTTCCGGAGAAGACCAGCCGTAGGAACCGGCAATCGCTTGGGACGGTGCTTCGTAGATGGAGTAGGGGAGGGAGATCAGACGGTCTTCCTGCTGCCGGCGAAGGGCGGGGCTGATTTCTACCAGATGATAGATGAGAGACTCCTTTAAGAGTCGACTGGAAATAGATTCCAAGATGGCCTGAGCGAGGATGCCTCGCCCGGGACCGAATTCCACAATATGAAAGGGGACGGGCCGTTCAAGTTTGTCCCACATCTCTTCCAATTGGCGGGCGATCAAGCGACCGAAGAGGGGACTGATCTCGGGTGAGGTGATAAAGTCCCCAGCCGGGCCCATCGGCGGTTCACCCGATGTGTAGTAGCCGTATTGATGATGGTAGAGAGCCAGGTTCATAAAGTCCCGAAAGGGAATGGGACCCTCTTTTTCTATCGTTGAGAATATCTCTTGTTGAAGCGGTGTAAGATGTGTCATGGTAAGCCTCCTCGGATTCATCATACCATAGGCTGGGAGACGTCTTCATAGACGAACAGAGGGAAAATGACAGTCACGATGATTGTAGCTGTTAAGAATTATAAAAAACCTCGTAAGAATAGTCGAGAGACTTGGCAAAGATTCCTTCTGTTTGTTATGATGATGCACAAGAAAGGAGTGATTTTCTGATGAAAAAATATGGTTGTCTTGTTTGCGGCTATGTTTATGATCCTGCCAAAGGCGATCCCGATCACGGTATCGCTCCTGGAACCGCTTTTGAGGATCTTCCGGCTGATTGGGTTTGCCCTCTCTGCGGGGTAAGCAAAGACGAATTTGAACCTCTATAAGCGAATACCTATGGGACCAACTGCCCTGCTGATTTCGGCGGGGCAGTTGTCTTTTTTATCGGTTCACGTATAGGTTGTGCCTTTTCAGAGGATACTTAAGGGAGTCACCGATAAGAAAAAAATTCTGAAATATGGTTGACAATCCCAAACTAAATAGCTATACTAAAAATGCATAAAATCAGTAATAGTTATTATTAACTGGAGGTAATTCAGATATGGAAATCGTCAATGAAGTAAAACTAGGCGTCACAAAAGGCACTGTCGTAGAAGACGCCGTAAATGCCAATTTCCGCGGTGAAACGCAAGAAACAGGTCTCTATCTAGCTATGGCTCGTCAAGCTCAACGGCAAGGTTATCCTGAAGTCGCCGAGGTATTGAAGCGGATCGCTTGGGAAGAAGCGGAACATGCGGCTCATTTCGCTGAACTGAATGGCATGATTTCCGAATCTACCAAAGAGAACATCGAAAAAATGCTGGCCGGAGAACTCGGCGCCAACAAAGGTAAAAAGATGGCCGCCACCGACGCGAAGAAAAACGATATCGACGCTGCCCACGATTTCTTCGATGAGTCCTCCAAAGACGAAGCCCGTCATGCTCAAATGCTCAAAGGCTTGCTCGACCGCTATTTCAAATAATCTAAAAAAGTAAAATGTCTTAGAAAGAAAACAGAGCTCACCGAGGGCTCTGTTTTTTCGTTCAAGTTTATATTTATTCCTTCCGTGAAGAGGTATTATCGTACCGATTAGCAAAATCATTAGATGTCAAGGATTACTAGCAGAAGCCCTAACGGCTTGTAGAAACGTTTATTTCCGTCGACCCTATTGCACGTTGAGTCAAAATCTGAGGTGTTATGACGGAGCGAGCGATTTGGGTGGAGCGGCGTCGTGACACCTCGATTTACCATAAATGTAGCGCTAAGCGTTTCGGAGAATCAACGAGGAAGGGGCATCTCTGTGAAAAGAATCGATCTACACACTCATTCGACGGCTTCCGACGGTACTCTCACACCGCGGGAACTTGTCCATAGAGCTCAGCGGGAAGGTGTCACTTTGATGGCACTCACCGATCATGATACGACTGACGGGGTAGAGGAAGCGAAAGCAGCTGGAACAGAATTCGGAGTTCGAATCATCGCCGGTGTGGAATTGAGCGTCAATCATAATGAACGAGAGATGCACATTTTAGGCTATAATCTGGATATCGACCATCCTGAATTGCGAGCAGGATTGAAAGAGCTTCTCGAACACCGGAGCGAACGAAACCCAAAAATTATTCAACGCTTGCGGCGGTTGGGAATTCCGATTACTATGGAAGAAGTGATGCAAGAAGCGGGAAGCCAGGTCATTGGAAGACCCCATTTCGGTCGCCTTTTGGTCAAAAAAGGAGTCGTCTCATCTGTCGAAGAAGCTTTTGAGCGATTTCTGGCCAGCGGTAGACCGGCCTATGTCAAAAAGGAACGACTTCTCCCTGAAGAGGGGCTTGAACTGATTCGTCAGGCTCAGGGGGTTCCGGTGCTCGCACACCCTGTCTTCCTAGCGGAACGAACCTATGGAGAGCTAAAGGATCTCTTAACCAGGTTGAAAGCAGCCGGATTGATGGGAATTGAAGCCTATTATCCGGAACATTCCTTTGAAGACATTCAGATGTTTGTACGACTAGCCCGAGAACTGGAGTTACAGGTCACCGGAGGCAGTGACTTTCATGGCATCAATCGGAACGCTCGTTTAGGACGGATTTTACCGGATGGGGCACCGCTCCCGCCGGATCAGTGTAAAAAAATCGAGGAGTGGATCGCCCATGTATGAACTGATCGTTCAGACCCATTTCGATGCAGCCCACTTTTTAAGAGAATACCCCGGAAAATGTGCGCAAGTTCATGGACATACGTGGCAAGTGGAAGTGACGATTGTCGGTAGGGAACTGGACAAATTGGGGATGTTGGTCGATTTCGTTGACGTAAAACGTGCCCTGACGGCGATTTGTGAACAGTTGGATCACCGGATGATCAATGAACATCCCTGCTTCCAACAGACGAATCCGACGGCGGAGAACTTGTCCCGGTTCTTCTGTGAGGAACTAGCATCATGGTTGCAAGGAAATCACCCCCATCTCCGGGTTGGTGCCGTTCGGATTTGGGAATCGCCTCGGGCATCGGTTCGATATGTTCCGGAAGAGGAATGTACCGCTTAAATCATACCAAGGAGACAGGGAATGTTAACATACGAGGAAGTCTGGGACGATCTGCTCAGTGCGCTTGATGAAGCTGGTTTGGAACCCTTCGATGTACAGAATTTTATTGAGACAGGCACATGCTTGCGGGAGTTTCGCTGTTTTTGCCAAGTTCCCGGAGCTAGCACCGGTTCCGAAATCAAAACGGAGATCGCCTTTGTCTGGGACGCGGTAATGACGGCCCATTCAGTCTATGGGCTGGAGGCCCCCCAACCGGGATTTTCGCGGTCCATGACGCCGGACTTTGCGAGACGTGACGGATTTGGCAATGCCTTGGAATTAGAGATTAAATATTATTTTCCGGCAAAAAATTTCGAGTCAGCAGGATTTTTAACCCGAACCGTACAAAACATCATTATGGCAATTGTGGATCACCAAAACTTTCCCGAAGTCAATTTTGAGATCTCAGTAGCTCCTGATCATGTGGTCACCGTTCACCGGGCTTGTGCGTTCTACCGTTGGCCTGTCCCTCTCGATACGGAACGGCTGAAACTGACGCCTCTATGTAAAGAGATCGCTCGGGTCTTACATGCCCTTCATCATTCGGGCCATTTTGAGGAATCGGTATAATGCAAAAAGTACAATTGGAACCGCGGCAGTTTCCCGACGGTTGGGGATATGACATCGTAGCCTACCTGGCCGATGCTACGATTGCTGATTACCTTCTGGCGGTGGAAGACTTTTTTGATCGTTCGAAATGGAGCGGCCTGCGCCGGAATCAAGAGTTCACGGGCTGGTCATCCTGCGAGGGATGTCCCGGTTGCTGCAGTGAACGGATCCCCCTGACCATCGGCGATGCAGTTCACTTGGCTATGACCATCCCGGAACTGGCAGACAAAGCGAAAAGGTCCGGTGGATTCAGCAGTGAAGATATCCTTCAGGCGCTGAACGTGCACGGTGATATCCAAAAAGTAGGTCGAGTCATCGATGTGACCCTGCGCCGGATGGACCAGGGCCAGTGCGGGCTCTTTGACGATGAATCGCAGCGTTGCCGTTACCATCGGTATCGCCCCATGGTCTGTCGAACCTATTTTTGCTGCCCCATCTCTCACCGTGCCGAAAAGCTCCGGCTTCGTATCGTCAACGCCGGTGAAGATGAACTAGTGAGGCAAATTCTAGGGTCATCGGGTCGACCCTTACATTTGGAACGGGGAGTTCGACCTTCCGATTATCGAGAAAGTCACTGGACTGTGGCAGGCAGCTTAATTCCGTGGGATCTGGAAGCACGGGTCCGATTGGAACCGTTTACACTAGGCCTTGGCCTTGTCAGAAAATAAATCTAATGGTATGCTAGAAAAAAGTGTAATAGTTTTAATGAATATCTCTGAATTTGCAAAAAGAAAAGGGGTTGGCGCGGGTGTTGGAGTTCGAAGCTCGTAAACTCGACTCGTGCAACATCATTGACCTAAAAGGTGAGATTGACGGGATGGGCCTGGAACGTTTTAAAAAAGCGTTGACAGGAGCCGTTTCCGAAGAGTGTGATGCTGTCGTATTGAATTTTTCTCATGTTGTATTCATCAGCAGTTCTGGTTTGGGAGCGCTTGTCTCCTTCTATAAACTACTGAAAGCGGAAGACAAGCAATTGGCAGTATACGGATTGCGGGATGTCATCCGTCAGGTTTTTGAAATCGTGCGGTTGAATAAGGTCATTTCGATTGCGGACTCCGAAGCAGATGCCCTTGCTCTGGTCAGTGCTACAAAGGAGTGAGAGCTTATCATGGATTTTCTGAGCCTTAGCCCGATGCAAATGGACGCCCTGCGGGAAGTGGGGAATGTCGGGGCGGGAAATGCGGCTACCGCGTTATCTCAGATGGTGCAAAAAGCGATTGATATGAAAGTGCCCGCCTTGGGCGTCGTGCCATTTGATCAGGTGGCCGACCGTATGGGCGGGCCGGAATCGCTCGTTGCCGGCGTATACCTACGGGTCGAAGGTAAAGCACCGGCGAATTTGCTCTTTGTGCTGCCCATCGATTCAGCAAAAGCCCTTGTGGACATGTTGATGGGTTTGCCCACAGGAACTACCGAGGAGATCGGCGAGATCCAAGAATCTGCCCTCAAAGAGGTAGGTAACATCCTGGCAGGGACCTATTTAAATGCCTTATCCATGTTCACGCAGATCACCTTTGAACAATCTGTTCCGGCATTAGCGATGGACATGGCCGCAGCCATCATCAGCGTTGTCTTGGCCACTATCGCAGAAGTGGGAGACCATGCCCTCTTGTTGAGCACCGAATTCGTCGGAGAAAGTGAAGCGATTGAAGGATCCCTGTTCTTAATTCCCGAAGAAGGTTCCTTAGAACTCATTCTCGGTTCGCTGGGGCTCGCATAATTTCATTATTACACAAAAGAAATTTTAAACTCACCGCATAGGGTGAGTTTTTTATTATGCTTTTGTTAACTTATTTTTACAAAAGGTGATAAATCTGGTGCAGGTGAAGTACAATTATATTTAGAGCGGATTTAAATCCGGCCTCAAAGACCCCTGCAATTTTTGATTTCGATAACCAGGAGGCGAAAAAACGTGTTAACCGTGCAATACCGATCTGTCGGGGAGACAGACCTGTATTTCTTAGAGGGGTCCTTTAACGCCGTCGAAGCAGCCAAGTTTCGCGAAGATGTGGTAAAGCGGATGGAACAAGGGCGAATCAAGTTGATTCTAAATCTTGGCGGGATTGACTTCATCGATTCGGCTGGGCTCGGTTTTCTTGTGTCCATTCTGAAGACGACCGTAAAAATGGGCGGTCAATTACGGTTGAGCCATTTGACACCGTTAACCCAGGAAATATTTCAGATGACAAAGCTGGATCGAGTTTTTACGGTTGACGATACGGACGAACTGTCGGTTCGTTCCATATGAGGTGACGTAGCGAATGAGAATAGGTATTCGATGGAAAGTTCTCGGGGGATATTTAGCGATCGTTACACTTATTGTTACCGTTGCAACGGTCACCTATTTTAAAACAAGCGCCATTGATGCCTCCATTAATGACTTGGAGGATCACAGTATTCCGTTATTGGTTTCCGCTGAAAAGTTGACCAGCAATACCCATCAGGAAGTGGCTTTTCTGATGGGCTACCTTGCTTTGGGTAAACCGGAAATGGTTGATCAATTTAAACAAGCCTCTGCAGAGAACCATAGACTGATTGAAGAGATGAACAAGCTGGAATCCACTGACGAAGAGCGCAATCATATACGCAATATTTCTGCTCGGTTGGGCGTTTACGAAAAAATAGCCTGGGAGGAGATCATTCCAGCTTACCGGCGGGGAGATCAATCGGCGCTCAGTCAAGGATTGAACAAGTCTTACCCCATGATTCCCGGCGTGGTCGAGGCGGTAAACAGCCTCAAAGAATTAGGCGAGCAACGGATGGGGAAGGACATAGACCGTTCTCAAGAACGGGCCTATCAAGCGATCCAGTTGAGTTGGATCCTGGCGGTGATTGCCGCTGGCCTCAGCATTGCCGCAGCGTTGCTGCTTTCGAACGGAATTACTCGACCTTTGCGTGAGCTGGCAGAAAGTGCCCACCTTGTGGCCGAGGGGGATCTTACCCAGAAGGTGGAAGTTCACTCCGGTGATGAAATCGAAGACTTGGGGCATTCTTTTAACCGGATGGTTGATGAGCTTAGAAAATTGCTGGAAAAGGTCCAACAAACTTCGAAGCAATTGGCCGCCATTTCCACAGAGATTGGCGCATCGACGGAGGAAACGACGAAAACAGTAGAGCGGGTTGCCGGTGCGATGAACGCTGTTTCGGAAGGGACGACGGAACAAGTTCAATTAGTAGATAAAGCCTTTGACGACGTCGCTAAGATGTCGGCAGCCACCCATGAGATCACAGCGATCGTCTACAGGGCCGGCCAAGCTTCCCGAAAAACATTGGAACTGGCTCAAAGCGGAAATGAAGCGGTCGAGCATACATTAGGCAAGATGCAGGAAATCTGCGACACTGTTGACCATACGGCTCACGTCATCCAAGGGCTGACCGATAAGTCCCAGGCGATCGGTCAAATCGTCGAAGCGATTACCGGTATCGCCAGCCAGACGAATCTCTTGGCCTTGAACGCCGCCATCGAAGCGGCTCGCGCCGGGGAACAAGGGCGAGGATTCGCTGTCGTCGCCGACGAGGTGCGAAAGCTGGCTGAGGAATCGGCACAAAGCGCAGAACAGATCCGCCACTTGATCGGTGAGATCCGGGCTGAGATGGATCGAGCTGTCGAGGCCATGAGCAGGGGAACAGGAAAAGTTGCGGAAGGAACAACGGTGGCAACGAAGACCGGTGAAGCCTTTCAACAGATCACCCAAAGTCTGAAGGAGACGAACGAGTTGATCGAGGAGATCGGCCAAGCGGCGGAACAGCAGGCCATTGGGTCATCGGAGCAATTGATTGTCAACGTAGTGGCTGCTGTCGAACAAATCAAGAAGCTCGCCGATGTAAACGCCGGCAGTTCCCAGGAAGTGGCCGCGGCGACAGAAGAACAAACGGCGGCCATGGAAGAGATCAATGGGACCGTCCAGCATGTAAGTCAGATCGCCGGACAATTGGCAGCCGCATTGCAACAATTTAGAACTTGATGTATAATGCCCCCAGGGGGCTCTTGATCTGCCCTTTAAGGAGGTGGACTGAATGGTAATCACTGAAACTATGGGTATTGGGGAATGCGTAAGTAAATATCCTCAGACGGTACCTGTCTTCATGAGTTTTGGTATGGGTTGCCTCGGTTGTTCGGCGGCTCGCTTTGAAAACATCGGACAGGGCGCTCGCGCTCACGGCATCGAAGTCGATAAACTCATCGCTGAACTGAACAAAGTGGCTGGCCAAGGCCAAAGCGAATGCGGTTGCGGCTGTGGATGTGAATAAGTACATCAAATGTATGAAACCCTCGTTTATCGAGGGTTTTTCTTTTTTACCGATGCCTGTCTGATAATTTAGACAGTTATAAATAGATCTTAGATATTGTCGGGATTGATTATAGGCGTTTATAATAAAGCCAGTCAAAATACTGACAGCATCCTAGACACTCTTGGTCTTGGGGAAGGAGGATTTTCTATCATGAAGTACAATATTCCGATTCAAGTGCCCGTCGGTGTGTCGAATCGCCACATCCACCTTTCCCAGGAAGATGTGGATACCCTTTTCGGAGCTGGATATCAGTTGTCAGAGATGAAGCCGCTCTGTCAACCTGGGCAGTTTGCCTGTAAAGAAGTATTGACGGTAGCTGGGGTTAAAGGTGTCCTTTCCAATGTACGGGTCCTCGGGCCGACACGAAAACAAACCCAGGTAGAGATTTCTCGGACTGATTCCTTTACATTAGGTGTTCAGCCGCCTGTTCGCGATTCCGGTGACTTAAAAGATACACCGGGCTGCGTGCTCATCGGACCCAAAGGATCGGTTATATTAAAAGAGGGCGTCATCCTGGCTTGTCGTCATCTCCATATACACAGCAAAGATGCGGAAGCCTTAGCCATTAAAGACAAAGAGCGTATCACCGTCTCCTTCGGCGGTGAACGAAGCGTGATCTTTCAAAACGTTCTCGCTCGTGTCGGCGATGCGATGGCTTTGGAGTTTCACCTCGATACGGACGAAGCCAATGCCTGTATGATAAAAAGCGGCGATGTAGCTTATCTTATCGCCAAAGAGGAATCCGGCACCGAAGTGAAGCCGATCTTGGAGGTTGAAAATCCTGTCAAAGTAGGTAAAACTGAATAGTATTAACATACTATATTGGTAAAAAAGCGGTTTTTGCATATAGCGAAAACCGCTTTTATTTTTATATAGTAATAGAGGATGCCGGACAGGAACGGCGAATTTTTTATAGCATCAGGGAGGCGAGTACTGTGCGGCAGATGGGGATTGATTATGTAAAAATCGGAGATAAGCTGGCCCGTTCTATCTTGGCCTCAGACGGGCAGATCTTACTGGGAAAGGGTGTTTTATTAACGGCTGGTTATCTTTCGAAACTGCGAGGACTCGGAATTACAGCCGTCTATATCGAAGATGAACAGTTTCAGGATTTACAAATTATCGATCCTATCAGTGACGACACCCGTCGAGAAGCCTTGCACAACGTCAAAGTGGCGACCGATGCGATCCGAAGCGGCCGAAGTATTGACGGGACAAAAGTGAAAAAAACGGTAAACTCGATCGTCGAGGAATGTATCGCCAATCAAGGCGTGCTCATGAACCTGATGGATATGCGTTCCACCGAAGACTGGCTGATCCCCCACAGTGTATCGGTCTGTATCATGGCGACCGTGCTGGGCATCGCTCGTTCTCTCGACCGCAACCGTCTGATGGAACTGGCTGTCGGTGGTCTGATGCATGATGTCGGTTTGACGAAGGTTCCGAAAGAAATCCTACAAAAAGGAGAAGATCGGCTCAGCGACGAAGAACGGGCTCTTTATGAAAAACATACCGAAGAAGGCTTTGCCCTTTTGCGACGGATTCAGGAACTGAGTGTCGTTACGGCTCATGTGGCCTACCAGCATCATGAGCGGGTCGACGGCAGCGGTTATCCCCGGCAGTTGACTGGCGATGATATCCACCTGTACGGACGGATCGTGGCCGTAGTGGATCTCTATGATAAACTGGTCAACGGTACACTCGGTGCCAAGCCTGTCTTACCTCACCAAGCTTGTGAGATGCTGATGGGACTCTCTGGCCGCTATCTCGACATGGAATTGGTGCAGCTCTTCTTAAAAAATGTAGCCACCTACCCCTCGGGGATTTCGGTGCGCCTGTCCACGGGAGAAGTGGGTGTCGTCGTCGACCAGAACAAATCGATCCCGATGCGTCCGGTCGTGCGGGTGCTGCAGGAGCGATATCGTTTTGTAGAAACGAAGGAATACAACCTGATTAAAGACACTACGGTATTCATTAAAGACGTATTGCGCTGAATTCGTTTTAGAAGACGGACGAGAGGGCAATCTATACAAGTAAGTTTCGTCTCAGATAGGATGGAAGGGAATTGAAAAGACGAATCGGTCTTTGGTTGAAAGATGCCCTGGGAATTGCTGTCGGTGCAAGCATTTTCGCTTTTGGTCTTAATTATTTCATCATTGCCAACCGGTTGGCCGAAGGCGGACTAACCGGTGTGGCGTTGATGTTCTATTATCTCTTCGGCTGGCCGGTGGGACAATCATACCTGATCATGAACATCCCCTTGTTCATCATCGGGTGGCGCCTTCTGGGCCATGAATTTGCCCTAAAGACCCTATGGGGAACGGCGGTGGCCTCTCTGGCGATCGATTTGACCGCCCAATACCAATCGCCTATGCCCAACGATATTTTGCTTGCAGCTCTGTATGGCGGCTTTTTTCTAGGCGTCGGTCTGGGCGTGATCTTCCTCTTTGGCGGTTCTACCGGCGGAGGCGATATCGTCGCTCGACTGGTCAACCACCGCTGGGGATGGCCTTTAGGCAGAGTTCTGCTCATGTTTGACGTGATCGTGATCACGTCGATCGCCTTTATCTTCGGCAAAGCGGTCGCTATGTACACCCTGTTAGCGGTGTTTGTCGCCAGCAGGGTGATTGATTTTGTCCAAGAGGGGGCATACACAGCCCGGGCAGCTATGATCATCTCCGAGAAGTCCGAGGAAATCGCCCGGCGCGTCGTCAGCGAACTGGAACGGGGAGCCACCGTGTTCAGCGGTCGAGGAGCCTATACTGCTGAAGAAAAGAACATTCTTTATTGTGTCGTCAGCCGTTCCGAGTTGGTCCGGCTGAAGGGAGTTGTTTATGATACAGACCCCAAGGCCTTTATGATCATCAACGAAGTCCATGAGGTGCTGGGAGAGGGATTCCGAACTTGGAATTCATAGCAGAAAAAGCGGCGGTGATACCGGTTGGAAAGAGGACGAAACTTCCGAAGGAGGTTTCGTCTTTGCTTTTTCTTGATTGATCTTTGCTTGAATATCGAGTAAGTATTCCAGCGCATGTGTTTCCAGTTTTTCGCTGGACTTTTGACTGTAGATCAAGCGCTCGATGAAGCCGACCGTCTGGGTGAACATCTGGATTTTCTCTTGCAGCAGGTCTAACATGTGCTCTTCGATCGTCCCTCGGGTGCTCAGGTTATAGACGTGAACGTCATGCTTCTGCCCCAAGCGGTGGACGCGGCCGATCCGCTGTTCCAACCGCATCGGATTCCAGGGGAGGTCATAATTGATCACTTGATGGCAAAATTGCAAGTTGATGCCTTCACCGCCCGATTCCGTGGAGATGAGGACGGGAATGTCGCTTTTCTGGAATTCATGCTGGGTCATGGCCCGGGTCCATCGTCCTAAACCGCCATGATAGACAAGCACAGGTATTCTCAGGGCCTGCAGATGCATGGCCAAATAATCTAGGGTTTGAAAGTATTCCGTAAAAATGATAACCTTTTCTTTGCTGTGCTGAAGAAAGTCGGTGACCACCTGGGCTTTGGCGTTCTGGCGGATTTGCTCGGCCAGGGGAATCAGTTCTTCCAAGCCCATCGACTCGATGGTGCCTAAGGCGGCAAAAGAACTGGAACAAACCTCCCGGAGAAGTGTAAGCAAGCCCAAGGTGCTTTTCTTCATCTCTTTGCGGCGGCGGAACTCATTGCGCAGGAAGTCGACGACGGCGTCGTAAAGCGCTTGTTCTGGCTCGGTTAAATCAAGGGGAAGCAGGTGGACATGCCGGTTCGGCAGTTTGATCGCGCATTCGCTGCGGTGATGGCGGATAAGGACGCCTGTGAGGACATCCTGTAGTTCTTTCGGGTTTTTCGGTTCTCGTTTGCCGGCGAGGAAGGCCGATTGAAAATCGGCAAAAGAGCCAAAATAACCGGGCCGCAGCAGGTCTACCAGGTGGAAAAGCTCCTTTAAGTCGTTTTGCACTGGTGTCGCCGTCAACAAAAGCAGGTGTTTCGTTTTTATGGATGATACAAATGCATAATTGCTGGAACGGGGATTTTTCAGGCGGTGTGCTTCATCGACGATGACCACGTCATATTCGATGGCTCTGATGATATCCGCATGGGGAGAGCGCTTCGCTAAGTCGATGGAGGTGACCACAAAGGGATGCCAGTTCCAACCGTATTCCCGCTTGTTGACCCAACAAGGAAAACCGAACTTGGTCCTCATCTCGTGGGCCCACTGTCCAGTCAGGTTTTTCGGCGCCAGAATCAGAACTTTATTCAGTTGGCCTCGGAATTGCAGTTCTTTCAGGACGATGCCGGCTTCAATGGTTTTACCCAGCCCGACTTCGTCGGCTAAGATAGCTCGTCCACCCATAGGATAGAGCACTTTCCAAGCCGTATCGATCTGGTGGGGGAGCGGTTCGAAGTCTAACTGTTGGAGACAGCTAATCCGGCCCAAAAGGAAACCACCTTCCAAAAGGGAGAGAATTTTTCCTCTTTAGTTATTGTGCAGGAATATTGGTTTCTTATGTCTGGAAATTTTCTAGGCTAGGGTGTATATAATATATACAGTGACGTTTTTAGGAGGGATGTGTGGTTGGGCTACAAGTTCGAATTCACCTGGGTCCTTCGACTACCGGTGGACGAGCTTCCCCAGGAACCGCCTCAGTGTCCCGGAAATCATCTGCTGTGGAAACGGACACACGGTAATATTATCCTCGGCTTTACCAAGGAAGGGGGACGGATGTACCCCGTAGGGATGCCCGTGTTGATCGTGACCAACCAAGAAGAAACCGTAGGTATTGGTCGGATTCTACGCTGCGAAATCCATGCGCTGCCGAACGGAAAGCAGACGACAGTAGTGGAATTCTCTGTGGTTCGGATGTTTGAGCCTGACGAAGGTCCCATCGTATCTAAGGTGTTCAAAGAGATGTACGGCTATTTGCCGGAAGGGTTGTAGCCGTTCCGAGCATCCCTTTGCGTACCACCCATAGAAAACCTAAAAATGGAATCAGTTTCTGTAGAGGAGGGCGTTGGCCCTGTATATTCTGTTACCGGCTTACAACGAAGCAAAAAGTTTACCTGGTTTGATGCCGAAATTCGCCGAATTGCTGCCAAAGTTTCCGGACTTACATGTGATCGTGGTGGATGATGGATCGAAAGACGGTACGGCTGAAATCGCCGAAAGTTACCAACGGCTCTATCCAGTGACGGTGCTGCGTCATGAAGTGAACAAAGGTCTGGGCAGAGGTATGATGACAGGCCTGCGCTGGATCGCCGAAAACGGGTCGAGTGATGACGTCGTCGTCACGATGGATGCCGATGATACCCATGATCCCAGCATCATCCCGGCCATGGTGGAGAAGATCAAAAAAGGGACGCATGTGGTCATCGCTTCTCGCTACCAGGACGGGGGCGAGCAAATCGGACTATCCTTTTTCCGCAAGGTCATGTCTTGGGGAGCCTCCACGTTGCTGGGGTTCATCTTTCAAATCGATGGCGTGAGAGACTACTCTTCTGGCTTTCGGGCTTATAAGATCGGCGTTCTTCAAGTTGCCTTCCAACGTTTTGGTGAATATTTTATCGAAGCCAGCGGTTTTCAATGCATGGCCGAGATCTTGCTGAAGCTGCGAACCTTAGGGCTTCGCTTTGATGAGGTTCCTCTAGTATTGCGTTACGACCGGAAAGCGGGACCTAGCAAAATGCCTGTGCTGGAAACGGTACTGCAGTATTTTTTCTTGGCTCGAAAAGTTTCCAGATTGGAGATCGTCCATGAAAAGCGCCTTGGGTAGCGGATTCTATACGATTCTCATTTCGATCTTTTTGGGTGCCTGCGGACAGGTGCTCCTTAAACTGGGTGCCAACCGACTCGCCATTGAGCCGGGTCCCTTATGGGATACGTTGGTCCAAGGGTTACTGCAGATGGCGAAAAATCCCCTCATCATCGGGGGGCTTTTCCTTTTCGGCTGTAGTTCCATTCTCTGGATAATGGCTGTGTCCAAAGTTCAGTTGAGCTTAGCCTATCCCATGGTCAGTTTGTCCTATATCATCGTGCTTTTCGCCTCTTGGGCTCTATTAGGAGAGCCGGTAACGTTAATGCGAATCGGCGGGGTGCTAGTCATTTGTTTTGGCGTTTTCCTGATCGCGCAGAGTTAAGGGAATTGCGTTGGAATTTTTCCCTATGGGCGCTCACTATCATTGTCTTGATCGGTTTCGCCATGCGACTAAAAGGCATTGAGAACCCTTTTGTCGATTTTCATGGCTGGCGTCAAAGCGATACGGCTGCCGTAGCTCGCTATTTTTATGAGCGGGAATTTAATCTGCTCCGTCCACAGCTTCCCTATTATGGGGCGCCGCCCAACTATGCCGAGTTGGAATTCGGTTTGGTTCCAGGCATCACGGCAGCATTGTATTACATATTTGGGGAAGTTCCCTGGGTAGCCCGTTTCGTAATCATCGCTTTTTCCTTGTGGTCCTTGCTGTCGGTCTACCGGATCGGCCGCCAGATCTGGGGTGAATGGGCTGGCCTCGCCGCCGCCCTTACTCTGGCTGTTCATCCCCTGTATGTTTATTTTTCTCGATCCTTTCAACCGGATGTACCCATGATTTCCCTTTCCCTGGCTGCGATGGCGAATTTTCTTGCCTGGGAAAAGGAGGCAGACCGCCGGTATATGTGGCGGGGCGTCCTCTGGATGACCTTAGCTGTCCTCGTTAAACCGCCGGCAGCCTTATTCTACCTGCCCCTCTTTTTCTGGTGGCTCAGGGCACGTGGGCCTAAATGGGAGGCGGGGCTCGCTTATGTCATCATTCCCCTTTTGTTTACGGCGGCTTATCTCCGAGCTATTCATGGCATCGCAGAACATCCTTTTGTATCAGGGCTCACCACTTCCTTTGCGGCAAGGCTCTGGCAAGAAGGGATTCCTCTCGATTGGTTTGCCGACGTCGGTCGGGGTACCTTCTTTTTTGCAGTTACACCCTTTTTTACCATTCCTGTGCTGATCGGTTTGCTGCGGGGTCTTTTTTCCAAAGAACGTTTTTGGATTGCCGGTTGGATCGCTGCTCTGGCGGCTTTCTTTCTGTTGGTCGGCAATCATGTTTTGAACAACCTGCAGTACTATTTCCTACCGGCAGTTCCCTTAGTCGCTCTGCTCACAGGGGCGACGGTGGACATGAGTTTGTCTGATTATCGGAGTTGGAAGCCGAGAACGAGTTTGCTGTTGCTGCTGTTGGTGGGCGGTTCTTTTCTCGTCTCCGCCTCTTTTCAACGGTGGTTGCCGGAAAAGTGGCTGCGGGATCAGCCTTGGACCTATGAGCGTTGGTACGATGTCGATGAGAAGACGCTGAACATCGGTCTCGCTCTGGATAAGGCGACTCCGTCCGAGTCGTTGCTGCTGATCAACGAATACTCGCCTCGCAGTCTCTTTTATAGCAGACGGTTCGGTTGGTTTATCGACCCAGCCGAGTTTTCCGCGGATTTCCTCGAGGAGGCTCGTAAGGGAGGCGCCGACTATCTCGTCTGGATAAATGAAAAGCCGCCTCAAATCGGCGGCCTGCGGGAAGGGAAATGGTTTTCAGAGGGGTTTTGGTTGATACCATTGAGGTAGCGAATACGGCATAGCTCACCGGTAAATATCGAATTGGTAACGCGTTGGCCGGTCGGTCTTATACTATGGGTTGCCCTGCCGTTCACTCGGTTGTTTCCGGTTAGTGCGATCAGCTTGCTTTTTCGGCCGATAGAAAATCTCATAAGCACCCATGGCGACTAAAAAGATGCCGAAGACCTTCCGTAGAACCGGCCCCGGGAGATAGGCAGCCAGCGAGGCGCCGCCCACAGCGCCGACGACGGCGGTCAACGCCAACAAAAAGGCAAGACGAGGCCGAACGTTGCCATTCTTAAAATGGGTCACCAAGGCCACTGCCGACATGGGCAGAAAGGCTGTCAAGGCGACCGCTTGAGCTTGATGTTGCTCTACGTCCATGAGCAGGATCAGGGCCGGGACAAGCAGGGTACCTCCGCCCACAGCGAGCCCGCTCAATATTCCCGATAAGAGCCCTACGACGATCAGCATTATTTCCATAAGAGTCGCACCCCTGCAACGACCATCACGATCCCGAGCAGCATGCGCAGGTGTTTGGGGGAGAACTTGTTCATCATTTTTGCCCCAATGTACGCACCGACCATGCCAGAGAGAGCGACCGAAAGGATCAACGACCAAGCCAGGTATCCTTTTCGCCAGTATACAAAAGCGCTGGCTACCGATGTGGGCAGGATGATCGCCAGCGAAGTTCCATGAGCTTGATGTTGCGATACTCCCAGCAAAAAGACCATGGTAGGGATGACGATGGTCCCTCCGCCGATACCGATAAGGCCGTTGACCAATCCAGTGACGAGGCCTGATGTGATCAGGATGAGATTCGTCCTACCGTTTGCAAGATTAAAAATAATTTCGACCTCCGGTAGAAGCTTTCCCTCGCCGTACTTCTTTTATCATGCACGGCGATCCTCCGGCTTTCCGTGAGCGATCTGTTCCCACCATTGAAGGTGTCCCACCTTTCAAGGCATCCCGCCTTTGAACAGGTGGTTTTTCTTTTTGGACAGGGAACGGGATTCGTTCTTTTTCCCTCCAGGCACCATTATATATCTACAGAAATTCGGCTTTGGAGGGTCCCTTGATGGCTGAACTGTTCCGTGGCGTACCACAGATGCTCTTTGTTAGTTTGATTGCAGGGCTGGCGACGACGGCTGGAGCCCTCGTGGTCCTTATGCTTGGGGTGTTGGGAAAGCGAACCTTAAGTGTCATGCTCGGTTTTGCCGCCGGTGTCATGTTGAGTGTCGTCCTCTTCGATTTACTTCCTTCTTCCTATGCTTGGGGCGGTTTCGAGTCCATGCTGAGCGGTTTTTGTCTAGGAATGATCATGCTCGCTGTGACCGATATGCTATTGACTCGCTTTACCTTATCCAGCCGAAGGGGCAGAGAAGCGGGACCGCTGCGCAAGATGGGCTATCTCATCGCCCTGGGTATTTCCCTGCACGATTTTCCCGAAGGGATCGCTATCGCTGCCGGTTCAGCTGCAGAGACCCATTTGGGCTGGCTTGTCGCCTTAGCTATCGGCTTACATAACATCCCGGAGGGTATTGCTACGGCAGCTCCGCTTAAAATGAGCGGGTTGTCGACATGGAAAATCTTTTTATTGACGGTGGGCATGGCCTTCTTTACCCCGTTAGGTACGCTGCTCGGCTTTGGCATGCTGGCCGTTTCTACGAAAGTGTTGGCGCAGATGCTCAGCCTCGCTGGTGGAGCCATGGTGTACTTGGTTTGGGACGAGTTGTGGCCCGAAGCGAAGAGGTTCTCCCAAAGCCTCGCTCTGGCGGGGATCGCCCTAGGAGGTACGGCCATGAGTGCCATTTCGCTGCTCCATCATTAACATGAAAATACTGGAATAGTTTTCTTCCCTTGTCCATATGTATGAACCAAATGACCGCAAAGGGAGGAAGTATATATGGACAGGGAACGGAGCTGGTCCGCCGGTATCATCTTGCTCGTATCAGCGCTGGTGATAGCCTTTGGTTTAGGCGGATGCCAAGCAATTGATCGGTTTGTATCGATGAAAGCGGACTTTAAAGCCAAAGAAACAGGCCTGGCAGCAAAAGAACAGGAGAAAAGTCCGAGCCTGACTCCGGAGCAGGTTATCCCTGTAGAGACAAAAGAACAACCGATAGCTGCTGGGCAAGAGCAGACGTTGACTCTGTATTTTGCTGACCCGAAAGGACAGAACCTGATCTCAGAGAAACGAGTGATTGCGAAGACGGGCAGTGTGGCCCGGGCAGCGATACAGGAATTGATCAAAGGTCCCAACATTCAATCGAAAGGCATTCCGACCATCCCCGCCGGTACCCGGTTGCTCGATATCAACGTGAAAGAGGGGCTTTGTACCGTTAACTTTAGCAAGGAGCTGCAAAAAAACCACCAAGGCGGCTCAGCCGGTGAAACGATGACGGTCTATTCGATCGTCAACACGCTGACCCAGTATCCGTCGATTGAAAAAGTACAAATTCTTGTCGAAGGGAAAAAGATCGAATCCCTCGCCGGTCACATGGATGTATCTCAAGCGATGGCTCGCAAGAAATCGATGATTATGGATGAAGCGGAGCCGGCGAAGGCAACAGGTTCTTCGGCGACTCAAGGGGACCCTAATTCCATGATGAATAGCGATAAAAAAATCCAATAGGTTCAAAGAACGGTGATGGCTTTCGCGCTGTCACCGTTTATTTTTCTCGATAATTGGCCAATAACTCTGACAATCCATTCTTCCTCTGTCCATTCCAGCGAAAAAGGATTACAATAAAAAACGTAACAGAAAGATGACGGATTTTTTCCAACATCGACATAAAACAGGACGCATCTCCCGAATTATGTAGCATAAAGATCCGCTTGATTTCGCCTTCCGGAAAATGTCCTGTTAGGTAAGTAGGGAGGAAATATGAAACATCGTCGCCTATTGTCCATAGTCCTGGGAGGGACTTTTTTCCTTTTGCCGACATCTGGCGCACTTGGGGCCGATTCGAATGGAGATGCCATCCCTGGATGGGCCTCGAGCAGCCTCAAGACATTAGAAGCTCTCAACGAAGGGGCGACCGTTACGGTGAGCGGACAGGTAGTCAATGTCCGTCGCGGCCCCGGAGTGAATTTCGATATCGTGACCATGGTGTTGAAAGGGAAGAAACTGGCTGTTCTTGATTCGAAAGAGGGGTGGACAAGGGTCCGCTTGGATAATGGGAACACCGGGTGGATTGCCGATTGGCTGCTTGCGAAGGACGATTCCGCTCAGTCTTCCACGCCGCCGGGTACATCTGAAGACAAGTCCCCACCGCTGATCATATCACCTGGCACTGTCGGCCCAGTATCGACACCAGAACCGACGCCAGAACCGAGCCCGGTCAACCCTGCCGCTGCATCGGGACCTGTTGGGTCGAATCCACGGTCATGGAAGGTCACCATACAGTATTCAGCCAATATCCGTACTTCTCCCAGTCTCCAAGGCGATATCGTTAGAACTGCCGCGGTCGGTGAAGTTTACGACCTGGCAAATGTGCAGGATGGATGGTATCAACTCCTCAGTGGGGGAAAGCCTGTCGGGTGGATTGCCTCCTGGCTGACGACAGCCCAGCCGGCGGCAACGAATCAGCCATCGACTCAACCGAGTCGAGGATCAACCAGCAGCACCGTTGCAGCCATCGCTGGTTCCTTGGTAGGAAAGACGATCATCGTCGATCCCGGCCATGGATACTTTAACACGAGTTACAATGTGGTCGACCAAGGTACCTCCGGACAAGGGGGAACGAAGGAAAAGGACATCGTTTTGGATGTGAGCCGTCGTTTGGCCAGCGTCCTGCAGTCAAAGGGCGCCCGGGTGATCATGACGCGTCAGAGTGACCAGGACATAAAGGGTGAATCGGTGGGTGACGACCTCACCTATCGTTCTGATTTAGCGAACAAAGCGAAGGCCGATCTCTTCGTGAGTATACATAACAATTCAAATTCCAGTAGCGATATCAGCGGCATCACGACGTATTATTTCAATAAAGATGGTATGCCGAAAGCTGGAGAAGGGACCCGTATGCGAGTGGCCGGTATGGTACAGCAATCGCTCATCACTGCGCTACAACGGAAAGACCTAAATACTAGAGGAGCAAACTTTGCCGTACTGCGGGAAACGAACATGCCAGCTATCTTGATTGAACTGATGTTTCTCTCCAATCCGGAGGAAGAAAAACTGCTCAATCAGGAAGCGATTCGGCAAAAAGCTGCCGAGGCGATCGCTGCTGGACTGCAAAGGCATTTTGAACAACCCTGAGCATGAGTCACCATTCTTTTCATAGCGAATAATATGTGCTATGGTTTAAAGGGTCCCATGCCGTAACGGCTAGGAGTGAGGTTTTTTGATTCGTTGCCAGCCTATTGGCGTATTTGATTCGGGTGTCGGCGGGTTTACTGTGGCCCGTGAAGTTTTCCGGCAATTGCCGGGAGAAGAGATACTCTATTTTGCCGATACAGCCCATGTACCCTACGGACCACGGCCTGCCGATGAGTTGGTCCGCTTTGCCTTCGAGATCGTCACCTTTTTGATCTCCGAAGGCGCCAAACTGATTCTTGTGGCCTGCAACACCAGCTCTTCGCTGGCCCTTGACTTGCTTCAGGAGCATTTTTCCGTTCCGATTGTAGGCGTGGTGAATCCCGGCGCAGAGGAAGCCGTAAGCGTCAGTAAAAACGGACGCATCGGTGTTTTGGCGACGGAAGCGACGATCCGCAAAGGGGCTCACGCCCAGCGCATCTTTGAACTGAAGGGGCGAGCAAAAGTTTTTGGGCAAGCTTGTCCCCGTTTTGTTCCGCTTGTAGAGACGGGCCGTTACCTCGGGTCTGAGGCTCGGCAGGCTTCCCGCGAATACTTAACCCCTTTGTTAGAAAAGAACATCGATACGATTATTTTAGGGTGTACCCATTATCCTTTCTTGGAGCCGATCATTCGGGACACGATCGGTAAAGAGATCGCTCTGGTTGACCCGGCTTGTCAGACTGTGGCACAGGGAAAAGAACTGATCGAAAAGGGAATCGTCTCGCCCAGGGACCCTCGTCTGGGAAAACCACGCCATCGTTTTTATGTAAGCGGAGATCCGCAAGCTTTTGTTCGGGTCGGGAGTCCCCTCATCGGAGGACGCCTTTTGACCGATGTTCAGCAGGTTTGCTTGGATGGCATTTTGGACAGGGAAAATCAAAAAGTGGTTATCGCCTAAGGCTCATAGGATGGATGTAGACAGAGATGACAAAGAAAATCGGCTTGACGACCACCGTACCTGTAGAGATCCTTTACGCAGCCGGTATGGTTCCGGTCGACTTAAATAATATTTTTATCGCAGGAGATGCGCCCGGTAAAGCCGTAGACTCGGCGGAACAAGCGGGATTCCCTCGCAACGTTTGCGGTTGGATCAAAGGGCTTTATACGACGCTTTTAGAATCGAATGATATCCGGGAAGTCGTGGCGGTGACTCAAGGGGACTGTTCCAATACACATGCATTGATGGAAACATGGCAGTTAGCAGGCGTAAGGGTCTATCCCTTCGCCTTTCCCTATGATCGGGACTATGACCTGCTCAAGCTCCAAATGGAGAAGTTGATCTCTGCCTTCGGCACCGATTGGGAGCAAGTACACCGATGGAAGCGGCGGCTCGATCAAGTCCGCAAAAAGGCTTGGCAGATCGATCAGATGACCTGGGAACTGGGAACGATCAGCGGCGAAAAGAACCATCTGGCTCTTGTAGGTTGTTCCGATTTTAACGGCGATCCCGACCAATACGAACGGTATCTCGATGATATGATCGATGATGCCAAAGGATCCGCCAACGGAGCCTCTCCGAATGCAGAGGCAGTCCGGATCGGATATATCGGAGTTCCGCCGATCACCACGGATCTCTATGCATATATTGAAAGCATGGGCGGTCAGGTGGTCTTTAATGAAGTTCAACGTCAGTTTGCCATGCCTTTCCATGTGGACGACGTGGTCGAGCAGTACCGGATGTATACCTATCCTTATTCGATTTTTGAACGCCTGAGAGACATCGAAGCAGAAGTGCGGCGCCGAAATATCCAGGGGATCATCCATTATACCCAGAGTTTCTGTTTTCGACAGATCGAGGATATCATCATCCGCAAGCAGCTGCCTGTTCCTGTGTTGACTTTGGAGGGCGATCGGCCTGGACCGCTGGATGCGCGAAGCCGTATGCGTGTCGATGCCTTTCTGGATATGCTTCAGGAATAGTTTTTGAAGCGGGACAGTTTAGATTAAAGAAGATTGGATCTGGATTAAAAAAGTATCGCTTTTTCAAATACCTTGATTGAGATAGGAAGAGCAACCTGTGAACATCGGTTTGGATCTCGGAAGCCGCTATGTGAAAGCCCTATTCATGCAAGACGGACAAGTTGTTGACCATCGCTTGTATGACACGTTGAAGTTTTATCGTGAGTACGGCCGTAAAGTGAATGAAGAACTGCTCGTTGATTATGAGGCGCTGAACTGGCCTGAATTCGAGCGGCTGGTTTCGACGGGCTATGGGCGCAATCTGGTCCAATTGGCAGGGGGACAAGTCATTCCAGAACTGCGCGCCCACAGCCGAGGGGCTGTCCATCAAACAGGTCTCAGCGATTTTACCTTGCTCGATCTGGGCGGCCAGGACAGCAAGGTGATCAAAATTCAGAAGGGCCGCATGGTCGACTTTCGGACAAATGATAAGTGCGCCGCCTCCTCAGGAAGATACCTGGAAAATATGGCGGAAGTTCTCGGGCTTGAAGTGCAGGATCTCGGCCATTGTCTGGAGAATCCAGTAGAGTTATCATCGACTTGTGCTGTTTTTGGTGAATCGGAACTGATCGGGAAGATCATTGAAGGCCATCCGATCGAAGACCTGGCCGCCGGTGTCAATCGAACCATCGTGAAGCGGGTCGAACCCATGCTCCGGGAATTGTTCAGCCCCACCATCGTCTTCACAGGTGGTGTCGCCCATAACAAGGCCATCGGACAGATGATCCGGGATATCATGCAGGTGGAAGTGATCATCCCGGCCCATCCCCAATTAAATGGGGCCATAGGCTGTTGTGTGTGAAAAATTTCACCCGTTGATTTTGAAGTCCCTGTCCGATTGACGGATAGGCGGCTTCATAAATAAATATATAAATATAAACGGACAAGTAAGGAGGAGCCTGGATTGCGTACCATCACTTTTGAACAAGTAGCTTCTGCGGTGGAGGAACTCTGCATCAAGGCCAACACCAACATCGGAGCCGACGTGACTGCTGCGCTGGAAAAAGCGAAAGCGACGGAAGAGTCCCCCCTGGGAAAAAGCATCTTAGGTCACATCATGGACAACAATGAAATCGCACGGAATGAACTCGTGCCCATCTGCCAAGATACGGGCATGGCTGTCGTTTTTGTGACGATTGGACAAGATGTTCACGTTGACGGCGGTCTAACCGACGCCATCAACGAAGGCGTTCGCCGCGGTTATGAAAAAGGATACCTGCGCAAGTCTGTCGTCAAAGACCCTCTCGAGCGGGTCAACACGGGCGACAATACCCCTGCCGTCATTCATTATGATATCGTTCCCGGAGACAAGCTGCACATCATGGTAGCCCCGAAAGGTTTTGGCAGCGAAAACATGAGCCAGTTGAAGATGTTCAAACCGGCTGACGGCGTCGAAGCTGTTAAAAAGTTTGTCATCGAAGCGGTCGAAAAAGCCGGTCCGAACCCCTGTCCGCCCATCGTCGTCGGCGTGGGCATCGGCGGCACCATGGAAAAGTGTGCCTTCCTCGCTAAGAAAGCCCTTCTCCGCCACATCGGCCATCGCAATGAAAAAGCTCATCTCGCCTCCCTCGAAGAAGAACTGCTGGAGAAGATCAACAACCTCGGCATTGGGCCCCAAGGTCTCGGCGGCCGCACGACGGCACTCACCGTCAACATTGAATCGTACCCGACGCACATCGCTGGCCTGCCTTGCGCCGTCAACATCAACTGCCATGTGGCCCGTCACACCGAGATTGAACTGTAATCCGGCATAAGAGGGAAGGAGAGTTGGAAATATGAATGCTGTACGCTTAACTACCCCGTTGACTCAGGAAGCCCTGCGCAAACTGAAAGCCGGAGATACGGTTTTCATCAGCGGCACCATCTACACCGGTCGTGACGCCGCCCACAAACGGATGGTCGAAGCACTTGACCGGGGAGAAGATTTACCGTTTAATGTAAAGGATGCGACGATCTACTTCGTCGGACCCTGTCCGGCGAAACCGGGCCAAGTGATCGGTTCTGCCGGCCCCACCTCGTCGTACCGCATGGACTCCTATTCGCCTCGGCTCATCGAAAAAGGACTCACCGGAATGATCGGCAAGGGCCTGCGCAATGCTGACGTGGTCAACGCCATGAAGGAGCACGGCGCTGTATACTTTGTCGCCATCGGCGGCGCCGGCGCTTTGATGGCCCGATCCATCAAGGCATCTAAAGTCATCGCCTATGATGATCTCGGAACAGAAGCTGTACGGGAACTGATCGTCGAAGATTTCCCGGTGATCGTCTGTATCGATGCCGAAGGTAACAATCTTTATGAACAAGGGCGTGCCCAATACCAGCGAGCCGGAGCCTAAAGACTCTTCCCGCTGGCTATAGGCGTCTGCCTGCTCGCCCGTGGAAGGAGGAACGATTATGGTTCGCAAGGACGGTCGTGCCCCGGACCAGATTCGAAGTGTTCAAATAGAACGAAATTATCTCATCCATCCGGAAGGTTCTGTGTTGATCACCATGGGCAATACCAAGGTGATCTGTACGGCTACGGTGGAAGAAAAAGTGCCACCCTTTCAAAAAGGTCAAGGAAAAGGCTGGGTCACTGCCGAATATGGCATGCTTCCCCGTGCCACAGGCACCCGAACCCAACGGGAGGCGACGAAGGGCAAGACGACGGGCCGCACCATGGAGATCCAGCGTCTGATCGGCAGGGCTTTGCGGTCTGTTGTCGATATGCAGGCCCTTGGAGAACGGACCATCTGGATCGACTGTGATGTGATTCAAGCCGACGGCGGAACCCGGACCGCTTCCATCACGGGAGCCTTTGTAGCCTTGAAAGACGCCTGTGATAAACTTCGACAAGCCGGATCTATCAAAAAAGAGCCTGTTCGAGAACAACTGGCCGCCATCAGCGTGGGCAAAGTAGGAGACCAGGTGGTCTTGGACCTTTGCTATGACGAAGATTCTCAGGCAGAAGTGGACATGAACGTGGTGATGACATCAAGCGGCAGGTTCGTCGAATTGCAGGGAACTGCCGAAGGGACCCCCTTTAGCCGCGAAGAGATGGATCAAATGCTCGTCTACGCAGAAAAGGGAATCCGTGAGCTCATGCAGGCCCAGCAGGGAGCAGTAACTTAACGCAAGAAGATGTAAAAAACATTGTGGTAAATCGGGGTGTAATGACTCCGCTCGCTAAGGGCTCCGCGGCTGTTCGCTCGGTTGCTGTGCGGGTGCGCCAAACCTCTGGGCTTTTCTGCATGTAAACCATGGCGCACTATTCCGCTCCGCAACATTCGCTCACGACGCCGCTCCGCCCAAAACGGTCGCTACGTCATTACACCCCAGATTTTATTTGCAGGTTCATAACTCCGTTTGTATAAGAATGAAACGAAAATCGAGATCCATACTATGCTAAGAGCCGGAATGCGGCTCTTTTTTATCATGAAATATGGTTACCCCTGCTTGACAAGACCTTCCTTTGGGACGTAGGATTATTTCGAAAAAACAAAAAAAGGGATAAACAGACGGCGGTAAGGGGGAAAGCCTCATGTATCAAATTATCTTGGCCACCCACAATATGGGGAAAGTTCGTGAATTTGAGGCCATGACTGGTGATCAAAGCTCGGCCTTTCCGATCCAGTGGCTGACCTTGCGTGACTTCCCCCACATAACAGAACTGATTGAAAACGGTGAGACTTTCCGGGACAATGCCATGATGAAGGCGGAACAGGTGGCTCGAGCTACAGGCATTCCGGCTATGGCAGATGATTCCGGTTTGGTTGTAGACGCTTTGAATGGCGCACCGGGTGTTTATTCGGCACGCTATGCTGGTGAATCGAAGGACTCCCAGCGAAATAACGAAAAACTTCTCCATGAACTGACAAATGTACCTCCGGAAAAACGGACGGCCCGTTTTGTCTGTGTGCTGGCATTAGCTCTACCGGACGGACAGAAGTTTTTTTCGGAAGGGGTCTGTCAAGGAGTGATCGCCGCTGAACCGAAAGGCGAGGGCGGCTTTGGCTATGATCCGCTTTTTTATTTACCGGCATATGATAAGACCTTTGCCGAGCTACCGGCGGAGATCAAGAATAAAATCAGTCACCGAGCCTCGGCGATGGAAAAGATGTTCTTCCTACTTAGGGTATTGCTTTTTCCGGAACCGGAACCGATGTACCGGCCGAACTTATAAACCAGTGAGACGATCCCGTCATGAGATGAGTGGCGGGATTTTTTCATGCTCACTAAATGGAAACTTTTTACATTTAAAAGACATAAGATAAATTATCCTGAGAGGAAGGGAGGTTATGAAAGATGTCGAGAGCCAGATTTCCCGTTACCGCAGCTTCTACTTCCATGTGCACCAGCGGTGTTCGCCCTCCTGCAAGCGCCTGCCCTCAGCTTCCCGGTACGTTGCTGAGAATTTTTATCCCGCCTGGAGCAGTGATCAACTTACTCAACTTGCTGGAAGTTAGTTCTCCTGCTGGAATATGCTTAATTGTACGAGTTCCTTTATTAGGCGGCGGTGGTAGCACAAGCGCACTATCGAACCTGATTCAACAGGTTCAACAATGTGGTGGGACTGTACAGTTTCAATAAGCGCAAGAAATGAGACGGTTCGTATTGAATCGTCTCATTTCTTACATCCTATTCGGAGAGCTTGATGTGAATAAGCTTAATGTGGTTAAGCTCAATGTAAAAACTGGATAATATTTTTGATGATTTTTTCTTGACGAGCGGTCGATAATATGATTAAATTTATAGGCGTCGGCATACGGAAGTTAGGCGACGAAAGAAATAAATCTGCGCTTGTAGCTCAGTTGGATAGAGCAACCGCCTTCTAAGCGGTCGGTCGGGGGTTCGAATCCCTCCAGGCGCGCCACATCTGTTGGGGTGTAGCCAAGTGGTAAGGCAGCGGACTTTGACTCCGCCATTCGTTGGTTCGAATCCAGCCTCCCCAGCCATGACTTACTTGACAAAATTGCCTTCTCCGAGTATCATTTTAAGGTGTGAGAAATTCATCGGTAACGCTGCGGGAGTGGCGGAATTGGTAGACGCACTGGATTTAGGTTCCAGCGGGCAACCGTGGGGGTTCGAGTCCCTTCTCCCGCACCATGTTTTTTGGCAGAGTGGCTAAGATACAACCTCGGTGAGCAGTCGCCGAGGTTTTCATTTTAGAATTCTTTCGTGAAAGGAGAATGAAACTCGGTAATCTGGCAAAAATAAGAAGGCTTAAGATTGGATCCCCTGCACAAGCAGGAAATGTGAATTTGCCGTAGAATAACTATCTTATGCTTTTTAATTATAGGGTTATACTGAAGTAGTGAATACGATTTCATTACGATATACAAGATGAGAGGGGTACATAGGTGAAAGCGACGGTCGAAAAAATAGACAAGAATCAAGTGGCACTGCATATCGAAGTAGAAGCCGAAAAACTTGAGAAAGCCATTAATAAAGCCTATAAAAAATTGGTAGGTAAAATCAACATCCCTGGTTTCCGGAAGGGTAAAGCTCCCCGTATGATCATCGAAGCTCGCTTTGGCAAAGAAGTCTTCTATGAAGACGCTCTGGAATTCGTTGTTCCCGAAGCTTATGCGCAAGCTATCGCTGAAAACAACATTGACCCTGTCGATCAACCGGAAATTGACGTTGAGAAAATTGAACAAGGTCAACCGCTGGTCTTTAAGGCCACGGTCACCGTTAAGCCCGAAGTTCAATTGGGCGAATATAAAGGTGTAGAAGTTGAAAATAAACCAGTCACTGTCACTGATGAAGACGTGCAGCGTCAGCTCGAAACCATGCAAAAACGGCATGCCCGCTTAATCACCGTCGGCGAAGAAGGGGAAGCCCAAGTGGGCGACACCGTCACCATTGACTTTGAAGGGTTCAAAGATGACGAGCCGTTCGAAGGCGGGAAAGGTGAAGACTATCCCCTAGAGCTGGGCAGCAACACCTTCATCCCTGGTTTTGAAGAAGCCCTCATCGGCGCTAAAGTGGGCGAAAATCGCGACCTGAACATTACCTTCCCTGCCGAATATCATGTAAAAACCCTGGCCGGCCAACCGGCTGTCTTCAAAACTGTTGTCAAGGAAATCAAGCGCAAAGAATACGCTGCCATTGATGATGAGTTCGCCAAAGATGTCAGCGACTTTGACAGCCTCGACGAACTGAAGGCAGACATTCGCAAGAACCTGGAAGAGTCTGCAGAAAAAACCCGTGAACAGGCAAAGCAAAACGACGTGCTCGAAAAAGTCGTTGCCAATGCGGAACTGGATGTTCCCCAAGTCATGGTTGACAAACGAGTCGAGCAACTGCTCGAAGACTACGGTCAACGCCTCCAGTACCAAGGTCTCTCTTTAGATCAATTTGTCGAGATGACTGGACAATCAAAAGAAGACCTGAAAACCCAATTCGTGCCGGAAGGCCTGAAATCGGTTAAGCAAGAACTCGTGCTGGAAGCGGTCGCGAAAGCAGAAGCATTGACTGTGACCGAAGAAGAAGTAGACGAAGAAATCGAAACCATGGCGAACAATTATAAACAACCAGCAGCAACGATCAAAAAAATGTTGCTGTCCCGTGGTCAAATTGACAACTTGAAGCAAAGCATTCTTCTGGATAAGACGGTCAAGTTCCTCGTAGAAAATGCGAACTTCGTTGAAGCCTAATTGAAATAAGAGAACTTGACATCTTCCCCGGACATAGACTGTACCTGAGGAGGTTCCTGGGATGAGTACTTTGGTTCCGATGGTCGTGGAACAAACCAACCGTGGGGAACGGGCCTACGATATCTACTCCAGGCTCTTAAAAGATCGTATCATAATTCTCGGCAGCCCGATTGACGACGTTGTGGCTAACTTGATTATCGCGCAACTGCTCTTTCTTGAAGCGGAAGATCCGGATAAAGACATTCACCTGTATATCAACAGCCCGGGCGGTTCCATAACATCCGGGTTCGCCATATACGATACAATGCAACTGATCCGGTGTGACGTATCGACCATCTGCGTAGGTATGGCAGCGTCGATGGGCGCCTTTTTGCTGGCGGCCGGCGCCAAAGGAAAGCGCTTCGCGACACCAAACGCAGAGATTATGATTCATCAACCTCTCGGAGGGGTAAAAGGTCAGGCGACAGAGATCGAAATTCACGCTCGACATATTCTAAAGACACGGGACCACTTAAACAGGATCTTGGCTGCTCGTACAGGCCAACCTCTGGAACGGATTGAACGGGATACCGATCGCGATTATTTCATGTCTGCCGATGAATCAAAAGCTTATGGCATCATTGACGGGGTGATGGAATTCAAGCCGGCGAAGGTATGAGCAGCAGAGAGGTGAGGATATGTACAAAGGTTTCGGTGACGATAAAGGTCAACTGAAGTGCTCCTTCTGCGGAAAGCTACAAGATCAGGTCAAAAAGCTGGTAGCCGGCCCTGGAGTTTACATCTGTGATGAGTGTATCGAGTTATGCAACGAAATCATTGAAGAAGAACTGCAGGACGAAAATACTTTTGATTTGGGCGATGTTCCCAAGCCGAAAGAAATTCGAGAAATCCTGGATCAGTATGTCATAGGGCAGGACCAAGCGAAAAAGGCTTTGTCTGTAGCGGTCTATAACCACTATAAGCGCATCAATCTGGGATCCAAAATCGACGACATTGAATTGCAAAAGTCCAATATCGTCATGCTTGGCCCCACCGGCAGCGGTAAAACCCTGTTGGCCCAAACCTTGGCCAGAATCTTAAACGTTCCCTTTGCTATCGCTGACGCTACATCGCTGACGGAAGCTGGTTACGTGGGTGAAGATGTTGAAAACATCCTCCTCAAACTCATCCAGGCGGCCGACTATGATGTGGAAAAAGCGGAAAAGGGTATCGTCTACATCGATGAAATCGATAAGATTGCCCGTAAGTCTGAGAACCCTTCCATCACCCGAGATGTCTCGGGTGAAGGAGTCCAGCAAGCACTGCTGAAAATCCTGGAAGGTACCGTCGCTTCCGTTCCGCCTCAAGGCGGACGCAAGCACCCCCACCAGGAGTTTATCCAACTGGATACAACCAACATCTTGTTTATCTGCGGTGGTGCTTTTGACGGCATCGATAAGCTCATCATGAACCGCGTCGGTAAAAAAGCCATGGGCTTCAACGCCGATATTAAGGGCAAGCAAGATAAAAATATCGGAGAAGTTCTTCGTGATATCCTTCCGGGCGACCTGCTCAAATTCGGCTTGATTCCCGAGTTTGTCGGACGTCTACCGGTTATCGTCACCTTAGACGCTCTTGATGAGGATGCCTTGGTGCGCATCTTGACCGAACCCAAGAACGCCTTGATCAAACAGTATCAAAAATTCTTTGAACTGGATCAAGTGAACTTGGAGTTTCAAGATGAGGCGCTCCGGGCCATCGCTCATGAAGCGATTAAGCGAAACACCGGTGCACGGGGCCTAAGGGCCATCATCGAAGAAGTCATGTTGGACGTCATGTTCGATATTCCCTCGCGGAATGACGTGACCAAATGCATGGTGACTAAGGAAGTTATCCTCAAACAGAAGGAACCTGTTTTGGTGACGGCCGATAGAAAAAAAAAGAAGGAAGAGTCAGCCTAGGAACGCAAGCTGAGGCCTTAGAAAAAGCCGCAGTAACAGTTCCGAACGACGCCGAGCCTTCCACTGCAACCAAACGGTCTGGAAAACCGAAGCCTGGCAATCGCCGCTAAGCTCTTCCCGACCATCACAAAGAACCTCCGAAGGATTATCCTTCGGAGGTTTTGTTTTACTGCGCAAACTCTCATAAAAAGAGCGAACCAATTAGATACTAAGACAGATTGGAACAGAGGAAACGGAGTGACCGCAGTGAATATTTGGTCGGGAATCGGTGGATTGCTAGGTCTCCTGCAGATCTTCTTCGTCATCATCACCGGACTGTACTTCTGGCATCTGCTCAGAAATCAACAGAATAACCGGCAGGCGATGGAACGAGAGTCCCGCAAAGAACTGGAAAAATTGCAGCGCATGCGCAGGTTAGCCCTATCAGAGCCTTTGTCCGAAAAGACACGCCCTAGTCGCTTTGAAGAGATTGTCGGTCAGGAGGACGGCCTTCAAGCCTTAAAAGCAGCCTTATGTGGACCCAATCCACAGCACGTGATCATATACGGGCCACCGGGCGTTGGTAAAACAGCAGCGGCCCGGCTTGTTTTGGAGGAAGCCAAGAAAAACCCTCTCTCTCCTTTTACAGAACAAGCCAAGTTCGTGGAAGTCGACGGCGCCACAGCTCGTTTTGACGAGCGAGGGATCGCCGATCCGTTAATTGGATCTGTCCACGACCCCATCTACCAAGGGGCAGGAGCTCTCGGTATGGCTGGAATCCCCCAACCGAAGCCCGGTGCCGTCACCAAGGCCCATGGAGGAATCCTTTTTATCGATGAAATCGGTGAACTTCACCCGATCCAAATTAATAAACTGTTAAAAGTATTGGAAGACCGCAAGGTTCTTTTGGAGAGCGCCTATTACTCCAGTGAAGACCCGAATGTTCCGAGTCACATACACGATATATTCCAAAACGGGCTGCCGGCAGATTTTCGCCTTGTCGGAGCGACGACACGGCAACCGCAGGAGATACCTGCTGCGATTCGCAGCCGTTGCCTGGAGATTTACTTCCGGCCGCTCACCCGGGAAGAGATCGGGATTGTGGCGTCCAACAGTGCCCGCAAAATTGAGACGGATATTCCCGCCGCCGCTATAGAAGTCATCCAGCGCTACGGGACTAACGGGCGGGAAGCCGTCAACATCGTCCAAATCGCAGCAGGATTGGCCTTAACTCGTGGTGAAGACAGATTGTCTGTCCACGATGTGGAGTGGGTCGTCCACTCCGGTCAATACAACCCACGACCCGATAAAAAAATTCCCTCAGAACCTCAAATCGGCCTTGTCAACGGCCTTGCCCTGGCGGGGCCCTCGATGGGCATCCTCATGGAAATCGAAGCGACGGCGATACCCGCGTCCAAAGGCAAGGGAACCTTAACCCTGACCGGTGTCGTCGACGAAGAGGAGATGGGAGGTCTCGGCGGTCGAACGGTAAAGCGACGGAGCCTGATCAAGACTTCCGTAGATAATGTGCTCACCGTGCTGCGCAGCACCACGGCGTTGGAACCGGATGATTGGCATATCCATATTAACTTTCCGGGAGGTACACCGACTGATGGTCCCTCAGCCGGCATCGCCATTGCCATCGCAATAACTTCAGCAGTGAAAGGGGTTCCTATCGATAACCGGTTGGCCATGACGGGAGAACTCTCTGTGCGGGGTCAGGTGAAGCCCGTCGGTGGTGTCGTCAGCAAAGTGGAAGCGGCTCGCTTAGCCGGTGCCAAACGGGTATTGATTCCGGCAGAAAACTGGCTCGATCGATTCGCCGGATTTTCCGATATCACTGTCATACCCGTACGAACAATCGATCAAGTTTTCGCAGAGACACGATTGGAAAAGCCCATAACCAGCGATACCCCTGTCAACGTAACTGCTGATCTGCTGACGGCGTCAGCCTTTCAAAGTGTAGCCCCCCGGTGAAGCAATTTTTGAGGAAGTAAGTGGGAGGAAAAAGGCTGGGCTTTGATCCCGGAATATAGTAAAATGAGGATAATCTTCTGGTCCAGAACAGGAGAGCAGGAGGTGCTGCCCTAATGGCTGAAGAAAACAAGGCGCGACCGGAAATACAGGAACTTCCCTTATTGCCGTTGCGTGGTATAATCGTTTTCCCTTACATGGTCGTCCATTTAGACGTAGGTCGGGAACGCTCCGTAAACGCCATCGAGGAAGCGATGGCTCAGGATCGGATCATTTTCCTGGCTACCCAAAAAGAAGCGCAAACAGACCAACCTGATAGAGATGACATATTCCAAATTGGCGCGATAGCGGAGATCAAACAACTGCTCAAACTGCCGGGAGGAACCATCCGGATCCTCGTAGAAGGTTTGGCCCGTGCCAGCATCGATGACTTCCTGGAAATGGATCCTTTCATCCGAGTTCGAGTTCGGGAACATCGAGAAAGCGAAACGAAGACGGCCGCTGTGGAAGCCCTCATGCGGTCGTTGATCAACCAATTTGAACAATATGTGAAGTTGTCAAAGAAGATACCGCCCGAGACCTTCGTATCTGTCGTAGCTGTGGAAGATCCGAGCCGCTTGGCTGATGTCATCTCATCCCATCTGACCTTAAAAACACCTGACAAGCAGCGGATCTTAGAAGCTTTGGACATAGAGGAACGTTTAGGCATCTTGACAGAAGTTCTGGCCAAGGAAATGGAAATCCTTGAACTGGAGCGGAAGATCAATTCTCGTGTCCGTAAACAGATGGAAAAAACCCAAAAGGAATACTACCTGCGGGAACAGATCAAAGCGATTCAGAAAGAACTTGGCGAAAAAGAAGATCGCCAGGCGGAAGGAGAAGAGCTTCGCGAGAAGATCGCTAAAGCAAAACTTCCCAAAGAGATGGAAGAAAAGGCTTTGCGCGAAGTCGAACGCCTGGAAAAGATGCCGCCCATGGTAGCCGAGGCGACCGTCGTCCGCAACTACCTCGATTGGGTCTTAGCCTTGCCCTGGGCGAAGCAGACGAAAGACCGTCTCGATATCGAAAAAGCTGAGCAAATTCTCAATGACGAGCATTTCGGTCTAGATAAGGTCAAAGAACGGATCATCGAATACCTGGCGATCCGTAAATTGGCCCAAAAAATGAAAGGCCCTATCATCTGCTTCGGAGGTCCACCTGGCGTCGGCAAAACATCACTCGCTCGTTCTATCGCCCGGGCTTTGGAACGGAAGTTTGTTCGTCTTTCTCTCGGCGGCGTCCGTGATGAGGCGGAGATCCGCGGTCACCGTCGCACATATGTGGGTGCCATGCCCGGTCGGATCATTCAAGGGATGCGAACGGCAGGGACGAAAAACCCCGTCTTCCTCCTCGACGAGATCGACAAGATGAGCAACGACTTCCGCGGTGACCCCTCTTCAGCGCTGCTAGAAGTGCTCGATCCGGAACAGAACAGCACTTTTTCCGATCACTTCATCGAATCTCCCTTCGATCTGTCTAAGGTGTTGTTCATCACCACAGCGAACGCCATTCACAACATCCCCCGGCCGCTGCTCGACCGGATGGAAGTCATCTATATTCCCGGGTACACGGAAGAGGAAAAGGTACACATCGCAATAGACCACCTCGTTCCCAAGCAGATCAAGGAACACGGCTTGAAACCGGAACAGGTGCAAATATCGGAAAACACAGTTCGCCGAGTCATCCGTGAATATACGCGAGAAGCCGGTGTCCGAAACCTGGAGCGGGAAATCGCCGCACTTTGCCGCAAGAGCGCCCGGGCCATCGTCAAGGACCCTAACAAGAAAGTATCGATCTCCTCGGGCAATCTTCCCACATATTTAGGTATCCCACGGTACCGTTACGGCCTCGCCGAAGAAGAATCGCAAGTCGGGGTAGCTACCGGGTTGGCCTGGACGGAGACCGGAGGAGATACGCTCGCCATCGAAGTGGCCTTGTTGCCAGGCAAAGGCGGTCTGTCCCTGACAGGGAAACTGGGCGATGTGATGAAAGAATCGGCTCATGCCGGTATGACTTATGTCCGCTCTCGAGCGAAAGAGTTAGGTATTCCGGAGAACTTCTATCAAACTACGGATATTCACATCCACGTTCCGGAAGGCGCTATCCCGAAGGACGGCCCCTCTGCAGGCATCACCATGGCCACAGCGTTGACGTCTGCTTTGACGAAGCGTCCTGTTCGCCGCGAAGTGGCGATGACGGGAGAGATCACCCTCCGCGGTCGGGCCTTGCCTGTCGGCGGGATCAAAGAAAAGATGTTGGCTGCCCACCGGGCCGGTTGTACAACGGTGATTTTGCCGGCTGAGAATAAAAAAGATCTGGAAGATGTACCGGCCAATATCAAGAAGAAATTGCGTTTCGTTCTCGTGGACCATATGGACCAAGTGATCAAAGAAGCCCTTTTAGAGCCGGAACAATCGACAGAGCCGGAACCGCCGGAAACGATTCCTGCCACCCTGGAGCAGGGATCGATGAACGTTTATCCAGAAGTCTTGGGTGATACTCCGCAGAATTAGTACGAGTGAGAGGTACCTTTTTCGGAGGGTACCTCTTATTACAACTAGAAAGTAATCACAAAAAAAATTCAAGCAACGTCGCCCCCTGTTCATCCTTTTTAGATCAGGGTGAATTTTGAAATGAGGTTTCATTAAATGAACGATCCAAATCAACGAGACGGTCTTAGTACTGATGAACCGAATGTTGCGGTCCCGGATGCTGGCGAACCGAATAATGCCGAATCGAAAGCACCGGAGACGCTAAAAATCAAGGAAGCTGAATTCATCATCAGTGCCGTGAAACCGGAACAGTATCCCGTCGACAATTTACCAGAGGTAGCGATGGCCGGTCGCTCCAACGTCGGCAAATCATCGATGATCAACAAGCTTTGCAACCGGCGCCATTTAGCTCGTACCTCGTCGACGCCGGGGAAGACCCAAACCTTAAACTTTTATCAGATCAACAAAGCCTATTACATCGTCGATCTCCCCGGATACGGCTATGCGAGCGTGTCGAAGACCTTGCGGGCCGGGTGGGGGCCCATGATGGAGAATTACTTGCGCAACCGTCCCCAGTTAAGAGGAGTCATCCAACTGGTCGATATTCGCCATCCACCTTCCAAAGACGACATGGCCATGTACGAATGGCTGACCCACTTTCAAATCGCCACCGCTGTCATTGCCACCAAGTCCGATAAAATCTCCCGAGGTCAGCATGGGAAGCATGTA
The DNA here is from genome assembly GCF_009720735.1 of Heliobacterium mobile. Classification (GTDB taxonomy): domain Bacteria; phylum Bacillota; class Desulfitobacteriia; order Heliobacteriales; family Heliobacteriaceae; genus Heliobacterium; species Heliobacterium mobile. Next base: position 140,439 of record NZ_WNKU01000005.1, read on the forward strand.
AAAGTCATCCGGCAAACCCTCAATGTGCCGAAGGAAGTTCCCATTCTCACCTTTTCCTCAGAGACTGGAGAGGGGAAAGAAGATGTTTTGGACTTGCTCGGCTATCTCTGGGGAACGGAGATACTCGAGGCCCATCTATAGACAAGCCGTAGGAAAAAACTGAATTGATAAGGCAATCAAACTTCCAATCTGAAGGATTTACCTCGATTGGAAGTTTTTATTTTTGTCTTGGCGCACCTTTTTCCTATAAAAGTGCATATACATTTGGAGGAAAATATTTCAGCTTATCCGAAGAAGGGAGGCTTTCCGCTTGGTGCATTTTCGGGGAACGGGTTTCAAGCTGTTTCTTTGCAGCCTGCTGACGATAGCTCTCTTGCTTTCGGGCTGCTCTTTCGGCAAGGACAGTCCGACGGGCAGTACCAGCAGCGAACCTGGTAAAACCAAAAAAGTCCGACTCACGGAAGTGGTTCATTCCGTCTTTTATGCCCCCCTCTATGTGGCATTGAACCAAGGCTATTTTCAACAGGAAAACCTGGATGTTGAGAAGACCACCGCTTGGGGCGGTGACAAAGCTATGACAGCACTGGTGACTGACCAAGCTGACATCGGTCTGATCGGACCAGAAACGATCATTTACACGTATCAGCAAGGTTCTGACAAAAAGATCATGACCTTTGCTCAACTCACCCAGAGGGACGGCTCATTTTTGGTGGGCCGTAAGGGCCAGCCCTTCTCTTGGGAAGGCCTGAAAGGAAAGTCGATCATCGGTGCTCGAAAAGGCGGCGTACCGGAAATGGTCTTAGAATGGACGCTGAAGCAAAAGGGATCAAAGCCCTTGGATGATGTGAACATTATTCAAAACATTCAATTCACCGCTACGGCGGGTGCCTTTACCTCGGGTACCGGCGACTACGTAGCCCTGTTCGAGCCAACCGTATCAGAATTAGAAGCTGGCGGTGCCGGTCAGGTTGTCGCTTCCTTAGGGGTAGAGGGAGGCATTCTTCCCTACACTTGCTTTATGGCTAGCGGCGACTATATCCAGCAGAACCGGGAGGCGGTCTTAGCCTTCACCCGGGCCATCTATAAAGCACAACAATGGGTTTCGACTCATAGTGTCGACGAAATCACCGATGCCATCATGCCTTCCTTCGAGGGAAGTGATCGATCTATCGTTCATAATGCCGTAGCGCGGTATCAAGGGCAGGATACCTGGGCGAAGGATCCGAGAATACAACCGGGCGGCTTAAAATACTTGCAAGACATCATTGAATCGGCAGGGGAACTGAAGCAACGTGTACCAGACGAACAAATGGCGCTTACGGATGTAGCTGAAGAAGTCATGGCATCGGTTAAGCAGTGACCATTTAGCCGCTCACTCATCTCGGTGGGCGGCTTTTCTCACGGAAGGGGTGCATGGTGTGACAGAGTTGGCCATAGAACTGCGGAATGTGACGGTGACATACCAGACACCGAAAGGGGAAATTCCTGCCCTAGAAGACATCCAGTTGAAGGTTACACCTGGTGAGTTTGTAGCCCTTGTCGGACCGAGCGGGTGCGGAAAAAGCACGATTTTATCGCTCATCGCCGGTCTCTTTGAGCCCACCTATGGCGAAGTCTTCGTAAAAGGAGAACAGTCTGGGCGACATCAGTGCCGTATCGGATATATGCTACAGCAAGACTTTCTGCTGCCTTGGCGGACCGTTTTGGACAATGCCAATTTAGGGCTGGAACTGCAAAAAGACCGGGGAAAAGAGACCCTGGTGGAAGATTTGCTAAAAACGTATGGGCTGGAAAAATTTCTGCATCATCACCCAACGGAATTATCCGGCGGGATGCGGCAGCGGGTCGCTCTCGTGCGCACTTTGGCCGTCGATCCAGATATATTTTTGCTCGACGAACCTTTCTCAGCGCTTGACTATCAAACTCGAACGACGATCCAGGAAGAAGTTTGGCAGGCATTGAAATCACGCCGCAAGACAACGGTTCTGGTCACCCATGACGTTGGTGAAGCGGTAGCGATGAGTGATCGAGTGATCGTTCTTACATCGAGACCAGCAAAAGTGAAACGAGATCTGACGATCGAATTTGGCAAGGAACACCCCGGCCCTTGGCAAGCACGCAAATCGAAAGGTTTTGTCGATTATGTAGACCTCATCTGGGACGAACTTCGGGAATATGTCGACCGGGAGACGCCGGCAGGGAAAGGAGAGACGTAGCCATGTCAACGATTCCAAGGCAGCAGTATCTACAGAAGATGCGAAAGGAAAAGTGGTTGATCATCCTAACCCAGGCTTTTATCCTAGCTGCTTTTATTGTCGCCTGGGAGGTCATGGCGTCCGCACGCATCATCGACCCATTTCTGTTCAGCCGGCCTTCGCAGATCATTGAGCTGCTGCTCAAACTCGCCCGAGAAGGAGAACTGTTTCACCATGTAGCTGTTACCGTTGGAGAAACTTTGGCCGGCTTTTTCCTGGGAACCTTCTTAGGTTTATTGACGGCCATCCTGCTCTGGTGGTATCCATCATTGGCCCGGCTGATGGATCCCTTCTTAGTGGTGCTCAACAGCACGCCCAAAATCGCCTTAGGCCCCATCTTCATCGTGTGGATGGGCAACGGATATGGGGCAATCTTGACGATGGCCCTGACGATCTCGGTGATAACCACGATTACGGTCATCTACAGCGGTTTCACGGAGGTTCCCGAAGGGTATGTGAAGTTGATCCGCGTCTTTGGTGGGAATCGCTGGGAAATCCTGCGCAAAGTTATCTTGCCGGCATCGGTACCGACGATCATTGCAGCCTTGAAAGTGAATATCGGCTTGACTCTTGTCGGTGTCATCGTCGGTGAATTTCTCGTCTCCAAATCTGGCCTGGGCTATTTGATCATCTATGGCGGTCAGGTCTTTCAACTGACGCTGGTGATCGCGAGCATCGTCATCTTGGCCGTCGTGGCGGCAATCCTCTATCAATTCGTGGCCTGGTTCGAGCGGCGTTGGATATCGAATCCATCGAGCGGGAGTGCCCGGGTACGAGTGGGATCGGGGGGATAAGCAAAGAACGTACGGGCTATTTTTATAAAAGTCCGTTTATTGATTGGTCATCGATGAGCTATCGATGAAGATTGCCGAAATAAAGAAAGACTGCCCAAACTAGGGCAGTCTCTTACGACAATTCAAAGTTCATTCGCAGTTCTATGGCAGTTATTTACTCTTGTCTATACAGAACTGATAAACAGCGCTAGCTATGTGTCAGCCTTGATTCAGATAGTCATAACGATGGTCAAAGACTCGCTTCGTCTTTCGCTCTGTACGAGGCAGAGCGCCATGGGGGAGCACTTCCACATCAGCTAAGATGCCGATGGTCGTCTTAATATTTTTGCGGCAGGCTTTAGCCACTTCATCGACGCTGTGTCCGTTGGCCAGTTCGACACGGATGCGGATGTGATCTTTGTTATCGATCCGCTCCAAAACGATCTGATACTCACTGGACACGCCAGGGGTGTGGCGCAGGACGTGATCGATCTGGCCGGGGTAGATATTAACCCCTTTGATTTTGATCATGTCATCAGTGCGTCCCAATACCCGTCGGATCATCGGATAGGGGCTGCCACAGGAACATGCTGTCGGGATGATCGTCGTTATATCACGCGTCCGGTAGCGGATCAGGGGCATTCCTTGCTTGGCGATGGTGGTGATGACCAGTTCGCCTTCCTCGCCGGGTGGGAGCACAGAGCCAGTTTCCGGATCGATCACCTCGAAGATAAGATAGTCAGACCAGAAATGCAACCCTTCGTGGCAAGGACAGTCGATGGCGATCCCAGGACCGTATATTTCCGTTAGGCCGTATATATCGAAGGTCTCCATACCGAGAAGGCTTTCAATGCGTTCCCGCATCTTTTCGCCCCACCGTTCAGAACCGAAGACACCGATGCGAAGGCGCAACTGGTCGAGAATTCCCCGTCGCTCCGCTTCTTCTGCCAAAAGCAGTCCATAAGAGGAGGTGCCGATAAGGACGGTCGTTTGCAGGTCCGTCATCATTTCCAACTGTTTATCGGTGTTGCCGGGTCCCGTCGGAATCGTCATGGCGCCGAGCTTTTCTACACCGGCCTGAAAGCCGATACCGGCTGTCCAGAGGCCATAGCCGGGAGTCACTTGCACACGGTCACGGCGGTGTACGCCAACCGTTTCTAGACACCGTGCCATCATGATGGCCCAGTCATCCACATCTTGTTGGGTGTAGGGAACGATGACCGGTTTGCCTGTCGTGCCCGAGGAGGAATGAATGCGTACCACGTCGTCTTCGGCACAGGCCATCAACCCGAGCGGATAGCCTTTCCGCAGGTCCTGCTTTGTCGTAAAGGGGAGGCGGGCTAAGTCTTCCAGGCTGCGAATGTCTCCCGGTTGAATGCCGGCTTGTTGGAACCGTTCCCGATAGAAAGGACTTCCCTCATAAGCGCGATGAATGGTACGGATCAGCTTGGGCAGTTGGTCCTCCGCAATTTGTTCGAAATCGATCGGGCGGTTCATCACTGCCCGTTGGCAAGCATTGCTGTTCATGGCCATGTCTTTCTCCTCTCAAACTCATCTAACTCGTCAATAAAGAACCTCTCGGCTCGGCTCGATGGCCGTCTCCGGGGTGGGAAAACTTCTTCTCTTTAAGATACCAGAGGGGCCGCTTGCGGACAAGCCCCTAAGGCTTGGCCGGCCAAAAAGGCCTTTCTGTTTACCTCATGCAGGCGGGGAGGAAGAATTCTTTCAGCGGCTTGCCAGAGCATGTCGGCGCTCACGGGCATATTCGGCAAGGTGGACAGAGCACCGAGCATGACCATATTCGTGGCTCGGGCGGTTCCTGCTTCGATGGCGGCCGAGGTTGCATCAAAGAGACGGACTCGGGTTCCCTGGGACTGAAGAAAGGCCACAATCTCCTCTTCCGGGTACTGAGTCAGGCCCAGTCCTACGGCTGGCGGGATGATCGTACGCCCGTTGATGACGGCCTGTCCTTGGGGGGATAGTTTCGACCAGCCTTTCAGACTTTCCGACAGTTCCAGGCTGACTAAAAGATCGGCTGTGCCTTCGGGGATTAACGCCCCTTGAAGCTTCTCGCCGATGCGGACATGGCTGATTACGGAACCTTCCCGCTGGGCCATGCCGATCGTCTCGGAAGTTCGCACTTCATATCCGGCGGCGAGGGCAGCCTCGGCAAAAACGCGGGAGGCCAGCACGCCTCCTTGCCCGCCGACACCGGTGATCACTAGATTGAAGGTCTTCATCGTTGCACCTCCGGAGAAATGGCATCCCAGGGGCAGACTTGGGCACAGGCGCCACAGCCGAAACATTTTTCCCGGGCGATGCGCACAGCACCGCTTTTCCGTCCTTCTTGCCGTTCCTCCTCCGTGAGAGGCGCTTCAAATAATGCGGGACAGCCAAACTGACGGATACAAAGGCCGCAACGGCGGCAAGCTGCATCGTCGATCCGATGGGGGATCTGACGTTTCGCGATACTGATGCAATCGCGCCGGGCGATGATGACCGATACACCGGGGTACTCTACAGCCTCTTTTGCCGCAGCGATCATGGAGGGTAAGTCATAAGGGTCGACGGTGCGAATCCATTCGACGCCACAAGCCTGAGCGATGGCGGCAATATCGATGTAAGGAGCCGGTTCCTGCTTGCCTTTCCAGCCGAGACCCGGATGGGGCTGATGGCCTGTCATGGCAGTGGTACGGTTGTCCAGGACGACCAGGGTCATGCGAGCCTGATTGTAGACGGCGTTGATCAACGGCGGGATGCCGGAGTGGAAAAAGGTAGAATCGCCTAAAAAAGCAATATGGGGGCGAGCCGGTTCTACTCGGTCAAAACCAGCGGCCATCGCTACCGATGCACCCATACAGACGATGGTATCAGCCGCCCGCAAGGGAGGCATTACACCTAAGGTATAACAGCCGATATCGCCAGTGAATAGAGCATCCTGTCCTTTAAGGGACTTTTTGAAGGCGTAGAAAGAGTTGCGGTGGGGGCAGCCGGCGCAGAGGATCGGCGTCCGCAGGGGAGGAGCGGGGATATCTGTCAGGCCAGCCTGCGCTGTCGGCACTTCCGGCAGGCTGAGTTCGGGCAGGACTTCCGCAAAGTACCGCCGCAACGCCGCCTGTACCGTATTCGTGTTGAATTCGCCCTCGCGGGGGAGGTGGCCCGATAACTTGCCGACAATAGGAATTTGTATGCCGCGGTGGAAGGCCGCCACCGTCAGTTGCTCCTCGATGACCGGCTCCTGTTCCTCCACAATGAACACCGCATGCTTGCCTTGCAGGTAGTCGAGCACATCCTCAGCCGGTAACGGAGTGGGACCGCCCACCTTGTACACGGGCAGGGATACTCCGAGATTCGCTAAGGCTTCCTGCACATAATTGTAAGAGACACCGCCGGTCACGATACCGACCGAAACTGTATCAGCATCGCTGCATTCGGGCACAACCCGGTTCAGTTTTTTTTCTACAAACCAGCGGCCCATATCTTTTTGACAAGCGTTTAACCAGCGATGCTTTTTAGCCGATAAAGTAGGCAGGATGGCCCAATTCGGATCCCGCTCAAAATGAAGAGGAGGAAGAGGTACGGCCGGACGGGGCGGGGGACTGAACTCAACATCCTGACAAACGTGGGCCGTCCGCGTCGTCGGGCGCAGGATGACGGGAACCTTTAAGGACTCGGACAGCTCGAAGGCCAGTTTCGTCATTTCCCGAGCCTCAGCCGGCGTGGAAGGGTCGAGAACGGGAAGCTTGGCAAAGCGGGCAAAGAGCCGTGTGTCCTGTTCCGTCTGAGAACTGTGCGGACCCGGGTCATCGGCGACCACCAGGACCAGACCGCCTTTGGTGCCGAGATAAGCCAGCGTCATCAAGGGATCAGAGGCCACATTCAGGCCGACTTGCTTCATACAAGCCATGGCGCGAGCGCCAGCCCAGGATGCGGCTATCGCTGTTTCAAGGGCCACCTTCTCGTTGACGGACCATTCGGCATATATGCCATAATCAGCGGCGTGCTGAATGATATGTTCGGTCACTTCGGTAGAGGGAGTCCCGGGGTAGGCGGCGACGACGCGAACACCCGCCTCAATCGCTCCCCAGGCGATAGCTTCATTTCCCATCAAAAGCTGTCGAGGTGATGGGGTTTCTGTAGTTAGGCTCATCAGCAGTATCCTTTCCATAGAACGTTCGCTTGGGCAATCGATATCTAGCTTTATTTCGACGTCGATACATAAAACCCTCGTCATCACTGAATTTCGTTCGTCAAAGGGGTAATCTTTCTCTCAACTCCCTATGCTATAATAGGGTTTACACCGACCAGTCAGTCCGGATTCGCATGTACATAAACCGGGAGGAATGCCTTTGCGTTTAACTGAACTCGCGCTCAAACGGCCCGCCATGATGACGATGGTCGTGCTCTTCTTTGTGGTGATCGGTCTATACAGCTACCGGAGCATCGGTGTGGAGCTGTACCCGGCTTTGAATACGCCTTTCGTGACTGTATCTGTATCCTACGACGGTGCCGGTGCGGAAGAGATGGAGACCCAAGTCATCAAACCTCTGGAAGACGGCCTCTCTTCGCTACCCCATTTAAAGAAGATCACTTCCGTAGCCAATGAAGGCCGGGGAAACGTACTATTAGAGTTTGAATTGACGGCGAATGCGGACCAGGCTGCCATTGATGTTCAGAAAAAAGTGGACAGCGTCAAGGGCCGCCTCCCCGATGATGTTTCGGACCCGGTCGTAATCAAACGGGATATGAACGCAACCCCTGTCGCTTCCACCTCCTTCAGCGCCCCTCGTCCCCTTTATGAGACCTTTGACATTGCTAAAGACGTGATTAAAGAACGGCTACAAAAAGTCAACGGCGTTTCTGATGTGACGATCACCGGCGGACAGGAACGGGAGATCACCATCAATATCGACAAGACCAAGCTCCAGATGTACGGTTTGTCTATCAATCAAGTGATCCGGCGGCTTGAACAGGAAAACTTGAACGAACCTTCGGGACGCCTCGATCGTCCCGACAGGGAATACATGGTCCGCGTTCTCGGTGAATTCCGCAGTGTCGAAGAAATTAAGAACCTGGAAATTCCCACAGCTAACGGCAGCAGCATTCCCTTACGGCACATCGCCGACGTGAAAGACGGATATAAAGAAATTCGTGAGTATGCTCGTTTAAACGGCGAACCGGCCCTCGCGATCATGGTGTTTAAACAATCCGACGCCAGCCTCGTCGATGTAGGGGACCGGTTGAAAAAAGAACTGGAGAACATCAAAGCAGAACTTCCGGAAGGCTCTCAGCTCGTCATCGCCCGGGACTTTTCGAACTACATACGCCTCTCCGTCGGGGGAACCCGTTCCAGCATCATTGAAGGCATCCTCTCCACCAGCTTCGCCTTGCTCTTTTTCCTCCGCGATTGGCGGTCGATGGTTTCGGTCTTGATCGCCATCCCTACATCGCTCATCTCCACCTTGGCAGGCATGTACTTCGCCGGCTTTACCTTCAACGTCATGTCCCTCATGGGTATGGCCATGTGTATCGGGATCCTTGTAGACGACTCCATCGTAGTCTTGGAAAATATCTATCGCCACCTCGCCATGGGGAAAAGTCCGAAAAGGGCGGCTCTGGACGGCCGCTCCGAAATTGGACTTGCAGCTATCGCCATCACCGCCTCTGACATCGTCGTCTTTGCACCTATCGCCTTCATGGGGGGGATGGTGGGCCAGTTTTTCCGACAGTTCGGCTTGACTGTCGTCTTCGCCACGCTCATGTCTTTATTCGTGTCCTTTACCCTTACGCCGTTGCTCGCATCTCGACTCTTAAAGCCTATGGGAGAAGGAGAGCAGCTGCACCCGCTGGCCGGCGTTTCCTGGTATAAAGGCGTGCGCAAAGCCTTGCAGCGCTTTTTCATCCCTATCGATCACTTTGCCTGCAAATTCCGGGACACCTATCTGCGTGTCTTGGACTGGTCCTTCGGCCACCGAAAAACCGTTTTGACAGCAGCCCTAGTCGTCTTTTTGTTAGCGGTAGCGATGATTCCCTTAAAGCTCATCGGGATGGAGTTTTCACCTCAATCCGATCAGGGCGACTTACAGGTAAACGTAGAATTGCCGATTGGTACACCGATACAGAAAACAGACCAAGCCTTAAAAGAAGTGGAAGCTTACATCCAAACTATCCCGGAGGTCCGTTACTTTCAAACGGCCATCGGCTCTTCTGGTGGAATCGGGATGAGCTCTACCGGTTCCAACATCGGCCGTGTCGGTGTTTCCCTGGTGAACAAAAAGGATCGTGACCGATCGATCTGGGAAGTATCGGAGCAGATCCGCGATTGGTCGAAGACGTTCCCTTATGGAAGAGTTACTGTCGCTGAAAGCGACAGCATGCATTCCAGTTCTGGAGGACCGGTTGCAATTGAGATTTCCAGCTCCGATCACCAGGCGCTGTTGGAAGCCTCCGAGAAGATCAAGGACATCGTCGCTCAAGCTCCCGGCAGCCGGGATGTGGATACCAACTGGCGAGTCGGCCAACCGGAGGTAAAAGTCCAAATCGACCGGTTGAAAGCGGCCTACTACGGCATATCGGTGAAAGAAGTTTCCGAAACCCTCCGAGCATCCCTCAATGGCAGCGTGGCTACAGAATATCGCCAAGGCGATAAAGAGGTTGACGTTACCGTAAAGATGACCGGTTTGAATAAATCCGACCTTGATGCACTCCGCAGTGTAAACCTGGCTACAAGTGACGGAAAGGTCATACAGCTTCAACAGGTGGCGAAAATCAGCATCGGCTCCGGACCGACGGAAATCCGCCGTTCCGACCGTCAGCGAACGATCACCATCAACGCCGGTTTGCAGGGACGAGTTTTAGACGATTTCCTCAAAGACGTCGATACGGAGATCAAGCAAAAAGGCCTCCCGCGCGGTGTTTCCTACAAATTCACCGGTTCGGCCCAAAACATGCAGGAATCCTTCACAGAACTGGTGGCTGCATTGCTTTTATCGATCGTGCTCGTCTACATGGTGCTCGTCATGCTCTATGAGTCTTACATGACCCCCTTTATCCGGATGCTCTCTTTGCCACTAGGCATCGCCGGCGCCCTCTTTGCGTTGGCCATAGCGAGAAACTCGCTCAACATCTTTTCCTTCATCGGCATCATCATGATGGATGGCCTCGTCGCCAAAAACGGCACTTTGCTCATCGATTATACCCACACCTTGCTGGAACAGGGGCGCACATTGCGGGAAGCCCTGGTGGAAGCTGGCCGAACCCGCCTTCGCCCGATCATCATGACGACGATCACGATGATCTTTGGCATGATGCCTTCCGCACTCGCCTTAACCGAAGGCAGTGAAAGCCGATCCAGCATGGCTTGGGTCTTGATCGGCGGCTTAATTACATCGACCTTTTTCACGCTCATCATCATCCCCGTCGTCTATACGATTATGGATGAATGGAAAGGTAAACTCGGCATGCGGTGGCAGAGAGCGAAGTCTAAATGGACAGGGCCTGCAGCGGAGAATAACGAAGCGTTATAGCATCAAGAGTTCTATAGTGACATGACCGTAAGGTAAAAAGGATAAGCCTTCGCGAGAGGTAACTCTGCCTCTCGCGAAGGCTTTTTACATTGATTCGGCCGAAGAGATAACCCACGGACCGCCGGACAGGCACATTCCGTCATTCTTCGCATATTCATGCAAGGCTACCCGATAGAACATCTCAACGGCAAGCAGCATACAATGGCATCAAATAAATTGAAAATGAAAATCAATCCCAAGAAAGAGAGGCGATAGACATGTGTGGAATCGTTGGTTGGATCGACTGGGAAGGGGATCTCTCTCAACGGGGACCGGTCTTGCACAGCATGGTGGAAACGCTCACTCACCGGGGACCTGATGCATCGGGAGTCTGGATCTCTCCCCAAGCCCTGATCGGCCATCGCCGTCTGATCGTGATCGACCCTGTTGGCGGCGTTCAACCGATGATCCGGCAAGCAGGCGATGGTAAGTATGTACTGGCCTACAACGGCGAACTGTACAACACAGCAGAACTGCGGGAGGAGTTGAAGGCGAAAGGCCATACCTTCCGTTCCCATTCCGATACGGAGGTGCTGCTCGTCGCTTTTATCGAGTGGGGGGAGGCTTGTGTAGAACGCTTCAACGGGATCTACGCCTTCGCCGTCTGGAACGAAGCGGAACAAAGTCTCTTTTTAGCTCGTGACCGCATGGGTGTAAAACCGCTCTTTTACGCCCAACGAGGCAGCGCCTTTTTTTTCGCCTCCGAACTGAAAGCACTCTTGGCCCATCCGGATATACCTGCCCAGTTGGATGCCGAGGGGCTGGCAGAGATCTTCGCCTTAGGGCCGGCACGGACACCGGGTCATGGTGTGCTGAAGGGCATAGCGGAAGTCCGTCCCGGCTGTGCGATGCGAATCGATCGCCAAGGTGCCCGTACACGCCAATACTGGTCTCTCGTAAGCCGACCTCATCAGCATGACCTCGAAAAAACCACTGCAACAGTCCGAGATCTGCTCCTTGATGCGGTGGAGCGTCAGCTGGTCTCCGATGTCCCCGTATGTACACTTCTCTCCGGCGGCCTCGATTCGAGCGCCCTCTCGGCGATCGCAGCCAACTATTACCGCCGAAACCACCTTGGAACTTTACACACCTATTCCGTAGACTATCAGGACAATGAACGCTACTTTACACCGAGTGATTTTCAGCCGAATGCCGATGCGCCATGGATTCAACGCATGACGGAATATCTCGGAACGGTCCACCATCCTGTGGTCATCGATACGCCGCAGTTGGTGGAGGCGTTGAAGGTGTCCCTGCGAGCCCGGGATCTGCCGGGGATGGCTGACGTAGACTCATCCTTGTATTTGTTCTGCCAGGAAATCAAAAAGGGGGCCACAGTGGCCCTTTCTGGGGAGTGCGCTGATGAGGTCTTCGGCGGCTATCCCTGGTTTCACCGAGAAGAGGCACTCTGGGCCGACACCTTCCCCTGGTCCCGCCGTTTGGCCGACCGGGTAAGCCTCTTGGCTCCGGAGATCAAAGAGTATATCCAACCGGAAGCTTATGTTCGCCGCCGGTACGAAGAAACACTGGCTGAAGTTCCGCGATTGCCCGGTGAAGATCGGGAAGAAGCACGCCGCCGGGAGATGTTTTATCTGAATATCAACTGGTTTATGGCTAATCTGCTCGATCGCAAAGACCGCATGAGCATGGCTACAGGGCTGGAGGTCCGGGTTCCGTTCTGTGACCACCGTCTCGTCGAATACGTGTGGAACATCCCCTGGTCTATGAAGACTTGCGAAGGCCGGGAAAAAGGGATCTTACGGCGCGCACTGCAGGGGATTCTTCCAGAAGATGTGCTCTGGCGCAAAAAAAGCCCCTATCCCAAAACCCACCATCCCGCCTATACGTCGGCGGTTCGGGAAGAGCTGGTCCAAATCCTCGATAACCCATCATCGCCCTTGCTCAAACTGATCGATGTGGAAAAAGTCAGAGCGCTGACACGGGCCGAAGCGGCCACCACTTCTTTACCCTGGTTTGGCCAACTGATGGGCATTCCGCAATTATACGCATACCTAGCCCAGATCGACTCCTGGCTGCGAGAGTACCGGGTCACCGTTCGCTGAACCAATCTTGTCGAAGAGGTTAACGATGCTTAACTCCCCGTCTATACCCACAAGTTTCTATCCCAAAGTTCTATAGTCTTTGAAGACCCCGGAATTTAATTTTTCCGGGGTCTTTTGTCAATATCGGGATTGCATAATGTATTGAATATTGCAAAGAAGCTAATACTATTTCCTAAATAAAGCAATCACATAGCGGAACTTTGAAAATGAGATGTGATTCGATTTTGGAGGGTGGTTTTCTAACATGGGTTCCTTACAGGATCTAGCCACAAGGGAGAAAGCTTTACAGACACTAGACGAAGAGTATCGCCGCTACCGGCAGGCGCTCGAAGCCGCCTTTTCTCTGGCCGAAGAAATGATGCAAAAAGCCCTTGAGCCGGTCCGGTCAGAGTTGCAAACCATCCGTGAACGGTTGGAAACGATGCCTTCTAACGCCGATTACGCACAAGGGGTAGGTCAGGGGATTTTAGCAGATCTGTCGGAGAGTGCCCCCAATTTGGCGAACTCCGTCGTCTCCGGCGAGAGCCAGTCCTCGTCAGGTCAACGGCGGACCCGGCCCCGGAAAAAAGAAAAAGAAGAAGAGCGGATGAAAGGTTCCCGCATTCGCTGGGGCAACACGGATGACGAAATCCGCAATACCGTTTTTGAGCAGTTGAAAGCCTTGGAAGAGCGGGGAAAAGAGATCACCATCACCACGATCAAAGCAGAAGTGCCGAGCATGATGCGTTACGTCTACGGGGAGCGGGCTTTGTTCAAAGGCATCGGTGATCTGCTGGAAGAATATCGAACAGCGATGGGCAAAAAAGACTCCCTTTCGATCGCATCGCGAGTGATCGAACTGCCCCATCGACCGGAAAACGCTGACTTTGACGGACCGGACCCAGATCCGGGTCCAATCAGTTCTCCTTCGGTAGGTGTAGAGACGGAAGCGGCACTTTTTCCGGTAAACCCCTTGCTGCCCAAAGAAGGAAATTTCTTTGATTTGTCGAAGCTATAAAGAGAATTCAAACTAGGTAAACAATCACCGCTGAAGCAATTATGGGCAAGAAGCCCGACAAAGGCCACGAAGGTCGGCAGGAGGTCATTCTGTTGACGTCGTGGCCTTTTTGCAGCTATACTGTACTTTTACGCTGCCATTATACAAGCGGGTAGTTAGCGCAGTTCCCGGATACTTTGAGTAGAAAAGGGATCAGACGTCAGCAAAAAAAGAAAAAACGCCACAGGATCACAAACGTTGGGAAGAAAGGAGTGCCCCTCTTGCATATCCCCGACCATTTTTTAAGTCCCACCACCTGGATAGGAGCATCGGCCATAAGCGGAGGCGCTTTGGCTTATGCTGCGAAGAAAACCCAAAAAAAGCTCGATGAGCGGCAGGTACCCTGGATGGGCGTGATGGGCGCCTTTATCTTTGCGGCGCAGATGGTGAACTTCCCCGTCGCCGGCGGAACATCAGGCCATTTGTTAGGCAGCATGCTCGCTGCCGTCGTATTGGGACCCTGGCCGACAATGATCATCATGTCGACCATACTGGGCATACAATGCCTCTTTTTTCAAGACGGAGGGATCACCGCCTTAGGGGCTAACATTTTGAATATGGCTGTCGTCGGCACATGGACCGGATACGGAACCTATCGACTCCTGCTCCGCCTGTTGCCGGGAACATGGGGGCAGAAGGCTGCCATATTTGCAGGAGGCTGGATGTCGGTCTTCCTGGCGTCCATAGTCGCCGCATTTGAACTCGCCTTTTCTGACACACTGCCCTTGAGCCTCGCCTTACCAGCGATGGCTGGCTGGCACAGCCTGATCGGCATCGGTGAAGGGCTGATCACCGTAGCTGTCATCCAATACCTGCTGCGGGTGAAACCAGAACTGAACATCGCCCCAATAAAAGGAGGGATGAATGTTCATGGTTGAACGGAAGAAAAACATGGGCCGCTGGATCGGCCTGCTCGTCATCGCGCTGGCGATCGCCGCCTTCCTTTCACCGTGGGCCTCGTCCTCGCCAGACGGCTTGGAACGAGTCGCTGAAGATTATGGATTTAGCGAAAAGGCCGATAAATCAGTACTAGAAGGAATTTTCCCGGACTATCTCATCCCGGGCTTGGACAATGAAGGACTGGCTACTGCCGCAGCCGGTATCGTGGGAACAACGATCACCTTCGGACTTTTAACTCTGCTCGGCAAGAAAATGGCTCGCCCCTCAGCAGATTCTCGACAGGGAGAGGAAGTCAGCGATTGAACCGGCAGCAACACCTCGGAAAAAACCGCAACAGCTATCGCCATGTAGCTGTTGCGGTTACCTTTGTTTTCATCGCCTCGATCGGCTTGATCGAAAACCTATACATACTGACGGCGCTGCTGTTGGGGATGTGGTCCCTGGGATTTTTCTCCGGTGTCGGTTTGCGAACCATCCTATCCCGGTTGGTTTGGCTCGTTCCATTTTTGGCCCTCACCTTACTGCTCTTTCCCTTTTGGTACCCGGGAGAGACCTTCTGGGTTTGGACGGCTCCCTGGGGAGGGAACTTTCAACTATCCCTGGAAGGCTTGCAGAAGGCACTGCGCTTAGGATTGCGGGTCGCTGTCGCTGTGAGCAGCTTGACCGTTCTCATGGAGTCGATGAGCCGGAGCCAGTTTTTTCAGGCCCTGCGCCGCCTGCGCATCCCGGCACTCTTTCTCCAGCTGGCTGAACTGATCCTACGCTATGTGGAAGTCTTTCGGGATGAAGCGCGACGGATGTCGCGGGCACGGAAAGCTCGTGGCTATGAGGAAAAAGGGGGGATTCTCAACCCCCACGTCCGTGCTGTCTATGCCGGCTTTTTGGGAACGTTGATGCTCCGAGCCATGGATCGGGCGGAACGAGTCTATCTAGCGATGCTGGCTCGTGGCTATAGCGCTACAGATTCTACGGACGGGCCGAGTCAGCCGCCTTTCGACGGTCCCATTGACCGGGAGCACCTGGCCATGGACCGAGCCAAACCAGACAAGTTTAAACTAGATCAATTTGAACTAGAAGAAACGACGGAACCATTGTCGGACTCCACTTGGCGATTGGGGCAAAAGGGGGAGGGAAGCCGTCTGGCTACCGGAAGATTGCAAGTAAAAAACCTATCCTATCGCTACCCAGGGTCAAATCGACCGGTCGACGCTCTGTGCCAGATCCAACTTAAGATAGAGCCGGGCCAGAAGGTGGCTCTCCTCGGTCCGAACGGAGCCGGTAAATCGACACTGATTCATCACTTATGCGGTCTCATCATCCCTCAGAGCGGGGAAGTTCGAATCGACGATCTATCGCTGACTCGAGATACGGCTCGGGAGATTCGCCGCCATGTGGGCTTGGTCTTTCAAGATCCCGACGACCAGCTGTTTTGTGGAACTGTCGCCGAAGACGTGGCCTTTGGACCACAAAATCTCGGTCTGCCTGAAGAAGAGGTCGAGAAGAGGGTGGAATCAGCCCTGGCGGCGGTACAAGGTCTTGATTTAGCCCGATACGCACCGCATCAACTCAGCTATGGGCAAAAGAAACGGGTGGCCATCGCCGGCGTGCTCGCCATGGACCCCGATATCCTCATCTTGGACGAGCCCATGGCTTATCTCGATCCCCAAGGGCAGGATGAAGTCATGCAGATCTTACAGGACTGCAACTGCCGGGGAAAAACGATCATCATGGCAATTCACGATATCGACCTCGCCGAGAGTTGGGCTGATCGAGTCATCATCCTACAGGACGGAGCCCTCCTCGCCGATGGCGGAACAGAAATTCTTGAGAACGAAAAGCTGCTCCAATCGGCTCGGCTATTGAGCAATTTCTCCCAATTGCGTAAACGAAAACAAGCAATTGAATAATCAAGAGGCCTCGGAAATCACCTCCAGAGGCCTCTTTTTCTTGCAATTAAAATATAACAAAATTCTTACTAATTAATTAAAAAAGTAAGGAGAAACTGTATTTGCATATAGGACATTGTTTCTTGTTGACGGACAGAGTATGGAACTCTATAATTAGTTTTAAGATTTACAATCATCAATGAATGATTGGTTTCTTAGAAAAAGGAGGAGAAAAATGGTCAAAAAGACATGGCTGAAAGGGATAGGCCTCTTTCTCAGCTTGGCAATGTTGGCTGGTTGTTCTGGTCAATCGAAGCCGACAGCAGGAGCCGGACAAGACAGCAATGAAATTGTCATCGGCGCCAACTTCGAACTCTCTGGGGACGTTGCTACATATGGTACATCATCATTGAACGCAGCTATGATCGCCTTTGACGAAATCAACGCCAAAGGCGGCATTAACGGCAAAAAGATTCGAGTTGTCAAGTATGACAACAAATCCGATAAGACCGAATCGATGAACGTAGCGACTCGCCTGATCACTCAGGATAAAGTCAGCGCCATCATCGGACCGGTCACCTCCGGCAATACCCTCGGCGTAGTTCCCGTCGTCAACTCCAAGAAAGTTCCTGTCCTCACTCCGACAGCGACCCATCCTGACGTGACGATCGACCCGAACACGAAGAAAGTCAACGAATATGTCTTCCGGGCTTGCTTCATCGATTCCTTCCAAGGAAAAGCAGCTGCTGAATTCGGCCTGAAAAAAGGCAAGAAGGCTGTCGTCCTCGTCAGCCAGGCTGACGAATACTCCAAAGGTCTCGCCAAGTTCTTCAAAGAAGGCTTTGCAGCCGGCGGCGGTACGATCCTCGGTGAAGAAGCTTTCAACAAAGATGACAACGACTACCGGGCCATCCTGACGAAAGTCAAGAGTCAGGAACCAGACGTAATTTACCTCCCCGCCTACTATGAAGTCGTCGCGAAAGTCGTCAAACAAGCCCGTGAACTGGGCATCAAAGCCGCCTTCGTCGGCGGCGACGGCTGGGATTCTCCGAAGCTGGTCGAAGTGGCTGGCAAGGACGTGCTGAACAACTGCTTCTTCACGAACCACTACACCCCGGAAGATCCCGATCCGGCTGTACAGTCTTTCGTAAAAGCCTATAAAGAAAAATACGGCCAAACTCCCGATGCCTTAGCTGCTCTCGCCTACGACGGCGCCCGTTTGCTGGCTGACGCGATCCAACGGGCCGGCAGCACCGAACCCGAAAAAATCAAAGAAGCCCTGGCTGCCACGAAAGACTTCCCGGCCATCACCGGTAAGTTCACTCTCAATGAAAACCATGACCCCGTCAAAGACATCGTCATCATCGAATTAAAAGACGGCAAACAAGTGGTCAGCGAAAAAATCAAATCCAAATAAAATTGACATGTCAATGAATAGGGCAGTAAAATGAAAATGACTTACTTAACTCTCTAGCAATCCAACCGTTAATGGATAGAGGTCGGACAATGAAGTTCGCCGTCAATTGACGACGTCAAAATTGCCCGGCCTTCTTTTTGTATTCAGGAGACTTTTCTGCCGACATAGACCCAATGAGTCTGAGGGGGTGAAGGATTACATAGGGTTTCGGGTCTTGAGGACATATTTCCAACCGGTGAATAAACAATCAGTGAGGAGGTCTACGTTCGCATGAAGTGGAAAAAAGGAATCGCAGCGGTTATCTCCCTCGCATTCTCTGCCAGCTTGCTGACGGCATGTTCTGGAGGGGGAGATAAAAAAACATCAGCCAATCCCGCACCGGCCGACGCCTGGGTGATCGGCGGTAACTTTGAGCTCTCCGGTGGTCAAGCCACCTTCGGTAAGGCCGCCGTCAACGGCGCTCAACTGGTCTTTGATGAAATCAATGCCAAGGGCGGTATCAACGGTAAGCAGATCAAATTCGTCGCCTTAGATAACAAATCGGAGGCAACCGAGTCGACGAACGTGGCGTCCAAACTGATTAACCAGGAAAAGGCTGTCGCCATCCTTGGCTGCACCACCTCTGGCGATACCTTGGGAATGGTCCAAATGGCCATGGATAAGAAGGTCCCTGTCCTGTCCACCTCGGCGACAAACCCGAAAGTGACCGTCGACGAAAAGACGAGCAAGACGAATGACTACATCTTCCGAGCCTGCTTCATCGACCCCTTCCAAGGGACGGTGATGGCCAACTTCTCCTTGAACAACCTGAACAAAAAGACGGCTGCCATTTTGACAGACAACCAGGCGCCTTATGCCAAAGGCTTGGCCCAGTTCTATAAGGAAGCCTTTACGAAAAAAGGCGGCCAAATCGTCGCTGACGAAAGCTATGTAACGGGAGACCAAGACTTCAAAGCGATCCTGACCAAAATCCGTGCGACCAACCCCGACGTGCTCTATGTTCCTGGATACTATGAGGAAGTCGGTAAAATCGTCAAACAAGCTCGCGAACTGGGGATGAACATTCCCGTCATGGGCGGCGACGGTTGGGATTCGCCGAAGTTGGTTGAAATCGCTGGCGCGAGTGCCTTGAACAACACCTTCTTCTCGAACCACTACTCCTCGGAAGACAAAGACCCTATCGTTCAAGATTTTGTGAAGAAATACAAAGCAAAATACAACGAAGTTCCCGATTCCATGGCTGTTCTCGGCTATGACGGCGCCCTGATCCTCGTTGACGCCTTGAAACGGGCTGGTGAACCAAGCGCTGAAAAAATCAAAGAAGCGCTGGCCGCCACGAAAGACGTACAAACCGTCACCGGTAAAATCAGCTACGACGAGTTCCATAACCCCATTAAAGCCGCAGCCATCATCGAAATGAAAGACGGAAAACAAACCTTCAAGGACAAAGTTCAACCGTAAATCAGAAGGGGGGACCTCCCCCCTTCCTATTCAATTAAGAGGAGGGGCTGACAAACGTGGATGTATTTATTCAACAATTAATCAACGGCCTCTCTCTGGGTAGCATCTATGCTCTTATCGCACTCGGCTATACCATGGTTTACGGCATCATCCGCCTAATCAACTTTGCGCACGGAGATGTTTACATGGTGGGTGCCTATGTGGGGTTTTGGGCGACGACCCAGGGATGGGGATTTCTTCCCGCTTTAGTCTTATCAATGGTGGTCAGTGCGATCTTAGGCGTCGTCATTGAACGTCTCGCTTACCGCCGCCTGCGTAATTCACCGAAAATCGCTGTACTCATCACCGCCATCGGCGTATCTTTTCTCTTGGAAAACGGCGGCGTATTGGCATTAGGTGCGAAGATCAGAACGTTCCCCAACGTGTTTCCCGAAGTGCAGTATCATTTTTTCAACGGCGCTGTGGTCATCACCAACCGCCAGTTAGTCATCATGGTGGTCACTACCTTACTGATGCTTTTGCTGCAATATGTGGTGCATAAGACTAAGACCGGCAAGGCGATGCGTGCCGTTTCCCACGATACGCAGGCCGCCATGCTGATGGGGATTAACGTAGACAACACCATCTCTGCCACCTTCGCGATCGGTTCCGCATTGGCTGCGGCGGCAGGCGTCTTGGTGGGGATTTACTATAATGCCATCAACCCCTACATGGGCATCATGCCTGGTTTGAAAGCTTTCGTTGCCGCTGTTGTAGGTGGTATCGGCGTCATCCCCGGGGCCTTTGTGGGCGGCATCTCTCTAGGAGTTATCGAAGCGCTTGTCAGCGGATACGGACAATCCTTGTATCGTGATGCCGTCGCTTTTGCGCTCTTGATCATCATCTTGATTGTCAAACCGTCGGGGCTGTTCGGCAGCAACGTACGGGAGAAAGTGTAGGTGACAGAGATGTTGAAACAATATTTCAAGATGTCTAATATTCTCGTCACTGTTGCCATACTTGTCCTTTTTGTACTGGTCAACGTAGGGATCGAAACAGGCTACATCGACGATTATTACAAGCTAAACCTCTTTCTCATCTGCATTAATATCATCCTGGCCGTATCGCTGAACATCATCAACGGCATGACGGGACAGTTCTCCATCGGTCACGCCGGCTTCATGGCCATCGGTGCTTATGGCTCGGCCATCATGACCTTAAAGCTTGGCTATCCCTTTGCCGTCGGCATCATCGTCGGTGCCGTCGCTGCGGCTCTTTGCGGGATCTTGGTCGGTTTGCCTACGCTTCGCCTTAAAGGGGATTACCTGGCTATCGCCACCTTGGGATTCGGCGAGATCATCCGCGTCGTCATCTTGAATATCGACTATGTCGGCGGGGCGGCTGGCTTAAACGGTATATCCCAGTATACGGACTGGCCTTGGATTTTCTCCCTGACCGTGATCACTGTCTTGGTGATCAAAAACTTTATGACCTCCACCCACGGCCGAGCCTGCATCTCCATCCGTGAAAACGAGATCGCAGCCGAGACGATGGGGATCGACATCACCCGTTACAAAGTCATCGCCTTTACCATGGGCGCCTTCTTTGCCGGAGTGGCTGGTGCGCTCCATGCTCACTATTTTTACACCATTCAGCCGACCACCTTTGGCTTTTTAAAATCCTTTGACATCCTGGTCTATGTTGTACTCGGCGGACTCGGTTCCATGACCGGATCGGTCATCGCCGCAACAGGCTTGACGATTCTCTCAGCCTATCTGCAAGACTATGCCGAACTGCGCATGGTGATCTATTCGCTCCTGCTGATCGTCGTCATGCTCGTCCGCCCGCAAGGCCTGCTCGGTACGGCAGAACTGAGCTTCGACGGCATCCGCCGGTTCTTCGCGCGGCAGACTGGAAAAGGAAGGGGGGCTGGCAATGATTCTGCTGTCGGTTAACCACCTGAGCAAGACCTTTGGAGGACTAAAAGCCGTCTCCGACGTGAATATGGAACTAAAAATCGGCGAACTGGTCGGCCTCATCGGTCCGAACGGCGCCGGCAAGACGACCGTCTTTAACTTGCTGACGGGCGTCTACACACCGACCGAAGGGGACATCGCCCTGCGCCGGGAGACCCTGGTTGGCTTAAAACCCTGGCAGATCAACCAAAAGGGCATCGCCCGCACCTTCCAGAATATCCGTCTCTTCTCCAACCTGACTGTCATGGACAACGTCAAGATCGCCTACCACCAGCACCGCAGCTACGGCATGCTCAGCGCCATTCTCCGCTTGCCTGGTTTTTATCGCGGCGAAGAAGAGATGGTGAAAAAAGCGGAAGACCTTTTAGAGATCTTCAAGCTCTCCCATAAAAAACACGAACTGGCCAAGAACCTTCCTTACGGCGAGCAGCGCCGCTTGGAAATCGCCCGGGCCTTAGCGGCACAGCCGCAACTGCTCCTGCTGGACGAACCGGCCGCTGGCATGAACCCTCAAGAGACGGCGGAACTGATGGAGATGATCCGGTGGGTGAGAAAGCACTTTAATCTCACCATTCTGCTCATCGAACACGATATGTCCTTGGTCATGGGCATCTGCGAACGGATTTATGTCCTCGATTATGGTCAAATTATTGCTCAAGGCACGCCGGACGAAATCAAGTCGAATCCGAAAGTCATCGAAGCTTATCTCGGGGAGGATGTGTCCCATGCTGTCAGTTAAAGATCTTCACGTCTACTATGGGGCCATCCATGCCCTCAAAGGGATTTCCTTGGATGTGGAGCAAGGCGAAATCGTCACCCTCATCGGCGCTAACGGTGCCGGCAAGACGACGACCTTGCATACCTTGTCCGGCTTGCTCAAGCCGAAACAGGGCCAAATTCTCTTTCAGGGTCAAGACATCGCCGGTATGGCCGCCCAAAAGATCGTCTCCTTAGGCATGTCCCAGGTTCCCGAAGGGCGGCGCATTTTCGCCAACATGTCCGTCCTGGAAAACCTTGAACTGGGTGCCTTCTTGCGCAATGACAAAGAGGGTATCAAGGAAGATATGGAAAAAGTCTTTCAACGGTTCCCCCGCTTGAAAGAACGGATTCAGCAGATGGCGGGTACCCTCTCCGGTGGGGAGCAGCAGATGCTCGCCATGGGCCGGGCACTCATGTCCCGCCCGAAGCTCTTGCTGCTGGACGAGCCCTCCATGGGTCTAGCGCCGCTCTTGGTTCAAGAGATCTTTAACATAATTAAAGATATCAACAAAGCAGGCACGACGATCCTCCTGGTCGAACAGAATGCCCATATGGCCCTCTCCATCGCTCATAAGGCCTACGTTCTGGAAACCGGGAAAATCGTTCTCTCGGGCAATGCGAAGGAACTGGCTGAGAGCGAAGAAGTCAAAAAGGCTTACCTCGGCGGATAACGAAACGCACGTGCGCTTGAGAAGTCGGCAGACAAAACAAAGAGCTCATGGGTTTGATATAGCCCATGAGCTCTTTTGGCGTTTTAGTTTTTAATTTGATGGTACATTGTGGTAAATTGGGGTGTCGTGACTCCGCTCGCTAAAGGTTCCACGGCTGTTCGCTCGGTTGCTGCGCGGGTGCGCCAAAGCACAATAGCCTTGTTTGGGAGGCGCCTTATTAATTTAGTCTTCTTGCTTCATATTCTTTGTTTAAGATAAACTTGCACACCAAATCATCGAGACTGTTCGCCATCTTCGCCAAGACTTCCGTTGTGGCGGCGATTTCCTCCATGGTCGCTGTCTGCTCTTGGGACGAAAAAGCGATGCTCCGGGAACTGGCATTATTGTTCTGGGCGATGTGAGAGATACGGTCGACGGCTTGCATGACGGCGGTCTCTTCCCCGGCGATCTGCTGTACGGCCGCTAAGATGGTTTGCATCTTCGCCTCCACATCATGGACAGAGCCGAGGATCTCTTTGAAGGCATGACCGGCTTCCTGCATGACCTGCAAGCCAGCTTCAACGCTTTTCGTCCCGCTATCGACGGAGGAGACAGCCCGAACACTTTCCGTCTGTACGGCTTCGACGAGCCGTGCGATCTCTTGCGCTGAATGTCGAGACTGCTCTGCTAATTTGCGGACTTCTTCAGCGACGACAGAGAATCCACGTCCATGGTCGCCAGCCCGAGCCGCTTCAATAGCTGCATTCAGAGCCAGCAGGTTTGTCTGGTCGGCGATAGCTGTGATCACCTCGACGATGCGGGAGATGTCGGCGGAGCGGCTGCCGAGAGATTGCATGACTTGTGCCGTTCCCGATACGGTGTCATGAATCACACCCATTTGCTCGATCGCCCGAGTGATCGACTGTTGCCCTTCACCGGCCCGGCGGAAGGCCGATGAGGAAGATTGCGCCACTTCTTGGGCGGTGGAAGTCAATGTGACCAGTTGCGAAGTCATCTTGCGCACGAGAGATGCCGTCTGTTCCGTCTCCCGCTCTTGTTCCATAGCGCCGGAAGAGACCTCCTGGACGGCGTGAGCGATCTCTTCGGTGGCGTTGGCTGTTTGTATGGCCGCTGCTTGCAGGTTCTGCGTCAATTGGGCGACTTGACGGGAACTTTGCATAATGCTGTCCACGAGAGAGCGAACATTTTCGATCATGTGGTTGAAAGCCCGCCCTAACAAGCCCACTTCATCGTCTTGGCGAACATCGATAGCGTGGGTAAAATCCCCCTGCGCCAGTTTTTTAGACACTTCAACCATGGCATGGATGGGACGGACGATGATCAAGGAGATGATCAGAATGGTCGTGCCGGCCAAACCGATGAGCGAGACGATCGCCACAATCGACAGTTTCCAGATGAGCTGATTCGTCCGGGCAGCGATCAACTGGTCAGCCCGTTCCTTACTGATGGAAATGCGAAAACCGCCCCAGTGTTTGCCGTCGATATAGATAGGGTAAGACATATCCCACATGGTGACGGTTCGCCCATCGATCTTTCGTTCATAGACTGTCTTCTGGGGCTTATCACGGTTTTCGTTGGCGGTGGCGGCTCCTCCGGCAAGGTCATTGAAGATCCGGTTCGCCCGGTATTTTTGGCTCAATAGGCCGATAGCGCCCCAATTATCACGAGACTTTTCCGGATCGGTCGGGCTATAAAAGCTGTTGTGAGTAGGAATAAAGCCTGTTTTGGCCGGATCGGGGGAGTACTTAGTCGGCAGTGCGAACACGACATCAGGATCGCCCATAAAAGCATCGATATACTGCTGCCAATAGGTGTCTGTGTAAGGATCCGCTTTGGACATGTATTTATACTCGTACTGGGCCATGGGGATTTCGACCCCATCAAAGCGCTTGACTTTATCTGTCGGTTTATAGCGTTTATCGGCCTCTAGCTTGCTCTCTGGAATCAAGGTCAGTTCATCATCAAAAAGCATCTGTGTCAGTTGGGTGCCGCCGACCGTTGAGCCGTCCGGCAGTTTTACGCCGTTTCGGATGTGGTCGTTGGTCATAGCCTCCAAGCCTTTCGTTGCCGAGATGATCAGCGCTTCTCCTTTGGAAGTGAGATCCCCTTCGACCCGTTCCTTCAATCCCTGCGTCTCCCAAAAGCCGTAGACAGTGAGTGTAGCGACGAGACCCAAAGTGAGGGTCGAGCAGGTCCAAGCCATCAACTTTGTTTGGAGTTTCACCGCCACCCCACCTTTTTCTGAAAATTCAATATAATCCAATTTTACGAGAAAGCCAGGGAAGATTCAAGATGTTCCCAGAAACTCTTTAATAAAAACAACTGTAATTTCGTAGGTATCGCATTATTAAAATTCAAGTACGTTGACCATCCTGTGTTCCACGACTAGAATGGGTTCTAGAGAAACATTTTGGTATTGGTTCAAGGCAAGCGAATGAAATTAAAGTATCCTGTTAAAGTATCGCTGCCGAATGAACGATACTTATAGATAGGGGAGGGAATGGACTTTGCTGTCACCGATACAAATCGCCGGCGGGTTGTTGTCCGCCGATAACAATCAAAAAAAAGCATCCAGCCTAACCAGTGCCAATCCGGCCGGTGGACAAGGCTTTCAAAACTTGCTCGAGGAATCAGTCAAAAAAAAGGCGGAAGAATTGAACAAAGAGAGCACCGGGTCCATAACGGAAGAGGAGAAGGCGAAAAAACAGAAGCAGCTCCGTGAACTTTGCCAAGAGTTCGAATCGGTCTTTATCTACCAGATGTTCAAAGGGATGCGCAGCACCGTCATGAAGTCAGACTTCGTGGAAGCTGCACCGGGACGAGATATCTGGGAAGACATGCGGGACCAAGAATATGCGAAGCAGATGGCCAAGCGGGAAGACATGGGATTGGCCAAGATGCTCTATACAGAACTGAGCCGCTCATTGAAATGATGAGACGGCTTTTTTCTTGTCTTGCCCGGGGCAGGAACCCCTTTAGACCTTCGCGAAATAGATTAAAGGTAGAGGGAAAAGGAGGAATGGCCACCGGTGACAAAGACCAAAGCGATACCTGACGCTCTATTGAAATCACGACGACTGGAGCCGGAACGGTTACGGACCGACTGCGATCCAACGCTGTTTCCATTTACCTCAACAGACGAAATCACTGCCATAGAAGACGGTATCATCGGCCAACCCCGTGCAGTCAAAGCGATGGAGTTTGGACTCTCGGCCAAACATCCTGGTTTTCATATTTTCATCACCGGCCCTGTTGGTTCCGGAAAGACCAGTTTTGCCGTGACGAAAGTAAAATCGGTCGCCCAAAGCAGTGCGACACCGCCGGATATCTGTTTTGTCAATCATTTCGATCAACCGGACCGCCCGATCGTGCTCTTGCTTGCGCCGGGATTAGGCAGTGAACTGCGGCGGGATATGATCGAATTAGTCAAAGATCTGCAGACGGAAATTCATAAGGCGCTCGAAAGCGAAGAATACGAAAAAAGCCGCACCGCCTACCTTCGCCAAGTGGAGACAAAGCTGACAGCGCTATTTAAAGAGATGGAAGATATGGCTCAAGCCGAGGGATTTACCTTGCAAAAGGGCCAGTCAGGCATCTTCACCGTACCGTTGAACGAAGAAGGCAAAGGGATGTCCAAGGAGGAATTTGAGGCCCTCGAGGATGAACAACGGCAGGACATCTCCGACCGGGAACATAAACTCGAATCTCGTTTAGGTGAAAGCTTGCGCCGTTCCCGGACGTTGCAAAAGGAAGCGGCTCAGCAACTCAAAGAGATAGAACGGGAAACGGCGGAGTACGCCTCCCGGGATTTGATGGAAACGGTCCGGGAAAAATATAAAGACTACCCGAAAGTGCTCAGTTATTTTGATAAGGTACGAGAAGAGGTCATGGAAAGCGTGACCGAATCAAAAGAAGAGAGTTCCGGTGAAGAGACGATACCGGCTTCGTTGATGGGTTTGCTCAAGCAACAAAAAAGAGCGATCAGCCATCGCTACGAAGTGAATCTCTTTGTCGAGAATTCCAGCCAAATCGGTGCGCCTGTCGTCGTCGAGTCTAACCCTACTTTCACCAACCTTTTCGGCAAGGTCGAATATCGCAGTTCTTTCGGCAGTTTAGCTACTGATTTTACGATGATCAAACCAGGTTCGCTCCACCAAGCCAATGGAGGCTACCTCATCGTGCAGTCGCTGCCCTTGTTGACCTCACCGGGCGCTTGGGAAGGACTCAAGCGGGTGCTGAAAACGCGGGAACTGCGCATCGAAAACCTCGGTGAACAGATGGGACTGCCCTCGACGGCCACTTTAAAACCGGAACCGGTTCCGATTGACGTAAAGTTGATCCTGATCGGCAGCCCCCGCATTTATCACTTGCTGTACGAAGCGGATGAGGATTTCCGCAAATTTTTCAAAGTGCGCGTCGATTTTGACAGCGCCATGGAACGGAATGAATCGAACATCGGTAAATATGCCG
The DNA here is from genome assembly GCF_009720735.1 of Heliobacterium mobile. Classification (GTDB taxonomy): domain Bacteria; phylum Bacillota; class Desulfitobacteriia; order Heliobacteriales; family Heliobacteriaceae; genus Heliobacterium; species Heliobacterium mobile. The sequence goes on from NZ_WNKU01000005.1 coordinate 167,650, forward strand.
CCTTCATCCGGTCTGTCTGCCAACGGGAAAACCTGCTCCCCTTTACGGCTCAAGCGGTAGGCGCCGTGATCGACTATTCCAGCCGGCTCGTCGCTCACCAACGAAAGCTGTCGACAAGCTTTCATGACATCAAAGATATCGTCGTCGAATCGGCCTTGTGGGCGCAAAACCAGGGTGCGGAAGCAGTCGATGAAGACCATGTGGAACAGGCGATCGAGGAGAAGGAGTTCCGCGTCAATCGCATCGAGGAACGGCTCCAGGAAGCGATGCAGGAGGGTACCCTTTTGGTCGATACGGAAGGAAGCGTCGTCGGTCAAGTGAACGGATTGGCTGTTCTCGGCCTGAGCGACCACACTTTCGGCAAGCCCAGCCGCATCACTGCCCGGGTGTACCTGGGGCGAGAAGGGGTTGTCAACATCGAGCGGGAGATCCGCATGAGCGGTCTGTCCCATTCCAAAGGCGTCCTCATCTTATCGTCCTTCTTCTCTTCTCGATTTGCCCAGGACCATCCGCTGTCCCTGTCGGCCACGTTGACTTTCGAACAGCTTTACGAAGGTGTCGACGGAGACAGCGCCTCATCGACAGAACTGTACGCGCTGTTGTCGGCCATCACCGGCCTGCCCATCCGCCAGGAGATCGCCGTCACCGGCTCGGTCAATCAGCGGGGCGAAATCCAGCCTATCGGTGGTGTCAATGAAAAAGTGGAAGGTTTCTTCCGTCTCTGTAAAGCCCGGGGGCTGACAGGAAAGCAAGGCGTGATCATCCCCGTTCAGAACGTGCCGAACCTGATGCTGGCCAAAGACATCGTCGAAGCGGTACGGGAAGACCAGTTTCATATCTATGCAGTTAGACATGTGGATGAAGGGATCGAAATCCTCACCGGTGTCATCGCTGGGGAGCGGGGAGCAAACGGCAATTACCCGGCCGGAACGATCAACTACATGGTGGCCGAGAGATTGCGCATGATGGAGGAAAAATGGCAGGCTGCGGCCAAACCGCCCCGAGCCAGCCGAAAGACTGCCGCGACGACCCAGAAGAGTCGGACGAGCGGGAGAACAAAGCTATGAAGTTTGGACTACTAAGACTCCCATACCGCAAAAGCGGCACCATTAGGGGAATGAAAATGATTAGTTTTCAGGATAGAAAGAAGGATCTTCGTGTATTCGATGGATAAGGACCGTTCTTCCGAGAACGGTCATAAGATGATCCTTGGGGCCATTCTTTTTTTGGCCTTAGTGCTTCGCTTTGGTGTGGTCTATGTTCAAGGCCCTGAATTGCTATTAAATAGTGATGATCGTTGGTACGTTCAGTCAGCTGCGAACTGGCTTACTACGGGGACGATGACTTTCTGTTCCGATAGCCCATCGGCCTTTATCGGACCGGTCTATCCAGCATTTTTGGCTGTCATCTTTTCTGCCTTTGGTAGTGACGACCAGGGTTTGCAGGCCGTACGGTATGGGCAGGCTTTTCTCGGCGTACTCATCGTACTGTTGACGTACCTGCTGGCCCGGCGCGTCACAGAGCCTCGGACGGCATTGCTGGCTGCCTTTTTGATGTCTTTTTACCCGCCCAATATCCTGATCAACGGGTTGTTTCTGACGGAAACATTGTTTACCTTTTTTAACTTAGCCTATATGCTTTTGCTGGTGAAACTGAGTCATGAGGATCAGTTGAGTGAAAAAGGGGAGACCTTTCTCTTCGGATTGTTAGGAGCTTTTACGGCCTTATTGGCCCTTACCCGAGCCACTTCGGCCCTCTATCCAGCCGTTTTCATGGTCTATTTGCTCTGGCGGCGGAAGCTGCCGCTGCAACGGTGGTTCCGTAACGGCTTGGTCCTTTGTATGGCTTTCTGCATCTTCATGTCCCCTTGGTGGATTCGAAACTATGTGCAGTTTGACCGTTTCATCCCCTTTTCGACAGGCGCCGGTGATCCCTTGTTGCTCGGGACCTATGTAGACATGGAGGGAATCGTCGACGGGGTGGGACCGGATTGGCCCACGGGGAATGGCGAATTAGACCTGCAAGAGAAGTACAAACAATATGCCATCGAACGGCTGAAAGAAAATGTGCCTAAGGAGCCCTGGCGGTATCTGAAATGGTACACCGTCGGCAAATTTCTGCTCATGTGGGGAGGGCCCTTCATGTGGCCCTCTATCTGGGACAACCTAAGACCTTGGGTGGATTACTATCACCAATACTTGATGATCTTCGCTTTTGGCGGTGCCGCCTTGGCACTGTGGCGCTGGTGGAACCGCCGTAAAGATCTCGAAGGGATTGGTGGCGGCCTACAGCATGATCAAGTTCCCCGGGACCGTTGGGGTGCCGGCGGACAGTTTTTGGGGCCATTGCTGCTCCTGTCGATTCCCGTTTATTATTCGATCTTGCACAATCTTTACTTCGGCTTTGGCCGCTATAACATCCCTTTCATGCCGCTCGTGCTTCTCTTTGTTTCCTATTTCATCGTGGAAGTCTATGATGTGCTGATGGGTGTGCGAAAAGGCGATTACGCGAAAGGGATCCTGCGGTAGGAAACGGAAAGACCCTGAGCACAGGATGCTCAGGGTCTTTCGTCAGGCGGGTGTTTACTCGGCCAAGGTCCGGGATCGCTCGGCTTGTCGACTGTCGGCTGATGGTCGATCAGCAGGTCGTCTCCCAAGTTATTGGCCTCTTCCGTGAGAGCCATATGATCGAAACGGGTAAACCGGGAGCGCTGTTCCGGTTGATCTGGATTACCAGGTCTCAACTTCGGGCTCCTCACAGGCGCCACATTTTCCCGCTTTGTTCGGGGTCAACTCGTTGGCGGCCTCCATTTGATGGGCGTTGGTGTTTTTGGCTTGTTGGTCACAGTTATTCTTGCTATCCAAAATGATCACCTCCGCCTTTAGTGTTAGCCGTGGCTGATGGAAACATACGGGCGAATATGGAGCCATTCGGCAAACATATCGACGTCGACGATCGTCTGAAAGTGAGCTTGAATCGCACGCAAGGGTTCCTCGGGACGGCTCTTGATAAAGGCGGTTCGAGCCGTACGGTAGATATCTCCGGAAAAATCATCTATGTAGGGGTAGCGTCCATAAGTCCCATAGAACCAGGCGCAGAAGGCTTGAAGGCGGTTGAAGATACGGGCCATTTCTTTTTCCCTCATCCCTGGCGGGAGGGTTGCCATATAGCCGTCGATCAAATTGTCTAAAGCGACGATCTCTTTCTTCAATCCTATCCCCCCTTGACTTTGCATTGTCCAGAATGAAGCGTGTTTTATACTCCTTTAAGTATATCAAATTTCGACAGCACTTGACCGATAGGAAAAAAGACCCTAAGCGAATGATGCTTACGGTCTTTACATAGGGGAGAATTATCGGATGCGTCTAGTCCTGGGATGAAAAATGATGATTTACCTGCCAGATCTTTTTTCCTGTATTTATGTCATCCTTAAAGAAGTCATGCCTGTTGAGATGGTCGAATTCATCTTCATTTGAAATAGCCGCAAAAAGGATCTCCATCATACGGTTTGCCCGCTGGGACCAGGACAAAGACCGAGCGGCCCCGACCCGCTGGGATGAACGAAAAGAGTCTTTACGCAGAACTTCATCACGTAAGACTTGGTTGAGTGCTTGTAAGATGTCGTCGTGACTTTCACCTAGATAGATGAGGTCTCGGAAGCGCAAGGCACTCGGGAGAGCCGACGAAAGAACTGGCTTTCCGGTAGCGAGATACTCGTAGAGCTTTAACGGGTCAGAGGCGAGCGAATGGGGTTGATAGTTGCGCGGCAGCAGCAGTATATCGAATTGGTGCAGAAAGTGGGGCACCCGTTCGTAAGGTTGAGCGCCGAGAAAAACGACGCGACGATGGTCTCTCAGTGCGTCCATAGCCGCCTTGTCCACAGCAGACTCAACGACGGGACCGACGAGCACCACCGTTCCTTGCGATAGAGATTCGGCGATTTTCTGGAGCAGTTCTAGATCAACCCAACTGGTGATTGCCCCGACAAAACCTAGCAAGGGTCCTTCGAGCCCAGCCAGTTCAGGCAGTGCTTCGCCATAATCGGGATGATAAGCGAAGCGATCGACATCGACGCCGTTTGGCAGCCAGGCCGCCTTTTTCTCATGGTCATAGGAAATCTTATCGACGAGATGGCTGGAAACAGCCGTCACGACGGTCGATTCTCGGAGAAGCTGGGAGAACTGACGATAGAGGGACTGCAACTCCGAGTCGGACAAACCGGGAAAGCCGAGGTTATCATCAAGGACATCGAAGATGGTGAAGCGTGGACGTAGTGCCTGGAAGATCTCATAAGATTGCCCGATTCCCCCAGATGATAAATAGACGACCGTCTGATCTCGCCAATTCGATGTGCCCAGCATTTGCTCGATAAACCGGGGAAGTTGAGCCGATGCCCAGCGATTTTTAACGTGATGCAGCCGAAAGGCCGAAGGCAGTCGTTCCAAGGGTGGTGTACAGACGTACACGTCACCGTCGAGGCGGCTTGTCCATCCCATCTGCCAAGGATAACGGTCAGTTCGCGCCTGCCGAGCACCGACAGGCGGATTCAAAAAGAGCTTCCGGCGTACCGGAAAAACGCGAGTCATCATCCGCATGGTGTCACTGAGTTCTCGATGATGCCAAGGATAAGGATACATGCCTAGAACGAGGACGTTATCAATGGGCATCGGTTCACATCCAGACAAGGGAGAATCTTAAGAAAGTCCCGGGAAAATCTTCTCCCGGGACTGCTTTTTTGCCATAGTATAACCAAAAGGGGAATTAAAGTCAAAAATTAGTAGATATTGCTACTTAGTGGATATTTGTCGATGAGAGGCCCAGTGCTTTTCGTTTTGCTTCGATTTCGTCCAGGTAAATCTGGACGGTTTTTTCCGCATCCAGTTCCACGACCACTTTACCCAGGCCTAATGTGGCTGTGGTCTCCGTAAGCGTTTTGACGACGACGTCGCTGCCGGTAATGGAAGGCACCGGTGCCACGTGGACCATCCAGCCGAGAGCCAAGGCGGTGCAGGCGTCAGCGACGGCTTTTTGCTCCAAGTATTCGGGAGCGCCGATGACGAGAGGCAATTGATTGGTGTCCACATCCAACTCATCGGCGATCTCTTTGGCGGTCAAGGTCATCTTACCGATATCGACACAAGCGCCGAAGGAGAGGACCGGCGGGATGCCGAGGGATTGACAGACTTTGCGGAGCCCCTCACCGGCTTCGGAAGCCGCCGCCGGATCGGTAAGACCGGTGTACTCCATGACGGAAGAGGTGCAGCCGCCGGAGAGGACGAGAACATTGTTTTTGATGAGCCCTTGGGTGATTTTAAAGATATTGCTGCCGCCTTGACCGTAGCGGGCGGTGGTGCAGCCGACAATCGTGGCGATACCTCGGATGTTTCCTTGGACGATCTGGTCGATGAGTGGCTTGAACGAACCACCTAATGCCGCTTTGACCGATTCGGTCGAGAAACCGACCATGCATTTGTCGCTCACGTAGGGCGGGATATAAACTTCCCGGTTTTCCGCTTTCCGCTTCTTAAAGGAATCGATCGCCATTTGGAGTGCTTTTTCCGCTTGCTGGCGCATGATCTCAGGACGGAAGTCGAGAATCTCCGTATCGGGCATGCGGATGACTGGATCGACGGAGACCATTTTCACGCCATACCGTTTCGCAAAGAGGGGCAGCGTGGGCACGGTACAGTTGTAATCGAAGGTCCACAGGTCGACGGCGCCGGTGGCGAAGAGGTATTCTTCGGAGAGCCATTCGCCTTCCTGGCCTGCATAGGCTGGCTGATTGTGGATGCCGTCGTAGTTCATCAACTGCTGGCCTTCACAGACGTGTCCGAGCACTTGAATCGATTCGGCGCCGGCTTCACGGGCTTTTTTCTGCCATTCTTCGGAAGAGGCCACTTCGACGAGCACGTGGGCCAAGTGGGGCATGTGGCCGTTGGTGATGATGTTGACCTTATCTTTGTGCAGCAGGCCCATGTTCTGTTTTTTGATGACAGGCTGCTGGGTGCCCATGAGGATTTCTTGAAGGATATTGAGCAAGAGCAAGCCCTGATATTCGTTGGCGATGCCGAGACGAACCGCCTTTAATAGGAAGTAAATGGGGTCGGCATTTAAGTTGGTCATACACATGGTCTGAGCCATGGCGACTTCGGCGTTGGCGCCGCCAGGGAAGAGGTCGAGCTTTTTCCAGAGTTCTTTCCGTTTAGCCGGTGCGAAGGCTTCCGTCGTTTGGGAAGGCTCATAGTGGGGACGGCAAATGTCGGCGATGACCCAGTTGGCGAAATCGACGGCCAGGGCATTGGTATCTTTGTTCGTATCGAGCCCGGCTAGAGAGGCCCAGTGGCGAAGCTTCTCCGGTTCCCGGATCTTCATGCCCGATTCGGGATGCTGGGCAGCCGCTTTCAACGCCCGGGCGACTTGATGGCAGTGATAGACGTTGGCCGCCGTACCGATCGTCACATGGCGGTACATAAAGTTTCGCGCCACCATGACATGAGCGTCGACACCGCAGACGCCCCGCTGCACTTTGCCGGAGATGCGGCAGGGACCGTTGGCGCAGAGCTGGCAGGACAAGCCTTCGACGCAGAACTTACAACGGAGCTTTTCCTGTTCGGTAAAGCGATCGAAGACGTTCGTCAAGCCTTGCTCATGGACGGACTTGTACATGATTCGCATGGCCGGATCAAGGATGACATTTAGCGGATAGCCTTCTTTGGACTGGTCGTCCTTATGGGCGACATGCTCCCGTTGCCAGCGGTGTACTTCATTCGGCGGCGGGGAGACCTTTTCGTCGATGATAAACTTGGGAACCTTGTCGTGATCGTCCTGATGGGCCGACGGGTCGTTCGTTCCGGAAGAGGGGTGGCTCGTGGGAGCGTGCTCCAAGGTTTTCCCCGGGATCATGGGGTCGGTGGCATGCTGCAAATCCTTAGCGGAATAATCGCCGGAAGGAGAAGGGGCCATATTTTTACCGGGTTGTTGATCACCGGGAAAGCGTTTGTCTGTCATCGTTGCGGCGTACTCCTTTGTTTATGTTTAAAAGGGGCAGCTTCCTTCGTAGAAGCTCACCCTTTGTTTCGCTTATTAGAAACCGGTGGAGGAGCCGGAGAGGTTGGTGGAACCGCCAAAACCGCTGGTCATCATGCCACCGGAGGTGCCCCCTAAGGATTGCCCTGATCCGAAAGACTGTTGACCACTGCTCATCATACCGGAGGCACCGCCGAAAGAACTCGTACCGCCCGAACCGTAGGAGGCGCCAGTGGGGCGAGAACCTTCGAAGCCCGGTGTGGGGCCGAGGGACATGGCACTCGGTTGACCACCGTAGGGAGCATCTCCGACGAAACCAGGCGTCGGCGAATAGATGGAAGAGCTAAATCCGGCAGAGGGGCTGAGCGAGGAGGTCAAGTTAGAGGTTCCGCCGAAACCGGAAGTGGAGAAAGTACCTGTCGTGCCGCCAAAACCGGATGTGCCTGCACCGCTCGCATAGGCAGAGCTATACTGGATAGGACCGCTTGGGCCATCTCCTTCAAAACCGGGAGTGATTCCCACCGACGTTCCAGAATAACCACCGAGGTTGGAAGTACCGCCGAAGTTGGATGTACCGCCGAGGCCGGAGGTGCCGCCGAAGTTGGATGTACCGCCGAGGCCGGAGGCGCCGCCGAAGTTAGATGTACCGCCAAAGTTGGACATTCCGCCGAGATTGGAAGAACTGCCGAGGTAAGAACCGCCACCATAATTAGATCCACCTAAGTTAGATGATCCACCGAGGTTGGAAGTACCGCCAAAGCTCGAAGTGCCCCCGTAATTGGTGCTGCCGAAACCGGAGGTATAGGAAGTGGTTGTCGGAGAAAAGCCCAGGGAACCGATTTCATATGCGGCCGAGGTCAATTGCTGTGACTGGTTGGCCAGGGTCTGCAGTTGCTGGGTCATCTGGGCGCACATGCTTTGCAGTTGACGGAGTTGGTTTTGGGCTTGGCCTTCCCGTTGGGCAAGGTTAGTCAGTTGTTGTTCATTGCTGCGCTCCGATTGGGTCATTTGAGTCACCATAGATTCGACTTGACGAATCTGGGACTGGAGATTTTGAATTTGTTGCGGCAGAGACTGGTTCATGTAGTATACTCCTCCTATAAGAATGTCTTCCGACTACTGATAAATTTCCCCACAGGCTATAAAGGTAAACAAACAATTCTTGGGAAATGATGGACCTTTTGAGAGGCTCATAGGAAAGGATGATCGATGTGGCAACGGTTGGCGTAAGGGCCGTCGTAATTCTTTCGGGAGGGTTGGATTCGACGACCTGTATGGCTGTGGCCGACGAGAAAAGGGAAGAAATATATGCAGTAACATTCGCCTATGAACAACGGCACTTTCGGGAGATTGAAGCGGCAAAAAAGGTGGCTCATTACTACCGAAGTTTCCATCATATCATCGACCTAGGTAAAGTTTTTGGGGCCAGCGCTTTAACCTCATCCCACTTAAAGCCGGAAACGGAACAGCAGCGTAGCACGATTCCGCTCACTTACGTGCCGGCGCGCAATATCCTCTTCCTTTCCTATGCTCTTTCTTTTGCGGAAAAGGTAGAGGCCTCGAAGATCTATATCGGCGTAAACGCCCTGGACAACCCCGGCTATCCCGACTGCCGGCCCGAGTTTATCGATGCCTTTCAGCATATGATCCAGGTAGGTACGAAATCGGGGACGGAAGGTCGAGGAGTCCAGATCGAAGCTCCTCTGATCAACTGGACAAAAGCCGAAATCATCGCCAAAGCCGTCGAGTTAGAAGCGCCACTTCACCTGACCCACACTTGCTATAATGGTACTTCACCGGCCTGCGGCATATGTGACAGTTGCCGGTTGCGGCGAGAGGGATTTGAGGAACTCGGTTTGACCGATCCGATCCTCTATCGCCGATAAGGGAGGCGAAGATGCTCCATTTCATCTATGACGGCAGCTTTGACGGCTTGCTCACCGCCATTTATGAGGCGTACTACCGGCGTCAAGTGCCTGACGACATCCGACCCGAGGGCTGGGGCGAAGAAAACCTATTTGCCGAAGAAGTACCGATTGAAACGGACTTGGAAAAAGCGGAAAAAGTCTTCACAGCCATCGAAGGGAAGATCTGTCACGAAGCGGGCCATCATACAGCCTACGCTTTTTTATCGGAAATCGACGGGATGGAACAGGCCATCTACCAGTATGTAAAGCTGGGTTTTTCCATGGGTTCGAAAGTGGATGCCTACCTGACGGATGACCGCGTCCTGAAGGTACACCGCATGAGCTTCAAAGTGCGGACTGAGAGACACCGCATGCTGGGTTTACTGCGCTTTCGGCTGCTCCAAGGAAATATCTATTATGCACCGATGGAGCCGGACCACAACATCGTCAGTTTGATCGCTCCGCATTTTACCGAGCGGCTCAGCGACCAGAACTGGATCATTCACGACTGCAAACGGGGGGTGGCCGCTTTGTACAACCGGCAGGAGTGGATTCTGACGGAGTTGGAAAGCGACGGTGCTGTCGCTGAGGTGCAGGCGGAAGCCCTCTATCAGCAACTCTGGAAAGACTACTATCAGACCATTTCCATCGCTGGCCGGACAAACCGACGTTTGCAGCGCCGCTGTATGCCTGTGCGCTATTGGAAATACCTCATCGAAAAGTAAGGGTGCCCGAGAAAGGATAGACTGATAAAGACGATAGGGAAGAATGGATGATCGGAGGGAGCGGGATGGACGATAAAGAATTAGCCGGGATCCTGTCTGACCTGATGCTAAAAGACGGACGTTTCACGGCCAGTTATATCCGAGGAAACGAGCTATTTATCCAGTATAATGATCTGGAGGAAGAAGGTCCGGTCTCTAAATGGGTCGGCATTCAAATCCGGACGGGCGAAAGCCTGGAGGAAATGGAAAAACCGCCGGAAGGCGGCTGCAACTGTCCCCGGCGGAGCGGGCAACCGACAGCCGGAAAATAGGGGAAGTCAGGAGAAACATATAGAGGAAAGGGGAATGAAAATGGCTGTCATCGCCGAAGTCACCGTGGTGCCCCTGGGAACGGGGTCGACGAGCCTCAGCCGCTATGTGGCCGCCTGCCATCGAGTTTTGCAACAAGCCGAGGGAATTCGCTATCAATTGACCCCGATGAACACGATCATCGAAGGGGAGCTGGACAAGGTGCTGGAAGTGATCCGCCAGATGCACGAAGTCCCGTTTGAAGAAGGAGCCCAACGAGTCTCCACTTCGATCCGCATCGATGACCGGCGGGACAAAACCCTCACAATGGAGGGCAAGGTCGGCGCTGTCGAGGCAAAATTATAGCCCCTTGTATAGAAAAACAAAGCTAGCCGTCAGGAAAAGACGGCTAGCTTTGTTTTTGGCGTTGTCAAATTGTCATCACCTAAATGTCATCTAAACTATTCAAGTTATACTTCATCGATTTCAAGTCCATCCGTTGCCCATCAATGGTTTTAAAGGTACGAGGCCGGTTCGTTCGCCATTTGGGGGAAAAGACATAGATCGTGTCCACGAGATCTCGCAAATGGATGGCAGACATCTGGCTGAGGTAGGGCACGCCATAAGATTTGAGGGAACCCACATAGGCCAGGACCGTTGTGGCGCCGAAGACGATGCCGGGCATTCCCCAAAACGAGGCCCAGATGACAAAATAGTATTTTAACAACCGCATGGCTGGAAGCATCGAAAGGTTGGAAACGGTCAAATTGGTGATGGCCGTGACAGCCACGATGATGACCATGATGTTCGATGCCAACCGGGCCTGAACCGCCGCTTGCCCTAAAATGATCCCGCCGACAATCGTCGCGGCGCCGCCGACGAGCCGGGGCAGCCGCTGGCTCGCTTCAAGAATGATGTCGAGCAGAATCAGCATGATCAGCACTTCCAGGGTAGGCGGAAAGGCGAGGCCTTCCCGGGAGGCGGCAATATTCATGATCAAGTTCGAGCCAATGACCCCGGTGGGAAAGTTGGTGAAGGCGATATAAAGGGCGGGTAGCATCATGGTGAGATGGTTACCGAAGATCATCCGCAACATGCGAAAAAAGGTCGCCAGTAAGGGGGCGACGTAATAATCTTCTGGTGTCCGCCAAAAATCGATGAACAGGGCAGGAACCACCATCGCGGCGGGAGAGTTATCGAGAAATACGGCGATGCGTCCTTCCAATAGGGATGCAGACACACGATCCGTCCTCTCGCTCGGAAGGGAGAGAGGAAAGATATTAAAGGAGCGTTTATCTAAGTAAATAGACAATTCAGCGACGTCATGGATGATATCGATATCCAGGCTTTTTAAGTCTTCTTTGACAGCTTCCACACGGGATGGGTACGCGATGCCTTCGATGTAGGCCACAGCCACCTTGGTTTTGCTTCGCCGGCCGATTTGAAAGGAATCAATTCGGAGACGTTCATCTTTAATATGTTTTCGAAGCAACGCTGTATTTACCCGGAGCGCTTCGACAAAGCCCTCCATGGGACCGCGAACGACCTGTTCTGCCTTGGGTTCGCTGACGGTACGGTGTTCATACTGGTGATTCATGATGACCAGACCGGAAGAGAGTCCGTCGGCCAGCAAAAGGGTATTACCATCGAGAAGTTGACTCTTCGCCTGATCGATCGTGGTGATCTTCTGCCAGTTCGGGACGGAAATGATCGTCTTCCCGATGACCTCGAAAATATCGGATGTTTCATCGTGGAGGCCCGTAATGTTTTGCAGAGGTTCGATCACATGCAGGGCCAGTTCCTTTTTGTCGATCAACCCTTCAATGGCCACCAGCATAAACTTCCGGCTGAGGGCGGGGTTCTCGATAGGACGGAAAAAAAGATCCTTCGGTATTCCGAGGGCATTTTCCAGCATCTCTTTGGTCGTTTTCAGCGCCGCCGGCAGCACTTGCTCCACTTTCCCTTCCCGGTCGTCGGGAGGTGGGATTTCGGTCATCCGGTGCTTATATAGGAAGGTGTCCCATAAATTGTTGCCCTTGTTGTCTTCCATCTTCTCACCCATCGTTAGATTCGCCAGCAAGGGACTGAAACATGTAGGGTAAACATGTAAATAAAAGATGCAAATAAAACACGTAAACTAAAAATAGCCCTTCCTCATCACTTGAACTTCCTTCGGTTCAAGTTTGAGGCCCGGGCTCTTTGAGGATGCCGATTATTCCATATGCAATCCGGCCGAAGGCACCACTTTGGTACTGCCCTTCACACTGGTCAGATTCTGGGGAAGCAGGTCTTCATCGTCTAAAATGGCACCGGAGTCTTCACCTAGATTCGGCATGGTCATATTCGGATCTCCCAAGGCGATCACCTCCGAACACAGTATGCCCTGTCATAAGAAGATAATGCCATTGAAGCAAAAAAACCCCGAACCTCTCTGTACGAGGTCCGGGGTTTTAGACGTCTGATTTTTTTAGTTCAATAGATCTCCTGTGATCTGAACGCTTTTGGAGGGATCGTCCGAATCGGTTTTCGATTTCTTGGCCCATTCCAAAAAGCTGGCCGTATCCATAGCGGGATTTTGTTTTAAATCCTTGGCCCCTTCGGCACCGACGATGACAGTGAGGCCTGTCTTGCCGTCAGGCTCGGACATGGTGATGGCAGCCACACCGATGGGGAAGTCGGTTCGGTAAGTCGCAAGGATGAAGTCTCGGGCAAACTGTTGAGCTTTGGCTTTCATCTGGGGATCATTGGTCAAGGGGAACATGGCGACGACACCGCGACGGCCGTCAGAGAGGGAGCCGATGGTGATATTCCCTTTCGCTTCTGCCGGCAACAGAGACTCCAGATACTTCGGCATATCTTTGATATCCTTCGGTGTTTCCAGGGCAGACAGATCGGTGCTAACCGGTGCCGACTTGCTGGAAGAGCAACCGGCGAGGAAGGAAACCGTTATAAGCAGGGATATCATAAGGGCGATTAGACCTTTGCGGCGAGAACCGGTTACGTATTGCAGCATATATATACCTCCATGATTTTACTGGATGATTCAGCAAACTAATTATAGCGCAAGTGGGTGAAGAAGGGTATTGTAAAATATTTGGAGGGAAATAAAGGAGATGAATTGCTGCCGAAGGCTGTCATGTGACCGTACAGGATGTGCCCGATGTCTGCCGGGTCGTGGAAACGACGATTCATCCAGTGCATCAGTCGCTTATGCCGGGCGGACGCATCGCTATCTTGGACTTTGTCCGGGGGATGAGTCCAATTGCGGAACTGTTCGGTGTGAACATGCTGGTTAATACGAAGAACGGCAGCACGTGGACGCTGGAGCAGTATACCGAGTGGTTGGAGGAGGCGGGATTTGGAGCGGTACGAGTTCGTGGGAATGAAAATCGGCAGGTGATTTTGGCGGAGAAGCGGTGATTCTCCTCGTATACTTATAGATGACTAATTGCTGTTACTGGTTAAATAAGAATGACACGCCCTTAACCATGGGGAGGTGTCTTTCTTATTTTAAAGCCGCAACAATTATTAGACTGATTTTCCAAAAAAATAAAATACGAGGGTATTATTCTCTAGATAAACAATGATTTTTACTATATAAGTAGTGCAAAATGGTTTACTATTATCGTTGATGTCCGATAACTTTTTGTACATTAAGTACAACGACTTATGGAGGTATTGCAATGGGTAAATTCAATAAAGAACTAATTAAAGGCATGATTGCGGGGGCTACATTGGCGACCATAATTACTTCGGGGATTAGTATCGCTATTGCCAGCAGCGCTTATAGTGACGTACCTTCTGGTAAATGGTACACGGATGCTGTGATGTGGGCAAAACATGAAGGCATCATGAAGGGCGTTTCTGAGGACAAATTTGCGCCTGATGAATATATGACTCGCGCACAGTTCGCCCAGGCAATGAAAAATCTTCTGGAACAAGGGTACCTTGTAAAGCCGTCCTCTACGACAAACCCGACAACTCCAACCCAAGATACTACCCATAATACAACGCCTAGCACAAATACAGAGGAAAATGCAAACAACACCACACCATCTACTCCTGCGGAGGGAACCACGGGTAATGTAACCCCGACCACTCCTGAAGAGGGAACTACGGGCAATGCAACACCGACAGCACCTGCAGGAGGAGCATCGGATAATGCAACCACAACGCCTTCGGTTACGCCTGAGCAGGGAAATAGTAATGAAACTACAACCACATCTGCACAGGGGTAACGAAAATAAACTCCAATTGTGTGAAATGAAAGCAAGCAAGAGCCTTGGAATTAAAAACCAAGGCTCTTGCTGTATTTTATAATGTTGTATATATTTGATAGTTGATATCTAGAAATATAACCCTAAGAGCAAGTTTGTTGAAATCCTTGATTAGTGTTATACAACTGATTACAAGTCAGTTGCTCTGTTGGAAGACCTGTTAATCCGGTTTTCTTTCAATGGCTAATTTTAAGCGATCTTCGCAGGTTTGAACAGAGAGTAAGTTATGGGATATAAGGTCGCGGTTGCTTGGGAGAAGAAGGGATTGGGTTAAGGGGGCATAGCGTTAAAGGCCCGCCGGTGAAGGTGGTTTTTTTTGATCGTTAGAGATTTTTAAGGAGGCAGCGTTAGGGGAACTACAGTGGGACTACAGAAAAAGCCCGCCGATGAAGGCGAGATTTTTTAACTGGGTGTGGGTCAGTGTTAGGGGAATCACAGGGAGTTTTGAGGTGGGGAAGTGGGAAGAGAAATTAATATAAGACAGTTACTTAGTGCGAATTTGTCTTTCAACCTCATCAAGTAATTTCATTAGGTGAGTATTAATTGGGTCCAACTCCAGTCCTTGGTTAATCGCGTGTTTTATCCGTTGGTAATCTGAATTAGTCTTAGCTAGATGGTAAAGGGATAGAGATAGGTAATACCAATTCTGAGCGTTATGAGTAATATCAGCTTTAGATTGAGGACGTGAAATAAATCCTTTTTCAAACATTCTTTTAGCTTCTCTATTAAAGTTGTCAGCAGCTCGATGACCGGTAGTCTTGGTTATTTGGGTTGCTCTAATTGTATAACAACGACCAATTCCATGCCAACATCGTGGATCATCGGCTTGACCTGGACATTCTAATCCCCGCTCGAAACAGGGTTGTGCAGAATCGGGATCCCTTCTTCGTATCTCAAACATGCCACGTTGATACCAGATTCTAATGTTATTTTCATCAAATTGACAAGCTTTTATGAAGTTGGAATTAGCTTCCTCTAATCTTGATTTTTGTTTTTCTCCATATTCAGATAATTCCGATTGTTCACATACCCATGCCCATTGAGAATAGATATACCCTAATTTTGGAGCTAGGATCTCAGCTTTTTTGAATTTATCCTGAGCGTCTTCAAAACTCCTCCGTGTTTTCCATATCCGCGTAGCCTCACTAGCATAAGCTGCAGCGTTATTTTCCTCTGGAGTAGAAAACTTAAATCCGTGACTAAAAGCTGGTTTAAGCAGAATACCAACATTTTTTTCAGTAATAATCATAAAATCATGATACGCGGATCGTAATTCTTGTTCTATTTTTGGATCGGCTTTGAGATGCTCCTGTGCATAGGTTCTTGAAAGTGGTTCCATAGTATAGAGGGGTTCACTCGAAACGTCTAAAGGAACCTCTTGAATTAATAAGCGTCGTGAAACCAACGTAAAAATACTGTTATCTAGATCAATTCCTTCAATACCGGATACCGCTGAAATGGTTTTTTTGCTTTGCGGTTCTATGAAGAAAGATAAACTGAAATATACACGTTTTTGATTTTCGGGAAGGTACTTGAATGAACGGTGAAATTGGAACTCAAGTAAATCACTATCTATATTTAATGTCTTCAAACCATTTACAGCATCTTGAAGACTTAAGCCATTAGCAATATCATTTAAAGTGTTAATTATTAAAAGAGGCAATCCAAAAGCTTTTTCGACAAAATCATCTTTAGCATTATTATTCATAGAAGCAATGTTTTTTAATCCTAAGTTTTCTGCCCATGTAGTTACAAGTTCCCGTCCGCCCGTCTCTCCAGTCATTTTTTGAACTTCTAAAATTCTATTAACGGGTAATCGTAAATTATCTAATAATTTATGTCTTGAAGTAATAATTGTTTTAGTTTTATGGTTTAGTTTTGCTAAAAAATTCAACAATCTAGGATCGTAAAATGTCTCTAAATTATCTAGAAAGAGCAATCCTCCATTTAAACTGTTAAGTAAATCAACTGTAAATGAAAATCGAGACTCATAAGTTTGCTCAGCTAGTAATTCTTCCTCAAATCCAGTAACATACGCCACGGTTTGAAACAAATCTTCAAGAGTTTTTAATTCAGGTTCTTTTTTAATACGACCCTGCTCTGTTAATTCCTCATCTTTAGCACTAACCCATACAATAAAATCGACGACAATCCCAGATTTACCTGCTTTCGTGTTTTCTAAAATTTCGTATGCATAAAATTGAGCTAATGATGTTTTACCTACTCCACCTAACCCATCCACAAGTATTGATAAAGTACCAGGTTCTTTTTCTACGTAAGCTCTTAAATCATTTAATTCTTTACTTCTACCTATGAATTGATTCTTACTTCGATAAACGGGGACAAAAGGTAGATTATTCAAGACTTGTTTTGATTGAAAATTATCTTTGCTATCGATGTACCTGGTTAACAACTTATCAATATCTTTTACCGGGGTACTTTCGCTTGTTTGTCGATGGTAAATGTCCCCTGCAGAAAAGACAGCTTTCTTTTGCCCATTTTTATGACCGTCTTTAATCGCACTAATAGGTCTCGGAGCTTTAACAATATAGATTAAGGGGTATCTACGACCATCTATGGTATGGTGACTTACGCCAATTTCCGGAGCTGTATTCAAGTACTTCTCAAGTTTACTTCTTAAAGTTATGTCGTTAATACTAAAACTATCAGAAACTCCCACTGGGCTGAATGACTTCTTCTCTTTATCTTCTTTAACACCAAAAACAATATGTCCACCCTCAGTATTTGCAAAAGCCATAACATCTTTAACTAATTCAACCCATTCGAGGTCGTGCTCTTCTTTGAAATCTAAACTAACATCCTCGTGCTGTGATTTGAGCAAGTCGATTAAATACTCAGAAGAAAGATTTTTGCGAAACTCAAACCTATCCAAAATACTACCTCCTTAGCAAATATGAAACAATTATTCTACAGGAAAAGAATGATTCCTGCTAATTGTCAATAATTCCAATAAGCCTCGGAGTGAGCTTAAAACATCGTCGCCTATAGCAGTAATATTTGCTCAAGCACCGTTAGGTACATTGTCGGTGTAGGTGGTTTTTTACTATCGTTACGAAGCCCAATGGGTTAACATCCGCATAATTATCGTTAAATCCCCAGTAATAATCACCCAAAAACCCCCACGCCCCACATAAGGCCGCTGTAATGGGCGACGTCCAGTTTTACACCCGCTTTGATATGAATGTATGGTTTGTCGGATTGAGGGGCGTAGGGGGGAGCGTGGGGGGGGGGCGGTTTTGATAGGGTGGAGGAAATAAATAGGCGAAATTGCCTATTCTCTTAACAGTCGGCGTAACTGCCGAATAGGATAGCAGTACAATCGCTCATCTCTCACGGCCATCTCGTCTCCCGTCTCGGGAGAGGCCAGTGGGAGTGGGCGGTTGTTTTTTTTGATGCCGTTATTGGCCCAACGTCGGCATAACTGCTGAAAAACCCACAGGAAAATCACCTATAAAACCCCATATCCTACATAATGCCGCTGTAATGGCCCACGTTCGATTGGCCCCCAATGGTATGGTTGGTCGCGTTGGAGAGCGTAGGGGGGAAGGTGGAGGGGTGGTTTTATTGGGTAGAGGAAATTATTAGGGAAAAATAGGTCTACGGTCCTTTGCCCTTCAATATCAAGGCATGATAATCTAAAAATGCCTTCTTTTCAAATATCCATCTGCCTACCGGGATGTCTAGCTCCCGGTATTTTTTTGTCGTTTATCAGGTGACTACGTCTATCTAAAACGTATTTTGTTGGCAAGAAGGAAAATCCTGGCATAATGTCGAAGGATAATTGAAAAGATTGAAAATAATGGAGGAAGTCATGAGGCAAATAACGATGACCAGGTTATTACGTTTAAGGGACGTAGAAGTATTTCTATTAAAGGACGGTTATTGCGGAGACTTGATTAGTTTCATGGTCTTGGTCGATTATCGCCGACCTAGTTCATTAGAAGATTATCCGTACCTTAAAGGGATAGAAGATGAATCTAATTTTAGCAGGGCCAATTACATAAAGGTGATCTTTATATCGGACAAACTACTTTCGAATGATTCACAGGATGAAATAATTACATTGGCTGGAGGTTTACTAGAGAATAAAGATAACTGCCATTGGAACTGTGATTTTCAAGTACTCAGCTCAACAGAAATAGAACAGTTATTAGAGTCCAGGAAATACTTTTTGAAGTTTTTCGAAAGATTACTGGAGAGTAATGGATTGGACATTAAGTTAAGTATTGAAGATGATAAGTTTATCTTTTTATCACACCCCCTGTGTTAGGCTAGTTGACGCAGGACCTAAAGGATTATAATTATAAAAAGCCTTTAGGGAGGACGTACACATG
>NZ_WNKU01000060.1 GCF_009720735.1 Heliobacterium mobile
GCCACGGGTGTTCCTCCCGATATCTACGCATTTCACCGCTACACCGGGAATTCCGCTATCCTCTCCATCTCTCAAGACATCCAGTTTCCAAGGCCATTTCGGAGTTGAGCTCCAAGCTTTCACCTCAGACTTACATGTCCGCCTGCACGCGCTTTACGCCCAGTCATTCCGGACAACGCTTGCCCCCTACGTATTACCGCGGCTGCTGGCACGTAGTTAGCCGGGGCTTCCTCCTCGGGTACCGTCATTCTTCTTCCCCGAAGACAAGGGTTTACAATCCGAAGACCTTCATCCCCCACGCGGCATTGCTCCGTCAGGCTTTCGCCCATTGCGGAAGATTCCCCACTGCTGCCTCCCGTAGGAGTCTGGGCCGTGTCTCAGTCCCAGTGTGGCCGTTCACCCTCTCAGGCCGGCTACCGATCGTCGCCTTGGTGAGCTATTACCTCACCAACGAGCTAATCGGACGCGGACCCATCCAAGAGCGGATTGCTCCTTTGGTTGTCCGGGGATGTCTCCAGACAACGTTATGCGGTATTAGCAGCCCTTTCGAGCTGTTATCCCCCACTCTCAGGCAGGTTATCCACGCGTTACTCACCCGTCCGCCACTAAGCACTTCCACCGAAGTATCTGTGCTCCGTTCGACTTGCATGTGTTAGGCATGCCGCCAGCGTTCGTCCTGAGCCAGGATCAAACTCTCCACAAAAAATGTAGATAAGCTTGAGTCAAGCTCTATAACATCTTAACAAATCTATTCTTCTGTTTAAGCTAGCGCCTTTTCATCATGGCAATACATTCAAGCTTTACGCTTTTTAGTATACCGCCAAGACGCCCATGCTTTTCAGAAGGTTTATCCGTCCCGCTTGCGCGGGCCGAATTAACTTTGGTTTCGCACGCTTTTGCTTACAACTGTTTGATTTTCAAGGACCGAATTTTTCGCCCCTTTTCCGGGCGGAATGTAATAATATCACGTTTATTCTTTTGATTCAACTGGTATATTTAAGCATTTATTTGCTTAACAACACCTTTTGAAAATGGCCACTCTCGCAGAGTACTACGAAGATACTGACCTTGATTGAAATATGGTGCGCCCGGCAAGAATCGAACTTGCGCACCTGGTTCCGGAGACCAGTGCTCTATCCACTGAGCTACGGGCGCTTATAAAAAAGTGGGGATGCAACAACTCCGATAGCCCAGGTTCTGTCCCAATGTGGTTCTTGGCTTCCCAGCCTCCCACAGAAGGGGCAATCATTTTTCTACGATCATATGGCGATCGTCCCAGCGTCGATTCATTTCTCTCAGCCAGGTGCCTCTACACACTGAGTTGCTCGCTCGTGGGGTTTAGTCGTTCCACTCGTCGAGTTTCCCCGACGACTCGTCTCTATCCACTTTCAGGGTATTTGCACCATGGCCAAGATGGCTGTAGGATGCTTTCCCCGCCGTCAGTCTGCTAAAAAGCTGACTGCCCCGCCATTACGAACGGGCACGAACACTACATCCATCGCAGGATGTGCGAGCCTGGAACTTCCTCTACCGGGATTATCCCGGCAGCGATTGCCTAGAGTTATTGCCACTTTTCTTTTGTGTCTGCCAATTCGCCAGTTCGGCGCAAATAATAAAATGGCGCGCCTGGCACGATTCGAACGTGCGACCAACCGCTTAGAAGGCGGTTGCTCTATCCAACTGAGCTACAGGCACAAAAAGTTAAAAAGATGCAAATGGAGCCGATGGCCGGACTCGAACCGGCGACCTGCTGATTACGAATCAGCTGCTCTACCAACTGAGCTACAACGGCGTGGGAATATGGCGGAGTGGGCGAGATTTGAACTCGCGCTGGCCTTACGACCACTAACGGTTTAGCAAACCGTCCTCTTCAGCCACTTGAGTACCACTCCATATCTAAAAATATTCTCTACGTGTTCTGGCGGAGAGAAAGGGATTCGAACCCTTGAGACGAGGGGTACTCGCCTACACGATTTCGAGTCGCGCGCCTTCGACCAACTCGGCCATCTCTCCTTAGCCGTTTCCAAAGTTATAAAAGCAACACTTTGTTTGGTTGCGGGGGCAGGACTTGAACCTGCGACCTTCGGGTTATGAGCCCGACGAGCTACCAACTGCTCCACCCCGCGGCAATAATGGCTCCTCGAGTAGGATTCGAACCTACAACCTACCGGTTAACAGCCGGTTGCTCTACCATTGAGCTATCGAGGAATTATAGACCACTGTTCGTTTGGTGGGTCTAACAGGAGTCGAACCTGTAACCAACCGGTTATGAGCCGGGCGCTCTGCCAATTGAGCTATAGACCCAAATTTCTTGCCCTTTCGCCAGGCAGAAGACTATATTAACACGCATTATCCCTTAAATCAACTGGAACTTCTAACCAGAAAATTGTTTTTGACTCATTCAGACTATAAAAAGATCATAATACGAATATAATCTTCACTTTTGTATACCTTGAAAGAATGGCCTGTTCAAGACAGGAATTGTATCTTATCACTTGTCCTTCGAATTTACAACTGGAAATATCTCGGATACACTTTGTCTTTCCTTGTGATTAAACCTATTTTATGCTATTATACGATGTACTGGACATTGTCCAGCGAACATGGCTTCCTAAATTACGAATTGATTTAAAGGGTGAACTTGATGCGCAAATAATCCTATTCCATAATCAACATTCGTTATCTATCAACGAATCTGTTTTCTGGATAGGATAGGTATGCGCATTTTTATACCGCTTTTTAGTTCCCACTGCGCCAGTTCGCTCTGGTCTATGGGGCTATGTGTTCTTGCGCATTACCTCCTGTCTATGAAATGGACGCAGGAGGTTTTTTTATGCACCCATTTCGTTCCGGTTTGTTAGCGAACCGCGTTGTTCAGGCTATCATCTTGTCCGAAGTGTTTCTCCAAATCGGTATCTGGGTACGCAACTTCGCCGTACTGCTCTACGTCGTAGAGATGACCGGGGAAGATCCCTTTGCCGTCTCCATGGTCTCCGTTGCGGAATACGGACCGATCTTTCTGTTCTCCTTTATCGGGGGAACCTTTGCCGACCGCTGGCGGCCCAAGAAAACGATGATCTGGTGCGAACTGCTGAGCGCTCTCTCCGTCTTCGCTGTTCTTTTCACCTTAATGACAGGGTCATGGCAAACTGTCTTTTTCTCGATGCTCTTTTCAGCGATATTATCTCAGTTCTCCCAGCCGTCCGGACTAAAGTTATTTAAGCTGCACGTCCCTACCGAACAGGTTCAGGAAGGGATGTCTTTGTACCAAACGGTGTTTTCTGTTTTTATGGTCTTTGGTCCCATTTTAGGGACGCTGGCCTATCAGAGATTGAGTATCTATGGAGCCATCGCCATCACTGGGGTCGCCTTCCTGCTTTCGGCTGCTGCCCTGTTGGTACTTTTGCCGGAGAAAGATCCCGTTCAAGTTAAGGAAACTCAAACTTCGGTTCTGAGAGAGATGAAGGAAGGCATCCAATATTTGCTCTCCAAACAGGTCTTAACGCTGATGGGAGCCTGTTTTCTGGCGGCTGGATTGGCCATGGGATTGATCCAACCCCTCGGCGTATTCCTCGTTACAGAACGTTTAGGTCTAGCAAAAGAAAGTCTGCAGTGGCTGCTGACGGTATACGGGATTGGCATGATGCTCGGTGGCGGCTTATCGTTGACGATGGCGCGCAGGGTGGCTCCCCAAAAGCTGCTGGTCGTTGGTATGTTCGCAAATGCTGTTGGAATCGTGGCCACAGGGCTTTCGACCTCGTTAGGGTTGACCTTGGCGGCGCAGTTATTGAGCGGTATGTCTCTTCCAAGCATTTCGATCGGTATCAATACGATGATCATGCAAAACACGGAGAGCCAATTCGTAGGCAGGGTCAACGGGATTCTCAATCCCCTGTTTACCGGGGCCATGGTTGTTACGATGGGCATGTCCGGTGTGTTGAAGAATTACTTCTCCCTGGTCACCTTGTACCAAGCATCCGGTATTTTAATGTTCATCGGCATCTTGTTTATCCTACCGGTCTATCGCCGTCCCGCTATAGGGGAGGAAGTGGAAGCCTGATCATACAGCCAAGGCTGCGCCGCCCTGGAAAAGAGGGTCAACGACGGTAAGACGTTGTAAGGATTAGAAATAGTAGCACAGGTAAGCGACGTCTTGCTCAGCCTCTACCACAAAGGAAACATTTTTATCGACAACAAAAAATTCGCCGCTCATGACAGTTTGCCAATCCTGGTCCGGCAATTTCACCCGCAAGGAACCTGCCGTGATGACCATTTTCTCCTGGGTCGACGTACCGAAGGTGTATTGTCCTGGTGTGATGACCCCGACGGTAGCGACTCCATTTTCCGTCTGTAATTCTAAGCTCTGTACTTTCCCGTCAAAATAGCTGTTGTGTTTCATGAAATCTCAAATCCTCCTTTTATAATCAGCCGCCGGCCCTGGGCCGCAACTTGCCACTATTATACAGTATCGATAGCATCCTGCCATCGAAAAAACAGTTTTTTCCGATTAATAATGTACTCAAGTTTCGCAGATTAAAAATCGCGTTAAACCCTTAACCAGTATGGGAATTTCGCCAACAAATTCTGGTGCTTG
>NZ_WNKU01000061.1 GCF_009720735.1 Heliobacterium mobile
ATTAGCAGCCCTTTCGGGCTGTTATCCCCCACTCTCAGGCAGGTTATCCACGCGTTACTCACCCGTCCGCCACTAAGAGCCTCCATCGAAACTTTAGCTCTCCGTTCGACTTGCATGTGTTAGGCATGCCGCCAGCGTTCGTCCTGAGCCAGGATCAAACTCTCCACATAAAATGTAGATAAGCTTGAGTCAAGCTCTATTGTTAAAGTTTCTTATCGAGTTAAGGCTTCTTGTAACAGAAGTCATTCACTCTCAAGAAAATGTCCGTCCCACTTTCGCGGGCCGAATTGACTTTGGTCTCGCACGCTTTTGCTTACAACTGTTTGATTTTCAAGGACCAGATGTCTCGTTCGCTCGAGCAGCGAACGAGACATATCTTATCATCTATTGTCTTAGTCGTCAATAGGTATTTTATTTGTTTTTTACCCTATCGCCGTGTGACATTGATAGATTCTATCAGTTTTATACAACAGAATCAAATGGGAATTGTTGTTAATGTTTTTTTTGGCCCTTTTCTTTGTTCAGCCCTTTTTCATTTCTTCCTTCTTCCCTTTCTTTGTTTCCATTAGAGTCGTTATCAACAGAGCTGTTAGCATCGCTTTTTACACTTTTTTTTGTTACTTTTTCTTCTTTATTAACTTCTTTATTGATTATAGATTCGTCATCTTTATGGGGTTTCAGATTCAGATAATCCTTCCTCCCATCCTTTTTTGCGCTTTCCTTACTTGGTAAAGCTTCTTCCTGATGAGTAGACTCTTGAATATTGGGCTCTTTCAATTTGTTCAGTGTATCCTCTAGTTGATGCTGTAACATTTCTTGAGATAAGGGCGGAACATATTCCAAATGACCCGGTAATGGAGACCATGTCACGATCGCTGGTTGCCGCTCTGCTTTATCGTACACCAGACCATCTGCTACCGCCTTATGTACGAGTATAGAGAGCGCCTCTTCAGCCGGTAACTTATCGATTGACACACCTTTTAGCAAACGTTCTCCGGCGACCGAGTCAGACTTCGCTTCGATTACCCGCCCTTGGTCATCTGTTAGCAATTCAATTTTCGGGCCCATATCGACAACCATGGATGCGACCGCAGGCTGAGGCGTAATTTCGTTTGCAACGAAGCTAAATCCTATAGCAATAAGCATTAGCGCCGCTGCAGCCCAATATCGCCTCTGTGTAGTCATTTTTTTCTTTAACGTTTCTATCCAGTCAGTCCATTGCTCTCGCTCATCTACTCTCGCGGCGATGCAGAAAGTTTGTCCGGCTCGAACTGCTTCCATGGGTCTCGGAACACGCAGAAAATCTCCAGCTTCGCTCAACACCACCATGTCTTTTTCGTTAACCTGAACGATGATGACGTTTGTATTCCCCATATTTTCACCTCCTATCTCTATTCAGATAAAGTCAGGAACGACCGGACAAAACGAAACTCGTCATCAGCCAGCACAATCGCTACGGCGACAATATATTTTCTACCGGTCTCTAACACTTTTCGACTGAGCCCACTAAGAACAACCAGTTCTTTCATGGGGATTTGCCGGGTAGAAAAGAACCGCCGGCGTAACTCGGTGTTGGCCACCAGAAGCCTCGCGGCCCGAATTAGATTCGCTTTTGTGTCTTTATGTTTCGGAGATGTTCGTACAAGATCATCTAAAGATATTCCGAAGTCTTGCAGGGCTTCGACGAAAAGGCTCATGGTCATTTCCCGCTCTTCAACTTCCTGTTTATCTCGATATGCCTCTAGAGATGATGCCTGTTCAATCCGATTCGATTGTTCACTTTCATTCCAACCATCTAGAGATATATGACGGTTTCGTTCTTCCCTTC
This sequence comes from Heliobacterium mobile, assembly GCF_009720735.1. GTDB lineage: Bacteria > Bacillota > Desulfitobacteriia > Heliobacteriales > Heliobacteriaceae > Heliobacterium > Heliobacterium mobile. The sequence continues at coordinate 1,829 of NZ_WNKU01000061.1, forward strand.
GGAAGTGATCAATCAAACGAAAGCGGATGATATTGTGGACGTGAGTCGTAAAGGCTGCACCCTTTTCCGCTTGATAGGTATCAATAGCCTCGTTAAAGGCGATAAGAGCAACGCTTAATTCATCATCGTTGTTCCAATGTAAGGGTCGTTTACAAATCCGAGAGGCAATCGCTACAATCCGGTCTTTATAGTCAGCGATCAACTGTTCTCGAGAAGGTTCATCCCCTTGATGTATCCGCGCAATTAAGTTTATCCCTTCCGTAATCCCACCTCTTTTCGAGCCTTCTATTGGTTTTATCCGAATTAGAGACCGCTTTTCTGGGGGGACTATTGAAGGAAAATAATCCAAAAATAAAATTTAAGACCCTACCCCCTGAAAATATCTCTGAGGGTCGGATGACTAGGTGAAACCGGGATAAACAAAAAAGGAGATGGACTAAATGAAACGCACTTTGACACAAGCTTTAGCCGGTATCCTGATTATGGGTGTAGCTGGAGCAGCCAGTGCCGCCGTATCTGGCAGCCTATCGGAGATTACCTCACCCACTTCAACTACAAACGTTCAGACCACCTCTACAAACACTGCTGCGACAGATTCAACGGCTACCACGTCGCAGAGCAACACTTCCACAACCACAACGAACACGACGTCCGAGGGTAACACAGATACCACGTCCAACGGAAATACAGCAACAACTACTGGTGGCTCGACTGACTCTGCCAGTTCTACGACCAACTCTTCTAACAGCACGACTTCGACTTCAGGAAATCAAAATACAAGCAATCAAAGTGAATCTACCACCACTGACTCTGCCTTGGAAGCTCTAGTACGGAATACTCTGGGAACACTGGCAACTGATGAACAGGTAAAAGCGATGGTGGATCTTTGCAAAGATTTTTCGTTAACAACGGAGCAATCCGATGCGATGATAAAATCCTGCGTCCAATACAAGATTAATCCTGGTCAAATGAAACACTACCTGCGCAGCCAAGGCGTACTTAATCAAGTCAGCCCCAAAGAACTGAATCAAGCAGTCCGCGACATACATATAGCCCAAGTTAAAGAAAAACAAGGAAAAGTGAACAAAGGGATTAAAGGTAACCATCCCGACGGAGATAAGGATAAAGACTAATCCTTTGTGAGTTAGAAAAAACGCCCTCATCATTAAGCATGATGGGGGCGTTTTCTATTCGAGTCGATCATCATAACCCTCTGACCAGGTCTTTTTTATCGCCCATAATTGAGTGTTCCCGAGCGATTTTGTGCTTGTATTATTTTTCTTAATTAAAATCTTGCCTCTCTCGTGGTATCATTAAACAGCATCCTTGGGGCAGGATTCATTTTTATAGGAGGATAGATAATAATGACTCAAAAGCAACAACAAAGTCTAGGACCCGATAATATCCACTCTGTCCTATCCCCCGGAACATCCTCACGAACACTGATATTTCCCATAACTTTCCTTATGATCGCCGTCATCGGACTTTTTTATGTCAAGTGGAACCCTTATTATGCAAAAGCCTTTACGGCCGCTACGACCCACTCTATCGGTGCGTCTATCATAAGTGGCAAGGTCGCCGTTGCACCAGCACCGTCATGGGAATCAGCGATAGGGTATGCCACCGACTATTTTAAATCTGTCTGGAAAGCCGTCTTGCTCGGTCTTCTATTAGGGTCTTTAGTTCAGGTTCTTATCCCCATCAGTTGGGTTCATAAATCCTTAGGCCAGAAGAGTTTCAAGAGTACGGTATTAGCCACCGCAACGGCTCTACCAGGTATGATGTGTTCTTGCTGCGCCGCACCGGTGACCGTCGGTCTTCGAAACCAATACGCATCAGTAGGATCGGCATTGGCTTTTTTCGTAGCGAATCCTGTACTCAATCCCGCAACCATTATCTTTATGGGATTTGTGCTGTCATGGAAGTTCGCTTTGTTCCGTCTCATTGGAGGAATCATTTTAGTCCTTGCCGTAGGGACGATTGCCAACCGGCTCCATACAGAATCACCCGATAATGGATCGTTGCACGCGGTAGACTATAAGGCGGAAGAACAAACTTCGCCCCCAGAGTTAAAATCCCTTTTCATCCGTTGGATGAATGCTCTCTGGAAACTTATTATCGATACAATCCCTGCGTACCTGATCGTTGTATTATTGCTAGGTTCCTTTCGGGCATGGTTGTTCCCAGCTATTGACCCAGAAACGAGTAACGGCATCTTGACCTTGATCGGTCTGGCTGTCGCCGGTACCCTCTTTGTTATTCCCACTGCCGCCGAGATTCCCATTGTACAGACTATGATGGACTTTGGTCTAGGTACAGGCCCTGCGGTAACCTTGATGATGACCCTTCCAGCAGTTAGTTTACCCTCCTTGCTGATCGTCAAGCGGGCCTTCCCGACAAAGGTCTTGGAGTTTACCATAGCTGCGGTAGCTTTCATAGGTGTGGTAAGCGGTCTCGTCGCTATGATGATTTTGTAAATACCGGTAAGTATAGACGTTTTCGAAAGGGATGACCTTCTGCAGGTGTCCCTTTTTTCGTTTACTATTCATCTTCCGCCATTAAATCCGGCATTATGCCAAACCATATATCGAATCGAGCGTAAAGGATAAATTTAAAAAGCAAAGAACCAATGACATTGCATCATTGGTTCTTTGCTTTCATCCGGCAACGACCTACTCTCCCAGGGGCCAACGCCCCAAGTACCATCGGCGCAGG
>NZ_WNKU01000062.1 GCF_009720735.1 Heliobacterium mobile
ACATTTGTCAAGACCGGCGGTTGCATATAAATTAAAGTTTACATAGGTCCATGCGTCAACTATCTTGACAAACACCGCAGTCGGATTGGGTAAAACAAACCATCTTAATTTCTAAAAAGTACAGATTCTTCTATTATCTTTCACCACCCAACAAAACGCCCCTCCACATTCCCCCCCTACGCTCTCCAACGCGACCAACAATACCATTCATACCACAACGGGGGTCCAATCGAATGTGGGCCATTACAGCGGCCTTATGTGGAATATGGGGGTTTTTAAGTGATTTTAATAGGTGTTTTTACCGATAATTTAACGATCTTGGGCCGATATTACGCAGCCGCCAAAATAAAAACAGCCGGCCGTTGGCCGGACTGTCTTTCTATACTCGGTTATCACTCTATAGAGTGATAATTCATTAGTTACTAGAAATTCAAGAATGAAGAAATCTATAACCCACTATCGTGTTCTCCCTCGCCAAAATATTTTGTAAAAAAGATAGTTCGATCTGCTTGGTATTCGTAATGAATTCTATGCTCCCGATTGACTCTAAATCTTCGTTCTTTCTCATTTCCATTTAGTGATTCATCTTGTAATCCATGATCAGACGCTGCCTCATATTGATTAAAAACTAGACGCTTGGTTATTGAAAATAAAATCTCTTTTTTTCGAATACTTTCCTTTGAGATAATCTTTATAAACTCCTGGGAAAAACTAAACTTATTACAAATCTTCTTTTTGATATGATGCATTGCTGTAAACTCTATTGAAAACACTAGTTTATCTAAATCCTTCATTGAATTGGGCCAACAAACGTTTTCAACACCCAAATGATGAAACCAATCATCGGCGTTGTTTATATTAATAGGTAATAACGAATTATCATGGCAATTACATGAGAATTTATAAGTATTATTAGTAGAATTATTATTTCCTAAACATAAGTAAATTTGTTTATTTTGGGTTATTAAGTAATGAACAATTTTTAGAAATATATAAGATATGTCCTTTCGTATGCTAAGCATAAGAGGTGGTTCCACTTGACATATGTCTAGGTTATCAGGAAAAACCAAATCTATAGAGTTACTTTTTATAGTTCTGTATAGCGTTGGAATAATTTTAAGTTTCCAATCACGATTTATTCTCCAAGGTGGGAGAACTGGATCTGTCCACAAAATAGCATCTAATTCCTGATTCCAATATATTTTTGTGAACTTATATTTGTCTATAACATTACAAAAACTAATCAAGGTTTTGAGAAATTGATCTCTCCTGTATTCATCTTCCCAATCACTTTCATGTATAAAAATTAATGATGGTTCAAATACTGTTTCTAAAAACATACTTACCCCTCGAAATTACTTCTTTTGTTCTCTTCTTTTTCTTCTTTTTTCTATCCCAGCTAAAATTATTCCCTCTTGTTCTGTTGCAGTTTGGTCAAAGAAATCTACTGGCCAATTTACGATTCCGTTATATTCGTCAACTTTTACTTCTTCATAACAGCTTCCATGTTCAGAAGGCGTAACAAAATAAATGGAAATCAAATTTAATAGGGTACCTGATTCGTCTTCAACAATTCTACGTATGAGCCTATTGATTAAATGATCGCTGTGTGTTTCTACAATTACTTTTTTATTTGAAAGGGCTAAAGCAATGAAAAAGTCAGCCATTTGCATTTGTAGTTTTGGATGTAAATGTATCTCGGGTTGTTCTAATAATAGAGTACTCATAACAGGCATCCTAAGCCCTTCTAATACTATTGGGAATAGCTGGCTAACACCAAAACCGACTTCAGCTATGTTGACTCTCGTTTTATCGAACAAACTGGAATTCATATTTAAGTAAATTAGTTCATTTTGTTGTTCAGGCTTAAATTCCTTTATTCCAAAAAGACTCATCCATCTTTCTATTGCATCGGAAAGTTTTATTTCCTTTTCTGAAATAAAAGTATTATTGTTAAAAAAGTAATGATTTTTTATTGGATTTTCTTGTTCTGTTAGATAGATAAACGCTGCATTTTCGCCCTTTGTACCGATCTCTAAAACTTCATTTTCGTAAATGTATCTTCTGGAGGGCTCTTCTCTTAATGGACCAATATATGTGTACAATGAAAAAAGACTTTTCATAAGTATAGCTATTCTAGTGGAAGCAAAAACAACATTTGAAGTAATTCTACTTTTATTTTCTTCATGATTAATTCGCCAAAAGGTTGGCATAAGGTTCGAGAACCCTACATTAACAATTCCTTCCCCAGTTGCATTTTCCCCTTCATCATCAATAAATCTTACAATTAAATTTTCCCATTTAACCTTGTAATTATTGTTTTTCTGATGAGTAAGCTCAATTTTTACATCGGGATATTCCTTTTGATTTTCCGTAGTTGTTCTTAGGATGAATTCCCATTTTTCCACTCTAACTGATTGCATATATTTTTTTATTTTTTCACTTATAGTTGATAAAGTAATTTTTATAGTTATAAAATATTCAGCGTTTTTTTCATGAAATCTTTCTCGTGAGATAAATTCTCTTAAATGATAAGTTAAAGGCACTGCATTGTCTTTTCCTTGAAAGTCTTCTTTTTTTACTTTGAATGTGAATTCAATTGATAGATTTCCTTCGGGGTTTTTACCATAAATAATACTTTCAAATGTCCCTAAATGAGTAAATCTTCCATTCAATAAAACTATTTGATTAGGATTCTGACTCTCAAAAGTTTGTTTATACATTAAAATACTTTGTAAAATCGAGCTTTTTCCGCAACTATTAGTACCACAAAGTATTGTAATAGGTTTAATGGTCATTCCCTCTAAAGAATTAAAGCTCTTATATTTCTCAAATGATATCTTATTTATCACCCTTAACCCCTCCGTATCTCTCACTTATAAAGTCTATTCTCTCGAAATGGTTATAATCCTCTATCTAAATATGTCGTATTTTGTCGAGTTTAATTTAACATCTCTATTATGCCCAACCACCACCAGTTTTTCACTCAACTCATAACCCTTGTAAAACCCATAAGTCCCACCTTAGTTCCCCTCTCGCAATTACCCCACCACCCAACCAAAAAAGCTCGCCCTCATCGGCGGGCTTTTCTAATTCAATATACCCCCCAACGGCAACACTGCCCCCAAAACTGCAACTTATCCTTCTATGTTCCCTCATCTTCTGTACCCCCGGTGAGCAACAGTGATCTTCCGCCGATTACCCGTCAAAATTGAAGTGTAACTGTAGTTCCGACAATTGGCCCCATCACCCAACGCAAAAAAAGCTCGCCTTAACTGGCGGCCTTTTAACGCTATATCCCCTAACCCAATCCCTTCTTCTCCCAAGCAACGCCGACCTAATATCCCACATCTTACTCTCTGTTCAAATCTGCGAAGATCGCTTATAATCAGCCAATTAAAGAAACCGAATTAGCAGGTCTTCCAACAGAGCAACTGACTTGTAATCAGTATATCAACGTATATTGAACTTAGATTACACGTTCCCGAGATTGTCAAAGCGGATCACGTTCAGAATTTCCCGTTTACTCCACTATTCTCATGATTTTACGGCTCCTATCTCACTTTATCACAGATGAAAACATAGCTTGACTCGCCGGCGTAGCTCAACTGGTAGAGCAACTGACTTGTAATCAGTAGGTTGCGGGTTCAAGTCCTGTCGCCGGCTCCACTACATATGCGGGTTAGCAGGATCACCAGGTGGAAGAGAGAACCAAAATGTGGTTACGGTCGTAGTTACGGAGGGGCATCTCTGGTGAAGCCATGGGGTTGAAATGGCCCGGTACGCAGGGGAAACCGACGGAGGCAGTTGCTGACGGCGGTTTTTTGCGTTTCCGTTGAGATGATTTTGCGATGATGATGATTTAACAAGGCCCGGTACGGGCCTCGACCCTCCCCGTGGCCGACACGGCAAAAGAAAAAACCGGCGAAGGCTTTTTTAATCATTGACTTTATTTCAATTTTTTGGTACGTTTTTATTGTAATGAGGTCGATGGGAATAAATGACCACAACGACATTTGCCACGTTGACCTCAATAACTCATGGATAACTAGAAATCCATTTTTTATCAACTTTGATAAGAAGGATTTACGTTATTCGTGGGAAAAAGGGAGAGTGATTAATGAAATAACTTAGATCACTTTCATATATCGACGTACTACTTATTAGCGAGTATTGAACGTAATATATTTTGGCTTAATAGCATTACTTAAATTTATTTTTACTCAAGATAATTCAAGAAATCACATTTTTTAACTAATTATACATCATGGATAGATGACACAACACATCTTTTTGAATTTTAAGTGTGGGAGGTTTTTTATCTATGTGGAATACAAAAATAGTTAATAATTCCGATAAACTTGTTTTTGCTAATGATCAAGTTATATCCCCCAATGAAAGCGGTTTAACCCCATTATTTTTGAGCCGATCGCCCTTATTCAAATGAATGCGTGAGATCTCATTTTAGAGAAGGCAAATGGGGAAACTTGTTAAACTAGCGCGACTTAGCCGTCAAGCCTTGACTCGCTGT
>NZ_WNKU01000063.1 GCF_009720735.1 Heliobacterium mobile
GGAGCAGTGGTGTAGAGGCCTAACATGCCAGCCTGTCACGCTGGAGATCGCGGGTTCGAATCCCGTCTGCTCCGCCATAATGCCGGCGTAGCTCAACTGGTAGAGCAACTGACTTGTAATCAGTAGGTTGCGGGTTCAAGTCCTGTCGCCGGCTCCATTTTTATCATGTATTAGAGTGAATTCAGTATAGTAGAGACTATTTCTCCCTTGAGAAGTAGTCTCTTTTTATTTTTTCATTAATAATATTGCCTAAAAGCTGTATGTATAAGGGCTATCCAGAAAGTCAATGATGCTCATTTTAGTGATAGTTGCCTCGCTGAGGGTAGGGTTTCTATTTCTTTACATGTATTCAGAATACATAATACTTTAAAATTCATGGAAGTTTTTCCATAGTTGACAAAAAGATTTAAGCTATTTATAGTTATCAATAAAAGAAGAAAAATTGCTGCAATTGTGAAAAGTTTAATAAATAATAGATATGTTGAATTTGATTAACTCAACAAAAATAAGAGGTGGGAGAATAATGACAAAACAGAAACCAAGGATAGTAATCTTAGGTGCTGGGTACGGTGGTATATTAACTACTGTACACCTGCAAAAACTTCTTCTCTCAGACGAAGCGGAAATCATTTTAATCAATAAACATGATTATCACTATCAGACAACATTGTTACACGAAGTTGCTGCGGGTACAGGCGATGAAAACCGTATCTGCATACCGATTAAGGAAGTTATTGACACCCAACGTATTCGCTTTATAAAAGACACTGTTCTCGGTGTTCAAAAAGAGGAACGACAGGTTATTCTCAGTCACGGCGGAACGCTTACATATGATTACTTGGTGGTTGCGTTAGGGTTTCAATCGGCTACTTTCGGAATACCAGGAATCATGGAACATGCCTTAATGATCCGTAGCATGAACTCAGCTCGCAAGATTCGCAACAAAATCGAATCCCTTTTCGCAGATTTTGCACGTGTAAAAGATTTAAAACAAACCTTGACTCTTATCGTAGGTGGAGCTGGCTTTACAGGTATCGAGTTCGTTGGAGAACTGGCTGACAAAGTGTCTGAGCTTTGCAAAAAGCATGGAGTTGACCGTCAACGCGTACGATTGCTCAATGTAGAAGGCGGCCCTGGAATTTTAGGTGCCTTTGATCCTTCCTTAGCCGCTTATGCCAAAGAATCGCTTGAACGTATGGGCGTTGAGTTTCGGCTTTCGACGCGGATCAAATCCGTCGATGCCCAAGGCGCAATCCTTGCATCTGATCAAGGGGAAGAAACGATTAGTCCTGCGACGGTGATATGGACCGGCGGTGTTCAGGGGAACTCGGTTGTCTGCGGTACGGCCTTTGACGCTCCACGTGGAAGAATCCCCGTAGAAAAAGATTTGCGCATAAAAGGATATGAAAACGTATTTGTGATTGGCGACTGCTCTGCTGTGATGGATCCCCAAACAGAACGCCCCTTTCCTCCTACAGCGCAGTTGGCTGTCATGCAATCGGCAACCTGTGCCCGAAATCTTACCTCTCTGATTCGCGGAGAACAGAGATTAGAGGCCTTTCATCCGCTCATGAAGGGCTCTGTCGCATCATTAGGGGCTCACGATGGGGCTGGCGTCATCTTGGGACTCAAAACGCGTGGTAAACTAGCTGTCTTGGCAAAAGCCATTGTAGATAATCGCTATTTGTATATTTTAGGTGGTCCCAAACTTTTATTCGGCAGAGGAAAGTTTACGATGTATTGCATGCAAACCGCATATACGACTTCCTCGAGCGGAAAATAATTTCTCTACAATCATGGAAAAACGCCATCGTCTAAAAAAGACGATGGCGTTTTTGGCTTATAGTGTCTCTTCGATTTCACTAAGCAGGCCTTTTATCGTCTCACTTTCTACATCAGTAAGCTCTTGCCCGTCAGTCAACTTTGCCAATAAAGCTTCGAACATTTGAACATCCGATTCATCGCCGCCTAGCTCAACAGCCCAATTTAAGGCTTTGGCGGCCTGATCTAAATTGTGCAGGGGAGGCATAGATTAATCACTCCTCTCTAATTAAAAGGAATCTTTTGATTTACAGATTCGCTACAGGAATGCTAATTCCTTCAAATCCTAACAAGCACAAGATGCGATTAAAAATTATTTGTAGGCTTTTGGAGGATGAGCTGATAAACTAAAATCAGGAAGAGTATTTCGTTAAGGATGGAAAGCGATGCGGTCCTTTCTAGCAGAATTGCAAAAGAAAATACTGCTTCATGATGAAGATGTCTCTAAGATAAGAGACTACGTACAAAAAAAGTTTGCCCGTGATGATGCTAGAGTGCGGGCAGCCGTGCTGGCGGATGCAATTCATCGTGTTTTAGACCGTCATATGCAATCCTTTGCTGGGGAAACGCGCGCTCAAATTCGAAAGAAGTTGATCGAACAGGCGGTAATTCAAAATTACTTTACCATTGACGCCGGCCGAGTTTTCCAGGTGACTCTAACCTTGGAGAAAGAAGAAAAGAATCAGCGAAAAGGAATCCTTGAATCATTATGGTACTTCGTCAATCATGACCAAGGCCTAACGCTCTCCCAGGACACACTTCAGGAGTTCGCTGAATTTATTCCGAAACAAGCAAACGGTAAAGAGGACCGTTTTTGGGAAGAGATCTTAGATGCTTGGGAAGAAAAGCAAACGCCGGCCTTAGTACATGGAGTAGATCAAGTTTTTCTTGACGAACCTTTAATTCATAAAGATTTAAAACAGGATCCAAACATAGCCGATGATCAGATTGATTACGAAAAAACGAGTGTTAAAACAAGCAATATCGTTACCTACAAAGTTACCGATGAATTGATCCCTGTTGGTTCAAAACAATCTTTTTCGTTGCCTATACCTCCTCCGAAAAGTTCCCTGCCTTCAAAAGTTGTGCCCTCTTTAGTAGGAACGGAAAAGAGATCTAAAAGGGAGAGTAAACCTAAAGTATTGCTTGCGGCAGCTGCAGCAGTGATGGTTGCTTCTTTTGTTCTGGTGCCTGTGATTTTAGGTTCGCCTGGTTTCACGTTAACCTCTTGGGCAGAAAAAGATGGCGAACAAGCTTTGAATCTCAGGGTTAAACAGAGCAATCAAAAACCTCAGAATGAATTGCCCGATATATTACGATATCATCCCGTTGATGTTGAGGCGTTGCGTCAGTGGTTACAGCAAAAGAATTCACTACTAGCGGATGAACCTTATCTTTCGACGATCATAAACACTTCCAAGGAATATGATATACATCCTTTTTTAATGATCGCCATTACCGGTCAAGAACAGGCCTTTGTTCCGAGAACAGTCGATAATGCCCGTAAAATCGCGAATAATCCATTTAACGTCTACCATAGCTGGCAGGACTACAACACTAATATAAATGATTCGGCCCGCATCGCCGCGGTGACGATTATCAACCTTAGCAAGGATCGACCGGTAAAGGCCGACCCTATCGCTTGGATAAACACGAGATATTCGGAGGATAATCGATGGTTTATCGGTGTTGAAGCTATATTTACCCAATTGGTAGACGAAGTAAAAGCCCCTCAGGGATAAAGTTCCATTGACTTCTATCTCCATACGTGATAAAAATATATACTGTCACTGCCAGACGGGATGATGAAAAATGAACGAGGTAATTTTGTAAGAGATACCAGTTGACGTTTTTTATCAAAAGTGATAATATTTAATTCCGTCGCCGGTGCGGTGGCGTTAAGGATTGGTCCTTGAAAATCAAACAGTTGTAAGCAAAAGCGTGCGAAACCAAAGTCAATTCGGCCCGCGTAAGTGGGACGGATAACTTCTTAAGAATCGATGAACTTCAGTAAAAAGAAGCCTTGATTCAACTAAGAATTACTTTATATCAACAAGAGCTTGACTCAAGCTTATCTACATTATTTGTGGAGAGTTTGATCCTGGCTCAGGACGAACGCTGGCGGCATGCCTAACACATGCAAGTCGAACGGAGCACGGATACTTCGGTGGAAGTGCTTAGTGGCGGACGGGTGAGTAACGCGTGGATAACCTGCCTGAGAGTGGGGGATAACAGCCCGAAAGGGCTGCTAATACCGCATAATGTGGTTCGGGGACATCCCCGGACAACCAAAGGAGCAATCCGCTCTTGGATGGGTCCGCGTCCGATTAGCTAGTTGGTGGGGTAACGGCCCACCAAGGCGACGATCGGTAGCCGGCCTGAGAGGGTGAACGGCCACACTGGGACTGAGACACGGCCCAGACTCCTACGGGAGGCAGCAGTGGGGAATCTTCCGCAATGGGCGAAAGCCTGACGGAGCAATGCCGCGTGGGGGATGAAGGTCTTCGGATTGTAAACCCTTGTCTTCGGGGAAGAAG
>NZ_WNKU01000064.1 GCF_009720735.1 Heliobacterium mobile
CTATTGTACCTCAGGCTTTTGCCAATTCCGCTATATTCAGTTACACTAACTGGTTCAAGCTAAAATCCCAACTCTTATATTTACGTTTTACTTTATCCACTGTTCCCCAGCACCAGGCAGTGCTACCGATGAGTGATCGATAGAGGCTTCTTCAATTTGCCCCCAGGCCCAGTAGGTGGATGGCACATCAGACCAAGTGGCCTTGGTCAGTCCTGTCAGCGGGCCTCTTCCAAACAACCGGTTTAAGGCGGTCACCGCTTCCGCCCGGGTAATGGGCTGCTCGGGGCGGAAGGTTTGATCGGCATAGCCTTTCATCCATCCCGCTTCATTCACTCCGGCGATGTATTTTTCCGCCCAGTGATTTCGGGTGTCGTCAAAGGCGTTCGTTCCGGTGTTCTGGATGCTTTTCCATTTGGCGATGATCGCCGCCATTTGTGCCCGTGTCACATTGGCTTCCGGATGGAACCCTTGATCGGGATACCCTTCCATCAAACCAGCGCGGCTGGCTTCGGCAATGGCTTGACGGGCCCAGAAGGAGTTATCGACGTCAGGATAATTGGCTTCCGAATTGGTCGGCCCCGGCAAGGACAAGGCGTTCGCCAGCAGTGCCGCCATTTCCGAACGCCGAATCGGTTGTTCCGGCCGGAAGGTGCCGTCGGGATAGCCGTTGACGTAGTGGGTATGGTTGAGCATCGTTGGGTTGCTCGGTGAAGGCGTATTTCCCGGGTTCGGTTTTATTGGCATGGTTCCTCCATCGCCATCACTGTCTCCGCCGCTGCTTCCGCCCGATTCTTGCGTGGCCGTTTTCTTCGGCTTCATTTTGAAATCGTAGTTTACGATCGTTTCTCCCACATGGATAATCCCGTCTTCGATCCAACTGTCTTCTCCCGGCTTGGCTGATACATCTCTCTTTTCGACGCGGCTGTCGTATTTTTCATAGCCCTCTTTTTCCCCGATGATATAGTAGTCTGCTTGGGGGAATACCATCCAGGCGTATTCGCCCTTGGCTGTGGACTTTTGCGGATCCTTGTTTTGGTTTGGCGGGAATTGTTCCAAAGTGGGCAAATCGACGACCCCGTCTGGTTTCCGCCCTTTTTCTTGGTTCAGTTCCGTATTGGCCCAATGCAAGGTCACTTTTACGTCTTGCAGGGGTTTATTCGTCTTTTGGTCACGAATGATCCCATAGGGGTCGATCAAGGACACGTTGACCGAGATTTCACCGTCTTCTTGGACGGTGACCGTGGCCGTTCTACCGGCTAACTCTTCGCCATCCGGCCCTTTGACTTTATATATCACTTGGTATTCGCCCGGTGGAATATCGTCGACTTCAAACTGCCCGGCAGTCGCCGTATGGATGGCTTGGCCGGATGCGTTGCGGACGGTCACGGTTACGTTTTGGCCGCCCAGGACGTCCTCGACCGGTTTTGCTTCCCCATTCGGATCGGCGACGAGCAGCATCCCGGTTAAGTTCTTGCTGGACTTGATCTCTTCCCCGACGCCGTTTAATTGCCCCACTGGCGCTTTCTGTTTCAAGGTCACGTTGACCTGCTGCCCATTGACCGTCATGGGGAAGGTGATGATCGGATGATAGGTCCAGTTGCCGCGAGGAACGTATATCTTATACCGCCCGTCGCTTCCTGTCTCCGTTGAGGCGGTAAAGTCGATCACGCCGTCGCCGTTAAAGTCTTCTTTAATGACGACAGTCGCTCCCGCCACAATCTCGCCGGATGTTTGATCTTTGACGATGCCTTCAATCGACGCTGGCATAAACTGCATCGTCAACACCGCTTCTAGGCGTTGCCCGTCATCGTCGATGTTGGCTCGCAGAATTCCCTGGGCCGGCGTAATCCCTTCGAGTAACGGCGCGGTCAGTTCAATGACGGCTTGCCCTCGGTCATCGGTGACAATCGTATTCTGATCAAGTTTGCCTACGTTGGTGGAGAAGGCCACCGGGATGTTCGGAACGGGTTTTCCTTTCGCTGATTTGACGGTAACGGTGACCGTCGCCGTAGAGCGGCCGTCGCCGACCAAGGATGGAGGGTCCATGGTCATGGTGATCTGTTTGCTTGTGTTTACGGTAAAGGTAACCGCTTCCGATTCGATGTTTTCTCCGTCCGAGTTTCTTCCGATGACTTGGATTTCGTGCTCCCCAGGAGATAAGGCTTTGTTGACGGCCCATGTCCACTTCCCGTCCAGTCCGGTTGTCACTTTCCCAGCCGGTTTATTATCGAGGTAGACGGTGAGGACGCTCCCTTTGGCCGCTTCTCCGGCGATGGACGGTTTATTGGTCATGAGGACACTGTTTTTGACTGGTTCAGTAATGCTGATTTTCGTGAGTTCGGGGTTTTTTCGCTCGACTTCCAGGGTGTATTTCTGGGTGAGCAAGCCCTGGCTTCCAACCACGTTCACTTCAAAACGGTTGGTCCCTTCGACCAGGGGCAGCCTTGTGGGTTCCCCTTTTTTCATCCGTTGGCCGTTTATGTATACGTTTGCTTCGTCCGATTCGGGAACGGCGGTAATTTTGATTTCCTCGACTTCATTTTCAACCTTGACACGGTATTCGCTGGTTTGCGGGCTGAATGCCGGTTCGAGGTTGCCCGGCTCTACGGATAAGCTTTTGAGGGATAGGGCCACCACGGAGTTTTCCACGTTCATATCGGTGACCGGGGCCAGCAGGTTCCCCGCCTCGTCGCTGATTTGGCCTCCCTGGTACGAGAGCTGTACGGCTTGTCCACTCTTTACGGGGGTTGATAATTGGATGAGCAGTGTATTTTTCGATTCGCTTTGGACGCGGTCGATTGAGACATTCTTGCCATCGACGGTGACCGTGAATCCGCCGAGCTTGCCCGATTTAACAGGCTCGGTAAAGGTCACTCGAATCACTTTTGCGTCTCCATTGTCGATGGACGCCTTGGCGATGGTCAGCGCCGTTTTGTCGATGTTATTGACGGTGATGGTTTTGACGGCTTCATTGCCCGCTTTGTCGATGACGTAGACGGTGTAGTCCCCGTTTTCATCGACGGGAAAGGTGGAATCGGTGAGGGGGGTACCGCCGTCGGCAAAGTAGGCTACCTCTTGTTCCCCTTTGGCCCACTTGGTGAGCACGACGGGGCTGCCTTTTTCTTTGACGCTTACTTTTACGGTCAGGGATTGATTTGTCGGTTTTTCAGAAGACACGGTGAGGGTGATCTCCGGTGCCTTGGTATTTTGGACGTTGTTTCGTACGGCATAATCGCTGAACGGTTCGAGTTTGTTGCCCGATTTGTCTTGGATGCTCTGTCCCGTGTATTGAAGGGTGATGTTTTGGCCGAATCGAATCGGTTTGTCGAGGGTGAGGGTAATCCTGTTGTCTCCGGTTAAGGCGATCGATTTGATCTTCCCTGCGTTGCCGTCGACGAACACTTGAAAATCCTCTTTGGATCCGATTTTGACTGGTTTATTGAGGGTCATGACGAGGGTATCGGGGGCATCATTGTCGATACGGGCTTCGGTAACGGCTAACGCTGATTTGGAGATGTTGTCTATTTTGATGACTTGCACCGCTTCGTTTCCGGCTTCGTCTTTCGCGTAGACCGTATAAGTCCCGTTTTCGCCGATGACGATTTGATTATTGGTGAAGACGGTTCCGTTTCCGGCAAAGTAGGCTGCGTCATGATCACCAGAGGCCCACTTCTGGACGGTGATGTTGCTGCCGGTTCCGTCGACGGTGACGGCCAAGGTGACGTCTTTGTCGGTCGGATCTTGCGTGGATGGGGTGATGGTGATTCGCGGCGGCAGGTTATCGATGGCGGTGACGGCTTGCGTTTTGGCGCTTTCGGCCGCCGAACCGGGTGATTTGCCTGTGGCGGCGAAGGGAGTGACTTCAAAGCTGATGTATTTGCCGACATCGGCAAGCCCCAGCGTGTAGGTCCTTCCTGTCGCTCCGGAAATGGCTGTTTTGTTGATTCCGTTTGAATCGTCCGACCGGTACCAACGGTAAACGGAGCTTCCTTCTGGGTCGTTTTCGGCGTCGCTATAGGTGTAGTTGCCGGTTAGGGTTTGTCCGACTTGGGCTGTTCCGGTGATGCTGACTCCGGTAGCGGTGGGGGCGGTGTTGATCGGGATCGGGGGCGGGTTTGCCGTCCACTTCGCGTATAGTGTGATATTGGCGGTTACCGTATCGGTAGTGAATGCCCAAGGGGTGGTGCAACTGGCTTCTTTATACCAGCCACTGAAGGTATAGCCTTCCTTCGCAGGAACCGCAGGAGCACTAATTGTCGAACCGGAGTTTACATTGGTTATG
>NZ_WNKU01000065.1 GCF_009720735.1 Heliobacterium mobile
AATACGGACAGGAACTCACCCCCTTTCGGGCATCACTGATTGAACTTTTCTACCAAATCACGAAACGCTTTTGTCCGATCTTCTTCGTTTATGGGCCGGGCGTCCTCGGTGCTGTCTATTCCCAACAATAAGTCCACCGTAACGGGCTGCTTGAGTGTACCGGCTGCGTTCATGAGGTTTGCGGCCAACCAAGCCGTCCGTCGATAGGAGAGTTCATAGTGCGTGACCGTTTCCTTGTTCCGTGCCTCTGCCATTTCGATCAATTCCATCAGCGTCAATCCCCACATCTCCGTAGGGCGTAGCTTTAGGACCCCGAAGGCGGTCTCTTTCACCTGTTTCCAAAAATCCATTCTTGTCGAAACCGGCGTTCCTTCGGGGTCGTCGGTTAGTTTTTTCCCGTGGCCAACTGAAATGCTTCCGTGATTTTTTGATTCACTTCCGCGAGGTTTTCCAAGTCGACGAAAGCCCCGACATCAATCTCCGATAAACCGGGATCTTCATGAACCAATCCCGCCCACAAAAATACCCGTAGCTGTTTGACGCCCATCGCCAATTGATCAAGCTCTTGCAGAGATACGCCTAACTTATCTTCCAACTCGGCCAGCGCATTTAAGTCGTAGCGGAGTCTCCTGGGCTTGTCCAACGTAATTTCGACCAAGGCTTTGTGCTTATTTGCCATTTTGCGTTATCCCTCCATGTTTACGGGGTGATTTCGTTCATAAGGATCAATGCTCCAGTTCCGGTGAGAGACAACTTATAGGTCGCAGCCCCATCCTGCGGAAACTCATAGGGGAAATCGCTGATGATGCAGTGGCCGGTGTACTTTCGACCGGAGGGAAACCGAATTTCTGCCTTAATCATGGCCCGGTTCAACCAAGACTGCTCCAGATACACGGTGGCCGTGTCATCGGCGATCAGGAAGCCGTTACATTCCAAAGTCCATGAGTTTACCCCGGCGACGTTTTCGGCCCAGCCGTTGGCGTCTTTGGAGGTTACGTCTACCACGTGGGTAGCACGGTTTAACGTGGCTCCTGATTGTCCGCCGAGAACGGTATAGGTGGGGGTATCGTCGGTTCCCCCGGTTTTTACATACAACAAAACGTCGACACCCGCGAGTTTTGCCAATTACTCCACCTCCAGTAAGATTGAAAAGTTGACCGAATAAAAAGAACGCCCGTTTTCGTCGGTTCCCACATAGAGGGGAGCCGAGTTTTGGGCGTTACATAAAATCACCTGTTCGGAGCCGATTTGAAATCCTCGCTTTTGATGCAGCATATCCAGGAACTCAAGGGCTTTTTGTTCCGCTTGGGCGGGATGTTTGCTTCGGACCAGCACTTGAAACGAAGGCCGTCGAATGTTTCGATCCGGTGGCCCTCCGCCAAAGATCGTAACGACGACACAATCATCTGGACCGGTCGGTGAAAACCGATTGGCAAAATAAACGGCCGCCATCTCGCTGCGAAGGTACTGAATCAAGTCCATGACTCTCATGTTACTGGCCATCCTTTGGCATCACCTGGCGTAACACCTGACGGATGTGTTTTCGATATGTGTCGGCTTCGCCCTCTAACGGCCGGGTTAGGAACTTATTGCCCACATTGTAGTGGGTTCCAGACATCCCCTCTGTTCCCGGCTTGGCACGCGAACCGGCTCCCAACCGGTATTCACCCTCGTGCATTTGAACGGCGTAGTTGAAATTCCCTTCACGGACGGCATATTGGACATTTACCGTCACCTGATCTCGATTCGTGTTCATTTCCCGAGCATAGGACTTTTCAAGGATTCCTTTGTCATGGGGAGCAATTTCTGACGAAACACGAAGTAAATCATCCGCACAATCGTTGACCGCTTGAACCACCACTTTATTCGATTCACGTTCCGCCTTCGCCAGCTTTTGAAGTACATCTTTGGCATCCACTGTGATGTTGGCCACTATACAACCACCTTCGTAAATACAGGTTTTCCGCCAAAGTCTCGAAGGACGGATACGGATAATGGCTGTCGGGAATACGACACGCCGTTTTCATCGGTCCACTCCATAACATCATTGAAGCCGATTTTTACGAGTCCTCGAAGCAGAATCTCGGCGGTCGAAACCACTTCTTTGCCATGAGAATCTTTGACGAGCATGTGCTTTTCTTCGATCCGACAAGGGATGGTTTTCTTAGAACCAGGTAACATAATCCCCCACGCATCCATGGTGTCGCTGGTGCTTCGCGTAATCCATTGTTTTAATGGAATCAATCGGCGTACCTCCCCACTCGACGTCCAAGGATGGCGATGACTTCCGGGGAAATCCGTCGTATCCCCTCCATAGTGATACTCAGTCCGCTAACCGATACGGCTTTCACGCCTTGTTCGGATTTACGAACCGTTTCGTCCATTCCCAACAGCCAAAGAGCCTGTTCAAACACTGCTTCTTCGGGAAGAGGCCGAATATCGGGTTGATAGTTGCGGAATACCCGGTATAGCTGGGTTTCTGCACTGAGTAAAGCCCTTTGGCGAGTGGAGTTATCCCTAGTCACCCATTCCTCGTTATGAAGCACATTGTTGGCAAAATAGGTGTTGGCTCGGTTCAGATCCGCCACTTACTCACCTACTTCGCGGCAGTTTTGGGCTTCTTATCTTCTACGATTTCTTCCTCGATCACTTCCACGGTATAGCCATAGTCACTCATCAGAAGGTTTTTCAAACGCTCGTCTTCGACGATCGCTTCACCGTTTTGAAACAGTACGCCCTCGGTCACACCGTTATAAATCACGTTAGGCGTTTTAATCCGATATTTTGCCACGATATCCCCTCCCCATAAAAAATGAAGACGTGGCAGATTACTCTACCACGTCAAATCTTACTGTTGTTGTTGCGACTTTTTAATATACCGGAGCCGTGCAGCTGCCCGAGGGTGGAACACCGCCATACCACAATAAAACTCAATCCGGGTACGGAATACCGGCTTACTGTCGATTTCCCCAAGGTCACGCACCGATACACCACCGTTACGGAGGCCCGAGACATACTGCTCTGCTCCAAACTTGATCGCGTAAATGGAGCCAGTATCCGAAGCTGTTCCGGCCTTATCTAATTCGTTAAATCCGAGAATCTCCTGACCCGCACCATCCGTCTCGATCACACGAATCGGAATACCCGCATAGGTACTTACTTGGCGACCAAAAGAATCTTCTCCGCTTTCGATATAGTGAGTCGAGTCTTTTAGTGATTTCTTAATCTCACGGCGCATCGCCTTGGAACAAAGAAGTACGTCCGGTTCACCCTCTACGGCATCAATCAACTCATCCAGTTTATTCGAATCGAAGGATTTATCCTCACCATCAATAATTTGCTTCCCGGTTAACCGTTTCTGCAAGCCGTCAAACTGGCTCGGCTGGGCCGCATCCCCTTTGAAGAAGGCTCGGGTAAACTCCAGAGCTAAGGCTTTTGCTTTCAGGTCCGTATGGATGGAGCGAATGTCGTTGACGTTACCTCGGGTTTGCACGAGGAACTTATCAATATCCACGTCTCCGCCAAGGATATATAAGCCCTCGGATAGCTGGTTGACCACACCCGCCGATTCTACATAGCCTTCGTTGACAGACCGGAAGGCGATGCCCGGTAAGGTCTGCTCCTGATTGTACTTGTAGGAGTTCCCCGAAATCTCCATGAACGGCAGTAGTTCTAGAATCGGAGAAGAACGAGCGAACGTTTGAATAACGCCTTTTTGAAGTACATCCGTCGATAGCTTTGCCGCTTCGGTCATGGTTAGTGCCAAAGTAAAAAATCCTCCCTATGTGCTGTATTGGGGAAAAGATAAAGCGCAATCCGTTTAGGGATTACGCTCGCTGGGCATAGCCCATTTTAAGAAGTTGTATGGAACTGAGCTGATTAAGGTCAGTGGTTTGAGCTTGCGTAGGGTTGGTCGCTTGGCCGATAGGCTGTTCTTGCTTTACGCCAAATAATCCTTTCTTTTCAGCTGCCGCCAACCATTCCAGCTTCGCTTCTGGAGTTAGGTTGTTAGGAACGAGGTCGTGAAAGTCCTTTGGAATACCTTCAAGTTTGGCTTCTAATAGGCCGTTAATAACGGATTCTAATTGTTCAACCCGGCCATTCACGGTCTTGAAACCATCTTGGGCCTTGGTTAACTCATCGGCAGTCGTTTTGTAGAGTTCTTCAAACTTGCCTTGTTGTTCTTTGGCTTGTTTTTCTTGCTGTTCGCGCTCGGCCAACAGCTGGTCCAGTTGGCCCTGGACTTCTTTATATTTGGTGTTGAC
>NZ_WNKU01000066.1 GCF_009720735.1 Heliobacterium mobile
AATACGGACAGGAACTCACCCCCTTTCGGGCATCACTGATTGAACTTTTCTACCAAATCACGAAACGCTTTTGTCCGTTCTTCTTCGTTTATGGTCCGGGCGTCCTCGGTGCTGTCTATTCCCAACAATAAGTCCACCGTAACGGGTTGCTTGAGTGTACCCGCTGCGTTCATGAGGTTTGCGGCCAACCAAGCCGTCCGTCGATACGCAATTTCATAGTGCGTTACCGTTTCTTTGCTCTGTGCTTCTGCCATTTCGATTAATTCCATCAACGTCAATCCCCACATCTCCGTAGGGCGGAGTTGCAGGACCCCGAAGGCGGTCTCCTTCACCTCTTGCCAAAAATCCGTTCTTGTCGTAACCGGCGTTCCTTCGGGGTCGTCGGTTAGTTTTTTCCCGTGGCCAACTGAAATGCTTCCGTGATTTTTTGGTTCACTTCCCTGAGGTTTTCCAAGTCGACAAAAGCCCCGACATCAATCTCCGATAAATCGGGATCTTCGTGAACTAATCCCGCCCACAAAAATACCCGAAGCTGTTTGACACCCATCGCCAATTGATCAAGCTCCTGCAGCGATACACCTAATTTATCTTCCAACTCGGCCAGCGCATTTAAGTCATAGCGAAGTTTCCTGGGCTTGTCCAACGTGATTTCAACAAGAGCCTTATGCTTATTTGCCATTTTGCGTTATCCCTCCATGTTTACGGTGTTATTTCGTTCATAAGGATCAAGGCTCCCGTTCCGGTGAGAGACAACTTATAGGTTGCAGCCCCATCCTGCGGAAACTCATAGGGGAAATCGCTGATAATGCAGTGTCCGGTGTACTTTCGACCGGAGGGAAACCGAATTTCTGACTTAATCATGGCCCGGTTCAACCAAGACTGTTCCAAATAAACCGTGGCCGTGTCATCGGCAATCAGAAAGCCGTTACATTCCAAAGTCCATGAGTTGACCCCGGCGACGTTTTCGGCCCAGCCGTTGGCGTCTTTGGAGGTTACGTCTACCACGTGGGTAGCACGGTTTAATGTGGCTCCTGATTGTCCGCCGAGAACGGTATAGGTGGGGGTATCGTCGGTTCCCCCGGTTTGCACATACAACAAAACATCGACACCCGCGAGTTTTGCCAATTACTCCACCTCCAGTAAGATTGAAAAGTTGACCGAATAAAAAGAACGCCCGTTTTCGTCGGTTCCCGCATAGAGGGGAGCCGAGTTTTGGGCGTTACATAGAATCACCTGTTCGGAGCCGATTTGAAATCCTCGCTTTTGATGCAGCATATCCAGGAACTCAAGGGCTTTTTGTTCCGCTTGGGCGGGATGTTTACTTCGGACCATCACTTGAAACGAAGGCCGTCGAATGTTCCGATCCGGTGGCCCTCCGCCAAAAATCGTAACGACAACACAATCATCGGGACCGGTCGGAGGAAACCGATTAGCGAAGTATACGGCCTCCATCCCACTGCGAAGGTACTGAATTAAATCCATGACTTTCATGTTACTGGCCATCCTTTTGTATCACCTGGCGTAACACCTGACGGATGTGTTTTCGATATGTGTCGGCTTCACCCTCTAACGGCCGGGTCAAGAACTTATTGCCCACATTGTAGTGAGTTCCAGACATCCCCTCTGTTCCCGGTTTAGCGATAGAACCAGGGCCTAATCGGTATTCACCCTCATGCATTTGAACGGCGTAGTTGAAGTTCCCTTCACGGACGGCATATTGGACATTTACCGTCACTTGATCTCGATTTGTGTTCACTTCCTGAGCATAGGACTTTTCAAGGATCCCTTTATCGTGGGGAGCAATTTCTGATGAAACACGAAGTAAATCATCGGCACAATCGTTGACCGCTTGAACCACCGCTTTGCCCGATTCAGTTTCCGCCTTCACCAGCTTTTGAAGTACATCTTTGGCATTGATCGTAATTTTAGCCATTACACAACCACCTTCGTAAACACAGGTTTTCCGCCAACGTCTCGAAGGACGGATACGGATAAGGGCTGTCGGGAATACGACACACCGTTTTCATCGGTCCACTCTATAACATCATTGAAGCCGATTTTTACGAGTCCTCGAAGCAGAATCTCGGCGGTCGAAACCACTTCCTTGCCCTGAGAATCTTTGACGAGCGTGAACCTTTCCTCAATGCGACAGGGGAAGGTTTTCTTAGAACCAGGTAACATAATCCCCCACGCATCCATGGTGTCGCTGGTGCTTCGCGTGATCCATTGTTTTAACGGGATCAATCGGTGTACCTCCCCACTCGACGCCCAAGGATGGCGATGACTTCCGGGGAAATCCGTCGTATCCCCTCCATAGTGATACTCAGTCCGCTAACCGACACGGCTTTCACGCCTTGTTCAGACTTGCGAACCGATTCATCCATTCGTAGCAACCAAAGAGCCTGTTCAAAGACCGCTTCCTCGGGAAGATGCCTTTTTTCGGGCTGATAGTTTCGAAATACCCGGTAAAGCTGGGTTTCTGCGCTGAGTAAAGCCCTTTGACGAGTGAGATCGTCCGTAATCAACCATTCCTCGTTATGAAGCACATGGTTGGCAAAATAGGTGTTGGCTCGGTTTAGGTCAACCACTTGCACACCTACTTCACGGCTGTTTTTGGCTTCTTATCTTCAGCGGTTTCTTCCTTGATTTCCTCAACCGTATAGCCATAGTCATTTACAAGAAGATTTTTCAATCGCTCTTCCTCAACAATGGCTTCGCCGTTTTGAAAAAGTACACCTTCGGTCACGCCGTTGTAAATTACGTTGGGGGTTTTAATCCGATATTTCGCCAAGGTATGCCCTCCTTAAAAAGAGTGAGACGTGGCAGTTGTTCCGCCACGTCAACTATGATTAGGACTTTTTGATATATCGGAGCCGTGCCGCTGCCCGAGGATGGAACACCGCCATACCGCAATAGAACTCAATCCGAGTACGGAATACGGGCTTACTGTCGATTTCCCCGAGGTCTCGCACCGATACGCCGCCGTTGCGGAGGCCGGATACGTACTGCTCGGTGCCAAATTTGATCGCGTAAATGGAGCCAGTATCGGAGGCTGCACCAGCTTTATCTAGTTCATTGAAACCGAGGATTTCCTGGCCTGCTCCATCCGTCTCGATAATCCGAATCGGGATGCCTGCATAAGTGCTCACTTGTCGACCAAAGGAATCTTCGCCGCTTTCAATATAGTGAGTGGAGGTTTTCAAGGTTTTCTTAATTTCACGCCGCATCGCCTTGGAACAGAGAAGGATATCCGGTTCTCCCTCCACCGCATCAATGAGTTCATCGAGCTTATCCGAATCAAAGGCTTTATCATCGTTGTCAATAATTTGGGAGCCGGTCAGCCGCTTTTGCAGACCATCAAACTGCCCCGGTTGAGCTGCATCGCCTTTGAAAAATGCTCGGGTAAATTCTAAGGCCAGGGCTTTCGCTTTCAAATCAGTGTGGATAGAGCGGATGTCGTTGACATTTCCACGGGTTTGAACGAGGAATTTATCAATGTCTACGTCACCGCCGAGGATATACAACCCTTCCGAAAGCTGATTGACGACACCGGCGGATTCCACATAACCTTCGTTGACCGAACGGAAGGCGATGCCCGGCAACGTCTGTTCCTGATTGTATTTGTAGGAGTTCCCCGAAATCTCCATGAACGGCAACAGTTCCAGAATCGGAGAAGAACGAGCAAACGTTTGAATAACGCCTTTTTGCAGGATATCCGTTGATAACTTGGCGGCTTCAGTCATTGTAAGTGCCAAAGTAAATAATCCTCCCTATGTGCTGTATTGAGGAAAAGAAAAGCGCACCCCATTTAGGAATTACGCTCGCTGGGCATAGCCCATTTTGAGAAGCTGAATGGAGCTTAACTGATTAAGGTCTGTGGTTTGAGCTTGTGTTGGGTTTGTTGCCTGACCGACAGGCTGTTCTTGCTTTGAGCCAAATAACCCTTTCTTTTCAGCTGCCGCCAACCATTCCAACTTGGCTTCTGGAGTTAGGTTGTTAGGAACGAGGTCGTGAAAGTCCTTGGGAATGCCTTCTAGCTTGGCTTCCAACAAGCCATTGATGACAGACTCTAATTGTTCAACCCGGCCATTTACGGTCTTGAAACTAGCTTGGGCCTTGGTTAACTCATCGCCTGTCGTTTTGTAGAGTTCTTCAAATTTACCTTGCTGTTCTTTAGCTTGTTTTTCTTGCTGTTCGCGCTCGGCCAACAGCTGGTCCAGTTGGCCCTGGACTTCTTTATATTTGGTGTTGAC
>NZ_WNKU01000067.1 GCF_009720735.1 Heliobacterium mobile
ATGTGCCACTGTTGATCATCGCTCAGCGTAACGCCTCCTGTTATCCCTTCGCCTGGCACACTAGAATAAAAGTTTCCTATTAAGTTAGTTCTGTCGATGCCTGTGGTCGATGTGGTCTGAATATTCACCTTCACGGCCGATGTATTTAAGTTCCCCACACTGTCTTCGGCCACCAGCCAAACGTCATAGTTTGTCGCTGTAGCCAAGCCGGTGATGCTGATTGTCGCCGGCGAACTCGTCGACGTCAGGTTCACGAAGCCGCTCATCCCGGCGCCCGGGCTCGCTCCGCCCGCCGCCTGGCCGGCTTTCACCTCCGCCGCCGTCGGCGCCGTGGCCCCGTCAGGCACCACCACGTAGTAAGCCTTGCCGGTCTCGTTCGTCTGAACCAATACGTTCGCGCCGTTCTGGGTACATGTTCCCGTTTGCGGATAACCGACCGCCCAGGTCGGGGGGGTCGTGTCCGGCGCTGCACCAGAGATATTGACGATCCCCACACTTTGCGTATCGAAACTGTTGTTGGTAATGTTCAAAATGATTTCATAGTCTCCTACCTGCGCCCCTACAGCCGGAGTCACCGTGACATTCAGCGTTTTCATGCCAGCACTGGCAATGCAGTCCGCACCTGTATCGGCAGACCTTTCTAAGACTGCCATCCATCCAGCAGGCGCTTCGACAGTATAACTGGCGTCCTGGGCGCTGGGACTCAGATTCTGCACATCAAACTGCAACGTTACAGGTTCACCCGATGAAGCTTTCAGATCGCCGGAAGCGATGACGGCTGCGTTGACAAAAGAGTCATTCGCGGAAATCGTCCATGTTTCACCGGCATTCAGCGTACTTTTCGTCCATTCCATGGCATACCCGTTGTCAACATCCGCGCCAGGCTGAATAGTTTTGCTCAGCGTGCCTCCATTACAGACGTCTTGGGTAACGTCGTAATAATAGCCGGAACGATAGGAACTGGGCGTAGGGCTGATCCCGAGCATCCCCATGCGTTGTTGCCCTTCTGGTGTTACTTTCTTGACGCCGATCATTTTGGTTATAGGGTCCCAGAATGCTTCCCCTCTGTCATCGCCGGATAAAAACGAATCTACTCCACGCATGAAGTGGATGTTCGAGACAGCAGAGCCCCCACCGTTGTAAATTATCCATTTCAATTTCACGTATTGCGATGTATTTTTAACAAGGGTCACTTTTTGAACGATCTGAATACTTCCCACATTCCACGTGGTGGTAATGGTATTGTCGAGTTTTGATTGTGTGCTTGCATCGATTTTGGGTAAAGAGCCCATGCCAGCATCTGAATCATTAGAATAGTAATAACCCAAACTAGAAATACTTCCATTGATATCGATGGCCGCTCCAGAGCCAGCAATGGTCCCGAAATCATTATACTGTCCGGCAAAATCTATCCCATCATGTCTTTCCACCTGAACATTGCCATCAATCACTGTCACCCTGAGATTGCCTTTGCTAGGAACACCCCCGAGAACATCCGTCTGCAAAAGGCCATCATACTTGGCCGCGATAGTTTTGGACCGGATTGGGCCGGTGCTTGCCTCTAGCGTCCAGTTCCCCTGCAATGCTTCGTCGCCTGTGGCATCGGTAGATGCAGCAACATTCGCACCAGTGGTGATTGCCAATTGACCGATAAACTTACTTCCCCTAGTCCCTTCGGCGACATTGCATCCATAGATAAGGATGTCGCTGTTTTCTCCTAATGAATCACTGATCGCTCGCAGCGACTCTCTATATTTTTCCATGGTTTCAGTGGACAACACGCCCTTACCGAGGCTAATCTTGCCTGGCGCGCCGTGGGAGAAGATATGTATCGCCTTGATATCTTGCCGCGTCTTTAAAACTTCCGCAATCTGCTCAATGCCGTCCCGCTGGTTATCCAGCACAACCGCTTCGACTCCCTGCGGAATTGACTGCACAAACGCCAGAGTTGGATTAATCCCCCCGTCGATAAAGGCAATCTCCCGGGACTCTGTGACCGCTTCCGCATTTAGCGTAACTATCCATGCGTTGAACAATAGAAGGATAGATAATAGCGAAAATATTAACTTTAATGAAACGTTGCAATCTTTTCTTACTCTCGATAAACCCTTTACATATAATCTCATTCTGTTCCTCCTCGTCATATTTTTGTTTATTATCATATTTTTCAATACTTAATATCAGTCTTTTCTATAAGCAACCCTCCTGCAACCCATACTGCTTCTCTTTTGAAACGCTATTTATTCCCCAATCCTCTTTCTTCCCTTCTCCCTTCATAGGGCATTTAGTTTTTATCTATTTCCATTTTCACTTATTTCGACTAAGTTCTGTTCCTTAAATTGTATTTACGACTTTATGAAGCAAAATCCTCTTTTTTAAAAGGATTTACGTTCCATGTTTGGGCAGATGTCATTCTTTAGGCTGATTCTAGGGCAAAACCTGCACTAAACTCGAGTCCGCTCTTTCAGTTTCTATTTGTAAACTTAAGTTTCGCAGAACAAAAAGGGCACCAAATCATTACCTAGTCTAGGAAAGACGGGGGGGTTCTGATACTTGACATAGAAAAACACCTCTACAACTGGAAATTTGCAACACTATCGAATAGAGGTTTCACTCCCTTTGATAGAGAAAAAGGATTCCATTGAGCGACTCCAGGAAGACATTCACCGTGCTTTTTCTGAACTAAAAATCGGTAAGCATCACGTATGGCTTAAGTATCTCTCTTTAATCTCTCGACAGAACACACGCTAAGCGGGGCGTCATAGGAACAGTTCTGGAATTCCTTCTCTAAGCGAAAAAACGTTCTGCAGCATTTAAATAAGGTTTCGATATTCCAACGCATTCCGTAGATACGGCAAAGGCGATTATCTTAAATGTGTACATGTACCTGAATCATGTTCTGAAGAAACTACCGGGGACCGATTTTAGTGCAAATCCACCGCTGCATGAGGATTTCGTGCCTTGGTTAGAAAACTGTAAGCGCACAATCTTAGGGTACACTTACAACGGAAACCCCGGTATGACTTTACTTGTCGTACCGGGGTTTCCACAATCATCGCTATTTTGTTTTTCGACAGTCGTCCAGCAGACCAAGTGGCCTTGGCCAGTCCAGTCAGCGGGCCTCTTCCAAACAACAGTTTAAGGCGGTGACTGCTTCCGCCCGGGTAATGGGCTGCTCAGGGCAGAAGGTTTGATCGGCATAGCCTTTCATCCATCCTGCTTCATTCACTCCGGCGATGTATTTTTTCGCCCAGTGATTTCGGGTGTCGTCAAAGGCGTTCGCCAGTAGTGCCGCCATTTCCGAACGCTGAATCGGTTGTTCCGGCCGGAAGGTGCCGTCGGGATAGCCGTTCACGTAGTGGGTATGGTTGAGCATCGTTGGGTTGTTGGGTGGCGTATTTCCCGGTTGCGGTTTTATTGGCACGATTCGTCATCGCCATCACTGTCTCCGCCGCTGCTTTCGCCCGATTCTTGTGTGGCCGTTTTCTTCGGCTGCATTTTGAAATTGTAGTTTACGATCGTTTCCCCCACATGGATAATCCCGTCTTCGACCCAACTGTCTTCTCCCGGCTTGGCTGATACGTCTCTCTTTTCCACGCGGCTGTCGTATTTTTCATAGCCCTCTTTTTCCCGATGATATAGTAGTCTGCTTGGTGGGACACCATTCAGGCGTATTCGCCCTTGGCCGTGGACTTTTGCGGATCCTTGTTTTGGTTTGGCGGGAATTATTTTAAAGCTGATAGGTCGACGACCCCATTACCCGTTACATTCGATGGAGAAAGCTATCGTTGGTATACAAAGGCAACGCCACTTGTACTGCTTTAATCGGATAGGAGGTCACCCATTATTTGAGTGACCGACCTTCCACACCACCGTGCGTACCGTTCGGTACACGGCGGT
>NZ_WNKU01000068.1 GCF_009720735.1 Heliobacterium mobile
GTAGCTATGTCGGGAGCGGATAAGCGCTGAAAGCATCTAAGCGCGAAACCGACCCAAAGATGAGACTTCCCACTACGCAAGTAGGTAAGACCCCAGGAAGATGACCTGGTGGATCGGCCCGAGATGTACACACCGCGAGGTGTTCAGTCGACGGGTACGAATCGGTCGAGGACTTGACCTTATGCTTTACAAATCACTCTGTGTGGTTTTCAAGGAATAAGAAAGAGGTCTATTGCAACAAAAGGCGATAGACCTCTTATTTATTTTCTTTATGGATTTTGAGAAAACTGTACTTCGCGCAACAAATTTGGCCGTAATGGAATTGTTGGGATATTTTATAGAAACATTAACTCGGATCTCGAGGGTGCTTGGCTTTTGTGCTTTTTTCTAGTCACTAGTGCGGTTAATAGTAGGAAAGGTTACCTGTAGTTGAGCTGTTCTAATAAATTTTCAAAACTCGAGAGGTCTTTTACATAATCCCGGAGGTCTTTATCTAAAGCTTGTTGAATATCGGCCCTGTTATACCGGTATTCACTTGGAGTATCTGTCCCTTGCACTTTGAACGTAAGTTGATCGGCATTTCCAATAAGTGCAAAGATGGCTATGGCGTTATTATGAAATATGGGTTCAATTTGTGTCTTTTTCATAGCTGATTTACTGAAATCATATTGGACCGTTACTCCGTATGGTGACTGCTGCGTTTGTAACGAAACCTCTCGTCGTAAGTCAGCAAAGGGCAGATGACTTAGGAGATTTATTACCTTGCTGTTATCACCTACGTAGGCAGTTTTGTATTTCCATAAGGATTCTGCAGGGGAGGATGAACTTGGAGGAGCATCTTCACCAGACAGACCATATATCAGCAACCCAGCAAATAAACCCAAGAGAGCGAATAATCCGGTGATCAGTTTCATCTGGAGATTGTTCGAGAATAAGCCGGTCATTGTGGTTTCCTTCTCCTTTCCCCAAAGTAGATGGTTCTGGTTTAGCATATAATATTTGAGACCAAAGTTGCCCGTTTTGTTTTGCGTCAAAAAGTGGCTAAGCTAATCATATATCTATAGGTTAGGCAGATCTAGATAGTTATATGATTATCTTTGAATTGCAATATGCCAAATTGAAAAATCCATGGTCGTAATTATAGGCCATGGATTTTCTTTTTAGGGACTGCCTGCGAGTTAGTAGGCCAATAATGGGTTTAGAAGAAACCCAGAGGATTTTCACTATAACTGACGAGCAAGTTCTTCGTCTGTTGATAATGGCTTAACATCATCTTGTGGGTCTCCCGTCCGATGCCGGACTGTTTGTATCCGCCAAAAGCCGCATGAGCCGGATACATGTGATAACAGTTTACCCAGACACGACCCGCTTTGATGCCGCGTCCGATCCGGTAGGCGGTGTTCATATCGCGTATCCAGACGCCGGCACCTAAACCATAGAGGGTATCGTTAGCAATTTGCAGTGCTTCTGCCTGGTCTTTGAAAGTTGTCACCGAGACAACGGGACCGAAAATTTCTTCCTGGAAAATGCGCATCTTGTTGTGCCCGTGAAAAACGGATAAGCATGATGTCAATAGTAATCTGAATATTTTGGACTGAAAAATTTAATCGTTTATATCGTTAGATGAATACCACGATTAAGCTTATGTCGTGATATTCCGTCGTTATTCGTTGGATTAGTTTTTTACCGGTTTTTCAATGACTTTGGTTGTAAAGGGGTTGCCACTCTAGTCCAAGAAGCCCTTTTGCTGCATTACCAGCAAAAAGGCTTCTTGGTGGTATGATCGTTTTACTTACCCGTTAGGGCTTTTTTGAACAGGTCGATCGCTTCTTGGGGTACAAATACAGGTCGATCTTCTTTACCGCGAATCACGAGACCTGTTAGTGAAGTCTCTTTCCCGTTGATCTTGATAATGTCTTTGCTGAGAGGCAATTCAGCTTTTGCAGTTCCCTTTTCCACGACGACGACGGGATTGGCGGCATCGGTGTTATCGATTCGATAGGTGGCACCGAGTTGTTTGAACGCTGCTTCTGCGTTCACGTACAGCGTATTATTCAACTCTTGCAGGTTGATGCCCATCGCTTGCGCCATCGCTTTGGCCGTATCGGTGTTTTCGATAAGTCCGGAGAGTTTGTTTGGTCCGTAGCTATAGACGAGCACATCTTCTCCCGTATGGCCGTGGGTCGTCCAGCCTAGGTTTGCCCGGCTGCTGATGATCCGACCGAGTCCGTAGTCTCGATCGCCCTCTTTGGCCAGCCAACGCTTCGCTTCGGCTAGTTCCTCCGGCGTCACGTCCGTGATCCCCCAGTATGTTTGCAGTTGAGCCTTGATTTGTTCGTCAGAGGCATCTTTCGGTAGCTGCTGGGCGATGAAGTCTGCCGATTTGATTGCTTTCAATAAAGGTTGGACGACTTTGTCGATCGGCAGTTTGGAATAGGTGTCATCGGTCTCCTTGCTGCCGATGGTGATCCCACCGTTGCCGTGGTCGGTGGTCACGATCAAAAGGGTATTTCCATCTTGCTTGGCAAAGTCCAGGGCTGTTTTGACGGCTTGGTCAAAGGCATTGATGTCACTGATCAAGCCGACGGGGTCGTTGGAATGGGCCGACCAGTCGACTTCACTGCCTTCGACAAAAAGAAAGAAACCATCCTTGTCTTTTTTCAACGTGTCGATAGCTTGTTTGGTCATCTCTGCCAGACTCGGCTGTTTGGCAGGATCGCGATCGATATCACGGGTCATGGCGGTGTCGGCGAACATGCCCCAGATCTTGTTTCCAGAGGCGGCTGCCATCGAAGCCGGAGTATCCGCGTAGACATAGCCTCGAGATGTAAGGACGTCAAGCAGATTCTCTCCGTCTTTTCGGTTTGATAAATACCTGGAACCGGCACCAAAGACCACATCTATATCCTGGTATACCTGCTGCTCCGCAATCTCTTCATAATTGCTGCGTGCGTACCAGTGAGCGGATATGGCAGCTGGGGATGCATGCTGTACATTGGAAGTAGAGACGATACCGGTGGCTTTGCCCTTTAACTTAGCTCCTTCCAAGACGGTCACCAGGGGCTTATACTTATCGGCCTCATTGACAGGCGGCAGACCAGGCATTTTTACTTCATCAGGCATGACGCTGATAAATTTGTCGGCGCTTTTATAACCGGCAGAATAGGCGGTACCAGCTGGAGCGGAATCGGTAATGATGGAATTGGTACAGTAGGTGCGTTGCAAGGCAAGGTCAAAACTTGGGTCGTCAAGGGCCAACCGGTAATTAGGATCGTTTTTCTTGACGATATCGTACCAACGAGTCAATGTGGTTCCCCCGATCGAATTCCCGTCCGATAACATGAAAATCACGTTTTTTGCTTTTCCATTTGATGTAGTAGTTGACTTATCTGCGGCAAATGCGTTGGGGGCAGCAGTTGCAACGCTGCTGAGAAGAATGGCGGTGCTCATCACGGAAGCAATAATCCCTGTACGGATCGTAGCCAATTCAAAACCCTCCTAATGCGCTGTGATGAGACAATCGTAGCATGCCTATGTTAAAAGGGTTTTATGGTTCTGTAAACGTTCATGGCAAGAAAAATAGCCAGGCGAAATCGATTTCACCCGGCTTACCTTTACAATATTACATTACTCAAGTTTCGCACACAGAAATAGGCAAGTAAGCCTTGATATAGTTGGGTAAAGAGCCAATCCATTTCTGGAGTTGACTTTTAATCAAAGCGGCTAACTTCTTGTTGCAGTTTTTAACGACATCATCAATAATCGACCAAAGTTGTTGAAGAGCCACCGCCCATTCCAAATCATT
>NZ_WNKU01000069.1 GCF_009720735.1 Heliobacterium mobile
CATGTGTACGTCCTCCCTAAAGGCTTTTTATAATTATAATCCTTTAGGTCCTGCGTCAACTAGCCTAACACAGGGGGAAGTCGTCCTAGAAGTAATAGATCAGGGTAAGGGAATTGATCCCGAGATTTATAGTAAGCTTGGCACGCCCTTTGTTACAAGTAGGGCAGAAGGAACGGGATTAGGATTAGCAGTGTGCTATAGCATTGCGGAAAGACATAATGCGAAAATTGAAGTTGAAACGACTTCTGAAGGTACGACGTTTTTCGTGAAGTTTCCGATAAGACTGGCGTGATATTGATTGAAACAGTCCTGGCCACAAACGTAGGGCTGTTTTTATTAATCTCGTCACGTCGTTTGGCCGGTAAATTTGCCTATGAAACGGCCCGAATTTGTGGGTATCAACCATAAGAAGTTTCGTTCTCGTTGCACTCCGAATTAATTACGGTATAAATTTTTTAGATTTTCTACATACTGGACATTTTTTAGTTGAAATGAGCATATATTTTTAATGTTCATGTTTCAGGATCCCTTCGCCATTACCCTGCAAACCTTTGCGGGGTGTTTTTTTATTCTTCATCTAGAGGTTCTGAAAAGGGTCTGCTTAATAAAAGGAATATAATCGCTCTGGTTGGTTTGAGAGGTGTAGGGTTCCGTATCGAGAGGCGGTTCTTGTTGGTGAAGGAAAAAGATAACTCAGCAGGGGTGTTCATACAAGAATTAATCTGCATAATATAGCTACGACAGAATTTAACATTTTAGAAGAACACGGTACTCTTACTGAGCCTTATTTTTTACCTACTATCAAACGTGTTAAAAAATCATAAAGAAAATTATGGAATTAATTGAATTTTGTTGATATAATGAAGTTTGTCTTAACAACAAGACCAGATTGTTCCTAGCAATCAAACGCTTATTAGGGGAAAGGTGAAATCCTTTGTTAAGCATAGGAACGAAAAGATTAATTGAACGTGAGTCTAATGAACTAATCGAAATTCTTAGAAGAATGAGTGGAGAATTGATGGAGCTAGTACTAATTGAAGCTTCGATCAAACGAGCCCAGGGAAGGCCCGAGTTGGAGAAACTAATTCACGCTATAGATAGGGTGAAAAACTTAAAAACGAGCCGTACAAAAATCGCCGAATGAATGATAGGATAAATTAGGCCTGTAGTCCGTTGTTCTCCATTTTCAAGTCATGATATCTTGAAGTTGCCTTCTTTTCAAATATCTATCTGCCTACCGGGGTGTCTAGCTCCCGGTATTTTTTTTTCGGATTTTTGGGGTGACTATGCCTAGCAAAAAACTTAACCGCCCGTTACAACCGTACCGATAAGCCCGTTATTGGGAGGCAGTGAGGAGGGGTGGTTTAATATCACAAATTTTTTACCAAATATTCTAGTTCTAATTTCGGTTTAAGATAATATTAATTAGATGATGACAAGTTACCTCGAGATCATTCTAAATCAATCATTCATTAAAAAACAAACGTATTTCTAGAAATATACGGTAGATTGATAGCCTCGGAAATGAAAACCTTATTACGTGGTAAATTTAGTGTTTTCGTGATTATATTCAAGGCATATTGCTGTTATGAAACACTTATGTTAGCTGAAAGGGGGTGATAATTGATGGCCGTTAATCCGAATTCGGTGATCTATGCTGGTTATGGTTGTTATCGGAAAACATACGATGTTACAGGAATCATCACAACTAAATTAAGAAATGGTCAAACAACAATTCATGCATCAAACGATGTATTTGGAGATCCCGCTCCAGGAGATAAAAAATATTTATACGTAGTTTGGAAAGAAGGCGACTTACTTAAATCGGGGGTTACCGGTGAAGGTGATAATCTCAATCTAGGATAGTAGGATTTACCTAAAAGACTGTTTAAGAGTTGGGTCAACTCCGATGAAGTCTGCTGACAAGTTCAGCAGACTTTTACTTCTTCTATTTAAGAAGTTTTTAATCGAGTGTTAAGGCGGAGCCTTCAATTAGACAAAAACAGTAGTCCGGCCATCGGCCGGCTGGTTTTTATTTCGTCGGCTGCGATATATCAGCCTAACATCGCTTTTTGGCCGTAAAAAGACCTTTCAAAATCACCTGAAATACCCCACATCCCACCACACCCGCTGTAATGGCCCACGTTCGATTTAACCCCAGTTGTAGTATGAATGGTATAGCTGACTATCTTCAGAGCCGTAGGAGGGAACGTGTAGGGTCGGTTTTGTTGGGTGGAGGAAAATGTTAGGTGAGATAGGGTGATTAGTGTAATTCCCGGTATAATAGTCGCCACGACAAGAATAATACCGCCCATCTTTACTGGTTTACCGATAATCCACGGTATCGGGAGCAGTTGGTGGGCGGTTTTTAATGTGTATTGGAGGGATATTATTGATTGAAACCGAAGTTTCTTCCTAGTTCAAACATCTGATTAGTGTTCGAAAGGAGTATGCTGAAATGAAACCACTGGGACCAAGGGGCATTTCCTGGTTAAAAAGTTTTCATATCTTCGTTTCTGGGGTTTGGGTGGGAGCAGCCATCTGTATGATGCTTATAAGCTACTTCAGTAGACCGGCGGGCGGTGACGAACTTTATGCAACCAATGCCGCCGTCAAGTTGATCGATGATTTCGTCGTCATCCCATCGGCAATGGCCAGCCTATTGACGGGGCTTATTTACTCCGTGTTCACCCAATGGGGTTTTTTCAAATATCGGTGGGTGACAGTAAAATGGGTCGGCACGGTCTTTTCTGTACTCTTTGGCACCTTTTTTCTAGGACCCTGGCTGAATGATGCCACGTCCATCTCTGCTTCAGAACGGTGGCTGGCCTTAGATAATCCGATCTACGTTCATAATATAACAATGAATCGGTCCTTCGGGATAATGCAGGTCGCCATTCTGATTTTTCTTGTATTCATATCTGTAATAAAACCGTGGAGGAAAAACACTACGACGGTTTCCGAAAAATAAATGCATGGTGGGTCGTGACGGGAACGAGAGCGAGAATCATCAAAGGTCCTAACACGATGGGACTACTTTTCTTAAATAAACCGGTTTAACCCCATTATTTTTGAGCCGATCGCCCTTATTCAAATGAATGCGTGAGATCTCATTTTAGAGAAGGCAAATGGGGAAACTTGTTAAACTAGCGCGACTTAGCCGTCAAGCCTTGACTCGCTGT
>NZ_WNKU01000006.1 GCF_009720735.1 Heliobacterium mobile
ACTAAAAACGGGACATGATTGGATGGATTATGCGGTATTTTTTAGTAGCCTTATCCCAATTATTTACACAAATTGCGCAGTTGGTATTATTCAAGTACGGTTTCTGAACGGACTCTAACTAAAAGCTGAATGGGCTGAACCAAAAACATCAATTTGGTTCAGCCCATTTTCATAATCCTCGCAATATCAGATTTATCCGCATGTAGCTCCTAATGGGGCTCTTACTCGAGCTCTTCAATGAAGCTCGCTCGCGATTAAGCCAGCTCAGGCAAAGGTGCGGTCCACCTCTTTCAACATACTCCGAATCGGGATGTTTTGCGGGCACAGTGTTTCGCACTGGCCGCAGTCAGTACAGTTGGAAGCCCGCAGGTGTTTCGGCATGAAGGTATGATAGGCCATCTTAGCACCGGCCACATCATCGTAGATGGAAGCACTGTTTAGCTGGGAGAAGTTGCGGGGAATGTGCACACCGGCAGGACAGGGCATACAATAATTGCAGTTGGTGCAGTTGACCTTAATTTTCGATTCATACATCTTTTTTACAGCGGTGAAGAGCTCAAGCTCTTGTTCGGTCAACGAATTCGGAAAGCCCTTTTCGGCTGCCTTGAGGTTATCGATCACGTGCTGCATTTCCGTCATACCGCTAAGAACGACATCAACTTGGGGATGGTTCCAAAGAAACTGAAAGGCCCATTCGACGGGACTGCGTTTAGTTTCGGCCTGGTCCCAGATCTGTTGAATGTCCGCCGGGATCCGGTTAACCAATTTTCCACCGCGCAGCGGTTCCATGACAACGACACCGAGGCCTTTTTCGGCAGCATACATCAGGCCCTTCCGACCGGCTTGGTAATGGATATCCATGAAATTATATTGGATTTGACAGAAAGACCAGTTGTAAGCATCGACGATTTCCTTAAAAAGCGGATACTCGTCATGGAAAGAGAAGCCCGCATGGCGAATTCTACCGTCGGCCAAGGCTGAATCCAAGAACTCGAGAACGCCTAATTGCTTCAAGTTCGGCCATAGGGCCTGGTTCAAACTATGAATGAGATAAAAGTCGATATGATCTGTTTGCAGCCGGGTGAGTTGCTCATTGAGGTAACGATCCATATCTTCCCTCGTTTTAATAAGCCAACTGGGCAGCTTCGTGGCCAAATGAACTTTTTCTCTGTAGCCATTTTTGAGGGCTTTTCCGAGGAAGATCTCACTCATTCCTGCCTGAAAGGGGATTTCCGAATGGTAGGGATAGGCTGTATCTACATAATTGACCCCATGATCTATGGCGTAGTGGAGAATTTCCGCAGCCTTCTCTTCATCAATTTGGTGAGGCTTCCCATTCAGTACAGGCAGTCGCATACAACCAAAGCCAAGGATGGAGACGTTCACTCCCGTATTTCCCAAAGCTCGATACAACATCAGCGTTCCTCCTTCATTTGTTTCTATGGTACCACGTTGCTATGGAAAAACCTTCATTAAGGTGGCATAATTTAAACGCGACTTACTCACTGAAGACATGATCGACCGTACATAACTCGGAATCTCATCAATGATTCGGAAGGTTGGATAACGAGATGGATTCTGTACTTACGTTTACTACCCCTGATAGCCCTTTCATCCTCTTTTCCCCGTCCCACATCACTGTCTTGGTTCTGCTTTTCTTGACAAGCCTAGCCTTATACATCCTACGCAAGGATCTCAACGAAAAGAGTAAACAGACGATTCGCTATACCTTAGCTTTCATTTTGTTCTTTCAAGAACTGTTCATTCAAGGTTGGAATATCGCTAGCGGAACATGGTCTGCTGATTCCAGCCTGCCCCTACACCTGTGCAATGTAACGGCTCTTTTGTGCGGGATCATGCTGCTCAATCGCAGCTATGCCCTCTATGAAGTGGCCTTTTTTTGGGGAATGGTCGCCGCTGTGCAAGCCCTATTGACACCTGACTTAGGGATGTTCGCCTTCCCCCACGTTATTTTTTACCGATTTTTTATCACTCATGGCGCGATTGTTCTTGCCTGCCTGTACATGACCTTCGTAGAAGGATACCGCCCCCAGTTGGTATCCATCGGAAAAACGGTACTTTTCTCTAACGTTTACATGGTCGCCATAGCCGTCGTCAACCATTTTACCGGTGGCAACTACATGTACATTTGTGCCAAACCCTCGGGCGCCTCCCTGATGGATTACATGGGACCCTGGCCTTGGTACATTCTCTTTCTGGAGGCCGTAGGGATCCTCTTAATGCTGCTCTGTTACGTCCCCTTCGTCATCGCTGATCTTGTAGATCGGCGAAAAAAGTGGTCACAGCCCATTCGGTCGATCAAGCTATAACTCAAAGCTAAGGGAAAAGGAGCCCCGCTGTTCGGGGCTCCTTTTTATGTCGGGTCGGTTACGAATGGAGCAACTGGGATGCCCCGGTAAGCGTTTTGCTTACCTCCGCCATCAATCCTTCGACGATCTCTTTGACGGGTTTAACCTCTTGCAACGGGTGAAGGCTCTGCCCCACCTGAACCAAACCGTTTTCAATATCTCCTTCGATGGCGGCCAAGCGGTTCGTGCCAATGGCAATCTTATCCAGTTCTTCCTGAGGAACGCCTTTGCGCTCCAGTTCCAGATATTTTTCGGTCATGGCGTTCTTCAGGCCCCGGACGCCATGGCCTCGGGAATAGCCCGTAACGATCGAATCGGTATCAACGGCCTGGATGATTCGCGCTTTCGCGTTAGGATGAAGGGAACATTCCTCAGCCAACAGGAATCGGGAACCCATCTGTACACCAGAAGCGCCCATCAGCAGCGCTGCAGCAATCCCGCGGCCATCACCGATACCACCGGCGGCGATGACGGGGATTTGAATTTCGGGAATCACGTTCGTCAGCAGCGCCATGGTCGTCAGTGTACCGATATGACCGCCGGCCTCCATGCCTTCAATCACCAACGCATCAGCCCCGGCCGCTTCAACTCGTTTCGCTAGCTTCACACTGGGAACGACAGGGATCGCTTTAATGCCTGCCTCCTTCAACTTGGCAAAAAAGGGCACCGGGTTGCCCGCTCCCAGAGTCACAAAGGCGACCTTTTCTTCACAGACCACTTCGACGATCTCATCCTTGTTCGGTGCCATCAGCATGATATTTACACCAAAAGGCTTGTCCGTCAATGACTTGGCTTTACGGATCTCTTCCCGAACCCACTCGGTCGGGCGTCCTCCTGTGGCGATGATACCGGCCCCTCCGGCATTGGAAACGGCCGAAGTTAAGTTAGCTTCCGACACCCAGGCCATACCGCCTTGGATGATCGGATACTGAATTCCCAGAAGTTCTGTCAGTTTAGTTTTCACAGACCTTTCCCCTTTCTTCTGTCAAGCCCCATTATCTTGTCCGTTTACCAAAGTAGTTGTGTATGTCCTAACTTATATTAACAAAAGTAACGATGTAACTAAAGAGATCACCCAATTCCGGTTAGTAAAAAAAGGCGCTGGTTCGCTCTGTGCGAAACCCAGCGCCTTTTTCTCTTGATTTAAATTTACTCGGTAATCGCCGGCGGGCCGCCTTTGCTGCCGGTTTTCTTCAGCAAAAATGCCAGCGGGAGCACGAGAACGACCGAGAGGGAAAAAGCCATAAACACATCTGCCGTAGCCCATGTGTTGGTGTGCAATTGAAGTTGGTTATACATCAAGGTCAACATGGTCGGCTGGGCTGCTGACGTGTCCCCTGTTGCCGCGAGAATACCCGTCGCCGACTGCTGCATGACTTGCCAACTCGGAGAAAAGAGGTCGAGTCCTTCGACCATGCGGTGTAGGTGAAAGACCTGCCGGTTTTCTAAAAGCGATGTAGTCATGGCAATGCCGAAGGACCCAGCTACCGCCCGGACCAAGTTGTTTAAGGTCGATGCGGCACCTGACTTCATCAGGGGAACAGCACCGATGGCGGCCGTATTTACTGGCATAAAGGTCAAGCCGAGTCCCATCCCCCGAAGAATCAACCATACGTTAAACACCGATTGGGGCGTATCGACGGTGATCATATGCATCAAGTACGTCGAGATCCCGATCAAGGGAATCCCCACCAATGCCATGGGACGGGCCCCGATTTTATCGTAGAGTTTCCCGGCAATGGGCATCATCAAACCCATCGCTACAGCCTGGGGCATAAGAATGACCCCTGTCTGCATCGCCGAATATCCCCGGATGTTTTGCAGGTAGATGGGCCAGAGCAAAATACCGCCCATGAGAAGAATGGTCAAACAACTGGAGATGACCACGCCGTATGTAAACTGGGCCACTTTGAACAGACGTAGATCCAGCATGGGCTGCGGGTGATTGAGTTCCACCACGATCAACAACGCCAGCAAAGCCGTGGCCGTTACAAACAGCATAACGATGGAATAACTCGTCCATCCCCAGTCCTGCCCTTTATCTAAGGCGAGCAAATAGAGAAAAGCGCTGCTTGAGGACAGTAAGAGTCCCCAAAAATCAAAGTGGGAAGAAGGGTTTTTCTGCGTTTCTGGAAGAAGGGTCTGGCACAGGACAAATCCCAACACTCCCAGGGGGACGTTGATCATGAAGAGCCAGCGCCAGCTATAGTCTTCCACGATGAAACCGCCCAGCGTGGGACCAATGGAAGGAGCCACCGCGATGGATAATCCGAAGAGTCCCATCGCCATGCCCATTTTTTCTTTGGGGATAAAGCGGAACATCAGCGCCATACTGGCCGGTTGAATCAGTCCGCCGCCCAACGCTTGAATTACCCGAAAGACGATCAAGCTTTCATTGTTCCAAGCGAGACCGCAAAGCAGGGAGCCAAGCGTAAAGGAGGCTAGGCAATAGGCATAGAGCGTTCGATAGCCAAAGTTATCGCCTAGGTAGGACATGATCGGGATGACTGCACCCGATACCAGCATGTATGCCGTTAAAATCCACTGAATTTCCTTTGTATCCACGCTAAACAAGACCATCAGTTTGGGTAGCGCCACGTTTAGAATGGATGTATCTAGGACCGCCATGAAGGTGCCGATGACCACAACCATCGTAACCACCAGCACACCGGGGTGTCCGTTTTCACGAGAAGCCATGGCCATCACTCCTTCACCTTAATTTTTACAGCGGCACTCGTACCCGGAATCAAGGGGGCATCGGGCACCTGAATCTTTACGGTCACTAATTGGTCTTCTTTCGGTTGTTGACGGGCCGGCGTCAATGAGATAATCGGCCAAGTGATCAGCTCCGTATTTCGTTTAAGGTCGGAAATCATCCCGGAATAGGTTTTTCCATCGGCTCCATCCAATTGAACGTCAACGGTCTGACCTACTTTAATTCGGTTCGATTCCTCTTCCTTAAACCGCGCTTCTACATAGGCCGCCTTCAAATCAGCTACAGCGGCCAGTGGTTGCCCAGCCGTCATGGCTTCACCATCCCGCGCGTCGAGCCGAAGGATTTGACCGCTTATCGGGGCAGCGACAGGTACTCGGTTTATGGGCTGGCTCGGCGCTGGACTTCCTTCCATAATGGCCACAACTTCGTCCTTAGCCAATGTATCCTTTTCCTGAACCTTTAAATCCGTGATTCGTCCGCCGATGGGCGCCCGGATCACCGTCAAGTCGACTCCGACTTTCGCGTCGTCTGTCTGCACATAAAAGGTATGTTGATAACCGTAATAGGCCGAAATCAGTCCCACCGCCAAGAGATAACTGCCGATGATGAGGATAATGAGCTTTTTAGCCTGCACCTCTATCATCCCCCCGTGGAAATCTTGGCGATGACGTTCATCCCGGGAAGTATACGCAGCCCCTTATCGTCAAGAATTTTTATTTTGACGGGGATCCGTTGAGTCACTTTGATGTAGTTCCCTGAAACGTTGCTGCTCGGCAGAAGCGAAAAGACACTATCGGCCGCAAAACCTACCTCTTCCACGACCCCTTTGAGTTCCTGACCGGGAAAGGCATCGACTGTAAGGGTGACCGGCTCTCCCACCGCCAACCGGTTTATTTTCGTCTCTTCAATCCGGGCGGAGACGTATAAGTTTTGGAAATCAGCCAGCAAAAAGAGGCGCTGGCCCGGCGAGACCAACTCCCCATCGTTGACCGACTTTTTCATCACCAGACCCGTTCCGGGAGCCCGGACTAAGGCGGAGTCGCGGTTTTGAAGCGTAGTGTTTTTCTCTTCCAACCGGACCATCGTCTCGCCGGCCTGGACCATGTCGCCTTCTTTGACCCGAATTTCCGTGACCCGACCGGCGATCTCCGGTCCGACTTTCAGCATATCCGCATCGACCCGGGCATCATCGGTCGTAACGTAACGGATGGAATCAACATAGCTGTAACCGGCATATCCGATGGCAGATAAAACTAGAGCGGCTCCGACGACGGTGGCAATTTTTTTCTTCACTTCGCCGCTCCCCTTTCTGCGATCACCTGGATCTTGTCGCCGTCTTTCAATTCGTTTTGTCCCACTGTGATAATCTTGTCACCGGCGTTGAGTCCGCCAAGGATTTCGATGTTACTGCCGTCGGACCGGCCTAGCGTCACGGAACGGCTGCTTACGGTAGACCCATCGGTGACCAAAATGACGCGATCACTGCCCCGCTTCACAAGAGCGTCTTTGGGGACAACGATCCGTTGACTCGTCCCTGCTTCGGGAAGGGTCACCTCAGCATACATACCCGATTTCCACAGGCCCGATTGAGGCAGGCTCAATTTAACGGGATACTCTTTGCTGGCGCTGTTGGCGATAGGGCTGATCGCGACCACATTGGCCTCAACGGTTTCTGACGAAACTTGCTCGATGCGCACCTTCATCGTTTGGCCCACTTGGATCTGCTTAATATATTCTTCGGGAACACTCGCTTCCACGACGGGATCGCTGCTGACGATCGTCAGCAGGACGTTCGGTGCCGGCGCTGTAGAAGCCATTTCGCCTTCATGGACTGGTTTGGAAGCGATTCTTCCGCTGACAGGCGCCGGGATCACTGTCGCTTCTAAGTTCAACCGGGCCATATCGACGAGGGCACTCATCTGCTGCACCGTCGCCCGCAAGTTTTCCAGTGTTTCGGCAGTGGCGCCTTCGTTCATCAGGCTCTGCTGCTGGATGAGTTGGTCATAGGTGCTTTGGGCTTGCGTATACGCCAATTGGGCTGAGTCAAGTTGCGTTTTCGGCGTTGCGCCAGCATCAAACAGGGATTGGGTCCGCTCCAAGGTTTTCTTGGCATTATCTAAGGCAGCCGTAGCCGCTTCGATCCGTTCTTGCAACTGCTGCCGGTCTTGAGGCCGCGCACCTTTTTCCGTGTCCGCCAGCCGGGCTTGGGCACCTTTTAAGTTGGCTTCCGCCTGGGCCAGGGAAGCCCGAAAATCACGGTCATCGAGATAGATCAGCGGTTGGCCCGCTTGGACTTCCTGTCCCACATCACAGGCAACCTTGACGATCCGAGCGTTGAGTTTACTCATGATGGCCGATTCGGTATCCCCCATGACACGACCAGCTACCACACGGGCTTTATTGAGTCCTTGGTCGCCCACGGTCTCCACGACCACTTTATGTACATCCGAGGAAGGGGCCGTGCCACCGCTGCAGCCGGTTAACGCTATCGTGGTGGTGAGGATGCATCCCACCGTAATAGCCTTGATGCGATTTGGTTTGAATTGTTGCTCAGGCATGAATGTCCTCCTGTCTCCAGCCATTTAAAATTAGCCTTATACTTTGGTGAATGAACTCATCGTCAATTTGGGGCAGATGTTGCATGTGC
The DNA here is from genome assembly GCF_009720735.1 of Heliobacterium mobile. Lineage (GTDB taxonomy): Bacteria > Bacillota > Desulfitobacteriia > Heliobacteriales > Heliobacteriaceae > Heliobacterium > Heliobacterium mobile. Next base: position 7,733 of record NZ_WNKU01000006.1, read on the forward strand.
AGCCGCTCCTTGTGCAAAAAGGAATTAAAAAAGTGACCGAAAAACATTTGCACGGCAATTCCTGTGTGAATCGGCGCCAGTTGGCCCGCAGCGATCTTTCCGTCCAAATAAGATTTCATGAGTTCTGAGTTCCTTCGACTCACGTCCGAAAATAGACTCCCAATCTCCGTGTTATGTAAGCTTTCAGCGGCGAGAATGGAAAATAGGTTCATCCGTTCCCGTAATACGCTGACAAATCTCAGCGCTACTTGGAACAGACCTTCTTCAATAGGAAGATCTTCAATTTCATCAACGAGCTTTTCGAGAACGGCTGCAAAGGTGCGTTCTTGCAGGGCTTCGCGAAACAGTTCTTCTTTGTTCTCAAAATAATGATAGATCGAACCGACGGTGACACCGCATTTTTCGGCGATCCGTTTGATCGTTGCGCCTTCATATCCCCGCTGGCAGGCGATCTCCATGGCTGCCGCTTTAAACATATCCCGTCGATCTGAGTTCGGACGGTCTGACAAAACCCTTTACCCCTTCCTAAATGAACGTTCATTCAACAGACTTCATTTTTCCACGAATATAAGGGCCTGTCAATAATAAAAAATCCACTGATAATTCAATCAGTGGAAGGAACCAAAGAGAAGTCGCCCAATTCCGGACCGGCGTACCTCAACAGCCCGCTCTGGGCACATCTCCTGGCAACAAAGGCAGCCGATGCACTTTTCCTTATCCAGTCGAGGAATACCTTCCATCGTCAACGCGTCAGCGGGACAACTCTGTAAACAGATGCGGCAACGGACACATTTCTGTGGAAGAAAAGCAGGCAGCGGCCGCAAGGACCGGGAGATGGGTCGGGCCAGAAAAGCCGGCAGATAGTTTTCGACGAAATTCACCCGGCGATGAGCGGCAGGTCGGAAGGGGACCGGCCTGATTTCTTTTCCGTCGTCCACCAGTCGAAAGGGTCCGATTAACCCACGGGCCTGAGCGACGCGGTCCATCTCGATATCGTCGATCCGAATGAGCGATAACACATAGTTGTCTAAAGTGAAGGGACAGCGAGAAGCTAACAGATAGCCAAAGGGTTTCGGTTCCCCAGCCGTTGGCCCGTCTCCTTCCATGCCGATGACCCCATCCATGATCGTCAGTACCGGCCGAAGAGCGAGATTGAGTTCAACCAGCAGTTGTCCAAAAGGTTTTCTCTCCTGCACCCGAAAATGGTATTCAGCCTTTCGCATCCCCGGAATCGCACCGTAGAGGTTTTTGACAGCCCCGGTATAGCCTGTTTGGGCGTGGGTCTTGACCTTCGGCAGGTTGATGATCGCGTCGGCTTCGTGGATCACCTTTAGCAGCGCCACTTTCCGGATCGGGCTCTGATCGGTCAGCGCGATTTCTACTTCCGTCGTATCATGGCAAAGCTCAATGCCCAGCCGCTCAGCCACGGAAGTCATGCCTGTCTTTTTATAGACCATCCGTAGTCCCGTCGCATTGGCCGAGGGGCCGCCAGGACTGTCGACGATAAAGGGAACGGCTCCTATGTCCATGACGGCCTTAGCCACTGATTCGACGATTGCCGGATGGGTCGTAACGGCCGCCGCCGGATCTTTTCCCATGACGAGATTCGGCTTTAATGCCACCCGCATGCCCGGACGAATGCAGCTTTCCAAGCCGCCTGCCCGTTCTAAGATTCGATTTACAGCCGCGTCCACTTTTACTTGACTATAGTCATCACAAGCGGTTATGGCCACTTCTTTGATCTTTTTAGCCAATTCCGTCACCTCATATCCATCTACTAGTATCATACCAGATGGTTTGATTTAGACGGGATTGATTTCTCAGGGGGATTTCGTTTTTGTCTCACGTGTCAGGAAATAGAGGGCAGCGGCCGTAATCACGGAGACGCCTGCCAGTAAACCATACAACATCGTCTGGTCATGGACGGAAGCGATGATACCGGCATAGCCAAAGAGGATGAATATCCCTGCCGAGATGTATTTGACGATCCGCTCCGGGATTTTTTTCCCTAAGACGACACCGACAAAGATGCCAATGATATTGGAAATCATCATCCCTGTCGTCGTCCCCATCCACACGGGAATCAGGTTATGATACTTGGCAGCCAGAGCGATGCTGGCTAACTGGGTCTTGTCGCCCATCTCGGCCATAAAAAAGGCGATGGTCACGGTCATAAAGGGACCGAAGTACTGTTTCTTATCTTCCCCTTCCAACTCATCGCCCCGGACGGTCCAAAGACCGAAAAAGATGAACGATATGGCCGCCACCAGTTGTATCGTCTCCATGGGAATAAAGGCGGTGAGATAATCGCCCAGCGCGACCGCCAACAAGTGATTGAGCAACGTCGCCACCAGCACCCCGGCTAGAACAGTCATCGCCTTATAGCGGGTGGCGAAAGCCATCCCCAGCAGTTGGGTCTTATCGCCCATCTCCGCCAAGACGACTAGGATCGCCGATGACCAAAAAGCTTCCATTACAATTCCTCCTTTGCCGTATTTCGTCGCCAATTCAAAGGGATTTTCCGGTACATCGGCAGGAAGAAAAATAAAAAGACCTTGGACACGCCAAAAAACGTGTCCAAGGTCTCGTTTAGCTAGATCTCCAGCCGGTAAAGCCAGGCGCAATGCCAGTTTGTTGACCTTACCCGAAAAACTACTCCCCTTGAGCAAGTATATCGTACTGATTTTCGGAAGGCTTGTCAACCTGTTCTCAGGGAAGCACCGCAATACATCGATGGATGGGCTGGCCTTTCTGGGAAAAGCGATTTTCATACTCGGTCATCACCCGGGCAGATAGATCGTAGGAAGACAAGTTCGGGTCCTTATGCAGATCAAAAGTGACCGCTTCGAGGGAAAAACCGTTCTCCTTAAATTCCTCCAGGGAGAAGTCAAAGAGATCCCGGTTATCGGTTTTAAAGTGAATCTTGCCGCCTGGTTTCAAGTACTGACGATAGCGGTCTAAAAATCTCCGGTGGGTCAAGCGCCGCTTGGCGTGGCGATCTTTCGGCCAGGGATCGGAGAAATTGAGATAGATCGCATCCACTTCTCCATGGGCGAAGATATCTGTCGTCGTTTCGATATCGATCCAGAGAAAGGCCAAGTTAGGCGCCTGCCACTTTTCCGCCCTTTCGATCGCAGTTAGCAGAACTTCTTCCCGCAGTTCCGCTCCAATCCAAAAATGCTGTGGCTGTTCCTGGGCCATCTGATTGATGAAGCGGCCGCGGCCCACACCGAGTTCAAGGTGGATTTCTTTTCGCTCCACCGGAGTTGGGGTGGTTTCCAGCCGACCGGCGATATACTCCTGCCAGCGCCCTTGCCACTGCTGGGGTTCTTCTACCAACCAAGGCGCATATTGGCGGATTCTCTCTCTCGTGCCTGGAATTCGTCGTAAACGCATGTGAAACCTCATTTTCTCATTGTCACGGTAAGTCACCATTCGATGACATAAGTCATAATGCATTGTGGTAATCCGGGTGAAATGACTACGCTCGCTACGGGATCCCTTCGTTATTCCACCCTAGATTTCTAAATCCAATGAAATAGGGCCGGTAGACAGATCAACTGTTTGGTTCTATGGTTCCAGTAATCGCCGCATATCCTCAGGCAACTCTGCCGTCACCTTGACGATCTCGCCGGTGCGAGGCTGCTGAAAACTGACCCAGGCCGAATGCAGGGCTTGCCGTTCAATGAGCGGAGAGTGACCGCCATACATGCGATCGCCGACGAGCGGGATACCCAAATGGCTGAAATGGACCCGGATCTGATGGGTCCGCCCTGTCTCCAACTGCACTTCTACTAGGCAAAGGCGATTCGGCAGTGTTTGCCGGACCCGGTAGTGGGTGACCGCCTCTTCTCCATCGTCGCAAACCATCCGACGCATGGGGTGGTCTGGGTCACGACCGATCGGAGCCCGGATGCTCCCCACCGCCTCCGCCGGCTCATCGATTAAAATAGCCTGGTATCCACGTTGCAGCGAATCTTTTCTCAGTTGCCGATCCAAGGCCTGATGGGCAAAGGCGCTCTTTGCAAATACGACGACCCCAGTCGTATCCTTATCTAACCGATGCAAAGGTCGAACCCGGGCTTTTAGTCCCTGTTGTTCGAAATAATGGGCAACACCATGGGCCAGTGTAGGCCGGAAACGAGCCTTCTGTTCTGGTGGATGGACCTCGATGCCGGGCGGCTTGTCTAAAACAAGCAAATCATCATCCTCGTAAAGGATGACGAGATCCATCTCCACAGGAGCCAAGTTGCTCTCTTCCTCCTGATGGACACAGACCCGCAACAGATCTCCCGTCTTAACCCGCCGATCGAGGTGAGCTTTTTTTCCGTTCAAGGTAAATCCGTTGGATCGAGTGAGCACCTGCACGCGCCGCCGGGAAAAACCCAAAGTATGTTTTATGATGCTCTCAATCCGCCGCCCGTCCTCTTCCTCTGTCACTCGATGGGTTAGCCATTCCTTCGACACATCTTCGATCCTTTCCTATGTGATACCTTCTGTCCCTTGTTAGTATCCTCCGACTATATCGCGCATTATTTTATCATAAAGTCAAATGGCGTGACAAAAGAAATGGTGTAGAAAAAGCCCGGCCACATCGTCGCCCAGGCATTCGTTGCTTACCGGGTAACATTGACAAAGGCAATGCCAAAAAAAGTAAAGCTCTTCCCTTTGACGGAAAGAGCTTGAATATACCTGCTGCCAGACCGGTTTAGTTTAGACTCGGATATCCACCTTTTGCCCGAGATGGGGATTCACAGACTGCTCCATCATTTGGACCATAGCTCCACCCTGAACCTCGAAAGAATTCATCGCCTTTTTCAAGACCAATAAGTTGATCATATCCCCGTTTGATGCTGCGTTTACCAACCCGGCGGGAACTTGGGAAACATTCATATCTACCCACCTCCATCCCTGTTGTCACCAACAGTGTAACACCCGCTCTACGCGAATGACATAGGATGAAAGTCCGATAAATGGTCTATATTTAGCGATTCGCTCATACCGTCTGCGCGACAGCCTGGCGCTTGTTATTTGTGACCGGAGTGTACATCAAATCATAATACTCGCGGCACATGCGGTGCGACGAGAACTGCCAACGGGACATGTCGATGCTCAGCATCATCATCTCCACCCAGTGCTTACGGTTGTTATAGTACATAGGAACCACTTCCTGGAGCAGCACTTGGTAGAGGGAGTTCATATCCCATTCATCCTGCTCCACGGGAGAGAGGTTTTCTCCGGGGTGGAAATCAAGGAGCCAGCCGTTGATCCCATCTTGGACGCCTTCGCCGACCCAGCCGTCTTCGATGCTCAGATTGAGAACGCCGTTCATAGCTGCTTTCATGCCTGACGTACCGGACGCCTCTTGAGGACGGCGAGGGTTGTTCAACCAGATGTCACAGCCCCGAACGAGCAGTTTAGCGATGTCCATGTTGTAATTATCGATAAAGACAACGCTGTTGGGATACCTTTTCTGGAAGCTGACGAGGCGGGCGATGATCTCTTTGCCCATCGTATCAGCCGGGTGGGCTTTTGCCGAGAAGACGATCTGGATTTTACCCGTCGCCAGGTACGGGTCGATCACATCGGGATTGCGGAAGATCAAGTCGCCCCGCTTATAAGAGGCGGCCCGGCGGGCAAAACCGATGAGCAAGGCATCCTCACGGAGATTCCCCAAGCCTTTATCACGAATATGTTCAATCAGCCGCCGCTTGTTATCCATGTGGATAGAGAACAGATCGCCTCTTTTTTCAAAAGCTTCCTTGATCCGCGGATCTTGCCACGTCCCCGGGTGAACGCCGTTGGTGATCGAGAAGATCAGTGGAATCGCCTCTAAATGCCCCCACATGCGATGGACAGTCCGACCGTGAAGCTTGGAGACACCGTTGGCCATGTAGGATAGACGTAGACCGGCCACCGTCATGCTGAAGGGATCTCCCCCGAGGAATCTCATCTGATCGTAATTCAGCCCGTTATAGGCACCCATTTGAAACAAGATATCGTGGTCATGAACCTCGTTCCCGGCGGCTACAGGAGTGTGCGTGGTAAAAACGATTTCCTCACGCGTGTCATGCCAAGCTCGTTCAAAGGATAATCCTCGATCCATTTTTTCTCGAATCAGTTCCATTCCCGCAAATACGGCATGACCTTCATTAAAGTGGAACACATCCACATTAAAGCCTAAAGCGCGTAATGCCCGCACACCGCCGATACCGAGAATGATCTCTGCGGCGATTCGTTCTGTCCTGCCTCCGCCGTACAGACGCTGCGTCATCCAGGCATGAGGGCTGCCAGGATAACCGGCGTCAAGGAGATATAACGGCACGTTTCCGTAAGTGTCACAAAGCCAGACTTTACAAGTCACATCTTGCTCTTGAATCCGTACCCGTACAGTAACTCCCGTGTCTTTTAGATCACTAAAATCGTAATCGTCATAGATGTCATAGGCTTGACCGTTCTCGTCGATGTGTTGCTGTGTATATCCTTGACGCCATAGGATACCAATGGCCACTAGCGGACGCCCCAATTCCCGAGCAGCCTTGATGAAATCACCAGCTAGTATGCCCAAACCGCCTGAGTAAATCGGTAAGGTGGCGTCCAATCCGTACTCCATACAAAAATACGCTACATGAGGTAATTCAATACCTGTGGGACGGTACTCGCTCATACATCCACCTCTTCTTGAGGAATTCCTTGATCTGATCTTATCATAACTTAACTGGTCTCCGGTGGCTACATATTTCTGGATGGTATTTTCAATCTCTTAATATTCCTGAGTGAAAAAGAAAATGTCGACACAACAGATGTCGACATTAAATTTATATGCGATTTTGCGTTGCCTTAGGCCACCTCTTCGATGGGACGAACTCCGGTTTGGTCGCAGTAGGGGCAAGTTTCGGTCCGGTTCATCTCGGCCAATATATCTTCGCCCAGCACAACATGGGGGTGGGCGGCTATCACTTTATTCCGCACAGTACCGCATTCGGTGCATTCTACAGTCACGCGTGTAATCACTTTATCACCTCCTTTCAAAAAACCAGTGGTAAAAGAACAAGTCACAAGCTTAAATATATGGTAAGATGCTTATAGCATGAATTGATCTTTGATTTGAACCGTTCTGGAGGGAAGGCATGCAAAACATCATCTCCGTAGATCTTGCTCGGTTGTTGGCGGCTTTATCGATGGCACTTGATTTCACCGCCCATGGACTCAGCCAGCATCATCGACGGGTTGCTTATATCTCCGTTATCATGGGAAAAGCGATGGGCCTGGACAGTCAAACCTTGCGCACCCTTTTCTGTGCCGCCAGCGTTCATGATATCGGTGCCATCACTTTTGCGGAAAAGTCGCACTTGGTACGCTTTGAAATTCAATCGCCTCAGCTGCATTGTGAAAAAGGCTTTGAAATGCTGCGCCAAGCGCCGCACTTCCGTGACATCGCAACCATCATACGCCATCACCATGATAAGTGGAGCGAGAGAAACCCGCAAGACTTTCCGGGCGATGAGTCACTGCTGCTTTTAGGCGATTTGATCCATCTGGCTGATCGAATCGAAGTGATGCTGACGCAAAACTACCTTTTAGCCCAGCGCCAATCGGTCCTAAAGCGGATCGATGAGCTCTTTGGTTCGGTCTTTCGGCCAGAACTGCAAGAGATTCTCCACGAGGCAGCCCTGAAAGAGAGCTTTTGGCTCGATATGGAGAGCGTTTTCATTCAGGACCAAACCCTAAAAGCGATCGGCACCATAGACCATATGATGGAATTGCCCTATGCCGATTTGAAAGGGTTAGCCTCCATCTTCGCCCGCATCATCGACAGTAAAAGCCGCTTCACCTTGCGTCACTCCCGGTTGGTTTCCGCATCAGCCACCCACTTGAGCCGATTGGCAGGATTTTGCGGCGCTGAACAAGCTCGCATGGAAGTAGCCGGTTTGCTTCATGACCTGGGTAAGCTGAGCATCCCTGAAGATATCCTGGAAAAACCGGGCGCTTTGACGAACGAAGAGTACTTAGTCATCAAAAAACATACCTATTATACATACCGCATCTTAGATCATATTCCCGGATTTTCGGAAATCGCCAAATGGGGCGCCTATCATCATGAACGAATCGACGGACGGGGCTATCCTTTTCACATACCCGGAGATGAGTTGAGCCTGGGCAGCCGCATTGTAGCAGTTGCGGATATTTTTTCTGCTCTCGTCGAAGATCGCCCCTACCGGGCCGGACTGGGACAGGGTAAAGTCGAATCGATTTTACGAAAAATGACCCAGGAGCAAGCGATCGACGGAGAACTGGTTCATCTGCTTCTTCGTCGCTATGACGAATTCGAAGAGATCAAAAACGGGCTTCCCTGATCCCAGTAATTCTTGCCGGCGGTCATGCGCCTTCGGACAACCTGCCGCCTAGCCATTTACAAAGGAACATGCGAAAAGCCTGGTCTAATACCAGGCTTTTCTAATCGCGACCATCGCCATCATTACTTGATGATTTCGATGGGTCCTTCACCACGCTTCAGCATTTTCACTGAGGTCTCACGCGGTTTTAACACTTTAATCATGTGTTCAATTGCTACCTGCGGATCTACTGTGTCACCACAAGTGTAGCAGTCCAGGGCAGCAAACCCTTTTTCCGGATAGGTGTGAATCGAGATGTGGCTTTCGGACAACAGGACAAGCACAGTGGCACCTTGCGGATCAAACTGTTTCTTTTGGGACGAGAGCACCGTGGCACCGGCGGTTTCCGCCGCCTTAATCATTTCTTGTTCCAGGAAAGCGGCGTTATTCAGTTTTTCGAAATCAACGCCCCAAGTGTCAATCGCTACATGTCGCCCGAAAGTGGAGTAATCCATCATTTCGGCCCCCTTCCCAGCAAATTTGATGCCGGGACCTACGTGATCCATCCGGGGGTGGGTCTGACCCGCCCTAACAGGACGTCGGTCTGTCACTGCAATCTAAACCCGATTTGGATGAACCCTGGTTCCCACAATGAATATATTTTTAGCACAGTTGAATATAAAGATCAATGGTTTTTTTAGGTTTTTTATAGAAAAGAAATTTACTGAACCTTGTGACGCCCTTGCCCCCTGCCAGAGAACGTGTTACGATGACAGGGAGTACACAATTTCTCAATATCAACGATGTCTGCAGGCGCCGAATCGGCTGAAAAGGGAATGAGGTGAAAGACCTCAGCAGCCCCCGCTACTGTATGGGAAGACGACCCCGTTGCAGAATCCACTGGACTGCCGTCTGGGAAGGAAACGGGTGAGGATGATTCCTGAGCCAGGAGACCTGCCTGTCGCGACAAAAAACCCACTTCGGGAGGAAGAGAGGGCTTTCTTTTGTTGTCTAATTTGCTGTCCATTGCGAATTCGACCTCTTTGTCAGCATCACCAAAGAATACTGAATTCTCACTAGTCTTTCCTATCACAATTCAACATTACAATTTGATTAATTTGCTGCGGAGGTCGACGGCTGATGATTAAACAAAACTACCCCGCCACAAGTGCAGGGAAAGAGACATGATCTTTACAATCGATCAGTGGGCCTGGTCTAACGGCCTTCGAGATGCTTCGCCTCGTCGCAAAGGACTGGCCGCTCTATTCGGATTGATACTTTCTCTGTCGTTTCCCTTACCTGCTGTTTCGGCGACTGTCATTATCCTAGCGGCCCTCCTGTTGACCGTAAAGGCACGGCTCCCCTTACAGACCTTCTTGAAATTAATGACGGTTCCTGCTGCTTTTTTGCTTACCGGAACGGTGACCATCGCCTTTTCCTTATCTCCTGTCGATGCAGTCTGGCAGACTTCCATCTATTCCTATATGATCGGTATTTCCGCCCAAGGGCTGCATGAGGCCACCACCTTGTTGCTGCGTTCCCTCGGCGCCACGGCGAGCCTCTACTTTTTTGTACTGACTACACCGATGGTCGACGCGATAGAACTGTTCAACGATTTGCGAACGCCCCGAATATTGACGGATCTGATGCTGCTCACCTATCGATTCACTTTCGTGCTTATGGAAACGACCCAAGCTATGATCACTGCGCAGGAGGCTCGACTCGGCTACACGACGACGGCCAACAGCTTTCGCTCTTTCGGCATCCTGGCTGCCAACCTCTTCATCCGTTCTCTCCTGCGTTCTCGCGACTTGTATACAGCTCTTGCCGCCCGGGGTTATGAAGATGAACTGCGCGTCCTGCCGCGCAAAAGAGGATGATAAACACCGTGAATTCTAAAATAAATTCACTTCTTGAAGCTGAGCATATCGAATTCGCCTACCCCGACGGTACCACCGGTCTCAACCGCCTGAGTATGACCATTCGGCAGGGCCGCAAGGTGGCCGTCGTCGGAGCCAACGGTTCTGGCAAATCGACCTTGTTTTTACATCTTAATGGCACCTTGAAACCGCACCGTGGAGCGATCCGGTTTCAGGGGAAAGAACTCGATTATTCCCGGAAGGGGTTACGGGAACTGCGCAGCCGTATCGGTCTCGTTTTCCAGGATCCCGATGTGCAGCTATTCTCCGCCTCTGTCGAACAAGATATTTCTTTTGGTCCTTTAAACATGGGGCTCTCCCCAGCAGAAGCGCGCCAGCGGGTCGATGAAGCGTTGGAAGTGACTGGCATCAGCGATTTACGCCACCGGCCAGTCCATGGTCTGAGCTATGGTCAGAAGAAACGAGTCTGCATCGCCGGGATCTATGCCATGAAGCCGGAAGTCATCATCCTAGATGAACCTTTGGCTTGGCTTGATCCTGTGGGGGCAAAGCATATATTAGCCTTGCTGGATCGATTGAATGCAGCTGGAACGACAGTGATCATGTCTCTTCACCAGATGGACATCGTCGCCCATTGGGCCCAAGATGTTATCGTCTTGAATAAAGGGGAGACGGTCTTCGAAGGGAACCCTCTATCCCTCTTTGCACAGGACGATCTGCTTCACCGGTGCGGTCTGGAGACGCCTTGGCCTCTCGAAATGTATCACGATCTCGTACGGATGGGATTACTACCGCCTGGCGAAGCAGCACCCGTCGATAAGCGCGGCTTGTTGGATACGATCAACCGGAAATGGTGCAAGCGTTAGCCCAACTCCTTTTTACATAGGCCTTTTTCCTCACGTCATTTTCACTGGGGTCCTTTTCGATAATAAGACGTGAACCGATTTGGGTAAAAACTGACTGAAAAACAAGAGGACGATGGTTCAGGTGCTCCTAAGCTGCCTAATCCATCGTCCTCTTCCTGTTTATGTGTTTATGTTCAATCGTTATATCCGTTGGCAGACTACGCCCCGCCCTTTCCCAGGATACAAGGGTGACGAGATCCCTTCCCGGACCCAATCGACAGCTTTTTTTGCCGCCTCAGGGACCGGGAAACCCAAGGCCAAGTAAGACGCCAAAGCCGACGCTAGGGAACATCCTGTCCCATGCAAATCGGCTCCGGGCACACGACGGCCTTGGAGCCAAAGCGATCCTTCAAGGCTCATCAGCAGATCGGCCATATCCTCACCGGCTTCTTTGGGAAGGTGCCCACTTTTCAGTAACACCCATTTGACACCGTATTGCAACAGTACACTGGCTGCTGACTCCATCTCAAGGCGGTTGCGGATCGGTCGGCCTATCAACGCCTCCGCTTCAGGAACATTGGGAGTCAACACGGTGGTAACCGGGAGTAAAGCTTCCCGGAAAGCCGCTAGTCCCCCCGCTTCCAAAAGACTCACTCCAGTACCGGAATGAAGCACAGGATCGACAACCAACATCTGCTGATCATGTCGATATTGGGACCAAAGGCGTCCGACCCCTCGGATGATTTCGGCGTGCTGCAGCATCCCTGTTTTCGCTACCTGGGGCTCTATATCCCGGAGAACATCTTCCACCTGAGCCAAGACCCATTCAGGGGATAAAGGATGGACTCCCAGGACCCCTTGACTGTTTTGTCGAGTCAGCGCTGTCACTGCAGCCGTACCGTACACACCGAGCTGCGTCATCACTTTTAGATCGGCTTGAATCCCAGCACCCCCGCCAGGATCGGAGCCGGCTATCGTCAACACTTTGGGCATACGTCTGTCCATTTCAAACTCTCCGTTTTCGAACACACAATCAGAAGTATTGCGCCGGAAGGAAAAATCTGGGGTAAAATGGCAAAGCGAGCGATTTGGGAGCAGCGGCGTCCTTACACCCCGATTTACCAGAATGCATCATTGATTACGATGAGACTAGGCAAAATGGTTATACCCTTTCGCGGCTAAATTGAATGGCGCTCCGTCATTGATATCGGGATGAACAGCCGTGATTCCATCGCCAGGCTCTGTCAGGTGACCGATGACCGTGAAGGCGGTTCTCGTCTTTTCCCCTATAAATGCCATCAGCGAGGAAACCTTTTCCGGGGGAACCGTAAAAATCAACTCATAATCTTCCCCACCGGAAAGAGCCCAAGGGAAAACCGATCTCCCGCAAGATTCGGCCAGGCGCTGCGCAGCAAGGCTGATCGGCAGGGTTGTCAAGTCGATTCGAGCCCCGCAGCCAGAAGCCTTACAGATATGGTTTACCTCGCTGCTAATGCCGTCACTGACGTCCATCATCGCCGTTACTCCACCGAGTTCGACGAGCGCCAAGGCTTCCTTCACCCGTGGTGTTGGATCGAGATGGCGGGAGATGAGCATCCTCCAGTCCTCAGGCAGGTCGTCCTCCGACTTGTCACCCTCACCGCTGAACAGCAGTTGCAAGCCTGCCGCCGAGTCACCGACCGTACCGGTCACGACGATGGCATCACCAGGCCGACCCCCGGAACGGATGAACGGTTCTTGTCCTGCTAGACCCAGCAGAGTTACATTGATGACCCATTTATCAGCCCGTACCGTATCTCCTCCGGCCAGGGTTACCCCATGACGGGCAGCCATCTCTCCCATACCGGCATAGATCTCCTCCACCTCTTCTACCGTTGCCTTGGCCGGTACGCCGATAGACAAAAAGGCCCACCCCGGTTTTCCACCCATCGCGGCGATGTCGCTGATGTTGACGGCAAGGGCCTTACGTCCCAGTTGGCGGAGCCGACGGGGAAGCCAGAGAAAGTGAACGTCCTCAACGAGCATGTCCGTCGTCACCAGCAAATCGCCACCGGTCTGCATGCGAATCACGGCAGCGTCATCACCGATGCCGAGGCGGAGACCGGGCAGGTTCTTTTCGGAAGGTTTTTGGGCACCTCGCTGCCAAGCTGCCGCCAACCGAGCGATCAGCCCGAATTCCCCCACCTCGGATAAAGAAGTCCCCTTGTTTCCTTCGTTCATTCCGTCTTGATCACTTCCTTGTCCCTCATCGGCGGTTCACAGGGTAACCTTCAGCCGACCCTATCGCTTTCGCCAGCACCCGAGCTGCCTCTTCCGGATCCTCTGCAGCCATGATAGCCGATACGACAGCGACTCCACTGCTTCCCGCTGCCATCACGTCAGCGGCATTGCCCCGATGGATGCCGCCGATGGCTACGACCGGGATGGACAGAGCTTCGCTGATCTGGGCCAACCCATCCAACCCGAGCGCAGGCGCTTCCTCTTTCGTCGGCGTGGCAAAAACGGCACTGGCTCCCACATAATCGGCTCCATCCTTCTCGGCAGTTTGCGCCTCTTCCACAGAAGACGCGGAAATACCAATGATGATATCGGAACCTAGCATTCTCCGGGCCATAGGTAAGGACATATCGTCTTGACCAAGGTGAACTCCAGGTGCCTTGACGGCGAGGGCGACGTCAACTCGATCGTTGACGATGAACAGAGCGCCATGTCTCCGGCACAATTCGTGAATTTTCCCCGCTTCTGCGATCATCTGCCGGGTGGAAGCCTCTTTTTCCCGGTACTGCACCACGTTCACACCGCCGCGAAGCGCTTTTTCTACCACGGAAAAAAGAGACCGGTCGCCACATATGCGCCGGTCTGTGACCAGATAGGTCCAGGGGAGACTCTTTTGCAGGAACTGGTTTTTATCCATCTAGTCTAGCCTCCTGAACGATTAGAGAACTAAACCTGTTACCTCATCATCACAGTGTTAGGATACTCGGCTCACCCGGGTCAGTTCGGCGGCCCGGCGGCCATCAAGAGTATAGACGGCATCAAAAAAGGCTGTTTTGAAACTCATTGGACCCCGTGGAACAGGCCATCGCTCCGCCTCGGACTTCTGAGAAAAGTCCACGCGACCGGACGCTATCTCTCCGGCTGCACCGTAATAGGCTAAGGCTGCCGCCGAAGCCGCAAAGAAGTCCTCCTCGACAGCGCAAAAGCAGCCTGTCACCGACGAGGCCATACAGCCTGTTCCGGTCAGCCGGCCCATCCAGGCATCACCGTTTTCGATCTTCACCGTTTTCTGCCCGTCTGATACATAGTCGATTACACCGGTGACGGCTGCCACCAGTCCAAAACGACGAGCCAGCGCTTGGGCGGCCGAAAGGGCGTCACCGCTCACCGCATCGACCCCTTTGACTTCGCCGGCCTGACCGGCGAGGACTGCCGCCTCGGCCGCATTGGCCCGTACGACAGCGACCTTAACCTCATCGAGGATGCGCAGGCACGACTCGGTCCGGAGTTTCGTGGCCCCTGCCCCGACGGGGTCGACGATCACCGGTACACCAACCTTGTTTGCCGCTTTTCCCGCCATCACCATGGCGTCAATCCAAGGCAGCGTCAGCGTTCCGATGTTGAGCACCAATGCTCCCGACAGGGCCGCCATCTCTGCCACCTCTTCCGGTGCATGAGCCATGACCGGAGATGCTCCTGTCGCCAAGACCATGTTGGCACAATCGTTCATGGTCACAAAATTAGTCAGGTGGTGAATCAGCGGACGACGCTCCCGCATCAGGTTCAGTTTCTCTTGCAGGCATCGAATCACGGCATCTGGCATATCTGTTCCTCCTTTCCGGGTGCCTATCGCTTAGCAACTCCCGGGCGGACGGCCTAGATAATCACTGACAATTTTCATAGCACAGTAGGGACCGCACATGGAGCAGCCCGTCTCATTCCGGGTATGCGGATGGGGATCGAACGCTTTCGGATCCATGGAAAGCCGGCGCTGTTCGGCCCAGTCGAGGTCTTTGCGGGCTTTGGCCATCGACCGATCCCAATCGGCTGCTCCTTTGATCCCTTTCGCCATGTCAGCGGCATGGGCAGCGATCCGGGAAGCGATCACACCTTGGCGCACATCCGATTCATTGGGGAGGCCCAAATGTTCCGCCGGGGTTACATAACAGAGGAAATCCGCACCGGCGGCAGCGGCGATAGCACCACCGATGGCCGAGGTGATATGGTCATAACCAGGAGCCACATCGGTTACAAGGGGGCCTAAGACATAGAAGGGCGCTTCTTCGCAGAGCCGCTTCTGCAGCTTGATATTCGTTTCAATCTGATCCATCGGAACATGACCGGGTCCCTCGACGATCACCTGTACCCCTGCCGCACGGCAGCGAGCGACCAGTTCACCAAGAATTGTCAGTTCGGTGATCTGACCACGGTCCGTCGCATCGGCGAGACAACCGGGACGCAGCGCATCACCGAGGCTCAATGTAATGTCATATTCTTTAGCGATCTCCAAGATATTATCAAACTGGGTGTAGAAGGGGTTTTGCCGCTGGTGGTGCAACATCCAACCGGTCAAGAAGGATCCGCCTCGGGAGACGATATCGGTAATGCGCGGGTGCTTCCGCAGACGCTCGATCGCTTCCAAGGTAAGGCCGCAGTGAATCGTCATGAAGTCAACGCCGTCTTCGGCTTGTTTTTTGATGGCATTGAGAATATCTTCTTCGGTCATCGAGACGATAGCGCCACGAATCTCCTGCGCTTCTACCGTCACCTGATAGATGGGCACAGTACCGAAGGCGATGGGGCAATCATCGATCAAAGCCCGACGAACCGCATCGATATCGGGACCTGTGCTTAAATCCATCACCGCATCAGCGCCGCATTCAATGCTGATTTCTAGCTTATGCTTTTCGAACTCCAGTCCGGAAAAACCTTTCGACGTGCCGATATTGGCGTTGACCTTCGTTCGCAGGCCCCGTCCTACACCGCAGTAGGATTCACGGGGACGACGGTTGTTGGCCGGAATCACGATCCGCCCGGCGGCGATCTCTGCCATGATCTCTTCGGGCTGCCAGCCTTCGCTCTCAGCCACCTGAACCATTTCCGCTGTGACTTCCCCTCGCAGGGCCCGTTCCATCTGTGTTCCTGTTTTCGTATGCATGATTCGTCCTCCTTGTCATTCTGCCTGACCGGATAAAGAAATCCCTTCCAAAAAGGGTAGGAAGGGATAAAAAGAGGCTCTTTATCCGCTTTCCTCCGCTGGTATTCCCCAGATCAGGTGCGAAGGGTCGGAACACTCATCGCTTGTTCCCTCTCAGCCCGGGCTGATCCAGGCTCCCCTAGCGGGTTATGACTGATTTAATTGAGAAATTCCGGCTATATTTCGCCATTATAACGAATATAGCCTGATATTGCTATTCGACATGGACGACGATTTTCCTTTATTCATGAAAAGAGCCATCCTGCTTTCCCTGGGGAAGACAGGATGGCTCTGTAACCATTTTACATATAGCCAGAACAGAGACAGACGTCGCCTTAACTTTCCGCGCCGATCCCTGTATTGGCACGGACATAAAGTTCATCAAACTTCTCTTCCGCTTGGGGCTCCTTATATAAGAGACTGCCCACAAAGGCGGCGATAAACCCGACGGGAATGCTGATGATACCTGGATTTTTCCAAGGGAAGAGGGCCTCTTTCGCCGGGAAGTAGTTGGGGCTGACGGCCACTAAGGCCAAGGTGCAAAGCAGTCCTACGACAATCCCGGTGACGGCACCGCCCGTGTTGAATTTTTTCCAAAAGACCGAGTAGACGATCACAGGAACGTTGGCCGATGAAGCGACCGCAAAGGCCAGTGCCACCAGGTGAGCCACGTTTTGCCCTTTGGACAGCAGTCCGAGTAGGATGGCCATCGTTCCGACACCAAAGGTAGCATAGCGGGCCACTTTCACCTGAGAAGCTTCATCAACTTTCCCGCCTTTGAGCACGTTTACATAGAAATCATGGGCGAAAGCACTCGAAGCAGCTAAGGTTAATCCGGCGACCACGGCCAGGATGGTGGCGAATGCGACGGCGACGATGAACGCTAACATGGCTTCTCCACCAACTGTGCCTGCTCCACCACCTAGATATTGGGCCAACAGGGGCGCTGCCATATTGCCGCCTTTATCGGCGGCTGTAATCATATCTTTTGTTAAGAAGAGGGATGCGCCAAATCCAAGGAAGGTCGTCATGATATAAAAGATGCCGATGAGCACCATCGCCCAGATGACCGATACGCGGGCCGTTTTTGCTGTGGGAACCGTATAAAAACGCATCAGAATGTGAGGCATGCCGGCCGTTCCCAGGACAAGGGCCAAGCCGAGGGACACGAGTTCGATGGGATCTTTATAGAGCAGTCCCGGCTCCAAAAAGCGTTGACCATGCTTTGCAGAGATCGCATCGAAGAAGGTCACCGGATTGAAATTGAACTTCATCATGACCATGATTGCCAGAGCAATCGCTCCCGCCATCAACAGGCCTGCCTTGATGATCTGCACCCAGGTGGTGGCCAGCATGCCGCCAAAAGCCACATAGAGGACCATCATCACGCCAACGATGACAATCGCCGTTTCGTAGGGGATACCGACGAGAAGCTGAATCAAACTGCCTGCACCGACCATCTGGGCAATCAGATAGAAGGTGGAGATGACAAGCGTACTCAAAGCAGCCGCTGTCCTGACGGGCTTCGGTTTTAACCGGTAGGCCAACACATCAGCCATCGTATATTTTCCGGAATTTCGCAGGGGTTCTGCCACGATGAGCAGTACCGAGATATAGGCTACGAGCCAACCGACGGAGTACATGAACCCGTCGTATCCATTCAAGGCAATCAGCCCGGCGATGCCGAGAAAAGATGCTGCACTCATGTAGTCGCCGGCGATAGCAAATCCGTTTTGGGCTCCGCTTAGGGATCGACCGGCAGCGTAAAATTCAGAGGCGGAACTCGTCCGCCGGGCCGCCCAATAGGTGATACCGACGGTGATGGAGACGATCAAGCCAAACAGGCCGTAAGTGATCCACTTCATTCGCTGTCCCTCCCCCGAACGTTCTCTTTGATCCGCTCTACCGTTGCGTCAAACTTTTTGCCAGCCACCCGGGCGTAGAGAAATGCAACAGCCCAAGCGACAAAAAACTGGGAGAGGGCAAACAGGTACGCTAAATTAATGGGTCCAAAAACCTTCGTGTTCATAATATTCGGAAAATAACCGACACTCAAAGGCAACGCGAAGTAATAGGCAAAGGAAAAAATAATAGCAGGGATTAAAAATTTGGCCTTCGCTCGCATGAGACCGCGAAACTCTTCGCTTTCACTGATTTCCGCCCACCGCGCATCACTTTCCCGGGGTTGTTTCAGTTCCCAGTGAGTTTCCCCGGCGGCCGCCATGATTTTGCTGTGACCCATCGGTCGCCACTCCTCTCTTCCTTCGGCATGTTCTCGAGACAGCCTCTCATATACTGGTTCCGCGGCACCAAAAATTTAGAGGCTTCTCTCGGGGCATTGCCTTGTAACCACCCCGGTGACGTTATTCTAAATGAATGGACATGTAAAAGTCAACAGATATTTTGCAAAGTTTCTGAATAATTAAAATATTTAAGACCAATAGGTCTTTTTCAGGCATCCTCTCGAATCCGGCAGGATTTTGTACTGAGCGAAGCGAAATATTTCGAGATACAGCATGTATGTATCAGCGATTGGGGAGGCGGCCCGGCATGCGGAAAGTTTCCATAGATTCAGTTGAACCGGGCATGATCCTCGCCCGGAGCATCTATAGTGCGGAAGGTCGTACTCTGCTTGGGGCTGGGATCACCCTTTCCACCCCCTTCATTACGCGGCTCAAAGAGTTAGGTGTTCCTGCCCTTTTCATCAAAGACCAAACGACGGGAGACCTTCCTGTTCCCGATGTGATCAGCGAACAGGTGCGCCTGTCCGCCGTGAAGACCGTACGCGATTCCTTTACCCGGGTTCAATTGTATCATGAAAACGGCTTGGATCCCGCCGAAGTGAAAGAGGCGGCATCGGCCATCATCGATGAGGTATTACGAAACCGTCATGTAATGGTGCACATGACCGACATCCGGACCTTTGACGATTATACCTTTGGTCACTCCGTCAACGTCTGTGTCCTATCGGTTCTGACCGGCATCGCTATGGGTTATAACGAGTTACAACTGTTTGATCTCGCCTGCGGAGCTATGCTTCACGATATTGGGAAGATGCTCGTTCCCCTGGAAGTGTTGAACAAGCCCGGCCGTTTGACGCCCGAAGAATTTACGGAGATCCGCCGCCATTGCGAATTCGGCTTTGAGATCATTCGCCAGTATAAAGACCAGTTTTCTTTGCTGGCCGCCCATGTGGCCTATCAACATCAGGAACGTTTCGACGGTTCCGGCTATCCACGTGCGCTAAAGGGGAACGAGATCCACGAGTACGCCCGAATTGTAGCCATCGCGGATATGTATGATGCCTTAGTCGCTGACCGGGTCTATCGAAAAGGATATCTTCCCTACCAGGCTCACGAAATCATCCTCGCTGCCAGTTCCCGTGAACTGGATCCTGCCATTTCGCAGATCTTCTTACAAAGCATCGCGATCTATCCGATCGGCAGTACCGTCCAGCTCAATACGGGCGACATCGGTGTCGTCGTGGATGTTAATAAGATCCATCAAAGCCGACCTGTCGTTCGACTCATCTATGACCATAGGGGAAAGCTGCTGAGCCATCCCTATGAATTGGATTTGACCCGCCATTTGACAGTCTTCGTGGAGAAAGTGCTCTTTGAAGAACAGGTCAGTCAATTGATTTCATCGTCTTCCGTAGAGGCTTGATAGTTAAAACCCCGGTGTAATGTTCACACCGGGGTTTTATTTTTTAGGACTCCGTAACTTCTGATATCTTTTTGTTTCTAACCCAAATCCCAGTTCCAATAACTGCTGCCGTGATCAGCGCTGGAATCACGATTTCAACGACAGGAAGGGCATGCAGGTGTGGGAGAATCGCTTTGTCTTCGACGACCATCTTCCCAGCCGTCCAAGCCAACACGCCGGAACCGATATATGCCAGCCAAGGGTATTTTCCCATGGCCTTCGTTAACAGCGTGCTGCCGGCCAAGACGATAGGAATGCTAAAAGCGAGGCCGAAGATGAGTAAGTACAAGTTGCCCTGTGAAGCGCCAGCCACAGCCAAAACATTGTCAAGGCTCATGAGCAGGTCGGCCCAGAGAATCGTCAATAAGGCTTTCGTAAAGTTGCTGCTGCCCTGACCGGTTCCATGGCCCTCTTCCTGTGAAAAGAGCAGTTTGAAGGCGATCATAGCCAACAATGTGCCGCCGACAAACTGGATATACGGAATCTGAAGAAGTACGGCAGCGACGAAGGTAAGAATGATACGCATGACGACGGCCAATGTGGTTCCCCAGAAAATCGCTTTCTTACGGTATTTTTCCGATAATCCCATACTGGCCATGGCGATCACGACGGCATTATCGCCGCTCAATACGAGGTTGATGATGATGATATTCAAAATGCCGGTGAGTATGTCCAAGTCAAACATGAAGGGCCTCCCATTTCTTGATCTTTATCTGTCTTTCGATGACTGGTGATCCCGCGTCCAAACTTTTCGAATAAACAACTTTGGTTCACTGCTCTGATTCAACACAAATTCTCTTCACCGTGAATCACCTCCTAAAAAAAAGACCTCAGTTCCGAATTTTGCAGAACTAAGGTCTTAAGCGGGAAGAGGCAAAATAAAAAGACCTTTGTTCCAGAGTGTTCTTTGGAACAAAGGTCTTGCTAAACAAAACGTCCTGATCGGCCAGACTTCCAAAGAAGCCGGCTGTTGACCGAATCAGTAAAAGCTACTCCCCTTTGATGAATAATACTATAACACACCTTATGAGTACTGTCAAACAAAGACAAATTCAGTCGACAGGGAGACCAAATTGCGTAGCAATGGCGCGAGCTGCTTCCATCACAGTCGGTTCAGGCGGTTTCACACCAACCAAAGGATCGCTGATTCCCAGTTCGGCTCGTTTTACGCTGCCCATGGTGTGGTACGGTAGAAATGTTAGTCGATTGATATTCTGCAATGAGGCGAGAAAAGCGCATAATTCAGTGATCGACTGGGTATCGTCCGTATATCCGGGTACGATCACATGGCGAATCCAAACCGGGGTGTGTTGTTGGGATAGATATTTGGCGAAGGCAAGGATCTTATCGTTGTCGACGCCGGTCAAGCGGCGGTGTTGTCGGGGGTCCATGTGTTTGATGTCGAGCAGGACCAAATCAGTTTCCGGGAGGAATTGCTCCGCCTTCTCAATCTCACAGTAGCCGGAAGTATCTAAGCAAGTGTGAATACCCTCGATGCGGCACTGGTGAAAAAGCGCTTTCACAAAGGGCGTCTGCACGGTCGGTTCTCCGCCCGAAAGGGTAACACCGCCTCCGGAGAAGTGAAAATAATTTTTGTAACGCTCGATATCAGCCATCACGTCTTCCACCGTCTTCGGTTCCCCTGCCTGCCGATCCCAGGTATCGCAGTTATGGCAATATAGGCAGCGCAAGGGGCAACCTGATAGAAACAAGACATAGCGGATTCCGGGCCCGTCGACAGTTCCGCAGGTCTCGACGGAATGGATATAACCGATCACATTTGAGGCAGGTTTATGCAAAGGAGACGATAAGGGGGACGGCGATGCAGAATGTGACAATGACGCATCTGTCCTCATTGAGTTCCCCTCCCCTCTAGGCCCGCTCGTGGAAGGTGCGGCGAATCACATCCATCTGTTGTTCTCGAGTCAGTTTGATGAAGTTGACGGCGTATCCGGAGACGCGAATGGTCAATTGAGGATATTTTTCCGGATGATCCATAGCGTCCATCAATGTCTCCCGCTCAAGTACGTTCACATTGATGTGATGACCACCCTGCTGAAAGTAGCCATCGAGCAAACCGGACAGGTTGTTAACCTGGTCCACCGGCGTGCTCCCTAAGGCCTGAGGCACGATGGAAAAGGTATAGGAAATACCGTCCTGGCTGTGCTCGTAAGGTAGCTGGGCCACCGAGTTCATAGAAGCGATAGCCCCTTTGCGATCACGGCCGTACATAGGGTTAGCCCCTGGAGCGAAGGGCACACCGGCTTTACGCCCGTCGGGGGTACTGCCGGTCTTTTTACCGTAGACCACATTGGAGGTGATCGTCAGAATGCTCATCGTCGGCACGGAGTTGCGGTAACTCTGGCAGCGGCGAAGTTTGTTCATGAAGCGCTTTACGATATGGTTGGCGATCTCATCGACGCGCTGATCGTCGTTGCCAAAGGCAGGATATTCGCCTTCAACCACATAATCCACAGCCAACCCTTTTTCGTCACGGATGACACGCACCTTGGCATGCTTGATCGCCGACAGGGAATCGGCAACAACGGAGAGACCGGCCATTCCGCAAGCCATGGTGCGAAAGATGTCCCGATCATGCAGGGCCATAGCGACACGCTCATAGGCATACTTATCATGCATGTAATGGATGATGTTCAGCGTGTCCATGTAGAGACGGGCGAGCCAGTCCAGCAGCCCTTCAAAGCGCTCCATCACCTCGCTGTACTCGAGGATATCGGCAGTGATGGGGGCAAAAGCCGGCGCTACTTGGTCTCCACTGTTTTCGTCTTTCCCGCCATTGATGGCGTAGAGCAGCGCTTTAGCCATGTTGACACGAGCGCCGAAAAACTGCATCTGCTTCCCGATGCGCATGGCCGACACACAGCAGGCGATGCCGTAATCATCCCCCCAATACGGGCGCATCAGATCGTCGTTCTCATATTGAATGGAGGAAGTAGCAATGGAAAGGCGGGTACAATATTCTTTGAAGGCTTTCGGAAGGCGCGTCGACCAGAGAACCGTTAGGTTCGGTTCCGGCGCCGGTCCCAGGTTCGTCAAGCTGTGCAGGATGCGGAAGGAGTTTTTGGTGACGAGTGTTCGCCCGTCCACGCCCATCCCGCCGATGCTCTCGGTGACCCAAGTAGGATCACCGCTGAAAAGATCATTATATTCAGGGGTCCGTAAAAACCGGACAAGACGCAGCTTGATGATAAAGTCATCCATCAGTTCCTGAATCTCTGCTTCCGTTCGAAGGCCTCGCTGCAAATCCCGTTCGATATAAATATCCAAAAAGGTGGATATTCGACCGATGCTCATGGCGGCACCGTTTTGTTCCTTCACAGCAGCCAAGTAGGCGAAGTAGAGCCACTGAATTGCTTCCTGACTGTCAGCGGCTGGTCGGCGAAGGTCAAAACCATAACCCTCAGCCATAGTTACCAGTTCCTTCAGCGCGAGAATCTGTTCATGCAGTTCTTCCCGAAGGCGGATCGTTTCATCATTCATACCCGCCGCACAAGTCATTTCAAGCTCGGCCTTTTTCACGGCGATTAGCCCATCAACGCCATATAACGGTACCCGGCGGTAGTCGCCGATAATTCGTCCCCGGCCATAGGCGTCAGGAAGCCCAGTGATTAACCCATGCCGGCGTGCTTGACGCATCTCCGGCGTATAGACGTCCATGACCCCTTGGTTGTGGGTCTTGCGATAGCTTGTAAAGATCTCTTCCACCTTCGGGTCTAAGGTGCGACCATAGGCTTCACAAGATTGCCGGACCATGCGGATGCCACCGAAAGGCATGATGGCCCGTTTTAAGGGGCCGTCTGTTTGAAGACCGACGATTCTTTCCATTTCCTGGTGGAGATATCCGGGACGATGGGCTGTAATCGTGCTGACGGTCTCCGTATCGATATCCAAAACGCCGCCTTGTTCCCGTTCTTGCTTCACCAGTTCCAGCACGCGATTCCAAAGCTGGCGAGTGCGCTCGGTAGGTCCGGCTAAAAACCGCTCATCTCCGGTATAGGGTGTATAGTTATCTTGAATAAAGGCCCGCACATTGATTTCTTTTTGCCATGTTTCACCGTTAAATCCGTTCCATTGTGCAAAGTTCATATCTTTGACCTCCTGACATTCGATGTAACAGAAATGAGTCACATCATCGATGCCCGGAGACGGTTTTAAAATAGAAAACCGCCTGGACATCGATTGCCCAGGCGGTCGGCTTTACGATATAAATCACACTCCCTGTGGTGAACTCCACTTCCGCCAGTCGTGTGATCCTTTTGTTTTGCAACTTGATTATAAGCGCTTGGCGACAAAACTGTCAAGGAGTCTCTACGAGGGTCTTAAATTTGGAAAAGATCGATAAATGGAAAACGATGGCTAGATACGGAACCAGTTTATCGTGCCCTGCATCTCGTTCGCCAACTGGGTCAATCGTTTGCTCGACTCTTTCACCTCATCGCCCATAGCGACCAGTTCTTCTGTGGTCGCTGCCACCGTTTGGGTCTGTGATGTTGCCTCTGTGCTGATTCGGTGAACACTTTCCATCACATCTTTTATTTGACAGGTTCCTGAAACGAGATTTTCCACAGAGGCAACCAGCAGTCCCATCTGCTCATGGATATGATCCGATATCAGTTCCACTTCATGAAATTCCCTTCCTGTTGCTTGGGCGATAGTGACACCCGATTTAACCACGTCGATGCCTTCGTTCATTGTGTCCACAGCCAATAGAGTCTCTTGCTGTATTTCCTTGACCAACTGAGCGATTTGGGTAGCCGCTTCCTGTGATTGCTCAGCCAGTTTGCGAACTTCCTCAGCGACGATGGCGAAACCACGACCTTGTTCACCGGCCCGAGCCGCTTCGATGGCTGCATTCAGGGCCAGAAGATTCGTTTGCGTAGAGATATTTGATATGGAGTCTACAATGCCTCCGATTTCTTCAGAACGCTCTCCTAATTTTGTTACGACTGTACCGGAACGAAGGACTGTCTCCTCGATTTCCATCATCTTTTCCACTGTGGAGGTCACGACTTGACCTCCCTTTTGCGTTACCTGAACTGCTTTATCCGTTAAAGAACCAAAGACCGTTGCCATATTGCCAACCTGCTGAATATCTTGAACCATCTTTTCGATGACTTGATTGGCCTTATCGACAGCGTCGGACTGTAATGCTGCCCCGTCGGCGATCATCACGACAGAATCGTTCACCTGATTGACCGTAAGCACCGATTGGGTCGCACCCTCCATGAGCTCCTGTGCGGAGAAAGCGAGCTCATTGGCAGAGTGGTTTATTTGGGTAACCAGTTCCCTCAATTTGGTCGCCATACCATCAATAGTTTTAGCCAACAAGGTGAATTCTTTTCCATTCGTACGATCTGAATTACCATTCGGAGATAAGTCTCCCGCAGCCACTTTTTCGATTTCCTGTACAGTTTTTCCGATAGGTTTGACAATGTTATTCGCTACATAAAGGATGATCGCTGTTAATAGCAGCAGCGTAACTGCGTAGATACCCATGATTCGCTTGCTCAAGTTATCGATACTCGAAAATAGTTCACTTACAGGTGCTTCAATGATCAACTTCCATCCTGTTTGTGCAACCGGTACAACGACAAGGGCCTTCTCTTGCCCGTCTACAGAAATCCCTTCAACCAGTTTGGTTTCTTCGCTAGATTCCCCCAACGCTTTGTATGCACCATTTTGAACCGTGTAGATATTCTCCGTTAGCGAGTATGTAGGGTGGTACAAAAAGTTACCTCGTCCGTCAACAAGGTAGGCAAACCCACTATTCTCAACTTTCACGCCGGCCACAGCCGCTTGAATTTTACTTAACTCGATGTCCGCCCCCACCACGCCGATTGTATTATTTCCAACGACCAGCTTTTTGGAAATGGTTATGACCGTTTTCTTAGTTTCCGCGTCAATATACGCTTCTGAGTAGGAAATAGCCGGGGCAGCCATCGCTCCAATATACCATGGTCGTTTACGGACATCGAAATCGTTCGGCGGAGTCCATCCCGATCCAAAGACATAATGTCCATCCTCATAGCCGACGTAGGAATCGAGGAGTTCCGGATGCGTCTGATTTAGATTCGTCTGCAGCGCCGCTTGTTCAGTTGGCGTTAACTGTTTCGCATCCAGCAAGTCCACTAAATCGGATACGACAGTTTCCCCCTCACGCAAAAGGATTTCAAGTTCCTGAGCGTGGTTTTTGGCCTGCGATTTTAATGAACTCTGGACATTTTCTTGCAACGTCTCTCGAGCCGCACTATACGTCAAGAGTCCAACGACCATTAGAGCGAAAAGGACCGGAAGGAGAACAAGTGCCATTAGCTTCGTTCGTACATTTGTGTCTGAAAATGTCATAGAAAGGATACCTCCAGTTGTAATGCTACTATAATAAATGGCAACCAACCAGAACTAATACGATTTTACCATGAATTAGAGTGATATATTCTGCACGTGTTACAAAATCTCACTTTAAAAATTTATCGGTAAAAAAAAGAAAAGTGCTTTGAACTCTTGCCCAAAGCTCTTTTCTCAGAGGACCAAAATTGAACTTCCCTTTCAACGAGCTCCCTAATCCCGACTGCATCAACGTCAATCCTGAACGATTTCCACGGCTCCAGACTGTCTCATGATCGTCTGGACACGGTCGCTTTCGTGTTTCGGCGTCTCTACGGCGACGATGATGCCCTCTTTGCCTCGCATCTCCGGAATCCCATCACCGAAAGTTTCCACTTCCCCCAGCCTGTCCCGTTCCATTTTGATAAAGGCAGCTTTCTGAGCGGCGTCTTCAAAGTTTTCCCACTTTTGCTCTTCCCAGAGATCACTGATGATCATGTCTTTACGGTCAAAGCCGGCGTTTCGCAAAGAATCAACGAGGGCACTGACCTGTTCTTTGTTCATAAACCGGGCGATTAGACGCATCTTATCCACCTCCGGCAGTAGTGTTCACCGGAAAGGGGATATCCATTTACACTTTGAACTTTACCGTCAAATCTTTCAACTCATTGGCCATGCGGCTTAATTCGAAGGACGATGCGGCGATATCTTTCACGGTGGCCAGTTGTTCTTCTGTTCCAGCGGCAGTGCTCTGCGAGCTCAAGGCAAATTCATTAGCGATTCGCTGTGTTCTGCCCAAGACTTCATTGACTTGTTCCATTTCCCCAGAAATCGTATGGGTGTACTCTCGCATCTGTTGAATTTGCTTGGAGACAGGCTGGAGCCTCTCAATAATTTCGTTGAAAATCCGTCCTGTCTGCCGGCTCACGTCTCGGCCTCGATTGACTTCTTGCATGACCGACTTCATGGCTCCCACAGCTCGGTGAATTTCATCCATGGTCTCCGTGATCATCCCTGAAATGCGGTTTGTCGATTCGGCCGACTGCTCCGCCAATTTGCGAACTTCCTCAGCCACCACAGAAAAACCTCTTCCCTGTTCCCCGGCCCGTGCCGCTTCAATGGCTGCATTCAAGGCGAGCAAATTGGTTTGTACGGCAATCCCCGTTATCAACTCGGTGATCTGCCCGATAGCTTTTGATTTTTCCTCCAACAGTTTTAAATCTTCCGCCAACCGATCCACATGACCAGCAATAGACTCCATCTGGTGGATCGATGTGGTAACAACTTTTTTACCTTCTTCCCCCTGTTCAACAGCGCACTGGGCCGAATCGGCGACAGAGCCTGCCTTTTCGGTGATCAGCCGCACCTCATCAGAAATCTTCTCCATGATGGAAGATGTCTCCCTGGTGTCCAGCAACTGTGTCTTGGCACCGTCAGCGATCAACCAAGTCGATTCACTGATCTTTTGGGTGGCCACACCAGTCTCTTCGACGGCGGCAGATAAGCTCGCTGCCGAAAAAGCCACTTTATCAGCAATCGCCATATTCTTTTGAATGATATGGTCGAGCGTTTCAGCCATTTGGTTGAAGGAGGCACCGATCAACTGCATCTCATCGCGAGCCTCCAAATCGACACGGGTCGTTAAATTGCCTTCGCCCAGTCGCCGCCCTGCATCGGCTAGTGCCGTAACGGACATCATCAGAGATTTATACAGCGCGATAAACACGTAGAAGGCTAAAAGAAAACAGCCCGCATTGATACCCAAGGCGAGGTATTTTTTCCGTTCTGCTTTATCGACGCGTTTATGTAACAGATCATCTAAGAGTTGCGCTTCTGTTTCATACAAACGGTTCAGGCTGTCCTGACTTTTTTGAATGGCTTGACCGAGAGCGTCAGTGGAAATGTTGTTTCCTTCCTTCTCCCCGATAGCCTTAAGGAGTTTCAGATAATCGGTTATCGCTTGGGTATACTCTTTTTTCGATGACGAGATCGGGTTTTCTAGAGAGCTATTTTCGCGTACTGAAACATCTAGATCGGAGTTGTTGCCTTCGAGAAGATTTTTACACCGCTCGGTCACTAGTATTAGGGGAATCTTATCCTCATGAGAGTTCTTATTTACGTTGCTGATCGTTACGGCTTCACGATAGGCTTGGCTGAGACTATTCATCAGGTTCGGAAGTTTAAGCACTAGCCCATCCATCAGATAATACGTGTCCAGATCGGGATCGAGAATCAGGTTCGATTTGTCACCGACAAATGCGATAAGTGAAACGATGTGAACGACGAATTCGTTGTAGCGCTCAAAATCGGAATCCCCTTCTAGGTCAGGTAATTTTCCCTTGATCTCGTTCCATTGCCTCTTTATGTCATCCCACTTTTCTTTTGATTCGATTTCTCCTCCATATAGATGCTCTACGGCATCTACGGCGGCGATAGATCGTTCAATACTTTCTTGTCCCTGTTTCCACTGATCACCGGGGATGGATTTAGATATTTGAACTTGCACGATCATGTTTCGTTGCTGCAGGACATCTTTGAGCAGCCCATTGACTCTTTTTATATACTCGACACCCTTGTTTTCATTTTGGGCAAACTCGATGACGGCCCTGTTGGTGATATCGAATAGTTTATACATGGTGTACGATGCCGGGAGCAATAAGAGTAAGGCGATCAGTATGAATTTGTGGACATACTTCATTCGATCTAACAGGGATATGGCCGGAGAGAAAATCAGTAACAACGATCTCTTCCTCCTTGATTCACCAGGAAAAACAAAGGAGTTTCCTAAGCATAGGTCAACACGAGCCTAGCTTAAGAAACTCCTTCGTCTCACTGTATCACTGTATCACTTTTTATAACCTTATATAACCAGATATCTTAACCGATGTCAATGAACTTCTGACCATTTCTTCTGTCCACTGCTATCAAACTAATCTTTGCTCTTTTGTGAGATATTGTTAAAATGTAAGCAAAGGCTAAAATCAAACTATCTTGTCGACATGTCCAATCTATGGGTGTATTGTAAAGATGTCTGAGGATTATAGATAATATGGGCGGAGTGCGGCCATGAGCGAATGTGAATGCCTTTTCATCGGTCTGTCCGAATTAATTTTTAAAATTAATAAAGACGGGATGATCTTGGACTGTATTACCGATTCCACAGGGAGTTCGTCCAAACCACCAGGCTACTACAGGCAACCTTTAGAGGCCTTCCTCCCTAAAAATCTTTGCATACCCCTAAGACAGTCTCTAGCGGAGGCTTTCCGTACGAAAAATCTGCAACGGCTCGAATACCCGCTTACCTTACCTTCTTCGCAAGAACATATTGGCGACCGTATTTACGAAGTCCGTCTGATTCCTCTGTCCGATAGTGTAGCCCTGTTGGAACTGCGTGATATTAGCGAAACGAAACGGTCAGAGAAGCGAATCAAAGAGAGTGAAAATAACTTCCGTCAATTGGCCGAAAACCTAGTACAAGTCTTTTGGTTGCGGAGTCGTGAAAAGACACTCTATATCAGTCCCGCTTTTGAAAAAATTTTTGGAGTGAGCCGCCAGTGGCTCTACGAAAACCCGAACGGCTTTCTGAGTTTTGTCCATCCCGACGATCTCCCCCATGTCATGGAGGCGGTGCGGCGTTTCGGTAATGGTCTTATGAATATTAAATACCGAATTATACGTCACGACGGCACCATCCGCTACCTCTGGTCCCGTTCGTTCCCGGTCAACTGCGAAGACGGTCAGGAAACTCGGACTGCCGGTATCGCCGAGGACATTACCGAGACCGTTCAGTATCAAGCCGCCGTCACCGCAGGGGAAGAACGTCTTCGAACGGTTGTAACCAATTTAGATGCAATTATATTTCAAATCGACAAACTGGGCATCTTTCAACTTTTCGAAGGCCGCGGCTTGTATAAGATCGGCCTTCATCCCGGTCAATATGTAGGGTCTTCTGTTTTCGAAATCTACCAAGATCATCCCGATTTTTTAGGAAAAATAAATACTGCACTAAAAGGTCTCGACGTACGGGGCATTGTAAATATCGGCGGATTTATTTTTGACTATATCATCACCCCCTTAAATAACAGCGAGGGCCGCCTTGATGGGTTGATCGGTGTCATTACGGACATTACAGAGATACAGAAAGCCTCTGAGGAGCTTGAGAAAGCAAAGGAGCTCGCCGAACAAGCAAACCGTGCTAAAAGTGAATTTTTGACGATTATGAGCCACGAGCTTCGCACACCGATGAACGGGATTCTCGGGATGATCGATTTGCTGCTCAGCAGTGAGTTAAACTCCACCCAGCAGAGTTATGCGAAAATGGTCTTTGATTCGTCTCAGGTATTGCTGTCCCTCCTCAACGATATCCTCGATTTCTCTAAAATCGAGTCCGGAAAGTTGATCCTCGACTCCGTTCCTTTTACCCTGCGTGAAATAGCCGAACTAGCGATCCATTATATTTCACCGAAGGCGAAAGAAAAAGGACTGGAATTGCACTTGGAAGTGGCCTCCGATTTGCCCGTCGTCGTTCAAGGAGATCCATTGCGGCTTCGCCAAGTCTTACTTAACTTGCTGGAAAATGCCGTCAAGTTTACCGAACAAGGCTCGGTGAAGCTCGTTGTCAAAAATAGCCCCAAACTAAACGGGACAGATGACAGTGATGGCATCGAGTTTTCTGTCGCTGATACGGGGATCGGCATCGCCGAAGAAAAACTGGGTATCATTTTTGATCCCTTTACCCAAGCCGATAGTTCTACCACCCGTCGCTATAGCGGTACCGGTTTAGGTTTGTCCATATCTCAGCGCTTGGTACACCTGATGGGTGGAGAACTGAATGTAAAAAGCTCCCTCAATAAAGGAAGCTATTTCTCTTTCAAAGTGCCCTTACCTAAGTGTCTCTGTTGAAGGGCTGCACCGCGACAGGTTCATTTTTTGAACACTCTCACCTTTTTGGGGTTTCCTATGTGAAGTTTTTCTTTTTTTAGGGTCTCCTGTATGGCTTTATTCTCTTGAACTTGCCGTTTGTAGACTTCTACTTCGTTTACTAGCATAGGATGCTTGATGACCTCAATCCGCTCTTCCCGAAGCGGAATCCGTATAGGTTCCGAAGGTTCATCTCCATCCATAGAGGCATCAAGATCTTTCTTTTCGACGACCAGTTCTTCTCGAAGGACAGGCACGACAATATTTTTGTTTTCTGTCACAACCTCTTTGTGAACGGTTACTTCTCCCCTTTGAACCCGTCGCTTGTCGATATGCAACTGCTCTTCTCGCAGTTGCATTTTTGAGTTCGGTACATTGGGCCTATGTTCATGGCTTAGCGTTCGATATTTATATAATCCGATGACGGCACCTAGGATTCCCCCTGCGATCACGGAAATCCCGATGATCGCAGAGCCGCCGAAGATCGCCAAAATCCCGCCGACTAAGGCTCCGGTGATGACACCTCCCACTATTCCGTTTACTACGTATGTGGTCTTTTTCTGTCCAACCTCTACGTTCATGGGCAATAATCCTCCATAAGTTTAAAGGGAAAAGTTACACTGACGAACGCCTCGCCAACCCCTCTTCCGGTTTGACGAGGCGCCTTGTTATTCTTTGGTATTTTCTTTAATGGAGTTGGTGATCGGTCTCGCCGGAGATGATATCGACATCCCCTTCTCGTTCTATGCGGGCCTCTTCCTTTTTGAGGGTTTCTTCGATCTGTCTGGTATTTTCAACTTCACGCTTATAAGCTGAAACTTCCCCGGTCACTACCGTGTGTTTACCGACTTCCACCTGTTCTTCAGTGACGGGTATGCGAATGATCTCTTCGTTACCCATGATGGGTGAGTCGCTCGGTTCATTGACGGCTCGCTGCTCGATAAAGACTTCCTCATGGGCAACCGGTACTTCGACCACTTTATTTTCTTCGACGACTTCTTTCCGCAGTCTCACTTCTCCCGCAGGAACCCTGTCTTTGGCGATATCGAGCTCCTCTTTTCGAAGATGCAGGGTCCCTTGTTCTGCCGTCTCGCTTTCGATGGTATTTTCTAACTCTCGATTTTCATCTTCTCTGAATCCATCAAAAACTCCCATGATGACCTCCCCTTATATATCCAATCTTTCAATCCTCTCGTTAGGGTACCTCGCAGCCCCCCCTTTTATCTTTCCTTTATATGGCATGGATAGCAGCAAACCCTTATATCGTCGAACCTTAAATTTCACTCGCTTAATAGCTTAGCATGATTAATCTCCCTAAGGGATTTTACTTTTCTGTACAAAAGAAAAAAGCGTTCCACGATAATACTCATGGATCGCCCTCGCAAAAAGAAGCATTCTTACCTATTTATTCAGGGGCATCAGAACAACCTTAAAAGGCGCATAGGAATTCGGTGCAAGCCCAATATGTAAAGTATGCGTATGTCTTCCCTTCTCCGGCAAGACATAGAACACGCTACCATATCCTAACGGACGGAGCTTTTGCGGGTGGCTGTAGTATTCGAAGTAATTTGGATCGACGAGGCGCACCGTTCTTACGTTCTCCGGATCGGAATCGAGTCCGGCCGTGATAAATTGATTATACAGGTCGACGTAAGCGAGACCAGGACTGTGGGGAGCACTCCCTTGAATCGCGATCGCCGTGGGTCCCGTAATGTTAAGAGTGACTTCATACATCGCTCCGTAAGAACCATTGTTCTGTACCGGCAGCGGTTGAATTTGACCTTTGGAATTTTTGCTGCCGTACTCATCGGTCCCGCTCGTCAGGTCATTCTGAAACTTGGCCGGCTCAAATCCGGGTAGCGAGGGATCGACGGCTTGTGCGTCCAAGGCTGAGTTTAAGGTCAGCGTTTTTAAGCCATCCTTTTGGCTGTTATAGGGCAACGTCATCTTTCGGGTGATTCCGTCGGTGATCAATCCCCGCATATGGAAGGCTTCTTCAGGAGCTTGATTCAGGATCGAGTTCGGTTTGTCATTGGCTTGATAGAAAGCATCCAAATCCTCCCCGATGGGGGCGACAAAACTGCGGATGCCTATGGCTTCACCTGCTCGGATATTGTCGAGGGTCAACAACTGTCCCGTGGCGTGGTCGCGAAAAACAAAATCTCCCATCATAATCGCCCATCCATGGATCCCCACCTTATCGTAAATCCATGATTTCTCACCGGGCTTAAGGCTGCTCCATAACTGCTCTTGGGGATTTTGCTTAAGGTAGTTGGCAAAAACCACATTCCCCAGTTGGGTTCCATAGTATACGGGAATCGTTTCGCCCGGTTTCATGGGGGCCAGGTCATCCTCATAGATGCGTGTTCCGTCGAGTTTTCGACTGATCCCGTTGGCCAAGCGTTTATAGTAGACATCGACAACTCGTTGGGTGCGGTTGACGATGGCGACGCCCATCTGGGCCGGTACATTTCGGATATTTTTCCCACTGTAGTCGATGAGTAGATTAAAGTGGGAGTATAGTAGCCGCACATCGCCGCTTTTTGATAGACAGTTATCGACTCGCGTCATGATGCCCGGTTCCTTCACCATTTCCGGCACATTGCTGAAGAACATGGTCTGGCCAGGTACAATATCGAGCTTTTTTCCGGCACTTAACGATTCTGCTTTTGCAAACACTTCCGGCGGCACTTCATCGCCGACGCTCCAGCTTTCTCCGTTTACTGGATTCGGTGATTCGGCGATTCCTTCAAAGTTGCGATAGCCTACGGCCAGGCCAAAACCGACAACGAAGACGCCTAGGCCAATGAGTAAGACTTTCATCGATTTTTTCCGACGTTTTCGAGGGATTGCCACTATATTGACTCCTTTTTGCATAAACTAGTCTTTATCTCTATCTCTACCAAAGGAGACCGACATTTCGTCTCTCAAAAATAGTAACGGATTTATGGGTGGTTTCCAATACATTTTTTCTGTTCATTTTCATCATTGGTAAATTGTTCTTCTCTTGAATTCAGAGATATCCCAATATAGATTTTTTTCTGTTACACGGGAAATCGGTAGCAAAAGTCGCTTCCTATAGACATAAAAAGACCGTGAGCACGCAATAGCTCACGGTCTAAAAGCAACATCAGACGCTATGTGTAGTTTCCCTTGCAGCGATCCTACTGTTTCGTAACCAGTTTCAGGTCGACAGGAATTTTGGCTTCCACTTTTTCTTTTTTCACTACTTTTTCGGCTGTTTTTACACCAATCTCTCCGATGAGTTTCGGCTGTTGGGCGACGGTGGCGGCCATTTTTCCGTCTTGAACGGCTTTAACCGCATCGGCGCCGCCGTCAAAACCAACGACGATCACGTCTTTTTTGGCAGCTTGCAGCGCTTGGAGAGCGCCGAGAGCCATTTCATCGTTATGCGCGAAGACAGCTTGGACATCGGGCTGGCTCTGCAGGATGTTTTCCATAACGGTCATCCCTTTGGAGCGGTTAAAATCGGCCGGCTGCTTAGCGACAACTTTGATATCTTTTTGGGTGTCGATGACAGCATGGAAACCTTGGCCGCGATCGCGAGCTGCAGAGGTTCCGGCAATCCCTTCAAGTTCTACCGCTTTACCTTTGTTGTTCAGTTTTTTGGCGATGAATTCACCGGCCAGTTTGCCGCCGGCTACGTTATCAGAGGCGATATGAGAGACAACGGTACCATCGCTGACACTGCGGTCAAGAGTGACAACCGGAATGTTGGCTTTGTTGGCGTCTTTGACAGCCGTGACCAAACCATCACTGTCTGTGGGGTTTAACAAGATGATGTCGACTTTTTGCTGGATCAGGTCTTCCACCTGAGAGACTTGTTTCGAGGCGTTGTCTTGTGCGTCTACGACAACCAGCTTCGCTCCGATCTTGTCGGCATAGGCTTGGGCGCCGTCACGCATGTCGACGAAAAAGGGGTTGTTCAATGTGGACAAGGCGAGACCAACCGTCAATTTCTTTTCGGCGTCGGCAGCCGGTTTTTGTTCTGCTTTCGGCGAACTTCCGCAACCAGTGACTACGCTGACCATGAACAGGGCCATGGCCACTAAGGCAGCTAATTTCCAGATACGTTTCATTCCTGATTCCCTCCGCTAATTTTGTTTTTTGGATACTCAAGCTTGTTCACGATGATGTCAAGGCTTTTGCAGAGCAGGTTCTAGACTGTTCGAATAGGAATAGATCTTTGGGTCCCCATAGGGGGTCCTCTGTACCCCTGCTCTCCTATGTACCGTTACCGGTCCACCTCACCCCCTCGCAGCTTTTCGGCGGTCTAGCAGTACCGCGATCAAAATCACGATGCCTTTCACCGCTTGCTGATAAAAGGAAGAAACATTTAATATATTCAAGCCGTTGTCGAGTACCCCGATGATCAGGGCACCAACCAGGGTGCCAAGCACGCCGCCTGCCCCCCCGGAGAGGCTTGTCCCCCCCAAAACAACCGCTGCAATCGCGTCCAACTCATAGCCGGTACCTGCCGTCGGTTGAGCCGACATGAGACGCGATGTCAAGATAGCGCCAGCGAGCCCAGCCAGCAACCCGCTGATTCCATAAACCAGAACTTTGTAGAGGTTTGTTTTGATGCCGCTGAAGATGGCGGCATCTTCATTTCCCCCGATGGCAAAGACACGCCGGCCGATCGTCATCCGGGTTAGAATAAACCAGGCTAAGATGACTACCGCAGCCATGATGATGACCGGGGTGGGAATGGGGCCTACATAGCCGCCGCCTAAGTTGCTGAAGGTTTCCTCAACGGCGCGAATCGGACGGCCTTCCGTATAAATCAGGGTAGCTCCCCGGAACAAGGTCATCGTACCCAAGGTAGCGATAAAGGGCGCTATTCCTCCATAAGCGATAAAGAGGCCATTGACCGTACCCGCCAGTAGACCGAGGACACAAGCGTAGATCACGACGACAAAGGGATTCATCCCCACCGCTAGTGCACCTGCGGCCAATGCACCAGAAAAAGCTAGGATCGATCCGACAGAAAGGTCAATTCCTCCTGTGAGGATGACAAAGGTCATCCCTACGGCCAGTAAGGTGTTGATGGAAACCTGGCGGGCTACGTTCATCAAGTTTGACGGGGTGAAAAAGCGGTCCGACATGAGCGTTAAACCGATGCAAATCAAGATGAGGCCGATCAAAGGACCAATTTTATACCGCTGAATCCATATTTTCAGGTTCTTCATCGTACCCCTCCTGTCGCACAGCGCATAAAGTTCTCTTCTGTGATCGTTTCCCTCGTGAAGTGACCGGTGATTTTGCCTTCGTACATGACGTAGATACGGTCACTCATGCCCATGAGTTCAGGCAAATCTGACGATATGAGCAAGATGCCGATACCTCGTCCAGCCAGTTCATTGATGAGTTGGTATATTTCTACCTTGGCCCCCACGTCGACACCGCGAGTCGGTTCGTCGAGAATAAGTAAGCCCGGTTCTGTTTCGAGCCATTTACCGAAGACCACTTTCTGCTGGTTGCCGCCGCTTAGACTGCTTACGGGCTGGGTTACGGACGCCGTTTTGATCTTCAGACGCTGGACATGCTTGTCCACCATCTGCCGTTCTCGCCGCCGATTGATAATCCCGAAACGGGAACGCTTTTCCAGCGTCGACAGGGCCAGGTTCTCGAGCACGCTTCCCATGAGGACAAGGCCTTCATCTTTTCGATCTTCCGAGACTAAGGCGATTCCATGGCCAATGGCTTCCTGAGGGTGTCGGAATCTGCCCCGATGGAGGTTCTTCTGGCCGAGGTTGAGCTTGATTTGACCCTTCACCGCATCGAGGCCGAATATGGCCCGGGCCAGTTCTGTCCGCCCGGCTCCCATCAGTCCCCCGATACCCACCACTTCACCGGCGCGAACTTCAATGCTTACGTCGGCTAGCTTCTCGTTGCAGAAATTGTCTACCTTCAGGATCTGCTCTCCTAACGCTGCGGCGACCTTCGGAAAGCGGTCCTCTACTTGGCGCCCTACCATGAGGGCCACGAGTTCATCCATATTCGTTTCGGCAATGGAACGAGAAGCGATGTATTCGCCATCTCTCAGCACCGTCACTTGGTGGCAGATCTGAAACAACTCTTCCATGCGGTGTGAGATGTAGATGATCGAGACGTCATGGTCGACTAAGTTGTTCATAATCGAGAAAAGCTTTTCTTTTTCAATCTCAGTTAAAGCAGCCGTCGGTTCGTCCATGATCAGCAGCTTTGCCTTTTTCGAAAGGGCTTTGGCCACTTCCACCAGTTGCTTTTCGCCGACGCTTAATTCTTCGACCGGTGTCTTCGGATCGACTTTCAACCCAACCTGTTTCAGATAGCCCGTAGCCGCTTCCAGCAAAGACTTCCAACGGATCTGCCCAAAACGGGTAAATGGCGCTTCGTTTCCTAAAAAAATGTTTTCCGCTACGCTCAATTGAGGAACGAGGTTGAATTCTTGGTGGATCATGACGATTCCCAGTTCTTCCGCTTTTCTAGGACCGTCGATGGTTACAGGCTGACCTTGATAGATGATCTCTCCGCTGTCCTTGCTGTAGATGCCGGTCAAGATTTTCATCAGGGTCGATTTTCCGGCGCCGTTTTCTCCCAAAAGGGCGTGAATTTCCCTTTTTCCCACTTGAAAATTGACATTCTTCAAAACTTTCGCACCGGGAAATTCCTTACAAATCCCTTGCATCTCCACTACCGGCATGACGTTCTCCTCCTTTGGACGGTCGGTGCTAAAAAGCCACGCCGGCATACAAGAGGATGTTGGCGTAGGGGGTCCATTCCCCTGTCCGAACGATGGCTCGGGCTTGACGACTGCGGACTTTCAATTGTTCATGGGATACGGCTTGAATCTCCACTGGCGTCAGTCGTTCCGTTATTTGCTCGACGAGCCGGTGATTCCCTTGCAGTTCTTCTGCAACGATGGCTCTTTCCACCACCATTTCAGAAAGGATGGCATCCAGAACGGGCAAGAAGGGAGGCACACCTTCTGACACGGCCAAATCGATACAAGCGACACCGGGAGGCACAGGCAGTCCGCTATCGGCAATGATGAGCAAATCGCCATGACCTAAGCTTGCGATCATTGCAGCCAGTTCCCGGTGCAACACACCTTGCTTTTTCATGTATGTTCCTCCAAAAATTCAAGTACTTCATTTCGATGAGGTAGTGACGTTTGCGCGCCCGAATGGGTGACAGACAGGGCCGCTGTCGCGCTGGCGAAACGTAAGGCTTCCGAAATCGGTCTCCCCTCAGCAAGGGCAACGCTAAATCCGCCGACAAATGCGTCACCGGCAGCCGTAGTATCGACGGGCTTTACCTCGAAGGCGGACTGAGAACGGGAACCCTCTTCGTCGATAAAGAGGAGTCCTTTATCACCCAACGTAACGATCAATGTTCCGTTGATTTTATGAAACAGCTTTTCAAAACCATCTTCGGGCTCACCGCCGAGCAAAAGGGCTTCGTGCTCATTCGGGACCAGGTAATCGACCTGGGACAGCCATTCTTCTGGAAGAGACTGGACTGGTGCCGGATTGAGGATCACTGGTTTTCCAAAGCGCTTTCCCAATTCAATGGCTTTTCCTACGGTCTCCAGCGGCACTTCCAGTTGGAGCACGACGACGTCACACCCGGCAAAGGCTTCCTGAGCAGCCTCCAGGTCAGCCGGGCCAAGTCTGTAGTTTGCGCCTGGGACGACGACGATCTGGTTGTTGCCAGCGGCGTCCACATTAATCAGTGCGACGCCGGTTGAATCATCGACTTCTTTTATGTAGGTCGTCTGTAAACGGTTGTTTTGGAAATACTGAAGCATTTCCCGTCCGTAGCTATCCTTGCCGACGGCCCCGATAAAGCTCACTTGCGCCCCAAGTCGCGACGCCGCCATGGCCTGGTTGGCGCCTTTGCCTCCTGGAACGGTAGTAAATCGACTTCCCATGACCGTCTCCCCTACATGGGGAATCCGATCGGAATAGCAAACCAAGTCCATATTGATGCTACCGATGACGAGAACGTGAGGCGTTTTCATGGCATGCCCTCCTGGTCGAGGATTTTCGGATTTCCAAAAGGGGTTCCAATTCAATATGTTGGAATTCGGGCTGATTCCGCTCAATCGAATCGAAAAGAAGCTGAATGGCCCTTTCCCCCATCCGGTACGTAGGTTGGACGACGGTGGTCAAGGGCGGGTAGACATACCGACTCATCGCAATTCCGTCATAGCCGACGACAGCGACATCACGAGGTACTCTGATGGAAGCTTCCCGAAGCTGTTCCAAAGCACCGATAGCCATCAAGTCATTGGCACAAAAAATTCCTTCTACCTGGGGGCTTCTGCGCAGTAATTCTGCAGCCGCTGCCTTTCCCGTGGTCATACGGTAATCTCCGCCCACTACCAGTTCCGGCAAAAAAGGAATCCCTGCTTCATCTAAAGCCTGCCGGTAACCTTGCATCCGCTGGCGAGCTGAAACAGATTGCTCTGGGCCGGCAATATGGCCGATGATACGGCAACCTTGAGCTAGGAGATGACTTGTCGCAACATAAGCGCCCTGGATGTTGTTTGAACTGATGGAGTGCATGTCTAACGCAATGGTTCGATCAATCACAACAATCGGCGGAAAAGTGGCAGCTATGGAAGCCAGATAGGATTCACTCAGTTTTGTTCCTACCAGAATCACTCCATCGACGCACTGCTGCTGCAGCACCGACAGGTAGACTTGTTCTTTTTCTTCGTCCCAGTCCGAATTACACAGGATGATATTATATCCACGTTTGTGGGCCTCATCTTCTGCTCCGCGTACGACTTCCGGGAAAAAGGGGTTCGTAATATCGGGAAGGATCAACCCGATGGTTTTCGTCTTCCGTGTCACGAGGCTGCGAGCGATGCGATTTGGCTGATAGTTCAGAGAACGGATAGATGAGAGTACCCGTTCTTCTGTTGTCTTATCGACGTAACCGCTTCCGTTGAGCACCCGGGAGACTGTCGATACAGAAACTCCCGCCAACTTGGCGACATCTTTGATCGTGGCCAAGGCCGGTTCCTCCGTGTGGTAACGTTTTCATAGAGGTAAATTCGCGACGACTCGTCTTTTTCCTTCCGAAATTTCGACAAATTGAAACAAAAATTTCAATCTCAAGCGAAAAAAGAAGGGCGTGAGCACGAAACTGTGCTACGCCCTTCTTTACTGCTTTTACCCCTTTTGGTGAGTACTATTATGTTATATCTTCGGCATGACGATATGGAAATAACTTCACTAATTGGCTAAAATGGCATCGCTATGGTCCAAATAAAGGATTCAAAAAGAGCGGCCATATTTTTTTGGTGAAAGGATTATTGCGTATACTACGATATATAACAAAAAACAATAGTCGAATCAACCTCGAATCGAAGCGGAGAATATTTCAGAACAAGCGAACTGTAAGGAAAATCTAGTCATAATTGGGCTAAGCCTAAGGAGATAAGATGACAAAAGGAAAGTCTATATTGGAAACTGGGTGGAATTTCGACAATAGCTATTCCCGCTTGCCAAAGTCATTTTTTTCGATGGTTAACCCTACTCCCGTACGCTCACCAAAGTTAGTCATTCTCAATGCTCCCTTGGCAGCTGAACTGGGTTTACCTGTCGAGGCACTGCAAAGTGAAGATGGGGTGGCGGTGTTTGCCGGCAACCGGGTTCCCGAAAAGGCTTTGCCTCTCGCTCAAGCTTATGCAGGCCATCAATTCGGACATTTTACGATGTTAGGGGACGGGCGGGCAATACTGCTGGGCGAGCAGATCACTCCCCTCGGTAAGCGGATTGATCTTCAGCTCAAAGGTTCAGGCGTAACCCCTTACTCTCGGCGAGGTGATGGTCGGGCAACACTGGGACCGATGCTGCGTGAGTACATCATCAGTGAAGCGATGCATGCGCTCGGTATTGCGACCACCCGCAGCCTCGCCGTCGTGACAACGGGCGAGACAGTCCTCCGTGAAACCAAACTACCGGGTGCCGTTCTCACTCGCGTGGCGGTTAGTCATTTGCGCGTTGGTACTTTTCAGTACGTTTCCCATTGGGGTACCGTCGACGATCTCCGGGTCTTGGCGGATTATGCCCTCGAGCGCCATTTTCCGGACATCGAGACCGATGAGAACCGCTACCTTTCATTGCTTCAGGAAGTGATTCGTCGTCAGGCGGTGCTGATTGCCAAATGGCAATTGGTCGGTTTTATTCATGGGGTGATGAACACCGACAATATGACCATCAGTGGAGAAACAATTGATTACGGTCCTTGTGCCTTTATGGATACCTACGACCCGGCAACCGTATTCAGTTCGATTGACGTCCATGGCCGCTATGCCTACGGTAACCAGCCGTCTATCGCCGGGTGGAATCTCGCCCGTTTTGCCGAAACCCTATTGCCGCTGTTGCATGAGGACCAGGAACAGGCTGTCCAAATAGCCCAGGAAGCAGTCGCAGATTTTGCCAATCAGTATCGTGAGCATTGGCTTGCGGGCATGAGAGCAAAACTGGGAATGTTTCCTGCAGAGAGTCAAGATGAATCCCTTTTTGAAAGCCTGCTTTCAATGATGCAGAAGTATCGAGCCGATTATACCCATACTTTCCGAGCTTTAACTTTGGATAAGCCCGAGGATACAGTTCTCTATGGAACCCCAGAATTTACTCAATGGCATGAACTGTGGCAGGCGAGACTAGCCAGGCAGCAAGAATCGAGACCATCCACTCATCAGTTGATGCAAAAGAGCAACCCCGCTGTAATCCCTCGGAATCACCGGGTAGAAGAGGCATTGGAGACCGCCGTGAAAGAAGAAAATTATTGCGTGATGGAGCGTCTGGTTAATGTTCTCTCCAACCCCTACGACCCCTCACCGGAACAGGAAGAATACGCCACCCCGCCGGAACCAGCGGCTATCCCTTATCGAACCTTTTGTGGAACCTGATAGGCAAGGCCATTCTGTTTTTGTTCAATCTGGTAAATTCCGCTGCAAAAAGTGAAGGAGGCTCGGTAAATCTATGTCGATTCTAGCTATACCTGTGGAAGGCGCTCAGGTGTGCGACCATTTCGGTCATAGCAAGTCGTTTGCTTTTATTCGGTTGGAAGATGGAAAAATCGTAAATCAAGAAATCCTCCCGACTCCGACTATGCAAAACAGACACGAGGAATTCCCTCTGTGGTTTTCGTCCAAACAAGTAGATGCGGTCATCGTCGTGCGTATCGGTGGCGGGGTCTATAAAACCCTTAAACAGAAGGGAATGGAAATATTTAAAACGAGTCCGGCAAGTCTTGAGGAGGCTGTTCAACGATTCGTGCAGAATACACTCGATAAAGTCCAAG
Organism: Heliobacterium mobile; assembly: GCF_009720735.1. Lineage (GTDB taxonomy): Bacteria > Bacillota > Desulfitobacteriia > Heliobacteriales > Heliobacteriaceae > Heliobacterium > Heliobacterium mobile. Next base: position 50,286 of record NZ_WNKU01000006.1, read on the forward strand.
AAGATGAGCTAGTCTCCTGCGGTCATAAGCATCATTAAGCAAAAAGATACAGTTTGTACGCTTGCCTAAATCTAATGGGCGAGCGTTTATTGTGTATACTACGTTTATAACGTAACGAACTATGGAGGTTAGGCCCATGGCTGTCATTGGAACCGACCATAAACCCAACCGTCTTCAGAACGAAAAAAGCCCCTACCTCCTCCAACACGCTTACAACCCCGTCGACTGGTATCCCTGGGGAGAAGAAGCCTTCCAGAAAGCCCGTCAAGAAGACAAGCCTGTATTTTTATCTCTAGGATACTCTACCTGCCACTGGTGTCATGTCATGGAGCGAGAGTCCTTCGAAGATACAGAAGTCGCTAATTACCTGAACGAGCATTTCATCTCCGTAAAAGTCGATCGGGAAGAGCGACCCGATGTGGACCATATCTACATGACCGTTTGCCAGGCGATCACGGGGCACGGCGGATGGCCCTTGACGATCATCATGACTCCGGACAAGCGGCCCTTCTTCGCCGGGACTTATTTCCCGAAACGTAGCCGTCGCGGTATGCCGGGCTTACTCGACGTCCTGGAAGCGCTCGTCGAAAAGTGGAAAGAGGACCGAGGACAGTTGGTGGAAGCGGGGAACCGTGTAACCAACATGCTCCAAGAGGAAGTTCAAAACCGGAAAATAGGCACCTTAGACGAAGAAGCGCTGGTAAACGGCTATGAATATCTCTCCAAAAACTTTGACGACCGCTACGGTGGCTTTGGTCACGTTCCTAAGTTCCCCACTCCCCATAACCTGACCTTTCTGATGCGGTATTGGAAGTATGCCAAGGAAGATGAGGCCCTTGCCATGGTCGAGAAGACCCTAAGTAGTATGCGGGCTGGCGGGATCTACGATCATTTAGGTTACGGCTTTTCCCGTTACTCGACCGATGAAAAGTGGCTCGTTCCCCACTTTGAAAAAATGCTCTATGATAACGCATTGCTCGCCTTGGCTTATTTGGAAGCCTATCAGATTACAGAAAGGGACGAGTACGCCGAAACGGCCCGGGAGATCTTCTCCTACATTCTCCGGGACATGACCTCTCGGGAAGGAGCCTTCTATTCTGCCGAAGACGCCGACTCAGAAGGCGAAGAAGGCAGGTTTTATGTCTGGACACCTCAGGAGATCACACAGGTTCTCGGTGAACAGCAGGGCAATCTGCTCTGCCAGTGGTATGATGTGACCGATAAAGGCAACTTTGAGGGAAAGAACATCCTCCACCGCATTGATGCCGAGCAGCGCCCTTATACGGCACCGATGGAACCGGATACGTGGGAAAGGGTCTTGTCCGATTTGCAGCAACAGTTGTTTGTGGTCCGGGAAAAGCGGGTCCACCCCTACAAAGACGACAAGATCCTCACTTCTTGGAACGGGCTCATGATCGCCGCTCTCGCTACGGGCTACCGCGTCCTCCATGACCTATCCTATTTAGAGGCCGCCGTGAAAGCAGCTGACTTCATCTGGATGCGGCTTCGCAACAAAAGTGGACGACTGCTGGCCCGTTATCGTGACGGTGAAGCGGCTTATCTCGGATATATCGATGATTATGCATTCATGATCTGGGCGTTGATCGAACTCTACCAAGCTGATACCAGCCCCCGCTGGCTCCAGCAGGCCTTGGAACTGCAAGAGCAGCAAAACCGCCTATTTTGGGATTCCGAAGAGGGTGGTTACTTCTTCTACGGCAGCGACGCCGAAGAACTGCTCACCCGTCCGAAAGAGATCTACGACGGGGCTACCCCTTCCGGCAACTCTGTCTCAGCCCTTAACCTGCTGCGGCTGGCTCGCCTGACCGGTCGGGAAGATTTTACGGACCAGGCTGAGAAACTGCTGCAAGCCTTTTCTGGAAATATCAGCGCCATGCCTGCCGGGTATACCTTTGCCTTGATGGCCTTGCTTTTCGCCCGTCAACCGGGCAAGGAAGTGGTCGTCGTGGCCGAACGTCCCCGGGAGCACTTCCGTCACGAATTAGAACCGCTATACCGTGTCTTTACCCCGGAAACGGTTTTTCTCTACCGTCTGGCAGGCAAAGAATATGAGGAACTCGCTTCGGTTGCTCCTTTTGTGCGGGAAATGACGGCCAGCGGAGGCGAGCCGACCTTCTACGTCTGTGAGAATTTCGCCTGTCAGCCGCCGACGACAGATATGGCGAAAGTCCGGGAACTGCTCCAATATTAAGCGAGGATCCTCATAAAGACAGCCGTGACAATGACGCGACATTAATAATCGCATCATCGTCGCGGCTTTTTTATCCTCCACCCCGAAGAGTTTTCAGCCGAAACGTTTTAAGCACCGCTTTTAGTGTCACAGCCTCTCCTCGAAACTTCAATTGAGTCACAGGCAACCGAATCACACCGAGCGTAACGAAGGTTTCCTCGGACAAAGATACCTCCCACAGATCACCTTGAAACATCCTGGGAAGTGTTTCAGTGGCGCCTATTTCCAGCAAGGCAGATTGCAATTCGGCTTGAGGAATCCCACGCATCTCAATATTTTCTTCCATGATTTCCTTCTCCTACATGCCTGTTTCTATCGTTCTTATAGGATGAGTAACGTTCCATCTTCCACTTGCTTACTCGTGCAAGATTTATAGCGACGAAAGTATCAACGTTCTGTCCCTTTCGAGAGGTATCCCCCTCTAGCCATGGCGAATTTTATAATGATTCTTTTTCCCCTGTTACTTTTCCCCCGCCTGTGAGGTCTATATAACGGAAACCCAAAAGGGAGCCGTTGCGCAACGGGGTTCAAGGGGGTGGTAGTATCAACGGGTATCCCATCGCCATCTCATCTCCAATTTGTGGTGAGAGTATGAAAGAGGAATTTCAACAATTATATATGGAGATGTTTCCCAAGCTGGTTCGCCAAGCCACTTTCCTTTTGGGGGACCCTTCGGCCGCTGAAGATCTGGTTCAAGAGACCTTTGTCCGGCTGCACCGGGTTGGATTGTCCACCGTCGACCACCGGCCCGCTTGGCTGAGCCGAGTTCTCAGCAACTTGTGCTACAGTTACCTGCGCAGTGAAGGCAGCCGACGGCAGCGGGAGGAAAAGGTCTTTCTTCATTCCACCGCTGAGACCTGCGCCACCGAAACTCTTTCGGCAGAACAGGTGGTTATGGACCGGGAAGAAGTCCGTATGGTCAGTCAAGCTCTGGACCGGTTGCAAGCCCGAGACCGCATGGTACTGCTGCTCAAGTTCTCCGGTTTCAGCTACGATGAGATCGCCGCTGCCACAGAGATCAATCGAAGTTCCGTGGGTACGGTGCTTATCCGGGCTCGAGAACGTTTCAAACGGGAATATGACACCATCTCATCCCAACAGGTTGTTTTAGGAAAAAAGGGGGGAATCCCATGAAATGCCCCGATCGTGGAACCTGGCAGGCTTACGTGGATGATGAAGTAACTGCCGATGAAAAAAAACAACTGCAGGCTCACCTTATTCAATGCCCCCCCTGCCATACCGTCGTAGAAGAACTCGGTGAACTGGAATCGTGGACGTCCCTCCGGCTGGCGACCTACGAATCGGACGCGAAAAGCATCGGAGCCAAATCCGATGGTACAGTGAAGTGGGATCACCGAATTTTGGATACAAAAGCTTACTCTACGGATAAATCAGTAGGAGGTCGCAGAATGATGCAGCACTGGAAGAAATGGGCTGGCGCTGTCGCCGCCGGCGTACTGCTGGCTAGTTCTTTGACGGTCGCACCTGTTCAGCAGGCGATGGCTGACTTTCTCTCCCTGTTCCGCGTACAAAAGATCCAAATGATCAAAGTCTCTCCTGACGATATGGAACAGATGGCCAAAGCCGTCAAAACCCAAGTGGGAGAAGTCAACTTACAACAGTTCGGGAAAGCGGAAATCGTAAAAAAATCAGAAGAGAAACAAGTAAAAATAGCGGAAGCCCAGAAGAAGCTGCCCTTTTCCGTAAAAAAACCAGCTTTCGTTCCCGATGGCTATCATGCACCGGAACAAGTCTCTGTTTTGACGGAAGGCGAAGCCCAATTCAGCCTCGACGTAGAGCAAGTGAACAACCTGCTCAAGGGCTTCGGAGCCACCACCCTGCTGCCCGAGAACCTGAGTGGAAAAACCTTTGACATCCGCATCCCCGCTGGAATGCGTGCGGTCTATAATGACGGGGAAGGCCGCCGCGGTATGACGGTGAGCCTGTTCAGCAGCCCCGAACTGACCGTACCGGAAGGCGTTGACCCCCATCGCCTGCGGTCGGCGCTGCTCGACTTCCCCCTTCTGCCAGAGGATCTGCGCACTCAGTTGGCAGCAATTGAAGACTGGCAAAACACTTTGGTCATCCCCGACACCGGTGAAAATACCGAAAAGGTTATGGTCAATGGGGGCGAAGGGATCTATGGAAAGAGTCCCCGGGGCTTTAGCCATCTGCTCTGGGTAGATCAGGGCGTCATCTACGAAATTAACGGGTTTATGGACAAAGAGACGATCCTTCAGGTAGCCCAATCTCTCCATTAAAAATCTGATTGGGGTGACCTTTTTGCTGGCTATCGAAACGTGCCAATTGACCAAAACCTATCAAGGCCACGGGGGCTGCCGGGATATTTCCCTGGCAGTCCCCTCGGGATGTATTTTCGGACTGCTAGGGCCCAACGGTGCCGGAAAAAGCACCTTGGTCAAAATGCTGGTGGGCCTGCTCTCACCGACCTCAGGAGAGGCCAAGTTGTTGGGACGTCCCATCGAGGATGTATCGGTGCGAAAAAAGGTGGGCTTTTTACCGGAAACTTTCCGCTATCATGATTGGCTCTCCGGTGAAGACCTGCTCCGCTTTCACGGCTCTCTCTTCGGCATGTCCTCTCGGGAGACGAAGGCACGAATTCCAGAGGTATTGCATGCAGTCGGTCTCGCCGATCAAGGGAGCAAACGAGTGGGCGGTTACAGCAAAGGGATGCAGCAACGAATCGGACTCGCCTGTGCCCTTCTCCCCGATCCGGACTTGCTCTTTCTGGACGAGCCTACGTCCGCCCTCGATCCCATCGGCCGAAAAGAAGTCCGCGATCTCTTAGCATCGCTGCGGGATCGTGGAAAGACCATTTTCTTGAACAGTCATCTACTCAGCGAACTGGAAACGGTCTGCGATCAGATCGCCATCATCAAGAAAGGCCAACTGCTCTTTCAAGGCGATTGGAGGGAACTCGCTGCTTCTGGCCAACAGGTCAAGGTAGTGGTTAATGGCGACGCACCCGTTGACATGATTTCCACGCCATCCCCTTCCCACCCGGCTATCCGGCTTCACTCCCAGCAGGTGCTCACATGGGACAACAGCGGTTATCCTCTGCGCAAGGAATGGATCCTCACTTGGAATGGAGACGCTGATGTGCCAGCTCTCGTCAAAAGAATGGTTGACAACGGTTTATCCGTCTATGAGGTGACGCCGATCTCCAATTCCTTGGAAGAACTATTCTTGCAATATGTCTCGGAATGATAGGGGGAGAAGGCTTTGTTTGCAATCGCTCGTCTAACCTTTTGGGAATCATCGAAAAAACGTGTCTTTTTCATCACTTTCCTTCTCTCCGCCGCTTTTCTCAGCCTCTATGGCCTCGCCCTGCGCATGCTGGCCCAGCAAATGGTAACGATCATCGGACCGAATTCAGCTCAGTTGATCGTGAAGCAGATCCTAGGGCAACAGGTCTTAGGCGCCGGCCTCTACTTCGCTTCCTTTCTACTGGCCCTCTTGGCTCTGTTGGCCAGCGTTGGTTCCATCGCCTCGGAGATTGAAAACGGCCTGTTGCAGGCCATTGTGTCTAAGCCGATTCAGCGGCGGGAGATCGTTCTCGGAAAGTTTTTAGGCTACGGCAGCTTGCTGGTCGCTTATGGGATCATCCTGTTTGCTGGAGTGATCAGTGTCAATTTGATCTATAATCAAGCGGCCCTGATATCTTTGACGCCGGGACGGATGATCTTCGGAACGCTCATCTTTATCATGCAGCCTCTCGTACTGCTCAGTGTAGCCATGGTCTTCAGCACCCTCGTCAAGACTCTGCCGGCTGGCATCACCTCGGTTATGCTCTTCGGTCTCGGCGTCATCGGCGGCTTTCTGGAGCAGATCGGCAGCATGGTCTCCCGCACAGACCTAATGAACATCGGCATCGGTATCAGTTTGATCATGCCTGCAGATGCGCTTTTTCGAAAACTCATGTCGGTCATCGCCACGACAGAAACAAATCCCCTGGCTTCTTTGGCTGCCGGTCCCTTTGGAACGGCCGCACCACCGAGCAACGCGATGCTGTTTTATACGCTCTTATACATACTCGCCTGTTTGAGTTTTGCTATATACCATTTTAACAAGAAAGACTTATGAAAAAAGGCCGCTTACCATTGCTAGTAAGCGGCCTTTCGGTTTGTGTTTTAATGTGTTAGATTAGCTTCTTCATTTTTCAACTTTTTCGCTTCGTTCACCAACTCGGCCGATTGCCGTTTGAGAATATCCGCTGTCGATTCGATGGAATGGCTGATTTTTTGCGATACGTCCAATACGTGTCCCGTTTTTTCATCTAATGTTTCTGACTGATTGGCAATAGCCATGATAAATTCACGGATACGCTCCGTTCCTGATGAAGACTGTCCAGCTAATTTTTTGACTTCCTCAGCTACGACAGCGAATCCCCGCCCACTCTCACCGGCACGGGCTGCTTCGATAGCGGCATTGAGCGCCAGCAAGTTCGTTTGAGAGGCGATGTTTTGGATTTCGTCAACGATCGCTTCGGAGTTCTTCGTCAGATCTCGTATCCTTCCAGAATTAGAGCTCAACCGTGACATCTCCCCCACCATTTCCTCAGCACCGGATATGATCGACTGAAAACTGTTAGACAAATCTTCGTTGGTCGTACCGATTTGGGCTACCGTTTCAGCCACTTGCCGGTTCAACTCGATGAGACGTTCGTAGGTTTGTTGTACACGATTCCGCTCTTCCCGGTTAAGCTCAGCCAGATTTTCCGCTTTTTCTGCCTGTTCGGTCATCTGTTCCAAGTGTCTTTCCGACTCTTTTAAAAGGTAATACTTACAACTTTGGATGCGATTTTTTCCGTCAAAGATCGCTTGAACCATCGACTGGCAATTACCGTAGCCACAGCTTTGGCAATTGATGTTTCGCTCCGCCTCGGTTACCTTGTGGAGTTCCAACCAAATCTGTTCTTCGTCCGCTCTCGACATGGTTCTTGATGAATTAACAGAAGATTTATCGTTGTACTTTCGGGAAAAATCCAGCCCTTTTTGGGACAACTCGTCATAGACCTTTTGCAAAGGATCTTTTCCCTTGGTGAACAAGCTTTTTTTCTGTTTATATTTTTCTATCTGTGCCGCTTTGCGTTCTTCCATGATGCAGTCCACTTGGTACCGGGTCAAGTCGTGAGTGGTGCCGGGACCGACGTTGCACCCGTGAAGGCAATTGAGAATATCCACAAGAACAGGTGCCTTACCGCGGCGGATATCTGCTTTCAATTGGGGAATGTATTCCGTATACACCTCGTGTGCTCCTTCTACACGAGGTACATCGGCTTTACGCACCGGTACCCCAAAACGGTTAAAGGTCTCCGTCAATCCTCCCGGTTGGGAATAGACGACAGCTCGTTCCGCCTCCGGTGTATCAAAAGTGGACGTGCCTAACTTTCGAAGATCAATGCCCTTTTCGGCAAAGTATTTGTCTAAGGTCGCAAAGGTTATGTTATATGAGATAGCCCCTTTGGTGTTCGGGTCATGAAATTCCCGCCGTTTTGCGAAACAAGGACCGACAAAAGCAAGCTTCAAATGGCGATAGTCGGACTGACTCTTGATCCATATGGCCGCATCTAAGGCGGGGGAATGGGTCGGAGCCAGATAGGGAATTAGGTCGGGATGATAGGTCTCTATAAAGGTGACGATGGCTGGGCAAGGCTGGGCGAGCATGGGGCGGGGACCGCCTTGTTGTAAGGCTTTTAGGTACATATAGGTGGTAATCTCAGCTCCGAAGCTGACATCAAAAACCGCTTTAGCCCCTATCTGCCGGATGGCTAAGATCAACTGGGGTAACAAGTTCGGATAATTGACAGCTGCAGCCGGTGCGAGCAACACTCCTACGGCCTCACCTTTTTTTATATCTTGCAAAAATTCGGTAAAATCATCCACTCCTGTGCGGGCGTGGTGACCTTTTTCCCGGCATATACGAATGCATTCCCCACAGCCTATACACAAGTCATCGTTGACAGAGACGGTATTCGCTTCGACAATATTGCACTGTTTTACCGGGCAGACTTCCAAACAAGCCAAACAATTCTGGCACTTCTCTACATCAACCTCTATCACTTTAAGCAAGCCCAAGGTAATCCATCCTTCCCTCTTCCTCCACCCGTATTATATATAGCCGTTCGCCTCCAAACGTTTCTTTGTCAATCTATTCTTCTCCAATGTATTAATTTCCTTTTCCCATAATTGCCATGACGAAAAAAACTTCTTCACAAAGAATACACACCTTCAGTCAGCAGCCTTACCTCGGTGCTTCCTGAAGGTGTGTAACGTTAATATCTATGCTTCAACGGTAAATTGATGTACATTGCGAACCAATTCTCTCGACGTTTCCGATAATTCTTCTGCAGATGTTACGATTACTTTTAAGCTCTCTGACTGCTGCTCTGAGGCGGCCGCAATCGCACCGAGTGATGTCGATATCGTTTGAGATGTATCTAACAGTCGTTTTACAATGGCATCATTTTTATTGACGATGATGTGGTACGTGCTAACGATTTGAGACAAATTTTCTTCCATTTCCTCGACTTTATCATTAATCAAATCGAAATTGCTGCCGGCCCCCTTGACCCGTTGTACCCCTTGTTCCATCAACCGTGAACTTTCACCGATAGCTGAAACCACTTTCTTCACATTGGTCTGGGTAGCAACGATCAGATCTGTGATCTCCTTGGTCGCCTTGGATGTTTGATCTGCCAGTTTCTTAATCTCTTCGGCGACTACGGCGAATCCTTTGCCATGTTCGCCGGCTCGAGCCGCTTCAATCGCCGCGTTTAAGGCGAGTAAATTGGTCTGGCTGGCAATCGCCGATATCATCTCTAGAATCTGCCCAATTTCCGTAGCGCTTTGATCCACTTCATCGATGACGACATTCATCTTTTGCGTAAACTCTTTGATGCGTTCAATGTCACTGACGACCTTTTCCATATCGTCGGTGCCCTGTTGTGCAATTTGAACCATGTGGTGGGCGAATTCTAGAGATTCCTTAACCTCTACGGCTACATGTTCCATCTCCATATAGACCTCTTTGGAGGCTTGAAAAATATCGGAAGTCCCTTGATTGTTGGTGCCTGTCGCTTGCGTGATATCGTTAATACTCTGGGTGACTTGGTCCATGGCCAGGGAGCTCTCAGATGCCTGATTCCAAACGGTTTTGGCGGACATTTCTACCCCTTCTGATTGTTTCCGAATGTCCTTCACCAGATACCCTGTGCTGCTGACCATATGATTGATGTTCGCCGCCAATCGGCCCAACTCATCATCACCGGACACTTCAACCTGTTCTGTTAAATCACCCTCGGCGATCTTTTTGATGTTCTCTTCGATTTTCTGAATAGGCTCGGTGATGGACTGGGCTAATCGGAAAGCGACAAAAACGCTGGCGATGATGATCAGCGACGCCAGGACGATGTTTTTGACGACGAAATCGGTAATCATCGCCATGGCTGCTTGTTTCTCTTGAACTGTAATGACAGCCCACCGGTCAGAATAGCCAGGCATTTGTACAGGTATATATGTACTAAAATAGGTGTGTCCATTTTTGTCACTATATTCTAGGGAATTGGACTCGCCCGCTAAGGCTTTCTTCGCCACGTCTTGAAGTGCCACTGGGACATCGATGGGCAGTTCTTCCGTCTTTTGGTTCCCACTTGCATCGACGACCACTTTGCCTTGACTGTCTTTAACCAGTACTTTCCGTGTCATCGTTTTATAATTGTACGTTTCCGATACTTGCGTTTTATCGGGGTGGGCGACAACGGTTCCTTCACTATCGATGATGTAGGCATATCGCCCTTGTTCTCCGATGGAACCTTCCACTAGGTCTTGAAGAGCATCCAGTTTCAAGTCGCTGCCAAAAACCCCGGTGAGTCGTCCCTCTCGATAGATCGGCAAAATGACCGATGAGACAGCCATATTTCCGGTCATCGAATAGTATGACTTGCTAACAAAAGGCTTGTCCGGCGCAGCCATGATTTTTTGAAACCACCAGCGGTTAGCTCGGTTCGCCAGATTTCCACTGCTCCGGGCCGTCTGCATCCCATCAGTTCCTTGAATATATAGCAGGTCAAAATAGGGATTGCTCTTGATCGCCGTCGTGAGCACCTGCTTTTGCTTTTCTCCGTCAAACCCGATTACGTCATTATTTTGTGCGAGGAGTTCAGAAACGCGGTAGGCCTTTTCCATAAAGGTCTGCACGTTTTTTGCTACCGTGGTTGTGATGACCCGGTTATTCTCGATCATGTATTGGGAGTAATCGCTTTTCAGCATGAAGTAACCCACCAAATTATAGGTGAGAAAGGGGACTGTAACGAGAAATAAAAATGCAATCAACAACCGTGTCTTTATGGAACCCATAGATACCCCTCACTTATTCCATCAATCATTTTACCGGTTATGTTCATTCTATTCGGTCTGCAACAAATAATTTGTCGAATCCTGTAATGAACGAATAATATTTCTAAAAATTATAAACTTTTAATTCTTCCTTAACGTGTTTGTCCCGTTTAGCTCGAATAGGTTTCTTCCATTTGTATATCCTAAGCAGTAAATCCACATCGGGAGGCCCTTTTGCATGAGTCATCCTTCCAGCACTGAAGTGGCACAGGACGTTTTTTATGTAACCAATATGATGGTAAATGTCTGTTTCCTCAGAGATTCCACTAGGCAAAACGATTGGGTTCTGGTCGATGCAGGTCTACAAAATGCAGTTGATCCGATTCGTCAGTTTTCCAAAGCTCAGTTGGGAAAAGAGATCGCCCCGAAAGCGATTGTGCTAACGCACGGGCACTTTGACCACGTCGGCGCCCTCCCTGAGTTGCTGAAGAATTGGCACGTACCGGTCTATGCCCACGAGGCGGAGCTGCCTTACCTGACGGGCGAATCGGATTATCCACCTCCCGATCCCTCTGTGGGCGGCGGTTTGTTAGCGAGTGTATCCTCGGTGTATCCTCATCACGGCATCAATTTAGGCGAACAAGTACAGCCTCTGCCCGCGGACGGAAGCGTACCCTATCTCTCGGGCTGGCGATGGATTCACACACCCGGTCACACGCCCGGTCATGTCTCACTCTTTCGCGATCAAGATCGCGTTCTCATCGCCGGCGATGCGTTTACGACGGTCAAGCAAGAATCGGCTTGGGCCGTGTTGACGCAGGACAAAGAGGTTCACGGACCGCCGTCTTACTTTACCATCGACTGGGTGTCTGCTCGAGAATCAGTGAAGAAGTTGGAAGCACTCCATCCTAGAGTGGTTGTCACTGGACACGGACAGCCGCTGCAAGGAGAATCTTTACGAACTCAGCTCGATGCACTCGCTGATGACTTTGCCCATCTCGCCGTTCCACCGCAGGGGCAGTATGTTCCCGAGCAATGGAAACGGTAAGTCCTTCAGGAGGATTCAACGCTTGAACATCCTTTTTCTGTCTCCCCACTTCCCCCCCAACTACTATCGCTTCTGCCTTCGCTTAAAAGAGCTAGGAGCAACCGTTCTCGCTATAGCTGACGAGCCTTTTGACCGTCTGCGCACAGAGTTGCAACAGGCCCTGACGGAGTATCGCCAGGTCGATAATATGGAAGATTACGATCAACTCTTGCGGGCTTGCGGCTATTTTACCTATCGCTACGGGAAAATGGACCGGATCGAATCTTTGAACGAACATTGGCTCGCCGGGGAGGCACGCCTGCGCACAGACTTTAACGTTCCTGGGATCAAAAATAAGGACACCGCAAAGATCAAGCAAAAGTCGGAGATGAAAAAAGTATTTCGTTCCGCCGGCATTCCTGTCGCTCAAGGCGGGATCATTCCCACGATAGAGGCAGCGCGGCAATGGATTGCGAAGTTGGGCTATCCGGTGGTGGTAAAACCGGATATTGGGGTAGGGTCTGCGAAGACATACCGGTTGGAATCAGACCGGGACCTGGCACAGTTTTTCTCCGAAAAACCATATGTCGACTATGTCCTGGAAGAATACATCGAGGGAACGATTCATTCTTTTGACGGGATTACCGATAAGGACGGCCGGTTGCTTTTCGTCGCTTCCCATGTGTACAGCCAGGGCGTCATGGAAACGGTCAATGAAAAACGACATGTATCCTTCTACTCGGTGCGGCAAATTCCTGAGGACCTGATGGAATTGGGCCTGCGGACACTGAAGGCGTTCGATGTGAGAGAGCGATTTTTTCATTTTGAATTCTTCCGTACTAGCGATGGTTCCCTGGTCGCTTTAGAGGTAAATATGCGCCCGCCCGGCGGGCTCACCTTAGATATGTTCAACTTTGCTAACGATATCGACATTTATGGGCTCTGGGCTCAGTTGGTCATGGATCCTTCTGTAACCTTTACCTATGAGCACAAGTATTATTGTGCCTATGTGGGCCGCCGGTCGAGCAACTCCTACGTGAACTCTCATGAGGAAGTGCTTACACGTCTAGGAGATCTCCTCTGCCACCATGAGAGGCTCAGCCCCATCTTTCAATTGGCCATGGGTGATTACAGCTACCTGGTCCGTTCCACCCGGTTAGCCCAACTCCGAGAGGCCGTCGATTTTATCCTTGCGGTACGTTGAGGCAGTTCCCTTTGGGTTAACTCATAAAACCACTGAGCATTCCGTTGAAAAATTAATCTTGTACTCGGCGATGAATTAGGCATTTAAATACAGGTAACACTTATCGATTAAACACAAATGACCCGTAAGAGAGCACTTTTCAAAGTGTCTCTCTTACGGGTCACAGTTCAGGGAAAGTCACTAACTGCATAATAATGTCCCAGACGGTGAAGCGCATGAAAATTATGGCTCTCTCTATAATTCCCCCTCTAACCCAACGACCGTTCCTTCCGCACCGGACCAGATCATCACCCTATTGCACCAGTGCAGCATAATAAAAAAACCGGACCCCAACGAATCCGATGTGGAATACCCGTTCATCAACGCCGCCTTCGGTAGATCCTCCAAGGCTATGCCATCTCCCGAATCGGCCACCCAAAACCGTATACGCCTCGGTTTTCCCGGGATCTCCCGTAACCAGTACTCCCCGCCTTCGGCATGTTTGATCGCATTCGTCAACGCTTCCGATGCACAGAGTAAAAACATATTCTCCCGTTTCAGCGCCTCTGTGCTCCTATCCTGAACTTTGAGCGCCGCTTTCGCTTGAAGGCGCATCTTCCGGATATCTAAAGGATCCTTCACCGTCCCTTGAATGATCACAGACCCTTCTTGCATCCACTGCTCTTTTTCATCATCGTTCATTACAATCAGATGTCCTTGCGTACTCGCATACATCACCTCCCGGTATACTTTGCGTTCATAATCGTGCCGGTGCCGTTCCTTCCACAGAACGTCCGTAACGTCCAGCGCAAGAATACTGCCGAGCCCCGTCGATACCGGCAAAAAGTGCACGTCATAATACCGTCCATCCCATTCCAGAAGTTCTCGTTTGGCCGCTTGTTCTCGCAAGGCTGCCTGGATCCCACCAGTTAAAAAATCTTCCGGCAGTCCTACTCGGACCTCCTCCATCTCCTGTAGGATTTTACCGTTATATACCCAAAAGCGGCTACTGGAAAGCCCTCCTATAAGTTGTTTTATTTTATCGATGTTACTCCCTCCTCACTACAACCGCTGTCATATCATCCCACCGTTGTTGACCTTCCGGATATGCCCGGGCAGCCTTAAAAATCCCATCGAGCATTTCTCGAGCCTTCAAAAGCCTCGCCTGTTGAACCACTTTAGCCAAGCCCTCTTTACCTAACCCACGTCCATCTGCTTGCCACGAATCCAGGATGCCATCCGAGTACAAGAGCAGTGTATCTCCAGGTTGAATCGCTTGAAAATTAACTGTATAGCCCGGCTTTTCTGTCATTCCCAACGCGGGCCCTTTTCCGCTCAAAAACTCTGCTTGCTCGCCATGAATTCGTAACGCTGGGTGATGTCCGGCATTAACGTATGTAATTCGGCCACTTTCTACATCGAGAACCATAAATAACATGGTGATAAAGGCTCCCGCGTGATAAAGATCCCGGAATAAAGACTGGTGAATCCATTCCACCGTACTTCCTGTGTCTCGGTACCGAGCCGCCGCCTGCCGTATCACCTGCCTGGCCATGGTCATCCACAAGGCCGCTTGAACGCCTTTCCCCATCACATCGGCAACCACTAGAATAACCTTTTTCTCCTCTTGAATAGGGATGATATCATAGTAATCGCCGCCCAGCGCACGAGCGGGTATACTCCGTCCAAACACCTGCCACCGGGTCGGAGCAATCCAATTTTTCGGTGCCAGCAAAGAAAGCAGATTGGCGGCCAATGTCTCCTCTTTTTCTCGCTCTAGCCGCCGGGCCTCAGCCGCTCGCAATGCGGTTACATCACGCAACACCAGCATAATTCCTTCAAATTCGCCGACTCCACCATACATGGGTGATGTAATCACCTCATAAAACCGCATTTCCTGATTCAGCCGTATCTCCTTGGTAAGTATGGAGGAGTCCATTTTTCCCGCATAAGCACCCACATCGAGCTCAACCCAGGAAATCAGCTGAGCCAGACGTTCCTCCATAGACTCACCCGGAAACAACTGCAACACTTTTTCGGCTTCTTGATTCCACTCCGGCAGCTGCTTATCGGCGTAATAAATAAACACTGGCGTCGGATACAACCGCGCTACGTCGATGGCGGAGAGCGTTCCATTTCCCATTACTCTGCCCCCACTATTCGTAATACCCCGATTAAATCCAGCACATCTCCGATTTCCTCGTTATAGCCAGTTAAGCGAACTCGCGCTCCACGTCCCTGGATTAAGCGAATCATCTGCACCAGGGCGCCAACACCGGTTGAATCCATAAATCCGATGTTGGCCAAATCGAAAACCATCTTTTCGAAGGATACCGATGCGATATACTGTTCGACTTTCGTCTTAAACAGATTCGCCGATGCCATATCCAGATCTTCGTTCAACTTGCATATGAGAACAGTCCCGTTTTCTTCAAATTGTATATTCATCCTTAAAACCTCCCTCTCTCCACGACGAGACGCCCATCTTCCGTACGGCATTTCACCTGCAGTTCAAGTTTTACCGTCTTTGATATCACGGTTCCAAGACGTAAAATCACCCCTGAATGAAGCACCTTCGCTGAAATGGTCCCTTTTTCGCCGACGACGGCTTCTGTCTCCACGTCCCCCGGAGAACCTAATTCTCCGCAAATGATCGAGAAACCACTCGCCGTTCCTCCACGAAAGACCCCTCGTACGGAGATATTCGACCCAGAGCGCACTTCTGAATTGATCGCAGAGCCATTTACAGTGACTGATCCTGAGCCAACAATTTGGCTATTCTGAACATTTCCGACAGTGACTTCAGCTGTTCTCGCCACTGATTCTTGAATATCTTGTTCCTTTCGAGCCATCTCATCCACTAAGGCGGCTACCTCATCGAGGGAATTAACCTTGGTTATACTGGGCCCAAGGAGCATCTCCTTCAATTCCTTCACCAGTTCTGGAATAACCTCAGTGCCTACTTGAATGACCTTTTCCACATAGCCCGGCACATCACGGTATTTATTTTCCATCAGCAACGCAAATAAGGGTCCATCGCCCGTTTGCGCCAAATCTTTGAATCGGAAAGCTGGATTTCTTTTTAACTGCTCTATAGCTTGCAAACAGTCCTGCATGCGTTTTACCAGTGGAGATAAATACAGCAATACCGATTTCAAGGAAGCCTGAATCCCACCCGCTTCCACAGTTCCACCAATGACATTTTTGCTAACGATAATATGGCTCCCAGCCATCAAATGCCCTCCATAGACGGAGCCATCCACCGTGATTGTCCCTGTTGCTTCTACAATAAACCCTTCCTGCACATCTCCTTTTATAGAGACGTCTCCCGGGAAATGGATATTCCCCGTTGTCAAATCTACACTTTTACATTCGAAAACCGGCAACACTTCCAACACCCGTCGAACCGGGTCCCAACGGGGCCTTCCCGACGTTGTGGCGACGTATTGGCGCCCTTTTACGGCCACCCCGTGGCCCACCTTGATCGCGAGCCCTTTGCCGTCCTTAGCCGAAATCACTTTACCCCGGACCGTTAAGCCCGGTTTTCCTCGCACATCTCCTGCCCGTATCGCCACTAATCGTCCAATCTCGACCCCGTAAACTGATTTTTCCCGATAATTGACGAGATCCTGTTCTCCTACTTCTCGCTGCTTCGGTTCCACCAAGCGAAAAATTTCATCTTCACCATTCAGCGCCGCTTGTCCCCGTGCTACTACAAACCTGCCACAGCGCTTTTCTTGCAGTGCAAGCAAGACTTCCTGCAAGTTCGTCTCTGCAGTGACACCTGCACGTTGAAGTGCTTGCACTACCTCTCCCTCCGAGATGTCGCCGGGCGGTACTTCCCGATCGATCTCCCCTTCTACCACCACCTGTACTGCAGGCTCTGTTGGTGCTGCCTTATATTCTGTTTTAGGCCCAAAGCGAGTCACCACTTCCGCTACCAACTCATCGCTCGATAAGATGACCTCGATTTCCGATAGTGCCGGAACTTCTTCAGGGACGATTCGAACCTTTGACTCTTCCGATACCACCACGGGTTCCCGAATCTCTTCGCCATCTACATAAACCGTTACGTGCTGTCCCGGAGAAACTACCGGGTACCGTCCGACACCGTTGGGGTTCTGAACTCGAACCAGGCCGGTCTGATCAATCCAAACTTGTCCATCAACGTTTATCGTAACGTCCTTTTCCGGTTCCTTTGATGACATGCAAACCACCTCTTGTGAACGCGAAATTAATTGCATATATTCGTGAAAAACGCCTTAATTCCTGCATCTGTATAATGGGGGCTTTGATCTAAGCCTCATGTTCTAATAAATTGATAGTAGAGGAAGATTTTTAAACAAACCTCTCGGGACTGGCGGTTTTAGTAATTTTAAAACCAAAGACCACGACTTCCGATGAACGGATACTACCACGGAGTTTTCGCTTGTTTAGAAAAGTTTTCGAAAGATGATGCAATTTCTTAGTTCCCGTAACTTAACTTTTGGCCACTCATTAAAAAACTACCTGAGTGAGGAGTCATATATCCTCACTCAGGTAGCTCTTATTTTGACTCCCCAGTCTCTCTAAAAAAAGTCTTCAACGCAGAATAGACTTCTGTCTTATCCCGGATGGTCACCGTAGAGAACTTTTCGTTTTGAATCTTCCGGAAGGCATTCATCAAGGTACTGGAAAAATGAGACCGTACGATTTCCCCATAACCAAACTGGTTCGTTTTATTTAAAAGGTCGCTGACGAGACGTACACAAGGTTCATTATCTGTAGACAGGTTGTCGCCGTCAGAGAAGTGGAACGCATAGATATTGTAATCCTGCGGCGGATATCGCTGATCGATGATGTCGTTAGCCAGTTGGTAGGCTGATGAGCACCGCGTTCCGCCCGATTCGCCTTTGGTAAAGAACTCTTCCTCGGTCACTTCCTTGGCTTCCGTGTGGTGGGCGATAAAGACGATCTGTACGGCATGATACTTGGTGCGTAAAAAGCGGGTCATCCAGAAGAAAAAAGTGCGGGCAATATACTTTTCGAAGTTTCCCATGGAACCAGACGTATCCATCATGGCGAGCACGACGGCGTTGGCATGCCGTTCATGATGAATCTCCCAGGTTTTGAACCGAAGATCATCGGGAAGGACGGGGAAAAAACCGGGGTTGCCGCGCATGGCATTGCGCTTATAGGCTTCTATCAGAGTCCGCTTGCGGTCGATATTGCTTTGCAGTCCCTTTTTGCGGATGTCTGTAAACCGATACGATTCGGTTTCCAGTTCCGGTGCAGCTTTCTGCTCCATGTTCGGTAGGCATAGATCGGAGAAGAGGATGGTTTCGATTTCATCGATATCGACTTCCGCTTCGAAGTAATCGACCCCAGGTTCATTGCCAGCACCGCCTTGACCTTTTCCTGGAGTCGGTTGCAGTTCGCGCCCAAGAACATCGCCGACCTTACTGTCGCCGTCGCCTTGCCCAATATGCTTTTGTTTGTTGAAGTCGTAGCGGATCCGGTACTCTTCCAAGGAACGGATAGGGACTTTGACGGTCTTTTGGCCGTCATTGAGGATCAGCGCTTCTTCGCTGATGATCGAGGGAAGGTTTTTTCGAATCGACTCCCGCACTTTTTCCTGATGCCGAGCCTGGTCTATATGTCCTTTCCGGTGGAGAGACCAGTCTTCCCGATTGAGGATAAAGTCGCCCGACAATCGCTCCACCTCCTAGCGGTTCAGGAGGGAACCCGTATACCGCAGTAGCTCGTTCGCACAGACGGGGCAGTAGCCGTGATCTTCGATGAGACGCGCGGTGACTTCGTTCATCCGCTTCAATTGTTCTGCGTTCGGCGTACGGGCCGATGTGGTGATTTTTACGACGTCCTTTAGATCGGCAAACAGTTTTTTCTCGATGGCCTCTTTCAGTCGTTCATGGGAGGTGTAGTCGAAGTTTTTACCTTTGCGGGCATAGGTGGACAGGCGGATGAGGATCTCCTCGCGGAAAGCTTTTTTGGCGTTTTCGCTGATCCCGATCTGCTCTTCGATGGACCGCATCAGTTTCTCATCAGGATCCATCTCCTCGTCGGTGATGGGATCACGAAGCTTGACACCGTTGCAGTAGGCTTCCACGTTGTCGAGGTAGTTGTTGAGCAGTGTCCGGGCCGATTCTTCGTAGGCGTAGACGAACGCTTTTTGGACTTCTTTTTTCGCAATGTCGTCAAATTCTTTTCGGGAGATGGCGATAAAGTTCATCAGCCGGTCCCGCTCCTCCTTGGTGATGGAGGGATGTTGATCGAGTCCATCTTTGAGGGCGCGGAGCACGTCGAGCGCGTTGATGCAGACCGTATCCTTGCGAATGAAGGCCGAAGAAAGACGGTTAATGACATAGCGAGGATCGACACCGCTCATCCCCTCGTCGGTCACCTCATTCTGCAGTTCGACCAGGTCCTTTTGCTTAAAGCCCTCAACATCCTCCCCGTCATAGAGCCGCATCTTTTTGACAAGGTCCATGCCTTGTTTTTTTGATTCCTTCAGTCGCGACAGAACGGAGAAGATCGCTGCTGCCCGTAGGGCATGGGGAGCGATATGGATGTGTTGAAGATCGGACTGCTTGATGAGTTTTTCGTAAATCCGAACTTCATCACTGACTCGCAAGTTATAAGGGACTCGGACCACGATCATCCGAGAGATGAGCGCTTCGTTTTTCTTATTGGAAACGAAAGTTTTATATTCGCTTTCGTTTGTATGGGCACAGATCAGTTCGTCGGCACTGATGAGAGCGAAACGGCCAGCTTTAAAATTGCCTTCTTGGGAGAGTGACAGGAGGTTCCAGAGGAATTTTTCATCGGCTTTGAGCATCTCCTGAAATTCCATAATCCCCCGGTTCGACTTATTCAGTTCGCCATCAAAACGGTATGCTCGCGGATCTGATTCGGAACCGTATTCCGATATGGTGGAGAAGTCGATAGAACCGGTCAAGTCCGCGATATCTTGGCTTTTCGGATCGGAAGGGCTGAAGGTTCCGATACCGATCCGTTTTTCTTCGGAAAAGAAGATTCGCTCCACCGGTACTTCTTCGATGCGACCGGCCCATTCCGTCTCGAGACGCATCTGGCAGTGGGGGCAGAGGTTTCCTTCAATGTAAAGTTTGTTCTCGTTCATGAAGTCTTCCCGCAGTTCCTTGGGAATGAGGTGAAGTGGTTCTTCATGCATCGGACATCCCTTAATGGCATACACAGCCCCTAGGGCTGTTCGGCTGTACTGTTCCATCCCCCGTTTTAACATCGTTACGATGGTCGATTTTCCCCCAGAGACGGGCCCCATGAGCAACAGGATCCGTTTGCGCACTTCGGTCCGGCGGGCTGAGGAATGGAAGTATTCTTCGATAAGGGTTTCCAAGGTTTTATCCAAACCATAGATCTCATCATCGAAGAATTTGTAACGGCGAACCCCGTTGACCTCTTCCACTCCCTCGGAAACGATCATGTTATATATTCGGGAATGGGCCAGTTGGCTGATAAAGGGACGCTCTTTGACCAAAAGCAGATACTCCCGGAAAGTTCCTTCCCAGGCTAACTCTCTTTCCCGCTGACGGTAGTTTTCAAGCTTATGAAAGAAATCCAAAATCATTCCCCCTTGCAAGTAGTGTGAGGGTATGGTGAACATAGGCTTGTCGAAGTGGTTACTTCTACCTTATGCAGGGAGGTGAAGAAGAAACACTGAGGCTGTCCTTTGCTAGAATTTGCTTATTTTAATCGATGAGCTTACTTTTTAGTTTTAAAACAAAGTTACCACTTTGGATTTTTCTAAAAACAAGTTAGAGTTGACTTGTGCTTTATTACAAACTAACAATAGAATAAAAGCCAGATGGAAATGCTCCCTATTAACCCTTTCGTATAAACATCGAGCCGAAAAGTCGGATGTTTAATATATTCGTTATTCAAACCACCCCTAGCCACGAAGGAGGTTTTCTCTCATGGCTCTCATCTATGTCGCCGATGATGAACCACCTATCTTGGATCTAATCACCCGTTACCTTTTAAAAGACGGTTTTGACGTTCAAGGCTATACGAACGGAAAGGATATCTTGGATGCTTACCGACAACGAAAGCCTGACCTGATCATCCTCGACATCATGATGCCTGGCGTCGATGGGCTGGAGATCTGTAAAATAATACGCCGGGAAAGCGATATCCCCATTATCATCGTATCGGCGAAAGATGACGAAATCGACCGTATCGTCGGGCTAGAACTCGGCAGCGACGATTATCTCTCTAAGCCTTTCAGTCCTCGAGAACTGGTGGTTCGGGTAAAAAACATCCTTCGTCGCGTCACCTTAAGCTCAGAACACTCTTCGGCAAGTGTGACAACACCCGTAGCTGTACAAACGAGGTCTGTACAGCCAACATCTGAACACTCCCTACATATTCCATCTAACGCTACTGCTGATGCCTATGGCCAGCAAGAGGTAAGTCAAGGAACTTCTTCCCGCACCTCTGACGCAGATGCACTCCCCCACGTCCTTTGTCATGACCTTCAGGTCTGGCCCGAAGCTCGAAAAGTTTCCAGCCCTAAGGGAGACTTGGATCTGACGGCTAAAGAGTATGAACTGCTTTGCTTCCTCATCACCAACCGAAAAAAGGCTTATACCCGCGACCAATTGCTGAACCAGGTCTGGGGATATACCTATACCGGCAGCCCCCGCACCATCGATGACCTGATCAAACGACTCCGAAAAAAACTAGTCCACGGAGGTTCATCCTTGGAGATTAAGACCGTTTGGGGCTACGGATATATAATCGAAGACTAGAAATGAGATGGAAATCATGGCGAAACCCTATCTTCGCACGTCTACAACACTCTCTTTCGGGAGACGGATCATCGTCAGCTATTTGATCCTTCTGGTCATCGCTTTTATCATCGCCGATATATCTTTTAACACGCTCACCCGGCAATACCTGATCAAGGAGACAAAAGCCGGTCTGCTGGAGCAGGGAAACATCATCGTCTCCATGAATAAAAAAGCCACCTTAAATCCCTTAGCGGAATTGCGGGTGAACCGGATCCTGCTCAACACCCTCGAGGCGAATACAGTTGTCGTCGATACGAACGGAATCATCATCAATTCAAACCGTCCCCGCCGCTACCCGGTAGGCGAAAAGTTTGTCTATCCCGATCTGCCTAAGGTACTAGCCGGAGAGACGACAGACAAGCTGTGGAGTAGTGGCAGCGAAGATATGGTCGGCGTCGGGGTACCCCTTTCCGCAAAAGACGGCTCTATCGCCGGCGGGGTGATCCTCTTTTCTGCGCTGGAAAATATCGATAGCATGTCCCGGCAGATCAACCGGCAGATTCTCAAAGGCCTATTCATTTCGAGCATTATTGCACTGTTCATCGGAGTTTTCATGTCTCGTTCCATCGCCAACCCTGCAAGCAAACTGAAATCAGCCGCCTTAGCTCTAGCCGATCGCAAGTATGATGTGGAATTACCAGTCGAACGGACTGATGAACTCGGTGAATTGGCCCGCTCCTTTCATATCATGCGGGACCGGATCAAAGCCTACGATGAAATACAGCGCTCTTTTTTACAGACGGCTTCTCACGAACTGAAAACACCACTCATGTCTATTCAAGGTTATGCCGAGGGCATCAAAGACGGTGTCTTCGAAGGGGCTGACGCCGAGAAAAGCTTAGACATCATCATCAGTGAGAGCCGGCGCTTAAAAGGCATCGTAGACGAAATGATCCTTTTATCGAAACTGGAGTCTCTCGACGGCATCTACCACTTTCAACCGGTCACGGCTGGACAAATCGCTTATGAAGCGGCTGAAAAAATGCGCGGATTCGCCCTTGAACTGCAAAAAGAAATTCGATTTACCGACGAAAGGAAGACCCAGTCGTCACCGACTTTCCCCGGTGACCGGGACAAACTGATTCAAGCGGTGATCAATCTGTTGAGCAATGCCCTTCGCCATGCCAGGTCGCACGTTGAGATCGTCGCCGGCGATGATTCGATCCGGGTCCGCGATGATGGGGACGGCATCGCACCAGAGGAAATTCCGAAACTGTTTCAACGGTTCTATAAAGGGACTCGCGGCGACACGGGCTTGGGATTGTCCATTGCACTGGCTATCGTCGAAAAACATGGCGGCCGTATCGACCTCTCGAATCGCCCCTCTGGCGGCGCCGAATTTACACTGACTTTTGCTCCCCGAGCATGAAAATCACACAGAAATTCCACAAATCCCTCATTTTTGTGCCATAAGCGGTAGGTAGAATAAAAACTGTCGAAAGACATTCGAACAACTAAACGCTTTAGCACTAAAAAGGAGGAATCCCTTATGAAACGATGGCTGACTACGATCGTCTTAGGCTCAAGCCTGCTCATGGCTCCTGCTGCTTTTGCCGCTGACGCCACAACCACGACAGACCCGGTTCTCTCTCCCGTCATCACGACGGACGACAGCTCCCTGACCGATCCGGTAAGCACCTCTGCAGATTCCGGCAAAATGACTGCGGCAGAACGGCAAGCCTGGAAATCGGCGCTGGCACCGAAACAGGAACAATTGAAATCTCTGCGGCAACAAGTCAAAGACCTTCGGGGTAAACTCAAAGCGGAAACCCAATTGAATAAAGATGCCCGCCATTCCTTGCAAGGATCTCTGTCCAAAGAACAAAAGCAAACTCTGAAAACATCGCTCCAACCGAATGCGGAGCAACGGAAAGCCCTTCATGAAGAGTTGAAAAATTTACAGGGCCAACGGAAACAAGCGGTAGAAGCACTGAAAGCGGCCCGGAGCGCCCACGATCTGAATGCGGCGCAAGCGGCACTGGACCAACTCATCAACCTGGAACAACAACTCCTCGATAAAGGAAATCAACTCCTCACCGTAAAAGGATCGATTCACGATATCCTGACTAACGCAGCTCAACCGGCTCCAGTACAATGGGCTGCGGCAAACCAACAATAATAGACGTTCCTTATTGAACAGCAGCGAAGCAAAAATCCAGCCCGATGATGGGCTGGATTTTTGCTTCGCTGCTCAGATCCGTCCTTTTCCTGCCTTCACATTCCGAATGATCGCTTTTTCGGACCGATCGGAAAATTCCGTTGCAGCGACAGCGGTGATATTTTCCGGATCCTGGGCTGCAATGTTACGAATCGACTGGTTACCTTGGAGAGTCTCATTCCCTGTCGTCAAAATATTATCGACCTCCCATAAAAAGATGTGGCTCCCTTTAAAATCTGTTGACGTTAGTCCCCACCTCTTAGTTACGATATCAGTATGCCCCACAGGAAAGTGGCCCTTCCCTACGCTCTCGTATTCGGCGATCCTTTTTTCCGTTCCCGTAATTCTAAAGGGCCGGATCGTTTCCCGAACAAAAAAGTCATCCCCGATAGCAGGTACGCTTTGGGGATGACTTTTGGCTATGTGGTCTGGCTATGTTCGATTAAAAGGCCGCTACGACAGCACCTTTGTACTTTTCATCGATAAACTTCTTCACTTCGGGGCTGGTTAACGCCTTCATCAGCTTCTGAACGGCTTCATTGTTCTCATTGCCGGTCTTGACGACGACAATATTCACGTAGGGAGAGTCCTTGCCTTCCATGGCGATGGCGTCCTTCACCGGGTTGAGACCGGCACCGAGGGCAAAGTTGGTGTTGATGACGGCAATGTCCGTGTCATCGAGAACCTTAGGCAGCATAGCCGCTTCCAGTTCTGTGATTTGCAGTTTCTTGGGATTGTCGATAATCTGTTTTTTCATCGCTTCTGTACCTGCATTCGGTTCCAGTTTGATCAGGCCTTGGGCTTGCAGCAGCAACAGGGCACGGCCTCCGTTGGTCGGATCGTTGGGGATAGCGACTTTCGCTCCCTCTTTCAATTCGGTCAGGGCTTTTACCTTTTGGGAGTAAATGCCCATGGGCTCGATATGAACGCCGCCGACGGAAGTCAAGCTGAGGTTGTGTTCTTTGGCGAAACTCTTCAGGTACGGTGTATGTTGAAAGAAGTTGGCCGACAATTCACCGTCGGATACGGCCAGGTTGGGCTGAACATAGTCGTTGAACTCAACGATTTCCAGGTTGATGCCGTCTTTCGCGAGAATGTCTTTGGCGATTTTCGCGATTTCGGCGTGAGGCACTGGGGATACACCGAGTTTAATGGTTTTGGACTGGCTGCCGGTGTCTTTGGCTCCGCAGCCGGCGATGCCGAAAGCGGTGATGATGAGTACTAGGATCAATCCAGTAACTTTGATGAATCTTTTCATTACAGTAACCCCCTGTTTTTTCGAATTTTGCTTGTCAGGAAATCTCCAATACTTTGAAACACTTGAACCATGACGACAAGGATGACCACGGTCACCCAGGTCACTTCGTTGTTGTTGCGCATGTAGCCTTCGCGAATCGCTAGGTCGCCCAATCCACCTCCTCCCACAGCACCGGCCATGGCCGAATAACCGATCAAAGTGACAAAGGTGATGATGATGCCCAACAGAATTCCTGGCAGAGCTTCCGGCAGCAGGACCATACGGATGATCTGCCACGGCGTCGCCCCCATGGCCCGGGCGGCCTCGATGATGCCTTTATTGATCTCTTTCAGCGATGATTCGATCAACCGAGCCACGAAAGGGATGGCTGCAATCGTTAAGGGAACGATGGCCGCCGTCGTACCGATACGGCTTCCGACGAGGACCTTCGTCAGCGGTAGAATCGCCACCAGCAAGATGATAAAGGGAATGGAGCGAAAGACGTTGATGAGGAAACCGAGTGTGTTATTCAAAAGACGGTTCGGTCCGATGCTGCCCTTTTCCGTTACCACCAGAAGGATACCGAGCGGGATCCCCAGAACGGTCGCTACGGTCGAAGAGATGAGGACCATGTAAAAGGTCTCCCAGGCAGACTGTAGGTATGTTTCAACCATGGCGGATCACCTCCAAGCGGACATGGGTCGACCGGATATACTCGATGGCATGCAAGATATTTGTCTCTTCACCGGTCAGTTCAATCAGCAGCGTGCCAAAGGCGGTGTCACGAAGGCTGTCTACGTTGCCGAAGAGGATATTGGCATCTACATCAAAGCGGCGAATCACCGTTGAAATGAGCGGTTCATTAACCCCTTCGCCGACAAAGCTCACCCGGATGAGCACTCCCCGAGGTGACTGATGAAACAGTCCCTCTTCCAAGAGGTGCTGGAGCTTGTCCCCTTCCAAGGCGCCCTGCACAAACTCTTTCACGACCGGTGAACGGGGATTGGTAAAGATCTGGCGCACCGAATCGGCTTCAATGATCTGACCATGTTCAATGAAAGCGACGTAGTCGCAAATCTCTCGGATGACATTCATCTCATGGGTGATAAGCACGACCGTCAGGTCCAACTTCTTGTTGATGTCGCTGATCAACCGAAGAATCGATTGGGTCGTCTGTGGATCCAGGGCAGAGGTGGCCTCATCGCAAAGGAGGATCTTCGGGTGATTAGCCAGCGCCCGAGCGATCCCGACCCGCTGTTTCTGACCACCGCTCAGATTGGATACGTATGTATCAGCTTTCTCTTCTAACCCCACCAGCGGCAGCAGTTCGGCGACCCTTGCTCGGATTTGTTCTTTCGGTACACCGCAGATTTCTAAGGGAAAGGCGATATTCTCAGCGACTGTCCGGGAAGTGAGCAAGTTAAAATGCTGAAAAATCATGCCGATTTGCTGGCGAAGGACACGCAGTTGGCTTTCACTGTATCGGGTAATGTCCTCTCCATCGATGATGACGTTGCCCTCTGTCGGCCGTTCCAGCATGTTGATCGTGCGGATGAGCGTGCTTTTTCCGGCGCCGCTGGGGCCGATGATGCCGTAAATCTTCCCTTTGGGAATCGTCAAGGTGATGCCATCCAGGGCATGCAGCGGTCCGCTTGGTCCCTGGTATGTTTTCCTCAAGCTCTTTATCTCGATCATTTCGCTAAGTACCTCCTTGCATGGACCATTTCTGTTTATACCATCGCAAAAAATAAAAAACCTCTTCAAATAAGAAGAGGTTTGCGCGCAGGAAAATACCCTCCCCTTATCTCTCAGGACACTTACGCATCCCGCAGGATTTGGCACCGTGTTTTAGAAAAACCGGTTGCCGGGCTTCATAGGGCCAGTCCCTCAGCCATCTCGTGATAAGAGCTCTGTATGCTGTTTACGAAAGAGAGTATACCAAGCAAACTTCATGATTGTCAACACATGCACAAAATCTTGCTCTTCCGTCAATTCACATTATTGAATCAATCAAGAAAGGGACACTTCCACTCGAATGAAAAAGCCCCAGTGTTCTATGGTTATTGAACACTGGGGCCATTACACCCAGAACTTCTAACAAGAAATGAGGTTATAATGCTAGTATTTTGCCAATACAGCAAATCAATGACTGACTACATATCCTCTAACATTTCAAGAAATGCCTGTACCCGGGTCTTGATCTGCTGGCTGTCCCCTTCAGAGTAATCCGTCTCGATATGCAGCACCGGTGTACCCCGGTGTTCTTTCAAATAGTCGCGGAGTACCCGGGCTTCCACGTTATAGGTGTGACATCCTTGCCAGGTGATATCGACGACGCCGTCGGCTTTGAACTCATCGACTAACCGGGCGAGCAGTTCCATCCGGTCTGGATTGGGGCTCATACAGGAACAAGGGGTGGCGAGATATTTTTCGGCGATGGCTTCGAGAGGCGTCTTGGTCTCATCGACCAGGCGGATGAACTGTTTCATGCCGGCGCAGTTTTCCAAAAAGACGACGGCAGCGCCCGATTCTTCGAGAATACGGATCACCTTCTCTGTACCGACGCCTGTAGGCACGCCGGTCACAATGATGCGTTTGGCCCCCTTGGCTGTAGCGCCAACGCCTTCGGCGACGCGTTCATCCAGCTCTTTCATCAGTTCCTCGACCTGTTCGGCAAAGGCCGCCCGATCAAAGACGAAGTTTCGGGACCAGAGCACTTTGAGCAGGTCCTGTCCGGAGAAAGGAACGGGATCATGTTTCAGATAACCAGCCAAGCGCTGCATGAGACGGCGCTCTTGATTCAATTCTTCGATGGCGGCGGCCATGGCTTCTTCCGTGATAGTGACCTGGAAGTAGTCCTCCAGATAAGCTTTGAGCCGAGCCACTTCAGATAGCCAGTAAGTCTGGCTGGCCTCATCCTTATTACTGGGCGGTAAATTCATCACCATCAAGGGCTTAAATTTACCCATCAGTTCAAACATCTTCTTCTTGCCGTCACAAGTCGTCTCACCGAGAACCAGGTCTGAATGCAGGAAGAAGGGACATTTGTCGGTGATCGCAAAGCCATAAGACGATTTTATTAAAGGACAAAAATTCCGGGGAAGGACCTTTTCCCCGTCAGCGATGGGCTCCTCTTTCGTAGCACAGAGGGCCACAGGCACTCCGCCAGCGGCAACGATCAGTTCCTGAGGTGCAAAAACGCAATAGTGACCGACCACTTTTTTCCCCTGACTTTTCGCTTCCTCGATGGTCCCGGCAGCCCGAGGGATGGCTACATCAAAAAAGGCCATGGAAAAGGGACGTTCTTCGGCAATTCGAGACATAGTATAACTCCTCCCTGATGATAAATTAAGAAACTAAGTTCTTGCGGCAATTATCGCTATGTAAAGTAGATTCATTATGCTTTTTCCCAGGCGATCAAAGCCGCCCCTAAAGCACCCGCATAGGGAGAATGTTCATTCACTTCTACCGGTCGTTTCAACTCTTTCTCTAAGGCCACCCGGATCGCTTCGTTTCGGGAAACGCCGCCTGTAAACAACAGAGGGCCATCTCCATCAAAGCGGGCAATCATCGCAGCCACTCGCCTTGCTACCGAATGGTGCAACCCAGCTACGATCGCCTTTCGGTCAACGCCTCGGTTGATTAAGCCGATGACCTCTGATTCAGCAAAAACGGTGCACATGGCATTGATCGGTTGCGGCGACACCTCCTCCCCGCCCGCATAAGCGCCGAGTTCAGACACGTCCAAGCCCAGCGCATGAGCCATGACACTTAAAAACCGTCCGGTCCCGGCAGCACACTTGTCATTCATCACAAAGTCGAGGACTCTTCCTTTAGGCCCGACCTGTATTCCTTTGGCATCTTGCCCGCCGATATCAATCACCAGTTCCACACCGGGCCGCAAGTAGGCTGCGCCACGGCTATGACAGGCAATCTCAGTGACCGTCGTATTCAAAAAAGGCAGGTTCACCCGCCCATAGCCGGTGCCACAGATATGCCTCAGGTCTCCCCGGGAGATGGTCCATTCCCTCAAGGCCTGATCCAGCATCTGATGGGTCACTTCTGCCGGACTCCATCCGGTGGGCTGCTGCCAGAAGCCCATCTGTTGACCATCAAATATAACCAGCTTTACAGCCGTGGAGCCCGCGTCGATACCAGCAACAATATTTCGCAAAATCACCTGATACCACCTTAATGTCGATCCATCTCGATGATTAAATAGTTCGACCAAAAAACGCGCATTCCTTTTGTGCATTAACCATTCGTAAAAGCTGCCGGCTTTCCGTCAGGCGCAAAAATCCCCGACCTCTACAGGCGAGATCGGGGATTTTTACATAGATCTCTATTCAGTTATCTTTGATGGCGCGATATGCTGCTACTCACAACAGCGATTTAGAAATATCCGTTATAAAACATGCCAGAACTGTTCGTTAGCGAGTAATACAAGAGGGGATTTGCATTCATCTGATAGCTATTCAACTGTTGTTGGATCATCCAGTTCTGAGTTCCCGAATCAGAGCCCAGAGTCGCCGCACTTGTGAGCGACGTCAGCGGCATGGAGGAAACTCCTTTGGCCAGTTGCCCTTCTTTATAGGCAAATCCACCATAATCACCGATTGTACGCTTCACACGATCAGGATGATCGGTCAGTGCTTCAGAAAGTTTATCGGCATCAACCGCCAGGGAACCGTCTGCCCGCAAATCAATTCCTATATCTTCAAGGTTTAAGCGGTTTTCTTTTACAGCACCGATCACACTTTGGGACAGGCTGCTCTTGACTACATCTTGGTTGTCTTTCAACGTATTCACCGTTTTGTTATATACCGTGACCAAATCGTTAATGGCCTTTTTGATAGCTGTTGTATCCTGTCCCACCTTCACGGTGACGTCCTCAGTGGTGACCGCTTTCAGCGTCAAGGATATCTTGCCTCCGTTAAGGGAGACCGTATTGCTTTGACCGGTTACGGCAGTTCCGTCTACGGTGTACTTTGCGTCCTGGGCGGAAGTTGTTTTGATATTGGCTCCGCTGTTGGCGACAAGGTTACCTTGGACATCGTTTATGGTAAAGATGTTGTCCGTTCCGGTTTTGTTGGCAGTCAATACGATTTGGCTCTTGGTCACACCACCCGATGTGGTATCGACCACTTTCGCCGTAATTCCTGTATTGGCTTCGTTGATCGACGTAGCCATCTTTTGGAGGGTCGTCTTCGTGGTATCACTATTGCCTACATCGGTCGTCAAGGTATGGGTCTTTCCGTTGATATTCAAAGCAAAAACATTCTTTTGGATCGCAAAGCCGGCGGTGGCAGCCGTCGTCGAGGACTGCATTTGCGTACCTTTATTTTGCTGTGCTACGGCTACTTGCGTTACACCCACTTTGTAGATCGCAGCCGTCGTCTTATCGACAGCCGTACCCGTGAGAGCCGTTGAACCTCCTGTATCAACCACCCGCTTGTCGAAGACGTTACCGGCTTTATTGGAGGTCAGCTGATCCGCTTTGCTTCCCAGTTCAGCAAAACGCTCCCGTGTATCCTTCAGCGCACTCGTCACTTTATTCTTCAACGAGTCTAAACTGGAATAAGGATTGTAATAGTTATACGGATTGAATCGATTCTTGGTAACCGTGGGAGCATAGGTCGATTGGGGTTTCCAAATTGAACTTATTCCCCCGTAATAACCGACTGCTCGAAACATATGGGACACCTCCTTGTAGACGGAAGAGGCGAAAAGGCGTCAACCTTATATCTGTTTGCTGGTCAACTGGATGGGATATCCTTCTACCTTCTATATCGATTATCTCACCTTTCCCCTTAAGAGTAAATTCGTCCATGGTCTCAATTCCGCTTCGTACAGCTTATTCTTGCAATAAATCTTTTGAATCATCTTCCAAAAAGAATAAAAACCTTTAATTCCCTGTTTGATTATGTTATTAATATCCTAAGGGAATCTAATGGAGGAGTGTATGGCCTTGCAACTTCACAACTGTTCCCGATGCGAGCGGGTTTTTATCGGCATCAGCGGTAAGCTTTGTCCAGAGTGTGTCAAAAAACAAGACGCCGCCTTGGAAAAGGTTCGCGATTACCTGTACGATCATCCTGGTGCGACCGTACAGGAAGTGATCGATGAGACCGGCATCGATGAAAAGAAAATCTTAGAGCTCGTAAAAATTGGGTATATCTGTTTCGAAAACTCCCTTTTGAAGTGCAGCCGTTGTGGTATAACGATCGAGCGAGGCTCTCACTGTTCTTCCTGTCAACGAGAGCTGCTTCATGGACTTCACCATGCCACCGCTTCGCTGAATAACAATGAGCAATCGCGGGCCAAGATCTTCGCCTATAACCAACTTCAGAACAA
This sequence comes from Heliobacterium mobile, assembly GCF_009720735.1. Taxonomy (GTDB): domain Bacteria; phylum Bacillota; class Desulfitobacteriia; order Heliobacteriales; family Heliobacteriaceae; genus Heliobacterium; species Heliobacterium mobile. Next base: position 81,681 of record NZ_WNKU01000006.1, read on the forward strand.
AACAACCTCCAAATAATCAGAAACAAAAAACCCCGGCCTGTTACAAAACGCCGGGGTTTCATTATTCAATCTCGCTAAAAGCGACAATCCATGAGCCCATCCTTTAGATTCGATTAGTCCTCAAAGTCGTCTACCGCATGGGGGTCGCTGACTAGCTTCAGGAACAACATCCAAAAGCAAAGCAACAAGTTCAACAGCCACAATGAATCCATGGTGAATCCCTCTTTCTTCCTCAACGGGGGCTTTCGCCCTGACACCGGTACAACAGGCAGTTGCTTTGTTGCTCTACAGGCTTACGCAAAGCATTGAATATCTATTTGTCTACCTATTTTTAAACTTAACAGATCTGTTTAACCTTTGCAAGTATGTTGTGCAGAAAATGTCGAATAAAAGAAGAAGCAACCTTCAACACGCACAAATCTAGGGCGTTTTTCGGACCGACTCTTTCAGGGAAGCGATCAGTCCCTTCTTTTTCGCTTCTTCGTAAGCAAATTCGATGACACTTTTCATTTCTTCTTTGGACCGTAGAATCCCCTTATTCTCGAGGGTCTTCCCCAGATGCTTCAGTGCCATTTCGAACTGCTCATCACCAGAAAGGTGTCCATACCGATTTCGTGCATAGACGACCGCCGACAGAGCCAAGTTCCCCACTGTTTGTCGTTCCTGTTCAGTGGTAACCGTTTTCATGTAATCCATCGCGGCTGGACCGAAATTCCGGGTAAGATAGGTGGTGACGACGATCACTCCGAAGACGATCACATACAATCCGATCAGCAACAAATCGACGTTCAAGCTTTCAACTCCTTTCTTTTCCTCTCCAGATCATCTCTCTCCCGCCTTATCCGATTCGGGCTATTATATATATAGAGATGTTTTGCTTTTTGTGATAATCGTGGTATAAAATAACAATACCCACATCGCCTAAATCAGTGGGTATTTTAATAATTTTATACATATTTTTCCTTATCGTTGTTTCTGTCTTTTTCCCGTTTATCTCTTTTTCGAATCAACCCGATGATCGTTCGAAAAACTACAACAAGCGCCATGTATACGGCAAAGAGTACGAGATAACCAGCGATACCGGCGATCACATCTGTCGTTTCCATATTTCCACGTCCGGTGATCTTCTGCTCTACCTCTATAGCGACGGCCATGACGATGACAAAAAAGGTGGTAAAAAAGAAGGAGACTGTCGCTAACCCCCATTGGGCGAGATATTTAAAGAGGCTGTTGACAACCAAAAATATACAGATTCCTGCGAAGCCAATAATCCAAAAATGCAATTCTGTGTCGCTAAGATGTTTCCCGACCCCGTGGAACTTTAGAATCGCATCATGAATAGTATTGATGATGCCGGAAAACTCCATCAGCAGAGACTTCAAAAAACCACCTTCCTTCAATTATCGTAAAGGAGCCCCTACTATGCTGTTCTTGATTAAATTTCTATACAGCTTTTTGCTGCCGCCGGGACTTTTCGTGGTCATCCTGTTGTTTATTTCAGCCTGGAATTTTTACCGCCGGAAAAAGAGTTCGGCCTATATATCCATATGGCTGGCTTTTTTGATCTACGCCCTTTCCATGCCCATCATAGGCGATCTCTTTATCCGTTCCTTGGAAAGCCGTTTCACACCGCCTGCTTCAGTGAATGGGGATGTGATTGTCCTGCTCGGCGGTGGCGCCACGTCTGATACACCTGATGTCGATGGGGTGGGCCAGTTAACAGGTTCTAGCGCGAATCGTATGCTGACGGCGGCCCGCCTGCATCGGCAGACGGGTCTTCCTATCATTTTATCGGCTGGTCAGGTTTACAACGATACCGGCAATGAATCGCTGATTGCCCAGCGGCAGTTGATCACTTTAGGCATTCCGGAAGATAAGCTCATCGTCGAGGGGAACAGCCGAAACACCGAAGAAAATGCTCGTTTTACAAAGAGTCTTCTCGATGAAAAGGGATTTTCTCGACCCTTGCTGGTCACATCGGCTTTTCACATGGAACGGGCTGTGCTTAACTTCGAAAAGGTCGGTATAACTGTTCAACCTTATCCGACGGACTATAAAACAAATGCAGGTAGCATCTTTTACCTCAATAAGCTGGCTCCATCGGCAGATACATTGTCAAATGTGAGTCTCGCGAGCAAAGAATATCTCGGGATATTGGCGATAAACCTGGGACTCTAGCACCCTTTCTCCCCTATAGAAAAATGAAGCATCCCTCTGGGTTGAGCCCCATCGGATTGCTTCATTTTTTGTCTATTTTTAGTATATCCTATTTTTGGTTTGCTGTGTTCACTATTCGCTTTGAAATTGCTGATAAAATCTCTTCCCCCTATTACCAGCGGTCCTTATGGATACGTTTAGGATTAAAGCGATTCGCGGGAGGAAGTTGCTCCGCTGGATATCCTAGGGGGATGAGCGCGAGAGGAATCACCTGTTCCGGTATACCGAGGAGATCTCGTAGTGCCTTGACCCGGCCTTCTTCTGGATAAAGGCCGACCCAAACCGCTCCAAGTCCTTTGGCTTGCGCCGCAACTAGGATATTTTGTGTCGCTGCAGAACAGTCTTGCACCCAGAAACCTTTATACTTTTCTAAAGTCTCATCTCCGCAGACTAAAATAGCCAAGGGAGCTTGCTTAACCATCCCCGCATAGGGATGAAACTTAGGGATTTCATCAAGTAGTTGCCGGTCTTTGATCACAATGAAGTGCCATGGTTGTTCATTGCCGGCAGAAGGCGCACTCATAGCCGCTTCCAACAGTTCTTTGACCAATTCATCAGCTACGGGTTGGTCCGTGTACGTCCGGACACTTCGGCGGGAAAGAATGGCGTCCATGTACCCATCTCCTTATGTTTAGATGCTAATTGACAAGCCAAGTGATTTCTCGAACTATCCCACGAATATTAGTTTCTATCACTACAGGAAATATCCTGCAACAGTCCATCGCCTCCTAGGACCCTAGTCTATTTTTTAATAAAACAATGAATGATATACTTTTACCCATAAACAAGAAAAAAAGAAATGTTATCGCTTTAACGCTCTAGTTATAACAAGGAGGTATCGAAATGAACATTCGTAAAGGCTTCGTCGTGGCTCTAACTGTTTTTAGCCTGCTCACTGTACAAACCACCATGGCTATGGCCAAAAATGGTGGTGGTCATGGCGGCGGGAATAGTTCCTCTGGAAAAAGCCAAAGCCAATCCACCGCTGTAAAATCAAGTTCCAATGCTTCTACCGCTTCGAAGTCCACGATAAACAAACAAACCAAAAATGCGAAAAAGACAGGTGAAGGTGCAACTCATCCTAGTCTCAAAGGATTGAATCGGGCCTACCTCAATGCTTCTCAAAATGGAGCAAGTCCCCGTGCGATCGAAGTGCTGAAACAGTTGATTGAGAGCCGAGGCGGAACCGTTCCGGTTCCAGACGATACAGGCGACACTACTGGCGGCAACACTGATACTTCCACTGGTGGTACTACCGGCAGCGGTTCCGATACTTCCACCGGCGATACTACCGATGGCGGCACCGATACTTCCAGTGGTGGTACTACCGACAGCGGTACTGGCACCTCTACTGGTGGCTCAACAGATAGCGGTACTGACACCTCTACTGGTGGCTCAACGAACAGCGGTACTCACACCTCCACTGGTGGCTCTACCAGCAGCGGTACAGAAACTTCCTCAGGCACTACTACCGACAGCGGATCCGATACCTCCACCGGCGGTACTACTGGCAGCGGTGCCGATTCTTCCAATGGCAGTTCTACGGGCAGCGGCGAAACCAGCCAAACCACTACTCCGGTTACGAATCCGGAAACCGTGGCAGACCAACTCTCCACCATCGCGGAAGACCCTGCAGCTATCGCTGCCGTTTCTCAGGACGCTGAAGTAAAAACAGAACTGCAAGCAGTAGCTTCAGCTACATTGAAATCGGTTCCTGCAATGAAACCAACCAGCCAAGCCAAAGTACTAAAGAATGTGGCCAAATTCATGCAGAAATCCGGAGATCCCATGGCTGCCGTCGATGCCCTGGAACAAGCCGCTAAAATCGATCCCAAGAATAAAGACACCATGGCCGAATTGAAAGCCGCCTGGAAATCAGCGAAAAAAGAAGGCATCAAAGTATACGTAAAAGGCCAAAAGCCGATTTTTGATGGAGTACAGCCGGTCATCGAAAACGGGCGTACATTGGTACCGGTTCGTGCGATCACAGAAGCCCTCGGCGCTACGGTTCAGTGGAATGCTGAGGAACAAAAAGTGACCATCACCCAAGACAACCAAGAGATCATCCTTACTTTGGGCTCTAACGAAGCGCTGATCAACGGCGAAAAAGTGACGATTGACGTCCCCGGAAAAGTCGTCAACAACCGCACCTTCGTCCCCCTACGCTTTATCAGTGAGACACTGAAGAAAGATGTTAGTTTCGACCCAGAAAGTCAAGTGGTCACCATCGACGAATCCACTGAATCAACCAACGAATAGCTTATAAAGGGACATACTGATTTCTCTGCTTCTAACCTTTAAGATATCCGACGGGTGCACCCGGAATATCCTGAAAATCTTTAGCGGTCCTATGCCATCAGTGGATGCCATAGGACCGCTTGTTTCATAATTGAAGATAATGCCGATGCCCACTTAAAACGAACCATCATGGGCCGCGAGGTCGTCGTGGCAGTCACTGAAGGTAAACTAGACCTCGGACCGTGAGAGCAGATTTTTTCCAATGGCAACCAAAAAGATGACTCTAGAAAAAAGCCGACCCCTCCCTCTTGTCGTGGGGGTCGGCTTTCTCTTATGGGTTTATTTCATCAACTGCCCCTTATTTTTTGTACTGTACGTAAGGGATTAATTCACCTGTGTAGGCATCGATGACACCGCTGGCCGCAGTAAAATCGGGAATATAGAAGAGACTCGGCTTAGGTGCTCTTTGGTCAAAAATTTTGGGCCAGATATACTTTTTCTCAAAAGCTAACTTCTGAAGATATGTTTCTTTGGCTTTCTCTAGCGTAACTACCGGTTTATCGAGGGGTAGTTTTTTTAAGTCGATCGGAAACGCATGGTAAGTAACAATATTTCCGGTGTACTTGTCGACGGAAACAAATCCAACCATCCCTTCAATTGGAATGCCGTTATATAACGGATTAATAAGGAACGATATTCTATCTTCCATAACATCATTCTTCGAGATTTTTGTTTTATCCACCCATTCAGGGTATTCGGGACTCGTCAATGGGACAAGGTCTATTACGCGTAAGCTTATCGTTTCCTTTGGCAAATAAGGCAGGATAAGCTGTATCGCCTTTTCTCGTGCCCTATCAATCGATATGGGCTGGGTTTTATTGTTCTTACCACCCTCTTGATAACGGATACCGACTAGACGTCCCGTGTCGGATTCTACTTCGACGGCAGCATAGCGAGGCAGTTCTGTCACTTCTTCCTTATTTCTGGAGGGATCCCTCTTCTCAATAAAATTGTAAGTGTGAATCTTAGGAATGTTTACGTTCACCGGTCCCGGTTTTTCATGTAGCTCATCGGTGATGTAATCGAGTTCGTTCAAAGGTAAACCAAATTCGGCTTTGACCTTCTTCCTAACTTCATCGACGGAGGCACAAAAAATGGCTTTTCCTTCTCCTTTGACCTGGACCGTTTTTTGCGGCGAGTCAGCTGTCGTAAAATTATAAAGCGTGGAATCCGGTTTTCCCGTAAAAGCATTTAATGGTGAGATAAATACATTCGGTTGATAGACTAAGCGCATTGGCTGACGACCTAAGACCGGATCGATCCCATTTCCGGGCTTGTTCAGATTCTCTTGCGGCATATAGAGAAGTTCCATTTTCATCTGGTCTGCGAAAGCTTTTTTTGCCGACTCTGGAGAAATGGCAGACGAAGGATCAGGGAAACGAGTCAGATCAATGTCCGTTTCTTTGGAAATGTTCATGCCAACGATATTTCCCGATCCATCCACATCAATGCTCCAAGGTCCACTGTTTTGTAAGGGGATTCCATGAATGCGCCGTTCAACAGCAACACGAGTATATCTCCATGTGATTTGTTTTCCTTCATGGCTGACACTTGAGGCGCCCCCGCCGAAAGAATCACCCACCTCATAGTCTTTCATTTGGGTTTCGAACAGCTTCTCAAAAAACTCCGTAGCTTTTTCCTTTGCCAGGGAAGGGCTTGGATCTTCCAAACTGGCCCAGGACGGGTTTTGCAAGTGGAAAGATTGAGGGCTACCATCTTTATCGTCGAAGGTAAAAGATACTTGGTATGCAACGGGACGGTCTTTTTCAGTTGCTCTCGGATCTATGTAGTGAACATACCATACTCTTGCTGCTTGACCGCTCTCTTCTTGATAGCTCGCTTCATGTTGCAGGTATAGTAATTTCATCTGATTAAGTTCCGGATAGAACTGGGAGATTTTTGCGATAAATTCATCCATTTTCTTTTGAACCGGCCCCGGAGGTGTCTCCCTTTCTGGTGCCTGCCCTTCCATTTGGGAAGCGGTAGCTCTCGTTTCACTACCCGTAGATGCTCCAACTTGATTTTCCATTGCCAAAGCCGATTTAGCTTCCACTCCCGCTGGTGTATTGCCATATGCGGCAGTGGTCATTAACCCCGCCATAACTACGCCAGCGGTAAGCACACGAAACGACTTGCCGGACAACTGAGACAGAGGTAACTTCATTCATCATTCTCCTCACTTGTTTTTGCTTAAACGAGCCAAAGAAATCGCCACTTCCTTTTTTCGAGTCTGCTTGGACTACGCTTTGAGGTATACCGTCTATTCTCCTTTATCGTTCTGATGGATCATCGTACCTGTGAATGCGTCGACGATGCCCCCCGTCATGATCCAATCGGGTCGATAAATGAGGCTGGGTTTCGGTGCCCACTGCCCCAAATACTCGGGCCAGGTATAGTACATTTCTAGGTGACAATTGTCCAGCGCAGCTTTTTTGGCTACTTCCTTCGACACGATATTCATCACATCAGGCAGCTTGGAAAGTTCCGGCAGAGATAATAAAAGAGATGTAACCTGTCCAGTGTATTTATCCAGGCTGATCGATGCGTTCATACTCTCTACGGGAATCCCTTGATGGATCAATGTGAAGCCGTAGGTATAGTTGTTTACGTCTAAAATATGCTTTGGAATCTTGTCGGTATCGACCCATTCGGGATGCTTGAAAATAGATGGATCACTGAGATCCGTTAGCTCCATGTCATAGTTTCCCTTCGGAATATAGCGGCCGATCACATCTAACGCCTTTGCTCGTGCTTTCTCTACTGGAAAAGAGGTTATTCTACTACTGTCCGTTGGCTTGCCGTAAGCACTGAAACCGACGATACGGCCAGTATCAGATTCGATCGTAAGGGAGATAGACAGTTCATCTTCTTTTTCACCCTGTTCCCCACCGTTTTTCTCGGACTTACTAGTCCAAAAATACCGTTGACGATGGGGTTGAGTATTTTCTTCTCGCCGGACATCGATAGAGCGGTTTTCTTCTAAGCCTTCTATATTTAAACCAAATTCTCTGGCTAGGACCTGAAGTCCCTTCGCCGCCGTAGGTGCGGTTAGAACTTGTCCTTTTCCTTGAATGTGCACCACTTGTTCATTGGGCTTGCCATCTTCCAAATGAGCCGTAGTGGCTTTGCCGGTGATGGCGTCGATACTCCCAGGGTAGTTTAAGACATAAACCGGGTGAAAGGTTTTTCGGCCCATAATCGGTAAGGTCGACGGCAGGCTCTTTTGCTGCATCAAGTCGATGAGTTCTTGTGGTACGTACTGAAGGTTCACCGCCAGGTTATCGGAGAACACTTTTTTAGCTGCCTCTGCGGAAATGGCCTCTATCGGATTGGGAAAGTCTTTTGCATCAAAGTTGTTTCGCCCATCGCTATGGAAGCCAAAAACACGTCCAGTCCCGTCCACTGCAACGGAATAGGTAGATTCCAGCAAGGGAATACCGTTGTAAAGCCGGTGAAATTCAATCATTTTCATCTGGTTGTTTTCAAAGAATTCTCTGGCTTGATACTCTTGGACCGGCATACCCAAACCCTGCAAAAATTCAGACGCCTTAGCTTTGGCCAGATCCCATGTTGGCGCATGAAGGCTCTCTTTCTGCCAAGGAGGGCTGTTCCATTCGAAGGAGATTAGACTGCCCTCTTTCCCATCCAAGACAAAGACCGCTTGATTGCTCGGAATAGCACTGTCATCCTTTCCCCCTTCTTCTGCTACCCCTTGTTCCCCATATGTCCACTCCCAAGTGCTCTCATGACCGTTGAATTTGAGATAATTGGGAACTTCCCGGTGATAAACCTTCGACTGGAGCTGTAGTTGCTTGAACTCCGGGTACACCGTAGAGATTTTAGCGATGATTTTTCCCATCTGGGACTCGACTTGAGGTGACCCTTGTTCGACCGGATTCGCCATAGTCACAGTTTGGGAAGTCTTACCGGATTCTGCTGACCAGGCCGGTAATGTTCCCGTCGCAATTGCCGATAGGACAACCCCAGTAGCGATGATCATCTGCGCTGATTTTCCTTTTATCCTGTCCACTAAATACAAAACCTCCCGTCTGTTCTAGAGAAATTGAACCCTATTCATGTAGGCCTGTGCAAAAGGAAGAGCAAATCACTACCCACATACAGAAAAGAACAAAAGTTGAATGTACTAATTTACAGGAAACCACATCCTAAATATAGACGTTTCTGTATTTGAAATGGTTGCAAATAATTCTCCTTTCGACGATTCGAAAGGAGATCTCAAAATGAAGTATAAAGCGGTTCCCTTGATATGATATACTTGGAAAATCGAAAGCCTATTCATCGGATATTTATAAGTATTCAGGGGAGAGCCGCGTTGAAAACGAAAGCATATTTAGAGGAAGTCCAAATCCTGCGGGGGCTTGCATTCATCGGGGTGGCTTTTCAGCATACGCTGGGACCCTTTATGAATCAACAGGGGTTAGGTAAATCGGACGCTATCCTACTCACTATACTTTTCAATCTCGCCAAATTCGCAGTGCCCCTGTTCGTCTTTATGACGGGGATGGTTATTTTTTATAATTACTATGACACGTTAGAGTACCCCAAGTTTATTGTACGACGAACGAAAGAGGTCATCATCCCTTACCTGGTCTGGTCACTCATCTATGTATTCCACGGAGTTCCTTTTCCACAAGACTTTCTGTTGTTTATCAAAGATGTGTCCCAAAAAATACTGACCGGTTCCACCTACTATCACTTATGGTTTCTCGTCATGATCTACCAGTTTTACATAGTCTATCCTTGCTTTCGAAGCGTCGCCAAACAGTTAGAACCGCGCCTGCGTAGCGAAAAATCCCTCATCCTGCTTATGGTATCCCTTGGAGCGGTATATTTGGGGCTGACGTGGCTCTCCTCTTCCGTCATCCCTCGCTTGGACAACCTTGGCGGTATGCCACAGTTCTGGTCGTTCTTTTCCGAGTACCGCGATCGTACCTTCATTTTCTGGTTCTTCTATTTCGTCCTCGGCGGTCTTGCCGGCCTCACTGTGAACCAATGGCGAAACTGGGTGGAGAAAACCTTTCTGGCGAACAGCCTCCTCTGCCTGCTGCTTTTCACACGGGTGACCTATGAAATGTGGATGCAATCCTATCCAACCCCCGCTGGATATGTGGTCAATTTTAATGTGTCGACATCATTAAAGCCGTCTATGGCTCTTTTCTCCATCAGTGCGATCATCTTTCTCTACGGCTTGACGCTGCGCTGGACCCAAAAGAGCAACCGAGTTATGGAGTATCTTGATCGGTTAGGGAAACATTCCTTTGGCGCCTACTTAGTGCACGCCTTGACCTTGGAATATACGGCACGGGTGGTTTATAAGTTTATGCAACCCCTCGCCATCACCCCGAAGATCGTCATCATCCTCGCCGGTTGTGTAATCTGCGCCTATTATTTCTCCGTCCTCATCAGTCAGACCCCTTTGGCCGCTTATGTCGTCGGTTCGGGAGCAAAACGAAAAAACTCTTCCTCCGGTCCAAATGTTCCTCGTTCCACACCGTCAATGTAGCCGGTTTAATTGTTGCAAACAGTCCGATAAGCAAGAAAAGCCCTGCTCTATCCATTTGCGGTAGAACAGGGCTTTTCTATATTTAGCATCGCCGAAGAAGACATTCCTCTTTTTGCTGGCCTAAACCAAGAACAACGGATTAATCTTCACAGTGAAATTTATATCCGCTGATCATGGACGATAAAGTGCCGTTGCGAGCAAACATATCATGCCGGAGGGCTAGGTACAGGTGGGTAACGACGAAGGCTACGATTCCCCACGCCATCATCCGGTGCAGCATGTGCACGTTGAAGCTGGGGCCTAAGACGTTGAAGACGAATTGTAAATGTCCAAAGAAACCGTTCGGGTGAAGTTCCCCGTACATGGCAAACCCCGTCAAGGCCATAAAGACGGAGCCTACCATGATGAATCCAAAATAGGCTAGGTTCGCCACCGGATTGTGGCCTAAGTACTCATCTTTATGGTGCTTGAGAAAGAGATAGCTGAGCAATACATCAAAAAATTCGGCCCAGAAGGCTTTCTGCCAAGGCCAGTAGTGGCTGCGGGCATACTGGTTACCTACAAAGGCCCAATAGAGCCGAAAGAGGTAGTTCGCCATAAACAGGTAACCAAAAGCGATATGGATCATAAAGGCGTATCCCATGAAGAAGTTGGTCGCTGCTTCACCGGTGACGACGGTCGGACGTAAGAGGGGATTTCCAATATAAAGACCCGTTATCATCAGAAGAACAATGGAGAGGGCGTTCACCCAGTGGTAGATCCGCACCGGCAGTTCCCAGACGTAAACTGTACGCAGGCATTTCAGATTCTTCATGTCCTTCATACCGGTCCCTCCTTAGCGCAGGATTTCGACCTTGGTCGTCTCCTGGGTTTCCGTATCGACGAGGTGAGCGGCACAAGCCAAGCATGGGTCAAAGGAATGGACCGTCCGCAGCAGTTCCAAGGGCTGATCCTGCTTGACCATGGGGGTTCCGATCAGTGAAGCCTCATAGGCGCCAATTTGACCTTTATGATCTCTCGGCGAAGCATTCCAGGTACTGGGTACGATACACTGGTAGTTTGCGATTCTCCCGTCTTTGATGTGTACCCAGTGGCTCAAGGCGCCGCGAGGTGCTTCCGTGAACCCTACACCCTTGCACTCTTTCTCCCAAGTGGCTGGCTCCCACTTTTCGGCATTAAAGGTTCTTTGGTCACCGGACTTTACATTAGCGATGAGTTCGTTGAAGAATCGCTTCATCCAATGGGCACAAAGCTTCGACTCAATGGCACGTGCTGCCGTCCGACCGAGTGTCGAGAACAGGGCTTCCGGACCCACGCCCAGACCCTTGAGGACTGTATCCACTTCCTCTTTCACGAGAGGGTGGGCGATGGCATCTTTTTTGGCGTAGTTCATAAGGATACGAGCGAGGGGGCCCACCTCCATAGGATGGCCTTTCCAGCGCGGCGATTTGATCCAAGAGTAGGCTTTATCGTAATTACCGGACTCATCGAGAGTCTCATAAGGCGGCTTGGGGCCGGTGTATTTGAGTTTCGTCTCCCCTTCCCAAGGATGAAGACCGCTTTTCGAGTTTTCGTACCAGGAGTGATCCGTGTATTCCAGAATCTCTTGTGGATCTCGGGGATTGATCTCAAGAACTTCCGAGAGATTCCGATTGAGAATCGCACCCCGCGGAAAGAGAAATCCTAACGGGTCATGGTTGCTGGCCGTCGAAAAATCACCGAAGCAGAGGTAATTTCCTAAGCCTCCACCATAGGCGGCCGTATCTTTGTAGAAGGAAGCGATAGCCAGCACATCGGGAACGTATACCTGTTCGACAAATTCTAGAGCTTCGTCGATCAGTTTGCCCACGAGGTTGAATTTCTCAATATTGAGGGCGTTATCACCGTCAATGTTGATGGCGGAGGCCATACCGCCGACAAGGTAGTTCGGATGGGGGTTCTTTCCACCAAAGACGGTGTGGATTTTGACGATCTCTTTTTGCCAATCGAGCGCTTCCAGGTAGTGGGCAACAGCCATTAAGTTTGCTTCCGGAGGCAGCTTATAAGCTGGGTGACCCCAATAGGCATTGGCGAAGATCCCGAGTTGACCGCTATTGATAAACGTCTTCAATTTGTTCTGTACGTCGCGGAAATAGCCTGCTGTCGATTTTGGCCATCGGGAGATGCTTTGGGCCAGTTGGGCCGTCTGGTTCGGATCAGCCTGCAACGCGTTAGGGATATCGACCCAGTCCGGTGCATGTAGGTGATAAAAATGGACCAGGTGATCATGGATATGAATAACGGCAAACATGATATTACGGATTAGTTCAGCATTTTTCGGGATGCTTATCTTCAAGGCATCTTCGACGGCCCGTACCGATGTGAGGGCGTGGGTAGTGGTACAGACTCCGCAGATGCGTTGCACTAAGGCCCAAGCGTCCCGAGGGTCTCGGTTCTGGAGGATGATCTCCAAACCCCGGATCATGGTGCCGCTGCTCATGGCATCGATAATTTTTCCGCCTTCCACCTTGGCTTCGATGCGCAGGTGGCCTTCAATCCGGGTAATGGGATCTACGACGATCCGTTCTGCCATTGATTGTTTTCCTCCCTAGTTATTTCTTACCGATCCTTTTCGGTTTCTTTTTTCTCAAGGGATTTCTTCGTGACGGCGGAAAGGCCAGCGTGTACGGCGACACCCGCGATGGCAGCACCGACGGCAGTAGCTCCGAATGTATCGACGTTCACGCCAATCTTCAGGCCGGGTACTTCGGAGAGATGGTTGTACATGGACTGGCCGCCGTTGTTGTCCCAAAAGCCAGTTTCAGAGCAGCCGATACAAGGATGACCGGATTTAATGGGGTAGCTCAGGCCGCCGTTCCACTGCAGGTTTGAACAGGAGTTGTAGGTATTCGGCCCTTTGCAGCCCATTTTGTATAGGCACCAGCCTTCTTTTGACCCTTGATCATCGAAAGATTCCACAAACATACCTGCGTCAAAATAGGCTCTTCGGTTGCACTTGTCATGGATGCGATGGCCATAGAAAGCCTTGGGCCGGCCTTGACTGTCCAGTTCAGGGAGCCGCTCAAAAGTGAGCACATGGGTGATGACACCAGCCATTACTTCGGCGATGGGCGGGCAACCCGGGACATTGACAATTGGTTTATCGGTGATGATCTTCTGAACCGGCACAGCACCGGTGGGATTGGGATGCGCTGCTTGAACACAACCATTGACAGCGCAGGAGCCCCAGGCGATGATAGCCTTAGCATGTTTGGCTTCTTCTTTCAGGACATCGAGAGCGCTCCGACCGCCTAAGCAACAGTAGATTCCGCCGTCATTCGTCGGGATGGCCCCTTCAACGGCTAATATGTAATTCCCTTTGTTTTCTTCCATGACTTTACGTGCCGTTTCTTCTGCCTGATGGCCTGCTGCCGCCATGAGCACCTCGTCATAGTCGAGGGAGATCATGTTGAGAATGATGTCCGTTGCCAGAGGGTGCTGGGTTCGAGTAAACGATTCAGTACAGCAGGTGCACTCCTGAAAATGACGCCAGATGACTGGTAGACGTTTTTTCGTTTCCAGGGCTTCGGCGATGGTAGCGCTCGCACCGGCACCTAATCCTAGAGAGGCAGCCATGACCGTGCAGAATTTGAGGAAATCCCTGCGATTCACACCCCGGTTCTGCAAGTGCTGATAAAAGGTCCCTCGGGTTTCCACCAAAAATCACCCCTATAAATTCCAATTTTTCTGATAACGTTAAGCGAGAAAAACCAAATAACTCGGTTCGCATCATCCAAGGGAGTATTTTTTATTAATAATTAATACTCCTCCTCGAAATCATCTTACCCTACCCCGTGTATACTGACAAGTAATTTTTATCACTTGTCATAAATTGTTGATTCGACATATATCGTGCTAGTTCCTTTTTTTCCGTTACCAGTTTTTTCTCTACAAATAATAAGCCCCGTTCTATCGAACACTATGATAGAACAGGGCTTTCTTCGTTAACGTCTATTTGACTGGATTAAACAGGGTGACCGTCGGCATTGTTCGCTGCTCCGCTTCAGCCTGTTGCTGTTCCACAGCTTCCAGCGCTTTGGCGGCCAGCTTTTCCGCTTCTTTCAACATCAATGTCATCTCGTCGAGCAGTTCGGCCACAATCTTATCTTGGCGGTACTCCCGCAGGTATTTCGCCACATCCTGACTGTCGTGGAAAAGCCGGTGATTTCGGCCCTTTAACTGCCGGATGATGAGTTGAATTTCGTTCGAAAAGGTCCCCGGTGTGCACATGTTCCCGTCCTCCTTGAATCTAGAATGCCTCAAGGTTGGTTATTGACGTCCTCCTTAGACAGAGGCTACGTTTAGATCAGCAGATTCGCGGCAGCGGATCACCCGCCAGCATATCGAGGATCCGGTGCCCCCCTAGAGGAGTCCGTAAATATACCTGTCCTGTCCCTTCGCTGACACGTCCGATGATAGCCCCATCGCGACCAAGTGGATGTTCGCCCATGATCGCCAGGACTGCCTCTGCCGCTTCCGGTGACACCACAACAAGCACTTTGCCTTCGTTGGCCAGATAGAGCGGATCGAGTCCAAGCAGCTCTGCGGCTCCTTGTACCTCTTCACGCAGCGGCAGCGACGATTCATCGAGATAGATGTCACGGCCTGTAGATAGGGCAATCTCCTTGAGCGTTGTCGCCACGCCGCCCCGGGTCGGGTCGCGCATGAATTTGACGGCGCTAGTTGCCTCAGGAACACGTTCCAGCAGGGTTTCAATGAGCCCGTTCAACGGGGCACAGTCGCTCTGTACGGGGGTATCAAAAGTCAGACCTGCTCGTTTGGACAAGATGGCTAAACCATGATCGCCCACAAATCCGTTGATCAGAATGACATCGCCGGGAGCGATGCGATGGTAACCGAAGTCCCGGCCCACAGGCAGGACACCGATACCGGTGCTATTGATATAGATCCCGTCGCCATGGCCTTTCTCCACCACTTTCGTGTCTCCAGCCACAACTGCTACGCCGGCAGCTTCTGCCGCCTGCGCCAAGGAATGGACGACTTGATCTAACTCGTTGATGAGCAGACCCTCTTCTAATATAAAGCCGACACTCAGATAGAGCGGACGAGCACCCGATACAGCTACGTCGTTCACTGTGCCGGCCACGGCCAGTTTACCGATATCGCCGCCGGGAAAGAAGATGGGATTGACAACAAAGGAATCTGTCGACATGACCATCGGACCATTCGGCTGAGGAAGTAAAGCGCCATCGGTGAGACCGTGCAAGGTAGGATGGGGAAAATGGCGTAAAAAAAGTTCTTGTACTAAGCGATGGGTTAAGGCGCCGCCATCGCCATGAGCCAGCATAATCCGTTTATCGGCCATAATCCTCCCTCTTTCACAGTTTTTTCAGAAAAACACCTCTGCAGGCGAGTTAAGACGTTCCTATAGAACACCAAAGGATTCGTTCGTCGCTCTCACCGGTACCTGTCATTACTACATTCGTTCATACTTATAATAGGTGGCACAGGTACCTTCTGAGGAGACCATACACGGACCCACGGGGCGGATGGGGTCACAGCCCTTGCCAAAGAGAGCACAGTCGAAGGGACTTTGCTTGCCTTTCACGATCTCGCCACAAATACACCCCTTCGGGATCTGAGTTGGCGGCACGTTGACGGCAAAGCAAGCCTCCGCATCCCATGGAGCATATTCCTGTTTAAGCTTTAGTACACTGCCGGCTACTGTTCCCAGCCCTCTCCATGGGCCGTCGACCAAACTGTAGTACTTGTCCATCGCCTGCTGCGCTACCAGGTTTCCCTCTTCGCGAACGGCACGGCCATACTGGTTGACAACGGACAAATTACCTGTCAAAAGCATATCGGCCAATGTATCGATCGCGGCAAGCAATTCAACAGGCTCAAACCCTGCCACCACGCCCGGTCGCTGCAGTTTGGACGGCAGGAAGTCCCAGGCTTTGCGGCCTAAGATCATGCTCACATGGCCGGGCAAGATAATGCCGTCAATCTGTAGTTCCGGATCAGGCAGCAGTGCCCGGGTAGGCGGCGGTGTCGTCTTGTGCATGGAGTAGAGATAAAAGTTACGGATATCTTCCCGGACAGCCTGTTCCAGCGTCATCACCGCAGTAGGCGCTGTCGTTTCAAAGCCGACACCCAGGAAGATGACGGGGCGATCCGGATTTTCCCGGGCTAACTGCAACGCATCGAGGGAAGAATAGACGACACGCACATCAGCGCCTCGGGCTTTTTCCTCCTGAAGTGTCGTCCGGCTGCCGGGGACCTTCATCATATCTCCGAAGGTGGCCACAATGGCACCGGGCACGGTACTAAAGGCGATGGCTCGGTCAATATCGCTGTAATCACTCACACAGACAGGACAACCGGGGCCGCTCAAGAGATCGACCTCTGTTTTGAGCACCCCGCGCACTCCTGTCCGGGAGATGGCTGCCGTATGGGTGCCGCAAAACTCCATGAACCGGGGCCGACGGCCCAATTTATCAGCTAGGCGCTGTAACCGCTGCCGTGTCGATTCGGCCATCCGACGTCCCAGATCGGGATCACGAAATTGTTTTAGGACTTGTCCGTGCAAGACTTTGCCTCCCCTGTGACAGCCAATATTTCCTCCCACGTTTTGAGGCTCTCCCGGGCAGCTTCCTCATCGAGAATTTCCATGGCATATCCGGCGTGAACCAGCACATAATCACCCACTTTAGCCTCAGGGACCATGGCTAGTCCTACCTTTCGTTTGTTGCCGAAACTCTCCACTTCAGCTAAAAAACCGCCCTCGAAGATGACCGTAATCCGCGACGGTGCTGCAAGACACATTTCCTTATTCCTCCCTCCACAAGCCGATAACCCCTTGACCTAAAGCTAACCCGCCATCGTTCGCCGGCACCCGCCGGGGAATAAACACTTGGAATCCTTGCCGAGACAAGAGGTGGCGAACCATCGTCAATAGATAGGGATTTTGAAAGACACCACCGCCCAAAGCGACACGCTTTAGGCCGGTCTGATCACGGGTACGCTGGACAACCTCTTCGACCATCCGGGCAACCGTATTGTGAACACGGCTTGCCAGCGTCTCGATCATCGCTCCCTGGGCTTTATCCTGGAACAGCGCTTCTAGCACCGGCGCAAAATCGATTTGGTCCTTTTGAATCGCAAAAGGGTAATGACCGAAGGCGAGAGCCTTGTCAACCCAAGCTTCCGTACATAATTTGTCCTCTTCGTAACCTGCTTTCGACTGCTGCGAATGATCAGTAACTCCCAGTCGAAAACGAACTTGTTCACCCAGCTCCAAAGGCGCCTGACCGTCATAGGTATTATCCAAACAGACGCCCAGGATTGCCGAAATGGCGTCAAAAAAGCGGCCCGCGCTGGAGACTTGAGGGCTGTTCAGTTTTTTCTCGACCATCAATCGGGCTTGTTCGATCACTGCTTGCTGATCTGGAAATAGTGTTTTCGCCTGCTCCCATCCTCGCGAACCAAATGCTTCGCCAAGAAAGGCACAGGCTGTCAGCCAGGGGCGGCGGACAGCGGCTTCTCCGCCGGGAAGAAGGACGGGGCGAAGGTGAAACCAGCGCTCGTATGTCTGTAAGTCTCCCGTCAGAATCTCGAATCCCCAGATGGTTCCGTCTTCACCGAATCCAGTTCCGTCGAGAATAACGCCGATGGCCCGATCGGTGACATCATTATCGGCTAACACAGCCGCCAGATGGGCGTGGTGATGCTGCACATCCATCATCACCAAATCCATTTCTTGCGCCAGTTCTGCAGCCAAGGCCGAAATGCGGTATTGGGGATGGAGGTCCCGCAGAACTTGCTTTGGCTTTATATCGAGCAAAGTCTGCAGGTTTTGAAAGCTTTCCAAATAGTTCTGCCGGCCTTCCCGGGTATCGACGTTTCCAATATATTGGCTAAAATAAGCTTCCCCCCGCCCCAAAAGGGCAAAGGTATTTTTCGTCTCCGGTCCGGTGGCCAAAAGACTATGCTTTACCTTTCTCTCCGGCCAGGGTACCGCGATGCCTTCCGGAACATATCCACGAGAGCGACGGTAAAACTGCACTTCCCCATCGATCACCCGGAGGACAGAGTCATCACAACGGCTGATGATATCCCGGTCATGGAGGACAAAGGCATCGGCGATGCTGGCCAGTTGGTCTAAAGCCGCCTCATTATCCCGCACCAGCGGCAGCCCGCTTGGGTTACCACTCGTCATCACGAGCAGATCGATCTGTTCGTCGAAGAGCATATGATGCATCGGTGTATAAGGCAGCATCAGGCCGACTGTTTTTGTTCCCGGTGCAATATTAGCAGGAATTATACCCTTATCAGTACCATAGCCGAGGGGCAAATCCTTACAGCCATTCTTTTGTTCCAGGATTACGATCGGCGCCGCAGAACTGGTCAGCAGCGTTTCCTCCTGTGCACTGACCCAAGCAATCGAACGCACCGTATCCATATCCCGGGCCATGAGGGCCAGCGCTTTGTACGGACGGTTTTTGCGCCGCCGCAATTTAGCCACAGCCGCATCGTTCCGGCCATCACAAACGAGGTGAAAGCCACCGAGACCTTTCAAGGCGATGATGCTTCCCTGGTGGATCATTCGGCGGAAGATCTCATCCCAGGGACCATCCATTCTTTTTCCATCCCGGCTGCATACCCATACCTGCGGCCCACAGTTGGGACAGGCCACCGGCTGTGCGTGAAAACGCCGGTCTAGAGGGTCCTCATATTCCCGGGCGCAGTCTGGACACATGGGAAAAGCATGCATACTCGTAAAGGGACGATCATAGGGCACTTGTCGCACAATCGTAAAGCGCGGTCCACAGTGGGTACAGTTGGTGAAGGGATAGCGGTAGTGCCGATCAAAAGGATCAGCCATCTCCACTCTGCAGGCCGCACATAGGGCAGCATCGGGTGGGATACGGGCAGTTCGATTGGCTTCGTCTGCACTTTGAACAATCGCAAAGCCTTGTAACCCTTGCACGGGGATATCGCAAAGGATAATCTCCCTGACCCGGCATAACTGGGGAGCTTGTTCCGGAAGGGCCTGTAGAAGTTCGTCCACCTGTTCAGGTTCCCCTTCGACAGTTATCTCAACACCAGCAGGCCCGTTTAAGACCCATCCCGATAAACCTGCTTGTTTAGCTAGTTTAAAGACGAAAGGACGAAAACCGACGCCTTGAACTGTTCCAGTGACCCTGATGAACTTGGCGACCTTCAACAGACTTCCCCCCATTCTCTTTACAGCGTTTCTACCACCATCTCTATATACTTCATAATACTTCGAAGTGCTCTATCCATATCTGTACAGGATCTATTGAACGACTAATCCCTTTATTGCTTCTCCGAACGGACCTGGGCCACTAACCAGTCGAGCCACTGTTCCATCCCCTCGCCGGTCCGGGCCGACAGATCAAATCTCGGCAATCCGGGATGGAGCCCTTCTAAATCCACAGCTAATTCTTCCAGATTAAAGTCCGTAAAGGGCAGCAGATCGATCTTGTTCAGGATCATTGCCCCTGCTTCTCGAAACATGAGGGGATATTTCGGAACTTTATCGTTGCCTTCTGTCGTCGACAGGACGACCACTTTCACCGTTTCCCCCAAGTCAAACTCAGCGGGACAAACGAGGTTGCCCACGTTTTCGACGATGAGCAGATCCAATTGCTCCAGTGGAAAAGTATCCAGCACATCCCGAACCATGGCGGCATCGAGGTGACAGGCGCCATGGGTGTTGATTTGAACCACAGGGATCCCGTGGCGGGCCACTCGTTCCGCATCTTTCGTGGTGGCCACATCCCCTTCGATCACAGCCACCTTCAAGCGGTCCTTCACCAAGGCCAACGTTTTTTCCAACAACGTGGTCTTCCCGGCACCAGGTGAGCTCATCAAATTCAAGAAGTAGACACCTTTCTGCCGGAGCTTTTCACGGTTTTCCTCAGCCACAGTCTGGTTCGTGCCGAGCAAGTTGTGACCTAGTTTGATTTGCATCATCAGTCACCTTCAAAATAATCGATTTGTAGTTCCCGCCCTTGAACGATGTCGACAGCCAAGCCGCCGCATTGAGGACAAATGAACAGGTAATTGTCTTCCACTGCAAACTCAGCAGAGCAGCTTTGGCAACGCCCTCGCGTCTCCCGCTCTTCGATTTCCAACTCTGCCTCCGAAGAGAAGGGCGGATATTGGCGAAGGACAGAAAAGGCGAATTGCAGCGCATCGGGCAAGGCATGGGAAAGTTGCCCTACGATGAGCTTGACCTTCTTAACCTGCTGAATATTATGCTTTTTTGCCTCTTTGGCGAGCACATCGACAAGGCTCTCCATCAGAGCCATTTCATGCATGGGTTTCCCTCCTGTAGCATCTTCCACCAAAGGTAGACAAGAGCAGGAAAGGTCACGGCATGACTCCGTGACCCAAAAAACTATTTCTATGCATTCGTTAGGAATATTCTATCCCATCTTGGGCTTTACATCTATATCCCACTGCTCAAGCTGCTCTCGCACCGCCTCAAGGACTTGCGGAAAGACCGACTGTACCGTTGGTGACAGTTGCAGACCCCACTCCAAGTTGTCCGGTTGGACGCCGATGAGGACCATTTCCGGCGGCAGATGCCCCCGGAAGCTGGCTAGTGCCAGCACTTCTTGAAAGCCCATCTGGTGCTGCGACATCTTCACACCCAGATACTGAGGCAGTTCATCACCTTCCAGACGGACAAGGGTTCCTGGTGCCTTGCCCACGTTGACAGCGTCGATACAGAGGAACCGTTCTGCCGATTCCAGCGTATCCAGGAGCAGCAGACCCAAGGTTCCCCCGTCAATCAATTCCACCTCCGGCGGAAAGCTGTACGCTTTTTCGAGAGCCTCAATGGTATGCACCCCGAGGCCCTCGTCGGTGAACAAGAGATTGCCTAGACCCATGACGATGATTTTCTTCATGTTTTTCTGTCCTAACATGTAGTTTGTTCGATTCCGGTCCTAGCAGTATTATTCTTCACAGTGGAATTTATACCCGCTGACCATGGACGATAACGTACCGTTTCGGGCAAACATATCGTGCCGGAGAGAAAGGTACAGGTGTACCACCACAAAGGCCACGATACCCCAGGCCATCATCCGGTGCAACATGTGAACAGTAAAACTAGGCCCAAAGATGTTGAAAACCCAACTGAAGCTGCTGAAAAATCCGTTCGGATGCAGTTCACCATACATGGCGAAGCCGCTGATCGCCATAAAGACAGAACCGACCATGATGAAGCCAAAATAGGCGAGATTGGCTACGGGGTTATGGCCGAGATGCTCCTCTTTATGGTGCTTGAGGAAAAGATAGCTCAGCAGCACATCGAAAAATTCCAGCCAAAACTCTTTTTGCCAGGGCCAATGGTGGCTCCGGGCATACTCGTTGCCGACGAAGGCCCAGTACAGCCGGAACAAGTAGACGGCGACAAAGATGTAGCCTGCGGCCATATGCCACATGAAAGCCCGGCCCATCCAGAAGACAGTTGCCGCATCACCAGTGACGACAGTCGGCCGCAAAACGGGGCTGCCGATGTATAAACCGGTCGCCATCAATAGGACGATGCAAAGGGCATTGATCCAGTGATAGATGCGGACGGGAAGCTCCCAGACATAGACCGTCTTCATACAGGTGAGATTGTTCATATCCTTCATGCCGATCCCCTCCTTAACGCAGGATGTCGACGGTGGTCGTCTCCTGGGTTTCCGTATCGACCAGGTGGGCCGCACAAGCGAGGCAGGGGTCGAAGGAATGGATCGTCCGGAGCAGTTCCAGCGGCTGATCCTGCTTGGCCATGGGTGTACCCACTAGGGCTGATTCGTAAGCGCCTTTCTGGCCTTTGTGATCTTTCGGTGAAGCGTTCCAGGTCGACGGTACCACACATTGGTAATTGGCAATTTTGCCGTCTTTAATGTGAACCCAGTGGCTCAAGGCGCCGCGGGGCGCTTCCGTCAGGCCGACGCCTTTGCAGTCTTTTTCCCAAGTCGAAGGTTCCCATTTTTCACTGCTAAAGGTCTTCTGGTCGCCCGATTTGACGTTAGCGACCAGTTCCTGGAAGAACTTCTTCAGCCAGACCGCAGAAAGTTTCGTCTCAATGCCCCGGGCGGCGGTCCGACCGAGCGTAGAGAAGAGGGCTTCCGGACCGACACCAAGGCCGGTGAGCACCTTATCCACTTCATCCTTGACCAGGTCGTGGGCTAGGCAGTCTTTTTTGGCGTAGGCCACGAGCATCCGAGCCAGGGGACCCACTTCCATCGGATGGTCTTTCCAACGGGGCGACTTAACCCAAGAATAGGCTTTATTAAATTCGCCGGACTCGTCGAGCGTATCATAGGGTGGCTTCGGACCGGTGTATTTGATTTGCGTTTCCCCTTCCCAGGGATGAAGGCCGCTCTTGGAGTTATTGTACCAGGAGTGGTCTGTATACTCCAAGATCTGTTGAGGATCGCGGGGATCCACATCGAGCACTTCTGAGAGGTTTTTGTTGAGTATGGCACCCCGGGGGAAGAGAAATCCAGAGGGATCGTTGATGTGGGTCGTCGGCAAATCGCCGAAACAGAGGAAGTTGCCGAGCCCGCCGCCGTAGGCTGCCGTGTCCTTATAGAAGGAGGCGATAGCCAAGAGGTCAGGGATGTAGACTTGTTCGACAAACTCCATCGCTTCGTCGATGAGCTTGCCGATCAGGTTGAACTTCTCGATATTGATAGCATTATCGCCGTCGATGTTGATCGCCGAGGCCATCCCGCCGACAAGATAGTTCGGGTGAGGGTTTTTCCCGCCGAAGATGGTATGGATCTTAACGATCTCTTTTTGCCAGTTCAGCGCTTCCAGGTAGTGGGCCACCGCCATCAGGTTGGCTTCCGGCGGCAGTTTGTAGGCCGGATGTCCCCAGTATGCGTTGGCAAAGATGCCAAGTTGACCGCTTTCCACAAAAGCTTTCAGCTTGTTCTGAACGTCTCGGAAATAGCCCGCCGTTGACTTGGGCCAGCGGGAAAGGCTCTGTGCCAGTTGGGCTGTCGCTGCCGGATCTGCTTTGAGTGCATTCGGAATATCGACCCAGTCCGGTGCATGGAGATGATAGAAGTGGACCACATGGTCGTGAACATACAGGGCGGTAAACATGATGTTGCGGATCAGTTCCGCGTTTTTGGGGATGGTGATCTTCAGGGCATCTTCAACGGATCTCACGGAGGTGAGGGCGTGGATCGTGGTACATACACCGCAGATGCGTTGAACGAGAGCCCAAGCATCGCGAGGATCCCGATCGCGGAGGATGATTTCGAGGCCGCGAATCATGGTACCGGCACTGGCGGCATCGATGATTTTTCCGCCTTCTACTTTCGCTTCAATCCGTAGGTGACCTTCAATCCGGGTAACCGGATCAACGACGATTCGTTCTGCCATTGATTGTCTCAACCTCCCATGCTGTTTTTGTTGGATTTTCCAGCTTCCGCTTTGTCATGGGCCTTTTTCGTGACTGCCGATAAACCAGCGTGGACGGCAGCACCGGCGACGGCGGCGCCCACAGCGGCAGCACCGAAGGTGTCTACATTCATACCGATTTTTAAGCCAGGCACATCGGACAGATGCGTATAGAGAGACTGACCGCCCGTATTGTCCCAGAAGCCTTTTTCGGAACAGCCAATACATGGGTGTCCGGACTTGATGGGATAACTCAGGCCGCCGTTCCATTCCAAATTGGAACAAGAGTTGTACGTGTTCGGCCCTTTACAACCGACCTTATAGAGGCACCAGCCTTCTTTCGCCCCTTGATCGTCAAAGGATTCCACAAACAATCCCGCATCGAAATAAGCCCGGCGGTTACACTTGTCATGAATGCGGTGGCCGTAGAAAGCTTTCGGCCGGCCTTGACTATCCAGTTCAGGCAAGCGTTCAAAGGTGAGGAGGTGAGTGATCACACCAGCCATGACTTCCGCAATGGGCGGGCAGCCGGGAACATTGATGATCGGTTTGTCCTTGATGATGTCTTGAACGGCCACTGCGCCCGTCGGATTGGGGTTGGCCGATTGGACACAACCAACGGTCGCACAAGATCCCCAGGCGATGATGGCTTTTGCGTTTTTAGCTTCCTCTTTGAGGATGTCCACTGCTGTCCGCCCAGCCAAAACGCAGTAGATGCCATCGTCCTTGGTGGGGATGGAACCTTCGATGGCCAGTATGTAGTTGCCTTTGTTCTCTTCCATGACCTTTTGGGCAGCCGCTTCCGCATGATGGCCTGCCGCCGCCATGAGCGTCTCGTCGTAGTCGAGTGAGATCATGTTAAGAATGATGTCTGCAGCGATCGGATGCTGAGTACGGATAAATGATTCGGTGCAGCAGGTGCACTCTTGTAAGTGGCGCCAGATAACAGGCAATCGCTTCTTCGTTTCTAAGGCTTCAGCAATCTGGTTGGTTGCTCCAGAACCCAGTCCCAGGGATGCCGCCATCACCGTACAAAACTTTAAAAAGTCTCGCCGATTGACACCGCGGCGCTGCAGATGTCCGTAAAAGGTATCCTCCGTTGGCATCTAATCTCACCCCTAAATTTTCTAATTCTTCTCAAAATACGGAAAGCGAACAAAAGATCTCAAACCTCTTGTCCGCTTTGCTCACTGGAAACCCGTACTCTTTATACGCTTTTCCGATTGAGTTAATCTTACCTCGCAAAAAAACGACTGGCAAGCAATAATTACCACTAAAGAAAAGAAATATATTCACATTTCTTTAGTTTGCATTCATTTAAACGATCATTTTATTCATAATAACGGGTCCGCATATTTACCGATTTCGCTGAATATATACCAGTGATATGGAAAAAGGAGGAAGACGCATGAGACACCGCCGACGGGTTCTCTTATGGTATCTTCCACTCTGCTCGTTACTTCCGTTCCTCACGCTCTCTTTGTCGAATACGGAGGCTTATGGGGCGACAAGGCCGGAGATCAATATATCCCAGAACGGGGTTGTTCCCCCATTTAGCAGTTCTTCCACCACTTCTTCGGAAACTCCCCTTTATCAGAGTACCAATACCACAGAGTCAACTCGCCCTCCCGTCAGCAACGTCTTAACGGACGATCAGTTCGTCAATTTGGCGAAAGAAGCCGATAAACACCTAGCCATAGCCCTATTTGTTCAAAACCCGCAGTGGTTGCATGAGAACGGGCTGAAGCCGGTGACGATCAAGAACAAAGATGACTTGGCCAAGCTTTTATCCCCTTACTGGACAGAGGGGGTTATTGAGGATATCTGGAGATCAGGATCCGAGTTCATGCCTGATTTACCTTGGGGATTTTACTCGGAAGGGCCACCCATGCTATTTCTAGCGAAGGACGTGCAAGTGACGGAACACCATCCTTCCCTGTCAAACCCCACAACGGTTACCATCACTAGTATCGTGCCCAACTATTTTGGGGAAGAAGCAAAAGTACAACTACGGCTGGTTTTGACCGACAAGGGTTGGCGGGCTGAGCATTAGTCATCAAAGGTAGGCAGATTATAATTCAAGGGCTGTCATCCGATGAGGGCATCCTTGTATTATTCGGTAGAAAAAAGGAAGGCCACCCTCAAAAAAGGGTAGCCTTCTTCCTCATTCATAGGATTTAACTTTCGATTAATCCAAATTCCGCAACCATTCATCCCAAGCCTCGATCGTTCCACTGATATAGGAATTCCCCAACAGTTCCTGGGCATCGCCGTCATAGTCGATGCCACGTCCACCGATGCAGTTGCGCAGTGGGAACCCTTCTGCTTTAGCGAGTTCGGTCAGATTCTCATGGATGAGCAATACTTCCGGTACGAGCAGACGAGAACCGACAGATAGAGCGATCAGGCGAGGCCGCATCTCTTTGGCCACTTCATAAAGGTCTTCCGTGGGCAGATCCTGTCCTAAATAGATGACACGGAAACCGCGACGGCGCAGGTAGATGGAGAAAATAAGCAAGCCCAGATCATGGTGTTCTCCCGATACACAAGCGGCGACGACGAGAGGAAGCTCCCGGTTTGCCGGCAGAGCGCTCAGCATAGCCGACAGACGAGCCCGGAAAAAGTTGGACGCAAAGTGTTCATGAGCTACTGACACTTCCCGGCGGGCCCACCGCTCACCCAGTTCCTGCAGGATGGGCAGGATCAGCTCAATCGCGACCCGCTCCATGCTGAAAAGACTTAAGGCCTCTTCCATAGCCGCACTGGCTTTTTGTTCATCATAATCGTCCAGGGCTAGGACGATCCGGCGATGCAGTTCACCCAGAGCATCTTTTCCCGTGTCGACCAAGGGGCTGATCGGGCGAAGTACATCACGCTGATGGAGCATTTTAACGGCTTGACCGATCGTCACACCGTTTTTCACCTGTTGCGCCAGCCACTGAATCGTCTGTACGTCTTCCTGAGAATAGACCCGGTAGCCTGCTTTGTTTCGATCTGGATTGATCACTTGATAACGGTGTTCCCAGACTCTGAGCGTGCCCGCAGCGACACCGGTCATTTTTTCAACAGCCTTAATGTTATAGAAACCATGATCCTTCGTACTCATAATCGGCACTCCTTTACCGAATCGTTCTATGACTTGTATTTCAAATTGTAAAGCGAAACCATTATATTTGCTATGACAAAGATCATATTCTGCTTCGATCATACTATGTCGGCAACAATGTATCAAGCGCTAATATAGTGATGGCAATAATTACGTCTTTAACCATGTCTATTACTGTGACATTTTGTCTCAAAGTCCAATCCGATCTCTTACCCGCATATCAGTCGAACTGCCCGCGAATATTGTCATTGTTGCCTTTCTATTTATTTGCACTTCTTTTATAATAGAAAAGGTGATAATACAATTTAAATGACGGACAGTGATGTTCGTTGCAAATGAGGTGAGCAGGGTGTTCGAGGATGCCCAAAAAGTCAGTTCTGTCTTTGCCGATAAAACCAGGTTCTCTATATATCAATTTATAGTCAACCATCCGAATGCCACCTGTACTGTGAAGGATATCGCACAGGAGTTTTCCATACATCCGAACGTGGCTCGCTTGCATTTGTCCAAACTCGAAGAAATCGGGCTGTTAGAGTCCGGCTGGGACCATCAATCGATGCCGGGTAGGCCGGGCCGAATCTATAGGCTTCGCCAAAAAGCGATTTCTCTTCATTTCCCTCCAAGGGAATACCAATTGCTTTGCGAACTTACTCTTGATGCTTTAAGTGAACTCGGTGACGGCGCCATGGCGTCGTTGGAAAAGGCCGGGTACGTCCAAGGCGTTCGCATGGCCCAAGCTGCTTTGGCAACTCCAAGCCGGAACATGGCTGACGATTCCCACCCTTTTTCGGAATTGCAGTCCATCGAATCGTTATCGGTATCGGTCGTGAGTCATGATGAGACGAAGACGATCATCCGTCTGCGCAACTGCACCTTCCGGGAAGCTGCAGAGAGGTACCATCCTTTGACCTGTGCCCTGCACCGCGCTCTCCTGCGCGGCATCTGGGAAACACTTTATGTACCTGTGGAGATTGAAGCGCTGACCTGTCAAGCAACCGGTGACAGCTCCTGCGAGCTTTGTGTCACACCGAAGTTTTGTGGCACAACCGTTAGCGCCTAATCTCGTTGAACATACCCTTTCATCATCACCCCTATCATAAAAAAGCGGGCCGATCCCTAGAGGGACCGGCCCGCTCTCTTCTTGTTGTTCGAAGCGGGATTGTTGTAAGTTAGCAGAAATCCTTACACCGTTTCCGTTTACGATTAGTATCCGGTGACAGCGATCAGGCTTTTCACAGATTCAACCGATTTGGCCAACAGCGTTTTTTCTTCATCGGCCAGTTCGATCTCAAAGACTTTCTCCACGCCTTTGGCGCCGAGCATGACGGGGACGCTGGTGTATACGCCTTCATAGCCGTATTCGCCATTCAGATAAGCGGCGACAGGCAGGATCCGTTTTTTGTCCTTCAAGATGGATTCGACCATCTGGATGACAGAAGCGGAGGGTGCATAATAGGCAGAGCCGGTTTTCAGGTAGCCTACGATTTCAGCACCGCCGGTGCGAGCACGTTGTACCATGGCTTGAATTTTGTCTTCCGGCAAGAGTTGACGGATGGGAATACCGCCTACATAGGTGTAGCTGACCAGGGGAACCATGTCGTCGCCATGACCGCCGAGCACAAAAGCGCTGACGTCTTCGACAGAGCAACCCATTTCCATAGCGATGAAGGTTTTATAGCGGGCCGAATCGAGAATCCCGGACATACCGAAGACACGGTTCGTCGGGAATCCGCTGGCCTTTTGAGCGACATAGGTCATCGCATCGAGGGGGTTCGAGACGATGATGATGATGGCATTCGGCGAAACGGCAGCAGACTTTTTCGCACAGTCGGCCACAATTTTGGTGTTCGTGGCAATCAGGTCGTCGCGGCTCATGCCGGGTTTGCGAGCAATGCCGGCGGTGATGACGATGACGTCGGAGTTTGCCGTATCGGCGTAATCGTTGGTACCGATGATGTTGGCATCAAAGCCTTCTACCGGGGAAGCTTCCATCAAATCCAAGGCTTTTCCTTGGGGAACTCCTTCAACCACATCGAGGAGGACGATATCCCCCAGTTCTTTGGATGCAGCCCAGTGTGCCGCAGTGGCGCCTACGTTACCGGCACCGATGATGGTAATCTTTTTGCGTGCCATTTTGTTGTTTTGTCCCCTTCCTGGCTCCAACGTAGCCAAATATGTTAGTCGCCTGTTAGCAGGTCATCCGGTCGATGACAGCTTGGGCGAATTCGGACGCTTTTACTTCTTGGGCGCCTTCGATCTGGCGGGCCAGGTCGTAGGTGACCACCTTATCTTGGATGGCGGCTTCGAGGCCTTTGATAATCATATCGGCCGCTTCTTGCCATCCCAGGTGTTCTAACATCATTACACCCGATAGGATGACCGATCCGGGGTTGACTTTATCCAACCCGGCGTACTTAGGTGCAGTTCCATGAGTGGCTTCAAAAACGGCGTATTCATCGGATATGTTACCACCTGGGGCGATGCCGAGTCCGCCTACTTGCGCGGCGAGCGCGTCCGAAAGGTAGTCCCCGTTGAGGTTTGTCGTGGCAAGCACGTCGTACTCGTCGGGACGGAGCAGAGCCTGCTGGAACATATTGTCGGCGATTCGATCTTTGATGACGATTTTGCCTTCAGGGACTTTACCGTTGTAGGCATCCCAGAGGTCCGCTTCGGTGATCGTCAGATCGGCGAATTCGCTTTTAGCTAATTCATAACCCCAGTCTTTAAAGGCACCTTCAGTAAATTTCATGATGTTGCCTTTGTGAACCAAGGTGACACTTTTACGCTTATGGTCGACGGCGAATTGGATCGCTTTGCGGATCAACCGTTTGCAGCCCACTTCGCTGATGGGCTTGAGGCCCAACGCGGTGCCGTCTTTGAGGATCTTGACGCCCAGTTCATTGCGGAAGAAATCCACTGCTTTTTGGGCTTCTGCCGAACCGGCTTTCCATTCGAGACCGGCATAGACGTCTTCGGTGTTTTCGCGGAAAATGACCATATCCACTTTTTCCGGCGCCTTCACCGGGCTCGGTACCCCTTGGAAATATCGAACCGGGCGGACACAGGCATAGAGGTCCATCACTTGACGGAGCGTCACGTTTAAGGAACGGAAACCACCGCCGACGGGGGTTGTCAAGGGACCTTTGATGCCGACACGAAACTCCTTAAAAGCTTCTACCGTTTCATCGGGCAGCCAGGTGTCATAAAGGTTTTTCGATTTTTCACCGGCGTAGACTTCCATCCAGGAGATGCGCTTTTTTCCGCCGTAGGCCTTTTCCACGGCAGCATCAAAAACAGCTTGTGATGCGCGCCAGATATCGGGACCCGTACCGTCTCCCTCGATAAAAGGGATAATGGGCTGATCGGGCACCTGGAGTTTGCCATTGACATACTGAATGGCTTCTCCCTGCACAGGAACCTGAGCGTATTTGTACTCAGCCATGTTCAACGAGACCCTCCCTATTCTGTCTTTCTTCCTACGCGAAACTTTTTATTCGAAAAGTTCGCTGCGCATTCCTTCCCCATCATCCCGCAAAGGGATCTGTGGAAACACTTGATGGTAATATTCAAAGGAACGCAATTGATCCAGTTCCGGATCGTCGATAGAGGGGCCGCTGAGATATCCGATGCGGCGGATGGACCCGATCTGGGTCTGGTGACAATCGATGGCGGCCCGCTTCTGCGGCAGGTACTGACGGACCGGTACAGCCACGTGTATCTGTGAAGTAGGACGGCTAAAGCCTCGTCCCATCGTTCGACTCATGCCGGGATGCAAACAAATATAGTATAAGTATGGGCATTGATACGGCTCATATCCCCGATAAGCATCGGTCGAACCACTCAGCAGGTATGCCATCGTAGCGTAGTGGCCGATCGACGTGTGATCTTTGTGCCCCGACAACCCCTCCGGTCCAAAGGTGACCAGAACGTCGGGACGATAGCGGCGAATCAATGCGATCACTTTTCCGACGATTTCCCATGGAGGCGCCACATTCGTGTCCTGGTCACGGTAGTCCAAAAAGTGAAGCTGATCGATTTGCAGCACCGCACAGGCCCGGCGTGTTTCCTCTTCCCGGAATTGTCCAAGATCCTCAGGCCAGCAAAGGGGTGGGTCGCCACACTTGCCTGCTTCACCGCGGGTCGCGCAGACCAGCACCGTTTCAGCGCCCAAATCCTTGTACCGGGCTAAGGTCCCCCCCATGCCGAAAGATTCGTCATCGGGGTGAGCGAGGATCGCCATCAGCCTTTTGCCGGCAAACCGCTTCTCCCTGTTTGTCTCCAGTTGACCATCCCTCCTGATCCATTCAGCCTGTTCAACCGCCCCGGGTCCTCCAAGCATCGATGTTCAGAGGCCCCTCATCCCTATCGTTACCTATACTAGTCTCTTTTTGGGAAAAAGTCAAAGCGTGCCATATTCGTTTCCATTTTCTGGTGCACCGATTGTCAGACCAGTAAAGGACCCAAAATTTACTTACTTATCTTTCGACAAATTTCGGGAAACTCCTGCAAGAGATTCCTTGTTTCATAAAATTTTGTGCTAAATATTACATGCTTTTTTAATAGTCATCCCATTTGATAGATATGCACCTTTTCGCCCGATGCCTGCATCGCATAGATTGTTCCGTACATGGACTGGCTGTTCGTGTCATCGGTCTGGGCGGCGAGTAACCAGTCGTTTTCCGTCTTGCGAACGAGCATCAGCGTATGATAGGGTGCCCCATTAGGATACGCCAATTGGATAAAATCGCCCCGTTCCAGCACCTGCCACCACCTCGGCCAATTCTGGATGATCTCTTGGGACGAATGCAGGGAGTACTGGGATACCCGTTTCGACCAGTGGTTTCGGAAGGCCGTCGTCACTTTCCAGGTCAAGGTGATGCGACGGTCGCCGTCCCGGTCGGTGGCACCAGGCTTGCACCACCAGTACTGAGCCCAGGTGTAGCGTTCTAAAGGACCTTCAATCCAGGGCATTCCGCCGGCGAAAAGGCATTGGGATATGAAGTTGGCACAATTCCCACCTTCCCCGGGCTGATCGTCAAAATCAGGATAGGCAGGGTTATGGTTTTTGTAGTAGCGATTGGCATAGGCGACGGCGGCGTCGCGGTCGTAGTTTTCCACCTGCGCCCGGAGCTTCGGGGTACTTTTTTGGGGACAACGCAGTTGTGCGGTCACTGCCTGCACCAGACTCGAATCAGAGAGAAAAAAGAGGGACTCGTGCAAGTACCACTCCAGCAACTCTTTCCGGCTGTGCGACTGCGGCTCCCCGATAAGTTTTTCTAAGATGAAAGCGACCGTATGGCGGGATCGCTCTTCAAAGGGGCTCTTTTCTGCAGCCATAAGCGGGGCCAGCCATTGGCGTAACTCATTCATTTTGCCGGTTTTGAAGGTTACGTCATTTCGAATGATTTCATCTAATACATCCCGGAGTTCTCCCAATCGAATGGTCATATGATTACCTCCCGTCTTGCCTGATTCCTCCTTTTAACTTATGTCGGGGGATTCGGGAAGGCTTTCCCCTCTGAAAAAAGAGAGGCCCCTGCGTCGGCATTTGGCCGGAGCAGGGGCTTCTCTGCTTATTTCATGGCATAGGTCCTTTTGAGGTTTCTTGTTCGCTAGGAGCGACTGATATAGTCGTAGCCGGCTTGGAAAGCCTTGCGGTTCAGTTCCAGGAAACGAGCCGGCACTCTAGCTTCTAAGGCTTCATCCCAGCTTTGTCGGGGAATGTCCATGGACGCCGCCAAGACGCCCATCAAGACCACGTTGCTGGCTTTGGCATTACCGAGACCGGTAGCGATTTCGAGAGCCGGTACGATGGTGACCTTTTCGACACGCTGTTGAATATCATCGAAGATAGTTTCCGGATAGGTAGCCGTGCCGATGAGCACCGGCAGAGGCTCGATCTTCTGGTCGTTGATGATGAGGGTGCCGCCCGGTTTGAGCATGTGGGCCCAGCGGTAGGCTTCCAGCTTTTCGAAAGCGACCAGCACGTCTGCTTCACCAGGTTCGATGATCGGCCCGTACACTTTTTCGGCGATGCGCACCTGTGTGACGACGGAACCGCCCCGCTGGGCCATCCCGTGGATTTCAGACATTTTCACGTCAAAGCCCTGGGCAAGAGCGACATGGGACAAGATTTTCGATGCCAGGATGGTCCCTTGTCCGCCGACGCCGACGAGGAGTATGTTCATCCCTTGCTTCATCTTACTCGTCCCCCTTTCGCAGCGCATCAAACATACAGACTCTGGCACAGACGCCGCAGCCTGTACAAAGGGCACTGTTGACGACAGCCTTGCGAGTAGCACGGTCAAAAGACAGCGCCGGGCAGCCTAGGCGAATGCAGGCCTTACAACCTTTACATCCTTCCACATGCAGCGGCTTTTCCGTATTTTTGACGATGAGAGCGCAGGGACGGCGCGTGATGATCACCGACGGTTCTTCAGCGGCCACTTCGGCCTTGACGACTTGCTTCACCTTGTCCACATCGAGAGGATCCACTTCTACGACCCGTTTGACACCGAGTGCTTTGACGAGGGCCACAAAGTCCACGGCCGGTGCCTCTTGACCCATCAATGTCTGTCCAGTGGAGGGGTTATGCTGATGTCCCGTCATGGCGGTGATGGAGTTATCTAAGATGATGACCGTCGAGGTCCCGCCGTTGTAGACGATATCCATGAGGCCGGTGATCCCCGAATGGAGGAAGGTGGAGTCGCCGATGACCGCCACCAGTCGGCCTTTCAAGGCGGGATTGGCTTTTTCCATGCCTAAGGCTCCTGAGACGGAGGCACCCATGCAGACACAAGTATCCATCGCTTCAAGTGGTGGCATGGTGCCAAGGGTATAGCAGCCGATGTCGCCGGAGACGACAAGTCGAAGGTCTTTTAAGACGTAGAATAGTCCCCGGTGGGGGCAGCCGGGACACATGACCGGCGGCCGGACAGGCGCTTCAAAAGGCTTCATTGCGTCGCCGCAGTCGCAGGCAGCGGCGGCTGCACTTTCGGCGATGCCGTCCTCTTCGCCTGCAGCAATGGCTTCCGATGCTTCGGATTCGGCCGTCCCTGCATTCGCACCGAGTGCGGCGAGTATTTTTGACTTGACCAAGCTCAACGAAAGTTCTCCGTAAGGCGGAAGGATGTCCTTACCGATGACGGAAATGCCTAGCGCCTTGATCTGGTTTTCTAGATAAGGCTCCAATTCTTCGACCACGAAAAGCACGTCAACCGACGCGGCGAAATCGGCAATCTTCTGCGCCGGAATGGGATGAGTCATGCCGATGCGCAGGATCGATGCTTGGGGGAAGGCTTCCCGCACGTATTGATAGGCGATACCTGACGTGATGACACCGAAGGAAGGATCGGCCATTTCAATGCGGTTCAGTTCTGACGATTCACTATAGGCGGCCAATTGTTTATCCCGTTCTTCGATAAAAACACGGCGGGTACGGCCGTGGGCAGGAATCATGACATACTTTTTGGCGTCCTTTTTATAGGGCTTGACGGACTGCTCTTGAGGCTCGGCCAACTCGACGAGGCTCTGCGAGTGAGCGATACGGGTGGTGATGCGCAACAGGACAGGCGTATCGAAGTTCTCAGAAATCTCTAAAGCGGTTTTGACCATGTCCTTGGCTTCCTGCGAATCGGAAGGTTCCAGCATAGGGATCTTGGCAAAGGGCGCGTAGAAGCGGTTGTCTTGCTCGTTCTGTGAGGAATGCATACCAGGGTCGTCAGCAGAAACGAGGATGAGACCGCCGCGAACACCTGTGTAGGCAGCCGTAAACAAGGGGTCGGCAGCCACGTTGACCCCTACATGCTTCATCGCGACTAAGCTGCGGGCGCCGGCGATGGAGGCGCCGATACCGACTTCCATCGCCACTTTTTCGTTCGGGGACCACTGGCTGTAAATCTCGGGATACTTGGCGATGTTTTCGAGAATCTCTGTGCTCGGCGTGCCGGGGTAGGCGGCGGCGACGGTCACACCGTACTCATAGGCGCCCCGCGCAATCGCTTCGTTACCAGTCAGAAGCGTCTTCAAAGCCAATCACCACTTTTCTATGTAATCAATAGTACTGTAACGACCTGAAACTTCTAGTCCTTCGGTCGCAGATCCAGAATCCGCTTCGCCTTTCCGGGCGTCCGTTCGAGAGAGCGCGGCTCCACGAGGCGAACTTTGGCGTTGACGGAAAGGACCGTTTTCAGGCGATCTCGGATCGCTGCCGTCAGCGATTCCAACTCCCGGTAGACATCGGTAAAGGAGCCTTCGGCCAGTTCGACCCGCACTTCCAAGTTATCCAGGAAGCCTTGACGCTCAACGACCAGGAGATAGTGGGGAGCCACACCATCGAATTCCATAAGGACGCTCTCGATCTGAGACGGGAAGACATTGACGCCTCGAATGATGAGCATGTCATCGGAGCGACCCGTCACCCGGCGCATGCGCACCGTAGTCCGCCCGCAGGGACATGGCGTCTGATCGAGGCAACTGATATCTTTCGTTCGATAACGAATGATCGGGAAACCTTCTTTCGTCAGCGTCGTGAAGACCAATTCCCCTTCTTCGCCATCTTCCACAGGCTCGCCCGTCTCTGGATGGATCACCTCGACGAGGAAGTGATCCTCCAAGATATGGAGCCCATGGGTGTATTCACATTCCCCGGCCACACCAGGGCCGCCTAATTCAGTCAAGCCGTAGTTATCAAAAGCTTTGATTCCCCAAGCGTTTTCGATCTCCCGGCGCAACCCTTCCGACCATGGTTCTGATCCGAAGAGACCTACCTGCAGAGGTAATTTTGTTGGGTCGATTCCCATCGCCCGCGCTTCCTCGGCCATGTGCAGGCTGTAGCTAGGCGTACAGACGAGCACCGTCGTCTCAAAATCCTGCATCAGCATGATCTGGCGCTGTGTATTTCCGCCTGACGCGGGTACTAAGGTGCACCCCAGCTTTTCCAGACCATAGTGGAGGCCGAATCCCCCTGTGAACAATCCATAGGTGAAGGCGATCTGGGCGGTGTCTTCATCGGTTACCCCCGCCATAGCAGCTACCCGGGCCACTTGTTCTGACCAACGCTCCAGGTCTCCTCGGGTATAAGCTCCGACGACAGGTTTGCCTGTCGTCCCGGAAGAGGCGTGAAGTCGGACCAATTCTTTTTTCGGCACCGCGAACATGCCGAAGGGGTAATTTTGCCGCAACTCCTGTTTCGTGGTGAAGGGAAACTTTCGAATGTCTTCCAGTGACTTCAGATCTTCCGGGCGCAAGCCCCTTTCGTCAAAACGCTGGCGATAGAAGGGCACCCGCTCATAGACTCGACGAATCGTCTCTTTTAACCGCTCCAACTGCAGTTCTCGCAATGAATTGCGGTCCATGCACTCCATCTCTTGATTCCAAATCATGAGCTCATCTCCTCACTGGCAGAACCCAAATGAAAAAGGACAGCCAAGGTACAAGTCTTCCTGGAATCCGCCCATTGCGGACCCGGGTAGACTGCTCGGTTGCCCAAACGTTCGCACCTCATCGTGCTTCCATCCTCCCATACTGCTGCTGCAAATGTACATGACAACGCTGCGTGACTCGAATCAAACATGAGCAAGCCTATATTCGGTCGCTGCCTGTACAAACTACCGTTCTTCCATCAGGGAAGCTCAAAGGGTACTTATTCGATTTCTAGTGCCAAAATCCTTTTCGTTATGAAAATATTCATTCATCATTTCCGAAAAGGAGTCTTCGAACCTCCTGCATTCCCTGTCAATCGGTTTCTCAAAGCAAAAAAGACACCCTTCGACCGAATGGGTCAAAGGGCGTCGGTTGGTTATGTTCGATTAGGCTTTGATGGCGTCAACAGGGCAGGAGTCTTGGCAAACGCCGCAGTCTACGCAATCATCGGTGATGGTGTATTTGCCGTTAGCTTCGACGATAGCGTTGGTGTAGCAACCGCTAACGCAAGCGCCGCAACCGGTGCATTGGGAAGCGTCGATTTTATACATGGTTTCACCTCCGTTTCTCCTGGGGATAATCTAATTAACACACCAGACCAGCAAATTATGTCTTAACCTTCGCTGATTGCGCCGGCCGGGCAAGTGTCGACACAGGAACCACAGTCAATACAAGTGTCATTGATGCAGTAAATATCGGAGCCTTTCTCAATAGCACCTACGGGGCATGCGTCTACACAACTGCCACAGTTTACACAGGCATCGGAAATCTTGTAAGCCACGTTTGATTTCACCTCCGACGTTGATTGGGAAATAACCCGACACTTACACCATATCACGGAAGCCAGAAGGCTTCAATAACTATTTTCAAACATAATTCATCATTTAAAGTCGAATGTCTAACTCAATCGTTCCCGTGCCGCCTGAATCGCTGCTTTCACTGCATCGGGAGCGGGACCGCCGGGCACTTTCCGGTCGGCCACACACCGTTCCACTCGAATGGCGTCGAACACATCCTCTTCAAAGGCTTCCGAGCAAGCGCGGAAGTCTTCGAAGCTTAGGTCTTCCAGTGCGACGCTCTTTTGCACGCACATGAGAACCATCTTCCCGACGATCTCATGGGCTTCCCGGAAAGAGACGCCTTTTTTGGCCAGATAATCGGCCACGTCCGTGGCATTTGTGAAACCGCCCTTGGCACCCGCTTTCATCCGCTCGCCGCGAACACGCATCGTGCGAATCATCGGTGTAAAGACAGCGAGACAGCCTTTGACCGTATCGACTGCATCGAAGAGGTTCTCTTTATCTTCCTGCATGTCCTTGTTATATGCGAGAGGCAGAGACTTCATGACGGTCAATAAGGCCATCAGATCCCCATAGACGCGGCCCGTCTTACCCCGGATCAGTTCGGCCACATCGGGGTTTTTCTTCTGGGGCATCATGGAACTGCCGGTGGAATAAGCGTCATCGAGTTCGATGAAGGAGAACTCTTGACTGCTCCAGAGGATGATCTCCTCGCAGAAGCGGGACAGGTGCATCATGATGAGCGAAGCGGCACCGCAGAATTCGATGGCAAAATCCCGGTCAGAAACGCCGTCTAGGCTGTTTTCGGTGATACCGTCAAAACCGAGCTCCTGAGCTACAGCCATGCGGTCCAGAGGGAACGTAGTCCCAGCCAGAGCGCCCGAGCCTAAGGGACTTATGTTGAAGCGCTTCGCACAGTCAACTAAGCGGCTGCAATCGCGGCCAAACATCTGTACATAAGCTAGGAGATGATGGGCCAAGGTGATGGGCTGCGCTTTTTGTAAATGGGTGTAACCGGGCATGATCGTATCCACATGTTCTTCGGCCCGCTCCAGAAGCACCGTAATCAGCTCTCGGAGGAGCCGGCCCGTTTCGGTGATCTCGTCTCGCAGATAGAGCCGCACATCGAGGGCGACTTGGTCATTGCGGCTGCGACCGGTATGCAGCTTTTTACCGACGTCACCGATACGTTCGGTCAGGATCTTTTCGATGTTCATGTGAATGTCTTCGGCGGCCACATCAAACTCGACACGGCCTGCTTCGATATCGGCCATGATCTTTTCCAGTCCCTCGATGATCTGTTCCGCTTCACTCGCGGCGATGATCCCTTGACGGCCGAGCATACGGGCATGAGCGATGGAGCCCCGGATATCCTGCTTGTACAATCGCTGGTCAAAACGAATGGAGGAGTGAAAATCCTCAACGACTTTGTCCGTCCCTTTTTCGAAACGGCCACCCCATAGTTTCTTAGACACTTGGCGCTGCCTCCTTCAACTTGGTTCGCATTTGGTTTTACAGTTATGAAATCGCAGGGGATGCGGCATCCTACACCAGGAGGTGTTCGGAAGGAAAGAATGAATCGGCAGGGAACTTTTCCACCGTCATTTCTGTCTAATAAGTATACTTCAGAACCGAAGCGAGGTGAAGCCGATGAGACCCTGTGCCAGTAAAGCAAAATGGACGCCACAAGACTGGGACTTGATGTCGCTCATGTTTATCATCATCGTTGCGGCGGGTTTAGCGGCCTTCACACATGGATAAACCTCTGACAGAAGGCAGCGCCCTGGCTGCAACGGAATCACGGGCAGGGACGATGACAAGGGTCTCCGCGGAAACGTGTGTGCTGTTGGAAAACGGAAAATTCTTTCGTCTCAAGGAAGGCGTGCCGCTTTATTAACAGGGCCGCCTTTTTTATATTGATTTTCAGCGGCTACGGCGTACAATCAAGATGGGAGGTGGTCCGGTTCGTGATCGCAATGACGGAGAAAGCCCAAGAAATGTTAAAAGGGCTGCTTACAGAAAACAATGCCCGGTACATACGCATCTATGCCCTCAGTCGCGAACATTCCTCGTATGAACTAGGGCTCGAATGGGAAGTTAAGCGGGACGATGTTGTCTTTGAGTCCGGTGGCATATCTTTCGTCGCCGACAGTGTGAGCAAGGAATACCTTTCGGGAGTTCGCATCATCTATGACGACAGCGATGATGAGCCCGGTTTTTTGGTGACCTCGACTTGCAACTCCTCCTGCGGCGCTTCAGGCTGCGACGGGGTTTGTCCTTCAGGATTCTAATCTGACGGAACTCTTTAGAAACAAGCCCAACGCAACCGTTTCCGATCCAAGGGGAGCAGAATGCCCTTGCCATTTACGGCAAGGGCATTTTTCTTTGCCTTCTCTTCTGATTTTCATTCCCCAGTTTTTTTACATTTATACATCATTACTGATAAACTTATTTGTGAACCATTCTATCGACTCCATCAGACGCTCCACTTCTTCGGGGTTATTCGTCACCAAATCTCTCAATTGCGCAAACAAGGGTTGGCCGATCTCATGAATCAAGGCTTCTCCCTTGGCGGAAAGGGAGATCACCCATTCCCGCTGATCTACCGGGCTTTGGGTTCGACTGATCAGCTCTTGTTTTTCTAAGTCTTTCAGGGCCGTCGAAAGGGCACCTTGGGTCAAGTGAAATAGTTTACGCATTTCTTTTTGCAGAGCTAATCCGCGAAAGTGGATATGATTCATAATCTGTAACTGCGTATGGGTTAAGTTGGTTCGCTGCCCCACACGGGACACTGTCGCCATAGCGCACTCGTGGAATGCTTGCAGTGTTCGGAACAGTTCTCTTTCCGTGATCATTGGTTTTCACCCTGCTTTCATGAATTAGAAAGCCCCATAATGGGATGTCTCTTTTTCTCTCACCGGGGCTGGATTTACCTACTGCTCGACGAGACGCTTGAACTCGGGTAAGTTCTTTACATGACTAAAATCATCGTCGGCCTTTTCTTTGGCTGTCACCTTGCAATAGGGCATCAGTTCTATCGACTTGGCTAGGTTCTCTAAGCACTCTTGGGTCTTCCCTTGCGAATCTAAAATGGCCGCCTTGCCAAAATAGGTCCAGGCATGTTCGGAATCATATGCCAGTGCCTTGTCAAACCAAAGTAA
The DNA here is from genome assembly GCF_009720735.1 of Heliobacterium mobile. Taxonomy (GTDB): domain Bacteria; phylum Bacillota; class Desulfitobacteriia; order Heliobacteriales; family Heliobacteriaceae; genus Heliobacterium; species Heliobacterium mobile. Next base: position 121,650 of record NZ_WNKU01000006.1, read on the forward strand.
CGCGTCGTCGAAACGACCATGGTACTTTAAGGCAAGGCCTTTGTTATAATAGGCAAAAGCGTAGTCCGGTTTCAGCGCAATCGCTCGATCTAGCCAACGTAGTGCTGCATTCAGGTCTCCTTGAAAAGCCACGGCAATCCCTTTGCCCGTATAAGCCTGGTAACAATCAGGATCAAGTTCCAGCGCCTGATCGTAGAAAGCGACGGACTCTTTCAGCCGGTTAGGCCCTTGCTCCACATCAAAGATGTAATAGCCCTTTTCAAATAGATCTACAGCCTGTTGACGAACTTCAGCAGAGACAACTTCCCCGGATTGCTTGTGCGAGGGCTGGGCTTGAGTGTTCGCGGAATTAGAAAGGTGGTCTGCTCCATCTGCCGAGGAAGAAGACGACGTGATTGCAAGGGAAATCGGAGCTTGAGCCGATGGGTCCTGTAACTGGACACTCGTCTGAGAGGACACTGTCACCCCGCAACCAGCAAGGGCAAAGGACAACAAAACAAGCAACAAAGCAACCGGTAAAGAATCTGGCCTTCGCACTCGTTCCCCTCCCCTTTGCCTTATCGATTATTTATTCGTCAAAAACCTGGAATTTCCTACAGAAAGTTATATTTTATGTTGAAAAACTATCCTGTTCCTATGGGACAGCACTTGATACAGCGGCTGCATCCCTCGCATTTCATTAGATCCACTTCTCCCGTACGCAGGGGCTCTTGGGGACAAATCTTCAAGCAGAGTTCACAGTCCGTACATCCGATCCGCTCTGTTTGTTCTTTTCGCGGAACTGGCAGTTCTCCTTCGATCTCCGCTCCGGTGATCAAGAGCCGAGGCCCGAAGCGCCAGTGAATGAGTAACCCGAAGGGAGACAAATTACCTAGCTGCGCTTTTTCAGCCAACTCAGGCAGATTTGTTTTGGGAGAAAGGGGCGTAAAAATCCGGAAGGATCGTCCTTGAGCCTGTAACAGGCGCTCCAGGTCAGCTAAAAAGTCCTGACTCCGTTGAAAAGCATCTAAATCGAACTCATCACCCTTCCACCGGTGAATAAATAGATAGGTTGAACCGATGCGCCCCACATCATCAGGGCGTTGTATCAGCTCTTCCATGGTCGGCAGAGGCTTTTGACGCCCTTTTTCCTTCAAACGCCGCCACCATGCGCGAGGATCCCGTTTGAGCATGAGCAAGCTTGGGATCATATTGCCAAAAATCTCAATCGCTGTACCGCTGCGGATGACCCCGCAAAAGCGTATATTTCTTCTACTCATTTTGTATACCCCCTGTAGGTAAGTCCCTCTCTGTCGTATTCCACAGGAACAGCGCGTTTCCTTTTTACGATTTGGCTAGAGGATCATCATAGTTGCAAGACGATTGTCATTCTGTGTACCTAACCGAATATGGTCGGTCATTGTAGGACTAACATAGAGATTCTTTGATGTTCATATGATATACTTTGATTCATATCAATTTGTCGATTGTTGTTGAATATTGTTGAACAAGGACGGGAGTCGAAAGTCATGCAGGAATTAAAAGATCGTATCTTAGTCGACGGCGAAGTTATTGGAAGCAACATTTTAAAAGTAGACTCTTTTTTAAACCACCAGCTTGATCCGGCTTTTATCATGCGCATGGGGGAAGAACTGGCCCGGCGGTTTACCGATGCCGGCATCACAAGGGTGCTCACCGTAGAAGCGTCAGGTATCGTAGTAGCCTCTGCCGTCGGTCTTACCTTAGGCGTTCCGGTCGTCTTTGCCAAAAAGAAAAAAGCGAGCACCCAAAATGATGTCTACCGCTCTCAAATATACTCCTTCACTCGCCAGGAGTCTGTTGATATCACCGTCACCAAACGCTATCTCCGATCCGACGATACGGTGCTGATCATCGATGACTTTCTCGCCCACGGCGAAGCGCTGAAAGGACTCGTAGACATCGTCAAACAGAGCGGCGCCCGCCTCGCTGGTGCCGGTATCGTCATTGAAAAGCGCTTCCAACGAGGTGCGGAACGATTGCGTGCCGAAGGGATGCGCATTGAGGCGTTGGCTGCCATTGAGGCGATGGAACCGGGAAATATCCGTTTCGCCTAGTCTACTTTTATCTACCCGTTTTTTGAACTAACCGTAGTGCGAAAAGCGAGGTCTATCAGCTTCCGCTCGCTAAGGGCTCTATGGCTGTTCCCTTGTTTTCTGCGTGGAACAATTAGTGAATCATTCATGAAAAAACGCCCCCCAAAGAGGGGACGTTTTTTTACATTTTTCATACTTGCTGAAACCGAGATTATTGCCTACACTGAGATAATAGCTAAGAAATTGGGAGGTTGAAGCGATGACTCGGATTGCCGTTGAATTGGTTCCTCGTTCGGAAGAGGATCTGATTTCCGAACTGGAATTGATAAAAAAAGAGTTTCCCGAAGTGAACGGGATTAACGTTCCCGATCTGTTACGTTTCGACCTCCGAAGTTGGGATGCCTGCACCGTAGTCAAACGCTACTACCCGACGGCCATTCCCCATCTCCGGGCCATCGACATAAGCGTCCAGGACCCCCTGCCCATGATGGAAACGCTGCTGAAGAACGAGATAACAGAAGTGCTGGTCTTGACGGGCGATCCTCCCCAGAGCATGACCCGAAAGGTATACCCGACGACCAGCATCGACATGATCCGAAAATTCAAGAAAGAACTCCCTCATATTAAAGTATATGCTGCCATCGACCCCTACCGGGACAGCCTGCGCAAGGAATACGACTATATCCGCCGCAAGATCGATGCCGGCGCAGACGGCTTTTTTACACAACCCTTTTTCGATCTCCGTTACATGGAAATCTTCGCAGAGCTGTTTGGTGGACTGGAAGTATTCTGGGGGGTCTCGCCGGTCACTTCCGAAAAATCAGTCTCGTATTGGGAGACGAAAAATCACGTCGTCTTCCCAGCCGATTTTCAACCAACTCTAGCTTGGAACAGTGACTTCGCTCGAAAAGCTCTGGCTTTTGCCCGTGAAACGAAGGGACACATCTACTTCATGCCCATCCGAACAGACCTGAAGGACTACTTGTCGCAGGTATTTGCGTCGTAATGGCGAGATGCGCTCGCCCGCCTATTCGAAGGAAAGGGGACTGCATCGGTGGAACTACCGGATGAAAGCATACCGGGTTTGATTAAAGTACTCAGTCGCATCCTCCCCTGGGAGGTTTCTATCGCCATTGCGGACAAGTCCCAATTTGTCTATTACCAGCCTAGCTCGACCTTGGATCTGAAAATCAAGCCCGGCGATCCGGTGAAAGAAGGCAGCGTGTCCATGCAAGCGCTCCACGCCGGCGGCCCCATTTCCATGTATATGGAGGAAGATCTCTACGGCGTTCCCTACTTTGCTATCAGCACTCCTTTGACCGAAATGGGCATGGAGGACCGCTGTCTGACGGCGATCATTCCACCCTTTTTGGCGAACGAAATCTCCCGGCTTCCCCGGCATAAGTTCCTCATTGGGAAAGGGGACGAACGGTGGATTCCCATCCCTTTGGAACAGATTATGTACATCGACTCAGAGCATGGAAAAACACGCATCTTTACCGATGATGATCAGTACACAAACAAGCACACCCTTTTCGAACTGGAGTGGATGCTTCCTCGGAACCAGTTCGTCCGTTGTCACCGAGCCTATATTATCAATATTGATAAGGTAGCTGAAATCCTGCCGGATTTTCATTCCACCTTCCTTCTGGTGATGAAATCAAAACGAAAAATCCAAATCCCTGTCAGCCAGCGTTACGCAAGTCACTTTCGTCGTTTAATGGGTTTTTGATATTTTTTCTCGTTTAACATTGTTTTCTCTCGCTTATTAGAAAATGGCTGAAAAGCGCAAACTTTGTGTGATATCCTCCTGAGTGTTAATTTTAACATCAGGAGGATTTTTGAATGCTTTCCCAACGTTTGCGCAATGTAGCTTTACAGGAACGCGTCGTTACTGCCGAGGAAGCCTGTTCCTGGATTCATGACAGCATGACCCTTGGTCTCTCTGGTTTCACGTCGGCCGGGGATGTGAAGGTAATTCCCAAGGTACTGGTAGAGCGAGTAAAACGCGAGGGAAAGCCCTTCAAAGTCAACGTCTATACAGGTGCATCCATCAACTCTGAGATCGACGGCCTCTTGGCCGAAGCCAACATCGTGAACATGCGCCTCCCCTACCAGTCAGAAAAGCGGATGCGCGGACGCATCAATGAAGGCAATGTCAATTATATGGACCAACACTTGTCCCACACAGCTGAACTGCTCCGTTCGGGCGCCATCCCGCCGGTGGATATCGCCATCGTGGAAGCAATTTCCATCACCGAAGAAGGGCACATCGTCCCGAGTACCTCTGTGGGCAATTCCCACATCTTCCTTTCTCAAGCGAAAGAGATCATCGTCGAACTGAACGTCGCCCAACCATTGGCGCTGGAAGGGGTTCACGACATCTACGATCCCGGCCACCAAGGCAGCCGTCAACCGATCCCCCTTACCCAAGTGGGCCAGCGCGTCGGCACGACAGCCATCGCCGTCGATCCCGCTAAAATCCGCGGCATCGTTGTGACCGATCAACCAGACGTGAACTCTGCTATCGTTCCGCCTGATGAAGAGACGGAGATCATGGCCCAACACCTGCTCAACTTCCTAAAAGACGAAGTGGCCGCCGGACGCCTCGGTCCTAACTTGGCTCCTCTGCAATCGGGTGTCGGTTCCGTAGCCAATGCCGTTTTCCACGGCTTCCTTTCGTCTGACTTCAAAGACTTAGAAGTATATTCGGAAGTGCTGCAAGATTCCGTCTTCGAGCTGCTCGATGCTGACAAGATCAAAGTCGCTTCCGGCTGTTCCTTTACCTTATCTCCGAAAAAAAATGAAGAGGTCATGTCCAACCTCAATAAGTACAAGGACAAGCTCGTCCTGCGCCCGCAGGAACTGTCCAATAACCCTGGTCTCATCCGCCGACTAGGCCTCATCGCGATCAATACGGCCCTGGAAGTGGACATCTACGGCAACGTCAACTCGACCCATGTCATGGGCACACAGATGATGAACGGAATCGGCGGTTCCGGCGACTTCGCCCGGAACGCTCGCCTCACCTTCTTCTGCACCAAGTCTTACGCCAAAAACGGAAAGATCTCGAGCATCGTCCCCATGGTCTCCCACGTGGATCACACAGAACACGACGTGGATATCATCGTGACTGAACAAGGCCTCGCTGATCTGCGCGGCCTCAGTCCCCGGGAACGGGCTAAGCGGATCATCGAAAACTGCGCCCATCCCTCCTACCGTCCGCAGCTTCTTGAGTACTTCGAAGAAGCCCTCCAACGGGGCGGCCACACACCGCACGTCATCGAAAAAGCCCTTTCCTGGCATGGCAAGTATGTCAACGAAGGAACCATGTTGGCTGGTTAACCGGTCCCGAGTAAACCCTCTGGCAGCATCTGTAGATCTCCATAGCCTTTTGAATAGACCCTGCCCGTAACGAAAAAAAGGCCCCCACTATTGACTTTGGTCAACGTGGGGGCCTTTTCTTTTAGAAAAGTGCTTTGATTATCAACAAAACAAGAATGATACCTCCAAAGAGAACACTCGCCGATATCAATCCGTCATTTTCCCAGGCCCGCTGCTGCTTTTCCGCCTTTCGAAGGACCGATCCCAGTATCATTTGGGCCTTTTTGGCTTCCTCGTCCCAATTAGGAGGTTTCGGCTCCTTTACTCGATATTTCTCGAGAAAAGACATTTTTCATCACCTTAAAGGCAATCTACTGCCAATCGTAGGATTAAGACAAAATCTATACTGCGGGTGAAGGGATAGATTCACATTCAACCTTGTCAGAAATAACCGAAAGGCGAAGAGATCCTGTGGACCTCATCGCCTTTCATGCAAAAAAATATAATATGACTACTCCTGAGTCGGGCCGTTTTCCTCTTGCTTGGCTTCTTCTTCAGATACGGCTGCTTCCTTAGAAGCGGTCGAACCTGTTGTGGAGACAATCAGACGGATCAAGCCAACGGCTATCACCAGCGCGGCCGCAGAGACCAAGGACATGTCAATCGGATTATACTGGTCAGTGGAGAAGTTGATCTCGTTGGGTTGACCAGGCTTGAGTTCCCAGATCAACACCTTGCCTCCCTTGTCCACAGCTGTAGCATTATGCTTTACGGCAGCGTTCGGGAGTTCCACAGTCAGAGTTAGCTTCGCTTGCTTCAGCGCCGATTCGAAAGACGGGGCCAGCCGTTCGTTGGCGGTGACGCTCATATCAGACAAATCGATGACAGAATTCAGGCTGTATGTATCCTTCAAGAAAGATTTTTGTTTGACGAATCCTTCACCGAATTTGCCGAGTAAGATGTCGTCAGAAGCTTCTGCGGCCACATTTGCCACATGCTTGGCCGCATTTAATCCGACGAGACCGTCTTTCTCAACAGCTTCGACAGTGTACCCGGCTTTCTCCGCGTTCTGCTTGAGCTCATCCATGGGGTTACCATTTTCCCCTGTGCCCAATAATGCCTGATTTACCAATACGGTATAGCGGATATCACCGCTACCGTCGGAATTGATCTTTACATTAACATCTGATTGGACGCATCCAACCAGGAAAATGGCACAAAGGCCGAGCAGCAGGAACACTTGAAAGACTCTCTTCATCGTTCCTCGCACATATATCACCTCCTTTTATCCCCTGTCATAATGTTATTCTGGAACACCATGAAAAAATGCGATGCAAATATATAAAAATTTCCACAAATAATGAATGCCTCACCCTTTATTCGGGACGCTTGTCGGCATTCTTATATAAGCTGAGTTTCTTTGACGAATCACACAAAGAAAAGGTAGATCTCTAAATCTATTTTTCTATAGGAAATCCATCTTTCTAAAGGCCCTCTCCCGAACGCGCAATCGTGGCTACGGGTTCTCCTGTAAATAATCTATGCAATAATGGTACATTCTTGCCTATCCTTGTTACCCTTCTTTGTACTTAAATGCACAATCGATATACTTATCCTATTGATACCATACTGCAAACTAACCCGATCACATGCAAGGGAGGCCCTACTCATGGCCGATGTCCAAGCATCCCTTCGAATGCCTGCCAGCGCGTCCGATTTGTTTAACTATATCAGCCGTTATATCGGATGTAACCACCAAATCCACTGTATCTTAAAGGTCAACGGCCTTGTCGATGTCACCCTGCTGCGAAAAAGTTTGACTTTGGCGATTGAAGCCGAACCTGTCTTGAGATGCCGTTTTGTTGAACAAGATCCCTTTTCTTTTTGGGAACAATACGACGATATAGACTCCATAGAACTCTGCTCACTCGTCGAGACCGACCAGACAGAAGCCGAACTGCATCGCTTTGTAAATGCACCAGTAGATTCCTATCGGGATCCACAAATACAGATCCGCATCCTGCGTTCCGGTCCTTCGGACCTCCTCTGTTTTAAGATCGACCACGCTTGTAGTGATGCAGGAGGTCTTAAAGCTTGCGTCTCTCTTATCGCTTCCATGTACAACCGCCTATGCATAGATCCTGCTTACAAGCTCGAACATAAAAAAGTGGGGAATCGCGATCAGAGTCAGCTCTTTCCCCATCTGAATATTTCCGACGTAAAAGAAGCTTGGGAGCGTCAACCTAACCGTTCACGGTCGACCATCCTATCGTTTCCATTTCGTTCTGATGACAACGTCACTCCCGAGTTTGTCACTACCCCTTTCGACCCTATACATTTTCACAAACTACGCCGCTATGCTCATCAAAAAGGTGTTACCCTCAACGATATTCTTCTGACGGCACTATACCGAACCTTGTTTGCCACGACAGATCCTCCGGCGGGGAGGCTGATACCACTGCAAGTGACCGTTGACCTCCGCCAGTTTCTTCCTATAAAGCAAGCCGACGCGATTTGTAATCTCTCCGGTATCATCACCCCGATGATAGAGCGAGTCTCCGGAGAGTCCTTTTCAGATACCTTGATGAAAGTGTCGACGATGATGCAGGAACTGAAACGATTTGCACCGGGAATTCGAAGCGTCCTGCTGAGCGAAATCTATGGCAGACTCGGTTTTAGGGAATATTACGATTGGCTCATGTCCGGTTGGAATCGCTCCGTAGAGACGAAGTCGTACCCGCCGATTTTTTCGAATATCGGCAAGATCAGCGATGGGAAAATTCACTTTGGTGCGTTGGAAGTGACCGACGGGTACATGATTGGGCCGGCATTGTGCACTCCCGGATCTTTGATCGCAGCCAGTACCTACCAAGACCGCTTAACGCTGGCGATGGCTTTTTATGAGCCCGCCATTTCTAGAAATAGGGTCGCTCAATTTTTTGACTCTATGATTCGGGAAATCTACCTTGCCATTGGTGCCCAACCTGCACAAGTTCCCGTACGCAAAAGCGTTATCGCTTACAACTTATCGGCTTATTGATACTTGCAAAGAAACCATGGCCACATGCGGGCCATGGTTTTATGTTACTTAGATTTAAAATAGTAAAACCCCCACTGCCCGCTCTGGGTAATAGGGGTTTCGTTGAACCATTTTTATAACAGGACGGTCTAAACGACTATGTGGGTTTACAGGAACATACTAGACCTCACCAGACATGCACGAAAATCGTATATTCTTGGGCATCCAAACTTCATACTTATTTTTCGCCTTGCATCTAGGGCAGACACAGATCATCTCGGCTAAGGCATGGGTTTCATCAGTGACATAGTGGGTGCTGCCAATGTAGATGAGATCGATAGGCTCCGTATTCGGCATCGTATCGTTATAACTCTTCCCATTTACGAGTAACTCGAAACGACCACGACAAGCCCGACAAGTCAGAATCACCGGTTTTTGGCTGCTAATAATCACAAGAACCACTCCTCCTCTTTAGCTACCTATGTACTACGTGTAATGACAATGACGCTTTTTAAAGCGAAAAGCGACCATCTCGTAGTCATCGACTAACAAAATGGCCGCTCTGCCATGCTATCCCTCTAATCACAATACCTTGTACTACTTCTCTTTATAAAATGATCATACACTGATTTTATAATCAATGTCAATCAGTTGAGCAATTTTACTTTCGCTTTCGGGAAAAGTGAGTCTCTGCCCAACCAAATTCCATTGCGGCACATTCTTCATCACAGTTGCCATAGAATATTTTTTTCGTCTCCCGCTTTTCGCTCCGCTCAAGGTCCGCATGCAATGCAGCTAGCGATTTTGCCAACTTATTTACGGCTTCATTCAGGCTGGACAAAATCCTCACCCCTTTCTTTCAATGTGCAAAGTATAATCATTTATATGACAAAACATCAAGTCCCAACTTGCTATTCCCTTGTATAACAGCACTACTAACCTTGCACATGCTGGCTGGTTAGCTTTTGACATCCAATAGTATGCATATAGAGAAATATATCGTAAAAGTATGTCGAAAAAACAGGAAATTTTTGAGTTAGATCGAACATTCGAAATATAGGAAAAGACTTTGCAAAGGAGGACACCCCCTTTGAAAAAAGAGCATTTATATTTCCAGGACAAAGAATGCGGACATCCAAATCATCTCCGTCGCACCAGAGGTTTAGTGATCACCTACCAGTGCAACCTCGACTGTCTCTATTGTTATGTGTCGAACAAGTCTGATAAACAAATGCCTTTAGACGTAGCCAAACAAGCGATTGCAGACAGCTTTGTAGACAGATCGGGGAATTCCTTTCAAGAAGTGGAGATTGACTTTTTAGGCGCTGAACCCTTATGTGCTTTTGATAAGATAAAAGAGATCGCCCACTGGATGTGGAACCAGCCATGGCCGAAACCCTATATCCTCTTTGCCACAACCAATGGAACCCTGCTCAATGAGGAAATGAAAGACTGGTTTCGTACCCACCGAGAACGGTTTGTCCTCGGACTCAGCTACGATGGAGACGAAGAGACCCAAAACGTAAACCGCTCTGATTCATCCACACAAATCGATCTCGACTTTTTCCAAAAAAACTGGCCCCAACAACCGATTAAAATGACCATTTCCGAAAAAACCGTCCATCGGCTTGCCGATGGAATTATTTTTCTGCAAGAAAAAGGTTTTAATATTCACGCCAACCCAGCGAACGGCACAAATCCCTGGAGTGAGGCAAGTATCGCTGAATATAGCCGGCAGTTGGCCAAACTCATCGATTACTACCTAGACCATCCCGAAGTACCTCCTGTTTCCTTGTTGGATGTGGACTTGAAAACACTCTTGACTTCCCGATCGAGTTTTGAGAACAAGTACTGCGGTGCCGGGGTCGCTTTTGACGTCGTCGATGTGGACGGCAAAGAATACCCCTGCCATCTCTTTTCACCGTTAGTCTTGTCGAAATCGAAAATCTATGCCTTGCGGTCACTCAACTTCCATGCCAAAGAACCCTTCATCGATCCAAAATGCAAGAACTGTGTCTTAGAAAACATTTGCCCCACCTGTTATGGCATGAATTATCGTTCCACATCCAATCCGGCACTGCGAGAAGTGACCTTATGCAAATTATATATGTTGCAAATCCTCGCCAATTGTAAGTTACAAGCAAAAATGTTGGCAAGAAAACAAAGCTTGTCCGCGGAGGATAAAGAGATCGCTTACGTGATTCAAACCATCTATCAGTTACTGAACAAAAAAACAATGTAAAAGAGGGGATCGTTGATGATAGAAAAGTCCGATATCCTTAAAGAATCTTTAGAGTTGGGCCATGAAGGAGCCGATGTGAAGCCCGATGCCCTTGAGCCCTTATCCCTGTCAAAAGAAGAGTTGGCCAACATCAAGGAGATCGCCGGAGAACATACCCCCCAAATCCATGAAACCCATTCGATCTCTTTTGGTTGCTCCTGTGGCGGAAGCTGTTACCTCGTCTGCCGCAACAGTTGTGCCTCAGCATGCTTATCCTCATACAGTCACTGAAGAAAGCGGGGAATCGACGTGGCCAAATACATCCGTTATATCGGCATCGATTTCGGTACAAACAACACCGTACTATGCTGGCGATTGTACAATACAGAAACCAAAGAATGGGGACAAATCCATACCTTGAATGAAGGCACCTCCTCTACCATCCCGTCCTTAATCTATGTCTCCGGAAATGGTGAACCTCTCTTCGGCGAAAAAGTGGCCTCTCGGATCAGTTACTACAAAAGTATGGGGGACAAGGGGACCTTATATAACCGCTTCAAGATGGACATCCCCAGTGAAGACGAGAAAAAGCGGAAAGCCGCCTTCGATGCATCCGTAACTTTTTTGAAGTATCTTTACGATCGTTATAAACAGCAACCGATCGATGCTCTTCCCAAAGAGGTAAAACCGTCCGATATTGAAGAGCAAACCTATGTGAGTTACCCCACCCGTTGGCCTCAGTTTGCCCGGCGCCTTACGGAAGAGGCAGTGTCAGCGGCTGGATTCAAAAATGTCAATATCGATCATAAATGTACCGAAGAGCCTTATGCAGCCTTTCGGTATCTCCTGTTGCATTCGAATGAACAAGTCTCTCAGCTTGAAGCGAAAGGCATCCTCATCCATGGAAGACCGGTCTTTGTGCTCGTGGTCGATATGGGGGCAGGCACGACGGACGTGTCCTTAATTCGATTCGTACCGGGAGACGCCGAGGATAAGCGAAACGAAGTCCTGTTAAACTACCCATCGCCATCGAATGATGCTGAAGCCAAAAAATGGACCTTCGGCGGTGGCGATATCGACAACGCCTTAATGGATTTGTTGAAAAACTTCCTCGTCAGCGACGCCAAAGAAGTGTTGAGCTCCTACGCGGAATGGTCGGAGGAACCTGTAGACAAGCTTTTGCAAGATCTGCTCTACCCTTTGAACATTCGAAGTTGGAAAGAAGAGAGCGTCAACTCGGTCCTGTCCGACAACAAAACCTGCACCACCTTCCCCAGCTCGTTTCATGGAATGCTAGCCAAAAAACTCCCTCCCTTGCGCCTTGACCGCACGACCTATGCCAAATACTGCGGCGATGGAATGAACCGCTTTTGCCATATCGTCAACGGTGCCGTCCAAAAAGCCATGGAACTCAAGCAGATCCCCAATGCCGAAGCCATCGATCTCGTCGTATTGACCGGCGGTCATAGCAAGAGTTGGTTTGTTCGCGATTTGCTTTGTGGCAAAACCCTCCCGGGCACATCGACGACGATCGAACTGCCGAAGATCAAAAGAGAGCCAAACCGGATCATGCAGTGGAAGATCCCAGAGGAAACCGTCGCCCGTGGCCTTTGCACCTTATTGGAGTCGAAACCTTTTCGCCACCGCCTCACCCATTCCGTTTGGATTCGGGTCCAAGAAAAGTATTATGAACAATTCAAAGTGTCCAACTGCTCTGGCTGGAAGTGCCTCATCGATCACCGGGCAAGCGATATCATCCTTCCCGTGAAAAAGACAGCAACCCTCAATTTCACCGTCGAAAATCATCCCAAATACGATAACCTGCACTTTAATGTGGAGGTAGCCGTTGGCGAAACCCTCGATGAAGCCGTGAAAAAATCTTACCTCGCCGTCGTAGACCAATCGGTCGTGGCCAACCTCGTTGTCGACGTCATGTTACTAGGTACACGATGGTTGACGGATATCAGCGCCGACTACAGGATGGACAATACGATTCTGATCAAAGAAGACCTGTCCATCGACTGGAATTATGAACTGTCAGGCTATGGCGAACATGGCAATGGGAAAATCGAGTTGAAACCCTAATGTGCAGATGGGCGGTGAACGATAGTGAAAATTTCAAAGCAAAGCAGTCAAGAGTTCAAAAAGCTGAGCCGGCCGATTGAAAAAAACTATGAACTACATATCCTTCCGGAAGAATCACAATGGAAAAACATCGTCAACTATGTGCTTGAACGGGCCTATTTGCAAGAACTCTCGTCGACAGAACAGTTTCCCGACGAAGCTGCCTTTGAGCAGAACCGGCAATTTTCTTGGATGCAAATCATTCGCATCCCTACATCCCCTTCTGACGCACCCCATCCGTCCATTCAAGCACAATGGCAAAGTGTACTCAGTGCCTGCCACTGCTGGGGGAGCCGCTTTGTCTTTTTGCTGATTCGTCTGCAGGGAAAAACCTACCTTTGTCTAGGAAGCTGCAACTTAACAGGCAAGCTTTCCACCGAAGACGCGATACAGCAGCTCTGCCAAGCCGTTACCAGCCAGTTGGCAGGTTGTGAGATCAAGAAAATGAGCGAAGCAGAAGTCTATCGTACGATCGTAAGGCCGCTCGGCCGTTTCCCTGTTTTAGGCTGCGTTACTGGGATTCCATCCAAACGAAAAAATGTCTATGATTCTGATTTTGTTCAAACCTTAGATAAAGTTGCCTTCGGCCTGCGGGAACAAGATTTCGAAACGGACTACGCCGTCGCCATAATCGCCGACCCGGTAAACGACGCGGAAATTGCCGAGATCATCGCCAACTATCGCGATTTTAGTTCCTCCGTCCATCAATGGGTCAAGCGAACGTCCACGACCAGCCAAGGCCAAGCCAAAGGGGAAAGCGTCAATGTCGGCGCATCGATCGGCTCCGGTAATCTCATTCCCGTCGATGTCAATGCCAGCGTAGGCTATGCCCGCTACAACGTCGATATCAACTCCCAATCGGTGGGCACCGAACTGGTCGATAAGATGGCCAAATATACAGAAGAACTAGTCGATAAACACATTCAGCGGTTGCAGCAAGGCCGTAATCTCGGTTTCTGGAATGTGAGCGTCCATGTTCATGGCAACGACTACGCCACTACCCAAACCATCCTTGGGCTGCTCCGTTCCATATACTCCGGCGATGAATCCTATATTGAACCGATTCGGTTACACATCCTCCCCCCCGGCACAGGAGCGGCCACCTATGCCAAAGCATTCAGCCATATTCCCCTGTCGAGCACGTTAAATCGACCCAAAAGCTCCTCCTGGGAAAATCCGCTCGGCCGCATCCTCGGCATGGCTTCCACCCCGATGAATACAGAAGAACTGTCCATCGCCTCCAGCCTTCCACGCAAAGACGTTCCGGGCCTTCGCTTCGTCCGCAATGCCGTACGTTTTGCCACCAATCCGCCCATGCTCAAAGATAAAAACGCACCAACCATGAAGCTCGGCCGGATTATGGACACAGGCATCCGCCTATCGAGCCAATATACCTTCAACATCCATTCACTCACACGGCATGCCTTTGTCACCGGCATCACCGGCAGCGGGAAATCGACTACCTGCCAGCAGATCCTCCGCGAAGTCGTCACATCGACAGAGGCACCCGTGTTCATTCTCGAACCGGCGAAAGAGGAATATGTCAAGTGGGCACATGAAATGAATGAATCGTTGCCTCCGGAAAAGCAATTTTTCATTTATATGCCCGGAAACTTCGTCGATTCCAACCATTATAAAAAACTGCGGCTCAACCCTTTTGCCCCTGCCGTGGAAAAAGGGGCGACTGCCGATCATTATGGTCGCTGCGAACGACTATCGACGATCTTCTCCACCAGTCTACCCATGGATGGAATTCTCCCTTACATTTTTGAAGAAGCCCTTTTTGAAACGATGCGGATCGCCTTAGCCGATGAAAGGTGCCCCGACCACGGCGTATGCCCCAGCTTACAGGAATATCCCACCCTTGAGGAAGTTCGAGAGATTGCCCTTTGCTTGCTTGCCACGCGAGGATATACGAGCGATTTTACAGACCAGTTGAAAGCAGCCATCACGACGCGGATTAACGCACTACAGCGGGGCTTTAAAAAAGACCTCTTCGGCTGCACAGCATCGACGCCCCCGACCGAACTCTTTGGCCGAAATGTGGTCATCAATTTGAGTCGACTCGCCAATGAAAAAGATCGGGCTTTGGTCATGTCTTTATTGTTAACGAACCTGTTTGAATACAGAAATGCGAAATATCAGCATGATTCGGCCTATCGCAGTAAAGCGAATGAAGGTGAATTATGTCATCTAGCGGTCATTGAAGAAGCCCACAGGATTCTGAGAAATCCCCAGATGGATTTCAATAATACCGGAAATCCCCAGTCGGCCTTAGCCTCTCTTTTCAGCGAAATGTTGACGGAAATGCGCAGTTATGGGCAAGGCGTGATGGTCGTCGACCAAGTCCCGTCCGATCTCATTCCGAACGTCATGAAAAATACCAATTTAAAAATCGTCCATCGCTTAGTTTCCCGCGACGACTGTGAAGCGGTAACCGCATCGATGAGCCTCAAAGAAGAACAAAAGGATATCATTGGCCTTCTGCCGATCGGCGAAGCCATCGTCTGCGGTGCTTTCGATGATGCAGCGGCCTGGGTGGAAGTAGATGGCGGGGGGACAAGACGATGAAAAGTGGACGCGAGAAAAAGCCCTCCCTTCTTTCATCATGGTGGGATAAGGTGACAACTAAAAAAACCTTCGTTGACGAAACGGTGATGGAAGAATCGGAAGACGCTCCATCGGAAGAACTTGATACCCCGGTTTGCCAAGCTAGCGAAGCCGAAGATACAAATCCGCTCATGTCCGCCCAAGAAGAATTCCAAGCACGTCTGAGCGATTTTCGCGACTGTTACGAACAGTTATATCGGGGGGTACAAGGAGAAGAGGAACTCCTTCGCAATGCGATCGTCGAATGGTCCTATCGGATCGATAAAGAAAAATCTGGTCCCCTATCTCGATACTGGAATCAACTGGTTCAATCAGAAGGACTCGGCAGCGAACCGAACAAGTGGAATCAGTCCCCTCTGTTTATGCTGCAAAGGCTCGGCGAAACATGGTTAGCCCTCATACAAGAATGGGGCGTCCGAAGAGATTCGATCGAAAATCCTGCTCCCTTTTCGATCGACTTGCTCGATAAGTACAGCTTTTTGGGAACGGCTGAACCCAACCAGCCCGTGTATGTACTCCGTTACGCCTGGTTATTTGGGGACAGGATTATTGAAAAAGGGGAACTGTCAAGAAAAAATCAATCCTTTTGATACGGAAGTAAAAAAAACCCCGTACGACTCCAATGAGGCGGCGGGGGATTTCTCTTCATAAACGTTTCGCTAGGGTAAAACTGTACGAATCGTCATTTTCAACTGTTCTTATCCAAAAAATCAGACAGGATTTCCTTTACCAGTTGATAGTTTTCTCTTCCTGCTTGATATTCGCAAGAAGATCCCGTCATGTGATTTGCCTCAAAGTTCGGTCTATTATTATTAGTTAGGATCTGACCCTTTGCAACCATTAATTGATAAGATGATGGAATGATAAAATCATGAGCGTACGCTTTGACATTGAGTTCGCCAATTCCGTTCTGGTACTGATTAATCCTATCGGCAATCAACGGGTTAGAAATAGGCTGGCTTATCTTCTCATCCATGATCCGCTGATTAATGATTTTCTCGGCTTTGTCGTAATCGATATCAATGGACATGTTTGCTCGACTTTTTGCTAAATAAGAAAGGTTAGAGAAATCCGGTTCCGCAGGAGGAAGTGAATTCAAAGCTCGATTTAACTGATACTTAAATACGTCATGAATCACCATCGCCGCTTGCGGATGAAGTATATCTCGCAGGCTGTTATTTGTCGATAGAATCGCTCTTTGTTTTATATCCACCGGTTGATTGACACATGAAAGAACAGACAGGCCTTCGTTTAACCGTAGAATGTTAAGATCAAAAAAAGCTGTCTTCGGATCGCCTAACAATCCTCCCAGCCAATCTAACCAGTTATCAAGCATTGCAATCAGTTCTTTTGCATAATCAGGGCATAGATTTTGAAGGGTGTTTCGAATATGTTTTAGCGTGGCATACACCCATTCAAACAAATCGCCTTGTGGTCTTTTTTCATGATTAGATAGTTCCTCCGCTTCCCCGAATAGTTTAATGCTTATGCAGGACAAAAGCTCAAACAACGCTTCGGCAATATTTTCTCGATTATTCGGGTTGGCAAGAGGAGAGCCAAAGAGCGGACTGGAAATAGTGATAACAGCATCGATGACCCGTTTCTTCTTCTCCTTATTGAAAACATATTGATCGAGATAGGCCAGATATTTCGCCACCAATCCTCCTTGGCTGTAACCGACCAGTATGTTCGGAGCTGTTTTTTCAAGAATATCATAATACCCTATGAACTTGTCCGTCGCCATATAGCATCCGGTTTCCTTTTGGCTTCTTCCGTCCCAGTAATACTTGTAGTCCGGTTGTCCTTGTTTAGCGTAGAACGATTGAATCGCTTTTAACTCAGGGTATGCAGCCCCTTCTTCAAATCTTGCGCCGACACACTTGGCAATATCCGGGACAAAGTATTCCGGGCCAGGCATTAGATTATATTTGTTATCGTCGACTGGTTGCTTGTTGAAAGAAGTTCTTTCCCCAAGCGTTAATCTGTTGCCAAATGTACGATTAAAATCTTCTACATTGGCTCCAATAATATCGGCGGCTTTGTTTAAACACCAGAGGGTTGTCTTGTTCATGTTTTCCTCTCCTTTCACATCTGCCTAACATTGCTTTCCTCGATCTACATCCTTCCGTCATCTATTTGCCTTATTTGCCTTTTTGAAAAATGACAGTGTTCAAATCCCCCCTAGCTAAAACATATGGATTTTCAAGGATTGCATTCGCACTTGTTATGTCTAGTCTGCGAACGCTCTAACTATTCCTATCTTTTCCACACTATTTCTTTCTTCTCCTCCCTGTTTCAGTATATAGTTGAATAATTCATTCGTTATCTTTCGTTTAAAGCAAAGTCCCTATACCTGGAATTGGTCAACAGTGAAGCAACGTTCGAACCAAAAGAAATAGTCCCCCATTCACCCCGTTTGGGGTAACAGAGGACTATTCTTGGTATATCGAAAATGATAGTCAATCTTTGCTGGCCAAAGGACGAGGGCATTTTCTTCTCGAGGTGTCGGACCACTGTTATGGATAACCAGCGGAATCCCGTCGCTTCGGCGTCGATCGGAAACAACGCCTATATGCTCTAAAGAAGTCCCGAGCCCGAAGACAACGATGTCTCCCGGTTGCCACTCAACAAGCTTGGCAGCATCACCAGAAACTACATCGGTCGTCAACATCTGCCCGTATCGCTTAAAGAAAACAACCAGGTTAGGAACACGGCGAAAATCAATGTTCGGATCGGGACGCATAGCCACACGAGGATAAGCCCGGGGATTTTTTCGGATGTCTTCATCGACCAAAGCTTTTAGATCATAGCCGGCGTCTCGAAAAGCCCGCCAGACCACATCGGTGCAGACGCCCTCGGTATCCGGTGGATAACCACCGACGTAGTAGTTGCTTTGGTATATAGGTTTTCGGTCTACCTCACTCCGTGCGCCTGCCGCGATGTCGAGAGAATCATCAAGCCCATCCCCATCTCGATCCTGTCCTGAAAGCACTAATGATACGTCCACTTTGGGTTCAAAGGGAAGACCGGACTGGGACAATAAACCTGAGCCAAGTTCGATGATTCCCCCAAGCATTCGCCCGGCCAATTGGGGATTTGCCGTCTTTAGCCACCCTATCGCAAGGGCAAAAACGGTGAAAATGCCAATCGCCAGGACCGCAACGTGGGGCCTACCTTTTTGCATCAGCTAAACCCGTCCAATCCCAAAAAGTACTCGTTTTCGCACCCTCTCACGAGAGTACATCATCTTTTCCGATTCGATGTACAGAATGCATCTATTGTCCTAACTGAGACGGAGAAACAGGGGAGAAAGTGGTTTCTATTGCCCGATTGACACCTCACCATGTTCGACAACGAGCTTCACTCGGGTCACTAGGGATCGTTCTTTGGTATTTTTGTTTTCCCGAACGATTTCTATAGCACCCCCTGCCCGTAAAACAGCTAAAAACTCGTAAGGCCCCACACTGATGAGAGACTTTTCAGCTAAACTCAGGTTGCTTACTCCTTGCCAATCGATACTTCCATCAGGACGAATTACCGTAGCCCCCTCGGCTTTCCACTGGTCATACTGGGCTTGCCACTTTTCTGTAACTAACCGAACAAGTTCGTCCCGACTGACGTTTGCAGCCGTGTCGGCCATAGTCCCAGCCACCGATTGGGCTTGATTCACTACATCTTTGGCTTGATTGATCGCCGTTTGCTTATCAACGGTGCCACAACCGGCCAGCAGTATCCCTGTGAGTGTGATGGTGGTGATTAATTTACGCATACATAAGACTCCTTTAACTTCTGGTTGGGCGACTAGCTCTAGCACTTTCCCTATGTCAAGATAAGAATTAGCTTTCGATAATCTGGTATTAAAGATACCGCAGAAGGAGATATAGTGCAATCGCTTCCGACCTGGACACGTTTAACCCCCAAAATGCCTAACTCGAAATTCGACGCCGATTTGCTGTGCCAACTCCCGACAAGCTTCGATGTCTTTCACAGATATGACATCGACGACGGATAACACAACACGAGGAATGTGCTTTTTGCATTTGGCCGCAAAGTCCAAAACCGCTGGGAAGGCTTTTTCTCCATAAACCGGTTTGCATAACTCTTGGTACTCTTTCGCGTTTTTTGCGTTTAAACTGATAGATATGATGTCTATCCATCCTTCTAATAAGGGCGTTATGTCCGATTTAAAAATCAGGATTCCGTGACCGTTTGTGTTGACTCGGATCGGGAGGTTATATCTTTCTTTGAGTTTCTTAGATATCTCAATAAGATCATACAGGCGAATCGTCGGTTCACCATACCCACAAAATACGATTTCACGGCATTGGGAGAGATCTCTTTTCTCGATGTCATCGAGAACTTCTTTCACAGTCGGTTCCCGCTCCAGCCATAGGTTGTATTCACCTAGACCAGCCGGGCTGTTTCGAACGCAAAAGTTACAATCACAAGTACAGCGGTTAGTTATATTCAGATATAAGGAGTTATCGATTGTATATGTAATCACCGTCTATGATCCCTCTCTCACATTAGATCTTCGTACTCATCGTATGGAATACCTAGTTTTGTCCCATCGTGCTAAGTCAAAGAGACCAGTTTTTCACTATTGTAACACACAGAGTATCACCTTATTGTCCAATATGTAACTGTAAGCATGTAACATCGCCTAATCAAAAACAAAGCACCAACGACATGCACGTCATTGGTGCTTTACGATATCCCTCAAAACTACACAGAGAGGAAAATTTGATTTGATTCCGCTACGGACGTCTCCCGGGTTGTACCGGCGCTAAAGCGCCGACGCCTAAGGTCGCCCAGTCCCGCTGCATCAAATCATTTTTTCTGGACAAAAGTTTTGCGCATGGTTAAGGTAAAGTCCTCGACCGATTCGTACCCGTCGACTGAACGCCTCACGGCGTGTACATCTCGGGCCGATCGACCAGGTCATCTTCCAGGGGTCTTACCTCTTTCGAGGAACCTCGCGATGAATACCCTTTCCCTTGGCTAACGGTTGGTACAGCCAACCTCCGTTCTGGACTTTCACCCTAGAGTTATTGCCCATTCCAAGCGCACCAAAAAAGAGCCGCCAGGTTTTACACCTGACGGCTACTCTTTAAATCATTCGTCAACTTTTACAATCCGATATCCAAGCGCTACAATCGCCTTCAACGTCTGCATCGCCGCATTTCGATCATAGTCTTTTTCCGACTCTGGTAATTCTTCGTATGCAATTAGACAGGGATGAAGTTTCTTTTGGTCGTCACGCTGTTCACCGTATTGCCAGCCATCCTTGAACCGCTGTGTGGCCCAAACATCATGGGCATGTTTTGACAGCAACTCGGTTAATTTCAGGATTTCATTCGTCAGTTGTACTTTCGACGTGTCCATCGGCTTTGGAATATAAGTCATCTTTTTTCTCCTTACTACGGAATTTATCGACAGTCAACTACTATTTTTATTATAACACAACTTTAGCATTATCGTTATCCAACGTCTACGTTACGCCCGGCGGACTTGTAGAGGCCGAGCCCGGTGCAGGTGAACCCAGTCACCGTTTTCAGCCAAGGCTTCTTTCCCTAGTTCTAGGACGAGTCCTTGAGCCGCTGAATAATCGGAGGCGACTAGACAACGGCTCATTTCTGTGGCGGCCCGCTGAAAGATTTCACTCATTACCTCGTACTGCTTGGACTGATCTGAGAGTGCTGATTTTTCCGCGTAGCCCTCAAATGTAGCCGCGATGGCCGGAGTAAACCCCATGAATACGATCAGCAAGTGATGTAGATCGACTCCAAAGGCATGTTTGAAGTCTTCATATAAGTGATGCATATAGGGGTCGAGTGCAACAACGATGACCGATAAAGCGAGGCCGCCTACAAAAAAAATCTCAATCCACCGATCGAACCCTTCCAATTTATGACGATCCCGCTTTGACGCTTTTTCAAAGAAATTGCATTGGTTCTGGATCCAATGGGTATTCAGTAATTCAAGTAATTTTCTCTCTTTCGATGTAGAAAGGGCATCCCTCTCCATCGTCATCTGCTGGTTGCCATCAGCGCACCCGGCAGCAATGTTGGCGAATCGAATGGCATTTCGAAGCCAAAGCAGTTCGTTTCGCTGTTTTCGAAGGTAGTGGTCAGCCACTTCATTGTCTAAACCTGCCAGATGCCAGAAAAACTGAATCCGCAATCCCTCCGCGAGGGCACGATAATCCAGATGTTTGTTCTGGTAGTTTTTCGAGTTAGCCCGACGGTAGATAAGATAGGCGATAAAAAGTGTGAGTGGGTATAGTCCCAGCATAAGCCGGGATTCCAGGAACATATGAGCATACAACTCAAAAAATAAAACGGCGGCTAAACCAAGAGCGAACAACTGTCCAATGGCACTACGGCGAATATCAGCAAAATGGATAGCCATCATATCGGATAAGGCGTAGTGATCTAACAATGATCGTGCCCTATCGGTTAGGACACTCTCCTCTTTGCCAGGCCAGAGCCATTCGCGACTTTGGCAGATGGCTTCGCTTTTTTTGGGGATTAGTTCTACGGCATCTGCGTTATACGCCTCGATCTGTTCAAATATCCGTCGTTCCGAATTCGCCGACGCTGCTCCTTTCTTCCCATCGCCGGGAAAAAGAGTAACCAACTGAAAAGGCTTCCCTTTAGGGGTTGGATTGCTATCCCGAGGCGTAACGATGTGGTACACCATCCCTGTATCAATAGGATCGAGCAAGTTCCGTGGAGGGGCATATGGCTCACCGATGCCTTGGCACTTGAACCGGACGACATGAGCGGATCCTCCGATGCGTCCGTTATCTACACCATCCCAAAGAGCGATCAAGATATGGCTATGGCGAACGATGTAGGCCCCAATACGGGCGTAGCGTAGCGCGTCACTGTTCGGCTCGCCTTCCCTAACAGATAAAGGAATAGAAACAACTCTGTCCGCTTTTTTGACCAGTTCCAGATACTCGGCCCGTGACGACTCCGTGTCCGTTTCGGTAACATTGGCTTCCCCCTCTTCTAAAAGGGGGACTATTAATCGGCATCCGCAATCTAAGGCAACTTGAGCGACTAATCGGTCTGCTCCTTCCGCTAGCGGCGAAAGAAGGACAACTGGTGTATGGGGATAGCTCGATCGCAGATCATTAAAGATTTTTCGTACCTGCTCTTCCAGTGACAAACGGTCGCCATTTCGCAGGTCCCGATGACCCGTCACACCAATAACAATAGGGATCAAAGGTTCGTTCCTGTCGTAAGTGCCCGTTGCTTTAATCACTGATTGGCCTCCTTCAGTGAAACATAGGGGTAGTACAATATTTATGTACACCATTCTTTATTTCTTTGAACATTCCTTCAAAAGCAAGCCTATTTTTAGCATACTTACCTAAATAGAACTAAATCGGCTGAAAGAGGATACCTAGTCGTCCTTTTACCTCTGAAATCGTTACACTGACTATATCGAAACGGTCTATACCGGCCGAACGCAGACATTGAACATTAACCGATCGTTCTTCCGGTGTCGCTTGAATAGCCGACAACAGGTCTTCATCATTTGTAACAGCTTTGCCATCATAACCGATGATGATGTCGTTTACCCGGATGCCGCTCTTTTCCGCGATTCCACCTTCGACGAGCTCTGAAACAAAAATTCCTCCGTCCACACCCAGCGTCTCGATTTGAGCCGTAAAGAGTTCCGATGCTTTGATGTAGGGCTTAAAGTCATCGGAAACCATTTGCTCGCATCGGGACAGTGCACCTAGAGACTCATAGATACGTCCTTCTCGCCTAAGCAGATAAGCTTTTCGCAGAATCCCGTCGAACCGATCGGTAGGGCGAACTATTAAGGCATCAAAATCAATCGGTTCAGAAGGATTTTGATAGGGCATAGAGGTAATTAAGTGTTTCAATCGGGGCAAGTCGGGATGGTTTATGTTCCTAGAGACAAAAAAGTTTAGTGTCTCCAAGGCAATGCCGCCGAAATACTCGTCTTCGAAGTATTTGGTACCGCCGTCTGCCGAAAGGGTCAATAACCGTTTTACCTTCCGGTCCTTATGTTTAATAAAGATGTCTTTCGCCAAATCGAATTGGTTTGTAAAGAGGTACGCCACACCGAGATTTAAAATAGCTACATCTTCCTCTGGATTGGCGTCAAAAGCTAATTGTGCCGCATGAAGAGCCTGCGAGGGGTCTCCATCGAGCAAAAAGAAGGTTGTCGCCGAAACATACAATTGACCGATGTTTTCGTAGTCACCGATCGCCTTAAAGTTTTCTTCACTCTTGATTAGCGCTTCACGGGCCTCTGAAATATGGTCAATGGCCATATAGGCTTCACCCAATTGCCGGTACAGAATGCCGTTTAGCTGCCTAACTTGAGCTCGGACAGGAGGGTCCTCTGCATCTGCCAGCCCCCCCAAGAGATCGATGCTGTTTTGAAAGCATTCGACCGATTTATTCAACTCGTTCAGGTGAAGCCATCGTTCCCCCAAACGTTCGTAATTCGCCACCCGTTCCAATTTGGCGATTATATCGTCTTCATTACGGTCAATGAGTTGATCTAATGTCTTTATATTGGCATCCAAGATTTCGGTGACGATGGGACTTACTTGAGGAAAGCGACGTAGCCGATCAGGAATGTCAAAAGTCAACTGGTTAATCCGGTCCAAAGCTAGATTCTTTTGAAATTCTGCCCTTTCCTTCTCACTGTCAGCGATAGACTTCTGCAAAAGTGCTTCTACTTTTTGCTCGTCCGCCAGGATGCGGGAGGCCTGCTCTTTTTCTCGAGCTTCTTCAGCGGTCAACCTAGCCTCCTTTTCCTTCCCTTCTGCATCTTCAGCATGCTTACGCATAAGCATTTCCTGAAGCTTGGCCCGTTCACTCTCCGAAAGTGCTTGTTCCGCCATCATACGGGCTTCCCGCTCATTTTCTCGGGCCTTTTCCGCCTCAATCCGAAGATTGTCCGTGTATTGCCACTGCCGATAACTGTACAATCCGAAAAGCAATAAAAGGGCCATAACGGAAGCCGCAGTAATTTCCCACTGCCGGATTTGCCGCTCTCGGTGCCGCTGTTTCAAGTCGTCAAAGGTGCAACCAATAATGGGCGCTATCAGGCGAAGCTTTTCTGTCTTCAGCAGGGCCATTGATTTTCGAAAACTTGTAGCCCTAATATCGGCGGCCAGCGGTTCAATTTCTACGGAAGTACGGTTGACAGCACCATTATCGTCGATAAAGGTCCGTTCGATGTTACAAAGTTGCTTAGGAAAGGATTCTGCAGGTTCTCCCTCAATAAGCAAGGCAAGAATTTGTTTTTCCCGGCCCAATTCCATAAAGATTTGAATCTCCCTGGCGATCCAATCTGATTGGGGCGTTCGCGGGGAGCAGATAACGATCAAAAACCTGGATTGATGCAAGGCCTCCCGGATGCTGTCACTGAGGTTGTTCGTTGTGGGGAGTTCATCACGGTCTCGGAAAACCCGCTCAAGCCGTCTCGGCACCCCCTTTTCTACTAGTATTCGGGGAACTTTATACGTTTCAAGAGCGGTATGCAGCTGTTCGGCGATTCTCTTATCTGGCTGGGTGTGCCGATAACTTATGAACGCGTCATAGCGAAAATCGATGATTTCTCGCAATCCCTTCCCCTCCCCCATAAGCCCGTTAACGAATAATCAATAACCTCTTCTTTATACATATGTAACTTTATATTTATACCTATAGGAGGATATTTTTTACTTCCAGCGAATAATTCCTGCAAGATCAAGCTGGAATTTATGAAATTGGAGGGAGCGCCTGTGAAACAAAAACAGTTGGTTGGACTACGTTCGACTGAGTACGAACACCCCTTTGATCGGAACGCGCTGGAAGCACTAAGAGGAACACCTGGGTTGGAAACGATCGTAAAAAAGTTCAACCATTATGGTATCGAAAAACTTTTGAAAATCCGCTATACCGGCAGCAATATTAAGGTAGATGATCGTAACTATCCCGAACTCTATGATACGTTACGGCAAGTCTGCGCCATTATCGATCTGCCCGAAATACCCGATCTGTACATCCAGTGGGGGTACGAGATCAACGCCTTTACAGCCGGTGTGGAAAAACCGATCATCGTGCTGAATTCAAGCTGTATTGATTTTTTGTCCAAAGAAGAGTTGATGTTCATCATCGGCCACGAGGCCGGCCACATCAAGAGCCAGCATGTCCTATACCATCAAATCGCTGAGGTCTTACCAATTATGGGCGACATCATAGGCAATGCCACTCTTGGCATTGGAAGCCTAATTTCTACCGGTGCCGAGATCGCCTTGTTGAACTGGCAGCGTATGTCCGAATTTACCGCCGACCGGGCCGGCCTGCTAGCTTGCCAGGATGCCAACATAGCTACCAAAGCCATGGTCAAGCTGGCCGGTGTACCGCAAAAATATTTCAACTCTATCAATGTTGAGGAATTCATTGCTCAGGCGAAAGAGTTTGAAGGCTATGACTATGATACGCTAGACAAGATCGTCAAGCTGATGAGCACGATGTGGATGAGCCACCCCTGGACGGTCATGCGCGGCGCCGAGTTTTTCAAGTGGATCGATACGGGCGAGTATGACCGTTTACTCAGTGCTAATCGGCTAGAAAACCTTATCGGAAACAGTAATGCGAGTGGTACCGGTAAAATGGCCTGCCCGAACTGCGGCGCAACCCTGAAAGGTGTTGAAAAGTTCTGTCCCTATTGTGGGAATAAGATATAAAAATAAGCCGGTTGCTTTGTTACTGAAAGCATCCGGCTTTCTTCAGTTGTCGTTCATCGGGAACTTGACCATCTTGTGGTGCCAAAAACACTATGTATAAGAACGATTTGCTGGTGTAGATTATTCAAACCGAGTCCCACAGTTTGGGCAAAACTTCCCCTCTCTACGTTCTTCACCACAGTTTTGACAGAAACGGGTTGCCTTTTGGCCTATACCCTTTTGCAAAGCAGAGAATAGATCCTCCACTGCTTTATGGCAAAAACCTCCTCCCATAGCTTGAAAGGAAAGTAGCAGTCGAATCGACAAATTCACCTCGGAACAATTTCCCTGCGGCATCACCTTGGCATCCAACCTGTACGACGTAGTGGAATCGCTCAGTGCATTGAACATCTTTAAGGCGTTTTTGTATATTGCATAGGCCTCAATCGTACCGTTCGCTGGGTTCTTCTTCTCTATCTGCCACCACATATTCATGCCCACCAGTTGGAGTGGTGTCGTTTCGATCGTTTGGATCAATTGTTCAAAGGCTTGTTGTGGTGATTCGGGAAATTGGCGTTTCTCTTCGTAATGAGCGGACATATTAAATTCCTCCCTATTTGCTGCTATATTTTTATAGTATTTAGAACGCAGCGTACTTCTCAAGACAATCAATAGCAGAGCCAACGTCTTCCGCATAATCAACAGCTCTATCATTGACGCGCACAATTATATATCTTTCGTCAAGTCTAGCCTCTACGGTTGATTAATTGCCTCTTGAGTTTTCCCTTCGAATCGAAATGTTCTAGTTAGTTCAATGAGTTGCATTAAAATCTGATGTATTTTCATCAAAAGAAATTTGAGAAGATTTTATTTTCCAAAGTGTATTGGCATTCTCATTGATTATTTTATCTATAATCGGTTTTGCTTCCGGTATATGCCCTAATCTAGCGGGTATTTCTTGCATTAGCCGGTCGCTTGCTTCTAAAGCCATTTCTTTCTGTTGCTCAGCCACCACTCTCTCCTTTTCTGCCAACAATGCTCCCTCACATGCTCGTTTTGCTTGTATATTGGCCATACTCCTCTGTTCTTCCGCCATTAGAGCCTGCTGCACAGTCACTTGACGCTGTCTCTCTACTTCCATTGTAGCAGCTTGAGCTTCATTTTCTCGAATTATTGCCTGATCTCTAGCTTTCTCTGCCTTTTCTTTTTTCTCTACTGCTTCTAACGTCGCATTCTCTGCTTCTAACCTTTTGCCTTCGGCGTAGCGGTACTGCATAATGCTTGCCGTTCCAAAAATAAACAAGCACAAGATTGAACCTAGAGCAAGCATTGTAACGTTTTTTACGAATCTTTCTCTGTGTCTCTGCCGAAGATTATCAAAGGTACAGTTTAATAACTTAGCGAGAAGACGCAATTTCTCTTCTTTTAACATTTGCAATGATTCAGAAATGCTATTCGATTCGTTCGTAATGTTAGCAGCTAATGGCTCAGCAATTTCTAATCGTTCGTATTCCTGACCACCGATCCGCACCCAATGCCGACGATGCTCCCGAAGAAGATCAGGGAAGGATTCTTCTGGTTTTCCTTCCACAAGCAACGTCAGAATCCGGTTTGAACGACCCATTTCTCGAAATAATCGAATTTCCTCCTTCACTCGTCGATCCTTGGGGGTTGCTGGCGAGCAAACAACGATAAGAAAGTTCGCACACTTCAGTGCTTGAGAGATATCCAATGGAGCTATTTCTTTACTTTCATATCCCAAATATGCAGGCATATATACTTTCACTTTTTCCGATAAGCCTTGCTTCACCAAGGCATTGGGTACCCGGTACGAATTTAATGCGTTTACTAGATGATTTGCTATGGAAAGGTCCAGCCTTCGCTGACAACAGGTGATAACCGCATCGTATCGAAGGTCCTTTTCTTCGGAGGTCATGATTCACTCCTCCTTTAAAACCTATTGCTTGTTGAGATTATAGGTTTCTTGTAGTTTTCTCCATTTTAGAAAAGCCTTGTTTGCACTTTCTAAGTCCCCTAGTTCACGGGATATTTCTTCCGTTTTTTTCCATACAATATGTAGAAATCGTTGTGCTTCGATATTTGTGGTGTCCTTTGCCAGTTCTTCGGCAATAACTAGTTCTTTTTCGTACCATTTGCGTGCATCTAAAAACTCACCTTCAGCGTAAGTAAAATCGCCATAACTTTCGTAGAGAATGGCTAGGTCCCTTAGCGCCTTTGCATTCGTTTGGTCCTTTGCCAGTTCTTCACGTATCGCAAGAGCCTTCTCATACCACCCTCGGGCTAGCGACAGGTCCCCTTGGGCTACCGACACTTTCCCTAGGTTATTGTAACTGATTGATAAGTCCCGTTGCGCCTCTGCATTCATTTGGTCTTTTGCCAGTTCTACCGAAATCGCAAGAGCCTTCTCATACCACCCTCGGGCTCCCGATAGGTCCTCTCTGGCTACCGCCACTTCTCCTAGTCTTTCGTAACTGATCAATAAGTCCCTCTGTGCCTGCGTATTTGTCTGGTCTTTTGCCAGTTCTTCAGCAATCTCAAGAGCCTTCTCATACCATATCCGGGCTCCCCACAGGTCCCCTTGGGCTATCGCCACAACACCTATTCTTTCTTAACTGATCGATAAGTCCCGCTGTGCCTGTGTATTTGTCCGGTCTTTCGCCAGTTCTTCAGCAATCGTAAGAGCCTTCTCATACCATATCCGGGCTCCCGAAAGGTCCCCTTGGGCTATCGCCACTTCTCCTAGTCTTTCGTAACAGAGCGATAAGTACCGCTGCGCCTCTGCATTCATCCGGTCTTTCGCCAGTTCTTCAGCAATCGTAAGAGCCTTCTCATACCATATCCGGGCTCCCGACAAGTCACCTTGGGCTACCGCCACTTCTCCTATGTTATTGTAACTGATTGATAAGCCCCGTTGCGCCTCTGCATTCGTTTGGTCTTTTGCCAGTTCTTCACGTATCGCAAGAGCCTTCTCATACCATATCCGGGCTCCCGACAGGTCCCCTTGGGCTACCGACACTTCCCCTAGTCTATCGTAACTGAACGATAAATCCCGCTGCGCCTGCGCATTCGTAAGGTCTTTTGACAGTTCTTCAGTTATCGCAAGAGCCTTCTCATACCATATCCGGGCTCCCGACAGGTCCCCTTGGGCTACCGACACTTCCCCTAGTCTATCGTAACTGATCGATAAGTTCCGCTGCGCCTGCTCATTCGTCCGATCTTTCGCCAGTTCTTCAGCAATCGCAAGAGCCTTCTCAAACCATATCCGGGCTCCCGGTAGGTCCCCTTGGGTTATCGCCACGTCCCCTAGTCTTTCGTAACTGACCGATAAATCCCGCTGCGCCTGCGCATTCGTCCGATCTTTTCCCAGTTCCTCATTTATCACAAGACCCTTCTCAAATTCTGCTTTAGCCCTTACTACATCACCCAATATAATCCACGTGTCTCCCATACGCGAAAAGTTTACACTCTTTTCACGCAACACTTTCGGGTCCGATAGCTCTCTGCCTACATCCATAATCCTATCCAGCATCCCTAAGTTTCCTGCCAGCACGTCCACCAAAATCGTTTTGGTACCTGCTATGTTTTGAAGCTTATCAGGAACATCATAAGTTAAGCTACGGATAACTTGCATAGCAAGGTTTTTCTGCTCTACGCTCTGCTTGCGCCGTTCTTCGGCAAGGGCATATAGCTTTTCTGAGGTCGCCCGTTGCGACTCAGCATCCTGTTTAGCTTGCTCCGTTTCGTTTTTATATTTTTCCGCCTCTTGTTCCAGTCGACGCGCTTCTTCATAGCGTGCTTCAGACCAGCGCTGCATTTCTCCGGCTTTCTGATACTGCTCGACAGCAATCTGCTCCGCTTCTTGTGCTTCAGCTAATTTGATTGTGGCGACTCGACTTGATTCTTCTGCCTGCCTTCGTAAATCGTTGCTGTAAAAACCATAGATTGTAGCTATGGTTAAGGCTGCCGTTAGGGCTAAGCCTCTCTGCCAATACAGTCGCTGTTGGTGATAGTGCCAAAGTTCTTCCTTCTGAACACCTGCCAGTAGTGTAATTAGTTCCAACTTCTGTTCTTTCAGGTTGTTCAAAATTTGGCTCGTATCTTTTCCACGCAGGTCGGTTACAGGTAGTTTCCACTTCCCGTTAATCGACTCTTTTAAATTGCTATCGTCTTCCCGTGCCGCCGACCCTTCAAGATGATCCAATAGCGCTAATAGAGGAAGCGGGAACGAATCCCTTGGTTCTCCTTCGATAATCACCGGCAAGATACGCTGGGCTCTCCCTAACTCAATAAAAGTTTCTATCTCCCTGGCCACCCATTCCGACTCGGGGGTGCTTCGGGAGCACAATACAATGAGAAATTGCGATTGAGAAAGAGCGTACGCAATGTCATCGCTAAGGTTGCTGGAACTGGGTAGTTCTGCTAGGTCCAAAAATATCCGAGTTATCGGCCATGCTCCCTTTTTGACCAGTGCCGAAGGAACTTTGTACGTCTCCAAAAGCCGGTGCAGGCGGGCTGCGATAATCTTATCTGGAAAGCCGTGGCGGTAACTGATAAATGCATTGTAATGATAATCACTTTTAGGATTAAAAGTCACGTTTCTCCCCCCCTTTGAATTAGGAGCTTTCTCTTATCAAACTCATGTAATTTCGTAAATATCAACTTACATTAAGCTCTACGCTCGCCCTTTATTCCCTGGCGACAACTAATCTTATACCCTAATTATATCTTTATTACATTATTTCACCAACAAAACTTATTGTAACAAATCATTCTCGAGTCCTTGTGGGATATCGAGTAAAAATAATTTTTTTAACAAATTATCGTTAGCTATAGAAGGAACTTGAATGAATCTATTGAAAAATCTTATAGGTAGCATTTGTCTCTTTTTACTTCTTTGGGATTTGGGAACGGAATTTCCCCTTGAAATGCCACAAGTGCCCAATGCATATACTCTTAGTGACAGTCGATTCTTTTTAAAGCATCTGGTCTGAATGCAAAACCTATCGTCGTCCCCTCGACAGTTAGATAACAATAAAGATGAACCAATGCCACTATCGCATTAACGCAAGGCTTTCGAAGCACTGTTACCTGTTATGGTACAACTGTAATCGTTCATAAGGAGGTAATTTAAATGAGTAAACCCTGGTTTGATCCGGAAACAGGAATACTGCTTCTCGATGAGTATGTTTCCGGCACGGATTCCTTTCAAAGGATTATGAAAGACGGCACTGTTTCTGATCAGGAAATCATGGAGCAAAGTCATAAAGTCGTATCATTATTAAAAGAACTGGAGAGTCGACTTTCGCCGGAAGAAAAATTACTGGTAACCGATGCCCTTTGTGAACTTTCCGTCTTATACGTTCTTGAGCGTCACCGTACGCATTAATTTCCAAGGTTGAAGTAAAGGAGGAAGTGGCAATGGGGCTTTATGAGACAACGAAAATCGTCCCTGTCTCGCTCTCGGACCTAACTCCAGTGGCGAACGACGTTTTAGATTATTTTCGTGCCCAAGAGTATGATGTCAACGGTGAAGGGACTCCAACTCGGGGATGGCATATCAGTATCAGTAAGGGTGGGATATTTAAAGCCGTCCTTGGCATGAAGACAGCACTGAATATTGAAATTGAGCCTACCCGTACAGGAACATCCCTTAAGGCGGGCATTGGTATATTCGGGATGCAGGCCATTCCCACAGTGATCGCGCTTTTCGTGGCTTGGCCCGTCTTGCTCACTCAGATCTGGGGCCTTGTCAAAAATGCTGATTTGGATGAAGAGGCCATTAATTGTGCCGAAAAAAGCCTATTGAGCCAAGCTACACATCATTCTGCCAGTAAAGCACAAGTTGACCCATCTCAAACTTTTTGTACTAATTGTGGTCATCGACTTCAATCGGGAGATAAGTTCTGCCCTCAATGTGGTACCCGTCGGTAGACTATCCATATCAGTTATACATAGAAACCAAAAAATT
The DNA here is from genome assembly GCF_009720735.1 of Heliobacterium mobile. GTDB lineage: Bacteria > Bacillota > Desulfitobacteriia > Heliobacteriales > Heliobacteriaceae > Heliobacterium > Heliobacterium mobile. The sequence continues at coordinate 153,699 of NZ_WNKU01000006.1, forward strand.
GGAGCAGAAATGCTCCAATTTTTCATATGAAACTTCCATGACCTATTGGGTTACAGGCTACGATGAAAACAGCTTGCTCAAAAAGCTTGGCGCAGACAGATAATCTGTCGCGCAACCGTCAAAGTTCAAGTTGCATAGGTTAAAGAACTCGGAGGGAGAAGGACCATTGAAAAAAACTAGCAAACGACAAGGATTATCGTTTTGGGAAATGTGGGATGACTATCAATGGTTGTTATTAGGCTTTCTTACAGTCATAGCAATGGTTTTGGGGATTACCGGATTTATTCAAATGGCGGCCCTATCAGAGGCCTCATTGCATGTTTCGACTATAAGCGATGCTCTTTATCAAACCCTTTTGTTATTTACTTTTGAAGGTGTGGCCACAAATCATGTACCACTTTCTCTTGATATTTCCCGTTGGTTGACCGTCTGCGTGGCCGGATTTGCAGTCGTAAAAACATTCCTTACTATCACGCGAAAAGAATATGGTATTTTTCGGTTGCTCTTTTGCCGTGATCACATCGTTATCTGCGGGCTTGGACGAAAAGGCACATTGCTTATTGAGGATTTACTTTCGTCAACTGAACGTAAAAACCGTCATATCACTGTCATCGAGTTGAATAACGATAATGACCAACTAGTGTCCTATCGAAAGAAAGGAATCACTATTATTCAAGGCAGCGCAACAGATCCAATAACCTTGCAAAAAGCTGGTATCTCTAAGGCCGCTTATCTGTTTATTTTGACAAATAACGATGATACCAATATTGAAATTGCCTTCAAAGCCTTTCAAACCGTTACCTCTTATGCGGTTAACGAAATCATGCCGAAGGTCAAAGATGGCATAATAAGTTCCCGCGATCTGAGAAAGAGGAAAAGCAATCTAAAATGTTATGCTCATGTCAGTAATTCCATCATGTTTGATTTGTTCCGGCAGCACAAGTTATTTAACCACAACCACCGGTCTTTCGAGGGGAAACTTTTCAATTTATATGAAGCAAGTTCCCGTCAAGTTTTTAACCAATATCCCCCTGATGAACTTTGTGGTGGCCTATGCCATCTTCCCGATAGTGCTCCTATACACATCGTGATTGTGGGCTTTGTGACGATAGGCCGGACTCTACTCCTTCACATCCTCCGGCAAGCCCACTACGGAAATTTAAAGAGAACAAGGATTACGATTATCGATAGCGCAGCAGACATCGAATCGTCACGGTTTCGGGGAGCTTATCCCGGTGTAGAACAAGTGGCAGAAGTACATTTTCTGAGCAAGGATCCACAAAGCTTAAATATGCATGATATTCTCCAATTAAACGATATATGTCCGGTCCCCATCCTTTATATTAGCCTTGATGATGATACACTGACTTATCTTACAGCGTACCGACTAGCCGCACAAATTAATCACGTCGGCGATGCCCCTGTCAATGGCCTACAAATCGTGGCATGCATTCCAGAAATTACGCCTTTATATCCGCTGATGAAAGGAAAAGAACAGCTGACCACCTATGACTCTGGACTTCAGCTCCCTGATCAAATGCAGATTTTTCATATGATCAGTGAATCCTGTAACTGGAAAGTGATTGTCCAGGAAGACTTGGACGAGCATGCCGAAAAACTACATCAAGATTATCTAAATACACGGACAGAGCTGACATCAGAAGAAATTTCTATGTCTTGGGACGAGCTGTCAGAAGAGTACCGTAACTCAAACCGCTATGCAGCGGATCATTATTCCATCAAACAACGGGCGATTCTCGCTGCTTTCCAAAATCTGCGTGATAAGGAAAAGGGCCTTCAACCACCTTTTGTGGACGATAATCTGGTAGAACGGCTGGCCCGAATGGAACATCAGCGCTGGACGGCGGAGAAGCTATTATCCGGATGGACCTACGGCCCCAAGCGGGATGACGGAAAAAAGAAAAATCCCAATCTTGTCGATTGGGATCGGCTAGATGAGCAAGTTAAACTTTATAACCTAGAAAATGCGAGAAAACTATTTCGTCGATAACTTAATTTTTCGGCATGATAAATCTGTTTTTTCCAAGATACTTCAGTAGGTTCTATAGCAATTTCACTCTTGATAAATGCGAATCTATCTATTTTTCCAAACTCTAAAATCTTCCATATAGAGGATATTACTTTCTTACATCGAATAACCCCTACGAGATCAAGAGAGTTTAAACAAGAAATCTACTGACTGGATGATCGGTATGTTATTTTTACTCATACGTAATATCAACGGGGGGGGAGATTTATAGGCTATGAAAAAAGAATATGTTTATGATGCTTTTATAAGTTATCGTCACACGGATCTTGATATCGCCGTGGCAAAGAAGTTACACCGCGTGCTCGAAAACTACCGTATACCTAGAAGCATTGCAAAACAAACCGGGATAAAGAAAATCAATAGAGTGTTTCGTGACCAGGAGGAACTGCCAGCCTCAGGTAATCTAAGTGAAAACATACAAACAGCATTGAAAAACTCAAGGTATCTTATCGTCGTCTGCTCTCCGAATACACCAATGTCAAAATGGTGCTGTCAAGAGATAGAAACTTTCAGAAGTCTTCATGGTAATGACAGGATATTATCTATTTTGATTGTAGGCGAGCCTGATGATTCATTCCCTCATGTACTCAGGTTTCATAACGTTGTCGAGCAGAAACCTGATGGCACTTATACTGAAACAGAAAAAGAAGTGGAACCGCTGGCAGCAGACATAAGGGGTAAAGACCTTAACGACATGTGGAAGAAACTTAAAGTTGAGAAACTGAGGCTTCTTGCACCCATGCTAGGTGTCACTTTTGATGATTTGAAACAGCGTCATAGGGAACAATTTATCAAAAATATTGTAGGCATAACACTAGCTTCATCGCTCTTTTTTGCTGCATTTGGTGGCTTTAGCCTCTTCCAGTCTAATGTTATTGCGGCACAAAGTCTCCAACTACAAAGAAGCAACGAGGAAATAAGCCAGAAAAATATAGAACTAGAAAATATAAATCAAAAACTAAAAGCGCAAATAGAAGAGACTTACAGACAGCAAAAAGTTGCCGAGGCGAATGAAAAGGAAGCCATAGAACAACGCCAGAAAGCTGAAAAACAGGCTACTATTGCTGATAGAAATGCTAAAATGGCCAATGAACAAACAAAAATCGCGAGAGAACAGAGAGACCAATCTCAATTAAACGAGTCCGCTTATCTCGCTACTTTATCCAAAGAACGATTTCGGAATGGTGACTGGGTGGGGGCCATAAAGTTCGCCCTAAAAGGATTACCTCAAAATGTCCTTACTCCCGAAAAGCCTTACTCAGAAGAGGCCGATGGCGCACTGTTGGGAGCGCTTTATTCCGATGACAAAAAAAGGGCAATTTTCGATTATCCTAGTGAAACCAAAGAGTTTAGTTCTAACAACAAATGGGTGCTAACTATTGATAACTTGAGAAATGCATACGTATCGAACGTTATGAACGGTGAAGAGATATTGTCCTGGGGTAATGTTTATAAAGCTCAATTCAGTCCTGACGGAACGAAATTACTAATCGTACATTGGGTAGAAGACGGCGACTGGTATAAAGATTTAACTAGAGTTGTCAATATTGAAAACGGTGAAGAGATTCTAAATCTGAATCAAGATTATACTATCAACTCTAATCCCATCGCCAAGTACGACCCCAGCGGCTTAAGAATTCTAACAGCTAATAAAGATGGAGAAGTTAATCTTTGGGATGCACAGCAAGGAAGCAAGTTATTATCTTTTAAACATACTTCAAAAGAAGGCCTTATCGCCGCTGAGTTTAGTACTGATGGTAAAAAAATATTGACCATATCAAAATCTGGAATCGGAAAACTCTGGGATAGTAAATACGGTAAAGAATTACATGAATTTAATTTAATCAATTCCGTTTGTGATAGTTATAATAAAGCGTGCCTTAATTCCCCTCCAGATTTTATCTTCAATAACAATAAAATAATTATGCTTAATATGAGTCATGAAACTGCAAATGTTTTGGACTTTTTTACCGGGAAATTGCTATATAAATTAGACGGTAATGCTAAGTTTAGTTCATTTGATTTTGAAAAAGATGGAGATAAAATCTTAACTACTTTTCCTGATGGTTTCCCTACTTTATGGGACGGACAGACCGGGACACGTTTGAAAAGTTTCTATTCTAAAGGCGATATTGCTTGCATTAGTCCAGATGGAAAAATGGTACTTAAACAATGTGGAAAAACGGGAAAATTTGAAATTTTGGATGCGGAAACTGAGGTCGTGTTAATGGAACTAGACGGTGATATAACCTCAGCAAAGTTTAATTCTGATGGTAGTAAATTTATAACATCCACAAAAAGAACTACGACACTATGGGATTTTGACAAATTAAAGTACACAAAAAGATTAAACGTACAAAATGGAAAGTTCACGTCATGTCAGTTTATCTCTGACGGAAAAAGAATTCTAACGACCACTAGCGATGGTATGGCAGAATTTTGGGATGTTGAGAGTAGTAAAAAAGTAATACAAATGGACTTTGGAAAAGGCACGGATATTTTGGTTAACAAGAGCGGCAATAGAATAATAACGAAATCGAAGAACGGTACAGTATCCTCTTGGGACGTTAATAGTGGTCAGGAAATTTCTAAAGTTCAATTAAAAAATGCTAAGGGTTCTATTTTAGCTATTAGTCACGATGACGGTAAAATAGCTACAGAGGAAAAAGACAACTCTATCTCTATTTGGGATATGGAAAGCGGAGAAAAGATTTCCGAATTACGAGGGCATTTTTATGGCGTAATTACTGCTGAATTCAGCCCAAATGGTCAGGATATTATCTCCGGTTCCTATGATAATACTGCACGCATTTGGGATGTAAAAACGGGAGAGCAACTTGCAAAAATTGAACATCGAAATGATGTTCGCCTAGTCTCCTACACTCAGGATGGATCAATCGTTTTAACTAAAGATTTTTCGAAATTGAGATTCTGGGATGCTAAAACGGGAAAACCTCTGGAGGAAAAAACGAATCTATATAACACTAACATTTACGACCATTTTCGTTTTGGTGAAAATAAGATCGCTTCAATCTCAGACGGACACACCCTACATATTTGGGATTTAACTAATGATAAGGAGCTATTTACGCTTAATCTTCAAGTGGTCGAAGCAGGCGAGTCTCCCGGAGCTATCGTGGGTTTCAGTCCGGATTATAAAAGTGTAGTTACAAGCGGTTCGCAAATATGGAGCTTAGAAAACGGTAAACAATTATCTAGAATAGACAATCTTGATTTTATTAGCTATAGCCCTAGTAGTTCCGAAATTTTGATGTATACTAAAGACAGAAAGAGCATTATTTTCGTCGATTTAAACGTCAATCGTAATATTCAAAATGCTCTCGATCAACTGAACGTAGAAAACTTAATCCCAAATTAGTTTGAATGTCACGTATTTCTGCGGTTAGGGACCATAAACCGCCGAAATCGAGACCTTCTAAAGATACCGATGCACTGGTAAAGTTGAAGTTATGACATAAAAAGAAGTCTATCGCTCTCTAAAGCAATAGACTTCTTTTCATACCCTCAAAACTGAACAGGAGTAAAAGTATTTGAGCGCATGGTTAAGGTCAAGTCCTCGACCGATTCGTACCCGTCGACTGAACACCTCACGGCGTGTACATCTCGGTCCGATCGACCAGGTCATCTTCCTGGGGTCTTACCTACTTCCGTAGTGGGAAGTCTCATCTTTGGGTCGGTTTCGCGCTTAGATGCTTTCAGCGCTTATCCGCTCCCGACATAGCTAC
>NZ_WNKU01000070.1 GCF_009720735.1 Heliobacterium mobile
TCCTATATCCATTCGACATAAAATGGAAAAATCCTTTAAAGGTTCATTGCTTTATGGGTGGCTTTTTAGACAGACTCTATTAATATGGAGTAATTATATTTCGGAGGATAAAATGGTAACCAACGCTCAAGTTCTTGAGGCATCAAAGTACTTAAATAACCTAATTATTACCCAGTGGGTTACTGAACATTTTCTATCTCCTCTGTGGTTAAGCGGGGTATTGCTTATACTATTTTCTTACGTCTTATTTTTCTATTTAGTAGACAAGAAACGTATCATTGAAATACTGCTTTTCGGTTCGTTAGTAGCTGTTTCTTTCTCGGTTTATAACGCAACCGGTTCACAATTCGATTTATGGATACAATTTAAAAGGGTACTTCCGTTAAACCCCAACTTCTTTCTAGGCGACCTTACGCTAATACCTTTATACGGGATGCTTGTATACCAATACACGTCTTCTTGGAAGAGTTTTTTTCTGTGGAACGTAATTTGGGCCGGTGCATTTGCTTTTGGATTATACTTTCTAATTTTAGTTAGATTGGATGCATTTAGATATTTTATTTCGTTTGGGCCGATAATAGATTTTATCTTTTTAACTACAGATGGAATAGTTGCACGAGGTATTCTGGTGTCTCTGTTAAAATTGGAAACACGACATGGAAATCTTGCGTCAAAACGGTCATTGTCTGAACTTATTGCTCAACCAGTAAGGAGACCGTCTGATTTCCAAGATAGATATAATGATGATTAGCAGAAATAGGAAAGTACGGGCTTAAGAAATGGAAAAGCGTTTGGCAGTGGTAAGGCCAGACGCATTTTTTATATTATCGTAAAGAAACACCTGCTCCTTTCGTTAGTACAGATTGACTGATTTCGAGGAGGCAGGTGTAGGTTATCTGTAGTGGGGTGGGAAGGGAAGTTAAAGATTAGAGCTGACCTCAGAATTACTTTTATACTCCAATGCGTACACTCGCATCGGTGTTCGGTTAAGACACCTATTACCATAGATTCAATCAAATACCACCCAAGGGTCAAGAAGTCGCTTTCGATTGACATTGGGGTCAATGGCTTCCGCGAGGAAAGCCCCTGTCAGCGGATTGTATCCGCGCGGATTGATTCCTTCATAAATTAATACCGCATTAAGAACATTGTACGCTGTTGCCGCAAATATTTTGGACCAGCGAAGCGGGGTAAGTCGCTGAGTATTTTGTGGATACTGTTCTTTCAGCACTCCGAGGATGTTTCGACTAACGATAAGTGTTAATATCGCCGTATACACTAACGCTTCGACGACGCAATCATCCGCAGAAGATATCTGCTCCAGGGCATAGGAACTTTTCAATTCCTTCATGACCAACTCAATGGCCCATCGTGCACTATAAAGTTTCGCAATATCTTCCGGTGTCACACAGTCTGCAGGGATATTGGTCACATAAAAATGATACGACTTTTTATTTTCATTCCACATACCAATTACACGCAGGGGGCGATTTTCATTGTCCTGCTTCTTTGTGGAAAGCATCACTTCCAGATCGACGGTTTCCTTTTGAAACTGGTCTTTGACGGCTTTAAATCGTTGGCCGGCAATCGTTATCCCTTTTCTTTTTTTCAAAGACCGAAGAATGAGTGGATTACAGTTACTCTTTACGCGAGATACAAAGAACCCCCCCAGTGCGTCGAGCTCTTGAAATCGTTGATGGTCAAAGTAACCCAAGTCCATTAATAGAATTCGGTTTTTTACCCATGGCCCCAAATCCAACAGACCTTGTTCGCTTCGTTTCCCTTCTACCACTTCTACGTTACGAGGACCCTTTCCCCATGCACTCATCAATAGGTTCAATTTAATGGCAGCCGGGGATGAGTTCGTTCGGGAGCCGGGCCAACGATTGGCTAATTTTTCATGAAGATGAATCAGTGTGCTGTCGACAAGAAGCAAATCAAGAAATCCTTTAAGTGTGGCGGACATGCATACAGTCGGTTCATTTGCCATGTCTGCAACCGCTTTTTGAACACATTGCTTCAAAAACGCGACGAGTTCAGGTTTGAATCGATCATAAAATGATGACATGGCAATTTTGTTTGCGGCCATGCTGGTATACGTTCGTTTTAGTTCCGCCAAGGTACGTTGAAGTCCGACCCCAAACCCTAAGACCAATGACCAAAAAAAGACCACAGGATCGACTTTGCGATCTCTTTTAACAAAACCTACTTCAATTGCAGTTTTTAGTAACCACTCTTTTGGATAAAGTTCCGTTAGCTTCTTCTCGATGGCTTGTTCTTCTTTCGGTAATTCAAACATTGGGCACGCCTCCGTGTCATTTGAATGCCACAAGTATTCGACACGGAGTGCCAAAAATCCTTATTTCCCGCATATTCTATATTTGGTTAGTATAGGGTTAACCGAACACTAATGCGTACACTCGGTAATCAGCTTTTTCATAATGTAATAGCGGGGTAACCAAGGATCGCAATAATGATGATCAAAAAGGCTAAAGCTACAATGCTTAACCGCTGGGAATGAAATCCCGGCGGTCTTTTTCGTCCACACCTAAGCTGCTAAACCCATAAAATGGAACTGCAGTTGTTCCTTAATCGATCCGAGAGGAGGCGTTAACATGGGTGCTGCTGTTGCTGGTGGTTACGTTGGATTCCCTACCGTAGTCGGGCTTGCTATCGCTCTCATCGTTATTGGAGCTTTTTACCCTGCGATTATTGGCGTCGGTTACGCTGGTGACGGTTGTTAGTTAAGAGAG
>NZ_WNKU01000071.1 GCF_009720735.1 Heliobacterium mobile
AATGATTTGGAATGGGCGGTGGCTCTTCAACAACTTTGGTCGATTATTGATGATGTCGTTAAAAACTGCAACAAGAAGTTAGCCGCTTTGATTAAAAGTCAACTCCAGAAATGGATTGGCTCTTTACCCAACTATATCAAGGCTTACTTGCCTATTTCTGTGTGCGAAACTTGAGTAATTTATATAATTGGTGAAAATGAAGTCTTGGAAAACATGGATAAAATCACAATCGCTCGCGAACACCCCTTTAACATCGAGACGTTAAAAGAAGAAATTATCAATGATTATCCTTCTATGACTGAGGAAAATAAGCAGCTTGTAAAATTAGCACTCGGGATAGATGATTATGAAAATACGACAAATCCGACAAAAGAAGATCTTGAACGCATACCATCTAATAAATACTTAATAGTATATCAAACAATGCCCTATTATTTTCAAGACATATTAGAAATTACTGTAAGTGGAGCAAAGATTAATCTTGCATTATTAACTTCTTTTATACCCTTGGGTTTTATCATTAGAAAGCTTGGTTCTCTATTTTTTGAATAAGGTATTAATAAAGACCCTATTACGAAAGTTTTTTCTGTATCAAGATATATTACCACCTATTTATATCTTCCTCGGACTCAACATCCCCTCAATTTTGTCGGTCGCCAGTTTCTTAACGTCGGGGAGCACGTGACTATAAGTATCCAGCGTAATCCGGATACTTCCGTGGCCGAGCAATTCCTGAACCACCTTCGGATGAACACCGGCCTCAAGTAATCGGGTTGCGTAGGTATGCCTCAATGAGTGAAGATTAGTCTTCGGTATTTCAGATTTAGCCAACAGCCGATGGAACTTCGTGGCCAGGTTCCGCTGGCTAACCATCCGGCCCTTCTTTGTCGTTACGACCAGACCATCATCTTCATACTCCTCGCCCTCACTCATCCTTTCTATATATTGAAGCACTTGCCACCTTTTTAACTGTCTAACCAGATCTTCGGTTATCGGAATCCTCCGGTAGCCGTTTTTTGTTTTGGGTTCTTGGATTATCTGATGAGTCTTGTTGGGGCCGTGTTCGTTCTTCACCAGCACGGTCCCCTTGGTCACGTCGATATGGCCACGTTCCAAATTGATGTCGCCCCACTTCAGTGCTAGCAACTCCCCTACCCTCATTCCCGTTCCTAGCAAAAGTTTGAAGGCGATCCACAACCTGTCCTCTTCTGCGACAAACATAAATTCCTTCATTTGATCTACGGTGAAGACACTGATTTGCTTTTGGGACGGTTTGGGTTTGCGGACGTGCTCAACGATATTCTTGTTGACCAGACCATCATGACCGGCTTGCTTGAGAGCAGTTCTTGCGGTGGTGAGAATCAGTTCAACGGTTCTCGTCGCAAGACCCGATTGCCGTTTTTCGTTAAGCAGCTTCTGAAGCTGAGTCGTTTGCAAAGCCTGAACCTTCACGTTACCCAACTTCGGCTTCAAATGAAGCCGATTGATGTACTCATATGACTCCCAAGTTTTAGGCCGCACGTTGGGACGTACATATTGCTCCAGCCAGATGTCCAGCCATTCCGCGAAGGTCACAGTTGAGGGGATCACGAAAATTCCTTGACGGTGCTCTACGAGAGCCTGATCCCTCCACTGCAGGGCTTCGCCCTCAGTTTTGAAAGTTCTACGAGCGTACTTCGCTTTACCGTTATCATCTTGACCGATGTGGACTTGGGCTACAAAGTAGCCGTCTTTTCGCTGGTAGACACTACCCTGGCCCGGCTTGTTACGGGAGGTCATAAAGAAACACCTGCTCCTTTCGATGTTCAAGATCGACTGATTTCGAGGAGGCAGGTGTAGGTTATCTCTAGTGGGGCAGGAAGGGAAGGGAAAGTTCGGTTGATATTCGTTAAAGCCCACTAAAGTTTGAAGGGCAAAGCTCAAGGTTTGGCTATGCCCATTTTGCCTGTTTTGTGTAGTTTTCAGAATAAAGGATTGTGTCGAATCTTGTCGAATCGATTCCTTATAAATGCAATTGAGAAGGGAGAATTTTTGATGAGTTTAAGACAGAAATTATTAGCCGGTTTTCTATCGATTATTTTATTAATGTTCGTAACGAGTACAGTGGCAATATGGAAAATGGCCGATATGGGATTAGCCGCACAAGAAATTCAAGACTCGTCTGTTCCAAGTTTAGAAGATGGCGGATGGTTGAATGGGGCCGTATCAGATATTCCTAGGATAGTATTAATGATATCTTTAGAAACTGATCCTCAAAAGATGAATAAAATCGAGACGGAGCAATTAAACCCTTTACTGTCGAAAATTAATACACATCTAGCCCAATATAGGGATAAATACGTAACTAATGAAGAAGAAATAAAGTTATATAATTCCTTTATGAAGGATTGGTCGACTTATCTAGGTAAACTTCCTTCCATTATCGAAGCGGGAAAGGCAAACCAATTCGATCTGGCTAACCAGAGGATAATTGAGATTCAGCCCACTTGCATTAGTGTTCGGTTAAGACACTAAATACCATAAAATCAATCAAATACCACCCAGGGGTCGAGAAGTCGCTTTCGGT
>NZ_WNKU01000072.1 GCF_009720735.1 Heliobacterium mobile
AAGGAGGACCGCTGTTAAGCGATCCTCTTTTGTTTATGTCGGTGCTTCAACCGAATTCCCACTCGTTTGGCTTCAACGTAAGCGCTTAATAATCGGGTGCCTTGAAAAAATTAAACCCGGTACGACTTATCGTACCGGGTTTTCGGCATCATATCATTTAATTCGTTTTGCGACAATAATCTGGAAGTTTATCAGACCATGGCATAAAGTCCCCAAGCAGCTCAGGATTGGCCTTGAAGTCTAGCTCGGGCAGCTTGCTGAAGATATGTACTAGATACATATAGACATTGAGGTTATTACTCTTTGCCGTTTCCACCATGCTGTAAACGACAGCACTGGCATTGGCTCCTTTTTTCGTGTCGCTGAACAACCAGCCCCGTCTTCCGACGACGAACGGCCGGATAGCATTTTCCACACGGTTGTTAGATAACTCAATGCGTCCATCTTCGAGAAAGGCGCAAAGTGTATCTTTTTGATTGATTGAATATGTAATTGCTTCACCAAGTTTAGAACCTTTTAGCGGATTTACTGTTTCAAGCCATGACCAATAAGCCTCAAGAACAGGCTTGGATTTTTCTTGACGCTTTTCTTTCCGTTCCTCAGGAGTGAGCTTTGCTAATTCTTTTTCAATGGCAAAGAGTTGATTGCAGTATTCAAAGCCAATCGTTGCAGCGGAGTCTTCAACAGCCTTCTTCGGCATTGCGTTCTCATATTTCCTCCGCTGATGAGCCCAACAGCCACAACGGGTTACATACGGTACCTTATCGTACCCACTGTATCCGTCTGTTTGCAGATACCCACAAAAACCTTCAAGAAAACGTCTCGCGTGTTCGCCTGAGCGTGTAGGCTGATATTCAAAAAGCACTACGGGCTTTGTACTCGTACTGCCTGAACAATAGACCCACATTCGCGACTCTGATGACGGTTTTTTTCCTTCTTCTTTTAGTACCTGAATCACAGTTTCGTCAGCGTGAACGACAGGCTGCTGGAGTAAATGGGACTTCATCCTCTCCCATAGGGGTTGCAGCCAGTCATTGGCCGAGCGAATGATCCAGTTTGCCAAAGTTGCTCGCGAAAGAGCAACGCCTTGGTTTGCCCAGTCTTTTTCCTGGCGATATAAAGGCATCGCGTTTACATATTTCTGATACATGACATGGGCCACGGTAGACGCTGAAGCTAGGCTCTTTTTGATTACCGGCGCGGGCGTAGGGGCTTTGACAATGGTAGCTTCACCCGTTTCTTTCTCGCAGTTTTCACAAACGTAGTTGAAACGAATATAGCGCAGCACTCTTACCTGTGCAGGAATGATTTCTAATTCTTCCCGTACCGTCTCTTTACCGAGGTCGCGCATCTTTGCGCCGCATTCTTCACAGTCAAGTTTGTCTTTATCCAATTCGCACAAGATCTCCACGACAGGCACATCGGCTGCGAGTTCTTCCTTTGTGCGCTTGGCTTTCCGGCTATAGCCGGAAATAGAAACTTTATCTGGCTCAGGTGCTTTGATCTTTGCCTCGGCTTCTGCTTCATTGAACAGGGAAATCTGATTGGGATCTTCCCCTAAAACATACTTGCTTTTTTCGCTGGATTGGCCGTACATGGTCTTTTGAAAATTAGCCAGCACGTTCATCAGTCGATCAATTTGCACTTTCTGTGTTTCAACAGTTTTAGACTGTTCTTGCAACTGTGCATTCTGCTCTTGTAGTTGCTTTTCTAGTCTTGCTATATATTCAGTTACTTCAGGCGAAAGACCCTTGCAATCTATCTTTTCCATGCTTCAATTATACCATGAAAATGCCTTCTTTCCCAGTAATACCAAGGATTTGAACCATTTTAGCATGGCTTTATTCTCTTTACGAAAAGATAAATGCGACTTTTCTACAATGATATTTACCTTTTACCTTAACAGAAGTCTCTCGCTTTGACTTCGCCAAAGCCTTTTGGCGGATCGATAGACATACCTTCCATAAGAAGGCGAAGCTGTTTGACCGTTATGTTTCTTACATCAGATGGGTCTTTGGGCCATTTGAATCTAGCCCCTTCACCATCTAAACGTTTATAGTACAAAATAAAACCGTTTCTATCCCAGCTTAACCCTTTCAGTCTATTTCTTTGCTTATTACAAAAAAGAAATAGATAGTTCGCAAAGGGATTCATCTTGAAATCTTGCTTTACAATAATAGCAAGACCATCAACCGATCTCCGCAGATCGGTTGAGCCACAAGCGAGATAAATGCCATCATAGTCCATGATGTCTTTCAGCATAGGCCATTCACAACTTTGATTACATCAGCAAGTAGCGTAGGACTGAAACCAGTTTCTACGCAAATTGTCCATTTTCCACATTGTAGCTTAATCTCGCTTCTGACATCTTCTTCTTTTGCAGATGTTACCTCAGCCCACTGTGGCTTTTGCTCCGGCTTTTCTTCTTCGTGACTTTCCTTATTCACTTTTGTTGCCCAGATCACGGTGTTTGTCAAGATAGTTGACGCATGGACCTATGTAAACTTTAATTTATATGCAACCGCCGGTCTTGACAAATGT
>NZ_WNKU01000073.1 GCF_009720735.1 Heliobacterium mobile
GGCCCGTTGGTCAAGCGGTCTAAGACACCGCCCTTTCACGGCGGTTACAGGGGTTCGAATCCCCTACGGGTCACCATTTTATTGGGCGATTAGCTCAGCTGGGAGAGCGCTTGCCTTACAAGCAAGATGTCGGCGGTTCGATCCCGTCATCGCCCACCAAATCATTGGAGCAGTGGTGTAGAGGCCTAACATGCCAGCCTGTCACGCTGGAGATCGCGGGTTCGAATCCCGTCTGCTCCGCCATCTACTGGAGTGGTACTCAAGTGGCTGAAGAGGACGGTTTGCTAAACCGTTAGTGGTCGTAAGGCCAGCGCGAGTTCAAATCTCGCCCACTCCGCCACCATTTATTCCTCGATAGCTCAACGGTAGAGCAACCGGCTGTTAACCGGTAGGTTGTAGGTTCGAATCCTACTCGAGGAGCCATTATCGCGGGATGGAGCAGTTGGTAGCTCGTCGGGCTCATAACCCGAAGGTCGCAGGTTCGAGTCCTGCTCCCGCAACCAAATCTGGCGGTGTAGCTCAGTTGGTCTAGAGCATACGGTTCATACCCGTAGTGTCGTAGGTTCAAATCCTACCACCGCTACCAAATTTCATAACCCATTGGAGAGATGGCCGAGTTGGTCGAAGGCGCACGATTGGAAATCGTGTAGGCGGGCAAAACCTGTCTCAAGGGTTCGAATCCCTTTCTCTCCGCCATGTCGGGGTGTAGCTCAGTTTGGTGGAGCGCCTGCCTTGGGAGCAGGAGGCCGCACGTTCAAGTCGTGTCACCCCGACCACTATCCCCTCGCGGGTGTAGCTTAATGGTAAAGCCCTAGCCTTCCAAGCTAGTTACGTGGGTTCGATTCCCATCACCCGCTCCATCTAAACTTAATATATGATGCGGAAGTAGCTCAGCGGTAGAGCATCGCCTTGCCAAGGCGAGGGTCGCGAGTTCGAATCTCGTCTTCCGCTCCATAAATGCGCCCGTAGCTCAGCTGGATAGAGTAACTGACTACGAATCAGCAGGTCGGGAGTTCGAATCTCTCCGGGCGCGCCATTTATGGTGGCTGTGGCGAAGTGGTTAACGCACCGGATTGTGGCTCCGGCACTCGTGGGTTCAAGTCCCATCAGCCACCCCATATACCTCCTTCGCCGGAGTGGCGGAATTGGTAGACGCAAGGGACTTAAAATCCCTCGGTCCGCAAGACCGTGCCGGTTCGAGTCCGGCCTCCGGCACCACTTTAATAACATTCTCTTTTATCGGGGCGTAGCTCAGTTTGGTAGAGCGCTACCTTGGGGTGGTAGAGGCCGCACGTTCAAGTCGTGTCGCTCCGACCATTAACTCAACAGATGCGGTCGTGGCGGAATTGGCAGACGCGCTAGATTCAGGTTCTAGTGGTCGCAAGGCCGTGGAGGTTCAAGTCCTCTCGACCGCACCAAATGCGGAAATAGCTCAGCGGTAGAGCATCGCCTTGCCAAGGCGAGGGTCGCGAGTTCGAATCTCGTTTTCCGCTCCATATGCGCCCGTAGCTCAGTGGATAGAGCACTGGTCTCCGGAACCAGGTGCGCAAGTTCGATTCTTGCCGGGCGCACCATTTGCCGCCGTAGCTCAGTCGGTAGAGCGTATCCTTGGTAAGGATAAGGTCACCGGTTCAATCCCGGTCGGTGGCTCCATTTTTTTGTCTCTTTTCAAAAATCCTAAAATTGCCGGTTGCATTTTAACGCATAACGTGATAAATTGTATTCCGTCGCTGATGAGGCGGCCAACGGCAAGACGGATGTTGCTGATTCTGGTCCTTGAAAATCAAACAGTTGTTAAAGCAAAAGCGTGCGAAACTAAAGTCAATTCGGCCCGCGCAAGCGGGACGGACAACTTCTTGAGAGTAGATGACTTCTGTTACAAGAAGCCTTAACTCGATAAGAAACTTATTAATGAGAGCTTGACTCAAGCTTATCTACATTTTTTGTGGAGAGTTTGATCCTGGCTCAGGACGAACGCTGGCGGCATGCCTAACACATGCAAGTCGAACGGAGAGCTGAAGTTTCGATGGAGGCTCTTAGTGGCGGACGGGTGAGTAACGCGTGGATAACCTGCCTGAGAGTGGGGGATAACAGCCCGAAAGGGCTGCTAATACCGCATAACGTTGTCTGGGGACATCCCTGGACAACCAAAGGAGCAATCCGCTCTTGGATGGGTCCGCGTCCGATTAGCTAGTTGGTGAGGTAATAGCTCACCAAGGCGACGATCGGTAGCCGGCCTGAGAGGGTGAACGGCCACACTGGGACTGAGACACGGCCCAGACTCCTACGGGAGGCAGCAGTGGGGAATCTTCCGCAATGGGCGAAAGCCTGACGGAGCAATGCCGCGTGGGGGATGAAGGTCTTCGGATTGTAAACCCTTGTCTTCGGGGAAGAAGTAATGACGGTACCCGAGGAGGAAGCCCCGGCTAACTACGTGCCAGCAGCCGCGGTAATACGTAGGGGGCAAGCGTTGTCCGGAATGACTGGGCGTAAAGCGCGTGCAGGCGGA
>NZ_WNKU01000074.1 GCF_009720735.1 Heliobacterium mobile
TGTATTTGATACTCTAAAAGTGATCCACTTTTAGGGGAAGTGATCACGAAAAAAGTGAGCCACCGAATTTCCAATTTTCCTGTATTCTAGGGAGTGACGAGCAACCTAGAAAGGCAGGTAACGAGAGGAAATGATTACGATGGCTCAATACTATGATATCCAAAGGATGCACTTTAGGGAAGGCAAATCCATACGCACGATTGCCAAAGAGCTGAAGATGTCCCGCCGTACGGTGAAGAAGTATCTGACGGAGGGAAAAGAACCTTTACGACCTCCTACAAGGAGAAGCATAAAACCAAGGCCGGCCCCAGTGATCGAAGAAGTTCGGCCCTTGATTGAGAAATGGATTCGGGAGGATGAGAATGCACCGGTAAAACAACGCCATACCGGAAAGCGTATCTTCGAGCGCTTGGTGACGGAACACTGTTTTACCGGAGCCGAATCGACCGTCCGAAGAGAAGTCGGGCGGATTCGAAAAAAAGTAAAAGAAGTCTACCTCCCTTTGGAGTTTCAACTGGGAGACAATATTCAATGTGATTGGGGGCAAGCCCAGATCACCCTGAACGGAACCCCAAAAACGGTTCACCTTTTTGTCATGAGACTCACCGCAAGTCGTACCATTTACGTCAGGGCATATATTCACGAAAGACAAGAAGCCTTCTTTGACGGACATTGCCGAGCCTTCGAATTCTTCGGGGGAGTTCCTCGGAGAGTTACCTACGATAATCTCAAGACGGCCGTGAAAAAGGTACTCCACGGACGTAACCGGGAGGAAAATGAAGCATTTCAAGCGTTACGGGCTCACTATGTATTTCATGCGGAATTTTGTAATGTAGCATCCGGAAATGAAAAAGGCCAAGTCGAATCCATGGTCGGCTTTATACGCCGTAATTTCATGGTACCGGTCCCAGAAGTACAGAGTATCGAAGAGTTTAACCAGTATCTTGAGCAAAAATGCCGAGAATATGCCGCGAAGACTCGCGTGCCCTATCGAAACGAGATAGTCAATGAACTCTGGGAAGAGGAAAAGAAGCATTTACTGGCGATACCCAAAACGCCTTTCGATGCGTGCCGAATCGTGTCTGTGAAGGTCAGCTCTCAAGCACTGGTTCAACTAGATACGAACTTCTACTCTGTACCCTGTCGTTACGTTGGTGAAGTGTTGCTGCTCAAGGCGTATGTAGATCATGTAATCGTCGTGGATCAAGATACCGTGGTTGCCGAACATTCACGATGCTACCAAAAGAACCGACGACGCCTACAATTAGAGCATTACATAGACGCTTTGATGAAAAAACCGCGAGCCCTAAAAAATGCCGCGGTCTTTCAAACCAACACCATTCCGTCGATCTATCGTCGTTTTTATAAAGAAATGAATCAACGGTATGGAACTGACGGCGACAAGTCCTTTGTCCGTATTCTTTATCTTCATCGGGAACATGGTTCGGACGTACTGATCCCTATTCTTAAGGAAGCAGAGCGGCAAGGCCAATATCGGTATGAAGTAGTCTGGAATCTGCTTCATCAACGTTTACACGGACACAATACTACCCAACCCATGCCCAAAGAGGCTCTAACCGAACGACTGTCAGAATATCAAGTCTCCCAGCCCGATATCCACCAGTTTAACCAGCTGCTCGGGAAGGGAGGGACGCTGCATTGATGGTAGATATGCAGTTAGAGCACTATCTAAAACGGCTTAAGCTCCCGGCGATGATACGGCATGCAGAATCCATCGCCAGAGAAGCGGAAGAACGCGGCCAAAGCTATCTAGGCTTTCTAAAAGCCGTAGTTGAGCAAGAAGTTATCCAACGAGAAGAAAACCAACAGAAAGCGAGAATCACACAAGCGAACTTTCCCCTGTTAAAAACCTTAGAATCCTTTGATTTTACCGCCATTCCTTCACTTAACAAACAGAAAGTATTGGCTCTTGCTCATGGAGATTTTATGACCAAAAAAGAGAATGTTATTTGTTTGGGCAATAGTGGGACGGGTAAAAGCCATATTGCCACGGCGATCGCTTTATCGGCCTGCCAAAAAGGTAGAAGGGTACGTTTTACCCCTGTGTCTGCTCTTGTGGATGAACTCCTGGACGCACACCAACAACATCAATTACTGAGGCTCGAAAAGAAATGGAGCCGATTTGATCTTATTGTACTGGATGAGCTGGGTTATATCCCTTTTAGCCGGACGGGGGCTGAACTACTCTTCCAATTCTGTTCAAACCGCTATGAGAAGACAAGCTTGATGGTCACCAGTAATTTAGAGTTTGCAGAGTGGAATCATGTATTTGGGGACGAAAAGCTAACGGCCGCTTTCCTAGATCGACTTACGCACCATGCACATATTCTGATGATGAACGGGCAATCTTATCGCTTCCGTCAAAGTATGCGAAGGATAGAAAAGGGTAATATGCAGAATTCCTAACCTAATATT
>NZ_WNKU01000075.1 GCF_009720735.1 Heliobacterium mobile
TATCCTCCTGTGTCCCCCCATCGGTCAAACGATGCAACGTGGTACAGGAATCTCCACCTGTTGTCCATCACCTACGCCTTTCGGCCTCGGCTTAGGTCCCGACTTACCCTGGGTGGACGAGCCTTCCCCAGGAACCCTTAGGCTTTCGGCGGGCAGGATTCTCACCTGCCTTTTCGTGTACTCATACCGGCATTCTCACTTCCTTGCGCTCCACCCAGCCTTCCAGCTGAACTTCGCTGCACAAGGAACGCTCCCCTACCCAAGACTTACGTCTTGCCGAAGCTTCGGTGGCATGTTTAGCCCCGTGTCATTTTCCGCGCAGAGTCACTCGACCAGTGAGCTATTACGCACTCTTTAAATGGTGGCTGCTTCTAAGCCAACATCCTGGTTGTCTGGGCAACTCCACATCGTTTTCCACTGAACATGCACTTGGGGACCTTAGCTGTCGGTCTGGGCTGTTTCCCTTTTGACGACGGATCTTAGCACTCGCCGTCTGACTCCCGGGGATAAATACGGGCATTCTGAGTTTGACAGGGTTCGGTAACCGGTGAAGGCCCCTAGCCCTATCAGCGCTTTACCTCCCGCATTCTTACCACCGAGGCTAGCCCTAAAGCTATTTCGGGGAGAACCAGCTATCTCCGAGTTCGATTGGAATTTCTCCCCTACCCACACCTCATCCGCCGACTTTTCAACGTCGGTCGGTTCGGGCCTCCACGAAGTTTTACCTCCGCTTCACCCTGGACATGGGTAGATCACCCGGTTTCGGGTCTGCAGCCACGAACTTACGCGCCCTATTCAGACTCGCTTTCGCTTCGGCTTCGGCTTCTCGCCTTAACCTTGCTCGTGACCGCAACTCGCCGGTTCATTCTACAAAAGGCACGCCGTCACCTTTCACGCTCCGACTGCTTGTAAGCATACGGGTTCAGGTTCTCTTTCACTCCCCTTACGGGGTGCTTTTCACCTTTCCCTCACGGTACTGGTTCACTATCGGTCGCTGAGGAGTATTTAGCCTTGGAGGGTGGTCCCCCCGGATTCCCACGGGATTTCACGTGCCCCGCGGTACTTGGGATCCCTTCGGAATGGCTCGTCCTTTCGCCTACAGGGGTGTTACCTGCTGTGCCGGGCCTTTCCAGACCGCTTCGACTAGGATGATTCATTCGGGATGAAGGTCCCGCAACCCCGCCTCCAAAGAGACGGTTTAGGCTTTTCCCCGTTCGCTCGCCGCTACTGGGGGAATCTCGCTTGATTTCTTTTCCTCCGGGTACTTAGATGTTTCAGTTCCCCGGGTTGGCTTCACTGACCTATGGATTCAGTCAGCGATGTCCGGATATGACTCCGGACGGGTTGCCCCATTCGGGTATCCACGGGTCTATGCCTGCTTACGGCTCACCGTGGCTTTTCGCAGTTATCCGCGCCCTTCTTCGCCTCTCAGCGCCTAGGCATCCACCGTATGCCCTTACTAACTTGACCTTATAATTCAATGATTGATCACGTTGTCGTTCTCACTTACCCTGGTGTAACATACTTGCAGCGAGACACTTCGTCAAAAGACTATCGTGCCGATACTGTAATAGGACATCACCATGAGTATGAAAGCTTAACTTACGATCATCATCACTTGCGCTTTACTTTACCTCTGTGCAGTTTTCAAGGAACAACACCGCCACATAAGGGCAGTCATATAAAAACCTGACGTTCGTCAGGTTCGCCGGGTATTCCCCGGTCAATCTGGCGGCGACCTACTCTCCCAGGGACCAACGTCCCAAGTACCATCGGCGCAGGAGGGCTTAACTTCCGTGTTCGGGATGGGAACGGGTGTGACCCCTCCGCCATTGCCACCAGATCATTTTTTAGTTGTGAGGTCCGTCCGGCTCAACACCGGATTTAGGAGTTTACTACACTCAGTTGAGGTCTTCAACCGGTACATTTCTCCAGTCCCTCAAAATCAAACAGTTGTGTTGCATTGCGTGCGTTCGACCTCGACGTCTCACAACTTCGATACCGGTTGCCCAGTATCAGTCGTGATAAGTCTCCATAGAAAGGAGGTGATCCAGCCGCACCTTCCGATACGGCTACCTTGTTACGACTTCACCCCAATCATCGACCCCACCTTCGGCGGCTGGCTCC
>NZ_WNKU01000076.1 GCF_009720735.1 Heliobacterium mobile
CGGCTTTTAGACACCTCGTATGTTATCAGGGGGTGCTTTCTTTTTCAAAACGCCAATTTATCCATTACAGGAATGCTCCTCAATTAGTCTTGCCAAAGACTTCATCCCCATTTTACTTAAAAAAACTTGCCCAGATTCTTTTAGCATCGAGAATAACAAATACTCTCGTACTGATAATTGGACTTTCTTTGCTTCCATAGTCACTTTCTTCTTCATCAAATTAGCAAATTCTAATTGTTCTTGATCAGCTTTTACCTTTGCACCAGATCTATATAAGATTTCCGCCGAAACAAAGTCTTTATTAACAATAGCTAAATCAATAGGAGATAACTCATCATAATTTTCTATGTTTGGCTCAGCTCCGTATTCTAGAAGTAATCTTACTAACTTATGTTCTTTGAAATTAATTCCTAGTGCTGTATCTCCCGTTAATTTACAGGTGTAATTCGGATTTGCTCCGTAATTTAGTAATAATTTTGCTATTTCTGTATCCTTTCCGTATTTCATTAGAAGAGTCATACCCCGATCATCGACAATATTTGGATTGGCCCCATAGTCTAATAAAACTTTTACCACTCTGTGTTTATGAAATATATTCGTTGATTTACAAGCAAACTCTAGTATTGAGCAGTCGTTATTCAGCATGAAATTAGGATCTAGTCCATGATCCATAATGGAAGTTAATGTGTTTAATAGACCAAGTTTTATTGAAGTACTTATCATTTCTTTGCTTAGTAGATCATTTAGAATTTCGAGCTTGATATCTCCTTCGCTTATATTTGTAATTTTTAGGTCTTCTTTATCTATGAATATTTTATTATCAATGAAGATTAGAAGAGCTTCAACAATTCGGTCAATAGATATATACTTACGATCTATTGTAATTTCCGTCTGATATACATGCCTGTTTGATAGTTTATCTCCATAAATTACTGTTTGAGAAGACCACGGATGATCTTCAATCGCGAAGTATGAGCCTGCAAGTCGGCCTTCAAAACCACCGTAACTATTTTCTCTGAAGCCTAATGATTTGAGTTCATCCCTAATCTCGCTGTTCATACCGATTCACCCCTATTTATAAGTCTCTATAATTAGATTGGTGTAGTGAGGTATTTTAGTATTGTAGCTATTATTATAACAAACACATGGTTTGTTTTGGTTGATGTTCAAATAACAGTTACGAGTTTTTCCCTCACATAGAAGATGAGTTAGCGACGACATGGTCCTCCCACCCCTACAAATAGCCTTCCATATCCCAACAAAAACTCATCTGCTATGTAAACGCAAAAAATGGAACCTCGCCGGTAATGGCGAAAGTCGCTGCGTTTATTGAAGTTGGTTATCCCTCACCTGGACGTCGGCCAGGGTTTCTGTCAAGTCTTCTAACTCTAACCTTTTTTCGTCAAGGAGAATTATGACCTCATCGGGAACGGATAAGCCTGAAGCGTTAGCTTGAGCAATAAATTGTGTTAGCTCATTTACTGTCTTTTTGCGATCATTGGCGAAGTGTTTAACGATTGCGACTGGATCACGGTTTAAACCGATTTCACCTTCCATTTGCATCACCTCTGAAGTCTATGATGCCCTGTATGCAAAAAATCTTTACGGGAATCCTTCATTAAATACAAGCGACCCCGCCAATGAAGGCGAGATCGCTGGGAGGTCAATGAACGCGTTTCTTCATCTGTTCACGCTGATCACAAAACAGCTCAGCCCGATTACTCGATTTCTCAAGGCTTTCCTTTAATAATTCCTGAACGCTGTTCGGAACAGTCAGCCCTGCGGCTTCGATTTGTTCTTGGAAAAACTCGAGGTCTTTGGCTAAGGTAGCGTTTCTTTCGCACTTGCCGTTTAAGTTAGCCAAAGAAAGCTCGTCTTCTTCCCTCTTCCGCTGCCGACGAGATTCAAGCCATTCCTGGATGAAGACGCATCACCTCCATGATTAGTGTGTCCCAAAATTAAAAGCGACCTCGCCGAAAATGTCGCAAGATCGTGGTGTTAAGAACCAAACTTTTACGCAACTTTTTCCTATGTAGTGTTAATTATTTTAACTCAAGTTTCGCAGATTAAAAATCGCGTTAAACCCTTAACCAGTATGGGAATTTCGCCAACAAATTCTGGTGCT
>NZ_WNKU01000077.1 GCF_009720735.1 Heliobacterium mobile
CTCCCTCAATAAATTAATCTTTTCTCCGTAATACTCGCTTTTTCACAGTTTTTCGATACAACCTGAAGCTAACCCCGATGACATTAATAAGGAACTAAGACATTTTTCTAAAAAAGGGTATAGCAAAGCAAAGGTCTGACTTGCATTACCACATTATGGTGGCATAGTAAGCTCCACAAATACCCTTGCGGTGTACCCTCCCATGTCTCACGGGGTCCACATATAGTGGCCCTTACATTCCTTCGTTCTACCTATCAAGGGGTGGAGGCCAGGTAAGCTCCTCTGCAGGGTCTAAAGCCCGTATGGCGATGATTCGTCCCGGCTCAAATGCTCCTGTTGTATTAAAAAACGAATTGTAAAGCAAGTTGAGAATTCGACCAAGTTTTGCATTCTCTCATGCGATAAATTGGTACTTGAATTTTTGTTTCCAAATGGGTCGCTACACTAAAAATCGGCAATTGCAAATCATGAGCGCACACTACCTGGAACATCGCCTATTAGCAGGATCCCTGTCACTGGCAAGCGGCTGTCAATGGGCCGCAACGCGGCGGCTGAAAGCCCTTGCCGTTGACAGTTGGTTGTCGGTGACAGACAATCTGTTAGGCGGTGTTCCGGGCTAGACAACGAGTTGAAATTGCATCAATCGCTCTTTACCCAGCAGCTTATGTGGGTCGTAATCCACCGATTTTTTGCCAATCGCAAACAAGACACGAATCAGTTTTCCACATAAAGCAATAATGGATTGTTTTTTCCGCAATGGGTTGTCTTTTCGGTTGATGTAGTATTGATGCAACTGCTTAAACTGCTGGTTTTTGGATACAAGGACGAGCATGCTCCGAAATAACAAGGCCCTTATTCGTGGGCGCCCACGTTTGGTAATTCGGGTTTGCCCTTTGTGTTTTCCGGAACTGTTTTCCTTGAGGTTTAAGCCAGCGAGTTTAAGAATTTGCTGTGGATGACTATAGGCCTGTAAGTCACCGGTTTCTGCTAGAAAACCAGCAACCGTGATCCAGCCTAATCCCGGGATGGCCAGCATTTGTACGGCACCAGGTATTTCTTCAAGTATGGTTACTACATCTTGCGCTAACTCATCTAACTGCTTTGTGAGTAGAAAGTATTGTTCTAATAGCATTTCGATTTCTCGTCGAGCCATCGTTTGGCCTAACGATATGCCTACGGATGTGCTGGCTGTTTCTATGAGCTTGATGGCCCTTTTTATACCTACCGCACGTTTGACCTCGCTTTTCCACTGGGTCACAATGCCCTCCATTCCGAGGTTAACTACGTCTTGAGGTAAGGGGAAGTTTTTTAGCGCGATCATTGACGCCTTGCCTTCCCAGTCCTTAAACACGGTAGGATATTCAGGGAAATAACGATCTAGCCAGTTATGCACTTGATTTTTGATTTCTATCAAGCTCCGCATTAGTCGTTCTCTTTGCACCATAGCAACTCGTAGTTCGGCATATTTGCCGGTCAAAATGTTTGGCTCAGAATAACGACCATCTTTGACCAGTTGTGCGATCACTCGCGCGTCTTTTATATCGTTTTTGGTCGGTGAGTTGTCGTCTAATTCTTTGCTCTTTTTCACATGAGCCGGATTGACAACGACCGCTTTTATCTCTTTTTGAAGTAGGTAATGAGCCATTGTTAGCCAGTAGTGGCCTGTGGGTTCCATGCCTACCACTGCTGTTGTTTTGTAGTAACTGCGTTGGAGTTCTTTTATCCAAGTATTCAGTGCTTCAAATCCCCTATGGTTGCTGTCAAAGATCAGTCGTTTGCCTAACTCAATGCCTCGGTGATCTTGTGCACGTGCTACGTGAGTTGCTTTGGCTACATCAATTCCAATAATCAACGTGCTGTCTGTGATTTGCTCAATTCGACTTTTTTGTGTATAATTCATGGTGCACCTCCTGATATTAAAGGGTCAAAGCTCTTCGGCTTTTAGACACCTCGTATGTTATCAGGGGGTGCTTTCTTTTTCAAAACGCCAATTTATCCATTACAGGAATGCT
>NZ_WNKU01000078.1 GCF_009720735.1 Heliobacterium mobile
GAGTCTGTCTAAAAAGCCACCCATAAAGCAATGAACCTTTAAAGGATTTTTCCATTTTATGTCGAATGGATATAGGAGTTGTCGAATCGACAGAAATGGAGATGACCACATGTACCGTTTTGATACATCCAATCAAGGAAGCTTCTTCGATTATGAGGGGCTTTGGGAGCGGTTGGTTCCCCAGGACTCCGTTTTTCGCTTGTTTCGGGAATACGCACCAATTCTCATTCAATCGGAAGATTTTTCTGGGTTGTACTGTGAAGATAACGGACGCCCGAGTCATTACGCACTTCGCATGACATTGGCCTGTTTGTTGCAACAAATGCTCGATGAAAGTGATCGTGGCATGGAAGTGCAGACACGGGTCAATGTAGAAGTGAAGTATGCCTTAGGGATGGCGTTAGATGAACCGGGTATCGACCACGCGAGTTTTTGTGTTCATCGGTAGCGAATGGTAAAAAACAATCTCGACAAGGTCTACTTAGATCGATTTATCCGGTTGATGTATTACCTAGGGGTATTAAAAGGAGACGAACCGTTTCTTACCGATACCACCCATTGCTTTGCCGCCATCAGTACCCCGACGGCGATCGAACTCATCCGTCAAGCCATGCGTCAAATTGTGCGGTTCCTTTCCAAGGAGTATGCCTTTGAATGGAGCGCACTCGCGAGTCGACCGAAAGCCACCCGATACTTGGAAACCATCGAAGAACGAAAAGAGCATAAACTCAACAAGTCTGAAAAAGATACACGATTGGCCGAAGTCGTTTCGGAGGCCGAGGAATTATTGACATGGTTAGAAGCGTCCGAGGGACCTTGGCGAACCCAGCCAATGGTGGTGAACCACGCGTTGGTGCTGTGCCGGATTCTTCATGAACGAATCGTTCGTGCGTCTGATGGAAGTATTGAGATGGCACCACCGGGTTCGGTGAAAGATATCTTGGCGTCGACCGTCGATGTGGAAGCGCGGTTTGGATGTAAAGGGAAAATCAAGTGGCGAGGATATAAGGTCGCTACCGTTGAAGTGGGCGATTCTGGATTCGTGGCCGCAGCCGAAGCCATGGCGGCCAATGCATACGATGGCAACAGCCTTCCGATTCTGGCGGAGCAACTGCCCGTTGAGCTTGTCGAAAGCCCTAAGATCGTTGGCGACACCCATTATGGCTCCGGCGAAAACCGTCAGCAACTCCAAGAGAGAGGGATTCAAGTCGTCGCACCGGTTTCCTATAAAACAAAGTGTGAGGAAGTCGCTGCCGAAGGATTCCTAGTGAATGCAGACCATACGGAACTTATCTGCCCACGCGGACGGTTCTTTACGAAATGGAATGATGTACAGGACGGCAGGAACTTCATTCTCGAAGCAAACCATCCACCCTGCAAGCAGTGTCCTCGGTACAATCAATGCTTTGGACGAAAAAAGAAACGGCAAATCTTTATTCACAGCTATTTCGAAATCCTCCTGGACGCCCAGGCCTATGCAAAGACTGAGGAATATCATCGAGAAATGCGTCTTCGCGGACGGATCGAAGCGAAACAGAGTGAACTGGTGAATCACTACGGGTTACGCCGGGTTCGTTACCATGGCCAACGAAATGTTGCCTTCGCCGCACGCATGAAAGCACTGTCATCAAACTTCCGTCGCTATCATCGACTGCTCCATGATAAGCAAAATCCGCTTCAGCTGGGGGACAAAGCTCCCCAAGGTGTCGTCTTCAAAAAAGCGGCATAGCGCCGAGGGAGGAGTCTGCCCATTTTTAGGTAAACAACTAAAAACGGGACATGATTGGATGGATTATGCGGTATTTTTTAGTAGCCTTATCCCAATTATTTACACAAATTGCG
>NZ_WNKU01000079.1 GCF_009720735.1 Heliobacterium mobile
GAAGACAAGGGTTTACAATCCGAAGACCTTCATCCCCCACGCGGCATTGCTCCGTCAGGCTTTCGCCCATTGCGGAAGATTCCCCACTGCTGCCTCCCGTAGGAGTCTGGGCCGTGTCTCAGTCCCAGTGTGGCCGTTCACCCTCTCAGGCCGGCTACCGATCGTCGCCTTGGTGAGCCCTTACCTCACCAACTAGCTAATCGGACGCGGACCCATCCAAGAGCGGATTGCTCCTTTGGTTGTCCGGGGATGTCCCCAGACAACGTTATGCGGTATTAGCAGCCCTTTCGGGCTGTTATCCCCCACTCTCAGGCAGGTTATCCACGCGTTACTCACCCGTCCGCCACTAAGAGCCTCCATCGAAACTTCAGCTCTCCGTTCGACTTGCATGTGTTAGGCATGCCGCCAGCGTTCGTCCTGAGCCAGGATCAAACTCTCCACAAATAATGTAGATAAGCTTGAGTCAAGCTCTAGTTGATTAAATTTCTTATCGAGGTAAGGCTTCTGATAACAGAAGTCGTCCACTTGTAAGAAGTTGTCCATCCTTCCCGCTTGCGCGGGTCAAATTGACTTTGGTTTCGCACGCTTTTGCTTACAACTGTTTGATTTTCAAGGACCAGATTTTTTCACCCGCTTGCCGGGCGGAATCTTATAGTATCATGTTTATTCCCCTAATTCAACTGGTACTTTTAAGCAACTTATGTTGCATAAAAACCTTTTGAATAAGGATATAAACGTAACAGCTTGTGTAACCTAATAAAACGCTCTGTCCTAGACAGAAGATTTATTTTATCACTTAGCATTTACTATTTCAACCGTTAATATTTGGTGCGAGAGGAGGGATTTGAACCCTCACGGTTGCCCACACGCCCCTCAAACGTGCGCGTCTGCCAGTTCCGCCACTCTCGCAGCAACCTATGGAGCCACTGACCGGGATTGAACCGGTGACCTTATCCTTACCAAGGATACGCTCTACCGACTGAGCTACAGCGGCATATACGCTTTTGGCAGGGGAGACAGGACTTGAACCCGCAGCCTACGATTTTGGAGACCGCCGCTCTACCAATTGATCTACTCCCCTATATAGATGGAATCAAATGATGGAGCGGAAGACGAGATTCGAACTCTCGACCCTCGCCTTGGCAAGGCGATGCTCTACCGCTGAGCTACTTTCGCATTTAGAACATATAATGGTCGGAGTGACACGACTTGAACGTGCGGCCTCCTGCTCCCGAAGCAGGCGCTCTACCAAACTGAGCTACACCCCGATAGATCAACTGAGCTATACTGCCAAACAACCTGCAGGTTAACATTTGGTTTATCTACCGTTGACATCGAGAAATAGAATGGCGGAGCAGACGGGATTCGAACCCGCGATCTCCAGCGTGACAGGCTGGCATGTTAGGCCTCTACACCACTGCTCCGTATATGGTGACCCGTAGGGGATTCGAACCCCTGTAACCGCCGTGAAAGGGCGGTGTCTTAGACCGCTTGACCAACGGGCCATATATGGTGATCCATGCTGGACTCGAACCAGCGACACCCTGATTAAAAGTCAGGTGCTCTACCAACTGAGCTAATAGATCCTACAGGGAGCATAGCTCCCTGAAAACTGCACAGAAGAGATAGTAAAGCATAAGGTCAAGTCCTCGACCGATTCGTACCCGTCGACTAAACGCCTCACGGCGTGTACATCCCGGGCCGATCGACCAGGTCATCTTCCTGGGGTCTTACCTACTTGCGTAGTGGGAAGTCTCATCTTTGGGTCGGTTTCGCGCTTAGATGCTTTCAGCGCTTATCCGCTCCCGACATAGCTAC
>NZ_WNKU01000007.1 GCF_009720735.1 Heliobacterium mobile
TTATTGATGCCTCCAACATAAGCATTATTCTACTTATACTTTCGACATAATTATGAAAAAACCTTTAAATAACATTTATTACCATGCGATTACTAGTTAACCGAACACGAATGAATCAACGTTATAAGCGGGTAAAGTGTAAATTTTGACGGGCTGAACCATGCCTCGCACAGAGACTTCACCGATTTCTACGAGTTGGAAGTATTGAAGAAGCTTCTGCTGTGACGCTGACTGTGAAGTATCCATAAAGTCATCTTTGTCAACGCGCACTGGTAATTGACCAGTGTGCGTTGCACTTTCTGCCAGGTATTGAAGCTTTAGTTATACAAAACAGGCCCCTTATCCTTGCAATGGAAAAGAAAAAAAGGACCTTTTTGGTCCTTTAGGAAGAACAAACGGTCTTACCGAAATTTCGAGTCTCCAACATCCCCGCACAATACTCCATAATTTCTCTACGCCGGACGATTCCGATAAAGACCCCGCGATCATCCATTACGGGTACAAAGTTCTGCTCAACAGCCAAAGAAACCAATTCTTCCATCTGTGCATAGATATGAACAGGCTTGTTGTTCATCCTCCGAGGGACTTCTGTCAGAGACAGGCGGTGCATGTTTTCAAAAGTGAGACCGGGTGTGTTTTTTAATTTCCAGAGCAGGTCTCCCTCAGTCAACGTCCCTACGTATTTTCCTTCACGGTCGATCAGGGGAACGGCAGTATAACGGTGATATTCCATTTTTTCAATCGCTTGTCGCATCGTCGATGTGATGGGTAGGTGAACTACTTCTTTTTTCGGAATCAAGAAAAAGGCGATATTCATCCTTTTCTTCCTTTCTCCAGCGGAGATGACCCATAGCAGAGAGCTGTTTTTACGAATTTTAAGATTTTTTTCTCATACTATAAATCATACAAGACCATCGCTGCTTTTGTAAAACCGTCGATTCTTCCGATTCCATGCGTTTGAGAAAGCGAGGGGGGATTAACTGCGGTATTTTCGCGTCTGCTTTCTTTTATGTAAAAAAGGAAAACTATTGCTTTTGTCGAACGATTCTAGCAGGAAAATGGAATAGGGGACGGTGGAAGGTACATGTATGTCCGAAAAGTATCGGAACAATATAACGTCGGGGAAGAATTGGCTAAAGATGTCTTTACCGTCGATGGGCGCCTGTTGATCCCGAAAGGCACCTTTCTGACAGATGCCATATACAAGCAAATCCTCAAATGGGAAGAGATCGGCATACTAACAGGTCAGAAGCCCAAGACTGTTGAATCCCTAACCGACCAATTCGAGGCATTGAAACGAGTAAATCAGGAACAGGTGCTCTTTGAACAGTCTATTGAAACCGTTCGCGATGTCTTTATCGATATGCGTGAGGGTCATGGTTTTAACGAAGAAGCGATTCGGAGTACGGCATCGAATATGGTCTCGGCGATCGCCAAGGATGAGAAAATCGGACTTCGCTTGTCTCGTTTGTGGGAATCAGACGATTACACCTTACACCATTCTGTCGATGTATGCCTGTTAAGCACGATGATCGGAATGAATCTCGGACTCTCCGGTGACGAAATACAGAGTCTTGCTGCAGGAGCTATCCTACATGACATCGGTAAAATTAATATCCCCGATGCCATTTTGAACAAGAGAGGCAAACTCACTGATGAAGAGTTCCAGATCATCAAGTCCCACCCGGAAGCAGGGCTGAAAATATTTCAAGATGGTGGAATCCCTTTGCCCGAGGAACAGAAGTCCTGTATTTTGCAGCATCAGGAATGGTGTAACGGTCAGGGATATCCCCATAAGTTAAAATATGCTCAAATTCACCTTTTTGCCCGTATCGTCGCTGTAGCCGATGTCTACTCGGCCTTGACGACCAACCGGGCTTACCGGTCCCGCATGGATCACATCCACGCTGTAGACATACTGAATAAAGACGCTGCCGGTCATCTCGACAAACATATCGTTTCTACTTTCATGAACCGTCTGCGCGATCTCATGTTAAACACCCGTGTGCGATTGTCTACGGGGGACGAGGGTTATGTGGTTCAGTTTTATCAAGAGTCCCCGCTGCAACCGACCGTATTGGTCACCGATACCCTTCATGGAGAAAAGCTTATCAGCCCCTACCTGGTACATTTAAAGGAAAAAACTTACATCTTTATCGAGCAAGTTTTATACGGCAAAATCTAAAAGATAATGTTATAATTAGAGCATTATGCGATAAATATTTCTAATCCAGGGGGCGATGACGCTGATTCGTTTCGACAAAGTGAACAAGTGGTTCGGAAAGTTGCACGTTCTCCGCGATATCCATCTACAAATCCGCGAAGGGGAAGTCGTCGTTGTCATCGGCCCCAGTGGCTCGGGAAAGAGTACCCTGTTGCGCTGTATCAACCGGCTGGAAGCCATCAGTGAAGGTCAACTGACGGTCGATGGCTTCCGGCTTGATGATCCAAAAACGAACATAAATCTGTTGCGACAGGAAATCGGAATGGTTTTTCAGCATTTTAACCTCTATCCCCATAAGACAGTGCTGGAGAACATCACGTTGGCTCCTATCAAGGTCCGGAAAATTGCCAAAGAAGAAGCCGAGAAGACGGCCACTTTCTTTTTAGAAAAGGTGGGAATTCCGGAAAAGGCCCAAGCCTATCCGTCCCAATTGTCTGGTGGTCAACAGCAGCGGGTGGCAATCGCCCGGGGGTTGGCGATGAAGCCGAAGATCATGCTCTTTGACGAGCCTACATCGGCCCTAGATCCGGAGATGATCAATGAGGTGCTTGATGTCATGAAGGCCTTGGCCAAAGAGGGGATGACCATGGTCGTCGTGACGCATGAAATGGGTTTTGCTCGGGAAGTGGCGGACCGGGTCATCTTCATGGATAACGGCATGATCGTGGAAGAAGGAACACCGGAGCATTTCTTCACAAACCCGCGGGAAGAGCGGGCAAAGCTCTTTTTGAGCAAGATTCTTACGGGAGGACGAGCCTCAAAGCGGTAGTATTCAGTGCGCTTTTTTTTGGCCGCTGAATGTGATAAAAAACATATTCTTAAGGGGGAGAGTACATGCTCAAAAAGTGGGCCAAGCGGGTCGCTCTTGTCTGTTCCATCGTGCTCATGGGGACTATCGCAACAGGGTGTGGATCGTCATCGAGCGCCCCAACCTCATCGGGTCAGTCGGGGGACTACCTGCAGACCATTAAAAACCGGGGATACCTCATCGCGGGTGTCAAGAACGACGTACCCCTTTTCGGGCAACTGAAGCCCGGTGCCCAAGAAGCGGAAGGCTTTGAAGTGGACGTCATGAAGGAATTAGCGAAAAAGATCTTCGGCGATGCCAGCAAGGTGAAACTGGAAAAAGTCGAGTCAAAAACACGCATTCCTATGTTGCAAAACGGCCAAATCGACATTGTCGCCGGCACCACGACGATCACCGAGGAGCGGAAAAAGCAGGTTGATTTTTCCGATGTCTACTTCCTCGCAGGGCAGTCTCTGCTGGTGAAAAAAGGCAGTCCGGTTAAAAGTATAAATGATCTTAAAGGGAAAAAGGTATCTACGGCGCAAGGATCGACGAGCGCGAAGAACATACGGGAAAAAGCACCTGGTGCAGAAGTGTTGGAATTCCCCACATATACGGAAGCCTTTTTGGCGGTCAAGCAAGGCCGGGCTGATGCCATGACGACGGATAACTCTATTTTGCTTGGTTTTCTCCAAGAAGATACCAACTATGAGTTGGTCGGTGGGTTGTTTACAGAAGAACCCTATGGGTTCGGTATGCAAAAAGGTCATCCAGAGTGGGTTCAATATGTCAACGATTTTATCAAGGAACTAAAAGCCAACGGGAAATATGCTGAGCTCTATAAGAAATGGTTTAAGCAAGATCCGCCCAAGTAGGGAACAAATGAGTCTGCCGGGGAGTGGAGAAGGCTTCACTCCCCTTTTTTATAGAAAGGAGGTCCGGCATGGGAAACTGGAATGATGTGCTGAGCTATTCGGGAAAGTATCTATCCGGTTTAGGAATTACCTTGGAAGTTTCCCTGTATGCGCTGCTGTTGTCCCTGGCGATCGGCGTCGTCATCGCTATATTTCGGGTTACTTCCTCTAAGCTGCTCAATGCTTTTGGGGCGGCCTATGTAGAGTTCTTTCAAAACACGCCATTGATTATTCAAGTTTTCTTCTTTTATTACGGTTCTCCGGCTATGGGCTTGAACATCTCCGGCTTAGCCTGTGGTACGTTAGGTCTGGCCGTGTACACTGGCGCCTATATGGGTGAAGTGTTCCGCGCCGGAATCCAGGCGGTGCCAAAGGGACAGATGGAAGCGGCTCGGTCATCGGGGATGAACTACCTGCAGGCGATGGGCTATGTCATCCTGCCGCAAGCCGTGAAAATCATTTTGCCGCCCTTGACCAACCAGATGGTGAATATGGTCAAGAACTCAGCCATTTTAAGCACGATCGCTGTGACCGACTTGATGTATCAAACGTATTTAATTTCCTCGGATACGTTCATCGTCTTTGAGGTGTTTATTTTCGCCGCTTTGCTGTACTTAACGATTACCGTACCGCTTAGCACCTTCGCTAACCTACTGGAACGGCGGTTGCAGCGAAGTTCCTAAGAGAGGAGGGGACCTATGGAAGCGTCTAAATGGATGATCTTATTCGAGCCGAAGAATCTAAAATTCCTGATGCAAGGGCTGCAATGGACGATAGAACTGGCCCTTGTCAGTATCGCCATGAGCCTCTTCTTCGGGATGGTGATCTGTGCATTGCGCATTTCCCAATTCCGGTTCTTGCGGTATCCGGCATTTTTGTACATTGAGTCCTTGCGCAATCTCCCGTTGATTTTGCTGATCTTTTTCACTTATTTCGCGCTGCCAGTCATCGGGGTCAACCTATCGAAGTTTTGGGCGGCTGTCGTTGCCTTCACTATCTTTACATCGGCCTTAGTGGCGGAAATCATTCGCGGCGGGATTCAATCGATCCCCAAGGGACAGTGGGAAGCTGCTCGCTCTCAAGGATTTACGTACCTGCAGACGATGGTCTTCATCATCATGCCGCAGGCGCTGCGAAAGATGATTCCCCCGCTCTTGAGCCAGTTCATCACCTTGACGAAAGATACCTCTTATGCGACGATTATCGGGCTCCAGGAACTGACGGGTCAGGCGTCACTGACCTTTATTGAGTACAACAATCCGATTCAGACTCTCCTCTTGGTCGCTTGCATCTACTTTATCATCAACTTTGCCATGTCCCGTTTGGGCCGTTTGGTAGAACAACGTATGGCAATGGGATAAAGAGGTTAGCCATCATGATTAGGATGAGCCCTCGGCCCTCTGTCGGAATGAATTTTACCTTCGGCAGAGGGTTTTCGCTTTCCCTTGACTGGTTGGATAGCCTCACAGGATTTGATAAAATAGAGCATAACTTTTACCGGGAGTGAGTCAGATTGAACCACCCACCGAAGATCATCGCCGTGATGAGCGGCAAAGGCGGCGTCGGCACGTCGACCATCACGGCGCTCTTAGGGGCCGGTTTGACGAAAGCGGGACTGCAGACGGGGGTTTTAGATGCCGATGCGGTCGGACCAGTGATTCCGATGATGTTTGGAATGACCCAGGTGATGGAGCGGCGAGGAAGAAAGCTGCATCCCTCCGTAAGCCGTGATGGTCTCCAAATCGTTTCAGCGGGACTATTACCGGAGAAGCCTGTCGACCTTTCAGCGGACGCACCGGACAAGGTCATTCAAGCCGTAATACCTCATGTGCAGTGGGCTCCTTTGAATGTCTTGCTTATCGATATGCCCGCCGGTTTTAATGATGTTCACCGATTTCTATTCGACGAACTGCCGGTGGCAGGCGTCGTCGTGGTGACATCTCAACGAGAATTAGACCGCTTGGCGGTTCGCAACGTCATGTCCATTTTGGCGAGACGAGCTGTGCCCATCTTGGGTGTCGTCGAAAATGGGGGAGAGACCGAGTGTCCTTCCTGCAGTTCCCTGATTTGCCTTGGTGATCAAGAGGAATTATTAGCAGAAGACTCCGAAGTGGTGGGATGTTTTCCCTGGACGAAAAAGCTGGCAGAGTTCGCTCGAGAAGGCCGTATCGAAGATTACAATCACCCGCTGGTCTTTCAGATGGCAGTAAGTGTATGGGAAAATGCGAACAAAAAGGATTGACAAAATCGGAAGTACGGCGTAAGATGTAATCAAGAGGAACGGCCATAGCGGCTGCGACCTCTCTCCGATGCAGGTGGGAGAGGCGAAAAGGGACGGCGGATCGAAATGGCTGCTCCTTATTGTAGCCCGGCCTGCCTGGCCGGCGGAAAGGGATCTGCAAAAAATGCAGATCTCTTTCCATTTTAAAATGCAAAGACATATATAATGGTCTAATCAGTTCAACATATATCTCGACCTTTACAATCTATCCGTAGTCATCCTTTTTTACTAACAGTAATTATTGTTTTCAGAAAAAAGGAATTTTGACAAAAAGAAAGAATAAAATACTCAGTTCGATTTGGCTGAATCTGGTATATATGATTAGTGTGAGTATGTTCAAGGAAAGAAACAAGGCCTTAAGGGAGGTGACCGGGGATGGCAAGAATACTTATCGTGAATGACTCGGCGTTGGAAGCTCGTATCTTAATGGATGAACTGTCTCGCAGCGGTTTTCAGGTGGAAAATGCCCGGGATGGTGAAATGGCTCTCGCGATGATCGACAGCTTTCAGCCCGACGTGATTATCGCCGACATCGTGTTACCCCGGTTGAATGGTTGGGATTTGGCCCGACGCCTCAAGGAAAATGTCGACACGAGTGATGTGCCGATTATTTTTGCTTCTTCCAGTGAAAATAAAAGCGACCGCTTCGAAAGTCTCAAAGCAGGCGGTTCCGATTATATTACGAAACCGATTGACTATGAAGAACTATTGCTTCGCATTGAAGTCGCCCTCCGGCATAAGATTTCGATTGATAGTTTAAAGCGTCGAGAAGGGATTTTGCGGGCCGGTTCCGTACGGGATACTCTCACCGGGTTGTATAACCGCCGTTACTTTGATCAAAAATTGACGGAAGAATTGGCTCGGGTTGACCGCTTTGGCAGCATGCTCGCCTTAATGATGATCGACATCGATCATTTTAAGCACATCAACGACACATATGGGCACCTGGTAGGGGACAAGATTTTGATTAACCTAGCCGGGCGGTTGAATCAAAGGGTGAGAGCGACCGATACGATTTGCCGTTTTGGAGGGGAAGAGTTCGCCCTTGTCGCAGCCGAAACAGATCTGAAAGGGGCTTTTGTGCTCGCCGAGAAGATCCGGGAGATCGTGAGCGCTGAAGCTTATGTGATTTCTGATGAACTGACGATCAATGTGACGGCGAGTTTTGGCATCACAGAATGTCGAAAGCATAATGAAACCGTACAAAGTCTCATCGACCGGGCTGATAAAGCCCTCTACCAGGCGAAGCGGAATGGCCGTAACCGGGTTGAATGGCAGTGAGGGTAAGGGAGTCTCTCCGATGGGCATAGTCTTTCCTTTGTCGGGGATAGCTACAGTGATAAGGGCTTTGCGCCGTTTCATCGGCAAAAGGTAAGTTGCGTAGCCCAATTCCCGTATAAAAGAGGTGGCCCGAATGAAGGCTGAAACATTTTCCCACCCAGAGGTTCCAAGGGAGGTTCAGAATCATCCCTTACTTCAAAAGGTGCTTCCGTTAGTCAACAGTGGGAACCTAGCCGAATACTTGGCTGGTTGGACAAGGATCTACTATTTGCGGCACCATCCTTTTGTTAGTTCTGTCGACCAGATCACACCGAGTGATATGATAGGTATTTTTCAGGAGACCTGCCGGGATTACCTAGAAGAGGCGATAGAACGTTTCCCGGCTCAGGACTGCCGATTCAGTTTAAGGGAACTGATCGATGAAACCATCTCTCGGGGGATTCGATATTACGGAGAAGTCGGGAGCAGTGATCGCACTCTTCATTAGCTCCTTTGACCGCCAGGATATCGGAGAGATATCCTTTTTAAAATGAGGAAAAAGCCGGTTTGTTCAAGCAGTGAACAGGCCGGCTTTTTCTTGTTAAACATCCGTTAGTATATACGGCTGAGTGACCGGTGTGCCCTTAAACTTTTCTTTAGAAGCAAGCAGGCCTCCCATGTGCATAGACATATAAAAGACACGATAGGGAAGAAGGAGGCCTCAAAATGGAAAAATCTCAAGCTATACAAGACTTGGAGCGGTTGGAAAAATCCCTGCCGGTCATCATGGATATTGCTAAGGGGTTTGGGTTGGATTTCTATGACATGCGCTTCGAAGTTGTCCCGGCAGACGTATTGTATACCTTCGGTGCTTACGGGATGCCGACGCGGTTTAGCCACTGGTCTTTTGGCAAGAGCTTTCATCGTTTAAAGATGTCCTACGACTACAATCTGTCCCGAATCTATGAACTCGTGATCAACTCATCTCCTTGCTACGCCTTTTTATTGGAGGGGAATAGTCCCATTCAAAACGAGTTGGTGGCGGCGCATGTGCTGGCCCATTGTGATTTCTTTAAAAACAATGCTGCCTTTGCCGGGACGTCAAGGTTTATGGTCGAATCGATGGCCTCTTCTGCAGACCGTATTCGAGAATACGAGATTCGCCACGGTCTCGATAAAGTGGAAAGCTTCCTCGATGCGGTGATGGCCATTCAAGAACACATCGATCCTCATCACGGGACCGTGAAAGACGCTCTTCCGCCAAAGCCGAAAGTTCAGCCTGACAGCGCCTATGAGGATTTGTTTTCTCTCGAAAGGGATCATCATTCGGGACAAGAGGCACCGTCAAAGGCGTCTAAAACAGGTACGAATGATGAAAAGGCAAAGGAGCCGAATCGGAGATTACCGGAACGGCCGCAGAAGGATATCATGCTCTTTTTGATGAACCATAGTCCCTTTTTGGAAGATTGGCAACGCGATATCCTATCGATCATGCGCGATGAGATGCTCTATTTCTGGCCTCAAATGCGTACAAAAATCATGAACGAAGGCTGGGCAAGTTTTTGGCATGTGCGTATCTTACGAGAGATGGATATGAATGAGGAAGATGCCTGGGAATTCGCCAAGATGCATGCCCAGGTGGTGCAGCCGTCTAAGACGTCGCTCAACCCCTATTACTTGGGACTGAAGATTTTTGAGGATATCGATAAGCGCTGGAACCGCGAAAAAATCTTCGAAGTCCGGGAGATTGAAACAGATCAATCCTTCCTCCGCAACTACCTGACCAAAGAACTGGTCGATGAGATGGATTTATACGTCTATAAGAAGATAGGCAACCAATGGCAGATCGTCGAGAAGGACTGGGAAAAGGTGCGCGATGAGATGGTCAACCGGATGACCAACGGAGGAATACCGGTTTTATATGTAGATGATGGTGATTACAACCGGAGTGGGGAACTGTTGATCCGCCATGCCTTTGAGAGTGCAGAACTGGATATTCCTTATTTGGAAAGGACGCTGCCTCACTTTTATACCCTCTGGGGCAAGACGGTAAACCTGGAGACGATCATAGACGGAAAGAAGATTCTCTTTAGTTTTAACGGGGAAAAGGTGCAGCGCAAATATCTTTGAGCATAGCGAAAAAAGCCGGGGATTATCTTCCCCGGCTTAACTTATGTATGTTCTAGCAATTATGGAAAAACAATCTTGATTTTATCGCTGCCCATTTTGGTAACTTGAAGTTTTTCCTTGTAATATTCGCCGACTCCATGAATACAAGCGATGGCAATATCGATAAGTCCCCGCTGTGAGGAGTATGTCATTATAACGGTTTTGTCATTTTGCCATTCGTACTTAAAGCGCGGTGGTTTCGCACCATTCATACGCTGGGTCATAGTTACATGGACGGAGTCCATTTTTGACAAGAATTCTTTTGAACTTTTCGCACCCGTAAAATAAAGGCGGTACATCTTTGGGGCAAATAGGGTCGACCAATGATGACCAAAGGCGTCGATTACTTGTTGGAGAGATAGGTGCAAAACGGTGCAAGCCGTCGTGATTACCTTCATGGTGTCCTCATCTGTAATATCTCCCATGGGGACGAAAATTTGTCGAGGAACTCCCGATTGGTGAAGAATTTCCTCCCATTTATTGTCTCCGAAGTTTTTTTGAACCAATTCTTTTACGCACATTAGTATGACACCCTTCAAGAAAAAGCGCCTCCTTTTATTACCTTATATATATAATAATATACACTAATAGGTTAAAGATGGGGCAACAAATTAAGGAAAATAAAGATTTTTTTGCCTCTTTTAATTGAAGGTAAAAGCAACCTTAGTGTAGAAAGAGGAAATAGGTGTATTCAAATTTTTGGTTACGACTTTTTGCACGAAAGGGTGGTTGAATCCAGTGAGCATTCTTATTATCGGTAACAGTGCCGCAGGAGTTGCGGCTGCAGAAACTGTTCGCCAAATGGATCCCTCCGTTAACGTGACTATGGTATCTGCTGAACCGTACGCTTCCTATTCCCGATGTGTAATCCGGGAGGTAATATCGGGTAAAAAAAAGACTTAACCGGATTGCAAATCCGGAAGTCTGATCACTTTCAAAGACTAAATATAAAAGAACTTCTAGGAATACGAGTTGAAAAAATATGCTCTGAACAGGGGAAAGTCCTTTTATCAAATGGAACTTCCTTGAATTACGACGGCTTGGTTTTGGCCACAGGTGCTCGGCCATCCAGTTTGAATATTCCCGGCGATGATCTACCCGGCGTCTTTACACTACGAACCTATGATGATGCGAAAGCCATTGTACGTCGATGTGATCAAGTATCTTCCGCAGTAACCGTTGGAGGCGGTCTTATCGCGTTGAAGACTGCTGCGGCACTAAAAGAACGGGGCGTTCAAAAAGTGACCGTGGTGATCAAATCGCGGCAAATCCTCAGCCGTCAACTGGATCCCCTATCTGCGGAAATTGTCAAAAGAGCACTAGAAAAGCTGGAACTCCAGTTTGTTTTTGGCGTCAATCCTATTGCCTTTGAGGGAGACAGGCGAAGGGGACTGTCAGAAATCATTTTGGAAGACGGCAGCCGGTTATCCGCTCAATTAGCGGTCGTGGGAAAAGGTGTGACTCCGAATCAAGAGTTGGCTTTAGCGGTTGGAGGGAAACAAAATCGGGGCCTTCTAGTCGAGCCTTTTCTGTCGATAGGCAGAGAGAACATATTTGCCGCTGGCGACGTGATCGAAGTAGAAGATCCGATAACGGGCGAATTTACGACTTCTGCCTTGTGGTCATTAGCATCGGTGCAGGGACGTGTAGCAGGCTATAATGCACTCGCGGCTATGCGGGGGAAACCGCTACAACGGTATATTCCGAGACTGACCCGGATGAATGCCACAGAATTTAACAGGATACCTGTGGTATCGGTGGGACATATAGACGCGCAGGGTGAGGACGTGGAGATTTTTAAAGGAGGACCGAGTCTGAAATCTCCCTGTGCTCACCGCTACTTGGTTTTTAAAGGGCCTCGATTAGTTGGGGCAGCACTAGTAGGGGATGTAGACCAAGCGGGTCCTTATGCCAATTTGATCATTCGAGGGTTGCCTGTTCGTCACTACGCCAAGGATTTGCTGCGAGGAAATGTGTTGAAAACCATTTTGACTCGTTTAACGTAAAAGGTGGGAGTGTTGGTATGGATACAAGATCCGTTGATTTAGCTGTACAAGAGATGCTAGAAGTGGCTTTGCAAAATAAAATTGAAACTGCTTGGGACCGCTTAAATTTCCAACAGCCCCAATGTGGTTTTGGAGAGTTAGGTCTATGCTGTCGGAATTGTACTCAGGGCCCCTGTCGAATCGATCCTTTTGGAGATGGACCTCGCAAAGGTGTTTGTGGCGCTGATGCAGATACGTTAGTTGCTCGCAACTTGGCCCGGTCTATTGTCGCTGGAACTGCCTCACATTCAGGGCACTCCAAACACTTGGCTCATGTGCTAAAAAAATGGGCCGATGGGAAAGCGCCTGATTATCCGGTAAAAGATGAGAGAAAGCTTTTGGCCGTCGCCCAGCGTCATGGGATTGAGGTAGAAGGAAAAGAAATTAAGGAGATCGCCCGCTCGGTGGCGGAAGTGGCACTGGAGGATTTTTCCGAACGAAATACTCCGATCGGTTTTGCAAATCGGACGGTCACGAAAAATCGAGCGGAACTGTGGAATAAATTTGGTGTCAACCCTGTAGGCATCGATTCCATCATCGCGGAAATGATGCACCGTACGACTCTTGGTGTAGATGCTGATGCAAACAACCTATTGTTAGGAAGTATAGCTGCAGGAATTGCCGATTATGCTGGGTGCCGCATGGGAACCGATCTATCTGATATTCTTTTCGGAACCCCTGCTCCCGTAATTTCCGAAATGAATATGGCTGTGTTGGATCCGAAACAGGTGAATGTGGCACTTCATGGTCACAATCCGGTCCTTTCGGATTTGTTAGTTCAAGTATCGCGAGAGATGAGAGAAGAGGCAAAAATGGCCGGTGCGACAGGTATAAATCTCGTCGGCATCTGTTGTACCGGCAGTGAAGTGCTCATGCGACATGGGGTGCCATCCTGTACTCACTCCGTGTCTCAAGAGCTACCTATCCTCACTGGTGTCCTCGACGCGATGGTGGTGGACTATCAATGCGTATATCCATCCATCGCGACCTTAGCCGGTTGTTATTCGACGAAAGTGATTACGACCATGTCCATGGCCAAAATTCCAGGAGCGATACATATTGAAATTCACGAGGAAGGTGCATGGGCAAAGGGGAAAGAGATTCTCCGGCTCGCGATAGAAGCGTTTAAAGAACGAGCTGGGAGGTTGTACCAGATACCCCGGTATAAAGAAAAGGTGGTTGCCGGTTTTTCCAAAGAAGCGATCGTCGCTGCTCTTGCCAAGTTGAACCAAGAAGAACCATTACAGCCTTTGATTGATAATATCGTAAATGGAAACATACAGGGGATATGTTTGTTTGCTGGATGCAATAACGTGAAGGTTCGTCAAGATGAAAACTATATCATTATGGCGAAGGAACTGGCAAAGCGAAATGTGCTTCTGTTAGCTACAGGATGTGGCGCCGGGTCACTCGGTCGCCTCGGTTTTATGAATGGAGAGGCGACAAAGGCCTACGCCGGGGATGGGATGAAGGATGTCTTGTCAGCAATCGGAGAGGCCAATGGGTTAGAGGGGCCTCTTCCACCTGTTTTGCATCTGGGATCATGTGTAGATAATTCTCGGGCTGTTGATATTGCAGTTGCCATCGCGGAAAAATTGGGTGTAGATACGGATATGCTGCCTGTTGTTGCTTCAGCGCCCGAGTACAAGACGGAAAAAGCTTTTTCTATCGGGACTTACGCCGTCGCGCTCGGTCTCCCCACGCACCTTGGAATGGTTCCGCCTGTTGCGGGTTCTAAACAAGTGGTTAAAACCTTGACCAAAGATATTAGGGAAATTACAGGCGGGTATTTTATCGTGGAGACAAATCCGTCGGAAGCTGCGAAAAAACTGTTTCTGGCTATTCAAGAGCGCCGAGCA
Organism: Heliobacterium mobile; assembly: GCF_009720735.1. Lineage (GTDB taxonomy): Bacteria > Bacillota > Desulfitobacteriia > Heliobacteriales > Heliobacteriaceae > Heliobacterium > Heliobacterium mobile. Next base: position 13,540 of record NZ_WNKU01000007.1, read on the forward strand.
GGTCTTGGGCTTTTGACCCGTCTTTGGTAGGGGGGGATGACGATGGCAGGAAAGATAGTTGCCAAGGTAGAACGGTGTATCGGATGTAAAGCTTGCGAACTTGCCTGTGCTGTGGCTCACAGTACAAAGAGATCGGTTGTCGAAGCGGTTTTGGCCGGAGAACTTCCCAAAAAACGAATACAAGTCCATCAGGTGCCAGGAAAAAAGGTCCCCTTGAACTGTAACCATTGTACCAACGCGACTTGCATTGACTACTGCATAACCGGTGCCATGCATCGCCGTAATGACGGCATTGTGACGAATGAAGATGGGCCATCTGAATGTAATGGATGTTGGATGTGTATAATGAGTTGTCCCTTTGGTGCTATCATTCAAGACGAGGAAACTCATAAACCGATTAAGTGTGATCAAGACTGTCTGCGTGAGCATAAAATCCCCCGATGTGTTCAAGCGTGCCCGACTAAAGCGTTGCTCTACTGGCAAGTGGATGATTTGAAGGCAGAAGCCATCAGGAATGCAAAAAACAAAATAGATCAGTTGTATAATCATAACTCTTAAAGTATCAGAGTTGCTTAGGTAATAAAAATTGAACAATAGGGCGTTTAAGAATTTTAATCCATTAGGTTCTTAAGCGCTTTTTTCTTGATTTAACGGTGGTGCGTTATACATTTTTGTTGTCGCTAGACGGATTGAATATGTGGCAAAACCTTTTGTTGATGAAATAAAGGGATTTGAATAAAAAGGCAGAATATTGCGAATAGATGCATTCTGGGCAAACTAAGCACTAAGAATAAGGGAGATAAGGGGTGTTTTTATGGCAGTGGTAGAACGTCGATATTCGGCTTGTCCTACGATCTTACCGCATCAGTTATGGCTCGGACGTTCGCCGCTAGACCCTGCCAAAATCAATCCCGTCACCAATACGCCTCAAAACAAACCTTTCGGCGGTTTTTGGACTTCAACCTATCATGAGACCCTCATGTCTGATTGGGTTCTTTTTTCTTATACGAATGAGACCTATTGGAAGGGAACGGCTTTAGAGGCTTGGATCGTTACAGCCAACCCCGATGCACGGATATACAGAATCGATGGCTATTATGACTTTGAAGAACTGCTCTGTAGGTATCATGTCAATCCCGCCTGGAACGGTCCATTTATCCCTGCTAAAAGATTTAGTGAAATCTATTCGTTGTTCTGTGGTGAATTGCCGATGGGGAAGGCGAAGTTGGATTTTGAAGCGATCAGCCGAGATTATGATGCCGTCCATCTGACCGAACGAGGGTTGTCAGAGACGAAGTATGGATATCCCTATAACCTCATAGGGTGGGATGTAGAGAGCACGATCTGGTTTCGTTGGTCTTTCTCGCGAGCCGAATACCTAGGGAATCTCTGTACAAATCCATTGAGAATCGTTGCTCCTGGCAGCTGACTTTTTAAAGTTAACAATGATTCATGAAAATAGCTTATTTCAGATGGGTTAGCGAGGAGGATTTTCTACTTCTTTGCGGAAAAGATAATGTGAAAGAAATATTTAGAACTGAACGGCAAGCGAAAAGAGCGAAAATGGAGGGGGCACAATGTTAGGTCAAATGGACTTGCTAGAAGAAGTGAGACATCAACGAATCGAGGATATTTTGGCCGCATCCCCAGTGTTTCTTTGCCGGTTTCTTGGTTTATCGGACCATCCCTTGGCGCCGATGCTTTTAACGGGGATGGATCTGGAAGCGATGATTGAAGACGCTTTGGAACAGATGCCAGAAGAAAAGATCGTTTTTTTCTTATCGGAACTGAAAGAAAAGAAACCTTCCTCATTCATCTATTTATAGACAAGACTCCAAAATAGTAAAGTAAAACGCTCCCGGCGATCTTGTTCTCCGAGAGCGTTTTTTTTGCGTAAAAGTTATTCAGCTGTTTCTTCCCCGATGCCCATTTCTTCTGTTTCCGCCGTTTCCGGAATTACTTCTGGTTCGACCTCAGGAAAAGCCGGTTCAGTTTCCTTGATCTCTTCCGGAACTGCGTTGCCGCCTTTTTTAATTTGTTCGTATTCTTCGATGAGTGCATTGATTCCTTGGAACAGGGCATCTTTTCCATAAAGAAAACGCATCATACTGGGGACATCTTCTTTTATGTTCGTCACGGTGATTTCCTTACCATGTTCCTCTAAAAGACGCAGTTGTTCGAAAATGGTGTTTTTAATCTCTTCTTCGGTGCTTCCCCAACGAATCCGGTTGGGTTTGACTTTAATCGGTTCAACTACTTTTTTGCGACGTCCACGACGAGGTGCTTCCATAGTCTCGGTAGCTTCGGAATCAGTTTCTTCAGCGGTTAAAGAGGTAGCAGCCTCTCCGAGCGTCTCAGCCAAATTGCTTTGTTCTTGCTTTTCCACTTGGATCGTCGTCTGGAGATCTTGTAAAACATTACGTACGGAAGCTAATTCACTGACCACAGGGTCAAGAGCACGATTTACTAGTTCTTGAGCCATTTTAAATGCAAATTCTACAGACTGGCGATAGCGTTGATAATCTGCATCTAGTTGCTGTAAAGCCTTATCTTGAGGGGACATCTCTTCCGATTGACGCATGTGGAATACCGTCCTTTACCTAGTTTTTTAAGTATATTATATATCAAAAGCAGCCTATTCAAAACATTATTTTTATAAATTTATAGAAAGTTTTGATGCATCGCCTATCTTATATTTGCCTTGTTTGTTAGGTATGCAGGGAAACATATAAGTGATACGGGTATTTCGACTTTGATAGTGAAATTTCGAGATAATAAGACACAAAGTGTTTTGCAAAATGATAATAGTACCGTCAGTATAGTTCGGTGTAGTGGGAAATAATGATGATGCAATTTCCGTTTATTTCAAAAAATGGTTGATTACAACATTGGCGACTTGTTATCTTAAACAAAAGGTGCGTCAGTTGAACTACTGACGCACTCAAGATTTTTCGAATTAATTTATTTCTCTCCCAAATATTTTGTAGCTAACTCTTTAATCTTGCCGTTTTTTTCCAACTTATCAAGCGCTTCGTTCACTTGTGTCTGGAGTTCTGTATCACCTTTACGGAAGGCGAAGCCGTATTCTTCTTTGACAAAACTAGTATCGTCCAGAAGAACCAATTGAGATTCAGGGTTGCTCAATAGATAGTTTTGAACGACTGGTTTATCGGCGACCACAGCGTCCAGTCCGTCGATCCGTAATGTATTCAGGGCGTCGAGAACACTTTCAAAGCGTTTAATATGGGGATCCCGGTTGCCCATCAATGTTTCGACGACATCTTGTCCGGTCGTACCGTTTTGGATGCCCACATTTTTACCTTTTAAGTCAGAAAGGCTTTTGAAAGAAGAACCTTTTTTGAGGACAATAGCCTGTGTGGCTTCAAAATAAGGTTTGGAAAAGTCTACACTTTCTTTTCGTTTTTCCGTAATCGTCATGGCTGAGGAAACCATATCGATGTTTTTGTTATTCAGGGCGGCGATAAGTCCATCGAAGGGGATATTTTGAATCTCAACGTCTGCACCGATTTGCGCACCGATCTCCTTAGCGAGTTCAATATCGAATCCGATAATGTCACCTTGCTCATTTCGCCACTCAAAAGGTCGGAAAGATGCTTCCGTTCCAACGACGATTTTCTTCGATGTCGTGATCGGGGTTGTGCTTTTTCCGCAACCGGTCAAGCTGAATAGTCCGAACGTCACCAAAGCCACACATGCAAGGAGCTTCCACTTTTTCATCAATTCTTCCTCCGTCTTAAGGTTTGTATATTCGTAAAGATACAGGCGCAATTATACAAGTTGGTGCATAAAATCACAATAACAATTTTCAAATTGTGAAAAACAAGAATATTTCACCAAAAGCTATTAAGGGTTTGTGTTATCGTTCACGATAAAATTAGTAAGGGATACAACGAAGGCAAGGTAACCCAAAGGAGATGAATGCCATGGAGGGCCTACGAATCATCCCTGTTCTCCCTGCCGCATTCCCCGACAACCGAGATGACAAAGAAAAAAAGAGAGAAGCGACGGGAAGTAGGGGAAAGGGTAAACCTTTCTCCCAGGTTCTTAAATCGGTGATTCGAAAAGACAGAAAAGATAATTAAATATGACCTCTTCTCACAACGAACTTGTTTACGCAGTATTTTTTCTCCTATAATATATAGAAAAGGTTAGCCCCTACTCAGGAGGATCTGGCGGAATGATACGTATTTCTACTCGTTTAGTTGAACCGGGTGCAGTCTTAGCCAGACCAGTCTATGACGGGCGAGGCAATATACTGCTTGCACCAGGAGTGACGTTGACCCCGAGCTACCTTCGAAGGTTGGAATTGCTAGAAGTTGGTTCCATCTACATCGAAGGTCCTTTTTCAGAACTCGTTAGTTATGAAAACGCACTTTCAGACAAAATATATGTCGAAGTCATGAAGAATACTCGAAGCCTCGTGAATGTGCTCGGTTCGTCCCGGTCCCATTCTGACCTGTCGATAGCCAAAAAGTCGGTAGAACTCATTGTTGATGAACTCTTGCGTAACCGGGGGACGTTGCTCGATGTCAATGCACTGCATGACTACGACGAGTACACCTTTACCCATTCCGTCTCTGTGTGCGTTCTATCGATCATTATCGGGTTGCAGAAAGGTCTTTCTCGTCAGGAACTGTATATTCTCGGAATGGGCGCGTTGCTCCATGATATCGGCAAGACAAAGGTGCCTCTTGAGATATTGAACAAACCGGGGAAATTGACTGAAGAAGAATGCACAATTATGATGCAGCATCCCAGCCTGGGTTTCGATTTACTGCGTAAGAATTCTAACCTGCTTTCCGCCCATGTAGCCTTTCAGCATCAAGAAAAGTTCGATGGTACAGGTTACCCAAGAAACCTTAAAGGCGAAGATATTCATCTTTTTGCACGGATTACTTCGGTAGCGGACGTATATGACGCATTAACGTCCAAGCGACCCTACCGCTCCCCGATCACGGGAAATAAGGCATACGAGTATCTTTTGTTGCAGTCGACGAAACAATTCGATCCGGAAATCATCAAGTTTTTCACGGAGACCGTCGCCATATTTCCGAATGGAACGATGGTACAACTGACGAATGGCAAGAAAGCCCTTGTCGTTAAACAGAATTCAGGAAATCCGCTGCGGCCCGTCGTTTGCTTAATTGAAAATAATCAAATTTTGGATACGATCGACTTAACCGAAGAGCAGCATGCCGGCTTGCAGATCGACGGATAAGCTAAAGAAGACGCTGAGCGTCTTCTTTTTTTATATAAATGGGGATGAAGCAGGAATTCTGCTCTGCGAGGCGAATTGATGGTTAATAAAAGAAATAACTAAGATTATACAAATATTAAACAGATTTAATGATATAACGGTTCTGGTTACTTAAGAGTCCTTTTGTTTGGTTGGCGGAGAGGGGGAGGATTTATGGCGGACTATCCATCGGAAGAGCAAAAACAGGAATTGTGGGTACTGGCGATCGGTGCTTCGGCAGGGGGATTGCGAGCGATTCAGGAGGTACTGAATCGACTGACACCAGACAAGAATCTGGTTGTTATCGTCGTCCAACACTTGTCTCCACGGTACCCCTCTCACTTGACAGCCATATTAAAACGGTCCTCGCAGATGGAAGTCAAAGAAGCGGTCCATGATGAGACGATTCAAGGAGGCACGATTTATGTCGCGACTCCCAACCATCATCTCGTCCTGCATGGGAACCGGATTCATTTAGATGCTGAATCGGAGAAAGTAAAATTTGCCCGTCCTTCCATTGATGTTCTTTTCGAATCGACGGCAGAAGCCTATGGTACCCGGGCGATCGGCTTAATCCTCTCCGGCACCGGATCGGACGGGAGCAATGGGATTGTAGCCATCAAAGAACAAGGCGGTTTTACCATCGCCCAGGACTCGTCGAACAATCTCTATAACGCCATGCCTCAAAATGCCATCAATACAGGGGCGATTGATTTCGTCCTCCCGCTGAATGAAATCCCTAAAATTGTCTCCCAGATCATGAAGGATCCTGAGTCGGTTCGTAAGGAACTGACCCTTGATGAACATAAAGAAATCGCTGAAATGCTCCGGGAAAAACTTAATGTGGATGTGCTAAATTACCGCCGTTCTACATTTAAACGGCGGGTGCGCAAACGGATGGCGCAGCTTCATGTGGGCTCTGTAAAAGACTATATCGAACATCTAAAATATCAGCCGGAAGAGCTGGAAATGCTCCATGACGATTTGCTCATCAACGTAACCCAGTTTCTCCGTGATGAGGCGGCCTATCATTCCTTGCGGGTCAATTGCCTGGAGCCGCTGATCAACCGGATGAGCAATGGTGATGCTTTGCGGGTGTGGTCGGTCGGTTGCTCCACCGGGGAAGAGGCCTACTCGGTAGCCTTCATGGTCGCCGATATCCTGGAAGAGCAGCGCAAACAGTTGGAAGTCAAGATTTATGCGACCGACATGGACGAAGCGGCGATTCTGGAAGCCCGTCGCGGCCTCTACAATGAAACGCGGATTCGAACCCTGCCGGAAGGGTATAAAGAGAAATATATGATCGCCTGCGGCGATTTTTACAAAGTGAAAAAAAATATCCGGGGATGGGTCATCTTTGGCGTTCAAGACATCACCCATTCGGCCCCGATCGCCAAGGTCGATATTATCGTCTGCCGGAACTTATTGATCTACTTTGAGAAAGAGTTGCAGAAAAAAGTTCTGACCATGTTTCATTACGCTCTGAATCCTGGTGGATATCTGTTCTTGGGCAAGTCGGAATCGACATCGGTTGTGCCTGAGTACTATGACGTGGTAGACCGCCGGTGGAAACTGTACAAGGCTCGTCCTGTACCGGGGCGGCGTTTGACTTATGTAAAGAGCCGGAACAGTTGGGCCGATGCTCCTGTGGGGAGTAAGTTGAATCTGCGTCATGCGGCGGAAATTGCGCTAGAAAATATGCCGACACCGGTCGTTGTCCTGAATGAGCAGATGGAAGTGGTCCTCTATAACCGTCGAGCCGAAGAGATGCTGGCCGGCACGGGAATCCAAGTGGACAAAGGCAAATTGGATCGAGAAGCAGCTGTTGCTCAATTGCTCGACAAAGAAATCCTGGAACAGTTACGGGATAGCTTCCGAACGGATTTGGTTCCTGGTTTTCAGGAGATTTCCGTTCCTTACCGGGATGTAAACCGGAACTACGGGTTGACGGTGGTGCTGGACAAGGACGAGGAACAGTTGCCGATCATGCTGCTGCTCTTTACCCCGGTGGCTCGCCGGCAGCCCAGCATCGGTTATTTCCTGGACCGGGAAATGGATAGCATGGAGAAGGAACTGGAAGACGCCCTCTCCTTGGCGGAAGAGCTGCAAGCCACGAACGAAGAATTAGAGACGACGAATGAAGAGCTGCAGGCGGCCAACGAGGAGTTGGAAACGACCAACGAGGAACTCGAATCGGCCAATGAAGAGCTGGAGACGACCAACGAAGAACTGGAGGCGGCCAACGAGGAACTGGAGACGATCAATGAAGAACTCGAAGTGCGCACGTTGGAATTGCAGTCTGTATCTGCGTTGAAAAACAGTGTGCTCTCCAGCGTGAATGTCGCTGTGATCGCTTTGGATTTGGAGGGTCGTGTGCTTGAATGGAACCATGCGGCCAGCGATTTGTTTGACATTCCCGATACGAAGGCGATCAACCGTAACCTATTCGGCCTTCCCGTTCCGCCTATCTTTAATGAGTTGAAGAACCACTTAGAACAACTCATCCAAGGAGAAACAAGATCGATCGACCGTACGGTCATCCCCTGGCGCAACAAAACACTCAATGTGGACTTCGTTTCCTTACACAGTGAGGAACTACAGGTCATGGGCGTGCTGATTGTGGCCTATGATATTACGGAACAATATGAACTGCAAAGCCGGCTGCAGCAAACATTACTGACGGAACGTCAGTTGACAGAAGAACTGACGCTGGCCAAGGCCGACGCCGAGCGCGCCAACCATATGAAAACCCGTTTTATCGCCGAATTATCTCATGATCTACGCAGTTCCCTAAATGTCATCCTCGGGGTCAGCCAGTTAGGTACGGACACAACAGCCCAGTCTGTTCAGGTTCCCGTTGAATTTCGGGATGAGATCGCCAGCTATTTTGATATGAACCGGAAAGCTGCCGATAACCTGAACAACTTGATGACACAGGTTCTCGAACTGTCTTCCATCGAGTTGGGGAAAAAGGCCGTCGAGAATAAGGTCTTCTCCATGGACCAGTTGACCGATCAGGTCGGTGCTGTCATCAGTTACAAAGCCCGGCGGGCAAAGGTGGTATACCGTGTCGACAACGGGATCCCGGCGCAGTATCTCGTGGAAAGTGATTTCGGTAAGATATGCCAGATACTCTTAAACCTGTTGGACAACGCCGTAAAATATTCCTTGCCCGGTGGCGAAGTGATTTTTTCCATCTGGAAAGAGAACGACTCCTTACACATGAAGATTCGTGATTATGGTATCGGCATGAATGAAGAGACAGTAAAACATGTCTTTGATCCTTTTTATCGTGCGAAAGGCGTGACGAAAATCGCTGGTTCCGGGCTAGGCATGGCCATTACCCAGCAGTTGGTAAAAACGTTACAGGGGGAAATCGTGGTTGAATCGAAAGAGGGCTCGGGCACGACGGTCACCGTGTCTTTCCCGGTTCGCTACATGGAAATGCCTTCTGTACAGGAAACGCCCGGTCCCTTCAGTCTGGAGATGCTGAAGGACCGGATGGTTGGGGGAAACGTATTGATCGTCGACGAAGATCACGCTTCGATTATGCTGTTGAGCCGGGTTATCGGACTTCTAGGAGGGAAGGTCACCGTGGCCCGAGGTGTGACTGAGGCGATAGAGGCTGCTCAACAGTTGCCGCCTGATCTGATCTTGATGGAATACGACTTCCACGACGGGGAAGCTCGTGAGATCGTAGGAGGAGTCGCCAAAATCGCCAATACCAGCCCGCCGGCGATCTTGGTCACGAGCGATGTGTTCCAGTTAAACCTGACTGATGAGTGGCGCACCTATGCGGAAGAACTGATCGCAAAGCCCATATCGATCAATGACCTTTATGCTTGCCTTTGGAGGGTTCTCGAAAAGAATCGTAGGGCCTGATCACGGTGGATTTAGCCGATTGCCAAATTGTAAAAATGAAAAAAGGAGGCCGGCATCTTTTGTTGCCGCCTCCTTTTTAATTGCGAAAGTCCGGAGTGTGCCAAACTTTTTTGGTTATCTATAAAATGATAGTTGTCACCAGCTAGCGTTTTAGATTGCGTAATTCTTTCTTTAGTATCTTTCCTGTTGCGTTTCGCGGCAGCGCCTCCAGTTCGATGATCTCACGAGGCAACTTGTAAGTGGCTAGGTTTGCCTTCAGGAATGACATGAGTTCTTTCTTATTTATGGAGGCGCCTTCTTTCGGTACGACGAAAGCTTGGACAGCTTCACCGCGGGTCTTGTCCGGAACGCCGATGATGGCGGCTTCCTTAATATCAGGATGTTGATAAAGGATCTCTTCGACTTCCCGGGGATAGACATTGAGCCCGCCGACGATGACAAGGTCTTTTTTGCGGTCGACGATGTAGATGTAGCCCTCTTCATCGGTATAAGCTAGATCGCCCGTATAGAGCCATCCATCCCGAATGGCTGTCGCCGTCTCTGCGGGGAGTCCGAGGTAACCAGACATGATATTGGGACCCTGGCAAATCAGTTCACCTACTTCTCTCGGACCGACTGCTTGCGATTCATTATTGACGATTTTCACGTCCACGTCCTGAATCGGCAGACCGATGGAGCTGGGTTTGGTAGCATCGACCGGATTAAAGGTCACCACGGGCGAAGATTCGGAGAGACCGTAGCCTTCAACGATAGGCTTTCCTGTCTTTTCATAGAAGCTGTTGATGATCTCAACAGGCAGGGAAGCTCCTCCGGATACAAAGAGACGGACTCCCGAGAAATCTTCCGGTTTGGCGATGGTGGTATAAATGCCGTACATGGCTGGTACCCCCGTTACGACGGTAACTCCCTGTTCTTTGATCATGGTCAGGACTTCTTTCGGAAGAAAGGACTCCATGATGGTGATGGCGGCGCCGTTTAACAAAGCTGTAGTGACACAGCAGGTCCAAGCGAAGCTGTGAAACATGGGAAGCACGCACTGGAAGTTGTCTTCGGCAGAGGCGTGGATCGTTTCTGTGTAGGAACGAGCATTACTGATTAAATTGGAATGGCTTAGAACAGCGCCCTTCGGTCGACCGGTCGTACCTGAAGTGTATAGGATGACACAGGGATCGGACGGTTGGACAATGATCGATGGCAACTCAGAGGGGGTGGCCGCGGAACTGTCCTTGGTCAATAATTCTTTGATGTGGGGAAGATACAATTGTACTGGTAAGTCGGAATCATTTAGTTCGGCACTGGCTAACTCTAGATGTTTGTCGGAGATTACATGGTTTACCTGGGCGTCGCTCAAGATGTAGGCTATCTCTCGAGAGCGGAACATAATATTTAAGGGAACAACGACGGCACCCAGACTGACGATAGCTAAATAAGAAAAGAGGAAGTCAGAAGAATTTCGGCAAAACAGACCCACATTGTCCCGGGGACGGATCCCCTGAGCATAAAAATACCGGCGAAAACGGTCAACCATCTGTTGGACCTGGCCGTAGGTGTATTGTGCGTTTTTTTCGAAAATGGCGATTTTATCAGATGCACCGCAATGGATCAACTCATGAACCAACAAGTGAATAATCCCTCTCTTCATCTTTGTCTATGCAGAGTATCTGCAGTCTACTTTAGCACCGGCTGGGACAGGAGAGCAATGTTAAAATTCACATATTTTTTGAAAGTGTGATGAAAATCACAGAAGCTGAAAAGAGTATTCGTTATTATATAAGTAAGTAAGTAAGTTAGTTATTAAAAACGAAAGGGGACCTGGAAATATGTTTTGTTATCAATGTTCGCAAACCCTGAAAGGTGGATGCACCAAAATCGGCGTCTGTGGGAAAAATGAGGATATAGCCAGCTTGCAGGACACGATCATCTTCGGGCTAAAAGGGGTCGCTGCCTACGCGGTACACGCCCGCGAATTGGGATATTCCGATGCAGAAGTAGACGCTATCACCCAAGAAGCTTTATATATGACGCTGACCAACTCCAACTTCAATCTGAATGAACATGTGGGCATGGCCTTAAAAGTAGGTGAAGCGACGGTCAAGGTGATGGATCTGCTTGACCGCGCCCACACGGACAAATTCGGCATTCCTGTACCGGTCACCGTGTCGTCCGACAAAATCGAAGGCAAGTCTATTCTCGTCACTGGGCACAATCTACATGCCTTGTTGGAACTGCTCAAGCAGACGGAAGGAAAGGGAATCAACGTCTATACCCATTCGGAAATGTTGCCGGCCCACGGCTACCCTGAACTGAAAAAGTATAAGCATTTGAAGGGGAATGTGGGCAAAGCTTGGCATGATCAGCGTAAACTTTTCGAAGAGTTCCCTGGCGCCATCTTGGGCACGACAAACTGCTTGATGCCGATTCGCGGCAGCTATTCTGACCGGATGTGGACTTATGGTACCGCCGGTCTCGAAGGGGTCCAAAAAATTGAAAATGATGACTTCACAGCGATCATCGAAAAAGCACTAGCGCTGCCGGAAGCTAATCAGGAATCTGACAAAGTGATGACGACAGGATTCCATCATGTCAATGTGCTGGCACTGGCGCCGCAGATCATCGAAGCGGTTAAAGCCGGAAAGATCCGTCGCTTCTTTGTCATCGCCGGTTGTGATGCGCCTATCAAAGAACAAAACTACTACCGCGAACTGGCTTTGAAAGTTCCGAAGGATTGTGTCATCATCACTACTTCTTGCGGTAAGTTCCGTTTCAATGATATTGATTTCGGTGATATCGACGGAATCCCTCGCTATATCGACCTGGGTCAGTGCAATAACTCGGGCTCTGCCGTCAAAATCGCCTTGGCTTTGGCCGATGCCTTCGGTTGCGGTGTCAACGATCTGCCGCTGACGATTGTTTTGAGTTGGTTTGAACAAAAAGCTTGTGCGATTTTGTTAGGACTCTTTAGTCTAGGCGTGAAAAACATGTACCTCGGCGGACGCCCGCCTGAATTCCTTACAAGCAATGTGGTGAACGTCCTCGTCAATACCTTCGGTTTGAAACTCATCGGGAATGTGGACGACGATCTGAAAGCCATGCTCGGATAATAAAGCCTATGTAGAAAAGAAAACTCACCGGTCAGGAAAAAACCGGTGAGTTTTCTTTTTCGATTCGGCGAGAAGCAACGGCAGGAAATGAGACTATTGCAGCTTCGAGCCGGGGGGGAAGGGACGGTCGCCGGCGATATCTTGCCGATGATCGAGCAAGTGGTGCATTCCTCTCACCAGCGTATCGTCTTCCAGGACGCTGTAGAGGTGATAGGCCAGATCTTCCCGATCTCGCAACACCTCTTCAAGCACTTCTACCGTACCGAAGTCTTTGAGGTCATGGGCTCGTTGGATTTGCATACGTATCATTTCCTGGATCTTGAGTTCGTGTTCCAGATCGTTGCGCAGGAAGTCCCGTATACTGTAGCGACCTTCTACCTCGTGTTTGATATAAGACAATTCATGCTGCGTCACGGGATGGGCTGTGGGGACACCGCCTAACCGGGTCACTCGCTCACCGATCATATCGATATGGTCGTTCGTTTTTTCACGGTGTTCATTGAGCAATTCGTGAAGGCTTAAAAAAGCTTCTGCACCTTCTGTCATCCAGTGGTGCTTGTTGTACTGGTGCAGGGCCACTGTCAAGGCGCATTGATGATCATCGAGCATCAATGCCATTTCCAATCGGACTTCATAAGGCAGGCCGATGCCGGCACCGACCTTTTTGACCGTACGCGGTTCTTGTCGCAGGATCATGTCATGGCTGGTGCTGTGTCCAGGCATTTGCGGATTGAAGCCAGAGGCTTGCAGGTTAAAGCCGCCTCGGAAGTTTCTCGCGTTGGTCATTGCTGCGACTAAATCACGCGGCGTTTGACTATGAGTGAGGTCGGAACGCATGAATATCCCCATCCTTCCGGTGGTGTTTTCGGTCGGTCCTAGTATTCCCGAAAGGATATCTTTTGTATGAAAAACAAAAAGGCCGGTTTTGACCGGCCCAAAGGGTAAGAAAAGGAGGGTGGATGGAATGATGCAAGAGATCTTACACGAACTGAATTGACGCTCCGAAGATATTCAGTAAACCGGCATCTTCGATCTTCTTTTGAATGGCTGTCACATCGGTACTGTAAAGACCGAGTTTTTTCATTCGTTCAAAATAGACAGAGCCGGAGAAGGTGTACTTTTTCCCAAGACCCGCTTCGGTTTGCATCTGCTCTTTCACATGAGCGATCGCATCGCCGATAGCCAAGTTCGTCGGCAGTTCTAATAGTTCCTTGCCTTTTACGAAGCGGACGGCGTTGTGACCGGCTAAGGAACCGGTGACGATCGCTTCTGTATGTCCAACAAGCAGGCCGGCTTTTTCACCTGCACAGAAAAGGTTGTCTACACCATCGACTTTCAAGGCGTTGCTCCGGGGGGGGAGAGCCAGGTAGCGCATCGAGTTGCCGATGCCGCCGGAGTAGGGGTCTTCAAAGCGGGCATTTTCAAATCCAGGAACTTGACGAAGCTTGTCCAGCTGGTAGTAAGGAGACATGAGCTTAGCATGACCCGTATCTAAAAGGATGATGTTCTCGGCGAATTCCTTGAGTGCGTACTGTTGGCAGGCTTTCATACCCAAACTGTCGCTTTTTTGCAGTTTGGCTGGAATGGGGATGACGGAGACACCCTTTTGGTTCAACTCTTTGACGATCTCTTTGGCGAGGGATTCTTTGTGCAGCTTGCAGGAGCCAGACATGGCACCGACGGTACCATCAGCTTTTCTACCCATGATCTCGATCACACCAGCCTTGGCGGCGATGCTGACCCGCCCGCCGAAGGTAGGACAGCGAAGAATGCACATAGCACAACCATTGCCGTATTTGCTGCAATTCCCCATGGGTCCGGCGCTACCGGTTGCTTCAATGAAGACATCGCCACGGATCTCTTCGCCCGAGTCAAGGACGACGGCTTCAACGGTTCTATCGTTCATCTTCACATCTTTGACGCGAGACAGAAAACGTACGTGGACGGCTAATTTATCAAGGACACGCCGGACGGCTGGCTCGATTTTAGCTACATCATAGAGGGTAGCGTGTTTATGACCGGGAAATTCCATGTTTTTGTGTCTTGCCGTTTCATCGACGGCCATAAAGAGTTCAGGCGCTCCAAGGGCGATCGCTTCTTCGGTGGCAGTGAAGCGGCCGTTGTTGCGCATGATCCCGCCGACGAGTCCGGTACCTAAGAGCATATCTGTCCGTTCGAGAACCAGGACGTCTGCACCTGCTTTGGCCGCAGTGACAGCGGCACCGCAACCGGCCCAACCGCCTCCGATGATGACGACTTTAGCCACGATGGTTACCTCCATAATGTGTGTATTCGGTAACTACTAGGTACTCATCGGTGATGAGCGACTGATGAGATAAGTATTCTCCTTTGAATCAGGAATTCCTGCTGCAATCGAATGCTTTTTGTGACTGTTCCCGCAATTGCATTTTTCCGAAAAAGAAGTCAACCACGACAGAGAGCAATAGATCAGTGGCTTTTCCAGTACAAGGTGACATCGCGGGTGACGTTTTCCATATGGCTGATCATGGCGGAACGGGCTCTGTCAGGATTTTTTTCCTTGATCGCTTCAAAAATACGGAGGTGGTCTTCGATGATGTTGCCGTTGACTTCTTTGCGGATAAATTCTAGGGTGGGGGAACGACGGCCCGATTGGAGAATCAGATCCATCGCCTTTTCCAAGACGCGATTCCGGGAAGCGCGAGCTAAGAGTTGGTGAAAATGGATGTCCTGTTCTACACCGTATTGTCCGCGCTGACGATGAAGTTCATGGTGAGCAAGTACCCGTTCCATGGCCTCGATCTCTTGGGAGGTGATGTGTATCGCTGCCAGAGCGGCGATTTCACCTTCAATAGCCCGGCGAGCCACCAGCATGTCTAGCATATTTTTTTTGTTCTCTGGACTTAAGGTCTCTTCCAGTTCTTTGCGAATCGTTGTATGTTCCCGGCGATGTTTTAACTCACAGAGCCGCTCATAGCCTTTTTGCGTTAATATACGGCCTTGAAAGCCTTTTTTTACCGTATAGTCCTTCTGATCCAGTTCTTTTAGAATGCGACCGACGGTAGCTTCACTGATCGCCAAGCCGCGATCGGCCACCATCTGCCGGATGCTTCCGGAACCTATCGGTTCATCGTTGACATGGATGACCGATAAAACAGCCTCTTCCTGCGCTTCTTTACGGGTTAGCAAGTCATCTCCCCCCCTTTTTGGTTCACATTTATAATAACAGGTTTTTTAATGTTAGGACGAATACAATGGATGACCAAATTATGTCGACGGTAGCTTTATTTTTACTACAGGTCTTTTTGCGTTACAATGGGATTGTAAAAATGTTTATAATCAATAGGAAAGAGCTTGAACGAGAGAAGACCCGAAGTACGGGGGGACGATTCGAAGTGAGCAACCGTCATAAAGCGACCTTTCTGTTGTTCGTCGCATTTGTCGGCTTTTTGGGGAGCTATCCCTTTCATGAATCTTTTGCCGGCGGACTTATCGCCAGCACTTGTAGTGCCGCCTTGATCGGGGGATTAGCCGATTGGTTCGCAGTAACGGCCCTTTTCCGAAAACCTTTAGGGATTCCTTTTCGAACTGAGATCATCCCCCGCAACCGTGAGCGGATTTTCGAAGCGCTCATCCATATGGTCGAAGGGGAACTGTTGACGAAGGCCAATCTAAAAGAGCAATTAAACCGCTTTGATCTGACCGAGTTACTTTTCAGACACTTGTCTGACGCTCAGCAAGCAGGCGACTTAACCCGCTTTGTGAGCACTAAAGTGACCCAGTGGTCGGAACATCCCAAAGCGGTCGAGGTCATGGAAGATGCCATGAAGATAATCTTCATGGAGGTTCCGTTGGCACCGGTACTGGCTGACCATATCGAGTCGGCCCTGGACAAAGGCCACGCAGGAAGATTAGTCGATTTGGCTGTCGATGAATTGAAAGATCTTATCGGTCATCCAGCGGTGACGCCGGAAGTGATCCGGTTAATCAAGGAGGCCAAACAGAATTATGAGTCAGGGATGAAAAGGCGCCGCTTTTTTAATGAATCGATTTTAGGGATGACACCGGAAACGTTAGCTGTCCGCTTACAGAAGGATATGGAGAACTTTTTGGCGGGAATTCATGACGCCGATCATCCCCTGCGGTTGCGGTTGCTGCAACGCATTCAGGAGTGGGCGGAAGATCTGCGAAGAGACCCTGTTAGGCAACAGAAGGTGGAAGAATGGAAAAAAAGGCTAATTGAGCGATTGCATTTGCGTCCTATGCTGGAAGAGGTCATTCAGGGGGTTAGGAGCTATAAGAACTCGGCGGCCGATGAAGAGCCTAAATGGTTGAAACTCCTGCGCAGCCGGTTTTTAAAATTGCTCGCTGAATGGAAAGGCGACAAAGAGCAGCGGCAAGGACTGGACCGGATCATCAAAGAATTTCTTTTTCTCTGGATCGACGAAAAGCATGGAGAGCTTGGGAAACTGGTGGAAGAGAACTTGCAGCGAATTTCCAATGACGAACTGGTGGAACTGATCGAATCGAAAGCAGGCAATGACCTGCAGATGATCCGGATCAACGGTTCTATCGTCGGTGGTTTCGTCGGTTTACTCATATTCCTGTTGACTTTTTGGATGCCATAAGGGTGAATGCATATGAGATGGAAAAAAGCAGATATCATTTTGGCTGCATCAGCGGCGATTTTCGCGCTGTTCGTCTTCTTGCGGTATGTCTATCCTCACGTTTTTTGGATTCGATTCGGCTTTTTTACGGCGGAGGCGGCTCTAGTCGGCGGGATCGCCGATTGGTTTGCCATAACGGCACTCTTTCGTCGTCCTTTGGGGTTTCCTTGGCACACGGAGTTGATCCCTCGGAATCGAGAAAAGACTATCGAAGCGATCGTAAAAGTTGTGGAAAAGGATCTCTTGAGCGCCGAAGTGTTGAAGAACCGTTTGGCTCACATTCGCCTCGTTGACGGGATGATCGACTGGGTAGAAAAGCGTCAAGGATTGTCCTATTTTGTTTCGATATTGCACCAATTGCTTCGTGAGGGAATGCTCTCGTTAGAACCGAGAGTCCTAGCCCGCTATTTAGAGAGACCCCTCAAGGAAGAATTGCAAAAATTATCCTTAACAGGACAGTTGATCCCTTTACTTCATGGGGCCCTCGAACGGGGAGAGGTGGATCGGTGGCTCGATGATGTACTCGATGAGTTGATCCGAATCGCTGAAAAGCCGGAGACACGAAGGCAGATCTACCGGATGGTTCGAAATACAGAAAAGCGCCAAGTGGAAGGGCTACTTCCGGCGCTTGTTTTGACGACGGCCTTGCTGACGAATAGCTACAATCCGGCGGCTGCTGCCGATTCCATGCACCGTCAACTTATCGACACACTGCGGGATCTAAAAAATCTTGATCATCCCTTGCGTTTGAAGATCAAAGAACTTATCGCTGAGAAGCTCGACGATTTGGCTGTCCGGAGTGACTGGGTGGAAGCCCTTGAAAATTGGAAGAGGCAGTTCATCGACCGTATGCAATTAGAAGACTTGATCCGGCAGTTGATGGCTCTGATGGATAATGACCAGACGGGAGAAGAGGGAACGTCCTCATTGTGGTTGCAAGGCCCTGTGGAGCGCCTTTGGCTCTATTTCAAGTCGAAAAGGGAATTGCAAGATCAGCTTGAGTCGCAGGTAAAAGATATCTTGTGCATCATCATCGAAGGGGAACATAAGCTTGTTGGGCAGATTGTTTATGAAGTGTTACGTTCCTTTACGAACGACGATTTAAACCGCTTTATTGAGGAGAAAGCAGGCAATGACCTGCAGTGGATACGGATCAACGGCTCGGTCGTCGGATCTATGGTCGGAGCCATGCTCTTTCTGATTTTGGAGTTTGTCTATCTGCCGTTGATTGTTCCGCTCATTCACTCTTGGTAAGCATGGTGTTTTTCGAGACAAGTCAATCCGGCCGGGGGAGCAAATTCACGTTGTATCTGTCTGGTTGTAACTGCGAAAAAAGCGAATGACGATGATCGTGGCCGTGCGCGAAGATTCTTTGTCGCCGGCCTTTTCCTTTGGGCGAATAAAATGTATACTATTATAATGTGATTTTCCTAGCTGGTGAATTTGGCTAGGCTTACTACTCAAGTGGTAGAGAGTCCATTAGGTGCTCCATTGTGGTAAATCAGAGCGTAGAGCCCGGATTTTACCTTCAAGTGCAATTAGTCCTTAAGAATATGCTGATTATACATTTTGGAGGAAAGATAAATGTCTGAAATGGCAACGGAATTGCATTCGGAAGTTCAACGGCGTCGAACTTTTGCCATTATTTCGCACCCTGATGCGGGGAAAACCACCTTGACGGAAAAATTGCTCTTGTATGGCGGCGCCATCCGCTTGGCTGGAACCGTTAAAGCTCGGAAGGCAGCCAAACATGCCGTTTCGGACTGGATGGAGATTGAGAAGCAGCGGGGCATTTCCGTTACGTCCAGTGTGCTTCAGTTCGATTACGATGGTTTTCGCGTAAATATCCTTGATACACCGGGTCACCAAGACTTTAGTGAAGATACGTACCGGACTTTAATGGCTACAGACAGCGCCGTCATGGTCATCGACGTGGCCAAGGGTGTCGAAGACCAGACCAAAAAACTCTTCCACGTCTGCCGGCAACGGGGGATCCCTATCTTTACGTTTGTCAACAAGCTGGACCGCCATGGAAAGAGTCCCTTTGAGCTGATGGAAGAGATCGAGAACGTCCTGGGGATACGCTCCTATCCGATGAACTGGCCTGTCGGAGTCGATGGCAACTATAAAGGTGTCTACAACCGGCGCCTGGCTCAGGTGGAACTCTTTGAAAAAGGCGGCGCTCATGGGCAGTGGGTCATGCCTTCTACGGTAGGGACAGTAGATGATCCGGCCTTTGCTGATATTCTCGGTGTTGATGCTCATCGGGCGCTTTGCGATGATATCGAGCTGCTGGACATGGCTGGTGATGAATTTGATATCGACAAGGTTTTGCAGGGCGAGTTGACGCCCATGTTTTTTGGCAGCGCATTGACAAACTTCGGTGTTCGTCCCTTCTTGGAAGAGTTCTTGAAGTTAGCTCCCAAACCTCTGGCCCGGAAAACCGTAGATGGTCCCATTGACCCTACGAATGAGGACTTCTCCGCCTTTGTCTTTAAGATACAGGCGAACATGAACCCGACCCACCGGGACCGGATCGCTTTCATTCGAGTTTGCTCGGGAAAGTTCACTCGGGGGATGTCTGTCAAACATGTTCCTTCCGGTAAGTCTGTCAAACTGGCCCAGCCGCAACAATTCATGGCGCAAGAGCGAGTCATCATCGATGAAGCATTTCCCGGTGATGTGATCGGGTTGTTCGACCCTGGCGTCTTCGGCATCGGCGATACGATTTGTTCGGAAGGGAAGAACGTCCACTTTGCTGATTTTCCTGTCTTCCCACCGGAACATTTTGCACGGGTGCAAGCTAAAGATACGATGAAGCGAAAACAGTTTGTCAAAGGCATGACTCAGTTGACCCAGGAGGGAGCTGTTCAAGTCTTCCGGCAGCCGGAAATCGGTGTGGAATCATTTGTGGTCGGTGCTGTCGGGGTGTTGCAGTTGGAAGTCTTGGAATATCGTCTGAAAAACGAGTACGGTGTTGATATTTCTATGCATCACCTTCCTTACAGCGTCGCCCGTTGGCTCGATGGGTACCAGGAAGGTAAAACAGTCAAAGGATTGGATAGCGGTGTGATCATCCGCGACATTCAAGATCGCCCCGTAGCCCTTTTCCGTAACGAGTGGTCTGTACGCTGGGCCACCGAGCAAAATCCTCACATCCAGTTTCTCTTAGTTCCGGAGCGGTAAGGATTACATGAAACGCCGTCACTCATTGTTTTTTCTATTGATGATTAAAAGAAATTTATTAAATAAGAGAACAGGCATTGCCCTGTCTCTTTCTTTTTTAAAAAACTTTAGCAACTTCTTGAACATCCATTGGTTGGAATCATTGTACGACGAAATCGACGCAGTTATAATGAATCTAGACATCGAAGTGAGCGGGTAACGAGGGGGGCGAGCAAAGATTGAAACTTCATTTTGAAATCGCATCAACCTTTGAAGCGGTCGATCAGGTCGTCCAACAAATCGTTAAAACATTCAAAAATGATTTTCCAAATCACCCTCCCAGGACGGCTTTTATCATTGACTTTGCCCTCAGGGAAATCATGAACAATGCGGTAGAACACGGAAACCGTATGGATGTGAACAAGAGAGTTCTTTGTGACTTTTATGTAGAGGAACAGCGGATTTATCTAGCTATCACTGACGAAGGATCGGGTTTTGAATTGAATAAAGCCATCCCTGAGGATGTACTGCAAGATCTGACTCGGGAACGAAACCGGGGATTGCAGATCATTTCGCTGATGGGTTTTACTGTTTCGGTTTTAGGCAGTTCTGTTCGTGCTGAACTCAACTTGGAAACGGTCGAAAAGAGGGAGGTAATCGCAAGTGAAAAGCGAAGTTAAACAAGCAAAATTATGTATTCAAATAGAGAAAGATCTAACAGCTAACCGGGTAAAAGGATTGGTCGACGAGGCAAAACGAATGGTGGGCCAAATCGATAATTACAGTGAAATCTCGTTGGATCTATCGCAGGTACAGCACATCGATTCGACGGGTATTTCTTTTATCATCGGTCTTTACAAGACAGCATGCAGCAACAGTAAAGCCTTCAAATTGACAGGACTTAATGAAGATATATTCGGGCTATTTCGTTTAATGAAGCTCGACAAAATCCTCGAAATCGAAACTGCCTAGTAAAGGGGTGGTTCACAGTTGCAAAACCTGGAGTTCATCAAAGAGTTTATTGAAGAAGCAACTGTACATGTAGAAACGGTAGAAAACGGCTTGCTGTTGTTTGGCAACGGAACCGACGAACCGGATACGATACATGGTATTTTTCGTGCTGTCCATAGCATCAAAGGTACCGCCGGTTTTTTTGGTTTACAAAATATCATCAAGATCGCCCACGTCATGGAGAACCTGCTCGGTGAGGTTCGCAACGGTAATCTCGCTATGACCAATGACATGGTCGATTATCTTTTGGCGGCCAATGACTGTTTAAAAGAGATGATCGTCGATGTGGAAAACAGTGACGATCGAGATGTCTCTGTCCATATTGAGAATATCACGGCCATCCTGGAAAATCGCAAGCCCAATCCTTCGATTGAACCGGTGGTAGAGTTTGTCATCACGGACGAAAAAAATCAGGAGGTTCTTTTCGCCGACAACGAAAAAACGATCATCACTGATGCGCTGAAGCATGGTCATGGCTTATATAAAATTCGCCTGCGACTGAATGAAAATATCAAGGCCAACCCTTCTCCGGTCATGTTTTTTAATAAATTGTCATCGATTGGACAGATCATCGATTCCTATACAGACATCAGCGAAGTAGGCGGGCTCGATGACATTCTCAACGCAGACATCAACTTCATATTTCTTTTCACGACGGTCTTGGAAAAGACCCTGATCTCTTTAGCCCTTGATATCCCCGAAGAGGATATCGTGGAGTTAGACATAGACACGAAGAAAGAGGATTTAGCCCAAATTCTTATGAAGGATTTGGACTTTTCAAATGCCGTCCAAAAGTTGGAGCCTTTGAGCGTTCAAAGGCAAATCGGGGAAAGCAACACAGGTACTACCAAAGATATTATTGCTCACTCCGTGGCAATAGAGGAAATGAAATCGGTAAATTCGCCTGGTTCGTCGATGATATCGTCAGCATCGCCGAATGTAGATGATGCCGGAGATATGGTGAAGAAAGCCCAAGCGGTGGCTGTTGATGATACGGTACGTGTTCACGTCTCCTTGTTGAACGATTTGCTCAATCTCGCCAGCGAAATGGTGTTGGGACGGAACCAACTGCTGCGTTGCCTGGAAGATCACCGCAAAGAGATCGCCGGACTGAACAGTGTCCTGCAAAACATCGATAATATCACCACGGAACTACAGGAGAAAATCATGCAGACCCGCATGCAGCCTGTGGCGAAAGTCTTTAACAAATTTCCACGGATCATCCGGGAACTGTCCAAAAAGCTTGGCAAAGATATCGATTTGCAGATGGAAGGCACAGAAGTTGAGCTTGATAAGTCCATCATTGAATCGCTAGCTGACCCACTGACCCATTTGATTCGAAACGCCGCTGACCATGGGATCGAAAGACCTGAGCTGCGTGAACTTCAGGGCAAATCAAAGACGGGTCATGTCTTTCTTAAAGCCTATCACGAAGGCGGCCGGGTCAATATCGACATCATCGATGACGGTGCCGGCATCAAGGTGGAAAAGATCAAAGCGAAAGCTTTAGAGAGAGGGCTGATGCGAGCGTCCGAAGCGGAGAGTATGAGCGAACGGGAAATTCTGAACATGCTCTTCCAGCCCGGTTTTTCTACGGCTGAGCAAGTCACCGATGTGTCCGGCCGAGGTGTCGGCATGGACGTGGTCAAGACAAACATTGAAAAGCTGGGCGGAGCTATCGATATCATGACCCGACCTGGACAAGGTACGACCTTCCGGCTCGCACTGCCTTTAACATTGGCGATCATTCCATCCCTCATTGTGGAAGTAGCTGGTCAAAAGTTTGCTTTGCCTCAAGTGAACCTTCAGGAGATGGTTCGAATTAAGCCGGGTGATCCCAACCGGAAAATCGAACGCTGTCAAGGCGCCCAAGTGCTGCGATTACGAGGCCGCTTATTGCCGATTATTCACCTCGGCAATGTGCTGGGCTTGCGCAAAGAACCTCTGGATACGACAAAAGTGGTTCGCGTCCTCGTGCTCAAGATCGGGACGAAACAATACGGTCTGGCTGTCGATGCGATTCATGATGGTGAAGAAATACTCGTAAAACCTCTTCCAAAGCACTTGGGCGAATGTCCATGCTACTCAGGAGTGACTATCCTAGGAGACGGCAAGGTCGCCATGATCCTGAATCCGGAAGGCATTTCAGGCAAGGCAAACTTGAGATTTACGGAGGAACAACCGAAAAAGAGCGCTGAAGAAGAACAATCAGCCATGGAGAGCATGGCCGAATCCCAAAACCTGCTGCTTTTTCAGTGCTCCGGCACGGAAACATTCAGCCTCGATCTCTCCATGGTGGCCCGAGTCGAACCGATCCAGGCCAGCCAGATCGAACGGATCGGAGAGAAGGAGTATATCCAATTTCGAGGAGATTCGCTCCGTGTTATTCGTCCGGAACAATACCTTCCCGTTACACGAAGAGAGGGCCAACCGGACAAGCTTTACGTCATCATCCCAAAACTCGTCAAATATCCCATGGGTATTCTTATCCATCGGATTGACGACATCATCCAGACACGGGTCAAATTCAACCAGGAAAACATCAAAGCCAAAGGCTTAGTGGGATCGACGATCCTGCATAATCGAATCGTGCTGGTGATCAATATCTATGATCTCTTCGAACTGGCTGCGCCGGATCAATATCAAGTCCACGAAAGACACAGTCACAGTGGAAACCGGAGGACAGTGCTGCTCGTGGAGGATACGCCCTTTTTCGCGAAAATGGAACGGAGCTACCTGGAATGGGCCGGTTATCGCGTTCTCTACGGGTCAAACGGAAAAGAGGCTTGGGAGATCCTGCAAAATTCCTCTGTCGATGTGGTTGTGTCTGATATCCAAATGCCGATCATGGACGGTTATGAGCTGGTCAAACGAATTCGAGCCGACCAAGGGTTCGCCTCATTGCCGGTCATTGCCCTCACATCGATGACGGACGAGCGAAGCCGCCAACTCGGCAGAGAAGCCGGATTTGACTTCTACGAGGCAAAGTTAGACAAAGAACGGATCCTGGATCGGTTGGAAGAAGCACTCCGGTTGAGGAGGGAAGCTGGATGACCGGCAAAGTACTCACCTTTTATTTGGGCGGGCTTCTCTTCGGCTTGGACATCGTTGCCGTGAAAGAAATCCAGCGCAATATCGAATATACGCCCGTTCCGGATTCACCGGCTCATATTGTCGGGTTGTTCAACATGCGGGGACAGGTTGTCACTCTTCTCGATTTAGCCTATTTGTTGAATAACGAAAAAGAGCCGGAAAAGGGAAGAACAGTCTGTATCGTTTTAAAGCCGAAAGCTGATGCGCCTGATCATATCGGTTTTCTCATCGAGCGGACAGGGTCTGTCGTCGATATCCACGATGACATCTCGGAAGGCCCGCCGGCCAACATGAGCGGAGAACTCACGCGGTTTGTCAAAGAAGTGGTCAAACTCAATGAGGAACTGCTGATGGTTATCGATTCGGAAGTCATTTTTGAACAATAAGAGAAAGGAAAAGGAGGAAATCGAAGATGAAGTGGTTTCAGGACATGAAAATCGGAGCAAAGCTGATCAGCAGTTTCATCTTGATCGCCTGCATCGCCGGTTTAATCGGTGTCCAGGGCTATTTGAATGTGAAGCATTTGGATGGAGCCCTAAAGGACATGTACGGGACGAATACGCAACCTTTATCCTACATCAGTAACGCGGCCATCGCATTTCATAAAAGCCGGGTCAATATGAGGGATTTTATCCTCGCCGATGACCCTATGAGTCGAAGAGATTACGAGAGCAAGTTAAAGGACAACGACAAGATCGTTGCGGAGAATCTTGATGTATTTGCCAAAACAGTTAAGGCGGAAGAGATACGTAAAGAAGTCGACAAACTAGACAGAGCTTTTGAAAAGTATCTAATCTTGCAAGAACACATCTTACAAGTTGCAGCGACGGGGCAAAAAAATGAAGCTTTCTCCGTCATGAAAGACGGTTTAAATCAGGCCAACGACGTCAGCGATTCCATGCAGCGCCTGATTGAAATGAAAGTCGCTCAAGCGGACACCAAGGCGAAGACGAACGAGGCTGAAGGGGAATCGGCGATCAACTTTATGCTCATTTTGTCGGCTGCTGGCATACTCATTGCCATTGTGCTCGGATTGTACATATCTAATAATATCAAAGGGCCGATTGTACGAATTCAAGAACTCATGGCCCAAGCGGAAAAAGGCGATCTTACCGTTCGGGGAGAAAGCGTCTCTAAAGATGAGGTTGGACAACTTACTGAATCCTATAACCGGTTGATGAGTCGGTTCCAGGAGATGATGAAAGAGATCTACCAAAACTCTGTTTCTCTCAATCAAGCTTCTGAAAACCTACTCGATACATCGAGCACTATGGCAGCTACCAGTGAAGAAATGAGCGCAAAGACAAGTATCGTCAGCGCTGCAACCACCCAGATCACGACGAGTATCGAATCTACCGCGATGGCGGCAGGAGACGCCAGCAAGAATATCAATGTCATCGCGTCGGCTGTGGAGGAAATGTCCGGAACCGTCCGGAACTTAGCTGCCGCTTCTGAGGAAATTTCGGCTAGTGTCGATCAGGTGAGCGATGTGGTTGAACAGATTTCCAACGGCATTAACCGCGTGTCCCATTCGTCATCAGAGGTATCCGGTTCTGTCAACAGCGTTGCCACCGCTGTCAAGGAAATCAATATCTCCCTAAACGAGGTCAGCCATAACTGTGAGCGTTCCATCCACATCACCAGCGACGCTGGCAGCAGGGCAAAAGAAACCAATACCATCATTGAAAAACTTAACGGATCTTCCAAGCAAATCGGTAAAATCGTCAATGTGATCAACGATATCGCCGAGCAGACGAACATGCTGGCCCTCAATGCGGCCATCGAAGCAGCCGGCGCCGGTGAGGCCGGGCGAGGTTTTGCTGTCGTAGCTAACGAAGTGAAGGAACTGGCCAAACAAACGGCTGAGGCGACCGACGAGATCAGCCAGCAGATCGAAGCGATGCAGGACAACATGGCTGGAGCCGTTAAAGCTGTAGAGAAGATCACTGACGTCATCGGAGAAATTACCGAAATCACGAACACGATTGCCTCGGCTGTGACCGAACAGTCGGCCATCACCGGCGAGATTTCCAAGTCGATCGTGGCTGCAGCTGAACGGGTCAACAACATCACTCGAGAAATCAGCGACTTAGCTGCTAACGCTCAGCAGGTAGCCCGTGGCAGCCAGGAAGCCTCCAAAGGTGTTCAGGAAATCGCCCGCTCTGCCCAGGAACTGTCAATCGCAGCGAATGATGTCGCTCGCAATACAGAAAATGCTTCCGAAAAAGTCAGCCAAGTGGCCCGTTCGGCAACGGAAGTGGCCAAAGGCGCTGACGAAATCACGGCCAGCATTCAAGAGATCAGTATGGCCTCTACAGAAACAGCGACCGGAGCCGAATCGACCAGTGGTGCGGCGCAGAACCTGGCCGATATGGCGAAAACGATGGAGACGCTGGTAAAACAGTTCAAGGTCTAATTAAGTAGGTGGTAGGCTTGGAAAAGCTAAAGGTCCTTGTCGCCGATGACACCTTGGTCTATCGCAAGATTCTTACACATGCTGTGGAAAGTACCGGGTTAGCTACTGTCGAGTTTACGGCGTCGAACGGATTGCTCGCCATGGAGCGCATCAGACACAATAAACTCGACGTGGCTTTACTAGATATGTTCATGCCTGAGATGGATGGATTGGCTGTCTTGGAACAAATCCGCAACGAACACCCCCATATCGCCGTCATCCTGATCAGCGGCCGAGGACCGGACAATGCCAGCGCCACTGTGCGTGCTTTAAGTCTCGGTGCATTAGACTTTATCCTTAAGCCGGAAGAGTCCGACGCCAACAAAAGCATGGAAAAGTTGAAAAGCCAACTTCAAGCGTTATTCGCTCAAATCAAAATCAAGAAACTATCCTCTGACAAGGAATCGTCTGCCCTAACCCGCGAACAAACGCAAAAACCCCTTTCCGTGGCACTGCCTGTCGCCAAAGAAAGGACGACTGCATCCCTTTCCATAAATCAGAAAAGGAAATTCAACGGTGTTGACCTCGTCGTGATCGCATCTTCTACCGGAGGACCAGTAGCCTTGGAGAAGGTTTGTCAACAATTACCGGCGAATTTTTCCATCCCCGTCCTTGTCGTTCAGCACATGCCGGCCGATTTCACCCGAATTTTGGCCCAATCCCTCAGCCGAAAGTGCCAACTTCCGGTGGTAGAAGCCGGAGAAGGAGAATTGGTTCGGCCAGGAAAAATCATGATCGCTCCCGGTGGACTGCATATGACTGTGCAGCCCGGAAAAGGGGCAAGCAAAGTCATCAAGCTGAACAATAGTCCCCTCGTCAACGGCGTACGTCCTGCTGCTGACGTACTCTTTGAATCGTTGGCTCAAGGATGTAAGAGAGATCGAATACTGGCGGTCATACTGACCGGCATGGGAAACGACGGATTGCGGGGCGTGACAGAAATGAAGCTACACTGTGATTGCTATTGCCTGACCCAGAGTGAAAAGACTTGTGTCGTCTACGGCATGCCCCGTAGTGTCGCTGAGGCTGGTCTTTCCGATGAGGCTGTCGACATCGAAGAGATAGCGGCACGGATTAACCGGCTCGTTTCGGGAGGACAATAGCCGATGGCTTCTACCGATCTAAAAGGATTTCGTCTGATTCAGGAATATATTGAGAAGGAATGCGGCATCCACC
This sequence comes from Heliobacterium mobile, assembly GCF_009720735.1. Classification (GTDB taxonomy): domain Bacteria; phylum Bacillota; class Desulfitobacteriia; order Heliobacteriales; family Heliobacteriaceae; genus Heliobacterium; species Heliobacterium mobile. The sequence continues at coordinate 41,326 of NZ_WNKU01000007.1, forward strand.
TTGGTGATGACAAAGCCTATCTCATCGAGGGACGGTTGGGACGTCTGTTGGCTGAATCAGGTGCCCGAGACTTTGAAGAGTTCTATTATCGGATCCATCAGCAGCGGGATCGTGCGATGGCGGAAAAAGTCATCGACGCCATTACGACGAACGAGACCATGTGGTTTCGCGATAAAACGCCTTGGAAAGTCTTAGAGGAAGTATTGCTACCAAACTTTGTGGAGCAGTTCCGGGCAGGGAAGCGCTTTCGGGTGAGAATCTGGAGCGCTGCCTGTTCCACCGGGCAGGAGCCATATTCCACCGCGATGTGTATCGAACGATATTTAAGAGAACATGGAATCAAAGATATCACGACGGATCGGTTCGAGATCTTCGCGACCGATATATCGCCTGCCGTGGTTCAGTTAGCTCGTTTGGGAAGATATGATAGCATTTCCATGATTCGAGGAATGGACGAATCGTACAAAGCAAAGTATTTTCGACAAGAGGGACGCATCTGGTCTATCGACGAGAGAATCAAAAAGATGATTCGATTTGAACGGTTCAACCTACAAGATGAGTACAGCACTTTCGGTCAATTTGACATCATCTTTTGCCGTTATGTAACCATTTACTTTGCGGAAACCCTCAAACGCCATGTTTTACAAAAAATGGCGCGCAGTCTTTCCAGAGACGGTGTGTTGTTTTTAGGCAATTCAGAGATTTATACTGATTACAGGGATCATTTCAACGTTAAGGAACATATGGGCGGCATCTACTATACTGTGAAGAGGTAAGCATATGATCGTATTGTCAGTAGACGACTCCGCCATCATCCGCAAGATCATCCGGGGGGCTGTAGAAGTCCTGGAAGGAACGTTGTTAGAAGCTTCCGACGGTGTGGAAGCTTTAGACATTATGGACAAACATGATGGTATTGACTTGATCCTGTTGGACTGGAACATGCCTGGAATGAACGGATGGGAGTTATTGAACCGGATAAAAAGCCATCCGGTTTATAAATACATTCCGGTAATGATGGTGACCACCGAAGGGGAACGGGAAAACATCGTTCGAGCCATACGTGCTGGAGCGGTCCATTACTTGGTGAAACCTTTTACCATGGAAGATCTGCAGAAAAAAATCCTTGAATGTCTAGGGAGGGGTGACATATCGTCGAACTAACGCGATTGCGCAACTCACTAGCGGGATCTACGAAAGAAGTATTGCGCTCGATGGCCGGTATCCTCGTCGATGAACAGCCTTGCCCAGTCGGTGGCGGTTTCAAAACAACCTGTGACTACACGGGAGCCATGTTGGTCATCGGACGTCGCACCGCTATGATTACCCTCAGTATGAACCGGGAAGCAGCGACGCTCGTCGTCGCCTATATGACTGGTATATCTCCGACTGAACTCGGAGAGGACGACGTGGCCGATGGCATGGCGGAACTCGTCAATATGATCGCCGGAAGCAGCAAATCCTCTCTCGTCGGAACCGATTTTCATTTTCGAATCACACTTCCTTTCGTCCTGGTTGGGGAAAATCAACACATTGTCTATAAAAGCAAACCTGTGGACCGGTGCAGGCATTACTTCGCCGGTGACATTGAGGCGATTCTGGAACTCGTATACTTGGAGGGGTAAGCATGATTAAAAGGATTTTGCTCGTTGACGATTCTCCATTGATCCATAACCTATTGCGGAAGACCTTGGAAAAACACGGTTATGAAGTGGCGGGCGATGCCATGAATGGAAAAGAAGCGCTGGAACTCTTCGCCCAATTATCGCCAGACTTAGTTTTTATGGATATCACCATGCCGATCGTGGATGGATTGGAGGCTGCTAAAGCCATCAAAAGCCAACAGCCGACTGCGAAAATCATCATGCTTAGCGCTATGGGCGATGAGGAAATCATGTCCCAAGCCAAAGCGCTTGGCATCGATATCTTCTTGCAAAAACCCTTTGATGATTACAAGATCATTAGCGCAATCGCTAAAGTAATTTAAGGGGGGCAGCCTCTATGGATATGCGCATGACCGTGCCTTTTGTGGAAGCTCTGCAGGATATCTTCAAACAGATGGCCATGATTGAAGTTCAAACCGATGGTGACCCTTTTAACGACAATGAAGAAGTGCATTCGTACGGCGTCTCTTCGATCATCACTTTTGCCGGGAAAATCAAAGGACGTTTTCTGATCGACTTAGATACGCAAGTAGCTCTGCAAGCAGCAAAGAATATTACGGGCTCAAGCTATGATTCTCCAAAAGAACAAATGGTGTTGGCCGTAGTTTCTGAGATGAACAACATCATCTCCGGCAATGCCATCACGAAGCTCAATAATGAATACGGATTAAGTCTTCGATTAGCGCCACCCATCGTATTTGCCGGAACGGATGTGGTAATCTCCATTCCGAAGGTCGCGTCGGCTTCGGTTACCTGTACGACCGCCTGCGGAAAACTGAAAGCCAGTGTGGCGATCAGCAAAGCATAGGTACCGAGGAGGATAGTCATCATGGAAGATAAGTACATAAGCCCCTTTTTAGAGGCCTTGAAAAACGTCATCAGTCAGTTCGGTGTGACCGATATCCGTTTTGGTAAGCCCGAACGAAAAGAGACGATGCATGTAGACACCGATATTACCGCCGTCCTAGGTTTGGTGGGAAATTTACGGGGAAACGTGGCCTACTCCATGTCGTCAGAAACGGCCAAGAAAACTGTATCGGCCATGATGTATGGCATGCCCGTTGAAGAGATCGATTCGATCGCCCGCAGCGCAATTGGTGAAATGGCCAATATGATCACCGGTAATGCCATCTCATCGAGCCTGTCCTTGTTGCTGTCTGGTGAAAAGACCACTTTCGATATTACTCCGCCCTCTATTATCTTCGGTAAAGACATCTATTTCATCATCAGTTCTATCGAGACGGTATCTGTGCCGGTGGATACTTCGATTGGTCGGATCGAGGTCAATATCGGCTTGGAGATATAGAATTAGCGACGCCGCTACGCTCAAATCGCTCACTACGCCAACAGACCCAGTTTTATGCTTATCAAGAAAATCTTCGAATTATAAAAAAAGAAGCCTAGAGATGTAACATCTCCGGCTTCTTTTTCTTATAGAAGTAAACGATTAAGGTGCCATGACTTTTCATCCATAGGGCGAGTTAATCTCTACAGAGACTTGCTCACCTCTTGACCGACTTTAGTCTTCGAAGCCGATTTAATGATGGAGTACCACTTGATCAGCGCATCGCCCATGACGATGACGGACAGGCCCATCATGATAGAGGACAAGACTGTATTCAGGTAGTTGTTGGCCGGGAGGTACTGATTGACGATGGTCCAGTAGCCAGCCGTCATGACAGAAGCGAACAGATACACCATAGGGATTGCCGTGACGAGGCCGTAGAGGATGTTGCCGTTGCTTCTGCGCAATATGAGGCTGGTTCCAATCGCCAGAGCCAGCGAAGCCAGCAATTGGTTGGACACACCGAAGAGCGGCCAGACGGTAGCGATATCGCCGCCGTAGAGCAAGTACCCCCAGAGGAAGCAGACAAGAACGCTAGAACCGATGACGCCTGGTTTCCAATCATTATCTTTTAGTTTAGGAATCACTTGACCAAAGAAATCTTGAACGATGTACCGGGCTACCCGGGTACCAGCGTCGATGGCGGTCAGGATGAAGACCGCTTCAAAGAGGATGGCGAAGTTGTACCAGTAAGACATGAGATGATCCATGCCAGGGAGGCTCGAGAAGATGGAGGCCATGCCGACAGCCAGGGAGACAGCGCCGCCGGTCCGGCCGGCCAGATCCATACCGACCAATTGGGACAGATGATTGAGATCGACGATGGGCATATTTAACTTGGCAAAGACGGCAGGAGCGGAGTTGATGGCGAAATAATCACCAGGTTGCAGAACACAAGCTGCGATGAGCGCCATCATGCCGACGAAAGTTTCCATCAGCATACCACCGAAACCGACTAAGAGAATGTCCTTTTCAGAATCAATCATCTTGGGCGTCGTTCCAGAACCGACCAGAGCGTGGAATCCGGAAATGGCACCACAAGCGATGGTAATGGAGACAAAAGGCCAGACCGGTCCTTTGATGATGGGGCCGCCGCCGTTGATAAACTGAGTCACCGCTGGCATCTGCAAAATGGGATTGACAAAGATGATGCCAAGAGCGAGAGCACCGATCGTACCGATTTTCATGTAGGAAGAGAGATAATCTCGTGGAGCCAGAAGGAACCATACAGGAAGGGCAGCTGCGAAGAAGGCATAGATGGGAAGCGCAAGTTTGACGCCTGTTTCAGAGAGGGTGAACAGATGGCCGATCCAAGTGCCTTTGATATAGGGGCCAAAGGCAACAGCCAGAATAATGAGACCCATCCCGAGAATCGTCGCTTCCCGGAGTTTGTCTGGTCGTGCTTTGATGATTAGGCCAACTACCATGGCGATCGGGATGGTCATACCGACGGTAAAGGTTCCCCAAGGGTTTTCTTTTAGGGCATGAACAACTACGAGAGATAAGCCAGCCATGGTGATAGTGATGGTAAAGAGGATGGCTAAGCCGACTGCAAAACCAGCGATGGGACCGATTTCTTCTTTAGCAATTTCCGATAAGGATTGACCTTTGTGTCGTACCGAAGCAAAGAGGACAACCATGTCATGGACAGCACCACCGAGTACGGCCCCGATGAGCAGCCAGAGGGTACCGGGGAGATAGCCGAATTGAGCTGCTAAAATCGGTCCGACAAGGGGACCAGCAGCGGCGATCGCGGCAAAGTGATGACCGAAGGCGACCCATTTGTTCATCGGAACATAGTCTGTACCGTTATTGAACTCGTGAGCTGGCGTTTTCCGTGCCGGATCAAGGGTTAGAACCTTGGCGGCAACAAAACCGCCATAGAAGCGGTAAGCCAAGATTAGAATGCAGGCTGTGGCAATGATCAAAGTCAATGCACTCATAAAAGTTCCTCCTTTTTGAAAAATCGTGATCAGAGCGTAGAACAGTCACCTTGCTTTTATAATAGTTATAATATGCACAATCGTCTATGAACCCCGTATAAAATGCAAAAAAGCGTGCACAACGTGCACGCATTCTCACATGGAATACATCCTTCGGTTCATAACAAGATCTTTGAATCATGAGACCGTAATGTACCACACTTATCCGTTCGGTAGAAGAATTCTGCTCTTAGCGATTAAAGTCCCAGAAGTTCTTTTAACGCTTTTGCATAATGGCGGCTGACAGGAACTTCGCTTTGGTCGTTCAAAATAAGATTATAAGCCCCATTAAACCAAGGAATGATTTCTCGAATGGCTGAGATGTTTACCAAATAGGCCCGGTGAGTACGGCAAAACTGATTCGTATCGAGGCGATCTTCCAACTCCTGTAGAGTCAGGTTTAATTCGAGCCGTTCCTCATCGACTTTGACGATAGCTTTCCGTCCTTCCACAGTGGCGTAGAGGATTTTCGTCGTATCGACAAGTAACATCTTACCATCCTTATTAACGGCGACACAGCGAAACAGGCGGGGGCAAGGGGATTCGGCCTCAGCTTGCCGGTGGTCTACCGCCCCATGGACGGGATCGCTCTGGCTGAGCAACAAGCTTCGCAATTGTCCCAACTGCTCCTCCAAGCCTCTGGGCTGAAGCAGCCGTTCCTGAACCCGTTTCCAGGTTGTCTCCAACCGTTGCGGATCAAAAGGTTTTAAGATATAGTCCAAGGCCCGGACTTCAAAAGCTTGAAGCGCGTAGGCATCAAAGGCTGTCGCAAATACGACTAAAGGCAGTTGCCCTTGTTCCAAAAGTCTGCGGGCTACCATTAACCCATCCAGGTCATGCATTTGGATATCGAGAAAAAGGACATCTACAGCTGTAGTGGACAGAAAATCCAAGGCTTCTTCACCGCTGCAAGCTTCCCCGATCACTTGGCATTCGGGCAACTTTTCCAAAAGAAAGCGCAACTCCCGTCGAGCTGGCGCCTCATCGTCGACGATAAGCGTACGAATCGCCATCAAGGTCACCTCCTAACCAGCCATTAAAAGAGACTGAGGAGCATCGGGAATTCGAAGAGAACAAACGGTCCCTAAACCCGGTTTCGAATCGATATGCAAGCCATAGTCAGGACCATAAATGCTGCAGAGCCGTTCATTCACATTGCGCAACCCAATACCGCTGGAAGAGGAGGCAGAAGGCGGACGTTCCGCAAAAAGCTGTGCCATCCGCTCTGACGTCATGCCTGCCCCGTCGTCTACGATGGTGATAAAGACAATCTCAGCATCCCGATAGGCTCGAATCGTTATGGTTCCTCCCTCATGCAGGGGAAGGAGCCCGTGGCGAACAGCATTTTCCACGAGAGGCTGCAGCAGCAGAGGCGGTACCTGGCAGTTGGCCGCATCATCGGCAATGTCATACTCCACCTGGAGACGATCTTCAAAGCGAGCTTGTTCTAAGGCGAGGTAAGATTCAATGTGCCGCAGTTCTTCCCGCAGTGAAACGAATTGAGCCGGTTCACGAAGGTTTTTTCGAAAAAAGTCTCCCAATTGAATCAACAGTCTTCGGGCAGTCTCCGGTTGTGTCCGCACGTAGGAAGCGACCGTATTCAATGCATTAAAGAGAAAGTGAGGATTGATCTGTGCCTGTAAGGCCCGAATTTCGGCGGTCGTTTTCAGGCGAGCTTCTTTTTCCAATTCGGCAATTTCTAACTGCGTCGAAAAGAGATGGCCTAGTCCTTTCGCCAACTCTTGGTCCACCAAACCCACTTCTTTTGTACGGTACAGCTTTAGTGCACCGACAGGCTTGTCCATACAGAGCAAGGGGACCACAATCACCGCGTTCAAAGAGCACTTCGGGTGTACACATTGGACCTCTTCTTTCGAAGAGGCGACAACAGCCCTTCCCGTTTCTAATGCTTCGGCAGTCACACGAGTCATAATCAGTTCTCCAGGTAGATGGTGATCGGCTCCAGCTCCGACATGTGCCAGTATTTTTTCCCGATCTGTCAGAGCGACGGCGTCCAAATCGGTCATGTTCTTGACGAGTTCAGCAACGGCTTGGGCTGATGTTTCCGTTAAACCTCGTCGCAGCAAAGGCAAGGTGATATTGGCGATATGCAGGGACTTTTGAGCTACAAGGGCACCAGCCTGCTCTTCTTGCGCTCGAATATCTTGAATCAGCAGAACGAAAACGGCAATCCCTGTCGCATTGACGAGGATCATGGGCACACCGATATGGGTAACGAGAGTCACGGCATCCTCGAAAGGCTTAGCGACGGTCAGGATGATCAGCATTTGTAAAGTCTCAGCGACGAGCCCAGTGATAAAGGCGCTCAATCCATTTAAGGAATGAGGGTGGTACCGTCGAATCAGACCGCCGATCAAACCCTCTGTGACCGTTGAAAGAGCACAGGCCAAAGCGGTAAAGCCACCCATGGAGTAACGGTGAATCCCTCCGATCAGGCCGGCTCCGATACCTGCTGCAGGTCCGCCGAGCAGTCCAGCCAGCACTGGTCCGATGACTCGGGAGTTGGCCAGGGCACCGTCGATGGGAATGGCCGAATAGGTTCCCAAGATGGAAACGGTCCCGAAAATCCCGATCAAACGAATGACGTCGCCTGTCGTCGTTCGCTGGTAGGCGAAAAAGCGGCGAATGGCGGAATGTCTGGATAGAAGGAAGGCGATCGTGATTACAATCGTCATCCGTTGTGCCAAGAATAACAGGATTTGATGTTCAAACATGAAAAAGCCTCCTCTCCAGAAGACATATATGATACCGCAAATGCGCTCTCAAGATCAAGCCTAACAAGAAGTGTGCCTTTTCGCAAGGGGTCAGACAAGTTCCCCTTATAGACAGGTGGGAAAGGGGAGGGTATAATCGAATTGTATACCATTACAAGACTAAAAAGTTGACAAACGACGAAGACAGAGAGGGCGAATCATTCATGCAAAAAAGATTACACCAAGCCGAAGAGATGGCTTTTGCCGGAAAAGGTATCGATCGGGAGTTGGCCTATCAATTGTCTGAAATCGCAGGAAGCGAGATCTATGGCTTGATGGACTCAGCCCGTCGGGTGACGGAACAGTTCGCTGGAAAGCATGTAGACTTGTGTTCTATTATCAACGCACGGTCCGGGGCATGTTCGGAAGACTGCCGTTTTTGCGCCCAATCGGCCTGGTATAACACAAATGTGGAACATTATGACCTGCTTCATGTGGAACCAATCTTAGAACGAGCTAAAGAAATGGAACAAGCTGGTGCCCACCGCTTTTCCCTCGTCACCAGCGGCAAGGGGATGGGTGACGACGACTTGGACCAGGTTTTGTACATATATGAGCAACTCCGTGTGAAGACGAAACTCCACCTGTGCGCATCCTTAGGTATATTATCGAAGGATCAACTACAACGTCTCTGGAACTGTGGCGTAACCATGTATCACCACAATTTGGAGACGAGCCGGAACTTTTTTCCCAGCATTTGCACAACCCATACCTATGAAGATCGCATCGAGACGATCAAAGCGGCTCAAGAGGTGGGCATGAAGGTCTGTTCCGGTGGTATCTTCTCCATGGGTGAAACGATTCGGGACCGCATAGACATGGCTTTTGAGTTGCGCGATCTAAATATCCCATCTATCCCGATCAATATCCTCAATCCCATCGCAGGAACACCGATGGAGGGACAACCAGTCTTAGAACCGATGGAGATTCTTAAATCTATCGCCATCTATCGTCTCATACTCCCGTCAGCTTATCTGCGTATGGCTGGAGGGCGCGAAGGGGCATTGCGAAACTTGCAGGCCTTATGTTTTATGGCCGGTGCCAACGCGGCTTTAGTCGGAAGCTATTTAACCACCAGCGGCAGAACAGTGGCGGAAGATATTCAAATGCTGCAGGACTTGGGACGTAACGTCTCAATCTCCTAGGCATGATGATGAGACAGTAATTTCATAGACCTAGCAGGGTCAGGGGATACTGTGACCAAAGGAGGATGGATGCCATGTCGACAGACCCCAAAAAAAGCGACCGCGGCGATCTCCGAGCGTCAACAGATCCGGACGGGCTGGGAGAAATTCAAGAGTTAGATGTAGCGAGCAGCATAGAAGAGATAGACGCCATCCCGGAGATACAAAAGGATCCCGGTTAATAAAGAAACAGGGAAAGCATCGCGGCACATTTGCGGTGCTTTCCCTGTTTATCATTTTGGTCAATTCTTTAGTGCTAGAGTAGAGCACATCGAATCTACACTTTGAATCTTTAACCTTTTAACCGTCAGAGCATATTAGATTTTCTTAATCAGATTAGAGCAAGAAAAAAACGCCGTAGACAAAGGCAAGAAGAAAACGATAGTAGGCAAAAGGAGCTAGGCCGATTCGTTGCAATAAGTTTAAAAACCATACGATAGCGGCCCAGGCCACGAAGAATGACACAACAAAGCCGATGGCGAAGACGGGGAGATCGCTGGCGGTAAGGTACTGGTAGGATTTGATCATATCTACCCCTGTCGCACCGATCATCATCGGAACGGCGACGATAAAAGAGAACTCTGCGGCCACTTTAGAAGTGAGGCCGCCGAGCATTCCGCCGGCGATGGTGGAGCCGGAACGGGAAAAGCCGGGCCACAAGGAAAGGCACTGTACCAGGCCCACCCAAAGAGCTTGACGGTAATTCATATCATCTAAGTCCGACACAGGCCGTTTTGGACCTGTTTTCATAGCCACCAGCATGAGTATGGCACCAAGAACTAGACCGATGAGCACCGTTTGGACCGAAAAAAGATATGTTTTGATCGCTTTGTGCACCAACAGGCCTAAAATTGATGCTGGAAGCATAGCCACAAGCACATGCCAAAGGGTGAGTCCGCGGCCGTCAAATCGAAACCCATCGGCAAAGAGATTGAGAATCATATTTAAAAAACGCTGCCGGTAGAGCACAACGACAGCCAAGATAGCTCCTAACTGGATGAAGACCTCAAAGGTGGCCGCTTTTTCACCGGTAAAACCAAGAAGATTTCCCACCAGGATTAAGTGACCTGTCGACGATACGGGGATGAACTCGGTCAACCCTTCGACGATTCCTAAAACGACGGCGACAAAATACAAACTATCCATGACATAACTCCCATCTGAAATAAAGACTCTTTATCTACAATAGGTGAGTTATGCCGTGAAGTCAACGGGAAGAAGAATAAAATAGAGAGTTCCTACGAAAGATCAGCGAACAAGGCTGTACTCAGGTAGCGTTCTCCTGTATCGGGGAGAATGACGACGATGCGTTTTCCTCGATTCTCTGGGCGTTGGGCGATGACGGAAGCTGCGAAGACGGCAGCCCCTGACGAGATACCGACGAGCAAGCCTTCTTCACGAGTGAGGCGGCGGCTTGTATTCAATGCGTCGTCATCGTCGACAGGAATGACTTCGTCGATGATATCGGTATTTAAGACTTCCGGCACAAATCCAGCGCCGATCCCTTGAATCTGATGAGGGCCGGGCTTGCCACCGGAGAGAATCGCCGATCCGGAAGGTTCAATGGCGATCACTTGGAGGGCGGGATTGTATTTTTTTAACACCTCAGCGGTACCGGTCAGAGTGCCGCCTGTTCCCACACTGGCGACAAAGATATCCACTTTTCCCTCCGTATCCCGCCAAATCTCTTCACCGGTGGTAGCACGGTGTACGGCCGGATTGGCTGGGTTGGCAAACTGCTGGGGCATGATGGCGCCGGGAGTGGATTTCACGATCTCCTCGGCTTTTAAGACGGCTCCGCGCATCCCTTCAATGCTCGGCGTCAATACCAGTTCAGCGCCAAAAGCTTTTAAAAGATTGCGCCGTTCCATACTGAACGATTCCGGCATGGTAAGGACAAGTCTATAGCCCTTTACCGCAGCAGCCAAAGCGAGGCCGATCCCTGTATTTCCACTGGTCGGTTCCACGATAACGGCGCCCGGTTTGAGCAAACCTCTTTCTTCGGCGTCCTGAATCATGTGCAGGCCGATACGATCCTTCACGCTGCCACCGGGGTTGAAGAATTCCAATTTCGCGAGTATTTCTGCAGATTCGGAACCGGCGATCCGGTTCAGTCGAACGAGAGGCGTATTGCCGATCAGTTCCGTAACATCTTTGGCGATAGGGCCCATAACGATCACTCTCCCAATCGATACAATCCGACTATTTAGGTCGGAATATGATAAATTATTATTTCCATGATACGTGAGGCCGTCATGACTGTCAAGAGAATAGGCTCTTTTCCTTATGAAAAAGCTATAAATTCGATTTGTGAAAAAAACTATTTAAAAAAGTCTTGACGAGATCGGCAGTTCCCATTTATTTTTATAGCAGTCGCAACCGAAATGACGAAATACAACCGAATAACCTGTTTCTTATCAAGAGTCGGCGGAGGGACTGGCCCGATGAAGCCCGGCAACCAGCAAGCTTATGCTTGTATGGTGCCAATTCCTGCAGGGGAAACCCTGAAAGATAAGACTTACTGCCGATTTACGGGTCTTTTCTTTCAGAGAGAAGACCCGTTTTCATATTCCCGAGAAGGATTTTTTTGATAGGCAGGCAGTAAGACAAGAAAACGAAGGAGAGAAGCAAACATGCATATTGAATCCCTCTTGGCCCAAGCAGGCAATGGAAAAGATCAAGTCACTGGCGCCGTCAGCTTTCCTGTCTATCAGACAGCCACCTTTCGTCACCCCGCTTTAGGGGAGAGTACAGGTTACGATTACAGCCGCTCGGGAAACCCGACTCGTCAGGTATTGGAAGATCTGATCGCCAACTTGGAAGGGGGAGCACGGGGTCTGGCTTTTGCTTCCGGATTGGCAGCGATCACGAACGTCTTATCCTTGTTTCGTCCAGGTGACCATCTAGTTCTCTGTCAGGACCTCTACGGAGGAACATACCGGCTTCTGGAACAGGTCTATGGACCATGGGGTTTGACAGCCAGTTATGTCGACACGAGCGATCTGGAACAAGTCTATGGGGCCATAACCAGCCAAACGAAGGCCATATTCATTGAAACGCCAACGAATCCGACGATGAGAATTACAGACCTCTCTGCCGTCAGCCAGATTTGCCGAGAGCGGGATCTACTGCTCATCGTGGACAACACTTTTATGAGTCCCTATTTGCAGCAGCCTATCGCCTTAGGCGCCCATATCGTTGTCCACAGTGGGACTAAATATCTGGGTGGCCATAATGATGTAGTCGCCGGACTCGTCGTCGCGGCGACGGAAGACATTGGGGAACGGCTGGCCTTTCATCAGAATGCATCCGGTGCCGTGTTGGCGCCCTGGGATGCTTGGCTGCTCGTTCGAGGAATAAAGACGTTGGGACTCCGTCTCGATCGGGCCCAGGAAAACGCGGCTACAATTGCCCGCTGGTTGGAAACTCATCCTGCTGTGGAAGGCGTCGATTTTATCGGTTTGGAGAATCACCCGGGGAGAGAAGTTCACTTTCGACAAGCGAAGGGGCCAGGTGCTATGATCTCTTTTCGAGTCAAAGACCCGGCCATCATCGCCCGAGTGCTTCAGCGGATTCAACTGATCTCTTTTGCCGAAAGCTTGGGCGGTGTAGAATCATTGCTCACCTTTCCAGCCCGTCAGACCCATGGCGATATCCCCCTGGAAATCCGGGAGCGCTGCGGCGTGACCGATTCGCTGTTGCGGCTGTCGGTGGGGATCGAAAACGTGCAGGATTTGATCGCTGACTTGGACCAGGCACTCGCATTTGAATGAAAGCTAGAATGATTTTTTGAAAGGCTGATGAACGATGAAACTCCATCCATCCACTTTGGTCGTCCACTCGGGTGTTGAACCGGAAGAACATACGGGAGCCTCTTCGGTGCCGATTTTCATGGGTTCTACCTTTCATCAAAAAGACATCGATACCCCTCAGCCCTTTGATTACTCCCGTTCCGGCAATCCGACTCGTCAAGCCGTAGAAGAGACCATCGCTTTGCTGGAGGGGGGGACGCGAGGGTTTGCTTTCGCCTCAGGGATCGCAGCCATGTCTACCTGCCTTGGATTGTTCGGTGCCGGCGATCATTTGATAGCTACTAGGGACATCTATGGCGGGACTTATCGTTTATTGGACAAGGTCTGGTCGAATTTCGGCGTAGAGACGACCTTTGTCGATGCCACTGACATTGAAGCGATCCGGTCTGCAGCCCGGCCGAATACCCGTGGTCTCGTCTTAGAAACGCCTTCCAATCCCACATTGTCCATCACCGACCTGAGGGCTTGTGCCAGCTTAGCCAAGGAACGGGGCTGGTTGACGATTGTAGACAATACCTTTATGACACCTTGTCTACAAAAGCCTCTTGAATTGGGAATCGATATTGTCGTACATAGTGCGACCAAATTTTTAGGGGGTCATAGTGATTTGATCGCCGGCGCTATTGTCGTTAAAGACGACAAGCTCGGAAAAAGAATCGGTTTTTTACAGAACGCCTTTGGCGCAATCTTAAGTCCCCATGACAGTTGGCTGCTCCTGCGAGGAATCAAAACCTTAGCTGTACGGATGGAAGTTTCGCAGCGGGGGGCTGCTCAGGTGGCAGAATACTTGTCTGGTCATCCCAAAGTAAAGCGCGTCTATTATCCCGGTTTGTCCAGCCATCGGGGCCAGGAAATCCACCGTCAACAAGCCAAGGGAGCGGGAGCTGTCCTCTCCTTTGATCTGGGTGGCAAAGATGAAGTGAAAAAACTGTTTGCTCATATCAAGTTACCCCTCGTGGCGGTCAGCCTCGGCGGGGTGGAAAGCATTCTTTCCTATCCGGCGACGATGTCCCATGCGGCGATGGAACCGGCTGAACGGGAGAAGCGCGGTATCGGGCCCGGATTGGTCCGCTTGTCTGTAGGCCTAGAAAATCCCGATGATTTAAAGGCCGATTTGGAAGAGGCTTTAAAGGCGCTGTAAGGATAAATGTTGAGTTTTATATAAGAGGGCTATTTCACTTCAATGAAAATCTAAACTGCAATGACGAAGCCCTTAGCGAGCGGAGTCATTACACCTCGGTTAAAGAATTCTGTGAAATAACCCGTTGACAACAGGACGAACAGCCTTTAATATCATAAATATAAATCGAATAACTCGGAATTACGTGCTGACCGGAAATACCGGAGGCCGGTGGGTAACCTATCGAGGATAGGTCAGGTTACCCTCGGCCTCCTTTTGTTTTTGGAAAGCAGTAACATGAAAAAAGTCTAACAAGGAAAATTTATAAACATGGAGGGAACCAAAATGGCTAAAATCATTGAGAACTTAACCGATTTGATCGGAAAGACTCCCCTGGTAAAACTCAACCGGATTACGGAGGGAGTCGTTGGTAAGGTCGTCGTCAAACTGGAGTACTTTAACCCTGGCGGCAGCGTGAAAGACCGCATCGGCTATGCCATGATTAAAGACGCTGAAGAAAAAGGACTTATCAATCAAGATACGGTAATCGTCGAACCGACGAGTGGAAACACCGGTATCGCCCTTGCCCTGGTTGCGGCGGCCCGGGGCTACCGGCTGATCTTGACGATGCCCGAGACGATGAGTGTAGAGCGACGGAACCTCCTTAAGGCCTACGGAGCTGAACTCGTTCTCACCGCTGGCTCAGAAGGCATGAAAGGCGCTGTTCGCAAGGCTGAGGAACTGGCAGCCCAGATCCCTAACTCTTTCATACCGCAACAGTTCAAGAACCCGGCGAACCCGGAGATCCACCGGCATACGACAGCGGAGGAGATTTGGAACGACTCAGACGGCCAGATCGACATCCTGATCGGTGGTATTGGTACAGGAGGAACGATCACCGGCGTAGGGGAGACGCTGAAAAAGCGCAAACCCGATTTGCAGGTGGTTGCGGTAGAACCATTTGATTCTCCTGTTTTCTCGGGTGGACAGCCGGGACCTCATAAGATTCAAGGAATTGGCCCCGGCTTTATCCCAGACGTATTAAATCTCGCTATTGTCGACGAGATCTACAAGGTCAAAAATGAAGAAGCCTTGGAAACGGGCCGTCGTTTAGCCCGTGAAGAGGGAATCCTCGTCGGAATTTCTTCCGGTGCCGCTGCCTTCGCCGCTCTAGAAATCGCCAAGCGACCGGAAAACGCAGGAAAACTCATCGTGACCATACTGCCTGATACAGGAGAGCGCTATCTCAGCACCGCCCTCTTCCAAGAAGTGTAATCAGGTGGCAAAAATGTGTTGACACTCCACTCCTGTTGGCTCTATACTCACCTTAATTCAAGTAATCAAATCGGATTTGTTTGATATCTTGAGGAGGTGGAAAGCGGAGTGGAAGAAAACAGAGATAAAGATAACGATAAAGATATCATTTCTTTGGAAGTGCTTGAACGGATCGAAAAAGAAATCAAAAAGATAAAGCACGGGACGATCACCTTAATCATTCAAGATTCCCATGTCATCCAAATGAACAAGTTTGAAAAGATCCGCTTTCGATAAAGCCTCAATCAGGATTTTGAGTAACCTACTCGAAAGTGGGCTGGGAATCTGGGTGAAAAGGAGCAGTCTCATGTCTGAAAACCGGCAAGCTCGTCCGAGCACGTCCAGTCAAAAAAATAATCACAACGTAAGCCCCACAGGAGCGCGAATTATCGAGGCCGTTCGTGGATTGAAATACGGCGAAGTGGTCATCGTCGTACAGAACGGCCGTATCGTTCAACTGGAACGGACGGAAAAACTACGGTTCCCTCAAGTAGAAGGAGCTTACGGAGACGGAATATAGATTAGCAGGAGGTTTTACCTATGAGCAACGAAAAAGGATTCGCCACAACCGCTTTGCACGGGGGACAAAAAGCTGACCCTACCACAGGATCTCGTGCTGTACCCATCTACCAGACTACATCATATGTCTTTAAGGACTCCGATCATGCCGCGAACTTGTTCGGGCTGAAGGAATTCGGCAACATATATACACGGATCATGAACCCCACTACAGATGTATTGGAACAGCGCATCGCTGCTTTGGAAGGCGGTGTGGCCGCTCTCGCCGTATCTTCCGGTTCGGCCGCCATTACCTTGGCCATCCTCAACATCGCACATGCCGGAGACGAAATCGTCTCTGCCAACAGCCTCTATGGCGGAACATACAACCTCTTTGCCTATACACTGCCGAAACTGGGCGTGAAAGTACATTTTGTGGACCCCAAAGATCCGGAAAACTTCCGCAAAGCCATCACGGCGAAAACGAAAGCTCTTTATGCAGAGTCTGTCGGAAACCCGAAACTGGATACACTTCACTTTGAAGCCGTATCGGCCATCGCCCATGAGGCAGGCATTCCTCTCATCGTCGACAACACCTTACCGTCGCCCTATCTTGTCCAACCGATCAAACATGGCGCCGACATCGTTGTCCATTCCTTAACGAAGTTTATCGGTGGACACGGCACCTCGATCGGCGGCATTATCGTCGACTCTGGAAAATTTGACTGGACCAATGGCAATTTCCCCGACTTCACTGAGCCCGATCCGAGCTACCACGGACTCAAATATTCGGAGACTTTCGGTCCCATCGCCTATATCATCAAAGCCCGAGTTCAACTCCTCCGGGATATCGGTGCAGCTTTAAGCCCCTTCAACGCCTTTCAGATTCTCCAAGGCGTGGAAACCTTGCCGATTCGGATGGAACGACACAGCCAGAATGCACTGAAAGTCGCTCAATATCTTGAAAACCATCGCCAGGTGAATTGGGTCGTCTATCCGGGTCTTTCGAATCACCCCAACCATGAAACGTCGAAGAAATACCACCGGGAAGGTCTCTTCGGCGCTATCCTCGGCTTCGGGATTGCCGGCGGTCGTGAGGCGGGCCGGAAGTTCATCGACAACCTGCAACTGCTCTCCCACTTGGCGAACGTAGGTGACGCAAAATCTTTGGCTATTCACCCCGCGTCGACGACTCACTCGCAGTTGACTCCGGAAGAGCAAATCGCCACTGGTGTTACCGACGATTTCATCCGTCTCTCCATCGGTTTGGAAGACGCCGAAGATATCATCGCCGATATCGAACAAGCGTTGGCGAAAGCGAAACAGTAAAAACATAATATATAAAAACCGGGGGCTAAGCAGTTTCAACCCGAATGTTCGGAGAACTGCTTAGCCCTTTTAAACGAGCAAATGAGGGATGAACAGATGCAAATTATCGAGAAGCTTCAACGATTACAGCAAATTCTCAAAGAAATGGACCGAGTGCTCGTTGCTTATTCAGGCGGTGTCGATAGTACGTTCTTGCTGAAAGTAGCTTACGACACGCTGGGGGATAACACTCTCGGGGTGTTGGGAATCTCCGAAACGGTTCCGCGAGATCAAATTTTCGAGGCACAGAGGATGGCCGAAGATATCGGCGTTCCCTTTCAAAAGGTCGACACAGACGAATTCCAGCGGGAGGAATTTGTTCAAAACGGACCAGACCGGTGTTTTCACTGTAAAACGGCCCTCTTTCAACGGTTGTGGGAAATCGCTACGGAAAAAGGTTTTCCCCATATCGTCGATGGCAACAATGCCGATGACGTGGGCGATTATCGCCCGGGAATGAAAGCGGCTCGAAACCTAAACGTACGTAGTCCTCTGATGGAAGCCGGTTTAACGAAGGAGGAGATTCGAGAACTTTCCCGCCAATTAGGTCTACCTACATGGAATCAAGCGGCTTCACCCTGTTTGTCTTCGCGCTTCCCCTATGGAACCCGCATCACCGAGGACGGGCTTATTCAGGTCGAAAAAGCGGAAAAGTATCTGAAAGAGCTCGGTTTTTACCAAGTGCGGGCACGCTATCATGACCGATTGGTACGGATTGAGGTCGATAAAGACAACCTGGAAAAAGCCGTTCAGCATGCCGACCTGATCGTCAGTTATATGAAGAGCATTGGATTTTCTTTTGTAACACTCGATTTAGCCGGTTACCGTCTCGGCAGCTTCAATGACTTGCTTTAAGAAGTTTGAAGACCTTTCTGTTCTCCCTCGTGGAGAGCAGAAAGGTTTTTTTGCACAGCTCATCACCTTACCGCATAGATTGAAAACGACATTAGACCTTTCAATTTCCAGCTTTTGCTCATGATGGCGATGGATAAGAAACTCGTCCGGCAGGGAAGGATGGGGGTTCCGGTGTGCAACCATTCCGTTCCCAAAAAACAACAGGGGTTTACGCTATGGCTGACGGGTCTATCTGGTAGCGGAAAAACGACCTTGGCCAAGATGATCACCCAAGAAGTACAGGCTCGGGGGCGAAAAGTGGAGCTTCTCGACGGAGAGGACATCCGTGAATACCTGTCGCCGGAGTCGGGATTTACCCGGCAAGAGCGGTATGTACAGATTAAGCGCCTTGGATATCTGACCAAAATGTTGTCACGCAACGGTATTGCGGTAATCGCAGCAGAACTCGTGCCCTACCGGGAGATGCGAGAAATCATCCGGGCTCAGCACGAGGGCAACTTCATAGAAGTCTATCTCAAAGCGCCTCTCGAAACATGCATCGCGCGAGACGTGAGAGGCTTTTATCAAAAAGCGTTGACCGGAGGAATCCGCTGGTTCACGGGTATCATCGATCCCTTCGAAACCCCCGTTGACCCTGAAGTTGTCGTGGAGACCCACCGGGATACCCCGGAGCACTGTACCCGCCGGATTATCAGGAAGTTGGAGGAATTGGGCTACCTAGAAGTGGTGAGTAGGTGATAGCTGATGGTTCTCCTCATCGACAAGGAACAGTGCAATGGATGCGGCGGTCGATTTCGGTGTGCCCAAATCTGTCCAAGCAACTTGTTGGCTCCCGATGAAAATGGAAAAATCGAGCTCCGTGAGCCAAAAGAATGCTGGGACTGTGCCGCTTGCCTAAGAGTGTGCGGCCGTGACGCTTTAGCTCTAGCGATTTCGAGCGGGAGTGCAGAGAAACGATCGATCTTGAAAGTCCGTCCCGGGAAGAAAAAGGCCCGCTGGTCCATCCGGTTTCCCAGCGGGGAAGAGAAGTCTTTAGAAGTGGAAAATCGAGAAGTCCCCCTCAAATAAGCATATAAAAGCCTTCTGTTTTTGAGAGCAGAAGGCTTTTTCTCTTCAGTTCGTCCATGTGAAGGTTTGCTTTCAAGGAAAACAATAGCCCAGGTGTGGTAGGAAGTTGTCCCTGGGCGGCGAAAAAGATAAAGATAAAATGATGGGGGGATTGCCTTGAAGTATTTGCGTTATCTATTGTTGGCTTTGCCACTGATGCTCTACTTTCGCTGGAACGATCCCGAAAGCGGATGGGCTTTTTTGACAGCGGCCCTCAGCATTTTACCTTTGGCCGGATATATGGGAAAAGCGACAGAAGAACTCGCTGTACACACGGGACCGAAAATCGGCGGTTTTCTCAATGCCACATTTGGCAATGCCACGGAATTGATTATCGCTCTCTTTGCGCTGAAGGCCGGGCACATCGAAGTGGTAAAAGCCTCCATCATCGGCTCGATTATCGGTAATATTCTGCTGGTTTTGGGATTGTCGGTTCTGCTGGGCGGTTTCAAACACGGTACACAGCAGTTCAGTACGGAAACGGCCAAAATAAATGCCACGACCTTATTGCTGGCCGTCATCGCCATGCTGGTACCCTCTCTGTTTATGCATACCAAAGTACACGGGGAAGCGGCCGTCAACCTTTCCGTTGAAGTTTCTATCGTATTGCTCATCGTCTACGGCGCATTGCTCTATTTTAACTTTAATAATTCCGATAAAGTTGCCCAGGGAGCCGCGAATACTACTGAGGCGACTGCCATAACTGTTACGGAAAAAACGACAGCGGGAACAGTACATCAACCTGTAGATGACCATGAAGCAGCGTGGACAAAAGGGAAGTCCCTTACGGTTCTGCTTGCCGCCACAGTGGCCGTTGCACTGGCCAGTGAAGTATTGGTGGGCTCTCTGGAGCATACGGTGTCTTCACTGGGATGGTCGGAAGCTTTTATCGGTATCATCCTTATCCCCATCATCGGGAATGCGGCTGAACACAGCAGTGCTGTCCTCATGGCGATGAAAAACCAGATCGAAGTGGCCGCTGAGATCGCTCTTGGGTCGAGCATTCAGATCGCTTTACTGGTTACATCCTTATTGGTGCTCGCCGGACGAATCTTTGACCAGCCGATGGACTTGGTCTTTAATACCTTTGAACTGGTCGCAGTCGTCCTGTCTGTGTGGATCGCCAAGTCGATCAGCAAAGACGGCGAGACGAACTGGCTCGAAGGCCTTATGTTGCTGGCGACCTATGCAATCGTCGCTGGCGGGTTTGCCTTCGCCTAAGCGGTGTTTCGTTATCCCTTTTCCCGAATAATATGTAATGGGAGGAGGGATGATTGATGACACTGAAAAAGCGGGACGACTACGACCATCCGGTTTTTCGCATTCAGGAAGAGATGAACAAACTCTTCCGGCAGATGTTTCAGGAACCCTTTTTCTCGAACGATTTCTTTCATGCCTTTGAAGGCAAAGGCTGGCTGCCACGGCTCAACCAGATGGAACAGCCTGATGAATATGTCATCGAGGCAGAGATCCCTGGCATTGATCCAAAGACAGTAGAAATCCAAATCAATGGAAATATACTCACCATCAAGGGAGAAAGGCGAGCCGAGTTAGAGCGAAAAGATCGCAATACGCACATCGTGGAAGGAACTTATGGCGCTTTTCATCGCTCTGTCGTCTTACCCGGTAACGCTGATTTCGACAAAATCACCGCTGCCGGCAAAAATGGGATGCTCCACATTCGCATTGGAAAAAAACCGGAAGAGAAGCCCCGCATCATCAAAATAAACAGTTAAAATCGCCCTGAGATAAAGGGCGATTTTTTTGTTCAAAGGGTTCTATTGTAAACTGATTTTTTTCATATGGTTGACAGAAGGCGTCCTTCTAGATACAGTTATTTTGTCAACTACATAATTCAGAATGGTTTACAATAAAGGAGGTTGTTTGATCGACATGTCCAATCTGACTCCCCGGGACATGAGTCTGGTGGCTCTTTTTGCGGCGTTGACCGCTGTCGGTGCTTTTATCAAAGTCCCTGTTCCTTTCGTACCCTTTACTTTGCAGTATCTCTTTGTAGCCATGGCCGGTATCTTGCTGGGCTCGCGGTTGGGACTGACCAGCCAAATCCTCTACATCGCGATTGGTCTTTTAGGAGTGCCTGTCTTTGCTGAGGGCGGAGGACCGGCTTATGTGCTGAAACCTACCTTCGGCTATCTGATCGGCTTTGCCCTAGGGGCCTATGTGATCGGCCTGTTGTCAGAGCGGCTGGCGGAAGCCCAAAAGGGCCGTCTGTTTCTCTCCGTTTTGGCCGGCCTCGCTGTCATCTACGGAATGGGTGCGCTGTACTTGTATGGAATCATGAATTATGTCACTAACTCTCCCATATCGGTAGCGAATACAGTGCTCTATGGAATCCTGCTGCCCCTGCCCGGGGACATTTTCCTGAGTGGAGTCGCCGCCTTCCTGGGACTGAAAGTGTGGCTGTTCCGTCGCACCGCCGAAGGGGTACAAGAGGCTTCGCAATAAGGGGAGAGATAAGAGTGGCGACAGGAATCTTCATCACCGGTACTGATACAGGTGTCGGCAAAACGGTAGTAACGGCAGCGTTGACGAAGGTCTTCAACGATGGAGGCATATCGACGGTGCCCTGTAAACCGATTCAAACAGGGGCAGCGAAAGTCAAGGGAGATTGGTATCGGGAAGATGTAGCCGTCTACAGACAATTTGTCTCCCTTCCATGGACCGATGCCGAATTATGTCCCCTTTGCTACGAGCATCCTCTCGCACCGGCCCAGGCTGCTGAACTCGAGGAGCGGCCTGTCGATCTGGCAGAAGTTCATCGAGCATACCGGCAATTGGCTAAAAGGCACCCCTTAGTGTTGGTGGAAGGCGCTGGTGGCTTAGCCGTCCCTGTCTCTGGACCCGAGTTTACCATGGCTGATTTGGCCCTCCAGTTGCAGATTCCGGCGATCATCGTGGCTCGAGCGGGGTCGGGAACGATCAATCATACCGTACTGACCGTTCGCTATGCTCAGGAAAAAGGTTTGCCTGTTCTCGGCATCATCTTCAATGAAGTATCGGAAACTCCCTCCCTAGCGGAGGCGACAAGCCCGGCCGTGATTGCCCGTATGACCGGCTTGCCCATCTTGGCCTGCCTGAGGCGCATCGATGGTTCAATAGAACTTGCAGAGAACAGGGAATCCCTTTGCCGTGAGTTGGCTGAGCAAATGAACCTTTTAAAGTTGATGAAGGAAGCAAAACAGTGGCAAAGGTAACAACTGTTTGCATACAACTTTCAGAGCATTACGATGACTAGCGGGCAATGTACGATAAAGGAAGTTCCCGTCCTGAAGAAATCGATACAGACTCTAGGTAGGAAACTAAAAAAAGGCCGACCCCGTTCTTTTGGGGGTCGGCCCTTTAAGTTACCTGGCAAATCAATGTTACATATGCACTTTTGATTGCAGCGATTCGGTAAGAATCCGTAGATTTGAAAAATCCTTTTCCAACTCAGTGATTTTGTTGAAAATAACTCCCATAAAGTCGGAGTGCTTTTCAATAATGCCGCCTGTTTGGTTTACGCCTGTCTCTATCTCCTGCATCCCTTGACGAATGCTCTTTAATATCAACTCAATCTTCCGGGCCGATTCCACGCTGACCCCGGCGAGTTTTCGCACTTCCTCGGCGACGACAGAAAAGCCGCGGCCATGCTCCCCGGCGCGGGCGGCTTCGATGGCGGCATTCAATCCGAGTAAGTTGGTTTGATTCGCCACGTTCCGAATAAAACCGAGAATTTGGTCCGTTTCCAAGACCTTGTTCTTGGAGTCGACCGATGTAGAGAGCAATCCTTTCGACGTGGTTAGGAGATTGTCCATCTGGTCGGCTACGCTTTGAACATTTTCAGAGAGGCTCAGCATATTCTGGTGCATGTTTTTCGAGAGCTCGTCTAATTGACGGGCACTAGACATCGTCTGTAAACGCTGATAGCCGATTCTCGACAAGGCATTGGCCACAATATAAAGAAGCTCTGCCGCAGCTCGGATGCTTTCTTCAGGAACGATGCGCACTTTTGCAAGAGCCTTTATATACTCGTCGGGGTTAATTCCCAATTCACGAGCCAACTGGCGAAGCTTTTGTTCATCGGGGCGTACCGGCAGTACCTGGCCGCCCAGCATTGCACCGAGCTGTTTGCCTCCCACCACGATAGGTGCTGCAAAATCCATAAGTCCACCGTGACAATAATAGATCGCCGGTTTTCCGCTCTGGGCGGCTTCTCGTCCGCCTTTGAGATCGCACTCGTTGCAGCGACGAAGCCCTTCCGGAGTTTTTCGAGTAAGATTCATGCAAAAATCAGTGAAGTTACTCGGACGGGTGATGGGACCTTGCAGATCGACCGTAATGCTAGCCATCCCTGTGGCCGCAGAAAAAGAGTCTTGAAAGCGCTGCAGCAAATCAATATCGATGAGATCTTTAAGGCCATAGTTTTCTAATACCAAATCCATAGTAACACTCCTGCTAATAAAATCAGCAACTTTAAAATTGCGATTACAATCACTTGCTCAATATTTCGACGATAGTCTTGCGAATCCTTCCATCGCTAGTGCTTTTTCTTCACGAATAGGAAAAGACAAGAGGTAACGATGGAAAATTGGATAGAAATATGCTGAAAAGAGAATAATCTTTAATAAGTCTATAACCTGGTTTGGCCGGAAAGGAAAAAACGATGGATAGACGAAAAAAGATGGTCGCCGCCGTTGCAACAATTCTATTGCTGTCGGGATTGATCGCACTGACACCGCTGCGGCAAGCGACAGCCGATTTTCTCTCCCGCTTCCGGGTGCAGCGGATGGAAACGGTAAAAATCACACCGGAACAATTGCAGCAGATGGGTCAAGCGATCCAATCACAGACTGGAGAAATCAATTTACAGCAGTTTGGGAAAGCCGATATCATTCAGAAACCGGAACAGAAAAAAGTATCGCTCGCCGAGGCGCGCAACCAACTCCCATTTAGCATCCGCCAACCGACTTATTTACCGCCAGACACGGGCTTAACTGAACCTGTCCAAATGCATCAGGAGGGGACGGCAGAGTTTCAATTGAACGTTCCGCAGGTGAACCAACTGCTGCAAAGTCTGGGAGCAAAGACATTGTTGCCGGAAGACGTATCAGGGAAAGTCTTTCGCATTCGCATACCATCAGGCCTGCGAATGGAATATATACAGCCGGACGGACAAAAAGTCTTTGCCCTTAACCAATTTGACAGCCCGGAGGTGACCGTTCCAGAGGGAGTCGATGCCGATGCACTCCGGTCGGCTCTGCTCGATTTACCCATCTTACCGACAGAACTTCGTACCCAACTGTCTGCCATCGGTGACTGGAAAAACACGATGGTCGTGCCTTACGCCGAAGACCGTATGGAAAAAGTGACCATCAACGGTGTGGAAGGCCTTTACGCACAAAACCTCCATATGGGACGGAGTTTTCTCTTCTGGGTGGACAAGGGGATTCTCTATCAAATCGACGGCTCCTTAGATAAAGCGGGAGCTCTTAAAGTGGCTCAATCACTCAAATAAACAGGAAATTGGAGAATCAGAATGTGGTGACCTTTTTTGCTGGCTATCGAGACAGAAAAATTGACCAAAACCTATTCCGGCCGCGGCGGCTGCCGGGATATCTCCTTGGCTGTACCCCAGGGCACTGTTTTCGGTTTGCTCGGACCCAACGGCGCGGGCAAAAGTACCTTGGTCAAGATGCTTGTGGGATTGCTTCACGCTACTTCCGGCCAGGGATGCATTCTCGGACGACCTTTCACCGATTTGTCTGTTCGACGGAAAGTCGGCTTTCTTCCGGAAAACTTTCGCTACCATGACTGGTTGACCGGAGAAGATTTACTTCGCTTTCATGGTGCCCTGTTCGGACTATCGTCGGCGGAAGTTCGCGCCCGTATTCCGGTAGTCTTAGGCCAAGTGGGCATGACAGAACAGGCCTCTCAACGGGTCGGAAGGTATAGCAAGGGGATGCAGCAGCGCATCGGTCTGGCTGTCGCTCTTTTGCCCGATCCGGAATTGCTCTTTCTCGATGAACCGACGTCTGCCCTCGATCCTATTGGCCGCAAAGAAGTACGGGAACTGCTGGAGCGCTTGAAAGGGCAGGGGAAAACGGTTTTTCTCAACAGCCACTTGCTCAGTGAATTGGAGACCCTCTGCGACCAGATCGCTATCATCAAGCAAGGTCGCCTCGTCTACCAAGGCGATTGGCGTGAATTGGCTCGGCACTCGTACCAAACGAGAGTGGTTGTCGGGGATGTGATACCATCCCAACTTACGGGTGCCGGGGAGGCGGGATTTCAACTGCTGTCTCAGCGGCGATTAGGCCTGGGGAGCGGTTTGGAGGCTGCAGCAAGGAGTGAAGGTGGGTCTGCGACCGACCGGTTACGGCATGAACTATTGTTTCACATCCCAGAACAATATTTTATTCCTAAGCTCGTTCAATCCTTGGTCGCTTCTGGAATCGACATCTTCGAAGTGACTCCGCAAGAGGATTCGCTGGAGAAGCTGTTTCTTCAGCTTGTCACGCAAGAGGAGGGTCCTTCGCAGTAACTACATGGGATGTTTTCACCTTCAAGCATAATCGCTTGTTCGTTAATTTAGGATAGTTTCGAAAGAGGGAGCCTCTTTGTTTATCTTGGCACGCTTGACCTTTGCCGAAGCCGCCCGCAAGCGGATCTTCCTCGTCATCCTTTTCTTGTCCCTGGCTTTTTTTCTTCTTTACGGAATCGCCCTTGATTTTGCTTCCCAGGAACTGATGCGGCTAAACGCTTTACGAGGCCGTCAGCCAGTCATTCAACAGATTGTGGGAAATCAATTGTTAGGATCGGGCATGTATTTCGCCTCTTTCCTGCTGGCCTTGCTAGCACTCCTGGCCAGTGTCGGAGCTGTCGCCTCGGAGATCGAAAACGGTTTGCTTCATGCGATTGTTTCGAAACCGATTCCTCGTTCATCGATCATCCTCGGCAAATTTCTCGGCTATGGTTCTATGTTGATCAGCCTAGGCCTGCTGTTGTTCGCCGGTATCGTGGCTTTGAATCGGCTGTACAACCCTCAAATACTGAGTCTCCTCACACCGGTTCATCTCGTCTATGGGGCATTGATCTTTATCCTCCAGCCGCTGGTGTTGCTCGGTCTGTCTGTGGTCTTTGGAGCGGCGCTGCGAACCCTTACCGCCGGGGTCATCGTGACGGTCCTGTACGTGTTGGGAACGGTCGGTGGTTTTTTAGAGCAGGTCGGTGGTTTGGTACAGAAACCGTCTTTAGTCAATCTGGGGATTGCCATCAGTTTGCTCATCCCTAGCGATGCCTTGTTTCGAAAACTGATGACGGTCCTTACCGTCGCTCAGGAAAATCCTCTCGCCTCTTTGTCATTAGGGCCTTTTGGCGTCGCTGTACCGCCTAGCAACTTGATGATCATCTATACACTGTTATACTTGATGGCATGCGTAGGACTGGCGCTGTACAACTTTCATAAAAAGGATTTGTAAAGCGTAAACAGATGGAAGGAATGTGACGACCGATCGCGAATAAAGATAGCGTATAAAATAGCAAAGAACAAAGAATCCTTTGCTGTTCATTCTCGTGGACCATGGAAAAACGTCTTTCACTTGCAAGAACTTCAGAATTGTTTTTCTCGGTCCCCGCCTCTGCGGGGACTTCTCCTATCTTTCGGTAGGGAAAGAAGGTAACAGGGTGTCAAAGGTTATTCCGATCCAGAGGCGAACGAATCACCGGGGAGAACTGTCGAGCGAGAGATTTGTCGGCGCTTTTGCTCAGCCGGAGAACCGCTGGTTCCACTCCACCTTTAACTTCCGCGCTGCTTGGCAGGGAAAAGGCAAGATGTTACAGGTCTGCCTCGGGCAACTGAGTTTTAATCCCATGGATACGGCCTTTTTGCTCTGGCAGGATATGTCCCGGCAGGAGTGGCAGTGCGGATGCGGACAGGGGAATGAGGTACCTGTCAACTGCGAGGACATCGGCTGTGCCGTCCAGTCGATGCTGCGATACTGGAAAACGGTGGAGGGAAAAGAGTCCAGTACTGCCGATATCGTGGAACAATTCTGGCCTGATTTGGGTCGGCTGATCGACGGAGTCGGTTCGTTGGCGTCGCTGTCAGTGGAGAAGAGCCGGCGGCTTCTACATAAACTGCGTCCTTCGAAGCTGGCCGCAGAAGATATCATTTATACGTATCTTCAGGCCCGTCAAAATATCGACTTCGAATTGGAGCAAGCCCTTTGGGTCGACGGCTTAACAAAGGTGGAAGAACCTTGGTGGGTGACCCAAGAACGATACATAAAGGAAGAAGATCTACCCATTAAGGAAAGGATCGCCCCCTGGCGTTTATATGCCCGTATGCGAGGTCGCATGGATCAAAAGCCGACATTGATTCCAGGCGATGAAGATACGATGCAGCAGGTAGTCAATCACATGGTCGACGACGTCATCAATACAGCGCTCGTCGTCCCTTGGAAATCGGAAAAAGTAAAAATTCAACCCCGTATGTTGGATGCCGGCTCCTTAGATTCCGATGAACGGCGACGATACGAGGTGGAATGGTTAAAAAGCTCAGTTGTCGAAAAACCGGTGCTTTTGGATATACTCGGGCCGCCTTGGCAGCAGACGACACTCTATATCACTGTTTCCCGGCTTGGAAGGCAGTGGTGGCTTTCCCACGTCGATTGGGCAGAGCCTCAGTACTTAACGATGGTCGAAAAAGTAAATAAAGTGAAAGAACCTTTCTTTTTCCGGGTCTATGAACTAGGCAAAAACGTACAGATGGTAACGAACCGTCTCGACAGTGATCAGGAACTCTTTTGCCCGATGGTACGAATCAATGATTACTGGGAAGAACGGACACTCCTTTGGAAAAGTAGGATTGATGAAGGCCAAGACAAGCGGTGTACCTTTTATCTAATTGGCCATGAACTGGTGATGGTCTGCGATGATGACAGCAATCTGAACATATGGGAACGACGGCTATTTTCTCGAGCCACTGTGCCTGTACGCCGAGGGCGGTTACCCCTCTGGCTGAAGACTGCCTTTACGGAACGGATGCGAACAATCCAGGCATCCTCTTTTGACGAGTGGAGCCGTTTATTTCGGAAAACCTTATCCTTTTTATCGATGGAGCTTTTAGAGTTGTCGAAAGAGTGGTGGCCCCGGTCTGAAGAATCTCTGGCACAACCGGAAGTCTACTGGTCGCTTGTACTTCGGGCCTGGAGCGAATGGCTCAATGATGGGGAGCCTGCAGAATTGGCGAATGCCGTATTTTTACTCGGTCATCACTTAGGCACGTCACCGGAACAACTTCTTCACCCCCATCATTCCGCCCGGGGACTGCTGTTGGAGTTTTTGACGGTCGCTTTGCCTCCAGAACAACAACCGCCGGGATTGCGTCATGAGTTGGATTTACTCCATCCGCCCTTGGCCCGAGTCCTTAAAAAATGGTTTGAACAGCCGTTTGGACTTTACCAGATTGTCGAATGGCGATCGGAAGGCACTTGCTGGATCGTCGACCTCCTCCGAGACCGTGGACAGGAGATCGAATTACGGAGCTATTTCGAACCGCCTCAAGCAGGAAAGGGAATGGTAGCCCGGCTTCTCCCGATGGAAGGACAGCGGTATTGTCTCTTGGGTTGCTTGGAGGTCGATCCGTCTCACTTACCTCTGCTGAAAGAGCGCATGGTCAGCCTGCATCATGAACTGGAAGTCGACTGTGACGAATATCTGCCGGAGGCAAGTTGGCGCTTTCTTGGAGAAGTCTTACAAATGCTCCCGTCGAGCGGTCAATACCCGATAAAAGAGCCTCGCCTCGCGACTCGAAAAGAAGTTTGCCTGTCATAAAAAAACAGAGTCTCTTCTCTTCAAAAGGAGAAAGACTCTGTTTTTTTTTGCATCGTCAAAGGATTAACTGATACAGGCTGCCACCACTAAACCGAGGGTTATGAAGATGCCCGCCACGATCCAGGCGACGGCCATATTTCCCTTGCGAAGTTCCTCTCGGACGGGAAGTTTTGGCGTCAGCCATTCGAAGATGAGGTAACTGCCCATCATTAATAGCGACCCGAAGATGCCCCAAACGATAGTTTCCGCTAAGGTATCATTGTGAGAAATTGCAGACCAGAGGATGATCCCGAGCCCAACCATCTGAGAAAAAAGGGTGATGCCTACGGCTGCGTTCCCTTTATGAATCTCTTCTGCGTCGTTGTATGGGGTAACCCAGAAAAAGAAACGTACCATAGCGAGCATCAGTGCCGCCGAGACGGCGAAATAGAGCAGAGCATTCAGAAAATTTTCTATCGCCAAAGGAAATATCCCTCCCTGACGTTAATCCGGTTGAACGAGTGTTGGCGCCCAACAGACCTCTTGGGCCGTGACAATTTTCGGGCTAAGGCGGGTGTAAAAGCCAGCTAATTCGTCAAACAGGCAAAATGTGCCGATCGTCGGGAGCAGGGAACGTTTGCGGATGCGACCGTTTCGCATGGCTGGAAAGAGGAGGGGTTCGGCATCGACACGTTCTTGATAAACTACGTCACCTTGCGGCAGATCGGTCATGGTCAATGCGTCACAGTCGATAATCCCCAGACCTTCCCGGTTGTGCAGCGGTTTGATCATGACGGGACGGCCCAGCATCAGTTCCGGGTCGAGAGATGTGTAGGGAATATATTGTTCTATCGCTTCCTGCCGTTGGTGCGATAGTTTCGGTTTTACGAGCCATAAGAGGGCAAAGAGAGCTTTCGAATGTAAGAGAAGGGTGGAAGGAGGGTTGATCAAACGCAGCTGCCCCTTTTCCATACAATCGATGAATTGAGGACCTCCTTGATCTCGAGCGTACCATTCTACGGAATAAAAGGATTGCAGAAAATCGACGGGGGAATTGCCTACACAGAGGCGTCCCGTTGAATTGATAGAGAGGTCTCGAACGTCTCCGATGAGAACTTTTCCAGGCCCATAGGCGGCTAAATTCTCCATGAACCGCAAGGTCGATAGTTCTTCGGGATCCGATGGGAAACCCACAATGGCCGTCACCGAATCGGCCTGTCCGCCCTGCCGGACGAAAGAATCGCGTAAACTCCGGCGGAGGGTCTCATCGAGAGATTCATTTGGATCGGAAAGGGAACGATGATAAGTTCGGGCTACCTGAGGCTGCATGAGGCAAGATTCAACCAGCCCGAAAGGGGTCTCGCTGTTAAACTCCAGCAGTTTCGGCCCTTGAACAGTCCAGTACCAGTCAAAGCGGCCCAAGGCTGTCAGCCAAGGCAGGCGTTGCCGTAAACAGTGAGCCTGCAGCGATTCGGGGATACCCAGAAAATCCAGCAGATCGGGATGACCTTCGATCACCTCTTGAACCGTGTGCAGCAGATCGACTACCTGTTGGTGGGCACTGAGAAAGCGGCGATGCTCCTCGGAAGACATCACCAGGGCGTGCAAATTGTAAAAATGCTGCCCTCGCCCATCAAAGCTCCAGGTAAAGCCGAAAGCTTCTTCATAGCGGGCCACGTCCTCTTCCCAACGGTCCAAGTAAGCTTCTCGATCATCAGGCAGAATCGGGAAAAGCTGCATCGATGGACTCCTTCCAGTGATGAAATGATGCTAGAAGAGCAAAGGCCCCTGATACTCAGGCTTGCGGAACTCAAAATGGGGCCGATTGCCTGCCGATTCAGGATGGAACAAGCAGAGGTAAGCTAGACCCATGGCGCAAAGCCCTTCCGCGAGGAGGACGGCCGTTTCTTCATCGGTGACTGTCCAGCGCTGCAACAGCCACTGCGTCAGCGCTGCTTCCACCGTGGGAGCTGTCGGTTCCTTCATCTTGTATTGACCTGTTGTTTCGGGTAGTTGAACCAGCCAGTGCTCTTCCCGGCTGTTTTGCTCAGGATAATAAGTAATCAGATAGGGCTGTTGTTGTACTTCCAGATAGCCGAGTACTCCTTCCACGGCATCGGCGGACAAAGGAACGGAACGGTTCTCTTGCAGGGAAGCGATAGCTTGGGCGGAGTCGATAAAAAGTAACATGGGCGACCTCCTCTTTCAATTAACCGCCTGAGGACGAACTTCCTGATCCGGAACTGCCTCGAGCACCAGACGAAGAAGATCCGAAGCTGGACTTCGAACCGCCGGAGCCAAAGATGCTGCCCGATGAGCTGCTGGAACTTCCGCTCGATTTCCGCACTACATTGCCAGTCCCTTGAGAGGTTGTCGGTTTCACATAACCGGGATTGCTATTCCAGGATGGCGGGTGTTTTGCTCCCGTATAAGGCACGTAAGTTCCGTTTTTGCGAGAAACCATGGTAGCCCCATCCCAAGATCCCGTGAAGGAACGGTATGGGTAATAGCTGCCGCCGTGATAGATAAAGAGGTCATCATCATCTTCTTCCTCTTCCATGACGACCCCGTCATCGGAATAGGCGGTTTGATCATCCGCAGGGGGAGGGGGATCGGAGTCACAACCAAGGGCTGTCAAAGTTAACCCCAGAATGGAGAGCACGGCAAGCGTCTTTTGATAAGGTATCCGCTTTGGTATTTCCTTTTCCGTCTCTGAATTGGCCACTTCAGGCACCGAGATCACTCCTTTCTGGGTTCAAGACGACCCAGTCGGTCTAACAGATCCTTCCTCGATAATCATATTCAATGGCATTTTTATCGAGACGGGGATATTGCGTAATAGAGGACTTGTTCGACGAAGGATTAAAAAAACCTACAAGAAAAATGAAAAACCGGAGGCCACCTGTAACAGGGTTCCTCCGGTTTGACGTACTTTGATTATTCTGCAACGGTAAATGGCAGCAGGGCAACGTGACGGGCCCGCTTGATGGCCAAGGTCAGTTGACGCTGGTGCTTAGCGCAGCAGCCTGATACACGGCGGGGAAGAATTTTACCCCGTTCCGTGATGTACTTGCGCAGTTTGCCGACTTCTTTGTACTCGACTTTTTCAATCTTGTCGACGCAGAAGAAGCAAATGCGGCGGCGGGGACGACGACCTTTCCGGCCTTTGCGTTCCGGCTTATCACCACGATCTTGCATGCGTTAAACCTCCTTTACCCTTAAAGATTGACGAATCGTACCCTTTACTTCTCGTCTTTACGGATGACGAGGAACCGGACGATGTCATCGGAAATCCGCATGACCCGATCCAGCTCGTGGGCGACAGCAGGCTCGCCTTTGAAGGTGATGAGGACATAAAAGGCCTCTTTCAACTTCTTGATCTCGTACTGGAGCCGGCGCTTTCCCCACTTGTCAGCTTTGACGATTTCGCCACCTTGTTGGGTAATGAGGTTGACGAACTTGTCGACGACCCCCTGGAAAGCTTCTTCTTCCATGTTGGGGCGGATTAAAATCATCGCTTCGTATTCGCGCACAATGGCACCTCCCTTCGGACGTATGGCCCCACCTCAAGGTGTGGGGCAGGGAGTGGCGTTTATGTTAGCCACATTTATGAAATATACCATAGAACGAAGGAGAGTGCAAGGGAAATTAGTAGAAAACCGTTTTTACGCAACTACAAAAGGTAAGTCTTTTCTATTAATCGTGCTCTCTATGGAAAATAGGTGGTGTTGGAACTACAAGAGAGGGAGTGACGAGGGAATGAAAACTAGGAGATGACGTCGTATCCGGCGTCTTCGATAGCCTCTTTGATGACGTCTACGCTGGTTTGCGTTCCGTCAAAAGAAATGGCTACTTCTTTAGCTGCCAAGTTGACTTCTGCTTTACTCACCCCGGTCAGATTGTTTAAAGCCTTTTCAACAGCCGCTTTACAGTGTCCGCAAGACATTCCTTCTACTTTCAGGGTAATGTCGGTCATGGAAAACTCCTCCTATACTTTTATGAAATGTTTATCTTAAGCCCTGTCGTAGGGCCGGACCCCCCGCAACCGCAACGCATTCGCCACGACCGAGACAGAACTGAAGGCCATGGCCCCGCCGGCGATAACCGGATTTAATAAACCTGCTGCTGCCACGGGAATCCCCAAACTGTTGTAAATCATCGCCCAAAACAGGTTCTGCCGGATGTTGCTCATCGTGGCCCGGCTGAGGCGGATGGCCGCCACGATAGCTCTCAGATCGCCTGACATGAGGGTTACATCGGCCGCTTCCATAGCTACGTCCGTACCGGTGCCGATGGCCATGCCCACGTCAGCCGTTGCGAGTGCAGGCGCGTCGTTGATGCCGTCACCGACCATGGCCACCACATGGCCCTCTTCTTTGCGTTTTTTCACATTCAGAGCCTTATCTTCCGGGAGAACTTCAGCGATGACGTGGTCTATACCCGCCTGCTGGGCGATGGCTTCGGCGGTGCGACGGTTATCGCCGGTGATCATCCAGACTTGAATCCCCATCGATTTTAGAGCCGAGACAGCTTCCGCCGAAGTCTCCTTGATGGTATCGGCTACGGCGATCACTGCTGCGGCGGAATGGTCCACAGCCATAAACATAGCCGTTTTCCCTTCTGATTCCAACGTTTCGGCGATCGCTTCAAAAACGGCAAAGGGGACGTTGTTTTCTGTCAGCAGTTTACGTGTTCCCAAAAGAATGGAATGACCATCGACAGTAGCTTTGACGCCCCGGCCGGGAATCGCCTGAAAAGATTCGGCATCGGCCAAGGAGGGGGTTGCTTGCTGAGCGTTTTTTACGATCGCTTCGGCCAATGGGTGTTCAGAAGATTTTTCCGCTTGGCCGGCCCACTGCAGCAGCGTTGCCTCTTGACCGATAAAGTCACCGAGTACGATGAAATCAGTCAGTTCCGGTTTCCCTTTCGTAATCGTGCCTGTTTTGTCGAGAATGACAGCGCTGATCTTGTGAGCCTTCTCCAGGTGCTCCCCGCCCTTGAAGAGAATGCCATTTTCCGCGCCTTTCCCGGTGCCCACCATGATCGATGTCGGCGTGGCTAGCCCCAAGGCACAAGGACAGGCGATGACCAGAACGGCGGTAAAGTTGAGCAGTGCCCGGGTAAAGTTCCCCGGTTCGAGCAGGAAGTACCAAAGGAGGAAGGTGACGACGGCTAACGTCACGACAGCCGGCACGAAGTAGCCGGATATCTTGTCAGCCATGCGCTGAATCGGGGCTTTAGAACCTTGGGCCTCTTCGACGACGCGGATGATTTGGGCGAGAGCTGTATCCTTGCCCACTTTGGTGGCTCGGAACTTGAAGCTTCCGTGCTTATTGATCGTCGCTCCGATGACGGCGTCACCGGGTTTTTTATCGACAGGTAAGCTTTCCCCAGTCAACATGGATTCATCTACGGCGGACAAGCCTTCTTCCACGACGCCGTCGACAGGTATTTTTTCGCCAGGCCGAACGATAACCCTATCGCCCGCCATGACCAACTCGAGGGGAATATCCATCTCCCTGCCGTCACGGACGACGCGGGCTGTCTTCGCTTGTAACCCCATCAGTTTTTTGATGGCTTCCGATGTCCGTCCCTTGGCCACAGCCTCTAAAGTCTTACCGAGCAGGATCAGGGTAATCAGGATAGAGCCTGTTTCATAATAGACATGGTGGACATGGGGAGAGAAAAAGGTAAAGTAGACGCTATAGATGTAGGCGGCGGACGTACCTAAGGCGACCAACACGTCCATGTTGGCGCTGCTGTTTTTCAAAGCCTTGTAGGCGCCCCGGTAGAACTGCCAACCGACGCCGAACTGAACCGGTGTCGCCAGGAGGAATTGCGTGTACTGGGACGTCAGCCAGTAGGGAAGGACAAAGCCGCTCATCTCAGCGATCATGATCAGCAGCATCGGAAACGACAAGAGGGCCGAGAGACCAAAGAGAAGCCATTGGCGGCGAAGGCGTTGCTCTCGCTCGGCCTGTTCCCGGTCGGTCCCTTCAGCGTTTTCGACCAGTCGAGCTTGAAAGCCTAAAGTGAGGATGGCATTGATGATCTCAGCGTTTCCCAGCTCACCGGGGTAGTACTGGATGACTGCTTTTTCCGTAGCTAAATTGACCGAGGCAGTAATGATGCCGGGCAAGCGGTTCAGCTTTTTTTCGATCCGTGCCGCGCAGGCAGCACAAGACATGCCGCCGACGGAGAGCTCTAATCGCTCTGTCGGCACCCCAAAGCCGAGGTCGTTGATTTTTTGCACAAAGGCATCAATACCGGTCTGACGGGGATTGAACTCGACAGTCGCTTTTTCCAGGGCCAAGTTCACATTGCATTCCAGCACGCCTGGAATCTTGCGTAAACTTCGCTCAATCCGGCTCGAACAGGCGGCACAACTCATGCCGGTCACGGGAAGGGTCACTCGAACAGACGACCCGATCGGTCTCTTTGGATCTTTTTGTACGGTTTCCGTTGTCTGTTCTGGTGCAACCGCACAAGCAGATTTACTGCAAGATTTCGATGAATCTGTCCCATTTGACATTTTTGAGTCCTCCCTTCAACTATCGAATGGAGGGGAGCCATTCTTAAAAAATGAAATCTTACGTCAAAAAATATAAGGTGAAATCTGGGGTGTAATGACGGAGCGAGCGATTTGGGCGGAGCGGCGTCGTGAGCGAAAGTTGCGAAGCGGAAAAAGCGCGCTACGGTTCACATGCAGAAAAACCCAGAGGTTTGGCGCGCCCGCGGAGCAACCGAGCAAACAGCCGCGGAGCCCTTAGCGAGCGGAATCATTACACCCCGATTCAGCACAATGTTCCACCAAGTGAAAGATTAGTCTGTTACTTCATAAACCGATCCAATACATCGATCAGTTCATCGACCATCTCATCGCCTCGGTTTTCCTTGATGGCGGACGTCACACATCCCCGGGTATGACTGTCGAGAATGGAAAGGCCCACTTTTTGCAGTCCTGCCCGAGAGGCGCTGATCTGTAGAAGGATATCGACACAGTATCGGTCGTCTTCAATCATTTTAGTGATTCCCCGAACTTGACCTTCCAGGCGGCGCATGCGGTTGAGCAAATCCTGCTTGTTCCGTTGAGACACCATGGAGTGAGCGTTCTTTTCCATCGCTCAATCCTCCTTGCTATTTACCATACCCCCCGTAGGGTATCTAGTGCGAATTTACTCCAAAATACATAAGATGTCAACAGATACTTTTGCCCAAAGGATCCACAAGGAATTCCTGTTTCCAAAAAGGAATCCGCCCATAAGCAGCGAAATACAACAATTACTAAAAAAGCATTGAACGATGAATCAGCGACGCAGGGGGGCAGCGAATGGGGCACGAAAGAGATCGAAAAGAAGATGACCATGGGGAAAAGGATATTTTCCTCGTAAGCACGAATATATGTAACCGACAAATCCCCTTGGCCCATAAAACATCTGGCATCTTGGACACAACATTTGCGTTTTACAAGAAATCGACAGGCGCAAGTCAGTCTATTGTGTCCCCATGCATAAAGGCAGGTTTTTCCTCATGACAGCGACAAAAGTTTTTCGTTTTGCCAGTTGTCTCGGAAATATTGAAAAAGCAGTGGAGCAAATCCTTGATGAGGTGCGAACCCTCCCCTGGGAACCGATGGATTTGGACTTTATCAAACTCGCATTGATCGAAGCGCTTGTAAACTCTGTCGTCCATGGGAACAAGGAACATCCGGACAAATGGGTGACTGTTTGTTATGGGGTGGTCGGAGGACGCTTTCTGATGGAAGCGACCGACGAAGGCCCTGGCTTTAATCCTGACGTTCGAAAAGACTACGACCTGCTGAGTGAGACGGGACGAGGCTTGCTGCTCATCCGAGCGGCGATGGATGAAGTCACTTTTAATCAAAAAGGAAATTCTATCCGTCTGGTTAAATTTATCCCTCAGGCAGCGAGTTCTTCCATGGAAGCGAACTGTCT
The DNA here is from genome assembly GCF_009720735.1 of Heliobacterium mobile. Lineage (GTDB taxonomy): Bacteria > Bacillota > Desulfitobacteriia > Heliobacteriales > Heliobacteriaceae > Heliobacterium > Heliobacterium mobile. The sequence goes on from NZ_WNKU01000007.1 coordinate 78,117, forward strand.
GCGGGGGGACGGGGCTTTCCCATTACGAAAGGAGGAACAGTGAACATGAGCGAACTGAGAGTAGATTCAGGAGAAATACAACTCGTCGTTTTTAAATTAGGAACGGAAGAGTATGGTGTTCCCATTACACAGGTACAAGAGATCAACCGGTTGATTACACCGACGAAAATTCCCCAAGCGCCAAGCTTTGTCGAGGGGATTATCAACCTGCGGGGGAATATCATTCCCATCATCGACTTGAAAAAGCGCTTTGGCCTCGCCCTGGAAGAATACACGGCAAATACGCGGATCATCGTTGTCAATGTAGGCAAACATACGGTAGGTATCATCGTCGATGCCGTCACTGAGGTGCTGCGATTAGCTACCGTTTCTATTGAGCCGCCGCCGCCGATGATTTCCAGTATTGCCGTCGATTACCTGAAAGGTGTCGGCAAGGTGGGCGAGCGTTTGCTGATCCTCTTGGATTTGGACAAAATTTTGACAGAACGGGAACAGGCCCAATTGGCCGGAGCCCTTTAAAGCAAGCAAACCAAAACCCTGTAGTATAAGCAGGGTTTTGGCTTTTATGCTTAGGTTATACTATTCTCAAGATGAAATACATACGAAACGGAGCGACGACTCTGTGGAACCGATGGCTATCGGCTGTGACATTGTGGAAATTGCCCGCATTCGGGAGGCGGCGGAACGGCACCCACGCTTTGTAGAGCGGGTTTTTTCCACGGCCGAGATCGTGGAGTGCCGGCAAAAAACCAATCCCTGGCCTTCCTTTGCCGCCCGTTTCGCCGCCAAGGAGGCCGTTATCAAAGCCATGCCGGGTGATTTCGTTCCCCCGTTGACGGAGATGGAAATTCTGAAGGATACGACGGGAAAACCGCAAGTGCATTTTACTGGCCTCACTGCAGAATATGCGGCCAAGTCGGGATGGAAACGCTGGGCTGTCAGTTTGTCTCATGAACGGACCCATGCCATCGCCACCGTGATCGCTTGGGGCCGGCCAGAGGAGGGGACAAACGAATGCGACTGGTAACAGCGGCGGAAATGGGCCGTCTCGATGCCCGGGCCACTGAAGAATATGGTATCCCTTCGCTGATCCTGATGGAGAACGCCGGCATACAAGTCGCCCGGGAAGTGTCTCGCTTGCTCGCCGGGAACATCGACGGAAAACGGGTATTGATCTTATGCGGTAAAGGGAACAATGGCGGCGACGGCTTTGTGGCGGCTCGCCATCTGATCAACAACGGTGCTGAGGTCATCCTCTTTTTGCTCGCTTCGGAGCGGGATATTAAGGGTGACGCTTTGACGAACTTGACGATTTATCAGCGCATGGGCGGAAAGGTCTATTCGTTTCAAGATCCGAAAGACTTGAATGCCTTGCGCTTAGCTTTGCTGTCGGCGTCGGTAGTGGTCGATGCGATTTACGGTACTGGTTTTCGCGGGGACGTGCCGGAACTGATCGCTAAGGCCATGACCATGATCAACGAATCGGACTTGCCTGTGTTAGCCGTCGATCTCCCGTCAGGTCTGGAGGCCGATACCGGTAAAATCCCGTCGGCCTGCCTGCAGGCCAAGGTTACGGTGACCTTGGGCTTGCCCAAAGTGGGGCTGGTCGTCGAACCTGGCGCGTCAGCTGCCGGGGAAGTGGTCGTCGTGGACATCTCCATACCTGGTGAGATGATCGCCAATACTCGTATTTCCCGTGCTTTATTGACGGGGGAACTCTGCCGGAATTGGCTGAAGCGGCGGCCAGCGATGGCCCATAAAGGACACTTCGGCCATCTGCTCTTTGCCGGCGGTCAGACCGGGATGGCCGGTGCGGCTGTTCTCGCCGTCTCCGGCGCGTTGCGCTCCGGTGTCGGTTTAGTCACCGCAGCTGTACCGGAGTCGATCTATCCGTTGGTCGTCCCGCAGGTTCCGGAAGCGATGACCTGGCCGCTGCCTGCCGTCGACGGTGCCTTGACCGGCGATTCGCTTCGAGAAAAGGATTGCAGTCCCTTCAGTGCCGCCGTCATCGGTCCCGGAATGGGACGGCGGCCAGAGTCGGCCGATTTTTTACTCGCCCTCTTGGAGGCAATGAAGGGACCGGTAGTGCTCGATGCAGACGCCTTGTTCGCTATGGCCGGTCATATCGAACTGCTGGCGGCGGCACAGGGGCCGGTCATATTGACGCCTCATCCCGGCGAGATGGCTCGCTTGACAGGCCTTTCCACGGCGGAAGTGGAAAAGGACCGCCTTGAGGTGGCTACCCGCTATGCCAAGGAGTGGGGCTGTGTCATGGTGTTAAAGGGCTCTCGCACCGTCATCGCTACGCCGGAGGGTGGTCTGTACATCAACTCTACCGGCAACCCGGGCATGGCTACCGGCGGCAGCGGCGATGTACTGGCCGGGGTCATCGGGGCTCTTGCAGCCCAGGGGGTAGACGCGGTTCACGCGGCTGCTTTAGGTGTATACGTTCATGGGCTGGCCGGCGATTTGGCGGCTCGACGCTATGGTCAAGGGGCCATGAAAGCTGGCGATATTGTCGATTTTCTGCCTGAAGGATGGACCCAATTGGATCAGGCAGCGATGAATCTCGATGGAAAGCAGGTGGCTTTATGAGTTCAAAAGACTTGCGGGCTTATGACATCATGACGAAAGAGGTTTTTACGGTGTACCCGGAGACCCCTGTCAGCGAAGTCGTAAAACTGATGATCGAAAAGCGGATCAGCGGTGTTCCTGTCATCTCCAAACATGGTGCCGTACTGGGGATCATCTCGGAAGGGGATCTGCTCTTTAAAGACAAGGACTTGCGCTATCCTTCCTATATCTCTTTTCTAGGCGGCATGATTTATCTCGAGAGCCCGAGGCGTTTTGAAGAGGAATTCCGCAAATCGGTCGCCTTGAAAGCGGAAGAGATCATGACTGGTGACGTCATCACCGTGGAAGAGAATGTGCTGGTGTCTGAAATGGCCAATACCATGACAGAACAGAAGATCAACCGTCTCCCTGTCGTCGCCCATGAGAAAATCGTCGGGATCGTCACCCGGGCTGATATCATTCGAGCCCTGGCGCAGGACCTGGTTTGACAGGAGGCGCAATTTACGTTGGAAGTCGAGTTGCCGTCTTATTCGGAGTTGCAACCATTTTTTGAATCGCAGACCCCCTTTTATTCGAAGAATTATCCCCTTGACGGCCGGCCGGCCTGGTCAGAGATAAATCTAAAGGCTTTTGTCCATAACCTGCGTGTCCTGAGGCAGGTGACTCGCCGAGAGTCCAAGTTCTTGGCGGTCATCAAAGCAGACGCCTACGGGCACGGTGCCTTGCCGCTTGCTCGGGCAGCTGTACAGGAAGGGGTCGATGGTTTTGTCGTCGCCATCTTGGATGAAGGGATTCACCTGCGTCAAGGGGGTATCGACGTACCGATCCTCATCTTAGGGTATACGCCGCCCGCCGCCTGTGAGCAGGTGGTTCAATACGATCTCAGCCAAACCGTATACAGCCTGCCTGTGGCAGAGGCCTTATCTCAGGCAGCCCGGCGGCTGGGGAAAAAAGCGAGGGTCCATCTGAAAGTGGAGACGGGCATGGGACGTGTCGGCTTCTATGGAGAGGAAGCGATTCGAAACATGCTCGCCGTGGCCCGGCTCCCGGGGATTGAAGTTGAGGGGATCTTCAGCCATTTTGCCACGGCCGACGAGAAGGACAAAAGCTTCGCTCAGAGGCAGTTAGAGCAGTTTCTGGAGACGGTGGAACGGCTCCGGCAGGCAGGATTGGAGATCCCCTTGCGTCACATGGCAAACTCGGCAGGCATCATCGATCTGCCTGAATCACACTTAGAGGCGGTTCGTGCCGGTATCTCCCTGTATGGCTATTACCCGTCCGGCGAGGTGAACCGTGAACAGGTGTCCTTGCTGCCGGTGATGACCCTTAAAGCTCGCATTGTGCAGGTGAAAGAAGTGCCGGCAGGGATGCCGGTCAGTTACGGCTGTACATATCGCTGTCCTCGGCCCACCCGCATCGCCACGGTTCCCCTGGGCTATGCCGACGGAATCCCGCGAGTGCTTTCAGGCCGCATTCAACTATACGGACGGGGCGGGACATTCCCGCAAGTGGGACGGGTCTGTATGGACCATATCATGGCTGATATCGGAGAGTCGCCCTTGACCGAAGGGGATGAGGTCGTCCTTTTCGGCCGCTGGATGGAAGGAAGCGAATGGCGGCAAGCTTCCGTGGAAGATTGGTCCCAAAAACTGGGGACGATTTCCTACGAGATTCTCTGCGGCATATCGCCGCGCATCCCACGATGCTACATCCCATAATTTGGAACGGTTGGTTTGCCATGTTACGCTTGCGTCGATTGGGGTACAATTTATATAATGGAGTACAAAGGCGGATAATCCCCTGGGAGGTGCACCGTGTGCCCGAGTTAAAACGCATCCAAGTTACCTTGCCGGAAACATTGCTGAACGAATTGGACCGGGTATTGATGGCGGAAAATATGAACCGTAGTCAACTCATCCGAGAAGCAGTCAATCTCTATATGAACGAGCACAAGCGGAAGGTGTTGCGGGACCAAATGCGTCGCGGGTACATCGAGATGGCGCGGATTAACCTTGAATTGGCGTTGGAGGGCTTTGTGGCCGAAGTCGATGTGGAACGACTATTCGAGGCCAGGTTGGCCAGGTAGTCGTTATGGTTATTCGCAGAGGAGAAGTCTACTACGCCGAACTGAACCCGGTAGTTGGCTCCGAACAGGGAGGAACCCGTCCGGTACTGATCATCCAAAATGATATCGGTAACCAGTACTCCCCGACAACCATTGTAGCCGCCATTACGTCGCAGATTAGCAAGGCAAAACTCCCGACCCACGTAGAAGTCCCGGCACGCCGGAGCGGACTGGATCGGGATTCTGTTGTTTTACTTGAACAGATCCGCACCATCGATAAAACACGGTTACGAGAAAAAATCGGTGTTCTTGATGAAGAAATGATGAATAAAGTCGCGCAGGCACTGGAAATCAGTCTTGGCCTCATCGATATCTGAGAAAAAAGTCCGGGAAACACCCCCGGGCTTTCTCTTTGTCCTGGAGAAGAAAGAAATTGCGGGGGAGGGAGACCTATGTCTAAACTGCCCGTGCTGATTACGCCCTCTTTCGAACGAGGACGGATTTCTCTTCGCCATGAGTACTGTAGAGCCTTGACTGACGCAGGGCTGGCCGTCTGGCCGGTTCCTCTTGAGGCAGTCCATGATGTAGCCAGTTACTGTGACCGTATCGGGGGTTTGGTGTTATCTGGCGGCGGAGATGTCGATCCGGCTCGCTACCGGCAACAACCTCATGCCGCTGTAGGAGAAATTGATCCGGAGCGAGATGAGTTAGAGTTTTCCCTGATCGCTTATGCACTGCAGAAAGCAATCCCTATCTTGGCAATTTGCCGGGGAATGCAGGTGCTGAATGTGGCCATGGGCGGGACGCTGATTCAGGATATCCCGAAACAGCGTCCTCTGGCCCTGCGCCACGGGCAGAAAGCGCCACGCTGGTATACCTCCCACGCCGTAGAAGTGGCCGACGGGTCCCGGATGCGAGAGGTCTTTTCTTCCGGATTTGGCCGGGTCAACAGCTTTCACCACCAGGCTGTTGACCGGGTGGGAAGCAATTTACGCTCTACGGCAGTCGCTCCTGACGGGATCGTCGAAGCGATCGAAGGAACGGGGAACACTTTTATCGTCGGCGTCCAATGGCATCCGGAAGATTTATATCTTTACGAACCGGAAGCGAGAGGATTGTTCCAGCTTTTTGCCGAAGCATGTAAAGGGGAACAATGGGTAAAGGGAGAAACCGTGGAGGTTGGTGACCGTGAACCGGATTCATGTTGAGGCGATACACAAGGGGTTGATTTTGGACCAGCATATCTATACCAAAAGTGGGGCCTTGCTGCTTCCTCGGGGAACAAGTTTAAATGAGCAGCATATTCCTTACTTAAAGAATCTAGGCATTGAATATATCGAAGTCACCCCTAAATTGGCTCGAAAAAAGTTGGGCTCCTTCAGTTTAGACCGGAGCAAAGATGTCTCTGATGAAGAGACATTGGAAAGTCCTATTTTGCTGCGAGAGGCGGAAGCGACAGAAGCCGCCAAGGATCGAGACTTTTACCACTTATTGCGGGAAGACTTATCACAGATGGTCAAGCAGGCGGTGATCAATTACTCTCAAAAGGGCGGTCATGATGCCGATATCGACGCCATCACAGGTATGTTCCGAGAGCTGGTGCGAGGGCGAAATCGGATTCTCTACTTGTTGGATATCAAATCGGTAGACGGCTATACATTCCGCCATTCTGTCAATGTGGCCGTTATATCGGTGCTCGTCGGAATCACGATGGGTCTGTCTGCGGCAAGCCTTCGGAACATCGCCCTAGGCGGACTCTACCACGACTTGGGTAAGAAACGGATTCCTCCGGAAGTCCTCTGGTCTGATCGTCCTCTCGATCGGGAAAGCCGCCAGAAGATCGAAGAACATCCTCGGTTAGGCTACGAGATACTCCACCGGGATAAAGACATCCCTGAGGAAGTCGCCCTGATCGCTCTGCAGCATCAAGAGCGTATGGACGGATCGGGCTACCCAAAGAGGTTGACTGGCGATAGTGTCCATTTGTTCAGCCAGATCGTCAGCATCGCCGATGTCTATGAGGCGATGACTTCATCTCGGCAATACCGTCGCGGTTTTAACCCTGTCGAAACGGTCGAGTACCTCATGGGAGCTTCCGGCGTCTTGTTCCCGGAACGGGTCGTCAAAGCCCTGTTAAATAGCATCACTTTATTTCGGATTGGTTCGGTCATTCAACTGAGCAATAACGATTGTGGCGTGGTCATCCAGGCCAACCGTCGCCTGCCCTCTCGTCCGATCGTCCGTATTGTTTTTAATGAACACCAAATTCCACTAGACCACGAGAAGATCATCGACTTGTCTGACCCCGGAAACCTGTCTCTGTATATCATCCGGTCTTTCAACTGACTATCCTGCATCCCCCTGTCTGCCCCTCACCCCATGGGTCCTTTCACTCAAGCATCAATCGATAAGGAGCGAGTCACCATGTCTGCAGTTCTTGTTGAAGTCACCCGGGGCCCAATGGTGGAAAACCGTCACCGCGGTGCGATCATCGTTGTCGATGGAGAGGGACGCCGGGTTGCTTCGGTCGGGGAACCAGCGATGACCTTTATGCGTTCGTCCTCAAAACCGCTGATGGTACTGCCCCTGGTAGAACAGGGCGGTGCGGAGCACTTCCAATTGAGCGATGAACATCTGGCCATTTTCGCCAGTTCCCATGCGGGAGAAGACGAACACCGCCGTGTTGTCGCTGAGGCCTTGGAAAAGGTCGGATTGACCGAGGCCGCACTGTCCTGCGGGACCCATACTCCCTTTGATCGTAAAACCGCCGATGCCCTGAGGGCGGCCGGACAAAAACCGACGGTGTTGCATTGCAACTGTTCCGGTAAACATACAGGCGTTTTGGCTTACGCGAAATTCAAAGGCTTTGAACTCGCTAACTACACCGATCCCTCCCATCCGGCTGAGGTCGATATCGTAACGGCTGTCGCCGACATGGCCGGCCTAAAAACAGAAGACGTGGTGATTGGGATTGACGGCTGCAGTATCCCCGTCTACGGTATGCCGTTAGAAAACATCGCCCTGGCCTTTGCTCGCTTGGGCCTGGCCAACCATGGGTCGGAAGCGCGCCGCACTGCTTGCCAGCGCATGAGCCAAGCGATGGTCAAACACCCCTTCTTGATTTCAGGGACGGGCCGGCTCGATACGGACCTGATGAAGGTTACGGAAGGTGCGGTTGTCGCTAAAATCGGTGCTGACGGCGTCTATGCGCTGGCGGTACCGGAAAAGGGAATTGGCTTGGCCGCAAAGATCGACGACGGCAATATGAAGATGCTGGGCCCGATTGTCCTGGAGGCCTTGAGCCAACTCGGTGTCTTGACGCAAGAACAACGGGCGGCTTTGGCGACCCATGACAAGTTTGTGATCAAAAACAACGTAAAGCAAGTCGTCGGCGAGGTCCGGGCGGCCTTTACTTTGGAAGGATAGAGATTTTGAATGACCACGATTATTCGCGGCGCTCAGGTGCTGACGATGGCTGGGCAAAGCTACCATCCCGGCCTTGTGGCCTTTGATGAGGAAGGTATCATTACGTGGGTGGGACCCGACAAGGGGATCCTGCCCCCTTTTTTAACAGACGAGAATGTCCAAATCATCGATGGAACAGGTAAGCTGCTGTTACCGGGTTTCATCGATGCCCATTGCCATGTAGGCATCGTAGAGGAAATCGCCCCTGTTGAGGGGGATGATCTAAACGAAACTTCTGATCCCATCACGCCTCATCTGCAAGCCTTAGACGGCGTCAACCCCTCTGATCCGGCCTTTCAGGATGCCTTGTCAGGAGGCGTCACGACAGTCTGCATCTTACCGGGGAGTGCGAATGTCATCGGTGGACAGGCTGTGTTGATGAAAACAGGCGGTCCTCTGGCAGAGCGGGTTCTGCAAAATCGAGGGGCCATGAAAAGCGCCCTCGGGGAAAACCCAAAACGGGTTTATGGCAAGCAGAAAAAAGCGCCGATTACACGGATGGCCTCAGCAGCGCTTTTGCGAGAAGCGCTGGTGCGGGCAAAAGCCTATCGAGACAAGCAGGTTCATGCCGCAGCCGACCCTGCGAAAGCGCCGGAACCTGATTTGCGCTGGGAGGCACTCCGGCCCGTGCTGGATAGAGAGATTCCCTTGCGGATCCATGCGCACCGGGCAGACGATTTGCTGACGGCGCTGCGCATCGGAAAAGAGTTCGGTCTTCAAATGGTCCTGGAGCATTGTACGGAAGGTCATCTCATCGCCGGCGAGGTGGCCCAAGCAGCCGTTCCTGCCGTCGTCGGGCCCTCCTTAGTAAACCGCGCCAAGGTAGAAATGAAGGAAATCAGCCCGGCTACCGCCGGCGCTTTAGAACGGGCCGGTGTTCTGGTCGCCTTGATGACCGATCACCCTGTCATCCCCATCCAATACCTTCCCCTGTGCGGTGGTCTCGCCGTCCGCTTCGGAATGGGGGAGGAAGCAGCCCTTAAGGCGATCACTATCAATCCGGCTCAAATTCTGGGAATCGACGATCGATTGGGGAGCCTGGAAAAGGGCAAGCAGGCCGATATGGTCCTATGGGATGGTCATCCCTTTGATACACGCAGCCGAGTCGAACGGGTTTGGGTCAAAGGCATGGAGTTTGTTGGAAAATAGTACTTCTACCCATTAATCCCCAAATTTCCTCATACTTTTTCGAAACATGGCAGGAATTCTAACAAAAAACTAGAATTGGTAAATACAAGATGAGATGGTAAAAAGTATGTCGGAAATTGTCGAGTTAAGTCGAGGGGGTTTACAGGGATGAAGTCAGATAGAAAGATATTGGTAGTGGATGACCAGACTGGTGTCCGTTCACTTTTGCGAATCATCCTTCAGGATGCTGGCTATGAAGTGATCGCTGTGGGCAACGGGCTGGATGCATTGCGAAAAGTGGAAGAATTAAATCCCCCTCTCGTATTAATGGATGTACGCATGCCTGGGTTAGACGGCTTTCAAGCCATGGAGCGGATGTTGAAAATCAATCACGACATCAAAGTCGTTTTAATGACTGCTTACTCCGATGAGGCCTTGATTCAACGTGCCTTAGAACAAGGTGCCATCGATTACTTGACCAAACCCTTCGACGTATATGAATTACGAAAACGGATCGATACATTGTGGGAAACTGTCATTGAGGAGAGTCGATGGAACAAGTCTCCAGAGAGGGAAGGAAACCTACGGGTATGTAATTCTTGACAAGTTTTTTAGCGAATATAAAGGTTGCCCTTTCGGGGCGGCCTTTTCTTTTTTGCAGGGTTTTGCTATTTTATATGTTTTCGTGTAGGATGGAAATAGGAGGGGTACTTGTGAGTCGTCAAAGGGAACTAGCTGATTATGAGTCCCTTACCAAGGAATGCCGGGCTTGTCCGTTACGGGACGGTTGTAATCAGGTCGTTTTCGGAGAAGGGAACCCGGAAGCTCGTCTCATGCTTGTCGGTGAAGGTCCTGGAGCCGATGAAGACCGTTTAGGTCGTCCATTCGTCGGCGCCGCTGGACAGTTATTAAACAAGATTTTAGATGCTGGCCGCTTCCCGCGGCATGAGGTTTACATATGCAATGTCGTCAAATGCCGGCCGCCGTCGAATCGCCTACCCTTACCGAACGAGGTAAAAGCCTGTTTGCCCCACTTAGAACGGCAGATTGAACTGATCAATCCAGAGATCATCATCTGCTTAGGGGCCTTGGCTACGCAGGTATTGGTCGATCCGAAAGCCCGGATCACTCGGGACCGGGGAAAATGGGTCCGTAAAGAGGGACGGCTGATCATGCCCACATTCCATCCGGCGGCGCTGCTGCGGGATCCGTCGAAAAAACGGCCCGTCTGGGAGGATATCCAAAAGGTGATGGCTGTGTATCATGAGGAGTGGAAATAATAGCGATTGGGCGCCGCTTTCGCAAATCGCTGACTTTTCCATTACACATCCGATTTTGCATAAAGACGCTCATCCCACTGGACGTGGCTGAATTAGTGTGAAAACCGTATTTTTTAGGATAGGGCAGTAGCCCATAGTTTTAGATTAAGGAGCTCTTACGCTTGTACGAATCATCTTGGCAAGGATTTTTACCGGACGAGAGGGCCACAGAAGCACTGGGAGGTTGGTTGGCTCAGCGGGTGAGGCCCGGCGATGTTTTGCTGTTATACGGTGATTTGGGCGCCGGGAAGACGACCTTGGTTCGGGGGCTGGCTCGCAGCTTAGGTTATGAGGGACGGGTGACGAGTCCGACCTTTACCTTGGTGCATGAATATGAGGGGAGCCTTTCCCTGTATCATTTTGATCTTTATCGCCTCGACGATCCCGAAGAGGTCTGGGATATCGGTTGGTCCGATTATCTTCGGGGAGACGGGGTGCTCTGTGTCGAGTGGCCTGAACGGCTAGATCATCTGTTGCCTGAAGAGGCGTTGACGATCCGGTTAACACGAGACGATTCGGCTACTGCCGACGAAGGCCGTCGTGTGGAGTTGATTGGTCGCGGCGAAAAACCGCTGGCCTTGGTAAAGGAGTTGGAAACGGCGTGTACCTCTTTGGACTGGATTGCTCCACTCGGGTAACCGGCATGGCTATCGTCGATGACAGCCAGGTTGTGGCCGAGATTTTTCTACATAATGACCGACCTCACTCGAAGCGCTTAATGCCAGCGATGGAGCAACTCTTTTCCCTGGCAGGGCTTACACTGCAAGATATGCATGGACTAGCCATCGCTACGGGGCCAGGCTCCTTTACAGGCTTGCGCATCGGCATGGCAACGATTAAAGGGATGGCTCAACCGCTCGGGCTGCCGATCGTCGGCGTGCCTACGTTAGATGCGTTGGCTCGTAACGCCTGGCCTTATGAAGGGATTGTTTGTCCCATCTTGGACGCCCGCAAGTCGGAAGTGTACACGTGTCTTTACCGCAGCGGCCCCGAAGAAATGGAAAAGGTGACCGATTACCAGGCTATTCACCCTGAAAAACTCATGGAACAACTTCGCTCCTATTGGGCTGAAGCGGAAGCAACTGATGCAGGCAGAGCGAAAGAGAGCCGGACGGTCCTTTTCGTCGGAGACGCGGTGCCTGTGTATCGGGAACTGTTTACAGAGGGACTGAAGGAGAAAGCGCTGTTTGCAGCCGCTGAAACAGGCTATCCGCGAGGAAGTCAGGTGGCTCGCCTCGGTTGGGAACGGCTTCGCCAGGGCCACAGAGACGATCTGCACCAGTTAGCCCCCTTTTATCTGCGTCAATCGGAGGCAGAAGTGAATTGGGCCAAAAAACAGGGCTGCTTGCCAGGGGTGTGAACGATGAGAATTAAAGGCGGCAAGGTTTCCTTTCGGCCCATGACGATAGACGACCTCGATGCGGTCATGGAGATAGAATGCCAATCCTTTCCGACTCCATGGAGCCGTAGTTCTTTTGTCCTCGAGTTAACAGAAAGCAGCCTCTCCCATTACTGGGTTTGCCTCTTTTACCCGGAGACCTCGCCGGATCTGGAACAGGGCCGGGTGATCGGCTATGCGGGTACATGGGCCATCTTGGATGAAGTCCATATTACCACCATTGCGATTCACCGGGACTGGCGAGGAAAGGGACTCGGCGAAGCCCTGTTGAACTTCATCTTTTTGGAGTCCATCCTCAAAGGCGGCGAGCGGATCACCTTGGAGGTTCGCCCGTCCAATGAGAGTGCCATTGCTTTATACCGCAAGATGGGTTTTCAAGACGTGGGCCGTCGTCGCGGTTACTACACCGACACCGGTGAGGATGCGATCATCATGTGGCGGGATTTGCGTAAACCAGAAGGGGAACAGCAGGGCAAAGCAGGATTTTGATGTCTCCATGACGAAGACAAAGGTGCGACCTTTCCAGTATTTTCAGAAAGGCAGGTAGGGTACCTATGAACGTCGGTGAAAAAATGGTTTCTCCAGCGATTACGACAGGGCTGACAACACCGATTCGTGATGCCTTACAAGTCATGACTCAGAAGACGGTTCGAAGACTGCCCGTAGTCGACCATCATGACCGACTGGTTGGGATCATAGCCTTTCATGATATCGACAAAGCGATGCGTTCAGCCGGTATTATTCCCTTGACCCCCGTCGAATGGGTGATGACAAAAAATCCTGTCTATTGCGAAGTGCAGACCCCTTTAGCCGATGCGGTGCGCCTAATGAGACGGTATAAGGTCAGCCTTTTGCCCGTTTTGGAAGGGGAAAAAGTGGTGGGCATTCTTTCGGTCAGCGATGTGCTCGATTTGTGTGCCCAGTTACTCGACGGAAGCAATTGAGAAAACTAGCCTAACCCTGCTTGGTGGCAGGGTTTTTCGATCCTTCTCGTGGCGAAAAGAAATAAGGCCACGCCGGCGAAAAGAAGGGATGGATAATATGCTGATTGTGGGGGAGAAGATTAATACTGGTCGCCCCGGCATTGAAGGAGCCATTATTTCCCGGAACGTGGCCCACGTACAGGATCTTGCCCTGCGTCAGAAGCTCTGTGGTGCTGATGTCTTAGATCTAAATTGTACGACCATGCGCTACCGGGAACCGGAGGGGCTCAGCTGGCTTGTGGAAACGGTCCAAACGGTCGTCAATGAGCCGGTATGTCTAGACAGCCCCAACCCAGTCGCCTTAGAAGAGGCGTTGAAAGTGCACCGGGGACGGGCCTTTATCAATGCTATTTCGGCGGAAGATACACGGTACCGGACGTTGATCCCTTTAGTAAAAGAATATCGTTGCAAAGTGATCGCTCTTTGCCTGGACGACCGAGGCGTCCCTGAGACGGTCGATCAGGAAATCGCTGTAGCCAACCGGTTGATTGAACGGTTGACACAAGATGGCGTCGATGTAGACGATGTTTACCTCGATCCCTTGATTCGTCCCGTCGGGCAGGGAGAGCACTTGGGGAACTTCAGTCTGGAAGTCATCCGGCGGCTACGCAGCGAATTTCCTACCATGCACATCATCTGTGGAGTCTCGAACATTTCTTACAGTTTACCGGCCCGTGCTCTGCTGAACCGCACCTTTCTCACGCTGGCCATCAGCGCCGGCCTAGACGGAGCCATCCTCGATCCGGAAAACAAAAGCTTAATGGCGTCGTTGCGGGCTGCAGAGGCGCTGCTGCAAAAGGATCCCGGCTTTCGTCGATATGTGCTCGCTTTTCGGGAAGGGCAGCTAACGTAAACTCCCTCAAGAGTGGAACTTTATGTAGCTTTAGGTGAGAATGTCTTGCAAAAGACCATCGGAAAATCCATCGCTGAGAGAAGGTGTTCCGCTTGACCCATCTCTTTGACAGCCGCCAGTTTGCCAAACTAGACAATCCGCGAAGACGGGAATTACTCCCTGTCGACAAGATACTCGATCTGTTACGGGTCGAGAAGGGAAGTTATCTCGCCGATCTCGGATGCGGTATTGGCTATGTTAGCATCCCTGCCGCTGAAAAAGTCGGACCGGAAGGTCACCTATTTGCCCTCGACCTGCAAGAACAGATGATCATCGAGGGACGCCGGCGAAGCCAGACTGCCGGACTTCGAAACATCGCTTGGATACTGAATCCAGAAGATTCCCTTCCCCTTCCGGCTAGTTCTGTAGATGCAGTGATCATGGTCGCTGTATTTCATGAGTTAGAAAACCGAAGTGGTTATGTGGAGGAAGCCCACCGCATTCTTCGTGCAGGCGGGCGGTTGGGGATTGTAGACTGGAAGCCTGGATTTATGGAAATAGGACCTCCCCAGGACCATCGAGTAGCGCCGGTGGAAGTCGAGGCGTTGCTCGCACAAGGGCATTTCAGGGATTTGAATACGACGGACATCAGTGAAGGCTATTACATGACAGTCGGCCAGAAAAGAAACCCCCTTTAGGTTGCTATTATACCTGTACGGGGTATAATACATATAGATACCGGTTTATGAAAAGGGGGAGTATTAAGGATGAAATGGGCTGTCGATGAACAAGCCAAGCCGAAGCTGGCCGAGTGGAACAACGAAGTGACTGTCGAACTGCAGCGCTTATGTTCCGGTGGGTGAACACCGTTAGATACATTTGTCCCCTCGGTCCGAGGGGGCTTACCGGAAGAACCTGAATATTTCCTGACTGCCAAAGTTGACGAGGTAACGATTCATTACCCTCGGATTTTGAAGTTGATCGATCAAAATAAACCTGCCCGGCTGATAAAAACCAAATGGCTCTTCGGCGGGGTCGATGTAGAAAACGTCCGGGTTTGGTAGAGGTGTTTACATTGACGTTATTTTCATTGCGTGGACCGGCCCGTGAGGCCGGTCGCTTTATATTGGGACTGGAAACGAGCTGTGATGAGACATCGGCAGCCGTGTTGAAAGACGGGAAGGAAATCCTGTCCAATGTGATTTCCTCGCAGATCGCCACCCACCAGCGCTTTGGCGGCGTCGTTCCCGAGATCGCCTCGCGGAAACATATGGAGAATATCACCGGCGTGGTCGATAGCGCCCTTGAAGAGGCAGGTATCGGCTGGGACGATCTGACGGCCATCGCTGTGACGAGCGGGCCGGGCCTTGTGGGGGCGCTCCTCGTCGGAGTTGCCTATGCGAAAGGGGCAGCGATGGCCCGAAAACTGCCTTTGGTCGGTGTTCACCATATTGAGGGGCATATCTATGCTAATTTATTGACGGAGAGGGAGCTTTCTTTTCCCTTGCTCTGCCTGGTCGTATCGGGTGGACATACTCACCTCGTACGTCTTTTGGAGCATGGACGTTTGGAGATCATCGGTTCTACCCGTGATGACGCTGGCGGGGAAGCTTTTGACAAGGTCGCCCGGGCACTGGGGCTTGGTTATCCCGGCGGTCCTCTGATCGAGAAGCTGGCGAGGGAGGGCACTATCGACGCTTATGATTTGCCTCGGGCGTGGCTCGAAGACAGCTATGACTTCAGTTTCAGCGGCTTGAAATCAGCCGTCCTTAACCTGCTGAACCGGGCGAAGCAGCGTGGTGAAGAGATCGACAAGGCTGGTTTGGCCGCCTCTTTTCAGGAGGCTGTCGTCGATGTGCTCGTTCAAAAGACCTGTCGCGCAGCTCGAGAGTCTGATGCAGCGACGGTGCTGCTTGCCGGCGGTGTAGCAGCCAACGGGTACCTGCGGGACCGTTTGCGTGAAGCCTTGGGTGCCGACGGACGACGTCTCGTCGTTCCTCCCCTGATCCTCTGCACCGATAATGCAGCCATGATCGCCTGCGCTGGATATCACCGGCTGATGCGGGGAGAGACAGCCGCTGTCGATTTAAATGCTGTGGCCGATTGGCCTCTGGGGACCTGAAAGGAGAAGAAACATGCACGACATCGCCGAAGAGATTCTTCATTACGGACGTCTGCTCATCACCAAAGGTCTGGTGACAGGATCGGGAGGAAATATCAGTCACCGGTTGCCGGAGGGGAATAAGATCCTGATCACCCCTAGCGGCATGTCCTATGACAAACTGGTTCTCGACGATTTGGTAGTCTTGGATATTGCCTCCGGTGAAGTGGTTTCGGGCCATCGAAAGCCCTCGATCGAGCAGGGGATGCACCGGGCGATTTACTTACATCGCCCCGATGTGAATGCGGTGATTCATTGCCATTCGAAATATGCCACGGCGGTAGCTACGACGCGCAAGGACTTTCCTCCGGCTCTGGACAACATGGTCACCTTCTTCGGCGGCGGAGTGAAGACGGCTCGCCATGCAGCCATTGGCACCCCTGAATTAGCCAAGCATGTCATCGAGGCGTTAGGCGATGCGCCCGTGGCGCTGTTGGCCAATCACGGCTCTGTCGCCGTGGCAAAACGACTGGATCAGGCTTTTACCTTAGCGGAACTGTTGGAAGAATGTGCCATGGTCTACCTGTTGTCCTTTTTAGCCGGTGGTCCTGTGGTGCTCACCGACGAAGAAGTGGAGCACGAGCGGAACTGGTTATCCGGTAAATACGGTTTAAAATAGTACTTTCTTTTTCTACGACAGTTCTATTTCATAGGGGGAGTCCAACAGAACATAGTTCGGAAAAAATCCTGATAAATCGGGACTTCTGTCGTATTTTCCAGAAAAAACCGGGAGCGTAGTCCCGGTTTTTCTATTGTCAAGAGGCAAACAGATCTTCGATTTATCCCCACTGTGGATGATTTTCTCTGTGGATAATGGGGATAAGTATGTTGGTAAGTGAGTTACCAGGGATTTTCATGTGGAAAGCTTTTGGTATAACTCTGGAAATAGCTGGTTGTGGATAATGGGGATAAGTCGTTTGAACCATTGATATTCCTGAAAAGAGTTTGTGGAAAAAGATGTGGATGGCTCTTGCGCGACGATTTTCGAGGATAACAGACATTTTCGACATATGTTCTGTCTTTACAAACAAATTCAAGCTGGCTTCCTGTATAATTCACCTTTCGTGGATCATAATGGATAAGAGGTAAGCGAAAATAACTCGAACAAGTTGTCTTTGGCGATTAAATTCGTTTGAACTTTTCCCACGAAGGCAGTGGAACTTGTAGATAGGTTCCATCTGGCAGTCAGTCCAGTGAGTCGGACGACAGGAGGGAGGCAGGATTTTTGACCGGATTGGGCGAAAGATCCAAAAGGTGCTTTATTATACCTTTCGACGGAAAGGAGAACAGGAATGCTCAAGGTAACCTTTTTTAGTCACTCCGTCTTCCTGCTTGATGATGGCCGGTACAAAGTACTGATCGATCCCTTCTTTACGGGAAATCCTCTTTCACCTGTCAAGGCGGATCAGGTCTCCGCCGATTATATTCTCGTCACCCATGCTCACGGAGACCACTTTGGCGATGCGCTCACGATTGCCAAGCGGTGCGGCGCTACCATCATCGCCCCTAACGAATTGGCCGTCTATTGCCAGAGCAAAGGCGCCAAGGCCCATGGAATGCACATCGGCGGCAAACGAGATTTCCCCTTCGGTCGAGTTCGCCTGACCGTGGCTTTGCACGGTTCCGGTACGGTTGAAGATGGTCGTCCCATCGAATTGGGGAATCCCTGCGGCTTTTTAGTCCATATGGGCGGAAAGACCCTTTACCATGCGGGCGATACCGGTCTGACTCGTGACATGGAACTGATCAGCATGTGTTTTCTGAAGGGCGCCCGATTAGATCTGGCCTTGTTGCCGATCGGTGATAACTTTGTCATGGGACCTGATGACGCCTTGTTCGCCACAAAACTGCTGCACCCAAAGCAAGTCGTTCCGATGCATTATAATACCTTCGCGGTGATCACCCAGGATCCCCAGAGCTTTAAAAAGGCGGTCTCCGAAAACACCGATTGTCTCTGTCAAATCCTCGAACCGGGCGAGTCCTTGACGTTAGACGATTTTTAGACGTCGAAAGATTTATATCCAACTGTTGCTCACGGCGACCTCCCGCCCAAATCGCTCACTCCGTCATTACATCCCAGATTATTCCTCCAAGTGCATGCAAAAAAGAGGCGCTTCAAAAACCCCTGTGGGTTTTGAAAGCGCCTCTTTTTTGTGTAAAAAGGGTAAGCCCTTATCGGAGGTAGGGCTTACCCCTGTTTATGCAATGGTGATTATGTCATGAAAGATGGTTGTTCAACCGATGTCGAACATGTTTTCCCTCTCCGAGGGCAAATTAAAATGTGAACGATAACGGGAGAGGAAATCCTCTAAAGCGCCTCGATGCCGCTCCATTTCAGCGACCCACTTATGTAAAGACTCAACACCCTTGCTCGTCAGTTCATAGCAGCGTTTGGCCGGACCGCTTTCACCGGTCTGCCAGTTCGATTGCACAAGATGTTCATCTTCCATCTTACGTAAGGTTCGATAAATAAGGGCGGCGTCTGTCGGTCCGTCAAGCAAACGTAGGTCGCTGATTCGCTCCATCAATTCATACCCGTACGAAGGTTTTTCCGAGAGCAACAAGAGCAGGGCCGGCTGGACGAATCGGTTGATCCGGCCAAAGGTGTACAGGAGAGAATTGTCATCGGGTTGACGAGAATCAGCTAGGCGGGACATAACCAAGGTCTCCTTTCGAACAGATCAGAACTCATATCTATATTATGATCAAGGAGCCTCAAATGTCAAAAGAGAGAGTCGAAAAAAATGTGTCAAAGTTTATGCAAAAGTTGCAAAAAAGGTATTGCAAGTGGAAACTATCGCATGTATAGTTAAATTACAGATAGACAAACATTCATAGGATATCGGACAAAAGATATCCCTGGTTGCCCAACGCACATAATTGACATCAAAGAGTACAAAAGGGGATGAGGACGTGAAGTTTTTCAAGGTGCCTGAGCCGACAATCATGCGTTTGTCCCTCTATTCGCGAATCCTTGAACAGATGGAAGATCGTGGGGTCCCGATCATTTCTTCGGTCGAACTGGGTGACGCCGTAGGAATCAATTCGGGAGTCGTCCGTAAGGATTTGTCCATGTTCGGTGAGTTTGGCGTTCGCGGCGTTGGATATAACGTACGGGAACTGCGGGACAACATTCGCAAACTTTTGGGGCAAGACCGCAACTGGCCCGTAATCATCGTCGGCGCCGGCCACTTGGGCTCTTCTTTAGCCGCTTATCCGGGTTTCCAACAGCGAGGATTCGATGTCGTCGCTATGGTAGATACGGATCCGGAGAAAATAGGCACCCAAGTGATTGAAAGACCTGTTGTTTCGTGGGAAGAAGCAGAGATTTTGATCAAGGAACATGGCGTACGGATGGCTATCCTCGCCGTACCGGTTGATGCCGTGCAAAGCGTGGCTCAGCAATTGACCGACCTTGGTGTAGAAGCGATTCTGAATTTCTCACCGATCATCTTAAAAGGACCATCCCATGTACAGGTCCAAAATGTCGATTTGACTGTATACTTCGACTTAATGCGCTTTACGCAAAACCTCAATACGAATGGCTTACGACCTCAGGCAACTACCGTTCGCGGCATTGCCTTTCGCTGATATCCGCCTCCGTTACTTGTTCATATGTTTTGAAAGGCCGGCTTCATGCCGAGCCTTTGTTTTTTTTGTGGAATTGACTAACTTTTCAGATGAGTTGTAATATTGTTTCGACAGGGGAAAACCGACATTTATCACGAATCTATATTTAGAGACCCTTTGAAACAAAGGATGTTGGATTTTGAACCAAGCTGAAAAACAAGCATGGAAACAAAAAATACGACAAAGCGTACTCGCTCTTCGCAGCAGACAGACCCATCAGGAAGTCGCCGAAAAGAGTTCTACCATCGTCAAGAACCTGTTGTCTCATACCGCTTACAATCGAGCTAAGATGATCATGACTTATGTCGACTTTCGGCAGGAAGTAGAGACAAAAAGCTTGATTCAACAAGCCCTGCTAAACGCCAAAGGGATCGCCGTCCCAGTGACGCAAAAAGAGGAACGACGGCTGATTCCTGCGGCGATCTTCAATTATCCCGACGACCTGCAGCCTGGCACTTGGGGCATTTTGGAACCCCGCCAAGTACAAGCTGTGCCCGCTCAAGAGATTGACCTGATCGTGATCCCTGGTGTTGCTTTCGACCTGAGGGGGAACCGGTTGGGATACGGCGCCGGCTTTTACGATCGATTTTTGCCGTCCTTGCCGCCGGATACACCGAAGATCGCCTTCGCCTTTGAGTTGCAGCTCATGGACGAGCTCATCTCTGATGAACACGATATCCCCATGGACTTGATCATTACAGAATCTCGGATTATCAACTGCAGGGAGGGACAAAGCCTTCATGTGTAACTGCTCTTGCACCGGCGAACCGGCTCTATCTGAAAAAGACAGGCGACTGGTTGAGTTGCTGAACAAATACCGCACCGTACCGGGGGTGCTCATTCCCGTCTTGCAGGAAGCCCAGGAGATATACGGTTATTTGCCGGCAGAAGTGCTGCAAAAGGTCGCCCGAGAACTGCAGATTCCCTTGGCGAAAGTCTACGGCGTCGTTACCTTCTACTCCCAGTTCCACCTAAAACCACGGGGCCGCAACATCATCCGGGTCTGCTTAGGTACGGCTTGCCATGTCCGCGGCGGCGACAAAATCTTTGCAGCCTTGCAAAAGGAACTGGCTGTCGATGACGGAGAGACGACGACGGATCTGCGTTTCACCTTAGAGTCTGTTGCTTGTATCGGCGCTTGTGGATTGGCGCCGGTGATCATGATCAATCACGATACTCATGGACGGTTGACGCCAGAAAAATTGACTGGGATTTTAGCGAAATACGAGTGAGGAGGTACCCTACGGTGCAAAACCTGATGGAAGCCTGCTGCCGTCAATGTACCCATAGCCCACAGACTCCTTGCAGTGATTACATCTCCTGTAGGCTTGAGGGTCCCCTCTGTCATGATAGCGCACTTTGTAAGGAATCGAGAAAAGACTGGATTCGAGCTATCCAACAGCCAGCGGAGGGAAAAAAACGCCTGCTCATCTGTGCAGGGACCGGGTGCATCGCATCGGGAAGCCGCCCTCTCAAAGAGCACTTGGAAACGGAGCTGACGGCCCGGGGACTGCGACAAGATGTAGATATCATCTTGACCGGCTGTCATGGCTTCTGTGAACAAGGGCCGATCCTGATCGTCGAGCCCGGTAAAACCTTCTACTGCCGTGTGCAGACAGAAGATGTCGATGAAATCGTGGAACAGCACCTTCTCCGGGAGGAGAGGGTTGACCGGTTGTTATACCGAGAACCGGGAAGCGGTGAGGCCGTGTTCGCTTATCCGGAAATCCGCTTCTATGCCCTGCAAAAACGGATCGTCTTGCAAAACTGCGGACACATCAATCCTGAGGACATCGGCGAATACGTGGCCTCGCAAGGGTACCAGGGTTTGCGTATGGCTTTATCGATGGAGCAGGGCGCTGTGATCGAGGAACTGAAGCGTTCGGGGCTGCGAGGCCGCGGCGGGGCCGGGTTCCTGACCGGTATGAAGTGGGAATTCACCGCGAATGCGCCTGGTGAAAAGAAATATATCGTTTGCAATGCCGATGAAGGCGACCCCGGTGCCTTCATGGACCGCTCGGTCCTCGAAGGTGACCCTCACGCCGTCATCGAGGGGATGCTCATCGCTGCTCACGCCATCGGTGCTGATGAGGGATACATCTATGTACGGGCTGAATATCCCCTGGCGATTGAACGCCTGCAAATCGCCATCAGCCAGGCCAAAAAATACGGACTTCTAGGGACAAACATCTTGGGAACAGGGTTCAATTTTAATCTGCACATCAAAGCCGGTGCCGGCGCTTTCGTCTGCGGCGAAGAGACAGCTTTGCTGACTTCGATCGAGGGCAACCGCGGGATGCCCCGGGTAAGACCGCCCTTTCCCGCTGTCAAGGGGCTCTGGGACAAGCCGACGAATATCAACAATGTAGAGACTTACGCGAACGTACCACACATTTTGCGGCGCGGTGCCGATTGGTATGCCCAAATGGGTACAGGGACGTCGAAAGGTTCAAAAGTCTTTGCCCTGACGGGAAAAGTGAACAACACGGGCCTGGTGGAAGTACCGATGGGTTTATCCTTGCGGGAGATTATTTTTGATATCGGCGGAGGGATTCGAGATCATAAGCCCTTTAAAGCGGTGCAAATCGGCGGTCCTTCCGGCGGCTGCTTGCCTGAGTCGATGCTAGACCTGCCTGTCGATTACGATTCCCTCACGGCAGCCGGTGCGATGGTCGGTTCCGGCGGTCTCGTCGTTATGGATGAAGAGACCTGTATGGTCGATATTGCTCGATTTTTCTTAAGCTTTACCCAGAAGGAATCCTGCGGCAAGTGTACCCCCTGCCGGGAGGGGACGAAACGGATGCTGGAGATTCTGACCCGGATGACCCAAGGGGACGGCCGTCGAGGAGACGTAGAAGCGCTCGAAGAATTGGCCCAAGTCGTGAAGGATTCCTCCCTTTGCGGACTTGGTCAGACCGCTCCCAATCCCGTGTTGACGACACTCCGGTACTTCAGGCACGAATATGAAGCCCATATCCAAGAGAAGCGCTGCCCTGCTGGTGCTTGCTCGGCGCTGCTCACCTATCAGATTGAAGCGGACAGATGTATCGGCTGTACCCTCTGTGCCCGGGTCTGCCCGGTCAACTGTATCAGCGGCAAACCGAAAGAAGTTCACCTGATCGACAGCACCCGGTGCATCAAGTGTGGAGCTTGCAAGGATAAGTGTAAGTTCAACGCTGTGTCACGCCGGTAAGGAGTGTGGCAATGATGCAAGATAGGACGAAGAACAAAACGGTGAAGACTGTGATGACAAAGCAGGTAGAGATGGATACGAAGAAAAAGCAACTGGTGACGCTGACGATCGACGGTCTGGAAGTGACTGTACCGGAAGGCACGACGGTGTTGGAAGCGGCCCAAAAGGTGGGGATTTCGATTCCTACATTGTGTCACGATCCGGAGTTGTCTAATCCCGGTTCCTGCCGTCTTTGTGTTGTAGAAATTGAACTCAACGGGCGGAAGATGCGGAATCTGCCGCCGTCCTGTGTGACGACCGTCAGCGGCGGGATGGTGGTGCAGACGCAGACAGAGGCCGTACGAAAAACCCGCAAGACGATTCTCGAACTTCTCTTGGCGAATCACCCGAAAGATTGTCTGCGCTGTGAGCGGACCGGCAACTGCCGCTTGCAGTCGTATGCCTACGAATACGGCGCTGACTTTCCCCTGTCCGGTTCGGCCCTCGATGGAGTGCGCCAGAACTACGCCTTCGACGACAGCAATCCCTTTATTTTGCGGGATATGAACAAGTGCATCCTCTGCGGCAAGTGTGTTCGCGCCTGTGGAGAAGTGCAGGGACGGTTCGTTTTGGATTATGCCCACCGGGGTTTTGTGACGAGAGTTGTTCCAGAGATGGATCGGGAACTGAGAGACACGGCTTGTGTCTACTGCGGTTCCTGTGTCTCCGTCTGTCCCACCGGCGCCATCATCGAAAAGAACAAAGTAGGTAAAGGCCGGGCCTGGGATATCCGGAAGGTTCGCACCACCTGCCCCTATTGCGGTACCGGGTGCAATTTCGATCTGGAAATTGCCCGGCGGTCCGACTCTAAGGGGCAAATGCGGGATGAAGTGATCGGTGTCGCTTCTTCTATTGATGCACCAGTCAACGGGCGGGCCCTCTGTGTCAAAGGACGATTTGGGATGGATTTCATTCATCACCGTGATCGCCTGACCACTCCCATGATCAAAAAGGATGGACAGTTTGTGGAGGCCTCTTGGGAGGAAGCCCTGACTTTGGCTGCTGCCCGCTTACAGGGTATCCGTGCTGAATATGGCGGTGATGCTTTCGGTGTCCTCGCTTCGGCCAAAGCCACCAATGAAGAAAACTATCTCTTAAATCGCTTTGCTCGGGCCGTTCTCGGCACGAACAACATCGACCACTGCGCCCGCCTCTGCCACAGTTCGACGGTGGCCGGCTTAGCGGCGTCCTTCGGTTCCGGTGCCATGACCAATCCGATCGAAGACATCGCCAAGACCGATTTTATGCTCGTCATCGGTTCCAATACGACCGAGTCCCATCCGGTCTTAGCCCTTTCCATGTTACGGGCGATCCGGCAAGGAACTCCTTGTGTAGTCATTGACCCCCGGAAGACAGAGCTGGCGGCATTGGCCTATAAGCACTTGCCCCTAAAACCGGGCAGCGACTTAGCCCTTCTGAACGCGATGGCCCATGTAATCATCACCGAGAGGCTCTACAAAGAGGACTTCATCAAGACTCATACGGAAGGCTTTGAAACCCTGTGCGAAGCCGTCGCAGAAACGACGCCCGAATGGGCTGAAAGCATCTGTGGTATTGAGGCCGATTTGATTCGAGATACGGCCCGCCGGTATGCCGGGGCGAAAAGAGGCTCCATCTACTACACCATGGGGGTAACCCAAAAACACACCGGTACCCACAACGTTATGGCTATAGCTAATTTGGCCTTGCTGACCGGTCACATCGGAAGAGAAGGGACTGGCGTCAACCCCTTGCGAGGGCAAAACAACGTCCAAGGTGCCTGTGATATGGGGGCGCTGCCCAATGTGTTCCCTGGTTATCAGCCGGTCACCGACGCCAGCGTACGGGAAAAATTTGCCCGAACCTGGGCTGTGAAGGTAGATGCCTTATCCGAACGTCCCGGCCTTACCGTCGGCGAAATGCTGCAAGGCGCTCACGAGGGCCGGCTTAAATCGATGCTGATCATGGGGGAGAACCCGGTCATCTCGGACCCCGACAGCCAACACGTCATCGACGCGTTGGAACAGCTTGACTTCCTTATCGTCATAGACATCTATTTAACCGACACTGCCCGCTATGCCGATGTGATTTTCCCGGCTTGCTCTTTTGCCGAGAAGGAAGGCACCTTCACAAACACAGAACGGCGGGTGCAACGGGTTCGCCGAGGGATTCAACCGGTCGGCGATTCCCGGCCCGACTGGCAGATCATCGGTGACCTTGCAGCCGCGATGGGGCAAGATTTTCCCTATACGGACCCGGCATCCATCATGGATGAAATCGCGATGACGACACCTTCCTACGGCGGTTACAGTCATAAGCGGCTTGATAGGGAAGGCCCTCTCTGCTGGCCTTGCCCGGCGGAGGAGCATCCCGGTACACCGCGACTGCACACGAACGGCTTTGTACGGGGAAAAGGCAAGTTTCACGCTGTTCCCTATCTACCCCCGGCGGAGCAGCCTGATGACGAGTACCCACTCATCCTCTCGACAGGTCGGCGCCTCTTCCACTACCATACGGGTACCATGTCTCGCCGTTCCGGCTTAGAAGAAGTCTATCCGGAAGAACACCTGGAGATTCACCCTGACGACGCCGGCGCCCTCGGCTTGAAGGACCATGACTGGATACGATTATCGACTCGGCGGGGAGCTATCGAGATACCCGTTCGGACGACCGACCGCATCGTCGCCGGCATGGTCTTCGCGTCTTTCCACTTTGTCGAGGCGATGATCAACAAGTTGACCAATGCTGTGACCGACCCCATCGCCAAAATCCCGGAACTCAAGGTATGCGCCTGCCGGATAGAGAAGATCGATGGCCCGGAAGGGTACGTTCCTCCTGCTCATAAACGTGTACTTTGGTGATGTTCAAAACATCCAAGTAAACAGCGGAGACCTAAGTCTAAAATTGCGACTTAGGTCTCTTTTTTCCGTTTTACCTTTCATGGAAAGGGTATAATCAGACATAAGAAGGTAAGAACCAATTTCGCTTGTCCAGGGTTGTTGGACAAGAAATTCCTTTCAGCCGGTGCTTGATAAAGAACAGCAGGTTTTTTTTACTTTTTGCAGAAGTAATACCAGTTAACGCTTGATTTAGCCATATTGGTTTTGAAGGAGCCATGTTTCGTGAAAAATTCTGTCTTTATGGTCATCGATGGCAGCAGTTTGCTCCATCGAGCCTTTTACGCGCTTCCGCCTATGTCCAGCTCTCAGGGGGTGCCTACCAATGCCGTTTATGGTTTCTTGACGATGTTCGAGCGGCTACGCCGGGAATACCAGCCTGAGTACCTGGCCGTTTGTCTCGATAAGAGCCGGACGACCTTCCGCACGCAAACCTTCGAGGGTTATAAAGCACAGCGAGGGGCTACACCTGATGATCTGCGGCCCCAATTCGGGTTGCTCAAAGAGGTGATGGCGGCCCATGACATCGGGGTGTACGAGCAGGAAGGTTTTGAAGCCGACGATATCATCGGCACCTTGAGTTGCCTGGCCAAAGAAAAGGGGATTTACACCCTCATCGTCACCGGTGACCGCGATGCCTGGCAGTTGATATCGCCCGGTGTGGAAGTCTTGCTGACTCGCAAGGGCATCAGTGAAGTGGAACGGTATGATGAGGAGGCTTTAAAAGAGAAAGTCGGCCTTTCGCCGAAGCAGATCATCGACCTAAAAGGCCTTATGGGCGATACCTCCGATAATATCCCCGGCGTTCCCGGTGTCGGTGAAAAGACGGCACTGAAACTGTTGGAGCAGTTTGGGACGATGGAGACTCTTTATGACCGGGTAGAAGAAGTGAAGGGTAAGCTCAAGGAAAAGCTGGTCACCCACAAAGAGCAAGCCTTTTTGTCGAAAAAACTGGCCACCATCGTCTGTGACATGGATATCGCTATCGATTGGGAATCCCTCAAAAGGATGCAGGCAGACCCTGCGGTGCTGCGCAAGCTCTACACAGACTTGGAATTTCGCTCACTTCTGAAAAACCTTCCTCTTCCCGAAGGGGAAGAGTCTGCTGAAGCGGTGCTCTTTGCGAAGGAAGGGAACGAACCGCCTAACAAACAGGCAGTTTTAGCCAAAGGGTCCACAAAGGAAACAGACGGAAGCATCGATGTTCAAGTCGATGCTCCATTGAACGTCTCCTATCAGAAAGTAGAAGACGAAGGTCAGCGAGATGAGATGCTGGCAGAACTGATGCGTCTAGGGCAAGAACCGGGCTACCGGACGGCTATATTGGCAGCTTGGGAGGGACCGCCGCGCAAAGGCCTTTTGAAGCAAATGGCTCTCGCAGTTGGGCAGGAGGCTCACCCCGAACCGCCCCGTGTTTGGGTGGTCGACGATCCGGGACCTATCTTTGCTGAGGCCAAGCCTTTTTGGTCCTCTGAGAAGCATCGAAAGCTTTTTTACGATGTAAAGTCCCTATGGCTGCTGGCTCGTCAGGAAGACGTGGAAATTCAGGGCATCGACGGTGACGGACTCATCGGTGCCTACCTGTTGGATCCCTTGGCGAACAACTACTCACTGGCCCGGTTGGCTCACGAACTGATCGATTGGAAGATCTCGCCCGAAGCGGGCAAGCAAGTCTTACCGGCTGAAGACGCGGCTTTGGCCGTTGCCGGGCTCTTTCATCTCACTCCTGCCATGGAAGCGAAACTGGGGGAAGAGAGCCTCGGCAAACTCTACCGCGATGTGGAACTCCCCCTGGCTCCCATCCTCGGCTCCATGGAGTGGATCGGAATCAAAGTCAACCCCAAGGTCCTTCAGGACATGGCCGGTGAACTGAACAGCGATATTCAAAAGCTTCAGGCGGAGATTCACGAACTAGCCGGTGAGACTTTCAACATCAATTCGACCCAGCAGTTCGGCAAAATCCTCTTTGAAAAACTAGGTCTGCCCGTGATCAAACGGACGAAAACTGGTTATTCGACAGACGTCGAGGTGCTGGAAGAACTGTCCGACCGTCATCCCATCGTGCCTAAAGTACTCGAGTTCCGCCAGCTCATGAAGCTGAAATCGACCTATGTGGAAGGGCTGCTGCCGCTCATCGACGGTCCGGAAGGACGAATTCACACCAGCTTTAACCAGTCCGTCACCGCTACAGGCCGACTCTCCTCAACAGAGCCGAACCTGCAGAACATACCCGTTCGTCTGGAACAAGGCCGCCACATCCGTAAAGCTTTTATCGCTCCCGAGCCCGGTTGGACCTTGTTGGCTGCCGACTACTCTCAAATCGAACTTCGTATCCTGGCCCACCTTTCCGACGACCCATCCTTTAAGGATGCCTTCGCCAAAAACCAAGATATTCATACCCGAACAGCCAGTGAAGTCTTCGACGTGCCCATGGGAAATGTGACCCGCGAAATGCGCCGCCGAGCGAAAGCGGTCAACTTTGGCATCGTCTATGGTATCAGTGACTTTGGTTTGAGCCGGGATCTCGGTGTCACCCGGGGAGAAGCGAAGGAATATATCGAAGGTTATTTCCGGCGTTATCATGGTGTCCGTGGATATATTGACCGCATCATCGCGGAAGCCCGCCAGCAAGGATTCGTAACGACCCTCTTAGGACGCCGCCGCCGCCTGCCCGATCTCTTTGTCAAAAACAAAATCCGGCAGAACTTTGGTGAACGGACGGCCATGAACACACCCATCCAAGGGACTGCGGCAGACATCATCAAGGCAGCTATGGTGAAGATCCCGAAGGCCCTCAAAGATCATGGACTGAAAACCCGCATGCTGCTGCAGGTTCATGACGAATTGATCTTTGAAGTCCCCGAAGAAGAACTGACTGTCGTTGCCCCACTGATTAAGAGAATCATGGAAAAGACGATCGAGATCAGCGTTCCACTCACGGTCGACGTAAAAAAGGGAGCCAACTGGTACGATATGAAGCCCTATACGTTGGAGGAATAGCATTGCCCGAATTACCGGAAGTAGAAACAGTCCGGCGTTCCTTGGCTTCCCGGGTGCTCAACCGGACGATTGTTCATGTAGATGTACGGCTCCCGAAGATGGTCACTTCCCCGGCAGGCCGGCCCTTTGCCGATGCGCTCACAGGTCGGCCTATTGTCGAACTCGGCCGTCGCGGGAAATATCTCCTCATACACTTGGACCAAGAAGAGACGCTGGTCATCCACTTGCGTATGACGGGCCGGTTGGTTCATTGTCAAAGCGACGCACCAGAACCGGCCCATACGCATGTCGTCTTTGCCTTAGACGATCAGAGCCTGTTGCGTTATACCGATGTGCGTCAATTTGGCACACTGGCCATCATGGATAGGGCGAACGCTCTAAACTGTCCGGGAAGAACGGCCTTAGGCCCCGAACCGCTGGAAATTTCCTATGAGCACTTCTGCCAAGCCCTGGCCTCCCGAAAAACAAAACTGAAACCGCTTTTGCTGGATCAACGTTTTCTCGCCGGGCTGGGCAACATTTATGCCGACGAGGCACTGGCCCGGTCTGGACTTCATCCCGATCGCAACGCAAATTCCCTGGATGATGAGGAGAGCAGACGGCTCTATGAGAGTGTTCAGGCCGTCTTGCAAGAAGGGATTGACGCGAAAGGGACATCCTTTCGGGATTATGTAGACGGGGAAGGAAAGAAAGGCGAGTTTCAGGAAAAACTTTGGGCCTACGGTCGAGAAGGGGAGCCTTGCCGGCGCTGTGGGACAGCGGTGGTGCGGGAAAAACGGGGAGGACGGAGTACCCACTTTTGTCCTTTGTGCCAGATATAAGAAATCGGGGCGTTGGTTTCGTTCGCTAAGGATTCTGTCTTTATCAAGGTGGAATATATGGCGAAAGGACTATTGCGCCGCCGAGGTAAGACCTCTATTAGCAAGGATGTTTAGATAACGATGAGCAACCGGATTATCATCCAAAGCAAAAACCTGGCCCTCAATTACGGTTCACGCCGGGTTTTTGAGAATGTGTCGTTTATTATTCATGAAGGAGACAAGGTCGGGCTGGTTGGCCCCAACGGGGCCGGGAAGACCAGCCTCTTTCGTGCACTGACTGGGTCGGAAGAGCCCTCAGAAGGCACTTTGAACTGGACCCAAGGTGTTCGAGTCGGCTATTTGCAGCAGGTGAGGACACCACCAGCGGGACAGACGGTCTTTACGGCGGCCTTGGAGGAACTCGCCGATATCCTGGCGATGCGCACGGATATCGCTCGCTTGGAAAAAGAGATGGAGCGGCCTGATGTGCTCAACGATGAAAGCGCCTTAGAGAAGGTAATGAGCGCTTATGCAGACCTGACCCACCGCTATGAGGAAGGCGGCGGATACGGCGCTGAGGCTAAGGTACGATCGGTCTTAAAAGGCCTGGGCTTTACCGACGACGACTTCCAACTGTCGGCAGAGGTGCTTTCTGGTGGCCAGAAGACGAGACTGGCTCTGGCCCGTCTACTCTTGCGGCCTTATGACCTGCTCATGTTGGACGAACCGACGAACCATCTGGACATCATTGCAACGGAATGGCTGGAAGATTATCTTCAAAGTTACCGAGGGGCTGTTTTGGTCATCTCCCACGACCGGTATTTTTTAGATAAGGTCAGTGGACGGATTTTCCATCTCGAAATGGGCTGCCTTACTGTTTACCCAGGCAACTACAGCCGCTTCCTGCAGCTCCGGGAAGAGGCGATGCTGGCTCAGAAACGGGCTTTCACCAAGGACCAGGCGGAAGTGTCTCGGATTGAGGAGTATATCCGGAGAAACAAAGCCGGCGTGAACGCCAAGCAGGCTCGCGGTCGGGAAACGTTGTTGGCCCGGCGCGAGCGCATCGCCAAACCGGTGGAAAGCATGCGGCTGCAGGATTTGAAGTTCATTCCGCAGACGGCCAGCGCCGAACAAGTGCTGGTGACTCACGAGTTGGCAGCCGAATACCCCGGCAGACCCCTTTTCTCGAACCTGGACTTGACGGTCCGGCGGGGCGAGTGTATCGCTGTTTTAGGCAAAAACGGCGTCGGCAAAACATCTTTATTCAAAGTTCTCTTAGGAGAACTGCCGCCTGCTGAGGGAGACGTCCTTTTCGGTGTCCGGGTGAAACCGGCCTATTACGCCCAGGAGCAGGAACACCTGAACCCAGACCAAAGGGTACTCGATGCCGTCCGGAGCATGCGACCCATGACAGAGGAACAGGCGCGAACGCTGCTGGGTCGGTTTCTCTTTCGCGGAGAAGATGTTTTCAAGCCTATCGGTGTGTTGAGCGGCGGTGAAAAAAGCCGCATCGTACTGGCCCAACTTTTTTTGACGGGTGCGAACTTGCTGCTTCTCGATGAACCGACGAACAACCTCGATATCGGCGCGAAGGAGGCTTTAGAAGAGGCTCTGGCCGACTTCCCAGGGACACTGATGGTGATATCCCACGATCGCTTTTTCTTGGACCGTCTGGCCGACCGTGTATTGGAATTGGCCGATGGCCGTTTTACGGAGTATCTCGGAAATTACTCCGATTACCGGGCAAAAAAACTAGAGTTGGAAGTGGCCGCTAAGGAAGCGACGAGCAAACTGGAAGAGGCGAAACAAACTTCGATCGCTTCAAAGGTAGTTAAGGACAATGATCACCAACGGAAGATCTCAAACCCTTGGAAACGGGAACAAGCCTTAAAAGAAGCGGAAGCCCGGATTTCCCAGTTGGAAGCAAGGTTACAGGAACTGACGGAAGCCTTGGCCTCCGAGGAGACATACCGCGACGGTGAGTACGCCCGGAAGATACAGGAAGAGTTTGAGGCTCTTCAAAACAAGTTGACTGAGGCTTATGCAGAGTGGGAAACTGTGATGGAGTCGTTCTAGTAAAAGTCTGAAAGGATTTAACCTGCCATAGGTCTGATGCTCTCTCTCGGTACCTTTTCCGGAAGACGCCATAGTATATGGGGGAAACGGTGTCAGCCCGGGAGGGAGTAATCGTGACGGTTTGGTCGTTGTTAGGATTGGCGATCGCCTTAAGCTTGGATGGTTTTGGAGCAGGTATCGCCTACGGAATCAAGCGGATTCGTGTCCCCTTATTTTCCCTTTTGGTCATCTGTCTTTGTTCAACCATTGCCATGGCTGTGGCCCTATTGGCAGGGCATGGTTTAACTACGTTGATCCCCGGAGAATGGGCCGGCAAATTGGGCGGACTTATCCTCATCATGCTGGGTCTTTTTCAGCTTTTGAACACACTGAAAGACAGTTCTAATCATCAGATCGCCCAAGAAGATGTGACGGAAAATGCATCGGAGTTGGAAGCAGAGCAGATCCTTTCAATTACGCTGCGACCCTTTGGCCTCGTGATCCAAGTACTGAGGGAACCGACTCGAGCTGACTTGGACCACTCTGGCGAATTAGTCCCACGAGAAGCCCTTTTGCTGGGTATCGCTTTGAATATGGACGCCATGGCTGCTGGGCTCGGCGCTTCCATGGTCGGCAGCCTGCCCTTGTTTACACCTCTGGTGGTGGGATTGACGCAACTGCTCTTTGTAAGCACCGGTGTTTATTTTGGTCATCTCCAAGCACGGTGGGCCGGGGGGACTTGGATCGCCTACGGTTCAGGTTTAGTTTTGTTATCCCTCGGTATCGGTAAAATCTTTTTCTAAATAACCTCTTGAAAGTCGACTATTCTTTGTGAGTTTCACATAAATATGTTTAAGGAGAGAACTCCGTGAAAGTTGTCGGTTTGACGGGCGGTATCGCCAGCGGAAAAACGACTGTCGCCAATCACTTGCGAAAGCTGGGGGCGGCAGTCATCGATGCCGATGTGGTCGCTCGCCAAGTCGTCATGCCTGGAGAGCCAGCATGGAAAAAAATTCGAGGAATTTTTGGACCAGATGTATTTCGCCCGGATGGTACGCTCGATCGAGTTGCCTTGGGGCGAATTGTCTTTTCCGATCCAACGGCTCGCCAACGCCTGAACGATATTACTCACCCTTTTGTATTTGAGGTCTTTCGCCGCAGAACGGAAGAGTTGGCCCGTGAAGGAAAGACGGTGGTGATCTGGGATGTTCCGCTGCTGCTGGAGACCGGCATGGATCGCATGACAGACGAAGTCTGGGTGGTGGCTATTGATGAAGGCACCCAGCTTCATCGTTTGATGGAACGGGACAGGCTCGATGAGACGGCAGCAAGAGCGCGCATATCCTCCCAAATGCCTCTGGTCGAAAAGGTAAAGAAGGCCCATAGAATCATAGACGCGAAGGAACCTTTAAACCTAATGTTGCAAAAAGTAGAACGCTACTGGAAGGAGGCGTCTGGTGAGGCTTGACTTCCCACGCACCCGATGGATCAGCCGAATCGTCGCTACCGTCCTCGTCTTGGGCCTGGCAGGTAACTTCATATGGTTCAGCCCTTGGGTGCAAAAATTACTATATCCTGTTCCCCATAAACAACTGATATTCAAATATTCCTCCGAATATCGGATCGATCCCTACCTTGTGACAGCTATCATTCGTCGAGAAAGTAAATTCTTTTATTGGGCGGAAAGTGCCAAAGGAGCCAAGGGTCTCATGCAGATCATGCCCCAGACGGCCCAATGGGTGTCCAAACAGATTCCGCTGGCAGGTTACAGCGATGAACAGCTGTATGAACCGGAAACGAACATTCGTATCGGCTGTTGGTACCTAGCCAGCCTTAAAGAGGAATTTAACGGTAATATTCCGATCATGATCGCCGCTTATAATGGCGGCCGAGGCAATGTGCAGCAATGGATTAAGGAACAACGATGGTCTGGCAAAGAACATACCCTGGAAGACATACCGTTCCCTGAGACCCGAGAGTATGTGAAGGCTGTCTTGCATGATTATTACATGTATCACGAACTCTACGATTAGCTGGCTTTTTCGTTAGGGAGCTCTTTACAAAAGAACCGTGAATAGACTGAAGGACAGGTTCATATTAGTCCATTGTAAGGCCATAATAGTACTGCATTGGCTAATTATCGTTAAGCCGGGGGACGAAGATGGACTTACGAGAGGTATTAACCATTATCGGTAGGGTTTTCGTGATCTACCTTTCAGTTCTCGTGATCATGCGTGTCATGGGCAAGCGGGAAATCGGCAAGCTTTCGCCTGTCGACCTTGTCGTGGCGATCATGATCGCGGAACTGGCAGCTATACCTATGGAAGATCCCGAAATACCCCTTCATCACGGATTGATCCCCATCGGAATTCTGGTACTTGCTGAAGTGACTTTTTCTTACATCGCTCTAAAATCACCCAGAGCAAGAGATTTACTCAACGGTTCCCCTACGGTCATCATAGAAAACGGCAAGATATTGGAAGGGGAGATGCGTAGAACACGGTATAACTTGAACGATTTGATGGCCCAATTGCGGGAAAAGAATGTACCGAACATTCATGATGTTGAATTCGCCGTTCTAGAGACATCGGGGAAACTGAGTGTCATCCCGAAGTCACAGAAACGTCCGCTGACGCCGGAGGACCTGCATATCCCCACAGAGTACGAAGGGTTGCCTGCACCGCTGATTCTCGATGGTCAAATAGACTATCGAAACCTTCGAGCGATCAAACAGGACGAAGAATGGCTGCTGAAAGAAATGGATAAAAAAGGAATCAGAGCGGTGGATGAGGTCTTTTTTGCGGCGATTGACACGAAAGGGAACTTTTTTGTCAGCAAAAAACTGGAGTAACCGAATCAAACTTACTCATCCATACCACAGTTCCCTGCCATGCCGGCTATAAGGAGCCGGCTGCGAATTACATAAGTCCTTATCGCCTTAGGAGCGACCGTAAGAACCTATCCAATAGGTTGCGGCTGGAATAAGTCGGTAAAGGGCTGATTCTCTCTTGACGTTATACCAGCTAGGGACTGCAGAGAAAAGTTTTTCTTCAGAAAATAACTGATTTTAACAGGAGCATTGACGATACCCCGCTTTTTTCGGTACAATACACAAGGATAGTTCTTGGTTCCACTATTGACCAAAATTACCAAACAGAAAAATGTGCCCTGACCCCCAACGGGAGGGATAGGGAAAGGAGAGAGTTGAGCCTTGGAATTGTTGGAGGCTCTTTTTCCACAGAGATACGACATATTCATGATACCTGTTCAGTTCATGATCATCTTCTGCACCTTCTACTACTTATTTCTTGCCATTTTCGGTTTCTACCGAAAAAAGGAAAATCCCCCGGCGGCCCCTCAGAAAACCTTCGCGCTTGTCGTCGCTGCTCATAATGAGGAGTTCGTCATCGGTCCTCTCGTCGAAAACCTAAAGAACCTTGACTATCCAAGAGAACTGTATGAGATTTTCGTTGTTGCCGACAACTGTACCGACAAGACCGCCCATATCGCCCGTGAAGCCGGAGCCCAAGTGTACGAACGGTTCAACCGTCAAGAACGAGGCAAGGGCTATGCCCTCGAATGGATGTTTGAAAAGATTTTTCGGATGGAACGCCACTTCGACGGCATCTGCATTTTTGACGCGGACAACCTCGTCAAAGCGAACTTTCTGACAGAAATGAACACAAAGATGGTCGAAGGCCATCAAATTATCCAATGCTATATCGATTCGAAAAATCCCTTTGATACCTGGGTCACAGCTACCTTTTCCATCGCTTTCTGGTACACGAATCGACTTCTTCAACTGGCTCGTTATAATCTCGGACTTTCCAACCTGCTCGGCGGCACGGGCATGTGTATTGCCACGAACCTGCTGAAAGAATACGGTTGGGGCGCCACTTCCTTGACAGAAGACCTTGAGTTCTCCATGAAAGCGCTGATGAACGGCATCAAAACCTCCTGGGCTCATGATGCCATCATCTATGATGAAAAGCCTTTGACATTTAAACAGTCTTGGAACCAGCGCAAGCGCTGGGCTCAGGGACATGTGGATATGTTCATGCGCTATTTCTTGAAGATGGCCTGGAAAGGTTTTACGACAGGCAACTTCTCGATGATCGATGGTGCTATGCACCTCTTCCAGCCCTTACTGGTCATTATCGTAACCATTTTCCTGGTCATCAGCAGTATTGAACCCTTTGTTTCGAGCTATACGCAGGTATTCAGTACCGTCTATGACCAACGATTGTGGATGATCCTTTCTTATATCCAACTGTTGCTGCCTCTGGTAGCTCTCATGCTCGATAAGGTGGATCGCCGCTCCTATAAATGGGTCCTCATATACCCGGTTTTCATCTACAGTTGGATTCCTATCTGCTTCCTCGGTTTCTGGAACCGCAATAAGCGCGAGTGGAGCCATACGGTGCATACACGGGGACTATCCTACAACGAGGTCATTAAGTAGTGGAAAATCATGACATAACCATGTTGGAACAGGGAAGGGAGACGAAAGTCTCCCTTCCCTACATTTTAATGCAAAATTTTTGTTTATTTTTTCGGAGTCTCTGGTATAATAAATTCGGTCTTTGACCGATAATAAAATAAGTCTCTGGAGGTATGCCGATTATGCTTCCCGTACCGAAGAAATACTTTACGACAGCTGCGGCTGCGGAGGGAAAAAGTAAGCTTACGGCGTTCGATAACGCCCTGTTAAAAGCCGGCATCGGCAATGTGAACTTGGTGCGGGTCAGCAGTATTCTGCCTCCCGATTGCGAGTACACGCCGGGAATGAAGATTCCCTACGGCGCTTTGGTCCCCACAGCTTACGGTTCCATCATCTCTGATATCCCCGGGGAAACGATCGCTGCTGCCATCGCCGTCGGCGTGTCGCCGGACAGCTTTGGTGTGATCATGGAACTGACGGGCAAATTCTCGAAAGAAGAAGCCGAAGCCCGCATCACGAAGATGGTTCAAGAGGCGTTCGAAGTCCGCGGTATGGAACTGAAGGAAATCAAAGTCAACGCTGTAGAACATACCGTTGAAAAGATAGGTTGCGCCTTCGCCGCTGCCCCCCTTTGGTACTAAATCTCGCATCGTCCATTGAAACACCTGCCTGCGTGAGATGCAGGCAGGTGATTTCATTCGGAGACCTCTCTAAAGCTAACGTAACTTAATGATTAAGAAGTTATTTTTTGATAAGAAGATACCGCTAGAAGGAGTAATGCAAGATGTCTTCAGGGTTCTTTTACACAGAAGAACAAACGCCCAACCTGCGCTACAGCTGCAAAATCAACAAAACATTACACACAGAAACGACACCCTTTCAAGAACTGGCCATGATCGATACGGTTCAATGGGGACGTATGCTCGTGTTGGACAACATGGTCATGACGACGATCAAAGATGAGTTCGTCTACCATGAGATGATCAGCCATGTAGCACTGAACACTCACCCCAATCCTAAAAAAGTCATGATCATCGGCGGCGGCGACGGCGGCGCGATCCGAGAAGCCGTGAAGCATGAAAAGGTAGAAAAAGCCGTTCTCTGCGAGATTGACGGCCGCGTCATCGAAACGTCCAAGGAATACCTTCCCGAGATTGCTTCGGCCCTCTTTGGTCATCCCAAAGTGGAAGTACTCGTCGCTGACGGCGTCAAACATATCGAAGAAAATGAAGGCGAATACGACGTCATCATGGTCGATTCGACAGAGCCCGTAGGACCGGCGGAAGGCCTCTTCGCCGCAGACTTCTACAAAGCCGTTTACCGTGCCTTAAAACCGGATGGCATCATGGTCGCCCAGACGGAGTCGCCTTTTGTCAACGCCGAGTTGATCTCCCGCGTCTTTAAAGACATCAAGGGCATCTTCCCGATCACGAAGCTTTATCTCGCTTCTATCCCCACGTATCCTTCCGGTCTGTGGAGCTTTACGATCGCTTCGAAAGTATACGATCCGGAAGCTGTCGACGTCAGCACGATTCCGGAACGGGATACGAAGTACTACACTCCGGCTCTGCACAAAGCTGTATTCTCACTGCCGAAGTTCGTTCAAGACTTGCTTAAGTAAGCCCTCACGATTAAGGCGGAATGATCTTAAGGGAATAATCAACCAGTAAAAAAGAATTGACGACAGGGGACAACTTCGCTATAATATCCCTTGTCGGCACGGAGCAGTGGTGTAGAGGCCTAACATGCCAGCCTGTCACGCTGGAGATCGCGGGTTCGAATCCCGTCTGCTCCGCCAGATGCCTCGGTAGCTCAGTCGGTAGAGCAGAGGACTGAAAATCCTCGTGTCGGTGGTTCGATTCCGCCCCGAGGCACCACTTGCGGGAATAGCTCAGCGGTAGAGCATCGCCTTGCCAAGGCGAGGGTCGCGAGTTCGAATCTCGTTTCCCGCTCCATAACAACAAAGTCGCCACCACGAAAATCCGAGGTGGCGTTTATTTTTGAGATCAATGAAGCTTTCGCCGTGCGATAATCCGGTACTCTTTTCCGTCGTGACTGCCTTCGGCATGATAATCCATGCCGTTACGGTCGAGAAAGGCTAAAATGCTATCGGCCTGGTGGGCGTCGTTCGCTTCCAGAGAGATAATCAGTTCATCACCGTCTTTCAGTCGCTCGATCATGTCCCCAATCTTATGGACGTCGGCGGTGAAGATGATGTCCCCTAAATGGGTAAAAATGTCTGCCATTATCTCAACTCCTTCCCCGTAGATATCTATTGACGATCTTAGTAATCCCTTGACGGCAGCTTCTTAAATCTGGTAAAATTTAAATACTACGGCGGCATCGCCAAGTGGTAAGGCAAAGGTCTGCAAAACCTTTATTCCCCGGTTCGAATCCGGGTGCCGCCTCCAATCGCTTTTTCACGACAAATACGCCGGAGTGGCGGAATTGGTAGACGCAAGGGACTTAAAATCCCTCGGTCCGCAAGACCGTGCCGGTTCGAGTCCGGCCTCCGGCACCACTTCATACATAAAAGCACACTATAAGGTGTGTTTTTTTTGTTTACTGGGAAATTTTCTACGTTCGAATCTAACTGCTAACGAGAGATTTCGACAAAAATATTGTTTTTATCCCGCTGGTAAATAAAAGAAGTAGACGCTATAATAAATTGTGTCCCTACACTGTTTCCCCTGCAGGAGAGACCGAAACGCCTGCAGGGGGATTTTTTTGTTTTTTCGGCTGAACAAGAATATCTGTTGGGCCTATTTGTATTTATCCACATTCTTCAAGACTTAAGGAGATTTGCGAATGGCCCTTGAGGAAGAGTGCGGAGAGACTTATTCCAGTTGTGAATCCACCTGCTCAGAGGTATACTAAAAAAGTGGTTTGAAACAGGGCCAATGAAAGTTGAAGGATCGAACATAGCTTCCGTATCGAATATACATCGATAGGAGTGTTTTTATGTTTGTTTACCGCGTTGCATATCGGTGGCCCAATGGTGAAGTGGAAGGCTTCTTAGGGATTGGTGCTGAAAAGGATATTGCCGAGGCCGATGCTCGGGAGCGCATCGCCAGCCGAATCCGGATTCTAAAACAAAAAGGATTGGTGCCGTCGAACGCCATCTTTAACGAAAAGGCGCTGATCACTTCGGAAGAACAAGTGACGGATGAGGAATACGGGATCATTCAGAACGATTGGGATAGCCGGGTATTGATGGATTCTCGCTGAAATAACCGAAAAGATGACGAAGAACCTCCTTTTTTGCTGGATAAGCAGAAGGAGGTTTTTTGCGAAAAACTGTTTTTATCATCCCTTGTGAACCAATGGGTCTCGAAGCTTTTTTATTCCGGCGTCCTTAGTAACTCGATTATCGTATCTGACAAAATATTCCTATTAGACCTTGCGTATTCATAGGGAGGCAATTCGAGTGGATAAAAGGGCCTTAAAAAATTTTGCTCTCTCCGCTAGAAAGCAACTTATCGAAGAAATCCGACACAAAGCAGATCAGCTTTTGGGAATAACCGAGGGGGAGTTAACCTCAGAGGAGGCAAAAAAACGACGGTTTCTCGTCGAGGAAACAGCTTTGTCTTGGTTTATTCGTTTCTGCGTCTTATGGTACATGGAAGTGAATGATTATTATCCTGCAGGCGTTAAAATCCTGTCGTTGAAAGACCCAAATTCTGTTCAAATAAACTCGGAGATAATCGCACCTGATGACCAAGAGAGGATTTCTCATTACATACAGCGCGGCGATGAGGAGGTCTTGTACCGATACCTCCTCATCTTGCAATGGAACGTCCTAGAGCCCTTTTTTCCCGAATTGTTTGAGACGATCGATGAAAGAGCAGAGAGGCTGCTTCCCTCAAATTTACTATCCCGAGGATCTGTCATTCGGAAACTGGTCGAGAGCATCGACGAGGCGGATTTTCAAGAACAGGTTGAAGTCATCGGATGGTTGTACCAGTTTTACATCTCCGAGAAAAAAGACGAAGTCTTTGAAGGACTAAAGAAAAACATCAAAATTTCAAAGGATAAGATCCCTGCTGCTACCCAGTTATTCACGCCGGAGTGGATCGTGCGCTATCTCGTGGAAAACTCTTTAGGTCGGTTGTGGATGGAAGCCCACCCCAATGAAGCGTTGCAAGCCAAGTGGCCTTATTACCTCGCTGAAGAAGAGCAGGAAGATGACGTTCGTGCGGAGTTGAAAAAAACCTGGGTAGCTGGCAGGGGGTTACAGCCTGAGTCGATCAAAGTGCTCGATCCCTCTGTTGGGGCCGGGCACATGCTCGTCTACGCTTTCGATGTTCTTTATGATATCTACCAAGCTGCCGGTTACTCGGAAAGGGATATCCCCGCTTTGATTCTAGAAAAGAACCTCTTTGGCTTAGATATTGATGATACATCGGTAAAGCTGGCTGCTTTTGCTGTATTGATGAAGGCGAGGAGCAAAAACCCTCAGATTTTCGAAGATAAAATCAATTTAAATATATGTTCTATCCAGGAAAGCAACAATTTTTCCCGAAGCGCTATCGATGCATTTTTTAGCTCTCATCAGGAAGACCTTACAAGAATCCTCGATCTCTTTCAGGACGCAAAGGAATTCGGATCGATTCTAGAGATTCCCCCGGTACATCTCGATGCGATGGAAGCTAGGCTGAAGGAAATAGGTGAGAAAATTATTGGTCATAAGGGGCTGGAACAGAACCGGAATGAAATTAGGAAAAGTGACAGCGAGCTGATTGAAGAGGAGCCGAAGGAAATAGGGGAAGCTCTTCGGCAATTGACGTCGCTCGTAAAACAGGCGAAGATCATGGCGCAAAAATATGACGTGGTGGTAACGAACCCTCCCTATATGGGTCGTAAAGGGATGGGGAAAAAACTTGTCCAGTACGTCGACCGCCATTATCCCGATAGCAGCAGTGACCTTTTTGCCGTGTTTATCGAAAAAGGGTTTCGCTGGTGTAAGCCTCATGGGTTCAACGCCATGGTTACGATGCAATCATGGATGTACCTGCGGTCCTTCGAAAAGTTTAGAGCCTCTATCCTTTCGCAAAAGACCATAGGGTCGTTGCTGCATATGGCCAATATGGTCATGGGTATCGCTTTCGGTACATCGGCGACGGTCTTTCGTAACCGTTCTATCCCTTTGTTTAAAGGACGATATCTGTATATAGAACCTGAAGGGATGGAAAAAGAACATCCGAAAGTGTTCCCGCCGCCTCACAGTCGAAACAAAGCGATCGCTCAGCATGTGTTCGAAAAATTACCGAACCGGTCGATCGCCTACTGGTTGACTGAAAAAAGCTACGCCTTGTTCCAGGACGCACCCCCTTTAGATGCTTTTGGGAAGTGCTGCAAAGGCATCGATACGGGCGATAACGCCCGGTTTCTCCGGTTGTGGTACGAAGTGAAAAAGGGGGACATTAGATTTACTGCGAAAAACGTCGAGGAGGCACGAGAGGGAGGCTATAAATGGGTTCCATACAACAAAGGCGGCAGCTTTCGCAAGTGGTATGGTAATAATGAATTCGTTTTGAACTGGCAAGATGAGGGCCAGGAATTGCGAAGCTTTGCCCAATCGAACCTGCGAAACAAAGAATATTACTATGTCCCAGGGATCACTTGGTCAACGGTTACATCGGGCAGTTTCAGCGCCCGTTCCTTTGGCTATGGCTATTTGTTTGACAATGGCGGAAGCTGTTTTTTTTGCGAAGAAGACAAACGGAACTACTTTCTGGGGCTCTTAAATTCTAAGTTGATTTTTTTGATCGATTGCCTCAACCCAACCATCAACTATCAACCGGGTGATATCGCCCGGTTGCCTGTGGTAGAACCTGATGAACATATCCTATCCCAGGTCAATGCGCTCGTGAGGCAGAACATAGAATTGTCCCAGCGAGACTGGGACACCCAGGAGATTTCTTGGGATTTTGCGCGGCACCCTTTGCTCATGCATAAACAGGAGGGGGACAGCTTCGAGGAAGCTTTCCAACGTTGGGAAGGTTTTGCCGAAGGACAATTTAAGCGGTTAAAAGCGAACGAAGAGGAACTGAACCGGGTATTCATCGATTTGTACAGTTTGAAGGGTGAACTGGCACCGAACGTGCTCGATAAGAATGTTTCCATCCAAAAAACCGACGCCCTTCGCAATGTCAAATCCTTTTTGTCCTACGCTATCGGCTGTATGTTTGGCCGGTATTCGCTCGCCCAAGCTGGTCTGATTTATGCGGGCGGCGATTTCGGTGAACGATGGCGGCAGAATAAGGCTGAACGGAGTTGGGAGGTTAAGGTAAAAGATGCAGGCTGGGTGAAAACTGCCTTTGGTCCCGTTGAAGATAATATTGTTTTCATCGCCAATAGCGAAGTGCGAGCCAGTTGTGGCGAAATCATAGCTGGCGGACTTTCATCAGAGCATGATATCGTCCACCGGTTTGTACAGTTTATGGGTGAATCCTTCGGTATCGAGCGGTTAGAAGAGAACTTGAACTACGTCGCTCGGATTTTAGGAAAAAAATCAGCGGAAACGGCCCGGCAGGCTATCAGACGGTATCTTCATAATGATTTTTTCAAAGATCACCTTCAGGTTTATCGGAAAAGGCCGATCTACTGGCAGTTCAATTCGGGACCATGGAAGGGTTTTCAGGCCCTTATCTACATGCATCGCTATGCTCCGGAAACACTGACGAACCTGAGAGCGGTATACTTACCCCTGCAGATAGGCATGTATGAAGCCGAACTGAGGAGATTAGAAAGCTCTGAAATTTCGAATCCGGAAAAAAGTGCTCTCCGTAAAAGGAAAGAGATAATTTGGGAACAGCTGAAAGAATGCCATCGATTCAGTGAAACACTGGGCCGTCTAGCCGAGCAAGCCCTTTCCCTTGATATCGATGAGGGCGTGCAAGTGAACTACTTCAAACTGCAATCGGTTTTAGCCAAGATATAAGATGTTTTTCAAGTGCTTAGCCCCGTCTTCTAGAGCCTTTTTGGCTTGGTCGAAATGATCCAGCAAGCTGGCAAAGCCGTGAATCATTCCGTTGTATCGTCTCAATGTAACAGGGACACCCGCTTCCTCCAATTTTTTCGCGTACATTTCTCCATCATCGCGGAGGGGATCATACTCGGCGGTGATGATCATCGCTGGCGGCAGTCCATGGTGGTCAGGGTAGAGCAGCGGAGAAGCGTAGGGATTTTTTCTGTCTTCACCGTCGCGAAGATAATGCCGGGCAAACCATTCCATCAACTCAATGGTGAGAAGAAAGCCTTTGCCGAATTCACGAATAGACTCGGTTCCGCCAAGAAAATTCGTAGACGGGTAATAGAGCAGTTGGTAGACGATTTTGGGAAATCCTTTTTCTTTGGCTTGAATGGCGACGACGGTAGCCAAATTTCCACCGGCATTGTCTCCACCGACTGCAATGCGCTCTTTGTCCAGGTGGAATTCCTCGGCGTGATCATGCACCCAGGTGACTGCGTCGTAAGCATCTTCCAAAGCGGCTGGAAATTTATGTTCCGGCGCTAACCGGTAATCGACGGAGACAACGGCACAAGGGGTAATTTGGGCCATTTCGCGGCAGAAGGCGTCATGGCTGTCGAGATTACCTACGACAAATCCACCGCCGTGGAAAAAGACCAGAACAGGGTGGGGGGCACTGCCTTTTGGCGTATAGATTCGCATAGGGATCTCCCGCCCATCGACGATAGCGGTATGGTTTTCGATCTTTTGCAAGTTGCCTATGTCGTTTTCATCGATCGGCCCGATGTGCATCATTGAGGCAGCGCGTATCATACCTGGCGAGAGCATGCTCAAGGGAAAAGTTCCGGTAAAAGAAGAATGTTGTAGAAATTCCTTGACTTGTGGATCGAGGGTCACTTGATGAGCCTCCTTATACTCGCTATTCTTCTTAAGGATCCATAAAATGTGATAAAACCATACCACTGAATCGCAGTTTGTGGGTGGAAAGTGGTGGGAGCAGTTTTGCCATGAGAAGAATGCTTTTTAAATATAGCGCTTTTTTGAGCCTGACAAAAAAGAGATAATACTTGAAATATTTTCACAGATAGACTACAATAAAAGAAAATTAACACATTCACAAATAGTGGTGTAAATCACAAGGTTGATGCAACAGAACCGGTAAAGGGAGGCGCTGTATATGACTCAAGAAATTCTGAAAGTCCTGCCCACAACGGAATTTGACACGCTCTTGATGTGCGTCTATCAACCCCATGAATGTGTCGAATGTGGCGGCTGCGGTTATTGCGTAGACCAGCAGCAGACAATTGAGCACTAATTATCTAAGTAATATTCCCAAACTACCAGCCATACAAAGAACCCCTAAGACGAAATGTCTCAGGGGTTTCTTCTTTTATCCCAGTT
The DNA here is from genome assembly GCF_009720735.1 of Heliobacterium mobile. Taxonomy (GTDB): domain Bacteria; phylum Bacillota; class Desulfitobacteriia; order Heliobacteriales; family Heliobacteriaceae; genus Heliobacterium; species Heliobacterium mobile. The sequence goes on from NZ_WNKU01000007.1 coordinate 122,451, forward strand.
GGACGGTGCACTCGCCGAGTTGTTTTTCGCCCCAGTACAGGGCTAGATGGTCGCCGTGATTGACGGGGCCTACACCGACCGGAGTTCCGGTGAAAATGAGATCCCCCGCATCGAGCCCATAACGGGAACCGATGTAATCGACGAGTGTCTGAGGAGCAAAGACCATCAGGCTTGCATTGCCGCGCTGCACTTCTTGGTTATTTTTCTGCAATACAAATTCTGTTTTACCGAGGTTATCTATCCCGGGAAAGGGAAGGGTCTTAGTTATCAGCGCAGAACGAAGAAATCCTTTGCAAGACAACCAGGGGCGGCCCTGTTTTTTTACTTCGTTTTGCTTATCGCGAAGCGTCATATCGAGACCGAGGGCCATTCGGTCCACCAACTCGTCCACCCTGATTCCTGGACGATAAGCCTTGCCGATAACGAGTACGAGCTCAGCCTCATAGTGAAGAGAACCTTGATCCGCTGGAAAAGGTATCTCCTGCCCGGTCATCTCCACTAAAGCGTGAGTAGGTTTGGTAAAGATGATCGGCGACTCGGGCACGGTGTTGCCCAGTTCCTGCGCATGAAGGCGGTAGTTCCAACCGACACAGTAGATGTTGCGTACGTTGTTCACAGAGATGTCAGACCTTTCTTGTGAGATGCTGTACCTCAATCATAACGGGTCAATTCTCTCCTGTAAACTAGCGTCGAGCAGGGAGGCTGACGTGAATAAGTCAAAGCAAGGCGAGAACACTTAGTAACAGGACCGATGCAGTCAAGGAAAAAGTCTAGGCGTAAACGAAGTTCGGGCCGTAAAACCGGTAAAGGCCATAGCTTTTAGTAAGAAAAGAGGTGCGGAAATGATTCGCGTTCGTTTTAAAGAGGGTCTGGCCGTTCAAGGGGAGACTTACGAAGATATTGTCCGCGGAATGATGGAAGAGTCTACGACGGTGAAACCGTCGGTGACGAACTTCATGGAAGAGATGAAGACAACGGTCCAACAGGAGACGGGAAATTCCATCCATTTCACCGACAGTGAATCGTTTATCAAGGAATTGCAGCGACTGGATTTGATTACTTCCATGGAGACCGATCAGCAGTAAGGGCACGGTTAATCAAAAAAATATCGAAAGACTGTTTTGATCAGGGATAGGTTGCTGGGAACTGCTGATGGGCTTGTCCCATAGGGGATATGAGCAGGACAGTGCGAAGAAGGGGTTCCGGTACGAACCGCTGCTTTGCGTTGTCCTTTCTTTTTGGGCAATACTGGTTCCCTAGCAAGCGGTGGGCCTGAGGGCGGGGTTGGGGGGATTTTGTTCTCAATCCTTGGGACTGTAGATAGATCTTTCGTCCCATCAGGAACTGGATCCGCTTTTGAGCCGGCATCGATTACCCGATCTGGTTCACGATCCCCTTCTTCATTATTGTTCTGCGTATCAATCGCCTCGTCCGCAGGTGAAAGGGATGGTTCCAGATGGACAGGGGCCGCCGAGTGATCTCTATCGGCATTAGCGAGAGCGTTTTTTAACAACCCCGATAGGGCAATATCCTGGCTGAGTTCTTCGGTAATATTCTCCAGTCTTGTCGCTTCCGTGGTAAGCGATGCGTCCTCAGGCTCATCCTCAGACTCGGCATTACAAGGTAAGGGAACTTCAGCGACTTTGGATTTCGCAGAGGGTTCTTCGGCAGCGGTCTGCACGATTGTCTGAGCCGGAACGGCAGTTTTATCTCGGGTGTTTACCTGTGACGTTGCTGGACTAGACGAAGCCCTGCTTCGGTATTCGGTAGCTGTGATGATGGGAGCCTCAATAACTTGAAGGGATGTCAAACTATCTAGAATCATTACAGGCTTACCTTCATGGATGGTGGGAACTCCGGTGGCTCGAACCTTTTTACCGGAAAATTCTTCAACCAGGGCATTTCGGCGCAGCGTGTCGATCTGTTCCGACCATACCATCACAGAAAAAGTCTCTCTAGAAGGAAGGCCGAAATGAAAGAATATCTCTGGTCGGCGGAATCCTCGGTGGATACGAGAGATTCTTCCTACCACCTCAACGCGCTGGCCCACATGGGATAATAATGGTTCGGGCTCGGTGGCTTCCATCAGCGGATAGGAGCTTCGCATCGTGGCTGATGGTAGAGAAACGTTTTGTTGGGGAGGAAGTACATAGTTTCGGGAGAGGAAATCGACCAAGCGTGGGATCTTTTCATATGGAAGCCGGCAAATCGCTTTAAACCGGTCGATGAGATGAGCGAGTTGGGGAAGCTCTTTCATCCGAGCAAGCAATTCCGACTGTTCAGGGTGGTGAAAATCATCCTGGCGAAAGAGGATGTTTTCACCGTCGGCAAACTGTCTCCATAGGATCGGCGAGAGGGCCGTCGCTGCCATGGCCAGATAGATGGCGATAGAAGAGAAGTTGTCCATGTTTTCATCATAATGGCCATCGCTGCGTAATGGGTGTTGGTAGTTGGGATGGCCCAAGTTAAGCGGTCCCAGGCTGGATAAGTCGGAGACATACATCCCATCATAACCGATGAGATGCAGGTTCCCATCATGAACGATGATGTTGCCGTGCTGCAGATCGCCATGGGCTGCACCCAGTTTATTCAACTGGACGATGAGCTGCAAAAAAGCCTTGGGCAATTGCTGCAGCACAGCCCGTTGGGATAAGTTTTTTTCGATGTAATCATGAAGCAGGTCTCCGTCGATCCAAGGCATTTTGACGATGGGATACCATTGGCCGCCGACACAAATGCCCTTTTTCAACCATTCAGAGGGTACAAAAAGTTTGCCGAGCTTCTCTCTCATGAGCAGCCGAATCACTTGTAGGCGGTGTTCCAAACTCGGTATCTCTTGCAAATAACATCGAACGGCCCAGCCTGTCTGTGGTCGGTAGAAGTGAAAGGTGGTCGTATAGCCCCCTGAGTATAGCTTCGGTCGACCCAAGGGAGTTCGTTCCACGAAACAGCTTCGAAGTTCACGGTCCTCAAAGGCATTTCGTAGATCTTCTACCGATTCTAAATATTCACGTCCTCGCGGAAATGGCATATTGAACATCTCCATCTTGGCTTTTCCCCTGATTACATACGCCAACGGCTCACTTCAGTCTTGCTGGGAGCTTCCCGATCCTGAGCGATGGCCGTCTCGACGGCTGCAGCGCCAAAATCGATTTCTTCGATCATCTCCATCTCCATCTCGTCAAGGCGCAGGCAAAAACCGTCTACGTCAGCTTCAATGGCGAAGTCATTGATAGAGGCGAGGAACGTTTCTTCCTCTTTTTTACCGACGACGAATTCTTTCACTAGATTACGGGCTCGTTCTGGGAGAGAGCGGACGCACATCAGGGTGTAAAGAAGCATCTGATCGCTTTTCGCCCAATCGACATAACCACGATAATGGCAGCGACCTAGGCCGGGGTATCTCGTCTTCAACTCATCCGATAATGTTTCCATGTTGTTGATCAAGTGGCTGCCGTTTTTCGTAACCGCCAGATATAGTCCGGCTACAGTCTTGCGGAAATCGAAGCCGTCGCTGAGTGGATTGTTGCCTTCGATCGTTTGGAGGACTTCATTCGATAGGCTGTTATCACTGTTGTCCTCTTTCGTCTGACGCTGCCCTAAGGCGAGGCAGCCGCCGCTAAAGAGGACGTTGAAGAGGTTTTGACCATCGATGCTGATGTCGCTAGAGCCTGTGGCTAACACATTCAGGTCGTGGAGAATAGACGATAGTTTCCGGTTGCTGTAACTCAACCAATCGGCATCTTCAGGAACCATTTGTTGTTCCTTTTCGACAAGAAAATCGCGATAGAGTTTTTCGTTATCAAGCAAAATCAAGCTTTTTAAGGGTTTTGCCCCTAAGCCTAATTGATTGTTCACCAAGTGGGTTAACGCTGACAGGGCGTTCTCCAGTTCTTCGAGATACCCTTTCCGTGGTAAAGTCACGATCGCACCGACAGGCTTACCCATCTGATTGGCCCAGTTGATCAACTCGCCATGACCGCCCGTACCGGTGCCGCCGCCATAGCTAGCGACGATAAATAAAGCATCTGACTTTTGGGCTACCTCTTCAAGACGAATCAGGACACGTTCCCGGTTTTCATCGTGAACTAAGGCTTTGTATCCCTCGTCAGGGTTGCCGCCGGAACCTTTTTCCCAGCCGCGTAGCTGAACTCTCCGGTCTTGAGGGACGTTTTTCAAGGCAGCTAGGTCACCGGGGAACGTATTGACAGCCAAGGTCTCATAGAGAGGTTTTCCTTCTGACGTTTTAATTCCGGCGAAGGCGTCGACGATTTTTCCGCCTCCTTGACCAATACCGATAAATCCGAATTTCAGGGCTACCTCTGTGGAGTTGTGGAAGTTTTCCATGTTCATGTTTGAGTCGCTCCTCTCGCAAAATTATGCGCAAAATACCGATTGATAAAAATCTTGCCGTTTTGTTGTTAGTTTCTGGAAAATTCATTCTTCCTACCCGCCTATTTTTCCTGCAAGAAAAACAAATTTTTCCAAAAATATTCTTCTCTTTGTCGGTTGAGTGGTTGCTTGAGGAGACCAATATTAAACAGTGAACCGATGTGTTATGATGGTTGACGAGCGTCCCGGAGGTACAAAGCAAGAAGCAACCCGAAAATTGCCGACAGAGATACGACTAGACGGGTTAGCGTGTCGCCCATATGGTCCCTCAGCATCGTTCCTGCCAGCGGAAGTAAAGCGACGGGAAGTTGAAGCAGGCTGTTTATCGCTACAAAGTGGGGTCTTTCTCTGTCGCCGGACATTTCCAATAAGTAATTGAAGAAACTTAGCGAACCGGAGGAAGCGATTCCCTGTAAGGTGAAGGCGGCCACCAGCAAGGATTGCAATCGTTCATGAGAGGTAATGATGTCACAGAGTACGAACAGAAGCGGGCAAAACAGGGCCAGAGCTGATGCGGTGATCATAGCAGAGCGGTTTCCCTTTTTATCGCCGAGGTAACCGAAGAGAAGCGCACCGGCTGCTGATCCGGCGATGCTGTAAAAAATCATATCGCCCATGCTGAGGTCTACATGAGGTTTTTCCAGTTGAGCAATGAGATAGTATGGAGATACGAGCAAGCTTAAGGACAGAGCGTATTGACAGAATGTGAGATAGAGGAAATTGCGGTTGCCTAAGCAGTGCCGAAACCAGGTGCCGATAGAGACTACAGCTGTAAGGGCCGGTGGCGGTGAAGACGATGATCGAACTGGCGATCTACTGTTGAATAATCGGGGAGACGGTAACCGTGCGAACCCTGTCTGGGATTGTGAAGAATAGGGAGATGGCCGATAAATAGGATGCTGAGGTGCCCGATCACGAGCTTGCAGAAAAAAGAGCAGCGAAGGTAACAACAATAGATAGCCCACTGTAAAAACGGGAAGGTAATCGGCAGGCAATCCGTGATCGGCATCAGGGATCGCCTTGGAGATGATGTATCCGGCTACGAGCGCACCGGTGTTTCCGGCGACATGAATCCAACCGAACAATCGGCCTCGTCGATCCGTTTCTACAGAACGGCCGAAAAGGTCCATCCAAGGCACTTGAATGATTCCTTCCCCAATAGAGAACAGGGTGAAACAGAAGAAGAAAGAAAACAACGTCGGCTCCCTGCCAACTCCTGCAGTAAGCATCAGCAGAAAGAACAGCCATTGGGGACGGTCGAAAAGCATCACTCGCCAAATGAAACGAACGGGACTCGGTAGATGATGAACTTTGGTCATCATGAACAGTTGAGGCAGGACAAATCCGATCTGCTTGATAGCATAGGCAAGGCCGATCCACATCTCTGAATGGCTGACAGAATAGATAAAACTGGGGAGGACGGTGTTGATATCGAAAAATGTCGTGGCGATGATGTAAGCTACGGCGTCAAAAAAGAGCACAAGACGAGTAATCGTCACGCCTCATCACCTCCCTCGGAACTTTTTATTTCCCCCGGCGAAGTATATTTGAGTAAACGAAAGGAAGAGGTTAAGGGTGCAACTGACAGCGCGCTTTCGAGACGCCCTCATCTTTGCCATGCAGCTCCATGCGGATCAAGAGCGAAAACTCTCCAAAAATGAAATGCTTTACTGCAGTGAGCGCAGAAGACCTTATGTAGGTCATCTCTTGGCAGTAGCTTCTATGCTTATCGAATGTGGGAGGCCAGAAGAAGAGGTAATCGCAGCTTTGCTTCATGATGCTGTGGAAGATCAAGGCGGGAGGGCGATGGCAGAAAAAATCGCCAGCCTCTTTGGACAGGATGTAAGGGACCTCGTTTTGGAGTGCAGTGATGCTGATGACACACCAAAACCACCATGGCTGGAGCGAAAGCAAAAATACCTGGCCCATTTGGAAGAAGCGAGCACCGGAGCATTGTACGTCTCCCTGGCTGATAAAATTCATAATGGACGGTCTTTGCTGCACGATATAGAGCGCTATGGCGAAGAGGTTTGGAGCCGCTTTCATGCCACTAAGGAACAGACCCTTTGGTATTACGATGAATTCAGCAAGGTGATCCGCCGACGGTTGCCTGACGAGGTGCTTGTACGGGAAGTGACTCAGATCGTGAAGGAATTGCATAGGATATCAAGTTTGAAATAAACTGCTGCGCTGCGGCGGTTTTATTTTTTGTGAAAGAACTTCTTGCAAGAAAAGCAGGAAAGATTGATTTTATATCGAATAAATTATTGATTGAATTTAACGGGGGACTGTTAGGAGGGAAGGTTAAATGGCCCGAAACAACGATGATTTCCCAAAAATTTGGGCGGAGCTGTTAACGACGGAGGAGTTGGACTTTTTGCTTGGATTGCTAAACCAATCGGAAAAGTTCACGAATCCGAATCCAGCCTATCGGTAACGATAAGGTTCCGAAAAACCGTGACAACAGACGGGAGCTACGAAAAATCATATTGTTTCTACGTTTTAAACTGTCAGAGAAAGAGTGCTTTGACGGTTTATATTTTTTTGATGGGCAAAAACAATAAGGCGAGGATCTCGGAAGAGATCCTCGCCTTGGAATCCGATAGCATTTTAACGAATTCTGTCTGCGGAAATATACCTTTTGGCTTAGTAGTTTTTACAGGTTAGTTCAAAATATGCTTGAGGATGGCTGCATGTGGGGCAGACCGTCGGTGCCTCTAGCCCTTCATGGCGATGGCCGCAAACTCTACATTGCCAGGTTTGGACGGCGTCCTTGCGAAAAACGGTGCCATTTTCAAGATTCTGGAGAAGTTCCCGATATCGCTCTTCATGTTCCTTCTCGATCTGACCGACGCGGAGAAACAAGTCGGCAATCTGGGAGAAACCTTCTTCTCTAGCTGTTTCGGCGAACCCTTTATACATGTCAGTCCATTCGTCATGTTCACCTTGAGCTGCATGTTCCAGGTTGGTTTTCGTGTCACCGATACCTTGGAGCAACTTAAACCAGATTTTTGCGTGAGCTGATTCGTTTTCGGCGGTCTCCAAAAACTTGGCCGCGATTTGTTCATATCCTTCTTTTTTAGCGACGCTCGCAAAATAAGTATACTTATTTCGCGCCATCGATTCACCGGCAAAGGCATATTTTAAGTTGGCTTCTGTTTTTGTTCCTTTTAGCTTGTCTGTCATTCGTAGTAACCTCCATCGATTAAATATTTGTCGTAATAATCACATTCTACAAAATTTCGGTTATACCTCCTTGCATTGGTTATAAGTGCTTTCGATTAAAGATTCATAATATTTTTGAAAAAAGGCAAGATTACATTCATTTGCTGAAATCGGCATGCTTCATCGAGGGAGGAGATATAGTAGCGTTTCGCGAATTGTACATAAATATGTCGATAAGTATGTCGAATAGTCTAAAATGAAGGTATTTGCGGCCCAAAATGTGTAAAAAACCACAAGTGCTAGAACTTGCAGTAGACGATAGGCTTCTCGGGAGGTAAGGCATGAAAGTCCAAATGGTCAAGGTTGAAGAGGCAGTGGGTATGGTGATTCCCCATGATATGACCAAAATTGAAAAAGGCGGATTCAAGGGACCCTGCTTTCGCAAAGGCCATGTGATTCGAGATAAAGACGTTCCCGAACTACTCAGTATGGGTAAATCACGAATTTATGTGCTCGACTTCGAAGTAGATGAGATCCATGAGGATGAAGCGGGAGTGCGACTAGGGGCGGCTGCCGCCGGTGAAGGGGTGACTTGCAGCGAACCGCGAGAAAGCCGAGTCAATCTCCATGCTGCCCGAACGGGATTGCTGAAAATCAACGTACCGGCCCTAAAAAAGATCAATCGATTGCCGGAAGTGATCTTCTCAACGTTGACCAACAATACCCCGGTGATAGAGGGGGACCTGTTGGCAGGAACGAAGGTAATTCCTTTGGCGGTAAAAGAAGAGGTCATCGGAGCAGTTGAAGCCATCTGCATGGATTTGGGAAAAATTGTCGAGGTAATCCCTTATCAGCCGATGGACGTTGGAATCGTCGTCACTGGTGCCGAGGTGTTTTCCGGGCGGATTCAAGATAAATTTGGTCCGGTGCTACAGCAAAAAGTCGAGTCTTATGGTTCCCGAGTACTACATGCCGACTATGCACTGGATGACCCCGAGGTGATCGCGCAAAAGATTTCGGCGATGGTCGCAGCCGGAGCAGGGTTGGTATTGGTTAGCGGGGGAATGTCGGTCGATCCGGATGACGTAACGCCCCAAGGGATTCGTTTGAGCGGGGCTTTTGTTGAAAAGTATGGTGCGCCAGTGCTTCCAGGAGCGATGTTTTTGCTGGCCTATCATGGCGACGTCCCGATTATCGGCATCCCTGCTTGCGGCATGTATTTTCGCATCACCCTACTCGATTTAATCCTTCCTCGGATCTTTGCAGGCGAACGAATGGATGGCGATGACATTGTAGAGATGGCTCATGGAGGGCTTTGCCGCGGTTGTACAGAATGCCACTTTCCTCGCTGCAGTTTCGGCCAAGGTGGAAGATAACTTTGGGTGCGATTCATGTTCTTAATTGAAAAGGATTCTGTCGTAGGTAAGGATGGAGAGGACCTATGATATATGCCAAGCTTTTAGAGATTTTAAATCGTCGAGAACCAGCTGTTCTGCTCACAGTCATCCAGGTTCGAAGGACCCCTCCGGTGCTCCCTGACAAGGCTGAAAAGGACGACATCCACCGTAACGGTGTAGGGAAGAGACGGTTATGGTCCCCTGAATGGATCGAGGGATCCCTCGGTGATCTGGGACTGGATAATGTGGCGGACCGCTTGGCGGAAGAAGTCTATCATTCGGGAAAGCTGATCCTTCAGAAAGGACTACGAGACGACCAGGGAGAAGAAATCGCTTTGGTCGGTGAACCTTTTTTTCCTCCTGATGAACTCGTCGTGCTGGGCGGCGGTCATATTTCACAGGCATTGGTCCCTATCGCCGCGATGCTCGGATATCAAATCACTGTTGTCGACGACCGGCCTTCCTTCGCGCATCGGGAGAAGTTTCCCGATGCAGAGCAGGTGATTTGTGATGATTTTGTCCATGCCATCGGTAAGCTTCCCCTGCACCGACGCTGCAGTGTGGTCATCGTCACCCGAGGACATCGCCATGATCTCCTCTGTTTGGAGCAAGTGTTGGAAAAAAACCTAGCCTATTTAGGCATGATCGGCAGTCGTCGAAGGGTGCACCTGATTCGAAATCTCTTGCAGGAAAAGGACATCGATCCCGGTCTGATCGAACGTCTCCGTATGCCTATCGGACTCGATATCGGCGCTGAAACACCGGAAGAAATCGCCGTGAGCATTGCCGCCGAACTGATCAAGTATCGTCAAGGCGGGATCACCATGCAGGACATAGGCTTATTAAAGGCTTTAGTACAATCCTCACAAGAAGGGCTGCCGGCAGCACTAGCTACGGTCATCGCCACACAAGGTTCCACGCCCCGCAAGGCTGGTGCGAAACTTCTCATCTTCCAGGATGGAAGGATGATGGGAACCATCGGAGGCGGCTGTATCGAAGGGGACGTTCGCCGGGAGGCGTTACAGCGAATAGAGAGCGGGGAACCGGGATTGTTTCGCTTTTCCTTGAATAATGACGATGCGGCTGAAGAGGGAATGGCTTGTGGCGGCACCATGGAAGTTTTCATCGCTCCAGTGCGTAAAGGGGATTGATTCTATGCAAAGACTTCTGATTGTCATCAAAGGTGCTGGTGATCTAGCCAGTGGTGTCGCTCACCGGCTCTACCGCTCCGGTTTTGTGCCGGTTATGACCGAACTGGAGCATCCCTTGGTCGTTCGCCGGACCGTGTCTTTTGCTGAAGCGATGTATTCCGGTGAGGTGACGGTGGAAGGGGTTACCGCTAAAAGGGTCATGAATCTAGAGGAGGCCATGGAATACCGCCGAGAGAGGATCATCCCGGTGCTCACCGATGTTTCCGGGCAGGCGATTCTGCAAATAAGGCCCCATGTGCTCATTGACGCTACCATGGCCAAGAAGAATCTGGGAACGAGCATCGATGATGCGCCAGTCGTGATCGCTTTAGGCCCTGGATTTTACGCAGGGAAGGATGTCCATGCCGTCGTAGAGACGAAGCGCGGCCATTATCTTGGACGGGTGATCTGGGAAGGTCCGGCTATCGCGAATACGGGGATTCCCGGCGAAATCGGCGGTTTCAGTCATGAGCGCTTGCTGCGAGCACCGGTGGACGGGACTTTTACCGCTATCAAAGCCATCGGTGATCTGGTAAAAGCGGGCGAAATCGTGGGGAATGTCAACGGTCATCCCGTTGAAAGTACGATTCCGGGCATGCTGCGCGGGTTGATCAAAGATGGAATAGCAGTCACATCAGGAATGAAAATCGGAGATGTAGATCCGCGAGCCGATCGGGACTCCTGTTTCACCATCAGCGATAAGGCAAGAGCTGTTGCGGGCGGGGTTCTCGAAGCCATGCTGGCCGCTTGTAGCAAAAACTATGGTAATCCTGGCATAGATATCGTATAATACTTCTGGATAAAGTGCATATTGTGCAAATAGGAGGAGCCTGTCATCGACAGGCTCCTTTTTGTCTTTTTGCACTGGAAAAGGGAGGAATTATCGGTGACGGATATTGGTTTTATCGCCTCGATCGTGATCTTTGTGATCACCTATGGTCTGATTATCTGGGAAAAAATCCCACGGGCAATTACAGCTATGCTCGGCGGGCTTGTGATGGTTTTGCTGGGCTTCTTGACCCAGGAAGTCGCCATTAAAGATGACATCGATTTCAATACGCTCGGCTTATTGATTGGCATGATGATCCTCGTCGCCATCACTCGCCGCACCGGTATTTTTGAAGCCTTAGCCATCTGGGCAGCCCGGGTGACCCAAGGTAATCCTCTTTATCTGTTAGGGTTGTTATCGTTGATTACAGCATTTGCCTCTGCCCTGTTGGACAACGTTACAGCAGTTCTTCTGATTGCGCCGATTTCCATCATCTTAGCCGATACGTTGAAAGTGAATCCCGTACCCTATCTGATCACAGAAGTGCTAGCTTCCAACATCGGCGGTACAGCGACCCTGATCGGTGATCCCCCAAATATCATGATTGGCAGTTCAACAGGACTTGGCTTCATGGATTTTTTGCTTCACCTAGCTCCTATTGCGCTGCTGATTCTGCTGGTATCGACGGCACTCTTGATGGTGGTCTATCGTAAAGAGTTAAAAGGTGATGAAGCAAGCCGCCGGATGATCCTGACTATGGAGCCGAAGGAAGAAATCAAGGACTGGGCGCTGCTCAAAAAGTCACTGGTTGTCTTGGGCCTGACTATCGTTGGCTTTACCTTACACGGAGTACTTCACCTTGAGTCGGCCACGATTGCGCTGACCGGTGCCATGGTGTTGATGATCATCAGCCGGGAAGAACCGGAAGATATCTTGCTCCATGTAGAATGGCCGACGATCTTCTTTTTTGTCGGTCTCTTTGTTCTCGTGGGGGGACTGAAGTCGACCGGTGTCATCGCTTCACTGGCCCAATGGGCTCTTACGGTCACTCAAGGCAACACACAAACGACGTCCTTTTTAATCGTGTGGCTTTCCGCCATCGCCTCCGGCTTTGTTGACAATATTCCCTTTGTGGCGACCATGATCCCGATGATTCATGAGATGGGCAGCTTATCCGGTATGGAACTGGGACCGGTCTGGTGGTCGTTGGCATTAGGTGCTTGTTTAGGGGGGAACGGGACACTCGTCGGTGCTTCCGCCAATATTATCGTGGCCGGTATCGCCGAAAAAGCAGGAATGCCTATATCCTTCCGAAAGTTTTTGGTGATTGGATTTCCTTTTATGCTCCTTTCTGTAGCGATGGCCCATATGTATGTGTATGTTAGATATTTTTAGAAGCACGCATTCACAAAGAAAACAAAGAAGGCCCTGGGCTTTTCCTCAGAAAAAGTCCAGGGCCTTCGATTTTCAATCCGAGTTACCTATTGGTTGTATAAGGAGAGATTTTTCCCCGTTTCGGAGCCGAGCAGCTTTTGCCGCTCCCGAACTCGCCCTATGTAATAGCCGATAAATCCAGCGCCTAATGCCGCTTGGAGTGCGAAGAGGAGGCTTTCAATTTCACCGCTTGGGGGCTCCCAGAGGGATTGAAACCATGGTTTGTAGTCAGGATTGATTTCTTGAATCACAGCCTCTGCTTGATCATCGGAACCGGTAAAGAGCTCTTTTCCTTCCGGTACATCAAAGGACATGAACAGGGGAACTGCGGAAAGAAGAACAGCGGCTACAATCAGCAGGATGTTGCTGCGCAAAGAGAACTTGCTCATGCCTTGACCTCCTCTTTTTTGTGAAACACGTTGAGCAGTGAGAGTTCTTGACCGCTGTACTTGGCCAGTGTGTTGAAGATGACGACGGTGATGAAACCTTCGCTGATGGCCAGAGGAATCTGGGTGACGGCAAAAATGGTGCTAAACTTGATGAAAGAACCCATAAAACCGCTAACAGGATCGGGAAAGGCTAAAGCCAATTGGCAGGACGTGGTGACATAGGTGAATAGGTCGCCCAGGGCAGCGGCTAGGAAAATCGATAGGCTGAGTGGCAGATTGAGACGTTGTCCCAGACGGTATATGCCATAAGCTACAAAGGGACCGACGACAGCCATAGAAAAGACATTGGCACCCAAGGTGGTGATGCCGCCATGGGCAAGCAATAAGGCCTGAAATAAAAGGACGATGGCGCCTAAAGCAGACATGACTGTCGGGCGAAAGAGGATGGCTCCCAATCCAGCACCGGTCGGGTGGGAACAACTTCCGGTCACCGAGGGAAGTTTCAGCGCCGAGAGTACGAAGGTAAAAGCGCCGGAAACGCCGAGCAGCATTTTTGCCTCTGGATTCTCTTTAACCGTCTTTTGGATAGAGCGAACGCCGTGGATGACAAAAGGGGCTGATGCGGCTGTCCATGCAGCGGCGTGTGTGGCTGGCAAAAAGCCTTCCATGATGTGCATAACAAATCCTCCTGCTTCAATCTCTGATGGGCATGACTTACGTAGATCTGCAAGATGGGACTGTTTCTAAACAGAAACACCCCCTGGCCGGATGAAACCGGCAGGGGGTGTGTGAAATCCAGAACAAGTGTCGCCTAGACAATTCCTTTTGTACTGTGACGATACTTACGTCTGAACCATCACCTCCCCATCGGCCGTGGGTCAATGCGGTGACGTGGTAACAGGCAGGTCTCCTGGCTCGGGTTCATCTGGCCGCTCCGTCTTCCCAGCGCTTAAACGCCAGTGACATTGGTGGAGGGTCATTCCCCTTACAGTGGCGGGACCGCGTCGGATTTCCACCGAACTTCCCTTTCTAACGCCCAACAAAAAGATAGGTTGGGCGACCTGTTCCAGCAATCCATATTCGGTTTTCCAGAGATCATTAGTTACTTACATGTATTCAACTCTTAGCTCAAATATCCTTCTTTATTTTACGGTTTTTTATGGTTTCGCAACGAGCGCTCGAATCCTGTCTGTATCAAAACTATCTGCGATCATGGGCAATAAAGGGCTTTCGATGATCCTTTTTATCTGCATACATACTGCGTTGGTCACAATATACCGACGAATGCAACGATTTACAATAAAATGATCCGATAAATATATTTAGGGAGAACTGGAAAGAATTGTTGACAGCATTTTATCACTAGTGATAAAATGTAAGTAGTGACATAAGATAATACTGGCGAGGGGTGATGCCATGTGACATTCGAAGAAGAAAGTGATTTGAAGTGTGGCAGTGATCTTGGTCCTGACGAAACAGCTGAGGCCGGCCCTGGTTACGGCCGTGGCCGGGGGAGAGGACGAGGCCGTTGCGGCTGTGGCGGAGGACATGGTGGTCGCACCGATTCCATGGCTTTTCCCAGTGTCTTGTTAAGCTTACGGCAGCATCCCGCTCACGGGTACGAATTGATGGAAAAGCTGTCCCAGATGCCCTTTATCCATGTCTTGCCTGATGCGGCTGTTGTCTACCGCTACCTGAGGCGCCTTGAAGAAGATGGGATGGTGTCATCCCGGCTGGAGCCTGGGAAAGGAGGTCCAGCCCGAAAGGTGTACTCGATCACCCCAGAGGGAGAATGTTATCTCCGTGCTTGGGCGGTCAGTCTTAAAAAGCAAAAAAGCGATTTGGAAGCCTTTCTCCGGGTCTTTGAGGGGATCGAACCTTCTGGTGAGGCTGAATGAAACCGACGATACCGTTGCCTCTGGCAACGGTATCGTTAGATGCAGGACGTTACATATGTGAGTTCGTGCCCCTAATCGGTGCGTTCAAGTGTATCTAGCTAGTGACGGATATTCAATAGTGATAAATTGTTAGCAGTGACGGAATGACAACAGCTTTTCCCGAAATATTTCATATTGCAGGTTCAGTAAGAGCAGAGTTCATAAATAGTGAGTCGTGAGTAAACGAGTTGAGAGCAAATCAGAAATAGTGAGGAGGGAATCAGTATGCCTGGATTTAATGGAGCAGGACCTCTAGGCAAAGGAATGATGACCGGTCGAGGCCGTGGTCGCTGTGTCATGAAATGGGAAGACGTACCAGCAAATCTGAAGAGCGCCTTCGAAGATGGAAAAATAGCCGGTCGAGGTTTGGGAACTGGCACAGGATTCGGAGGCAGGGGGCTTGGTCCGATGTTCCGCAACTGTATCGACAACCTTTGTCAGTTTGGTGGTCAAGGACTGGGCCGGAGAAATGGGCGTAAAGGACGCCAATTCTTTTAAGGGGGATTCGAACCATGCAGGACCGTAACCTATCTCGACGGAAGTTTCTTGGCGGTATGATCGCCGTCCCGGCTGTCGCAGCGATTTCCGCTCCGATAGCCGCTACCGGGAGTTTTATCTATCCTCCCGATTCGTTGCTTCAACCGCCGGCTCCGAAAAAAGTCACCCATATCGACAATATGAAACCCTGGGAACCGGTCTTCTTTGCCTATGAAGACGTTCCCTCCTTGGCGATGAAAGTGGATAAAGACCAAGTTATATCTTTTACCTTGAAATGCACCCATTTGGGATGTACTGTTGATGTGCCCAAAGGGAATCTCAAAGACAAGCAAATCGTATGCCCCTGTCACGGCGGCGTTTTTGATGCTGTAGGGGCAAACGTGGCTGGACCTCCGCCAAAGCCCTTAAAACGCTTGGCTGTATCGATTTCCTCTGACGGGACTGTGATCGTGCAGGATAAAGGAGAAAATACGAGCGCATAAGTGAGAAGGTGAATCCGTTGAAAGTGCTAATCACCAGTTTAGGGCCTAATTTAGATGATCAAACAGATGAGCGCTTTGGCCGTGGCAGAACAGTCACTGGTAAAGCTAAGAAAGGATGAATCATATGTCGAAAAAGCGTCTTGCCGTGCCTTCCGTTGCTCCTGGTGGCCTTTCAGCCGTTTGCTCTGGTCATTTTGGCCGCTGTGATTGCTTTACCGTCGTTGACGTGGAAGAAGGAAAAGTCATAAGAAGCGACGTGATTCAAAACCCGCCCCATGTTCATGGTGGGTGCACGCGGCCGGTGCAACTGCTTTCGGCTCATCAAGTCGATTCGCTCGTTGTTCAAGGGATCGGTGGAGGCCCTCTGTCCGGTTTTCGCCGTGCAGGGATTGAAGTGTATCAAGCGAGCGAGCAGACTGTAGAGAAAGTCGTCGACGCTTTTTGCGCGGGAAAAATCGCGCCCATCGATGACAGGAACGTGTGCAGTCACCATTGATGGACTGCTAGGCTGGTTTTGACTATAGGCCGATTAATTAGTCGTTCATGACTGTTGGCTCATAGGCTCATTCGATGAAAAGGGATTATTCAAAAAAAGACCCTTCCCAATAGAGATGTTGGGAAAGGTCTTTTTCATGTTTGCAAAGATTTAATGAGCTACTTTCCTTCTCTTACCGGTTAAGTCGGTATATAGTGTAAGAAAGAAAAGTGGCCAGCCCTGACCAGAGGGCATAGGGGAGAAACAGCATCGAGGCAAGGCGGGAATAAGACCAAGTGACGAAGACTAAGGCAAAGGCAGTAACGGCGATAGCAGCCGTATCCAAAAAGGAAAGCAAAAGGTTGCGGCTGAAAGACTGTCCGATGATAAAGAGTTGATTGAATAGATAATTAGCAATAAAGACCCCTTTCCATAGCCAACCGAGACGACGCCAGCCAATTTTCTCCTGCAAAAGGGCGACAGCGAGGGAAATCAAGCCGAAGATGACGACCCAAGCGAGACCGATGACCGAGCCGGGAGGGGACCAAGCCGGCTTGTCCAGGGACTCAAGCCACTTCCGATCCATCGGAAAAAGCCAACTGGTGATGGAAAAAGCGAAATAGGTAAGCAAAAAGGTCGTGATCCCAGAGAGTTTATCGACCATTCTTTATCACCCCTGTTTTTACATACTTGCTTAGGCCTGGATTGTTTGGCAAACAAGTAGTTTCGCTTAGTTTTTCGTTAGTAAGAGCCGACTATACGGTCAAGTATTAGGCCCGATGAGCCTTTTTATCGATACGGCATTGTGCCCAGCGAAGCGGTAGGGTATGCTTTTCTTGAGGTGCTACAAAAATCATGCTTGAAATATATCAAACCGTGAAAGAATACGGAGAAACAGAATTGGAGATTAGCAAATCCCGCTTTCTTATCTATACAAACCGCGCTGAAACGGTGGAAGAGGCAATAGAGTTTATCGGGCGAATCAAAAAGAAGCATTGGGATGCGACCCATAACTGTTCCGCCTATGTGATCGGAGAAAAGGATGAACACCAAAAAGCCGACGATGACGGAGAGCCCTCCGGCACCGCCGGAAAACCGATTCTCGAAGTGATCAAAAAGATGGGGATCAAAGATACAGTGATCGTGGTGACCCGTTATTTTGGGGGCATCAAGTTGGGCGCAGGCGGACTGATCCGCGCTTATGGCAAAGGAGCGACATTGGGACTAAAAGCGGCGGGAATCGTGGAGCGTCGATTGCATACGCGGATGGCCATCGAAATAGATTATACCTTTTATGGAGCTGTCGAGAATGAACTGCGCTCCCTCGGTTATCGCATCGATGAAACGAGATTTACTGATAAAGTCACCGTCGTGGCCCTAGAGATAAACGGTTTAGAGGGGAACCTTGAGAAAAAGGTGAATGATTGGACCTCCGGTCAAGCGTCCATAGCGCAGGAGGGGGTCCTTTATGTGGATACTCCTCTAGACTTCTAAAGGGGAAGAAACCATGCAGGATTCCATTTGGTTGTACCGGATTTATGAAGAGGCCAAAGAATTTGACCTAGGATTGGTTCAGGCGATCTTTGCCAAGGAAAAGCCGACGAGCCGCATGCGCTTATCCCGTGTGCGACCCAAATCGATCATCATCGAAAATCCACCTGTATCGATCGATTTAGGTCCTGTGGAGATTTCATTCCGAGGAAAAAATTACACCTGTCATGTCTTAGCCCGGGTGTATGATCTAGGGGTGATCGGACTTACCCTGCGAATCATGCTTCCCGATGATTTGACTTATGAGCAACTCTTGGACTTATCGGTTGCCTTGTATACACAGGAAGAACTGGAATCTCTCTTTCATAAGTGGCTCGAAAAAGTCACCAGCTTATTATCGGGAGCCATGGAACCGCTGCAAGAGGGAAAAGTGGAGGAAGACTTTACCCTCTTTTTCTTCCGTCGTTGGCGGGATGAATGGGATCCTGTTCCGATTCTTTTAGCTGAACGGGAACCGGTAAGCCCAAAAGTTCGCCACGATACCTTGAAAAATTCTTTTTCCTACGGAACGAAAGACGTGACGATCCTCACTTGGGACTCTGCGTTAGTTGTCGACGCGGAAGGAAGCACCGATATTCCCGAATTAGTGGAGTTTGCCTTAACGCAACTGGTAGAACTGCGGTATTTCGATCGGTTGTTGTCGGGAGAGATGAAACGTATGTATGACGACATTGAGCGGGCTGACCAGGATTTCTGGTACTCCCGTCTTCGCCAATACCGCCAGATCATGAAATCGTTAATGGCTCTTGCAATCGATATCAACGAAGTGACCGAAAAAATCCAGAATTCCATCAAAGTGACAGAAGATATTTTTTATGCGCGTGTCTATGGAGCGGCTCATTCCATATTACGGACATCGGTGTGGATGGACAGCATCCGCCATAAGTTAAAAGTGATCGAAGGCAATTATTCCATGCTGAATGATGAGGTCATCAATCATCGAGGCGTGCTCCTCGAACTGGCGATCATCCTATTGATCGTTTTTGAAGTATTGATGGGTATCGGCGAAAAACTTTTTTAGGATTTTATATCTTTATCCCCCGATGAGATAAGCGGGGGATTTTTAGTTTTAAACAGAAGTCTCGCTGATGATGATTTATTACAAAGGGATGATGAAATGAACATTCCATAAGCTCTCAATGGGTGTTAATTTGGGTACTCTATTAGTTAGGTAATTATATGTAAATATATAAATGCGATTGATGTTGAAATTTTACTGTGTTATACTTCATCAAGCTTTCTTTTCAAGTCGTTATCCAATAGCGGCTTACAATTTTGCGAAAGGAGTGACGCTACATGAAGAGAAAAGCTTGGACCCTGGCATCGAGCCTTCTTGCCGGAATGCTTCTAGTTACCAGTTTAGCAGGACCCGCCATGGCTTCGTCGAACTACACTGTTCGATCCGGTGATACCCTTTGGAGAATCGCTGCGACAAACGGTGTATCTGTCTCCAATCTGATGCAGGCCAACAACATGTCTTCCACCGCGATTTATCCTGGTCAAACATTGACCATCCCTTCGTCACAAGGCAAAACCTATCGGGTTGTCTCCGGTGATACCATGTGGAAAATCGCCTCCAAACTGGGTGTTTCCTTGAACAGCCTGACGCAGGCGAATCCTCAGGTCAACCCGAACTACCTCTATGTTGGACAGGTGCTCAATGTCCCTTCTTCTGTAACCGCTCCTCAACCGTCACCACAGCCAGCGCCGCAACTTAGCTTTGCTCAGCAAGTGGCCCAACTGGTCAACGCAGAACGGGCAAAAGCGGGACTACAACCCCTTCGGATGGACGGGCCTTTGAGCGCGATGGCTACCGATAAAGCGAAAGACATGATCCAAAACAACTACTTTTCTCATACCTCCCCGACCTATGGTTCTCCCTTTGATATGATGAAGCAATATGGTATTGCCTACAGCTATGCCGGAGAAAACATCGCCGAAGGTCAACAGTCCCCGCAGGAAGTCATGCAGGGCTGGATGAACAGTTCCGGCCACCGGGCGAATATCTTAAATTCGAATTATGACACTATTGGTGTCGGCTACTATCAAGGGGCTTGGGTGCAAGAGTTTATCGGAAACTAAAATTCTTGCTGTTCATAGTAAAAGAGACTTTCAAATAAAAAAAGAGGTCAGTTCAATGATTTTATTTGAACTGGCCTCTTTTTTTACTCTCAAATATAAGAATTGTAACGAAAAAAATAACGATTGTTAAAATGTAAATACGACGAAAATTTGAAGTATATGAAAAGGGGGGGAGGTAGTAGGCACAACAAATGATCTCATTGTAGCAGGGCAAGCTGGAAAGGAGATGTTCTGACCCTATGCGCTGGAAAGGAGCCCATCTGGGCATTCGAGCGAAACTGTTCGTTTCCTTTGGAATCACCTTGCTTTTATTCATTGGTTTCGGAATGTATAGCTTAACGAAGTATGAAGATTCCCATCAAAGGTTAGAAAAGATGAACGATATATGGCTGTCGAGAGTCGATTTGTCCAATGAGTTAAAATGCTTGTTTGTGGAATACCGCAGGGAACAAATAGAACTCTCTCACCCCTATTTCGAAGATGAAGATGAACTCAATGAAAAGACTCTAGCGGAAATAGAAGAAAAAATTGAAAGGGCGATTACAGAGTATCGAGACACAGCCATGGAACCATCAGACATTGAGGCCATAAATTCGATCCGCGAAGAGTGGAAAGCTTTTCGAACCGCCAGTACAAAATTTATTGATTTAGCGCGGGATAGTGATGATAAAGAAGCTACCCTTTTGTTAAAAGGGGAACTGCGAGAGTACTTTAACCACCTATGGCAGTCGGCTGAAAGTCTGGTTGATTATAACCTGAATAGTGCCGCTTTGGATTTGCGCAAAAACGACCAGGACCACGATAAAACAAGAAGCATACTAATTACCTTCATTGTACTCGTTATGACATTCTCGATACTCGCCGTATACGCGATGGTTCGCCGCATTACCCGGTCGATGAGCATTTTGCTAAAATCGGCAGAACAAATATCTGATGGTCATTTAACAGAAAAGATACCTATCATCGGAGACGATGAGTTTGGAATGTTGGCGGTTCGTTTCAATGAGATGGTAAATAGTTTACGGAATCTTGTCTTGAAAATTGACGAAGGCTCACAAGAGTTAGGCGGTTCATCAGAAGAGCTGAGTGCGAGTACAGACCAGAACAAACATGCCGTCAGTCAGGTCGCTACTGTGGCGCAACAATTGGCGAAAGACTTAGAAGACCATAAAAATCATCTAGAGACTACCGTTAAAAACGCCGAGGCGATATCTGCCGTGGCTGAGCAAATCAACGCGTCGGCACAGCATGTCTATTCCTCTGCAACTCTGACCAGCGAAAAGGCCTCTAAAGGCATGTTAACGATGATTAAGGCCATGCATGATATGGAACAGATCAATCATTCCACGAACGAAGTGGCTACCTTGATCCATCAGCTCGAAAAGCAAACCCAGAAGGTCGAGAAAATGGTTGAACAGATCGATAAAATTGCGGAACAGACGAATCTTCTCTCCTTAAACGCTTCGATTGAGTCCGCTCGGGCCGGGGAAGCTGGACGAGGTTTCGCTGTTGTAGCTGAGGAAGTTCGTAAACTGGCTGAACAAGCGGGACGGTTTGCCAGTGAAATCACGAAGATCATTCATGAAATTCACGAAGAAACTCATGAAGCTGTGGAGGCGATGGAGCATAACTCCGATGCGGTAAAATTGGGCGTTCTAACCATCAAAGAAGGTGTAAAGACATTTCAGGAAATCGAAAAAGAGGCAGCCGGTGTGTCCAGGCAGATTGGTGAAGTGACTAGTGCCATCGAGCATATGGCTGTCGGCAGTGCGAATACGGTTCATGCCACCGAAGAGATCAGCGCGATCGCCAAGAAAATTAGTGACTATGCACAGACGATTGCCGCCACGACAGAGGAACAATACGCCTCTGCAGAAGAAATCTCTTCTAATGCAAAAATGCTGGCCTCACTCGGTCAAGAATTACGCCAGGCTGTGAACAAGTTTTGTTATTGAAAATCTAATTATTCTGACATCAGAGGCAAATCTTGTCTTTTATGTATAGACTATGATAAAGTAATGTATAGAAAGTGTTACATCGATTTAATAATTAATGTGTAGTTTTTGCGACATTTCGTTAAAATAGCATTAGCAAAAGATAAACAACTTCACATCTGTTGAAGTTAGGAGGAGAACCTCATGGGTAGAATGTTGACGACGTGCCCTGAATGTGGAGCCAGTTTATTGGCGGACAAAAAAAGTGAATCATCTCGGAAAAGCGATAACTGCTGCTCGGTCTTCCGGACGATTGGCATTTTGAACTATAACGGTGATCAGACGGTTGCCTGGCAATGTCCTGAATGCAAATCGCAGTGGCCTGCCGATACGCGCAAGTGCATCTAGTTTTTCAAGAGCAAAAAGACCGTGATATTTTTTCACGGTTTTTTTATTTCGCCCTGGGATTAAAAAAACAAGGTGAAAAAGAGCCCCCTGGTAATACAGGGGGCGACAGTTTGATTACTTTTCTTCGATTGTGACTTTTTCCATGACAATGGTTTGTGTGGGCTTGCTGACCTCTGAGCCAAAGTCACTCTTCGTAACACGAACGTCCGAAATCTTTAACACTGTGTCCATACCTTCAATGACTTTTCCGAATACAGTATAATTAGGGTGACTGTTTAAAACTTTCGCTTGCTCGCCGTTACAGATAAAGAACTGGCTTCCGTTTGTGTTTGGACCCGAATTTGCCATAGCTACAACGCCTGGTCCATAGGAGAGTTTGGGCGGTAGTTCATCGTCAAATTTGTAGCCGGGACCGCCAATACCCTTGCCCAAAGGGTCACCTGTTTGGATCATGAAGTCTTTGACGATTCGGTGGAAGGGGATTCCGTCATAAAAGCCTTCCCGGGCTAGGAATACGAAATTGTTGACCGTTTTGGGCGATTCGGCAGCTAACAGTTGAATCTTTATATTGCCGAGGTTCGTCTGTATCGTGGCGATATACTGTTTTTTCGTGTCAATCTGCATTTCCGGGGCTTTGGAATACTTATTGTTCTTTTCGGCTGTCGGCGCTTTGGCGGCTGGAGCGGGAGATTCCTTGCTTTGTTGAGCAGGGGCCGGTTCGGAGGGTTTATTGGAAGTCTGGTTGCAACCGACCAAGAACGTCGCGATAGCTAAGGTGACGAAGGCAGTGCCTTTTTTCCAAGTAAAATTCATTCCATTTCATCCTTTCGTAGAAACTGTGCAACGCTTTTAGTATAAACAGACAAACATTCACAAACAAGTCGTGAAGAAAATTGTATGAAATCTTTTCAATGAGACCGATTTATGAGAAGATGGAGATGGAGGTGAGGATATTGAGCCTCTTTGGACGCCTGCGCCAGATGTTCGAGGCAGAAGTTCACACCGATGAACCGGTTTCAAAAGAACGCACCTTGTTCGACCTCAACGTGGGCCAGGTCGTTTCGCTCGATTTGGAGGACTGGATCATTGAGGGCAAAGTGATCTACCATGCGCAACCGGGATGGGTCCTTTACGGCTTAAAGTCTGGCCGACAGCGGCAGGGATTGCTCATCGATCGTTCCGTACCAGATAAGGCGGTTGTACTCACCCCCTTTGCCGGACGGATCGGCGATATGACCGATGTGAAGACAGAATATGTTTTAGACGGGAAACATTTTTTCCTAGATTACCATGGCGAAGGTCTGGTCGACACCTTTGGAGAGACGACGGTCGGACGGGGACAGCTGATGTTTTGGCAGTTCGAGACGGATCAACGTGAGATCTACCGGATCGAATGGCAGCAGGGACGCTTTTTTCATTACGATGGGCGTTGGATTGATGCTTTTGAACTGTCCATCGTAGCTGGATAACGTGAATTTGTGAAATTTGAGGAGGAACAAAGAAGCTATGAGTCTATTTAAACGATTGAAGGATCTAACCTTATCCAATATCAACGCCCTTCTTGACAAGGCAGAAGATCCCGTAAAGATGTTAGATCAATACCTTCGGGACATGGACGAAGATATCCAGGAAGCATCTGCTGCGGTAGCTCAGCAGATTGCGGTGACGAAGAAGTTTGAGGCCCAATACAAAGAGGCCGAGTCGATGGTTCAAAAACGCCAGGAAGACGCCGTAAAAGCGATCAATGCTGGTCGAGACGATTTAGCTAAACGTGCCCTGGAAGACAAAAAGAACCACGAAACTCGGTTACGTGACTTCAAAAGCCAGTATGACACTCATTCGGCTACCTCAGAAAAACTTAAAGCCCAGTTGACAGAGATGCGTTCTGAGTTCGAAAAGTTAAAAGCCCGCCGGGATACGCTTGTGGCTCGGGCCAATGCGGCAAAGGCTACAGAGCAAGTCCACTCGGTTATGAGTGGTTTTGACAGTAATTCGGCGCGCCGGGGCTTTGACCGGATGGAAGAAAAGGTTTTAGGCATAGAAGCCCGCGCTGAAGCGAGCAAAGAGTTAGCTCATGGTTCGGCAGGAAGCCTCGATGACGAACTGGCTGCTTTAGATAAGGGCCAAGGTGTGGACGACGAGCTTGCTGCCTTGAAGCGTCAATTAGGCAAGTAAGAACGCGAAGAAATCCAAAAACCAACACCTAACTATAAATTTACCCTGATAATTAACGTTACTATCTCGAAGATAGTACCTTGATCATCGAAATGAAGTCTATCAAAGGGATAAAGAAAAAACGAACCCCCTGTCCGTAGGAAATGTCTAGGACAGGGGGTTTCTTTTAGCGAAATTAAGTTCTTAACGGAAAAAGGTATACCAGATGGTAAAGAAGGAAAGGCCGATCATTAAGACGCCGCATCCTTTTTGAATCCAAGGGACGATATGCATCTGCCATTGAAAGAAACGGGTACGAGCTAGCCGGGAGATAGCAGCGAACCAAAGTTCCTGTCCGAAGAGGATGCCAAAGATGAAGATCAATCCGAGCAACGGAGAGGAGGAGTTCCAACTGGAAACGGCCGTAGTACCGACACCGATCCACAAGGTCAACGTCAAAGGGTTTAGGCCGGTGATCAACATACCATTTAAAAGAGCTCGTTTTGTTGCCCGATTGGAGGTGGCATTCGATAAAAGCGATTGTAGGGAAAATTTACTCTGCCCTAAACAGGGAGACTCCATCTCCGGTGCCATCTCTCCAGAACCGGGGAAGGCTTTTGCCATTTGTTTGTGAGGTCGAACGAGAGAAGCGCCGATCACGAAGAGAACGATGGATCCCACAAAACCGAAGATGGTACGCACCCAGGGCATTTCTAATAAAGGCACAAGGCCGAATTGAACCAGAATCAGATAGAAACCATCAGCGATGATTGCTCCTGTACCGACGGCCAACCCCATCCAAAATCCGTAGCGCATGGAATTACGAAGTACTTCTACCGCGATGGGGCCAAGGGGCATGGCCAAAGTGATGCCAAGCAGCAACCCGCTGATTAATGCCTGCACGCTCTGCAAGGGTTGGAGGGGCACCGCATAGACCACGTAAACGGCCCTCCTTTCAATCGTACTTACCAAAAATGTATATGATTCAAGGGGTCGAAATATTACAGTAAGACAAAAGTAATTCCGAGGACATGGCTTGATTTAGTATATCATAGGGTTTTCAAAAATGTCTAATCAAAAAGTCACATTCCATAGACAAAGAGATACTTTCCCGCTCGTGGAAGGATATTCCGAAGACGTTAGCGAAGTAATCATCAAGAGATAGATACGGCGCGACTGCGCCTGATGGTAAAGAGAATTGCAGATCCAAAAGGAGTGCGTTTTATGACTTTATCTAAGTCCGGTCAGGTTCAATTGGTGATCGACGGAGTGACTGGTGTGGGGAAGTCGACTCTCGTCGATTTGCTCGCCAAAGATCTGAACCTGGTTGAATTCAGAGAGATGTTTGAAGATGAAAATCAACTGCTGCACAAGTTTTTTCACAACCGGGAACGATGGGCTTTTCCCATGCAGATCAACTTTTTGACCAACCGTTTTAAACAATACCGGGAAGCTTCCCGTTCTAACCAGGCGATTATGGATCGCTCCATTTATTCAGATGCCATCTTCGCGAAAATGTACCGTGAACAGGGATACCTGACAGTCGAAGAATACAACGTTTATGAAAATCTATTGAACAGCATGATTGATGGACTAGAACCGCCTCGTCTGATGGTTTATCTAAAAGTAGATACAGATGAAGCGATACGGCGTATCCATATGCGAGGGCGTGCCGATGAAGTCGAAGTGGAGCGCGATTATTGGGCCTTGCTGAACGTCTTTTACGAAAATAATTACCGTGATTACAAAGGAGGCCCTTTGCTGACCTTGGATGTGACCAACCTCGATTATGTTCACAAACCAGAAGATCGAGCTTTTATTTTGCAAGAGATCACTCGCGCCTACAAAGCGGCGAAATAAGTCATCAAATCGCAACAGGAGGACTGACCATTGTCGGTCCTCTTTATTTTTTGCCTTTAACAATTGAAATATTGGAAAAAATTTGATATAAATGTAATCAGATGGAAGGAAATGGCAGCGGCAGTGCCGAATATTTGGGGTGAGAAGGAGGGGGCACGCGCGATGAGCTTGCCGGGAGAGTTGACGGTTGCCCAGGCATCGAAAATGACTGGTCTGCAACGATATACCCTGCGGGACGCCATTCACCGTGGCGAATTGGCTGCTAAGCAGCAAAAGATCCCGGGAGGGTTTATGTATTTGATTCCCCTGGAAGGATTACGAGACTTTTGTCGGCACCGGGGCGTTGTATCGACTGTCCTGGGTGTGGAAGCGCCGAAGAAGGAGCTTGTGCAGGAGGGGGAAGCGGAGGCAAAAGGCTCCGTCGAGAAAGGACAAGCGAGTGAAGCGACTGCTTTACCATGTCCGGTGGAGAGCGAAAGACGACTAAACAGTTCTTCCGAGGCTGAAGCGACGGCGAAAGAACTGATCGAACTGTTACGATCCATGCCTAACTGGGAACAACGCATGGAACAACTGATCGAGCAAATCGTCGAGGTCCAGTCGGATGTGCTCGGCCTGAAAAAAGGGTTTCACCAGCACTTGAGCAAAGTGGAAGGCCGGGTGGTCCATCTGCATCAGAGTGTAAACGGTGATCTGCGGACGTCGATGGAAAGAGTACGGCACGACTTGAACGATGGCCTCAGTGAGTTCCGCGGTGGGCTCGATGCTTGGCAGCACAATGTAGACACCGTCTTCGATGATATGCGGTGTACGCTGCAGGAAGTAGCCGCCAGCCAATCGGATGGGGAAATGCGTCAAGCTTTCATCCATAAATTGTCCGTAGACAACCAGTCTACGGTGGGTGAAGTGAAGAAGCTGATGGTGGAAGTGAGTGAAACCTTGAGCCAAGTGGTTGGCAACCAACAAAACGGTTCAGAGATGGTCGAACAACGTCTCGATGAACTGAAGAGCTCTGTAGACGGAGTGAGACGGTCGGTAGATCGTTCGACCGAAATGATCATCAAATGGCGACAGAAGGTCCTGCGGGACCAAAACCAGAAAGGTGTCAAAGGATGGTGGAACCGGCTTTGGGGCCGCTCTTCATCACCGATATTGTCAAAATAATGTTCATATAAATAAAGCGGGATACCGCGCCCCCGAAATGGGGGTTTCTTTTTTACGTAGATGGATTTAGTGGCCTAAAACCTCTCCCTAAAATCTCCTTAGCGTCAGAAATGATGATAAAGGCGTTTGGGTCGATCCGGTAGACCGTTTTTTTCAGGGTGAACAACTGGTTAGGTTCAATGGCGCAGAGAATCACATTTTTATCGTTGTGTGTAAAGGCGCCTTCTCCTTTGAGAAAGGTGACGCCTCGTCCCATTTCTTCCATGATACTTTGGGCGATCAACTCTGGGTCTTTGGAGATGATCGTCACTGCTTTTTTCGGCAGGCCTTCCTGGATGAAGTCCACCAAACGGTTGGAAGCGTAGAAGGCAACGATCGTATACATGGCTGCTTCATGACCGATAAACAATCCGGAAAGGACAACGATGATCGAGTTTAAGGTGAGGTTCAAGGTACCGAAGGAAATACCTAACCGGCTGGAATAGATTTTTGCGAGAATATTGACGCCACCCAGACTTCCGCCGACACGTGCGATCAGTCCTACTCCAGTTCCGTAAATCAAGCCTCCGTACAACGCATTGAGAAGGATGTTTTGCGTAGAAAAGTCCGGAAGTACTCGTAGCCAGTCGATAAAAGTGGATGAGGCCGTAACGGCGAGAAAGGTCTTGAAGACAAACTCCCGGTTGATATTGCGGTAAGCGAGGATGTATAAGGGGAGATTGATCAGGGACATTAGAATACCTGGAGAGATGTTCGTCATGTAATAGATCAACGTAGCCAGGCCAGCCACTCCGCCCGGTGCCAGTTTGGAAGGAAGGATAAACTCCCGGGTTCCGATGGCAAAGAAAAGAGCACCTAAAATCACAAGGGCGTACTCACGCAGCGTCTCTTTCACGGGGCACCGAACCTTTCTCGTCACTTAAGTTTAATCCCTATGAATTACTATCAGCCTAATCAAAGAATTGGTAAAGGTCAATGGCCGCCCCAATTTTTCTAATTCCCGAACTGACAAAAAGTTCATAATTCTCGGCAAGTATACATACATCAGGGAAGGAACGGCGCATCATTTCGGCGAATAAAAAGAATGTACGACATGTTACAAATATGCCCCATACGATTGAGGTGAATGCCCATGGAACTCACCTGTCAACAACTAGAAAGCATCCTTGCTTCTTACCGGCAGATGGAATTAGAACTGCGGGTTAAACTCGATGCACTGCGGGGGCCATTAGAAATTAAGTATGGCCGTCCGGTCATCTTGTTTATTGAAAGCCGAACGAAAAAGGCAAAAAGTTTGATTGAAAAGGCGCGCCGCTACGGATGGCCTGTCAATGAAGGTATCACGAAAAATATAAAAGATATCGCCGGCTTAAGAGTGATTGTCCAACATTTAGATGACATCGCTCGGGTCGTAGATATTCTGAAAAAACGTTCGGACATGCGCTTGGTGAACGAAAAAGATTTTGTCCGTAACCCGAAAGCAAGCGGTTATCGAAGTTATCACTTGATTATTGAATATGACATGTATGCTCCCGAAGGTCCCATCACTCGGTTTGCCGAGATCCAGGTTCGTACAGTGGGGCAGCATTTCTGGGCTGTCCTGCAGCATTCGATGATGTATAAATATGGCTTAGAAGTGCCTACTCATATCTCGGAAAATTTGCGTCTGATCGCCGAAGAAACGAACAAAGCTGATGAAAAGATGATGGTCATGCGCCAGGCCGTATCTCGCGACCTGGAGGTTGACGAAATTCGTCTCTACGCCAAGCAATTGGCTCATCTGCTTCGCCGGACGGAACCGCGAAGCGGTGCTGTTTTATCTTTTGACCCGTCCAAATATTTTTCGAATATGACGATCTTAGAACTCAGCTTTCAACTCGGTCGGAAGGGCTTTCCCGCAGAAAGCTTCGACCCCCAGGAATTGGCCCGATGTTCCTGTTGCAAAGCACCTTTTCTTCTCCATGAAGAAGTTCGAGCCATCATTCCTCAGAGCGACGGTTCGAAACAAGGGGTAGAGCCGGTTCGCCTTTGTAAAGTCTGTTACTCGATGATCCTGCCGGTTCTTCGCTGGGAATTTTCTGCGGCTCCATTAAAAGAGAAAAACAAGCTGCGCAGCGAGTGGGAAGAAGCGAGCCATATGCACCGCAAGTTTCAGCAGTTTTTTATGGATCGAATTCAATCCCCGCTGGCGAACCGTTTACAAAAAGCGTCTGTGCTCCTCGGTGAACATCTGACGATCTGTCCCTCCATGCTGAACATAGGCACGGTGACCTTGTTTAAAGCGGCTGTAGGAGATCGGCTGAGTGTACAGATCGATTCGGAATGGGATCCCCAGAACGGGGAAGATGAAGTCATCACATTTTTCGTGAAACTGAATTACCGCGTCGCCGGCCCCATCTCTGTGACCTACCGGTATCCGGAGATTGAATGGGATGAGTTTCATGAGCCCGAACTGGTGGAACCGGAATCTTTCATATTTAAGGAAGACGATCTGGACCAGTTGTTTTCGCTCATCGATGGGCAACTGCAGGAATTACGCAGTCCCCGTCTCGTCGGTGCAAGCGGCTAGTCTATTTGGCGTACCGGTCTGCCACACGGCTGGCACCGATGGCGTCCGGTTTTGTCCGTACGGCGTACTGATATACGGAAGCCATACTTTCGGCCCATCCGACGACACGAGGGAGATGAAGCCGGCTCATCCCATTATTTCCTCCATCGATATGTAATTCCAACTCCCAGTAAATGAGCTTCTGATTCAGCAATTCCCGCAGTTTCCCGATGACCTCGATGGACATGTGTGTTTCTACATCGAGTTTTTCGGCGAGTGTCAGCGCCCGTTCCAAAACCTGAACATATTGATAGGACTGCCCGCCTTTGTGTTCGCGGTAGGCGGTGATCGATGTGACGACGCGAGTCGTTCCACCGTGAATCTGGCTGTCTGTCCCAATCCAGAGGCGTACTGGTGCATCGGGTATTTCGGCTGAGAATAGTTGGAAGGCTCGAACCACCTTCTCTAAAGGCAAAAGACCTTGTTGGCCCCGAAAAAGCATCGTCATAACCTCCTTGGTTCAGTTCACTATTCTCTATTACTATGATATCCAATGGATGATGGATTTATGGACAAATTCAGATGAACCGTCTCTTTTCGTTGACCTCAAAAGAAAAAAAGCAAGGGTTCCCAAAAAAGGGATACTCCTTGCTTTTTCAATATCCTGAGTATGGAAAATATTACCCTAAAGATTTTTTAACGGCTGCAAGTGCTTGGTTGTAATCAGGTTCGTTGGTAATTTCCCGGACATACTCCACGTAAGTTACCTGATCCTGCTTATCGACGACAAAAATAGCCCGGGACAAGAGACGGAGTTCTTTAATCAACACGCCGTAAGCTTGTCCAAAGGAAACATCTTTATGATCCGAGAGGGTTATGACCTGCTCGACGCCAGCGGCGCCGCACCAGCGTGCTTGGGCAAAGGGTAAATCGCAGCTCAAAGTTAGTATGACTACATCTTTTCCCAAGTCGGCCGCTTCTTGATTAAAACGACGCGTTTGCAGATCGCAGACAGGCGTATCGAGTGAGGGGACCACGCTGATCAATTTTACCTTGCCTGCAAAGTCGTTAAGAGACTTAGGGGACAAGTCATTCGCAGTGGCCGTAAAGGCAGGGGCCTTTTCGCCGACTTTCACTTCCGCACCGATGAGAGTTAAGGAATTTCCCTGAAATGTGATGATACCTGTACGTTCAGCCATCTGAATTCCCCCTATTAGCAGTTTGAATATTTATTATACCAGATTCTCATCAAAAAGATTGTTTATGGCGAAGGGAAGGAGAACGATGTTTGACAGGAGCCGACGGGAGTTTATTCTTCAGGGATTGGCATGGAGTGTCTCACTGACAGGTCTCACCGGTTGTGCCGCTGGCGGAACTCATCAGCAAAGTAACAAAGAACCGAATCGAGGCGTAACTACCACCGAACTTCAAAGGAAAACATTGCCCGATATTCAGGATGTCGACTGGGACTTGATCATCACCAACGGCCGCGTGATCGATGGAACAGGCAAACCAGGCTTTTCAGGAACGGTGGCAGTGACGAAGGACCGAATTTCCTCCGTGATGGAGGGCAACGCCAATATCGATCAGCATGTACTGTACATGGGTACAGAGCGGTATCGATTAAAACCGGACTGCCAAGTGATCCTTGCAGACGGTGCCTGCATCACACCCGGTTTTATCGATGTACATACCCATAACGAAGAGTATTTGAAGACAAACCCCCGGGCCGAGGTTCGCCTTCTTCAAGGCGTTACTTCGCAAATTGGAGGAAATTGTGGCGAATCGGTCGACGATATCCCGC
The DNA here is from genome assembly GCF_009720735.1 of Heliobacterium mobile. Lineage (GTDB taxonomy): Bacteria > Bacillota > Desulfitobacteriia > Heliobacteriales > Heliobacteriaceae > Heliobacterium > Heliobacterium mobile. Next base: position 154,084 of record NZ_WNKU01000007.1, read on the forward strand.
GTTTTTATCAGCGTCTCGGCGACTTGGGGATCAATTATGGGCAGTTGATGGGCTATCGAAATCTGCGCAGGTTAGCCATGGGGGAGGAAGCGGAACGTGAGGCTAGTAGTAGAGAAATCGATCGAATGGTCGACCTGCTTCAACAAGGGCTTCAAGCAGGCTCACCGGGCCTTTCTTTCGCTTTGGAATATGCACCTCAATCATCAGCGACCCAGCGGGAACTGAAAATACTCGCCGAAGCGCTTGCCCACCATAGAGGGATCATGGCTACCCACTTGCGCAGCGAATCGGTCCAACTGTTAGAGTCTATCGACGAGATGGCAGAGATAGCGTTCGAATCAGGTGTTTCCTGGCAGTACAGCCATGTGAAGGCTCTTTTCCGAGACAATTGGGACAAGTATCCGGCAGTTCTCCAACGGATTAGCGATGCGGTGGCAAAGGGAGTTGATCTTTGGGGGGACATGTACCTCTATGATTTTTCTTCCTGGGATTTTGGTACGGGACGTATTTCCATCTCGGAAGAGAATATTCAATTGGGACTTGCCCATCCCCGTTTATTTATCGCCAGCGATTCCGGGCTTTACGCTAACGGAAGAGTTTCCCATCCTCGCGCCTACGGCAACTTTCCCAAGATGTTGGCTCATTATGTCCGCGATAGACAAGTGATTTCATTGGAAGAGGCCGTGGCCAAGATGAGCGGCTTGCCGGCTCAGCGCTTTCGAATCTCTGGCCGGGGGAAAATTGCTCCTGGTTACAAGGCAGACATGCTTATCTTTCGATTGGAAGACGTGCAAGATCGGGCAGAGCGGAACAAACCGAATCTGCTACCTGTGGGGATGAGATATGTTTTTGTCAACGGTCAGGCAGCAGTTAAAGAAGGAGAACCGACAGGGAACCGATCTGGTCAGCGTTTGCATTTTAATTCGTAAGCTTAGCCCGAATACAAAAATCAACCGCCTTTATCTTTGCTGGTTTCTTTGTCTCCGCCGCCGCCTTCACTGCTGCTACCGCCTTTCTCACCGCCGCCTTCACTGCCGCCGCTTTTGCCTCCTTGGGCTTTCGCCGCAGACTGGATTTTCTTCTTAACTTCTGGATCGTCCATAGCGTCTTTGACCGTTTCTTTTATCGACTTTTTCACTTCTTTTTCTTTCATTGCCAAGGCAAGCTGTTCTTGAAATTGGGAACTCATCAACATTTCCTGGAACGTCTTCATAAACTTTGGATCTTGCGACAAAACCATCGTCTGAAATTCGGGGTCCCGAATCATGCGCGCCAGCCGTTGCTGATACTCATCGGTTTTTATAATGTCCAGCATCATGGCCTTCATGTCCTGGTATTCTGGTTTTTGTTGCTGTTGGCCTTGCTGCCCCTGTTGTCCCTGTTGATTTTGCTGCCCCTGTTGCTGGCCTTGGCCTTGCGATTCAGCGGGACGGCGCTGAGGAGAGCAGGAGGTAATGCCAGTGATCAGTACAAAGGCGATCACAAGTAACCAGAGTAAGCGCTGCATGTAGTTATCCCCCCTTTTTCGCTTTCAATGGTAAATTGCCCGTTCTGAAAGACCCTATTCTTCTACTTTTCCAGGAATGAATATGGATATTAATGGAGGGAATAAACTGTATACTCCCCTGCTGTCGTACATATAATAAAGACATCAAAGGGGGTGAACTCCTTGGCCCTGATCTTATCTATCGGTGCAAGCCGTAACCTGGATGAACTAGGTTACCGAATCACCTGCGAATTGGCTGAACTGGCCGGAGAAGGATGGCAGTTCGGTACCCGCCAACAATGGTTAAACGGGGTTCACCAGTTCACGTGCTACCTCGATGAACACCCGGAAGGCGAATCGCCGGAAGAGATGGCGCTGATTTTGCGCCAATACTGTGCGAGAAAGCTGACAGACTGGATCCTTGACGTTTGGGAACAGGAACTGGTTGAAAAGCGTATCAACAGCGAATATGCCTATTTTTCAGAAGAAGAACGAAGGGTCATCGCTGAGAAAGCGACACAGATATTAAAGCAAGAGGAAGAGACCTCAAAGGAATATATCATCTATCGGGTGGGTCGAAGTCAGCGGATTCTGGAACGGATGCTCGATGTACTGGTCACCTTTGGAAGAGTTCACATCGACGGCTTTCTCCGGTTTCGACTTCGTGATTATTTATCGTCCCTATCCGACTCTGTAGATGTGGCTGTAGACGAATATATGATGGAGAAGGAGTACAAAGAATTCGTCTGCTTGTTACGCTATTTCTTGGAGATTCAAGATACGCGTGTCCCTATCGTTCACGTGTATATGCGTCCTGGCGGTTTTCAACTCCTTGATGAACGAGGACGACCGGTGAACAATGAAATCGTCGATGGTTTTCATCAAGATGCATTGCAACACGAGGAAATCTGTTTCGAAGATCTCTTGATCAGCGCTTTAGTCACAGTCGCTCCTGTTCAAGTAGTCATTCATTATACGGAAGGCGTTCAGTCGAACGAATCGATGCAGACGATACAAGCCGTTTTTGGAGAACGACTGCACTACTGCCCGGGCTGTGATAGATGCATGATGATTCAAGATAATAGGGTGTTGCAGCGGTGAACATAGCGAACAGAGCCCCATCTATACATCTAGATGGGGCTCTGTTCGTTCAAGGTCTTTGAATTATCGACGGTTCCTCAAAAAGTTGAAACACCTACTCATGACAGAAATCGAACCTCTTTTTTATCGAAGATTTACTTCGCTGTTAAAAAAAGCGGTTCGGTTGACAAGCCCATATATGAGGTCTAAAATTATATTTTGAGACGGACTTTCGCCTCTCGCCTAGCTTCTAGGGCGAGAGGTTTACCTATATGTGAGGAGGACATACATTGAGTATAGTTAAGGTTACTCTAAAAGATGGTGCCGTTCGGGAATTTCCCCAAGGCACGACGGTTGCGGAAGTGGCTGCGGCCCTCAGCCGAAAGCTCGCACAGCATGCAGTGGCTGGGAAGCTCGACGGTAAAGTCGTCGGACTAACTACGCCTATCGAAAAAGATGCCTTCGTGGAGATCTTAACTTTCGATGATCCGGAAGGTCGGGACGTCTATCGTCACTCTTCCTCTCACTTGTTAGCCCAAGCGGTGCAACGGCTTTTTCCGGGTACCCGGTTGGGTATTGGCCCGGCTATCAACGAAGGCTTCTACTACGACTTTGATTCGGAACACAAGTTTACTCCGGAAGACTTACAAGCCATCGAAAAAGAAATGGACCAGATCATAAAAGAGGACTTGCCCATTGTCCGGCGCGAAGTCAGCCGTGAAGAAGCGATTCGGTTTTTCCAGGAGATCGGTGAAAGTTACAAAGTCGAACTCGTGGAGGATCTGCCGGAAGATGCTGTGATCAGCATGTACAGCCAAGGTGATTTTATCGACCTTTGTGCCGGCCCTCACCTGCCGACAACCGGGCAGATTAAAGCGATGCGCCTCATGAGCCTGGCTGGGGCCTACTGGCGCGGCAGTGAAAAGAACAAGATGCTGCAGCGGATTTACGGTACTTCTTTTCCCAAAAAAGCGGAACTGGACGATTACCTGCATCGCTTAGAAGAAGCGAAGCGCCGCGATCACCGTAAACTCGGCCAGGAACTAGAATTGTATACGATCATGGAAGAAGGTCCCGGATTCCCCTTCTTCTTCCCCAAAGGGATGATCATTCGTAACGAACTGGAGAAGTACTGGCGTGAGCAACATGCTAAAGCCGGTTACCAGGAGATCCGGACCCCGATCATCTTGAACCGTTCCCTTTGGGAACGCTCAGGTCACTGGGATCATTATAAAGAAAATATGTATTTCACGCAGATTGATGAGCAGGATTTTTGTGTCAAACCGATGAATTGCCCCGGCAGTATGCTCGTCTACAAAAACTCCATTCATTCTTATCGCGATCTGCCGCTGCGCATGGCGGAACTGGGACTGGTTCACCGCCACGAAATTTCTGGAGCCCTTCACGGCTTGATGCGGGTCCGCTGTTTCACCCAAGATGACGCGCACATCTTCATGCTGCCTTCGCAGATCAAAGAAGAGATCATGGGTGTCATCGATCTGGTGGACCGGTTCTATAAGACATTCGGCTTTGACTACCATATCGAATTGTCCACGAAGCCGGAAAAAGCCATGGGCAGTGACGAGATTTGGGAGCTTGCCACATCATCACTGGAAGACGCCTTAAAATCCAAAGGCATGGATTATAAAATCAATCCGGGCGATGGCGCCTTCTATGGACCGAAAATCGATTTCCACCTGAAAGATTGCCTCGGTCGGACGTGGCAATGCGGAACGATCCAACTGGACTTCCAAATGCCGGAGCGGTTTGACCTAACCTACGTGGGTGAAGATGGGCAGAAACACCGCCCTGTCATGATTCACCGGGTTGTCTTCGGATCTATTGAGCGCTTTATCGGCATCCTTACGGAACACTTTGCCGGTGCATTCCCAGCCTGGCTGGCCCCGGTGCAGGTGCGGGTGCTGCCGATTACAGACCGCCATCATGCATACGCCCAGAAGGTTCTGGCCCACTTGGCTGAACGGGGTATCCGGGCTGAAGTGGATGACCGTAATGAAAAAATCGGTTATAAGATTCGGGAAGGCCAAGTCAAGAAAATCCCGTACCTGTTGGTGGTCGGTGACAAGGAAGCTGAGAACGGTGCTGTCGCCGTCCGCAAATACGGAGAAGGGGATAAGGGCGCCTGTGGACTCGATGAGTTTACGAAGATGCTGATAGAGGAAATCGGAACGAAAAAGAATCCAGAAAAAGCTTGCTCATAATCTAAATAAAGCGAAGGAGCCGCTAACGATGTTAGCGGCTCCTGTTTTGTGCGCCACGCACGGCGCGTAACTCGGCGGTGAAAGTCCGCTATGGGGGCTAGCAGTTGCCAACCATTAGCCAAGCGCAAGGGTGTCCACCGCGAGGTGGATGAAATAGGCGAATTCCTAATGAATTCG
>NZ_WNKU01000080.1 GCF_009720735.1 Heliobacterium mobile
CTAGTAATCGCGGGTCAGCATACCGCGGTGAATACGTTCCCGGGCCTTGTACACACCGCCCGTCACACCACGAAAGTCGGCAACACCCGAAGTCGGTGAGGTAACCTTTATGGAGCCAGCCGCCGAAGGTGGGGTCGATGATTGGGGTGAAGTCGTAACAAGGTAGCCGTATCGGAAGGTGCGGCTGGATCACCTCCTTTCTATGGAGACTCGTCACGGTAGAGGGTGAACCTTGCTAGTTTTCTAGTGAAGGTATGAAACCTCTATGCAGTGAGATGTCGAGGTCGAACCGGATGGAGACCTCCCAATAGACTGCAAGCGAGGTAATCTCGCAAGCGACTAGATGGGACAGATCCGAACGGAAAGGTTAGCACGCAGCGCTACACAACTGTTTGATTTTGAGGGACTGGAGAAACTTACCGGTTGAAAAGCTCAACTGAGTGTAGTAAACTTCTAAATCCGGTGATGAACCGGACGGACCTCAACAACTACAAACTGATCTGGTGACAATGGCGGAGGGGTCACACCCGTTCCCATCCCGAACACGGCAGTTAAGCCCTCCTGCGCCGATGGTACTTGGGACGTTGGTCCCTGGGAGAGTAGGTCGCTGCCAGATCGACCGGGTAACCGGCTAGACCGGATACGTAACGTATCCGGTGCATATGGGGCTATAGCTCAGCTGGGAGAGCGCTTGAATGGCATTCAAGAGGTCAGCGGTTCGATCCCGCTTAGCTCCACCAAATACATCAAACCACTTGTCGCCTAACAGCGACAGGTTTGTTCCTTGAAAACTGCACAGAGGTAAAAGTAAAGCGCAAGCAATGATAATGCGACCTTGATGTTTTGGGTTCCTTGGTATTTCATTACCGAGGGAACAAAACGGAACGGAGCAATCTATCATTACAAATAAGGTCAAGTTAGTAAGGGCATACGGTGGATGCCTAGGCGCTGAGAGGCGAAGAAGGGCGCGGATAACTGCGAAAAGCCACGGTGAGCCGTAAGCAGGCATAGACCCGTGGATACCCGAATGGGGCAACCCGTCCGGAGTCATATCCGGACATCGCTGACTGAATCCATAGGTCAGTGAAGCCAACCCGGGGAACTGAAACATCTAAGTACCCGGAGGAAAAGAAATCAAGCGAGATTCCCCCAGTAGCGGCGAGCGAACGGGGAATAGCCTAAACCGTCTCTACGGAGACGGGGTTGCGGGACCTTCATCCCGAATGAATCATCCTAGTCGAAGCGGTCTGGAAAGGCCCGGCACAGCAGGTAAAACCCCTGTAGGCGAAAGGACGAGCCATTCCGAAGGGATCCCAAGTACCGCGGGGCACGTGAAATCCCGTGGGAATCCGGGGGGACCACCCTCCAAGGCTAAATACTCCTCAGCGACCGATAGTGAACCAGTACCGTGAGGGAAAGGTGAAAAGCACCCCGTAAGGGGAGTGAAAGAGAACCTGAACCCGTATGCTTACAAGCAGTCGGAGCGCGAAAGCGTGACGGCGTGCCTTTTGTAGAATGAACCGGCGAGTTGCGGTCACGAGCAAGGTTAAGGCTCGAAGCCGAAGCCGAAGCGAAAGCGAGTCTGAATAGGGCGCGTAAGTTCGTGGCTGCAGACCCGAAACCGGGTGATCTACCCATGTCCAGGGTGAAGCGGAGGTAAAACTTCGTGGAGGCC
>NZ_WNKU01000081.1 GCF_009720735.1 Heliobacterium mobile
AGATCTCATTTTAGAGAAGGCAAATGGGGAAACTTGTTAAACTAGCGCGACTTAGCCGTCAAGCCTTGACTCGCTGTGGTATTTATTCTATAGGACGGGCGAGGGTGACGGTAGACGGTAACCTATCGTTATCGCCCGTCGGCTTCCCCAGCATACCACAGCGGTCAAGGCCGCTTCGCGCCGCAAGCGGTTGCCGTCTATGTCTGAGGTAGTGCGTAACGGTCACTTTCTGAGAAGAGGACGAGCTCAGGCTCCGGCATCCGGTAACAGGAGAACCACTCTGGTTTGTACACATCGCGTTAGACTCGGACCTCAAGAGGTTTGATTGTACCTACAGATAATTGTTTTCGAAACTCTACCGGAGACAAGTCATAGAGACTGCCGTGAATACGGCGGTGATTATAAAATAAAACAAAATCAACAACGACACGGTACGCTTCCTGGTAGTTCATAAACTCATGCCGTTGTAAACATTCTCTCTCCAAGATGGCATGAAAAGATTCAATGTGTGCATTTTTGTTTGGTGTTTTGGGCGGAATCCGTTCATGTTCAAGACTAAATTCCGCACAAGCTTTCTCAAAGGCATGACTAATAAACTGGGGTCCATTATCGGTTCGGACCACGGGTTTCATGGCTGTCTCAAACTGTTGACGCTTCCAGAGTCCTCGTTGAACCAATTCTACCGCATGGCGAGCTTCACAGGTTACGCCAATATGGTAATCGATCACCATTCGGTCATAGATATCGATAAGGCACATCATGTAGAAGAATCGGTTCTCCCCGGCAATGTATCCGTATTTCACATCGATTTCCCAAAGCTGATTTGAATGGGTAATCTGCCGATTATTCGCCAATCGTCGTGGATACGTTAATCGGATCTTACGTTGAGGTGAGAGAATGCCCAGTTCCTTACATAATCGATAGACTTTTTTCTTGTTAATTACCAAGTGATGCTGACGTTGTAAACATAAAGTAAGTTTTCGATATCCGTATGCATTTTCTTCACCCGTGATGAGTTCAAGTAGGTATTCCTTAATTTGCTCATCACTGACACGTTTTCCGTCAACCGTGCAAGAATATCCCTGAATCGGCCGTCCCCCTTTATATTGACGGACGATGGGGATATCTGATTTTCGTTGTTTTCGGTAATAGTACGTGGCTTCGTGAACCCCGACAATCCGCAGAACTGTAGCTGCGGGGTATCCCCGGGCAATCCATATGTCGGCTATTTCAATTTTGTCAGATAGCCCGGGTTTTTCTTTTTTATTAAATCTCTCAATATGGCAATCTCAAGATCTTTTTCACCGAGAAGTTGCTTTAACCGATCATTCTCGGATTCTAGTTGGACAAATTCTTTCGGAGACGGGACATATGCGGATACTTTCTTCGCATCTTCGGGAGCGTCTTGCCATGATTTATGTTTCGATTGTTGAATCCAACGATAGAGCATGTTCACATGGACCTCATGGCGACGAGCAACCTGCGCAATATTTCCGCATTCTCGAGCTTCTTGTATTACTTGCTCTTTAAATTCCTTTGGATACTGTTTCCTTGTCATTTCCTATCCCCTCCGTATTTATAAGTTTAACTTATAAGGGGATAAGACTCAAATACCTTTACGGGGCTAAATAG
>NZ_WNKU01000082.1 GCF_009720735.1 Heliobacterium mobile
AATAAAACGTTCATGACCCGTTGGGTCACAGGCTATGATGAAAATGATCATAGCCTTTTCTGTTTTGGTAAATCCTTCATAATAAGTGAACCGGACAAGTTCGTGGCTTTTTGCGGTGATTCATCCCGTAAATAAAACTGTTCAGACAACCTTTGAAGCACAGGATATAGGACTGCGAGTCCGGATAAAAAATTTTTCTTTTTTCAGGTTGTCTTTCCGGTTCATAAATATCACATGGAGGAGTGTACCATGTTAGAAGCAATCCTTGAGCGTTGTGCGGGATTAGATGTTCATCAAGAGACAGTCGTAGCCTGTGTTCTCTCAGGACCATTAGATCGAGCACCAAAAAGTGAGACTCGCAGATTTGGAACGACAACGGATGAACTTCTTGAATTAGGTCGGTGGCTTGAGGATATGCAATGTACCCATGCGGCCATGGAGTCGACGGGGGTGTACTGGAAGCCAGTATGGAATGTCCTCGAAGCTTTTGATCTTGAGTTGCTTTTAGCCAATGCCTACCATGTGAAAAACCTACCTGGGCGAAAAACCGACATTAACGATGCAGAATGGCTAGCGAAGTTGCTTCGTTGCGGCCTTATTGAAGGAAGTTATGTTCCGTCGGTGGACATTCGTGATCTTCGCGATTTGACTCGATATCGTAAGAAGCTCGTGCAAGACTCCACTTCGGAAAAGAACCGAATTCATAAAGTGTTGCAAGACGCCAATATCAAACTTACTACGCATATGTCTGATATCTTTGGTAAGTCGGGGCGTATCCTTCTTCAGAAGTTGGTAAACGGAGAAGATATTACGATGGAATTTCTAGAAACACAAATGAAAGGAGCCTTAAAGCATAAATCGCGCAATCTGCTTCAATCGTTAAACGGTCGATTTAGAAATCACCATCGAAGTATGCTGCAGTTCTCATGGAATCATTTGCTTTACCTAGAGAATCAAATCGTACAAGTGGAAAGGGATATCCGCCAACGTTTGGTTGATAAACAAGAAGCGGTATCTTTACTGACCATCATTCCGGGTGTCAATGAGCAGGCGGCTTCTGTAATTATTGCGGAAATCGGAACCGATATGAACCATTTCAAAAGTGACCATCACCTGGCTGCCTGGGCTGGCGTTAGTCCAGGTAACCATGAGAGCGCTGGTAAAAAAAAGAACTCGTGCCCGCTCAGGCAATAACCACTTGAAAACCGTGCTTTGCGAATCTGCATGGGCAGCCTCTATGACTCGGAATACTCGTCTGTCTGCTCGTTACTGGAATTGGGTAAAGCGACTCGGCAAGAAGAAAGCACTGGTAGCTTTAGGTCATACGCTACTTCGTATCATGTTCCATATTCTTCTAACTAAAAAGCCCTACATTGAGCTAGGAGCAGACTACCTCGAACGTTTTTGTCAGGAGAAAGAAAAACGACGTGAAGCTCATATGATCCGTTTGCTTGAAGCCAAAGGATTTAAGGTGACTCCAGCAACGGCAGAGTGAGAATCCAAGACTAACTCTGGTCAAGGACTGCCAATTTGGTAGCCCTAATTTGCCATGCTTTTTTTGAAGAACTTTTCTAACGATAAGAGGACATTTTCATAAAAAAA
>NZ_WNKU01000083.1 GCF_009720735.1 Heliobacterium mobile
GATATGATAGGTATGAATCTGACCTATCATAAGTAGGTCGACGGACATAACTGACATCGTCAGCGAAAAGACGAACGGAGCACCTAAGTACGGATACACCATTTGGACTCGCGAAACGTGACTTGCCTAAGTGCATAATGGACGGCATATGGCAGAGAGACTCAACAGTAGTCAAATGGTTAGTTGTAATGACTAACACACGGCGAAGAGGGTCAGTTCCTAATTTCTTATTTCAACAGGAGTCGATTCGAATGAATCAAACCAGACTACTCAAGAAATTAGAAGGCTTTCGTAAACGTAACAGCACCAATCCCCATTTCGTTAACAAAGACATCTACCGATTGCTTTACGATGAAAACATTTACATCATCGCTTACAATGCAATCAAATCGAATCATGGAGCAGAAACTAAAGGGGCAGATGGTACGTCGCTAAATGGTTTCTGTATGGGATGGGTTCACGAGATTATTTCTGACTTGAGAAATGAATCCTACAAACCCCTCCCTAACAACACTCAGTTAATCCCCAAGAAAAATGGGAAGATGCGAAAACTCGGCTTTCCAAACGGTAAGGACAAGCTCCTCCAAGAAGCGGTCAGAACCATCCTCGAAAACATCTATGAACCTACGTTCTCGGATTGCTCACACGGATTTCGCCCAAAGCGAAGCACACAGACTGCAATGGCACAAATTGAAAACTGGCATGGTACCTCATGGTTTATCGTGGGTGACATATCTGCCTGTTTTGATGAAATCGACCACCGAACCCTTGAGGGTATCTTGCGTGAACGAATCGAGGATGAGCGATTTATTCGTCTCATCAACAAGATGCTTCGGGCGGGATACTTTGACATGCAGTATGAATTTCATCGAACAGATTCCGGAACACCGCAAGGTTCCACCTGCAGTCCAATTCTTGCGAATATCTATCTCGATAAACTTGACCGTTTCATGGCAGAAACGGCCAAACATGAAAACCTCGGCAAGAATCGTCGTAAAAGCAGTGCTTACACCAGTATTCAATACCAAATTCAAAAGCTTCGTAAGGGTGAATATTCCCCAGAAAAGAGGGAGCAAATTCGCAAGCTTGTGAGAATCCGCAAAGCTCAATCCTCAGTAGATATGTTTGACCCGAAGTTCAGGCGTGTCCGCTATGTACGATACGCAGACGATTTTCTGGTGGGCGTCACCGCATCCATGGAATACTGTAAATCCGTCAGAGACGCAATCAAACAATTTCTGCAAGAAACATTGAACCTTAGGATGAATGTGGAAAAAACAAAGATCACCCATGCCCACAATGATAAGGCTTTCTTTCTAGGCTATTTCATACAAAGAGGCAACAATGCTAGTCGTAATAAGGGCAATATTCATATTCGCGCAAACATAAAGGGCATGATTCAAAAGCTGTTTCAAAATGGCCTTTGTAACAGTGACGGTTTTCCAAAAGGCATTACTCAGTTTATTCCTCTTCCGCCAGACAAAATCGTCAACTATGGAAACCAAGTTCTTCGCGGTCTGGTTAACCAGGCTGTTGGTTGTACTAACTTTCATGCATGCGCCCGTAT
>NZ_WNKU01000084.1 GCF_009720735.1 Heliobacterium mobile
TAACTCAACTTTCGCACACCGAAAAACCCAGTCGAGCCTTGAATTGACAGGGTAAATCAGCAATAAAGTTATCGAAGAAAGTCTTCCTCTGTTGCTCAGTAACAGAAAACGTGTTTTTGATACATTGTTCTAATATTTCAAGTAGAAGCAGCAACGCGGAAGCAAACTTTATATCGTCTAATTCGTTGCATAAATCATAGAATAGTCCGCCAATGGTACGTGGGTCGGCACTTCTTCGTTTCTCTAGAGCCAACAGGATGTATCGGGAGAAGACAATTGTGCTATGAGCCACCATGGAATCGTAGCTACGTCCCTGAAATTCTTTGGCCAGCTTCAGATGGGATTTGAGCATCTTAAAGAACACTTCAATATCCCAACGTTTTCCATAAAGACGAACTACTTCTTCGTCAGGCAAGTCGACATCGGTAGTGATTAGGGCTAACCATTGACGAGAACGATTGCGATCTCGAACAAAGACAATCGTAGCATCCACGACTTCACCTTTTGGCGAACGAATGTGTACAGGCACAGACGCTAAGATTTTGGCACGACCTCGCTTTTTTTTGACCGATGCGTAAATGCTATCAAGGCTCATTGCCTTTCCCTGGTAATGATAGAACACTTTCGATGTCTTCTTAAGCATGGCAATCGGGTGATACCCCAGACGTGCAACTTTCGTTAAGACACTGGGGAAAGCAAACCAGCTATCAAAGAGGATATGGTGAGCTGAGATACCGTAGGAATGTACTTGTTGAAGCAGGTCCACCAGTACCTCTGTACTCTTTTTCATGGCCTCGACTCTTCGTTTGTATCCATTGGAGCGTTTATCGATATTCGAGTGAGTGGAACAAAGTCGATTCTTGGATTTCTCCGAACTCAGAAGAGAGAAGGCCAGGGGAATGAACGAGTTACCATCGGACCATCCCAAGGTTAACATTCGAAAACCACGGACAAAGCGATGGCTCACATGGTCATAAACCCGGGCTACCATCTCCACAGATTTACTTCTGGATCGACGATAAAGGGAATCATCAACGATCAGTACATCGACCCTATCTTCCGATGTGAGATGAGCGAGGGATTTAAAAATAACCTGGGTAGCCAATAACCAGAGAAATCTTCGCCAGTTCACTCCACTGGAGTTCAAGAACCGATAGTACGTATCTTTTCGGCAGGAAGTATCATTTTGGAGAAACCGAGTGAATGACTTCCCGGTGAATACCAACGAAAACAGCGTCTGAAACAAATCGATAGCCGAGATGCCTCGCTCTTTACGACAGTTTGATTTCTTCAAGATCTGGGCAATTTTGAATTCTTTCATGAATTGTAGAATTACTGTTTGGAGAGGGTTATTTTGCTCAACTTTATTTGGTATCATAGAACTGAAAAACATCCTTTCTGATTCCGGTTATGGCGGTTTGGTCACTTCCATTTTACCGAATCAGAGGATGTTTTTCGCCTTTATCCCTGAAAAATCAAGGCTTTATGTCATTTTTCTTACTGCGAAACTTGAG
>NZ_WNKU01000085.1 GCF_009720735.1 Heliobacterium mobile
CTGAGGTCTTCCCGATTTATTAGACACAACTAAGTGTGATATTCTCGTTCATTCATAGGGATGCTTCGATTATCGCTACATCCCAGTTATGCGGTCCGCCACCGCCGCCTATAGGGTCTCATACAGCTAGTCGTCCGTCAAGGACAAGGGCTAAAGCCCCGCCTTTGGCGGTCCTTGACAGCCGCCTATCCGTATGGAGAACGGCAATTAGGCGGTGGACGTTGGAGTCTGCGGTTTTGCCAAAATGGTTCATTTTGTTCGTTACGCTGCGGTTCGCTGATTTATGTACTGTTTCAGATAGGCTTCTGGTGTCATATAATCCAAGCTCTGATGTCTTCGTCTGCGATTATAGAATATTTCGATGTATTCAAATATCGCCTCGCGTACCTCATCGCGAGTCTTAAATCTCCTCAGGTGAATGAGTTCATTCTTCATGGTGCTGAAAAAGGTTTCTGCACAGGCATTGTCATAGCAGTTTCCTTTCCGGCTCATACTGGCTTTCATGTGATGTTGGCTCAACAGGGCTTGATATTCTTTGCTGCAATATTGGCTGCCGCGATCGGAGTGATGGATAAGGCCCGCAGTGGGTCGATGTCTTTGAATCGCACTCTTTAGTGCCTGAATCACTAATTCCCGTGTCATTGTACTCCCGATAGCCCAGCCCACAATGCCTTTATGAAACAGGTCTTTTACGGTAGCTACATAGGACCACCCTTCTTCGGTGGGGATATAGGTAATGTCGCTTACCCATACTTTATTCGGTGCGTCTACCTTGAAATTTTGATTCAGAAGGTTTTCGGCTACGGGAAGTTTATGATTTGAGTTCGTTGTCGCTTTATATTTCCGGAGCCGGATGGACCGGATACCATTTTCACGCATGAGCCGGTGTACACGCTTTCGGCTGCACGGTTGTTGTTCCCGTACATCCGCCAAGATCTTGTCCACTCCATATATGCCACTGCTGGCTTGATGGCTCTCTTTAATGGCTTCGACCAATTGCGCGTCTGTCTGTTTTCTTTGGCTGGGCTTACGGTTTTTCCAAGCGTAATAATTGCTCCGAGAGACCTCAAATAACTGGCACATCTTCTTCACCGGATGTTCGGAGCGGTGGTCCCGGATAAACCGGTACCTTACTTCCGGGGTTGCATTACGAAGAGTGCCGTGGCCTTTTTTAGGATGGTCACCGAGTCCTCCAGTTCGAGAATCCTCCGCTGGGCGGCTTTTAGTTCGGATTCGAGTTCGATGATCCGTGCCTGGTCCGGATGTTCCTTCACTTTTTCACCTTCCATCCAGCGGTAGATGGTCTGCTCACTTACACCCAGGTCCTTGGCTACACTGGTGACGCTTCGGCCTTTTTCCGTAATCATCCGTATTGTATCCGCTTTAAATTCTGCTGAGTATCGTTTACCCGTTTTCGCCATTTCCTTCGCCTCCACAAGAGTTATTTTATCTCACTCCTGTGTGTTCAACAAACCGGGTACGCCGCAC
>NZ_WNKU01000086.1 GCF_009720735.1 Heliobacterium mobile
AAATGTTATTTAAAGGTTTTTTCATAATTATGTCGAAAGTATAAGTAGAATAATGCTTATGTTGGAGGCATCAATAATGAAAAAACCTTCGATGAAAACAACGGTCCTTGAAGAAGAGCTGACACGTTTATTCCCATCCGAATGGTTGCGGGAAACCGCTAAAGAAACGGGCTTTGTGAAACGCTTTCGTGAAATCGATCCCGTTGTTTTCTTCTGGGCGTTAGTTCTCAGTTTTGGCGTAGGATTATCCCGGAATTTAGCCAACGTACGACGTCTTTATGGGAGTATGTCGGGAGCGGATGTGGTACCATCTTCCTTTTATGATCGGTTCAAGCCAGAGCTCATTGAATTCCTAAAACGATGCATTTCTCGTGCCACCGCAATGGAAGCGAGTGAATCGGTACCGGAATTGTCTGAGAAGTTGCAGGGTTTTGTCGAATTGCTCTGTATCGATAGTACGCTGGTTCGGTTGCATGATTCGCTGGCCAAAGATTGGCCGGGTCCACGTACGAATCACTCGCCGGCTGCATTAAAGTTGAACATGGTCATCAGTGTAGTGGGTGCAGGACCGCGTGAAGTACAGATGGTGGAAGGAAAAAAGGGAGAGAGTCCTCTTCTAAAAATCGGTCCCTGGGTAGAAAGCAGAATTCTCCTATTTGACTTAGGCTATTTTAAGTTCAAGCATTTCCAAGATATCGACCGTCATAACGGCTTTTTTGTCAGTCGATTAAAAGATAATGCCAATCCGTTGATTCTTCATACCCTCAAACAGCATCGGGGGAACGCAATCGATGTTGGTTATCAAAAGCTTCGTGATATAGAACCCCGTTTGAAAAGGGACGTATTGGACGTGGAAGTCCAGATTACAACAAGTACAGCAAAATCCGAGGCGGTACTTCGCAAAAACAGTCAAGTCATGCGGGTGGTTGGTATCTGGAATGAAGAACTGAAAAAGTATCACTTTTACATTACGAACTTATCCGTTGAAACGTTGTCCGCGGAGGAAGTTGCCCAATTGTATCGAGCTCGCTGGGCTATCGAATTAACATTCAAGGAGTTAAAAAGTAACTATCAACTCGATACCATCGATTCGGCCAATAAATCTGTCGTACAAGCACTAATTTGTACGGCGATCCTCACGATGATCGTTAGTCGTCGGTTATTGAACTTACTCAAACGAATGAATCCCCAGAAGGCAAAGCAAATGACAAATCTTCGTTGGGCTAACGTATTTACAGTCGGGGCACCCCAACTGTTTGAAGCCGTGATGATTTACATGGGTTTAAACCCCCGAGGTTATAACCCGTTGTTTGACATGTTTATCGCGGAATCTATTGATCCAAATGTGTCAAGAAAGCGAATGTTAGATCCCTGGGTCAAATAATATAGCAACTTGTAAACATTCAACATTAAACCTAAATTCATTTGGGTTTATCTTGAAAATATGGTTAACCGATCACGAATG
>NZ_WNKU01000087.1 GCF_009720735.1 Heliobacterium mobile
CATTTCCTATCCCCTCCGTATTTATAAGTTTAACTTATAAGGGGATAAGACTCAAATACCTTTACGGGGCTAAATAGAAACCTCGTTGTCGGGAGCAGGGGGGAGTGGGGGTTGTTGTTTATTGAAGTGTAACAAGGTAGAATTGGAAAGCATAGGTTAACTCGGGGTGTAACGATGCTTAGCATTATCAACGATTCCGTTCGTTTTCCCGAGGCGTTAGCTACCGTAAGAACAATTACAAGAACTTATAATACAAGTCCTTACCGTGTGTACCAAGCTTCCGTGGCTATTCAGGGTATGGACTACGGCTTTTCTGATCAAGAAGGGTTATTTTTTCGCAGCCAAATTCAGACGAGTAGTCGAATAATTTCACCGAATCAAGTTCAAGTAAGCATAACCTTTGGATTTCGTTCACGTGAATTTGACAAGCGGACAGATGCAACGATCAATTACTGCGTTTTTCTTCAAGTTTATTAATACGGCACGCCTTAAGGTGATGCATTCAAAAATTCTAATTTGTTTAATTATCAAAAAGCGACTTTGCTAATACCTGCGAGGTCGCTTTCGCTTAACAAAGAAACATTCAACGAAAGCAAATATTCCGCCACTCCAACAGGAATTCTAATTGATGGAGGTGGGACAATTGTTTGAGTGGATTGAGGATCAAGGTCTAAAGCGTAGGACTGAGAAAATAATGAGTTTATCTGAGAAACAAGCTCATTATGAAGAATCAGTGAGAGACCTTGAAGCGTTAAAGAGACGTTTGAAATTATCAAGGTTAGGAATAGCGGATAAGGTGGAAAAGACCATTGACAAGAATCTGTCTATTTCTAAATCCTTCGCCCGGGCATATAAACGAAGCCTCAAAAAACTCAACACGTATTAGCCTCCACACTGCGACTTCGCCACCACTGGCGAGGTCGCTTTTTTGCTCTTAACATCTGTAAAGATCGTAATCCAATTTGGGTATCCTAACTTATGGAGGTGGGACTATGATCGATTGGCTTGAGGAACGACGCCAAAAGCGTAGAGCAGAGGTAAAATCTATTTTGATTAAGGAACAAGCCCATAGTGAGAAAACTGCAGACAAAATTGAGGAGTTTCTTCTACGGGTGAATTCGGCTGGAATAGAGGTTCCCTCTGAGATTCAAGACCCCATCAATGAGACTTTGATGTTCTATAAAGGTAGTGCTGAAGCATGTCGAAAAGACCTCAAACGAATCAACGCCCATTAAACCTCCACAGCGATCTCGCCATTACTGGCAGGGTTGCTTTTATTTATGAGGGGTTCCTGTAAAGATTTTTGAATAAAGGGCACTATAGACTTTAGAGGTGATGCAAATGGAAGGTGAAATCGGTTTAAACCGTGATCCAGTCGCAATCGTTAAACACTTCGCCAATGATC
>NZ_WNKU01000088.1 GCF_009720735.1 Heliobacterium mobile
CCCCCTGTGTTAGGCTAGTTGACGCAGGACCTAAAGGATTATAATTATAAAAAGCCTTTAGGGAGGACGTACACATGACTGGCCAACGAGGACATAAATACAGTCCAGAGTTTAAAGAATCCATCATCCGTCGGATGATGCCGCCAGAGAACGCCACCGTAGCCGAATTGTCAGAAGAGACGGGTGTCACTGAGGTGACTTTATATAAATGGAGACGAGAAGCACGGATAAACGGAACCGCAACACCAGGGGACGGGCGTGAATCCGAGCAATGGAGTTCGGAAGACAAGTTTCTTATTGTCATGGAAACCTACGCCATGAATGAGAATGTTCTGAGTGAGTATTGCCGCAAAAAAGGGTTATATCCGGAACAAATTGAAGCATGGCGGGAAGCCTGCCTTCATGCCAACGCTCGACAGACGGCGGAAAGCAAAGAATTAAAGACGGAACTACGCGAGGAGAAAAAACGCAGTAAAAGCCTAGAGAGAGACTTGCGTCGAAAGGAAAAAGCCCTGGCAGAAACCGCAGCCCTTTTGATTTTGCAAAAAAAGGTCCAAGCGATTTGGGGGGAGCCAGAGGACGAATGATCAGTGCCCAAGATCGCAAAACAGCTGTAGAACTGATCAATGAAGCGAACGCGAACGGAGCCAGGGTTTCAAAGGCTTGCAACATACTAAATATATCAAGAAGGACCTATGAAAGATGGAGCAAATCCGGAGATAACATTGCCGACGGAAGATCACGGGCACAGCGTCCCGTACCGAAGAACAAGCTGACGGAAGAAGAGAGACAAGAAGTTCTCAACACCGTCCATCAAAAGGAATACAGTAGTCTGCCCCCATCTCAAATCGTGCCTGACTTAGCCGATAAAGGTGTTTATCTCGCCTCCGAGTCGACCATGTATCGAATCCTCCGAGAATCGGAACAGCAACACCATCGAGGAAGAAGCAAACGGCCGAGCTCGCATCCACCGGAAACACACATTGCGAAAGCCCCCAACCAGGTTTGGTCTTGGGATATTAGTTGGCTTCCCGGTCCTGCCCAGGGTATCTATTATCGGCTGTACTTGATCTTAGACATCTTTAGCCGATGCATCGTTGGATGGGAGATTTGGGAGAAGGAAACCGCAGAATATGCGTCTGAACTGGTTAAAAAAGCAGTCATTTCAGAGAAAATTAAAGGACGACCATTGGTGCTCCATTCGGATAATGGAAGCCCTATGAAGGCATCGTCATTCCTTGTCTTGCTCGAAAAGTTGGGTGTCAGTTCATCCTTCTCAAGGCCTCGTGTCAGTAACGACAACCCGTATTCTGAGTCGTTATTCAGAACTTGC
>NZ_WNKU01000089.1 GCF_009720735.1 Heliobacterium mobile
TGTTACCTGCTGTGCCGGGCCTTTCCAGACCGCTTCGACTAGGATGATTCGTTCGTGATGAAGGTCCCGCAACCCCGTCTCCGAAGAGACGGTTTAGGCTTTTCCCCGTTCGCTCGCCGCTACTGGGGGAATCTCGCTTGATTTCTTTTCCTCCGGGTACTTAGATGTTTCAGTTCCCCGGGTTGGCTTCACTGACCTATGGATTCAGTCAGCGATGTCCGGATATGACTCCGGACGGGTTGCCCCATTCGGGTATCTACGGGTCTACGCCTGCTTGCGGCTCTCCGTAGCTTTTCGCAGCTGTCCGCGCCCTTCTTCGCCTCTCAGCGCCTAGGCATCCACCGTATGCCCTTACTAACTTGACCTTATTTTTAATGATGGATTGCTTTGTTCTGTTTTGCCTTGGTATTGGAAATACCAACATACCCAAAACATTATCGTCGCATTCATCATTGCTTGCGCTTTACTTTACCTCTGTGCAGTTTTCAAGGAACAAGATGCCGCCGCAAAGCAGCGGCACTGTTTGCATGTATGGTGGAGATGAGCGGGATCGAACCGCTGACCCCCTGCTTGCAAGGCAGGTGCTCTCCCAGCTGAGCTACACCCCCACATATGGTGGGCCTAGGTGGACTCGAACCACCGACCTTACGATTATCAGTCGTACGCTCTAGCCAGCTGAGCTATAGGCCCCTATGCACCTGACAAGGTTACCTTATCAGGGTTTCACCGGTTACCCGGTCAATCTGGCAACGACCTACTCTCCCAGGGACCAACGTCCCAAGTACCATCGGCGCAGGAGGGCTTAACTTCCGTGTTCGGGATGGGAACGGGTGTGACCCCTCCGCCATTGCCACCAGATCAATATTTCAGTTGCTTTTGTCTGTTAAATCGTCGTGACCTCTTATGGTCACTGACCATCCAACTTCAAAGCGAGGTCCTTCCGGTTCATCACCGGAATTAAGATTCTACTACACTCGGTTGTGTAATTCAACCGGTAAGTTTCTCCAGTCCCTCAAAATCAAACAGTTGTGTCGCATTGCGTGCGTACCATTCCGTCCGGACCTGTCCCATTGAGCTTCATAAAAACCATGAACGGACACTAAATGGTCAGTTCAGCTTATCCATGAAGCTTGTTGGGAGGTCTCTGTCCGGTTCGACCTCGACATCTCACTGCATAGAGGTAACATTTCCTTCACAGGTTGCACCCTCTACCGTGACGAGTCTCCATAGAAAGGAGGTGATCCAGCCGCACCTTCCGATACGGCTACCTTGTTACGACTTCACCCCAATCATCGACCCCACCTTCGGCGGCTGGCTCC
>NZ_WNKU01000008.1 GCF_009720735.1 Heliobacterium mobile
CTCTCATCGTTATTGGAGCTTTTTACCCTGCGATTATTGGCGTCGGTTACGCTGGTGACGGTTGTTAGTTAAGAGAGGAGGAAGGAACATGGGTGCATGCGGGTGCGGCACAGGCGGAGGCTATATCGGAAATAGCATTGTTGCCTTGGCTATCTTGATTATCATTATAGCCATCCTAGGCACCGGATTTGGAATGGGCTTCGGTGCAGGTTTCTAATCGATAAATTTAATTCAAGCGTGCGGCAGTAGAAACTGCCCACGCTTTATTATTTGTCTCCAGTGAGTTAGTTGCAGTACCCTGCTCCCTTTGTTGCTGATGTTCGATTATTTTCAAAATTACGGGCTTAACCTATCATAAAATTACTTTTGTGATGTATACAGTATCTTTGGTAAGTACAGTGAATCAGAATTATAGTTAACCCCAACTCCAAGTGTTATAATTAGGTTAGAAAAATATTATACGAATATTCCTAGGAGGTTATGTCATGTTCTGGCATCAAGAAAAGCATTCAACATCAACAGAGAGAATTGATTTAACCCCCATCATTAGTTCCCTTGAGAAAATCTGTGAGGGAGATTATACATTAAGGATTAACTTACCAAGAGATAACCCTTTAGCCCCGGTTTCCTTATTAATCAACAGGTTAATTGATAAGCATGAATCGCAAATAAGACGCCTTACTATAGACTTAAATAATGTTGTATATGAAGGAGTACATAGTGGGAATTATGTTAATCAGTTATCTAGTCAATTCGAAATTTTAACTAGCAATTTTGAGCAGATTGCAACAGCTGTAACTCAACTTTCTGAGTCCGTAAGTGACTTCGCTCAGACAATTGACTTAACAGCAAATCAGACCGACGATGGGAAAATTTCGATAACCGAAACAAATTCTAGTATATCGACAGTTATAAATGAAACTTCTAACTCTCAAACGAACTTGGACCTGATTTCAAAAAAAGTAAATGAATTGCATCAATCGACCAGTCGAATAGATATTCTGGTATCCTCGGTAAAGTCTATATCAAATAAAACGAATCTATTGGCGTTGAACGCTGCTATAGAAGCAGCCCGGGCCGGTGAATATGGTCGCGGTTTTGCAGTTGTGGCTGAAGAAATAAGAACTCTTGCCAATCAGTCACAATTATCTGTAGAACAGATAACTAAGCAGTTGGGGTACATACGCTCCGAAGTAGAAAACATGAATACATCTTTTCATAATATGAATAAATCTTTTGATCAAAATTCCGGAGCGGTTAACGTGGTAAGTCGAAACGCAACAAGCTTAATTCAAGTTTTTGAAAATATAGGCCGTTCAATCCAAAACCTCGCTCCTATCGCTCAGGAACAAACTGCCACCTTCGAGGAAATCCAAGCGACAATAAATGATATATCTTTCCGTACATCCTCTCTTAATGAAATGATGCAGAAAAGCAATGTTAGTCTCCTTGAATTATTGAGTTCAGCAAATGCTGTAAGAACCGAGATAGGAAAAAATAAAATTCATTTATCGACGAATGAAGTTCTGGATTTAACTAAAACAGACCATCTATTATGGAAAGTGCGTATTTCCTACATGCTTAGAGGTCTTCTTGAATTAGATGAAAAAAACGTAAGTGACCATAATGCTTGTAAATTAGGTAAGTGGTATAATAGCGATGGTCAAAAATTGTTTTCACATTTTGAATCGTTCAAGCAACTTGGCTTATTACATTCCCAATTTCATCAAAAATGTGCTGAGGCAATTCAAATGTACAAAAAAAATAATATTACAGAAACCCAAAAATTAAATTTAGAGTTAGAAAGATTGTCAACTGACATTTTCAAAATTATGGACGAGCTAAAACAATCAGTCACCGCGAGGTAATAGCCTCTAAAATTATATTAAACCCGAACCTCGACAGCCCCCATTCCCGACGAATATATTCATCTCCGTACTTCTTCCGCCACTTAGGAAGCAGTTGAACATGTTGCTCGTACTTCATCCGATCAAACACATCGAAAGGCACTAAATCCTCAAATAATGAATAAGTGATCAATGGCCCAGGCTGCCAATAATCTCGCTTGGCCTTCCCAGACATCCGATCAAATGGCATGACCATGCTGCCGACACGGCCCAGTCGGGAGGCATGGCCACGGATGCCGGAGGCTGTGGTTTTCTTTTGTTTTACGTCGGTGAAAAATAATCGTTCGATATCAGTGTCGACTGTGGGCAAGTTACGCACTTATTTGATTTCCTCAGACAACTCCAAAATAATCCCCTCTGGCCCACGAACTAAGCATAACTTATACCTTTCTTTATATTGCTGTATCTCACTAAAGATTTCCGTGCCCTTCTTTTTTAATTTGGCAACAATAGCTTCAATATCGTCAACGGCAAATGCAATATGTCGGATACCCAGTGTATTTGCAGAGGGTTTTAGAATACCTTGCTCATCCGAGGGCGTATAAAATTTAAATAGCTCTATATTTGCCTGACCATCTGACGTCCTGAAAACTACACATTTTGCTTTAACGTTATTAAGTCCAACAACCCTATCCACCCATTCCCCGTCCACTTCTCCTTCCCCTAGCAATTCAAGTCCAAAATCGAGAAAAAACGCTTTAGCCGCTGAAAGATCATTTACGACTACACCCACATGATCTATTCGATTGATCTTCATATCCCACATCTCCTGTGTTCCTGTTTTTTGCAATACCCCGAATTCAAATTCTAACATTTGGGCATGATTAGGGTTCCGATTAATCTTTCTTCAATAGGAGGAGCTAACCGACTACTGCGTTTTATTTAATACAAAAGACTTAAGCCTTCCTGTTGGTTAATAATTTTATTCTTTGACGCCATCAGTCGATTTCCTCCTCCTTCTTCCTAGCGTTTATCTATTGCATTGACTGTTAATCAGTTTTTTAACGTTTTTCTAAAGGCCGATATTCAGTTGTTATTACCCCATCTTCCTCGGACTTAACATCCCTTCGATTTTATCGATGGCGCTTGTTTGACGTCGGAGTGGCTATAAGTATCGAGCGTGATTCTGATGCTGCCGTGGCCCAATAATTCCTGCACTACCTTCGGATGAACACCAGCCTCAAGCAACCGAGTGTCGTAGGTATGCCGTAATCAGTAAAGATTGGTCTTCGGAACTTCCGCTTTGTCTAACAGTCGATGAAACTTGGTGGCCAGGTTTCGCTGAGTAACCATCCGGCCCTTCTTTGTTGTCACAACCAGCCCATCGTCCTCATTGTCCTCACCTTCTGCCATCAGCTCGTGTACTGTATAACTTGCCACCTCTTTAACTGCCTCACCAAATCCTCGGTTATCGGAATTCGCCGGTAACCGTTTTTCGTTTTAGGATCTTGGTTAATTTGGTGGGTCTTGTTTGGGCCGTTTTCGTTTTTGACCAGTACAGTCCATTCATACCACAACGGGTCTCAAATCTAACGTGGGCCATCACAGCGGCCTTAAAGTGGATATGGGGGTTTAGGGGTAATAAAACCAATTTATTCCAACTGTACATTTGCCGATGTGACAAGTTGTACATCGGCCGTTGGTGATAAAAAAAACAGCCCATAATAATTACGGGCTGCTTCAGAATCAGAGAAATATCATCCCTAAGCTGGAATAAAGAATCCTATTGCATCTATTAGGCTACCTGCTCTACCATAAAAACCACTTATACGTCCAGAAAATTCTACCGGTTTACCACCACCAGTCCCACCCGCATAGAAATGTCTCCCTTTGTTAGTCTCCAGTTCAAGGTGATCTATAACGTTCCCGAACTTTATACTTACAAAATTTATATACTCATCTTCAGCTAGGATAATATTTGCCGCGAGACTCCCACCACCACCGCCATGTGTTATATCACGCGTATTTCCGTAAACGTCTTTGAAAGTATATCGAATTGAATCAATATATGTTCCACTATAGATATCCACCTTAATAAGTTGTACTATTTCGGTTAAATTATCCTCAAAATAACCTCCGCCAGTCCCACCAAATAACGGACTTTTCTTGAAAGCCACTTATATTCCTCCTCACCAATATTTGTCGAGAACGATAGATTTTATGCGGCATTATAGTTACATATACATCTATTATTTTAAGCTCGATTTTACAATCAAAACCGCCCCTCTTCACTGCCTCCAATACGTGTCTTATCCATACGGTTGTGACGGGCGGTTGAGTTTTTTGCTAGACATAGCTCACCCTAAAATTCCTCAAAAAAAAATAACGGGAGCTCAACATCCCGGTAGGCAGATGGAAATTTGAAAATGAAGGGATTTTAAGATTATCATACTCAGAAATTAAAGGACAATTGACTTAATACCTGTTTTTTCTATCATTTTTCTCCATCCAATCCCCCCTCCAGGCCCCCCTACGCCCTTTAGAACGACCTCCTATACCATCATAACAGCGGTCAAATCGTACGTAAGCCATTACAGCGGCCTTACAGGGGATATAGGGGTAGTTCCCCTAAGTTAGCATTTACTGTCGCCGAACTCCTTACCGTCCTATATAAAGTCATTACATTCAGAGATTTACCAAGTAGTCCAATCTCGTTATTAGAGGTTATTTTTACTTGTTGTATCGTTAGCTCCCCGTAGGCTACTTGCTTTATGCTATTAACACACCTTGACCAGTGGAGCTATTAATAGCCTTGAACGAACAGGATGGGTAAATTAGAAAAGCTTGGCTATTTAGAGACTAATTTCAATAATTTACTTCAAAATTCGGAGGAGTTATTACGTTTTACTCAAGTGAATCTTTGCAAATTCCACCAGTACACATTTTCCAAATTCTTGTTTTATCGAGTGAGAATCATAAAAAAACATTTTTACCCCTTCCTTTGTCTCGAAATAGTCTTTACCCAGTTGTTTACCCTTTCCATACATTGGAGCTTCTTTTGAAATAGTAGTAAAAGTCATATATCCGTTTGGTTTTAACTGATTATAGCAATCTTTAATAAACTTATCTCTCTCCCAGATTCCGTTGGCTAACCACCTTTCCATTTTTGGTCGTTAAGACCAACACGTCATCCACGTACTCTTCTCTCTTACTCGTCCGTTCGATATATTGCAGGACATAAATTCTTTCATTTGATCTACGGTGAAGACGCTGATTTTCTTGGGAGACGGTTTGGGCTTCCGAACTGTAGGGCTTCGCCCTCTGTTTTGAAAGTTCTTCGGGCGTATTTCGATTTTCCTCTAACATCTTGGTCGGTATGGACTTGGGTCACCCAATAAATTTCTATTTTGATATTCCGAGCCTTGTCCAGTCTTATTTTGTGATGATGCCATAATAAAACACCTGCTCCTTTCGCCGTTTCAGATCGACTGATTTTCGTGGAGGCAGGTGTATGTTATCTCTAGTTTGGGTGGGAAGAGAAGTTTAATTTTAGAGTTGGGCATACTTATATTAATCTAAACGACTAGAGGAAAGGAAGGAATATGATTCGCTCAAAAGCCCTCATTATCATAATTTTTTTGTTTGCCATAGCTGCCGTTCGAGCGAGAATTACGCACTTTGCATGTCCAAACTGTGGTCAGTCGTTTAAGCTAACTTTCTGGAAATATATTTTTTCGCTCCATGCAGGATTTCGTCGCTACGTGAAATGCCCCAACTGTAATAAAAGATCATTACCTATACAGGATAAAATCCATAACAGCTAGATTCCTTATAAAAGAACTCACAAATGGGTGAATTTTTCATAAAGTAATAATGGGTACCGAGAATCGTTATATGATGATCAAAATAGCCAAAGCTCCAATGCTTAACCGTTGGGAATGAATTCCCGGCGGTTTTTTGTTCACATGGAATATATTTCCACCATAAACTGGTATTGTAAGTAAGCCTTCATTTAAATTTGAAAGGAGGAGTTCCCATGGGTGCTGCTTTTGCTGGTGGTTATGTGGGGTTCCCGACTGTAGTGGGACTTATTATTACTCTCATCGTTATTGGAGCTTTTTACCCTGCGATTATTGGCGTCGGTTACGCTGGTGACGGTTGTTAGTTAAGAGAGGAGGAAGGAACATGGGTGCATGTGGTGGCATGACCGGTGGCTATATCGGAAATAGCATCGTAGCTTTGGCTATCTTGATTATCATTATAGCCATCCTCGGCACCGGTTTTGGTATGGGTTTTGGTGCTTACTAATCGACAAACTTACTTCAAGCGTGCGGCGGTGGAAACTGCGCACGCTTTTTATATTTCTTGATCGGGCATAGGTCATAAAGAAACACCTGCTTCTCTCGATGTTCAAGATTGACTGATTACAAGGGAGGCAGGTGTAGGTTATCTAGGAAAGGAGCATTAGTATAGTAAGTATTTACGAGAAAATATTACAGAAAGATGCAAAGATATTTAGATAAACAAGAGAATTAAATTCATATCAGTTTTTGTGTATTGTTTTTGAACATTACGCTTAATGGTGATATTATGAAATAAATAAAATTAAATGGTGTTGGTAATGTGACAAGCCAAGGAAAAGATTCCAATATCGACGATTTGTTAAAAGCGTTCCAAACGACTCTGCCCTATTTCCAAAAAGTTCTCCCGCTCGATGGCATGTTAGCAGTCACAGATAAAGAAAAGTTTCTTTATTACCTATCAGGGAAGGAAATCGACACAAAAATCACGGCGGGCAATCGATTACCTCCATCAGGTGGTGTGAGTCGATGCTTAGATACAGGTGAAAAAATCATACTTTTAGTTCCGAAGGAAGTTTACGGAATACCTGTTAAATCAACTACTGTACCAATTACTTATGAAAATGGAAATGTCATCGGTGCGGGCTCAACGCTTCAATTGAAGCGGCACGGGTAGATGACCTAGGAAAAGGATTTGCAGTTGTTGCTGAGGAAATTCGCAAGATGGCAAACGAAAGCGAAAAATCCGTTAAAGAGATTGACAATATACTTTCGGAAATTAAGAAATCTATGCTTTTAATTAGTGAAAAGGTTAATAATACTGCTGCTTTAGGAGAACGACAAGCGGCCGCAACACAAGAAATATCGGCGTCAATGGAGCAATTAGCTTCATCGGCCACAGAAATCGAAAAAGTTGCTGAGATTATCTAACGTTGGTAATTCCGGCTTTATCGATTCCAAGGCCTCAATAATAACCTCCCATCTATACTTTGTCAGCCCCCATTCCCGTCAAATATAATTTTCGCCATACTTCTCCTGCCATTTAGGCAGCAGTTGGACATATTGCACGTACTTCATCCGATCAAACTCATCAAATGGAACCCTGATCAACAGACCTGGCCGCCGGTAATCTCGCTTGCCCTTCACCGACATTCGATCTGACGGCATAACCATGCTGCCGACACGGCTCAGTCGGGAGGCACGTCCACTAATGCCGGAGGCTGTGGTTTTCATTAATTTTACGTCTGTGGAAAACATATGTTCGATGTCCAAAAGCGACCAATCGGCTTTTTGTGTCAAAAAGACAACTTCTTAATCTTCTTCACGGTTCTTAAACAAATAATCCTTTGGGTAATTCTGAGGCTCAACGATAGTTTGAACTACTTTTCCTTCTGAGCATGATAGAGGTAGGTACATCCGATTAAAAGAGAAAACTATGTTGTATGAAAAAATCCCCTCTATATATTCATTTTTTCAAATAAAGTAAAACTTTCTCTTTTGTAGTCGTTTTTGTTTGTAAACTTTTCCGTTAAGATCTTGGTGTTAGGTTTATTTTGGATGATCGATTCATTATCCGGTAGACTGTTAAAAAACGACGGAAATCTCACTCATATTTATTGATTAGCTAAAACCATAAATAATCCATATAGTAAGGAGAAAGCAATCGCGATAAGAATAATTTCAGACCAATGTGACTTATCTTGTTGATATGTTTCATCACTGGAATTATCTTCTTCATACGATATAGAGATTAAATTGACCGCATCGTCGTAAAAAATCTCTGGAACATATAATTCAACATTATTAAAAGTACCTCCAGTTACTATCTTTAGATATCCGTCTGTTCCAACGTATTTACGCAGAAATGGAATGTTTGCTTCTTGAAGTATGGATTCGACAACTTCAGCTTCGTACACATCGGCGACGTTAATCAAATGTGTCCATGTATCTTTGTCCACGGCTTATCAACACCCAACTTGTTTAATCAATCGCAAGTTGTGTCATTCTCAATAATATAAAAAAAGATTTTAGTTATTCCTCACTTAATCCCCTGATCTAGTGAGAGCTGAGTGATTCATGAACCAGTAAAATACCATCCCTAGAATCGGAAGTAAGAATGATATACTAACCCACAAAAATGGTGTGAAATATTATAATGCAGAATACGTCTTTTTGCACTTTTATTAACGATACTACAAACTGAGATATGGGTTACAAGAGGAAAGGTAAAGAATAATGGGTAGATTATTACCACTAATGGGCGATTGTAAGAGGTTATTATGGATTGTCGTTAATCGGTTGATACCCGTTCTTTATTAAATTGCTTTTATTGGACAAACTTGAGTACATTCAAAGCAAAGAATACATTCTGTATCTCTTACTTTTTTCCCTTGGCTTATGTAACCCATCACATCGACATCCATAGGGCATGATTTGTTACAACGCCCACATCGAATACATTTGTTATTTGTTGGTTTTATGCAAACCAAACTAACCGAACTGGGTACTTTCATAATTATCGATACGGGACAAGCGACCTTACAGAAAGCTCGACGATCTTTAAGTAAAAATGCCAAAGGGATACCAATGAGGTAATACACAATGTTTCCAACCATCATCCAAATTATTTCTCTTTTGTCCAAATAGTCCCGATTCACATCATAACTAAACAAAAAGACCATAATCAGTGGAACCATAATTGAAATCACTAAAGGGATAAAGCGAAATTTCCTCATGGCGTCTGGGATTTTATCTGTTTTATAAACAGGTAGCCAATCGAGTATTGCTGCTGTCCAACAGGCCCAACCACAAAACCCCCTTCCCCATATGAGAGGCCCTATTACTTTTGCTATAATATAGTGGATTACTCCTCCAGAATAGGACCCGACTAATAGTAGAAAAACAATCCCTTCCAACTGTAGGTTTTGTTTATCAGTTATAGGTAGGAAAAATAAAAACACAGGTAAGATTAGTAGGATGGAAACACGACGCCCTACGTTTTTTCGTTCTGTACGTAAATTTCGTTGCAAGTACATGCCCAAAGAAATAGATGTACCAATCCAAGGGAAAATTACAAGAAACCCCCACCATCCTATAGTTATGTATAGTATTGTGCCAACCAAAATGGCAATAAATAACGGAATAAAAGCGGACAAATTATCGTCCCCCCTTTCACGGCGATTTTTAGCCGGTATACCTGATAATGTGACATTCTGCAAACTTACAACATCAGTTCCAGTTTTTCCTTCGTTGTGTTGACATCATTTTTTTGTTCAACGACTTGGGATACTCGCGTCGTGTACTTGTTGAGCTGGGATAAGCAAGCAGTTAAAATAAGCGAAAATTACTGTCAGAGTTTCTCCCATTGACTACCATAGTCTTCGATATCGAATGCAAACGGACTTAAACCCATATTTCGTTCTTTATAAAACAATTCGCCTTTTTCATTAATTTTTATAGTTGAAATAGCTTCTTGATTAGGATATATTAATCCTTCTTCTTTAGAAATTTCTGAAACTAACTCTGTATAAAAGTCTCGGGCTATTTGTGATGCAGCATACGCTCTTTCTTCTATTGTCGGTTTTGGATGTGTAGCAACCCACTGTTCAAATTCTTTTTTCGGACTATATTTATCGATTAATGCCTTTTGTATAGGCCAATACTTACTTTCTTTATCTGGTTTAATTACAAAAAAATCATCTCCTGTAGCACTCGATTTTATTGATAATCCTTTTGCTCCCGATATTGTTATTTCAGTTATGCCGCTCTCTTTTAATTTTTGAGCAATTATCGCTACAACTGAATCTGTTTTGGGATTACTTTTACCTTCTCCTGCATGGCATGAGGTGAATATAATTTCTATATTCTTTTGATTTTTTAATCCATTCTTTATCAATATATTAGCTATTTCTTCTCCGGTATACTCCCCAGAGCTCTCCTTTGAACCGTGTGCTACTATGTATAGAGTGGCACCATCTAAAAGTTCGTTATATTTAAGATCTGTTAATAACCCGATCGGACCTCCAGCTCGCTCCAACGCATATTGAATTGAGTTTGATTCGATAAAATCTCCCGATATAGATTTTTTCGCGATTGCTACCATTCTTTGCATAATACGATTGTCATTACCATTAATTGCTTTCATACTTTTAATCTGTGATTGTATGGTTTGATATGAAGGAGTCCCTTTCGAGAATGCTACCATCTCATTGGCTTCCCGTTTCAACTCAGCATCATTATTTATAGCTACTTCCTTTACTTGCACCGTCGGTCTAACCCTTCCCTCCTTCTGCTGTACCACATGCCACGCCTCATGCGGTAAATACTGCTCTTGTCCTGGACCCACATGAATATCCGTTCCTTGTGCGTACGCCAACGCTCCCACTTGTGCTGGCTTATCTGAATTAAAATGTACCCTAACATTGTCCATACTCATCCCACTTAAACTCTCCACGCCTGCCTTCAAATTATCCGGTAATCCTGTATTGTTCGGCATCGCTTTGCCTTCCTTCTTCTGCCCAACCTCGCCTAACTTCCCCTGCACCGGCGTTTCCTCTTCTTCCGTTTCGACCACACGCTGCAACGCCTTTGCTCCCATCACGTCGGCCTCATGTTCAAGAGAAAGATCATCGTTGATCGGCACACCACTTCCAGTCTTGGTGGAATCGGTCTTTGCGTAAATCGGTGCGGCACTTTCTGAAAAGTGTTGCACCGTATCATACTTTCCCTGAATCGGCATTTCTTCCTCTGCTTCTTCCGGTAAGGCTTCCCTTTGAACTATTTCATAAGATTCCTGCATCATCTGAAGAGAATCCATTTCCTCATCTTCCTCGGATTTTTCCCCTACCCTCTGAACAATCTCAACCTTCCCTTGTACAGGGACCTCTTCTTCCCCCTTAGTTTCCTGCCCTCTCTGAACTGGCTTCTGCGTCAACAACTGTAGAACTGCCCTGTTTCCAATAGTCCGCTGAAGTTGTAGAATATGCTGAGGTGTTAATAAATTTGGGTTGATTTGTGCCATCTGTAATATCCCGTTAATATTCGAATGAAGAGTTTGAGGCACGTGATTACTAGATTTTCCGGTCAACTTCGTTTCCGAACCTTTTTTTACGCTCTCAAATTCAGACACGACTATCCCTCCTTACATATTCGCCATTGGGGGTTTTGTTTCACCCATTGTCATAACAATCACATGTTATAGTAATAGTACCAACTATAATTATTTTCTGTCAATCAATAACAGTCCAATTTTTTCTGTGAAAATTTTCACTCAGCTCACGAACACCAAAAGTTTCTGTATTCCCCGTTTTACTTATACCCCCAACGGCATCACTGCCCCCAAAACTGCAACTCCGGAAAAGTGAAGGGTTTAGATCTTTAATACTTGATTCACTTCCAGTAATGCTATCGGTTATAAACGATAAGGGCTACATCACCTACGTTAATAATTATTGGGATAGAACTGCAATAGAAAACGATGTTAGCGATACGTCTCTAGCTGGTGTAGGAGTAAATTACTTTAAGATTTGCGAGAAAGCAGCTGGAGATGGTATCGCAGATGCTTTGGATGTTGTTAGAGGGATAAAGTCTGTTTTGAACGGTTCAGCGAAACAATATATCCATAGGTATAATTGTGTAAGACCAACCGGGGACGATTGGTATCACATGATTGTTATTCCGTTAAACTCAGAGGAAGAAAATTATTATTCATTTTCGTTGTTTGTTTAACAGACCGACGGTAATGGTTCCAAAACTGTACTTCTTCTAAACCATACTAAGCGTTCGTCCACAATGGACCGAACGTTTTCCTCTTTAATATGATTTTTTAACTAACAAAACATGGGCTACCCAGTAACCGACCATGCGTGGGGAGACGCATCTATGGCCGAGCTTGATACCTTGGGAGGTCATAAAGAAACACCGCTCCTTTCAAGTTCAAGATCAACAGATCTTCTAGGAGGCAGGTGTAGGTTATCCCCAGTGGGGCGAAAAGGGAAGTCGAAGTTTTAAATGTTGGGCTTTTTTTGTTGAGTGTCTCGTTTGAAACTGACTCTTTTGGGAAACCTACTTTCTGCAACAAAAATAGAAGGTAGGGTTAAAATGGTTACTGATGCAATGCTTTTGGACGCAAGAATCTTGTTTAACCAACTATCGCTGCAGCATTACCTGCAATCCGAGCTTTTTTCCAGAGGTTGGTGTTCAATCGTAGGGATGCTGGTAGTTATTCACTATAGCTGGTGGAAGCTTCTTGACAAAAGCAGGATAATGGAAATTCTACTCTTTGGTTCATTACTTTATCATGGTTGTTGCAGCCAGTATATTCGCAAGATACCTCATTTTGGCAATAATAAAACGGCAGTTCAATGAAGAGGGCGTTAAAAACCCTAAGTCACTGATTAGACCAATTTTAGCTCCTTCGATGAGGCGTTTGGATGAAGATAAGGATTCCGAAAAGTAAGTAAAATCTTTTGTTCGAGGTAATTTCGTGGATAACTTTGAGATAATTCAACAGACCAGAGAAACACTTGGACAAATAGTGATTAGCCTCAACATAGAGCTTTTACTCCTTCAATTGAACACTATGCTTAATGAATCGTAGCGCTACCCGAGGGTGATACACAGTCATGCCACAATAAACCCGGAAAATGGGGTTGCCTACTCATCTTCACCCAGTGTACCCGCCGGACCTGCCATGGAGGGGATACTTTAAATGCCGTTTACACTTTATCTTCGACAAATATTTAAAGTAAAGTTCTCAATTTTCCTAAGTTATTCACGATATCCACAGAAATAGTTACTCTAACTGTTGATAAAGTATAATAATTACAGTAATATTACGTTTTTTGTCGAGAGTAATCATCTATTTGCGCCTTGAATTGATAGTCAGTGCAAAGATTCGAGATGGCTTGCTCCATTTCTTCTGGTCGCTATACCATGAAGCGGCACTCAAAAAGAATCTTACGTTGGTTTATTATCGAATATTACCAACAGGCCGTACGAGGGAATCAATAGCTTGATGCCATCAATTATAGTCGATTGTATTCGTTGCCAGGTTTCACAGGGATACTAATAAATGTTTGTGGAATTAGAGGTTTTAGGCAAAAAAAGCGTTCGGCTGAGGATGCAGCCGGACGCCTTTTAGTGACAAAGCTTTTCGGTTTTTGGTTATTATAGCACCAACCTTGGTTGGTGATCCTTAAATGTAAAACCGTACAGCAAGTCGAGCTCTGCTTCTTCGATTTCATCAAACGTTAATCCTGCAGCTTTCCAGGCTCTCTCCGGCAGACCCGCCCTAGCAATGCTTAAAATAGCAGAACGATAATCATGTTGACTAAGTCGAAAAGTCTCCTTATCGACGGATCCCTCAGAAAGCAATTTATCAGAAATGTGCTTCTGGTTTTGTCTCGATTCCCGATACATGGCGAGAAGCGACCTAGCGGTTTCAATTTCCTTTGGTTTAGCCATACAGGGGGTATTCCAAGCGAAACGGCGACGTTCTGCCGCATTGTTTTCTTCGCAAGCACGACATACGTTTTGCCTGGTTGACTGAGGCCACCAGGAGTCAATTTTGTCCCCTGCGTGAAGAATTCGCAGGCATTCATAGCATCGGGGTACCCCTTGCTCACGAATTTGTTCAGCCGAACTTTGAAAAAATTTGTGCGTTAACGTTAGCTGAAGTGTCTTCATTGAAATCCCCCTGTAAAATATGAAAATTATGTATGTTTACATCATACAATAGATTTTTATTGCTACAAGGGGTTAAAAATAAGATGTTTTGTCGAATTATGAATCAAACACATTTAGATTTAATGTCAGGCCTTTTTTCATAATATTCATATTATAGGGCAGGCTCCAGGGGGAAAAGTCTTGAGCCTTTTTGATGTTTTATGTCTATTTCTGTTATAATTGAAACGTATTGGTTCTTGGATAAAGGTACAATAATTTCTTGCCAGAGGTAATAACTTTAATATTTTCCCACAGTCTTAGGCTAAGAAAGGATGCGATACGGTTCCATGAATGTGATGCCTTATATCCTGGCTTCTAGCCGAATCGTCAAAGAGCTACATCAGATGGCACTCTGTTTCGAAAGAAATAGCCTCCCCTTCCGAAGAAAACTAAAACATCAATACGCTAAATCCCTAGTTGCACTGAAGCTAGAAGCTAAAGCGTTGGAACAATCCAAAGACGAACTGGGTCAAATGTACTATGATTTTTCTAAGGATCTATCCGATCTGGCACTTCGAATTATACGTTGGGCAGAAGCAAAGAATCTTCATTTGTCTGAGAATGAGATTCGAACGATTTTCGGCCTGTGCGAAAAGGAATATAAGTATTATGCTAAAAAGGGAGATCATATTTTATTATGGATTTTTCCCTCGAAGATAACTTTAAGTAATTATATATGTTACCGTATAACTCAGATTTCAAGCAAAGATAAAGATGCCTTAAAAACGGTCAGAGCGTTAATCGAAGAACTTACGCAGACTCCGCTTCCATCTCCCGATTAAAAATAGAAATCTAAGACACATGCTTATAATTTTCCATTGAGAATCCTTCTCTTTTTAGAGAACAAATTTCATCGACCGATATCTAATGCAGGTTTAAAACAGTCTATAAATGTAACGGAATGTCATTGTTGTTTATACAGAAAAGTTTGCTATAGATTTCTTAACTTCATAGTGATCATTGTATCCACTCTCCAATACAGGTATTATAATAAAAGCACATGTTGATGGGTTCTTCGCTATTTCGTGTGGGTTGGCAAATGTAGACATGTTACAATATAGATATGAAAAATACAGATTTATTTCAATTAGCGCTTGGCTTGACAGCACCGTGGTATGTCGTCAGTACCCGGTTTAATGCCGAATATCAAGAACTACATATCACGATTGACTTTATCCCAGGAAGTGAATTTACTTGCGCAACTTGTGCTGAAGCCGATTGCAAAGTCCATGATACGAAGGAGAAAACGTGGAGACATCTCAATTTCTTTCAGCACAAATGCTTTATTCATGCGCGTGTACCTCGAACCAAATGCCACCGATGCGGCAAAGTTCATCAGGTCACTGTGCCATGGAGCCGACCCGGCAGTGGATTCACCTTACTCTTCGAAGCCTATGTCATGGAACTGGCCAAAGAAATGCCTGTGAACGCGGTATCTCGTATCGTTCATGAGCATGACTCACTCATTTGGCGAATCGTTCATCACTATGTCCACCAAGCTCGTCAGGAAGAGAACTTTGCCTCTGTCTCTAAGGTCAGTGTGGATGAAACGGCCCGCGCGAAAGGCCACAAGTACGTATCCATCGTGATGGACGCAGAGGCACGGCGGGTGATTTTTGCCACAGAAGGAAAAGGGGCCGATGTCCTCCCCAAATTCATGGAAGACTTCCAAACTCACGGAGGCTGTAGCGAGAACATCACCGATGTTTGTATGGATATGTCGCCGGCCTTTATTTCAGGGGT
Source organism: Heliobacterium mobile (assembly GCF_009720735.1). Taxonomy (GTDB): domain Bacteria; phylum Bacillota; class Desulfitobacteriia; order Heliobacteriales; family Heliobacteriaceae; genus Heliobacterium; species Heliobacterium mobile. The sequence goes on from NZ_WNKU01000008.1 coordinate 15,617, forward strand.
AGAAAAACATCTTCCGGAAGCAGCGATCACCTTTGATAAGTTTCATGTCATTAAGCTGATTAACGAAGCGGTGGACCAAGTTCGACGAGAAGAACAAATAACGATGCCAGAATTAAAAGGAACTCGCTATATTTGGCTTAAAAATAAAAAGAACTTAACGATGAAGCAAAAAGCAGTTATGGAAGACGTCCTTTCTCAGCGAAACTCGAAGACGGCCCGAGCCTACCAGATGAGACTTACCTTTCAAGAAATGTATGAGAAAGACCCGATAGATGCACCGATGTTTCTGAAAAAGTGGTACTTCTGGGCAACCCATAGCCGGTTAGACCGCTGAACTCCGTTGCACATACGATGAAACGGCACGAGAAAGGAATCCTACGATGGTTTGTTTCAAATATCACGAATGGATTGCAAGAAGGCATCAATAGCTTAATTCAGGCGGCTAAACGTAAGGCTCGCGGATACCGATCCGCACGCAATTTTATTGCCATGATATACCTGGTAGCCGGTGACTTAAACATGAACATAGCACCGGCTAAAAGTAGATACATATTCAGCAAACATGCGTTTGCCCACACGAAATAGCGAAGAGCCATGTTGATGTAGTGGGAAGTGACTGGCGAAAGAATCCTCAGTCAGTTAAGGAAATGTTTGATCTATTTCCGATTATGCAAATCCCCGGAAATTAAAGAACGAGTACGATTAACGGAGACATCAGTTATTTATTCTAGCTTTTTCGAGTAATTCAAACCTAATCAATTATTATTTTGGCATTGCTTAAAATCGATCATAGCATTAGACTACATCCATGCTCATTGATTATGATCCAGGGAGGAAGCAACTTGCTCCGAAGGCTGCTTATAGGGAGTAAACTCCACAACAGACAACTTTCTCATGAAACGATTAACAAGCCCAAAGCCTTGGCCATTTTCGCATCGGATGCTCTTAGTTCTGTAGCTTATGCCACCGAAGAGATCCTCCTTGTTTTGGCTGCTTTAGGTCAGCTTGCGTTTCATTATTTGCCATCCATCGCTTTTTGTATTGTTTTACTTTTATTAACCGTTATCCTATCCTATACACAAGTGATAAAAACATACCCAGAGGGTGGCGGTGCCTATTCAGTAGCTAAGGAGTTTTTGGGGCCTACTTACGGTTGTATTATTGGTGCATCTTTGGTTATTGATTATGTGTTGACAATCGCAGTAAGCATATCTTCCGGCACTGCGGCGATCACTTCAGCCTTTCCCTGGTTATTCCCTTATACTGTGTACATAGCTGTATTTTTTATTGTCGTATTAACTATTATCAACCTGAGAGGTATCAGCGAATCCGCAAATATACTCGCCTATCCTCCCTACTTATTTATATTCTCTATGTTGTCCCTTCTCGTCACTGGTGTTTACCGTTACCTTACCGGAGACTTTACACCCCCTGTAACCCCCGTACAAGCGCATACTGCGAATTTAGGAAGCCTCTTGTTTGTTTGGATTCTGTTAAAAGCTTTTGCAGGCGGCTGTACTGCCCTCACCGGTGTGGAAGCAGTGGCAGATGGTGTCCCTTCATTTAAGGAACCGAAGGAAAGCAACGCTATTAAGGTTTTATTTGCTTTAGGCAGTCTATCGGTGATTCTTTTTGGGGGAATCAGTATTCTGGCAGGTTGGATCCACGTTTTACCTGAACATGGCGAAACACTTGTCTCTCAAATTGCTGAACTAGTTTTTGGCGGCAGGAATCTCATGTATTATTTTCTACAAGCCGCCACGGCAGTCATTCTCATCTTGGCCGCCAATACCGCTTTTGCTGGCGCCCCCATTATGGCAGCTAAACTAGCCGCAGAGGGATATATTCCACGAATTTTTGCACTTCGGGGCGATCGCCTTGTATTCAACAATGGCATTTTACTTCTTTGTGCAGGTGCAATCAGTTTAGTCATTCTATTCCATGGTTCCGTGCATTCCCTCATTCCCTTATATGCCGTCGGTGTTTTTCTAGCATTCACCATCGCTCAAATCGGTATGGTTGTCCGCTGGAACAGGCTAAAACCTAAAGGGTACAAGTTGAATGCACTTATCAACGGAATTGGCGGAACGGTTACAGGAATCGTCACTATCGTCATCGCAACGACAAAATTTATGGCTGGTGCGTGGCTCGTACTAATAGCAATACCTTTATTAGTGTTGCTATTTAAGAAAATCAAAAAACACTATTCCGCCATCTCTCATGAATTGTCTTCTCAGAATCAGTCTCCTTATTATGTGGTGAAGAATTACATCCTAATTCCCATGTCGTCTCTTTCTAAACCAGCGCTAAATGCGTTGGAATTTGCTAAATCGATGTCCAACGAAGATACGGATATAAGGATAGTTCATGTTTCTTCAAATCCAGAAACAGCAGATAAATTAAGGAAAAAGCTTGAAGAAAAACAGATTAACTTTGAATTAGTAATTGTAGAATCGCCTTATAGAGAATTAATCGATCCACTTGTAAATTACATCGATAACTTAGAAAAAGATTTGAAAATCGGCGAAGTGATCACAGTGATCGTCCCTGAGTTTGTTACACATACTTGGTGGCACTATTTATTGCATAACCAGACTGGTTTTCTTCTACGTACTGTATTACTTCTAAAGAAGAATACGATCGTGGCTTCCGTCCCCTATCACTTAAAAGGTATGTAACTGAAATGATGTAAAGATTTTACACTTACACGATGTTGAAGGTGACTATCGAAGGTTCGGGACTAGAAATCCTGGGCCTTTTTTAGATTTCGGGCTTACAAAACAAGTCGGTCAATTTTTCATTCTAAGACTTTTTTTAATATCCCCTGTAAGCACATAATTCGCCCAAAACTTTCGATTGTTTTATTTGAAATCCGTCCTGCAGGAGACAGCTGGAGTAACCGATAATGCAGGTACCTGCAAGCCTATAGTTCCTAAGTTTAGAATTAAGACATAAATAAGAGATCTAGTCAAGGTGACGAGATCTCTGTTTATAGCGGGATATTTGTTTTCGGTATTTAAATCAAAGGGTGAGTCGGATTACTGTTAATACTATTGCTATGGTCACTAGAAGTTCAACGCCGTTAAGACGTCTTTCCGTTTGCTCAGGATTGAATTTTTCTTCATCCCTTATCATGATGTCTACCTCCCTGTTGTCGTCGAAGCCATTGAATATAAGAAAAAAAGTTATTTTTAAGCTTAGCATGTCTCGACAAACTTAACAAAGGACCATAGACCTATTTTTATCTTAATGTTAGTATTGTGGCTGGTTCACAAAATTTATAAAAGTTTTCATCTGTTTTTAAGAGTTCTGCGATAAGATGCTCTTTGAGAAATTTCAAGGAGTTGATTCGGTTGTCTGAAAACAGTCCCATTCCTAAAAAAGCCAGGCTTAAGGGAATCATTTCTGTAATACTTACGGTATCCTCACTTACGGTTGCCTTCACTGGTCTTTCTATGATGGGAGAACATGACGAACCGCGGGATTTCAAACAACGTATTACCGTTGAACCTGTTGTTCCTGCCCAGTCGGGCAATGAAAAGCGAAATTCACAAGAGTTTGAACGAAGAGGAAATCCCATGAAAGGAATTCATGAGGTGGCAGGGCTCGCGATGATACCTGCGGTCCTGCTGCACTTTGGATTAAACGCAAAAACACTGGTCGCAGAATTGGGTCTCCGAAAAAGACCGGTACAAGAGGACGAATAGTAGAAAAAGCGTGATGCATCTGCTTCACGCTTTCTTTATGGTCCTTATGTTCCCTATTGAATTATCTTCTCTTCTTTAACTCCTGGGCGATTTCGTCTAATTCGATCCCGTGATACCGCATCAACACCAGCAGATGATACAAGAGATCCGACGTCTCATAGACAATCTCGCCTCGGTCATTGTTCTTCGAACCGATGATGACCTCAGCGGTCTCCTCGCCCACCTTTTTCAAGATCTTGTCCTGCCCTTTTGAAAATAGGTAGGTCGTATAGGAACCTTCAGGCATTTCCTTCTGCCGTGAGGCAATGACACCGGAAAGTTCCTCCAGAATCGCCCCAATCTCAGTTTTATCGTCACAGCCGTCAGAGATAGCCGCAGCTTCAAATCCAACGGTCTCCCCGGCCTGTCCGCCGATAGGCCGGAAACAGGAAAAAGAACCTTCATGGCAGGCGGCGCCGGTCTGTTCGACCTGAAAGAGCAGGCAGTCGCGGTCGCAATCGTATTCGAGGGCCACCACATTTTGTACATGGCCAGACGTAGAGCCCTTATGCCACAATTCCTTGCGGCTGCGACTATAGTAGTGGCATTCGCCTGTTTCTAGTGTCTTTGAAAGCGATTCTTTGTTCATATAGGCCACCATCAGCACGCGGCCGCTTTTCGCATCTTGGACTACAGCTGGGATGAGGCCTTGATGATCGAATTTTAATCCCTCAATAAATGCCGGATCTATGTTCAGTCGCGCCATTTTCGCACGTGCACTCCTTTTCCCCGAAGGTACTCTTTGGTTTCGCGAATGGTGTACTCCTTATAATGGAAGATGGAGGCGGCCAAGGCGGCATCGGCTTTGCCAGCCGTCAAACCTTCGCAGATGTGCTCCAAGTTCCCCACACCGCCCGATGCGATGACCGGTATCTTTACAGCTTCGCTTACGGCCCGAGTCAAGGGGATGTCGTAACCATCTTTGGTTCCATCCTTGTCCATGCTGGTCAACAGGATTTCACCGCAACCTAGTTCTTCCACCTTACGAGCCCATTCCAGCACGTCGATACCGGTCGGTTTCCGGCCGCCATGGGTGTAGACTTCCCATCCCTCCAACAAGCGTCCTTCTTCGTCCCGCCGACGTCGTGCATCGATAGCTACGACGATGCATTGGGAACCGAATTTCCAGGCACTGTCTCCGATCAGTTGCGGCGTTTGCACCGCTGATGTGTTCAGAGAGATTTTGTCAGCGCCTGCCTTCAGCATCTCCCGAATGTCTTCGACTGTTCGCAGACCGCCGCCGACGGTAAAGGGGATGAAGACCTCTTCCGCCGTCCGCCGGACCACGTCAAGCATGATGGCTCGTCCGTCAGAAGAAGCGGTAATATCCAAGAAAACCAGTTCATCAGCGCCTTCTTTGTCATATACAGCAGCCAGTTCTACGGGGTCGCCGGCGTCCCGTAAATTGACAAAGTTCGTTCCTTTCACGACGCGTCCCCCATGGACGTCAAGGCAGGGGATGATGCGTTTCGCTAGCATGCGTCTTCCCCCCTGACGATCCGGAGCGCTTCAGCCAGTTCAATGGAGCCAGTGTAGATGGACTTGCCTAAGATAGCCCCTTCCACACCGTCCTTTTCCAGTGCGGCGCAAGCTTTGACATCGTCGATGGTGGCGAATCCGCCAGAGGCAATGATCTTCAGTCCTGTTTTACGGGCTAGTTCAGCCGTCGATTTCAAGTTCGGGCCGGCCAAAGTGCCGTCTTTGGATATGTCCGTATAAATGACGCGGCGAACACCGAGTTTTTTCATGTCCACAGCCAGTTCCAATGCGGTCACTTGAGAGGTGCCCGCCCATCCGTCCGTTGCCACCCACCCGTCTCGTGCGTCTAGACCGAGAACGATGCGCTGGCCGTATTCCTTACAAGCGATTTCCATCATTTCTGGATTGCGGATGGCGGCTGTTCCGAGGATGACTCGGGAAACGCCGAGGCGTAAATATTTATCGATAATGTTCATATCGCGGATGCCGCCGCCCAATTGCACACCGACGGTGAGGGCCTGAACGATGGAACGAATGACGTCGAAGTTTTTCGGTTCCCCTTCAAAAGCACCGTCTAAGTCGACGAGATGAACCATTTGAGCTCCCTTGGCCTGCCAGGAAAGGGCTTGGGCCACCGGATCGTCGTTATATACGGTCGCATCTTCCATTTTGCCTTGGTACAGGCGTACGCAGCGTCCTTCTTTTAAATCAATAGCCGGAAATATCAGCATGCTTCCACCTGCTTTCCAAAGTTCCGTAAAATGCGCAATCCCAGATCGCTCGATTTTTCCGGGTGAAACTGTGCACCAAAGACATTATCTCGTCCGGCTACGGCGCAAAAGTCAAAACCATAATCTGCCGTAGCGATCGTCAGTTCTTCGTCACCAGGGTCGACGAAGTAAGAGTGGACGAAATAAAACTCTGAACCGGTTTCAATCCCTTCCATGATCGGGTTGGATCTCCGTACAGTCAATTCGTTCCAGCCCATGTGAGGCACTTTCAGTCCCGGAGGCAAACGCCGGACTTGGCCGGGAAAAATGCTAAGTCCTTCGAAGTGTCCGCCTTCTTCACTCGCTTCAAACATGAGTTGAAAACCTAAGCAAATGCCCATAAAAGGTTTCCCGGCAGCGACGATTTCGTGAATCGGTTCAACCATGCCGGTCTGACGTAAATTTTCCATGGCGTCAGCGAAGGCCCCCACACCCGGCAATATGACTGCGGGGGCTTTGCGCACCGCTTCCGGATCGCTGGTGATATAGCTGCTGTATCCGACTTTTTCTAGCCCTTTTTGCACGCTCCGCAAGTTTCCCATTCCATAGTCGATGATGGCGATCAAAGTGCCCGCCCCCTTTCGGTTTTCATTCTTCCTATATGGACTTGTAATTAGATTTTATAATAGGCCTTTCGTCGACAACACCCGATCTTTATTTGCGGAATCGATAGACACAGCCTCTTTCAGAGCACGACCAAGAGCTTTGAAGATGGCTTCAATGATATGGTGACCGTTTCCGCCTTCGAGAAGATGGATGTGCAAGTTCATGGCAGCGGTATTAGAGAAAGCCCGGAAAAATTCCTCTACCATCTCCGTCTCCAGTTGACCGACCCGCTCTACGGGAATCTTCGCCTTGTAGACGAGAAATGGCCGGCCGCTTAGATCAAGGCAGACACGAACTAATGTCTCGTCCATGGGCACATAGGCATGGCCGTAACGGCGAATGCCTTTTTTGTCCCCCAAGGCTTTTGCCAAGGCCGTACCTAGGCTGATCCCCAGGTCCTCTACCGTATGGTGAGTGTCGACCTCCAGGTCGCCCTTACAGCTTACAGCCAGGTCCAATTGACCGTGCCGGGAGAGCAAGGTGAACATGTGGTCGAGAAAGCCGATGCCAGTCTTCCCCTCATAATGACCTTCCCCGTCTAGGTTCAGGTCAATGCTGATTCGGGTCTCCGCCGTATTGCGAACGACCGAGGCGTTGCGGCTCATCAACGCCACCCCCCAGTCGATGGGTCGGCGAGGTCCCCTAAGGCGGCTAAGAGTTTCCTGTTTTCTTCGGGCCGGCCGACGGTGACGCGCAAAGTGCCGTCGAGGCCGGGTCCGCCGCCTAATTTTCGCACCAGAACACCCCGGTCCATCAGACCTTGGTGAATTTCCGCCGCCCGGCGAACCTGCTCTTCCTTCGTAGACCCAGGCAAACGTAAAAAGATGTAGTTGGCATCCGTAGCGAAGACCTGCCAGGCAAAGCGACCTAGTTCTGCACAGAGGGTCTCCCGCTCGGCCAAAACTTCTTTTACCTGCGCTTCGAAAGCAGTTCGCTCTTCAATGGCAATCGTAGCCGCCCGCTGGGAGAAGGCATTTACGTTAAAGGGCTGTCTCACCTTGTGGATTTCGTTGATGATTTCAGCAGACGCTACGGTATAACCGACCCGCAGCCCAGCCAATCCAAAAGCTTTCGAAAAGGTCCGCATGATGACCATATTTGGGAATTCGTCGAGACGCCCCATGAGGCTTTTCCCAGCGAATTCGTAATAGGCTTCATCTACAATGACGATCTTGTCGGTTCCCCTGACGACGGCTAGGATGTCTTCTTCGGCGAAACAATTGCCGGTCGGGTTGTTGGGGTTGCAGATGATGATCACCCGCGCCTCTTCCCGTGCCGCCGCGGCTAACAGACCTTGGACATCCAGTCGAAAGGTATTACCCTCTTCGTTCAAGGGCACATCGATGACATTCCCGCCCATGTAGCGGGTTGCCATGCTGTACATGACGAAGGTGGGATTGGAGACAACCGTCGCGAGTCCCGGCCCGCCAAAGGTGAGCAAGACCAACTGGATAGCTTCGTCGGAACCATTGCTGACCAGGATTTCGGCGGCATTACGGCCGGTATATTCACTTAAGGCTTGACGAAGTTCTTTCGCTTCACCATCGGGATAACGAGTGAATGGATAAAATGCCAATTCCTGCTGAAGGCGCTCGACATAGCGTTGGGGCCAGGGAAAGGGGTTCTCGTTGGCATCCACCTTGACCCCTTCCGGGTAGACCTTGGCCTGGTATGGAACAATATCCCGGATGTCTTGCCGCACCCAGCGCAGCGGATCATTCGTCATGCCAACATTCCTCGCTCTCTGATTCTGTGTAATTGTGGAAGGCCTATTGTCATTAGGCCACTATTATAATTCCGTTGATATAATTACAATTGTGATTGCAACGGGATTCGTTTTATTTTTCGATTCGTACGGCGACTGCGTTCGCGTGAGCATCCAAACCCTCACATTTGGCTAAGGCGAGAATATCGTCGGCCGCCTGTTCAAAACGGGCTTTTGAATAGGCGATGACACTCGTCTTTTTCATGAAGGTATCCACGTTCAGCGGCGAGTAAAAGCGGGCTGTTCCACCTGTAGGCAGAACGTGGTTGGGGCCGGCGTAGTAGTCACCGACTGGCTCTGGTGAATAGGGACCTAAGAAAATGGCACCCGCTTGGGTTAGTTTGCCTAACAAGGCGAACGGTTCTTTTGTCAACACTTCTAAGTGTTCGGGCGCATAGCGGTTTGCTACTTCACAGGCTTCATCCAGGTCTTTGACGACGATGACAGCGCTGTTATCTTTTAAGGCTTGTTCCATGATCTCCCGGCGGGGCAAGTAATCCATTTGCCGCTGGATTTCCCCTTCGACGGCTCGGGCCAGTATTTCTGACGGTGTCACCAGGACTGCCGCTGCCCGCACATCGTGCTCCACCTGAGACAAGAAGTCAGCCGCCACATAAGCGGGCGGAGCCGTTTCATCGGCGATAACCAGGATTTCCGAAGGACCGGCCAACATATCGATATCGACAGTCCCATAGACTTGCTTTTTAGCTAAGGTGACATAGATATTCCCAGGACCGGTGATCTTATCGACGGCTTTTAATCCAGCGCCGTAGGCCATAGCGGCTACCGCCTGAGCACCACCCATGCGGTAAATCTCGTCAACACCGGCTTCTCGAGCCGCCACCAGGGTGTACGGGTTGATGGAACCATCTTTTCCCGGCGGTGTAGCCATCACTACCTGGGGAACGCCGGCCACTTTGGCAGGTACTGCGTTCATCAATACAGATGATGGATAAGAGGCCAAGCCGCCTGGCACATAGGTTCCCACCCGCTCTAGTGGGCGGATGAGTTGGCCCAGCATGGTTCCATCGGCTTCCGGCTCGATCCAGGAGGGGCGCAGTTGTTTTTCATGGTAGCGCCGGATATTATCCCGGGCCCGGCGCAATGCAGCGAGCACCTCGGGGTCGACCTTGCTGTAGGCTTCATCGATTTCCGCTTCGGAAACACGGAAGTTCGCCTCATTTACAGTGGCACCGTCAAAACGCTTCGTATATTCAAAAACAGCCTCCACTCCTCTGCAACGAATCGTCTCGAGAACTTGAGCCACCTGGACCGATACGTTCGCATCGTCGAGAGTCTTTTTCTGCAAATAGTTATCGGCATCGATCGAGGGATAGGTGATCAGGCGTACCATTGTTTAGTATGTCACCTCTCTGTCTTTGACGAGACTTCGAATCCGTTCTACCACCGGCTGAATACGTTGGTGCTTTAATCGGTAGGAGACACGGTTAGCGATGAGTCGTGCTGTGGCATGGAAGATGTCCTCCACGGCGACCAGATTGTTTTCCTTTAGGGTGCGGCCTGAGGAGACAATATCGATGATCATGTCCGCCAAGCCTACAGCTGGTGCCAATTCGATATTGCCGTGAAGTTTGATGATCTCCACCTGCATGCCTTTTTCGGCGAAAAAGCTTTCGGCCACTTTCGGGAACTTCGTTGCCACCCGGCGGTGGTTGAACTGGGTCAGGTCGCGGCCTTTCTTGGCCGCCGTCTCCGGTAAGGCTACGACGAAACGGCAGTGACCGAATTTCAAGTCCACCAGCTCCATGATGTCCTTGTCCTGCTCGACGATGGTATCTTTACCGACGATGCCGATATCGGCGGCACCGTATTCGACAAAGGTGGGGATGTCTGTGGGCCGGCAAATGATGTAATTCAACCGCTCTTTTTCATGGCGGATGACGAGCTTACGGCTGTCTTCCGAGAGGTTTTTCGTGCAAAGGCCGGCTTCTTGAAGCAGCGGAATCGCGTCTTCAAAGAGCTTTCCTTTGGGTAAGGCTATGGTGAGCATATCTTTCATGGGTTCGCCCCCTATCTTTCTTCCGATGAGAATTCGCTACTGACAATTCCCTTCATCTTGCAGACTTAATCTATAGTGATTAGAACAGTTACGCTTCGGCTGGGTCGTCGCCGCCTTTGCGATACAAAACTACTTCCTCGATTCCACGCAGAGCGGCATAGGCTTTTAGCTCCGCTTCTTCCCGTCCGAGCACGTCGATCTCGACGGAGCGGCCTTCCTGGCGCAAACGGCCGGCGACGGCGATGATTTTTTCCGTGTTGTCTCCACCGATCAGCATATCCGGCACCGGAACCGGTTCAGGCTCCCGGGAGCGGGACAAGGCGAGCAGGACGCGATCCAGTCCGATGGCAAAACCTGTTGCAGGACAGTCGAAGCCAACTTGACCAAGCAGTCCGTCATAACGGCCGCCGCCACAGATCGGAAAGCCGAGGCCGACCGTGTATCCTTCAAAAACAATGCCTGTATAGTAATCGAATCCCCGCAAGACTCCTAGATCGAGCGCTACATAATCCTCCACACCGTAAGTTCGCAGCGCATCATAGACCTGGCGCAAGTTGTTTAAGCCTTGACGAGCCCGTTCATTGACCGCCAGCGGTAAAGCCTGTACCAGGACTTCTCGCCCACCATGCAGGGTAGGAAGTTTCAATAGCAATTCTGCTTGGCTGTCGTTGAGACCTTCTTTTGCCAGCATTTCCTCGAGGCTCACGAAGTCCTTCTTGGCGACGAGGCTGCGGACCTTGGATTTCTGTTCATCGGATAGGGGAAGTTCTTCCATCAAACCGTTGAAGACCTCGATCTGACCCAAGGAAATCTGAAAATCTTCCAAACCCGACTGACGCAGCGCTTCAACGGCCAAAGCGATCACTTCCGCGTCAGCGAGAGGACCGGGAGCGCCGATCAGTTCCACTCCCGCTTGAAAAATCTCTCTCTGCCGGCCAGCCTGAGGATCGTCGTAGCGAAAGACGTTGGCTGCATAGTGAAGGCGCAAGGGGAATTGGCTTTTTTTGAGCCGCGTAGCCACCACCCGGGCAATGGGTGTGGTCATCTCAGGCCGCAGAGCCAGGATACGCCCTTGCCGGTCAAAAAACTGAAACATCCGGTCGTCCCGGATCTCTTCTCCTGTATCGACAGCCAAGGCATCCATGTATTCCACAGTTGGGGTGATCACTTCTTGATAGCCCCAGGTGGTGAACAAGTCGGTCCATTTGTTTTCTAAGATGCGTTTATTCCGGGCGTCTCCCGGCAGCAGATCTCGCATCCCCGCCGGGATCTGCAACAAGTTTCGCTCTTTGGCCATGGTACCCCTCATCCTCTCTTAAGCGCTTTATCAATTCATCTAAGTGAAGTAACATAGTGATGAATTAAGGGTATCATGGGGTTTTTTCGCTGTCAACGGTTTTTTTTCTTTCCTTCAACCGCTCTAAGATGAGACGGTAGCCGTCCGCGCCATAAACAAGGCAACGTTTGACTCGAGAGATCGTCGCCGGACTGGCGCCGGTCTTTTCGGCGATATGAGTGTAAGTGCTGTCCTGTTCCAACATTTTTGCTACTTCCATCCGCTGCCCCAGCGCTTTTAATTCGGCGATGGTGCAGATGTCTTCAAAAAAACGGTAACATTCGTCTTCGTTCTCCAGCAAGAGGATGGCTTCGAAGAGCTTGTCCAAAGCCGGGTCTTTCAGTTTTGACGATGTCAAACGACAACTCTCCCACTTATCAGTATCGGTAAATATAAACTAATTCTTGTTTTCTACTCCATTATCCTTTTTTATGTGTTAAATCGATGAAAAACCCCATTTAGGGGTATATATAGTTTCGGACCCTTGAGCCCTCAATTTGTTTCTGCTATACTTATACAAATGTCCGACGTCAGGAGGAGGTAACTGTGTACACCTTCGGGTTCATCAACAGTCCGCTTCAGTGGCTTGTCATTTTAGTCATCGTCTTGATTTTTTTTGGCGCCAAGCGGCTGCCGGAAATTGGACAAGCTATGGGTAAAAGTATCAAGGAGTTTAAAGACGAGGTGGCTCCCGAAAAAACTCCAGGCGATAAAGCGAAAGAAGTGGAAGCTCGGGTTATTGACAACGAGAAAAAAGAGTAAAAGATTAAAGATGGCTGTCCCCGCGATCCTTTCGGGGCAGCCATCTTCCTTTATATAATGAACACCTTCTATTTCCCGGAGTTCTTCCCCCAACGAAATCCGTGCTTGAAAAACTCGACCGTTTTTCCAACCAACTGGTCCATCATGTCTGTTTGTTCTGGATCGCTCCATTCTGTTTCAACTTGCTCTTCTTCTTTTTCGAGCCGGTTTGGAGCAGACCGTTTCTCGTTCAGTTTGTCCATCGGGATCAGCGACTGCGGCTCAGCGTTCAAACGCATATGATGTAATTCTTTTCGGATCTGTTCCTCTTCTTTGCGCAGTTCGTCCCGTAGCACTTCCGAATGGTCTAATTGGGCTCGGGTGATCGCCAATTCATCTTGAAGGGACACCATCATTTCGTGCGAACAGGACCGGAGTAATTCTCGCAGTCGTTTGACTTCCCGCTGTAATTTTTCCAGTTCTTCTTTGAGTAGCATGTCATGGATCTCTTCGTACAAGCGGGCTTTACCGACGATCAACTCTTCTTCTTCGCGCTTCGCTCCCTGAAGCTGGCCTTCGGAAGATGTCAAATCCTCCCGGAAACCCAATCGACCTTTTAACTCCCGATTCTCCTGCTCCAAGATGAATAGGAATTCGGACAGTTGTTCTCGCCGTTCTTCCGAACGTTCCAATTCTTGGCCTAGTGAGGTCAGACTTTGTTTTAATTCTTCCATGAGCAGGGGAGTCGTTTCACCCATACGGGCCTGGAGCCGCCGGTTCTCTTCTTGCAAGCGATCCCGCTCTTCTTCTGCCAACATCCGATGGAAAGATTCCTGCCGCTTTACTTTTTCAATCTCCGCGGTTACATCCACAGGGGTTTGGGGAGTTATACCGCCCGCTTCGAGCAAGGCCACCTTGCGTTTCAGTTCCTCTTGATCTTGCTCCATACTGAACAACTGGTTCAGTATGACTTTGCGCCGTTCCTCGGACCGTTTTAGTTCAACCTCAGCCTGGTTCAGCTTTCTCTCTAGCTCTTGCACCTTCTGCGGATTGCAATTGAGCAGTTTCTCTTCTAGATTGCGGTTCTCTTCACGCAGCCGGTGTAAATCGCCGACCAATCGAGCCCGGTCTTTCTGAGATTGTTCGACCAAAGCTTCCTTTAAGCGATGTTTCTCCTTCGGTCCTTTCCAGGTCCGCCAACAGCGAGTTACGATTTGCCTTGCCGCTGCCAGGGGGCTATCGATCCATTCGTCAATGAGCCAATAGCCGAAGGGTTTTATCTTCGACTCTGGATGGACAAAAAAGCTATACATGTCGGTGAGCTTTAAGGCGCTCAACAGGACAGGTTCGTCAAAAGTCAAGATGTTGTCTTCTTCATGCTGGATGATCAGCAGAAAGTCGCCGCCCTGCCGTGACGCTTCTAAGATGGCCCGGGCTACTTCTTCAGGCTGGTTCATATCGGCGCTGTGCAAGTGAACTTGAAAGCGCCGGGCTTTTCGAAATTTGTGTTGCACCATTAGAGTGAAGGGGTTTTTTTCTCCGGCGATCAGATGTATCTTGACGGAGCCTTTTTCAGCATCGACAGGCCAGTCCCGTTTCTCCCGCTTGCCAATGAAACCTTCCTCAACCAATTGGCGAACCTGTTCTTGCCTGGAGATCTCTCCTGTTGTAACCGGTTCTACGTTTTTTACCTGCAGCCATTCGAGACGCTTTCCCTGTTTGCTCGACGGCCATAGGACGGGGTGTCCTACAGCAGCTACTACCATTCCCGGTTTACAACGGCAAGCGATGTTCTCCGGCATCATCCAGTACATGGTTCGGCCCTCTTTGTCGAGGACCGACCAGAGGCAGGATTGTCCGATAGGCATGCGTTCTGGCAATAATTCAGCGATGACGCGAAATTCCATTTGCGCTAATTTTTCTTTCGCTTCCTTCTCTAAAAGCCGGTTCATGCCGTCAAAAAAGGCGCGTGCCGTAAATCGTTTCAATTTCGTCGCTCACCTTTCTCTTAGGAGCACTTATCACCATCATATTCCGTTAGTTCAGCTGAATTGTCAATTGTCTTCTCGAAGTCCTTAGCAAAAAACGCGCTGCTCGGTGGAATCCGGCGCGCGTTTTTTGCTAGGTCATTTTTTCCCGGAGCACTTGTTTGATAAACATGTCTGGTCGTTCTCGCAAGTGCACCAGATAGGGACTGACCACTTTTCGTCCATCTTTATCGTCGGTCAACAAGATCGTGGGGAGTAAAGGCGAATCTATGTAGAATTTGACCACATATCCCTCTTCTCCAGTGTTTAGGCGGACCTTCGTGTTCAGCATCAGATCCCGCATGCGGTCCACAAACACATGGACGATATGTTTGTCGAGGTAATCCGTCATCTCCTTGGCGAGGATATCGACGGCGTGCAGTTGGTCAACCTTATCATGATGACCGAAGTTAGACGTCGCCATCGAGTAAACGTCTGCGACCGCAACGATCCGGGCAAAGAGATGAATCTGAGCGTATTGCAGTCCTTGGGGGTAGCCATTCCCAGAACATTTCTCGTGGTGATGAAGGATACAGAAGTATTCCTCTTTGGACAGCATTGACTCCTTATCTTGGAAATACTTCACACCAAAAACCGGGTGCTTCTTAAGCAGTTCCGTCTCGCGCTCTGTCAGCGGTCCCTGTTTATTGAGAACTGATTTGGGAATGTAGATTTTCCCCACATCGTGAAGAATCGCTCCGGTGGCGAGCCGCCTCAAATCGTCTCCACTGACGCCAAGGTTGATCCCGATCATCGTACTCAATAAGCACACATCGACAGAATGGTGAAGTATATGATCGTCTAAGTCCCATAACCGGGATAGGCGCAAGCTGACTTTTTCGTCTTTTACCACCGTATCTACGATGTCCGAAGTCATTTTTCGGACCGGTTCTTCCTGAAAACCATTGCCCTGGCGAATGTCCATAAAAACATCTCGGACAGTCTCAATGGATTCCTGGAACAGCTTTTCCTCTTGTTTCGATTTCTTCAGGGAGAGGAATTTTTCATAGAGTACTTCTTGGCTTTTATCGCCCGATTCGCTGATACTATCGATCTTTCCTGATGGGGGTTTTTCCACAGGGATCGTCGCACCCGGTTCGCTTGCTTGAGAATCTGAAGTCGGTCGTCGCACACTGACGCTAACCCCTACCTGTGATGGTTGTTCCTCATCAGTGGATTCATCGGAATCTTCGGCGGTCTTACTAGTTAACATGCCGATTTCTTCCCACTTGAGGATTTGCTGATAAATCCTTTCGGTGATCACCGTTCCTTTAGGTATCAGCAAGCGACCCTTCAAAGAAAAGATATCATGTCCCAGTTCATCGCCAACATTGTAATGCCGGGAAATAATCATCGTACACACCACCGGCCTTATTTTCTTTTTTGACGCGAACAAATCTTTTGTCCCTATTTTCTCTATATAGGGACAGCCCCATCGTCTTACCCTTATCGACAACAGAACTACGGTCCGCAATGACCCTTAGCCCTTGTTATGCGTTCTCTCTTTTTATTATTTTTTCCTTCTTTTTTTCTAGGTATATTTGGATTTTTTTCGCATTATCCGAAAATGCATTAAGATATAATACAAAAACAAACTTTAGCGCGAAATTTTTCTCGAGCCTGTCGTCATTCTTTTTTAGATCGGGAACTCGCTCTGCTGACCCAAAATTACTCTGCAAGCTGCCCTTTGAGCTTTTCTCAGGACTTCTTTTTCATCCATGCACCGTAGACGCCGTTGCTCCATAACAACTTGACCGTGAATGATGACGGTGTCCACATCGGCACCGTTGGCAGAATAGGCGAGCAATGCACAGATATCTGTACGGGGATAGAGATGAGGCTTTTCTACATCAACGAGAATTAAATCAGCCCGTTTCCCCACTTCGATGGTCCCCACTTCCTGTTCAAGACCGAGTGCTTTTGCACCTTCAATGGTCGCCATACGCAGAACGTCATAAGCTTTGATCGCGGTTGGATCGGCAGCCCTGTTTTTCTGCATCCAAGCGGTCGCTTTGATTTCTTCAAACATGTCTAGGGTGGAAGCACTGCCGGCTCCATCAGTACCCAAGGCAACTGTAATGCCCATTTTTCGAAGTTCCACCACAGGTGCCACACCGCAGCCTAGTTTTTGATTGCTAACGGGATTGTGGGAGATACCGCCTCTGAATCCCCGTAGGAGGTACATATCATCTCGGGATACATTGACGGCGTGAGCCAGCAGGCAATGATGGTCCTCAAACATACCGAGGTCGTAGAGGTATTTGACAGGCGATTTGCCGTAGTGATGAAAAATATGTTCTACCTCCTCGACAGTCTCGGCGAGGTGGATGTGAATCGGGCAATCAAAGCAGCGGGCCATGTCCATGACCTCTTTCAGCTTATCGGGTGGACAGGTATGAGGCGCGTGGGGACCAACCATGGTGGTGATCCGACCGTCCGCTTTTCCCTGCCAGTTTTCAAAAAGCTTTTGGGCCGACTGGAGGCGTCGTTCCCCTTGATCGTCGATGAAAAGCAGTCCTTGGCAAAGAGCGGCTCGCATACCCGAATCTTTGACAGCCTGCGCCACTTCATCCATGAAAAAATACATGTCGGCAAAGGTTGTCGTTCCTGATTTGATCATCTCCGCTGCTGCCAGCATCGTTCCCCAATAGACTGCATCAGCGTCAAGGCGCTCCTCGGCTGGCCAGATTTTTTGACTTAACCATTCCATTAAACGCAGGTCTAGAGAGTATCCCCGGAACAAAGACATAGCCCCATGGTTGTGACAATTGATGAAGCCGGGTAGTACTACTTTTCCGACAGCGTCGATAATGACATCGACGCCTTCTTCCGGGAGATTTTCGCCGATGTTGGTGATTGTCGATCCCTCGATGAGTATATCAACAGTTTGGATACGAGGAACATCTGTCGTCATCGGGAGCATTCTGCCCTTTTTGACAAGAAGCTTGTTCACCTTTCGCGCCTCCTTAGAAATTCGGAAAGTATAGCCTATTTTCGCTAACCCCCTCTATTTCCATTTTTAGGAGCTCTATTCCTGCTGGACGATCGTCCCTATTTGTTAGAGAACTGGGTCCATCGTAACTATTCTCTCCCGACCCACTCCCGGCGCAGAGCAAAGATTTCCCGCAGTTCCGCTGTCGATAGTTCTGTGATCCAGGCTTCACCATTGCCGACGATGGAGTCGCTCAGCCCCTGCTTGCGCTCGATCATCTCGTCGATGCGCTCTTCCATCGTTCCGAGACTGATGAACTTGTGCACCTGTACCTTTTGGCGTTGCCCGATGCGATAAACTCGGTCTGTCGCTTGGTTCTCAACAGCCGGATTCCACCATCGGTCAAAATGAAAGACGTGGTTCGCTGCAGTCAGGTTGAGGCCTAAGCCCCCCGCCCGTAAGGATAGGACCATAATGGAACAGGCCTTTTCTCCCGTTACACGGGTGTCTTGGAAACGGTCGATCATCTCGTCCCGCTGGCTACGAGGCGTGCCGCCATGAAGAAACTCGACGGGCTCACCGAGTTCTTCCTGCAGGAACGCACGAAGCAGATGACCCATCTCCACGTACTGGGTGAAGATGAGGCAGCGGTCACCTTCCTGGCGCAATTCCTCCACCATCTCCAACAGTCGATCGGCTTTGTTGGACCGGGCGCGAAAATCATTAGGCTTTTTCTCTTTCAGGATCAAAGCCGGATGGTCACAGACTTGTTTCAGTCGGGTCAAGGCGGCCAGAATGACACCCCGCCGGGCCATTCCCTCTTCCTTCTCCAGCCGTTCAAAGACTTCCTGGATGACGCCGTCGTAGAGCGATGCCTGTTCCAGTGTCAAGGGAACATATTCTTTCATTTCCTGTTTCTCTGGCAGATCCAGTTCAATGGCAGGATCCTTTTTCACGCGGCGCAACAAAAAAGGACGGATCAGTTGTTGGATCTGCCCAATCTCCCCGGACTCGCGGCGCCGTTCGATGACGCCGACGAAGCGGCGGCTGAATTCCGTCAGAGTTCCCAAATAGCCGGGATTGAGAAAATCCATGATCGACCAGAGTTCGGTCAGACGGTTTTCCATCGGCGTGCCCGTTAGGGCCACCCGATGCCGTCCAGCCAGCTTGCGGACGGCCATGGATTGTTTCGTATAGACATTTTTGATGTTCTGGGCTTCATCGAGGCAGATGCAGTCCCAGGTCGTCGATGTCAGTTCTGCCTCATCGATCTGAGCTAGGTTGTAGGAAGTAACAACCAAATCAGAACCATTAATGGCCGTTGCAAAAGCTTCTCCCTTGGGTCGCTGCGGTCCGTAGTGGAGACAGACAGTAAGTTCCGGCGCGAAGGCCGACAGCTCTTTTTGCCAGTTCCCGATGACCGATGTGGGGCAGATGAGCAGTGACGGCTGTAAGGATTTTTCCTGACTTCTCACTTGCAAGAGATAGGCGATCCATTGAATCGTTTTACCGAGACCCATGTCATCAGCGAGACATCCACCGAGGCCGAAACGGCGCAAAAAATAGAGCCATGAAAAACCGAGCCGCTGGTAAGGACGAAGGACGCCTTGAAATCCAGGTGGTTCCTTGAAGACAGGTGCTTCGGTGATCTGCGACAATTGCTTTACGAGTACAGCCAATTGCCCGTTCAACTCGACTTCTAGGCGCAAGCTGTCCTCTGCTGCAGTGTTCCCTCTTTCGCTCCCCAGCCCCGTCTGTATGCCTCCAGCCTTAAGCAGTTCATCGGTCAATTCGCTTGAATCAGCATCTCCTTCCGATGCGAGAAAATGGAACTTAAGAATTTCGGCCAACGAGAGGTCTTTTCGCTTCTGACGCATGAGTTTTAGGGCTTGATGGACAAATTCCGGATCCAGTTGAATCCACTTGCCGCGAATGTGCAAGAGACGCCGGTTCGTGCTGACAGCCTGTTGAAACTCCTCTTCACTCAGTTCAACATCACCTAAAGCCATCTTCCAGTCGAACTGAACAATCTGCTGCATGCCAAACATCGTTTCGGCACCTGAACCGATAGAGGAGCGGGTAGCCATCTTCAATCGACCTTTGGTACGGCGAATCTCTTCCCACCAGCGGGGAAGAAAAACGGTGATACCCGCCTCCGCGAGCCGTAAGCTGCCGTCAGAAAGAAACTCCCAAGCCTGTTCTTCCGTCAGCTCTGGGCGCAGCCAGGGCAATAAGTTTAACCATTTGTTCACGCTTCTGCCGATGCGTTCACCAAAAGGTTGCCACTCAGGCGGGATATGGGCCAAACCTATTGAATCGTAACCATCCTCTCCGTATACAGTGGAAGTGAAGTCTTTGTTTGCAGGGAGCTTTCTATGAAAAAGACTGTCAAAGTCGATTTCAAAGATCCGGTTCGGATCCTCTTTGTCCTGTAGGACCACCTGGAGAGACCAATGGTCCAATCCCGCTTCGGCCGCCTTTTCTTCTTCCGGCTCCGCCAGGCGCAGTCCCACTTGAAAGGGGGTTTCATCAGAGAGCCAGCCGATGGTTTCGAGCCATTCCCGCTCATCGGCGAAGGGAATCCGTTGGAGCGATTCTGGTTGAAGAAGGGGGGACGCCTCGACTATCTTTCCCCATCGCTCTTGCAGCTTCGCGTTGTCCCTCACGTAGGCATCAATGGTTACGCTAATCCACTCAGGAACATAAGGGGGAAAGTCGGTTGTGCCCATCCCTTGTTCCAGCTTCCAGCCCTGTTTTCCATTGCGCCATTGTACAAAATCAGGGGAAAAACGCTCTTCCGTCAAGGCCGTTCTAATTTGAGGAGCCAACGCTTGTAATGTTCTGATCTCGTCGGACCAGTCAAAGGTGACAAATTCATTGCCGGGCGGATTAGCAAACAATTCTAACGCCATCAAAGATGGAACAAGGATACCTACGGTTCCGTCTATATCTTCTACCACATCGGTGAAGCTTCCATAAAAGGATGAGGCATGATGAGAAAAAAGGCGAAAGTTGCATTCTCGCATATGTTCCCACGCGTCATTGCCCAGTCGTTCCGTTCTAGGGCTCCAAAGGAAAAATCCCCTGTCGGGGATCCATTTGATCTTAATGTGTAATCGAAGGACTGTCATTAGGAAATCAGCTTTCCTTTCCGCAACTCTTCTTGCAGCGCTCGTAAACGAGAATAGCGCTCTGTCAACGTATGCATATATCGCTCCCAGTCACTGGTGCGTTTGATTTTTTTATATAGGGTACGCAGTTTTTTCAACCACTTGATGGCTTCCTTATAGGCTTGACGGTTCTTCTGACCGATGAGACGAATGACTTGATGATGATATAGGGGCAACAAAGAGGCCGGTTCTCGAGCCTCTACGATAGACAGTTCGTCTCGGGGCAGTTCCAGCGGATTCGCTCCGTAGGCGACCCACAGTTCAGCCCACCGGCGGTGTTCGCCCATCTCAAGCAGGTATTGGCTGTACAACCGACGGCTCCGAGGCAGCCATTGTCGCAAAGCACCCATAAATTCGCCCCGTACATTGCAAGCTACGGCGACTTGGTTCCAGTAGATGCAAAGGGCTTCATAGTTGACCGTATCCGATAAAGACGTATACGGGATGAGCCAACGTAACCACTGCAGAAGCCTATCCCACTGCTGCTGTTGACTGAATCCTTCCAAATAAAAACGCAAGTCACGAACAATTGTGTAAAGGTATTGACCCGATAGCTTTTCTAATACACTTCTGGCCCTATCGTCATCATTCGCTGCAATGGCAAAATGGGCACGAGCAAAAAGGGCCTGATACCGACCATCGGGAGACAAGTCGTCTTTTTCTAATAGGTCCTGCAGGTGGGCTATCTCTTGTTCTGCCCAAGGTCCTCTCTGGAATAGTTCCTGCCAAAGCAGACGGTATAAGATCTGCCAATCGATACCGCGCACCGGGATACCTAGAAGAAGACGGTTACGCAATATAACCATGGCCCTTTCGACGAGAGGCTCGAATTCTTCGTTGATCTCATGGTTGGAGAGATTGTCTACATTGGCAAAGAAGTAATGTAGATACTTATTAAAAAACCCTTGCATATACACCCTATGGTCCGAACGGAACAACTGCTCTAGACGCATCAACAAGAACAGATGTCCGTGAAAACGCAGCAGTTCACTCGCCACCGGCGTCCAGTGAGCGCTGCGCGCCGACAGGGATTCCATGAAGCGGTCATATATCTGCCATGCTAGATCATTCCACATAAAAAAGGTATTGGGCGGCTTATAGGCCCTGTCAAACTCCTGGCTAAAAAAAGCCTGCCAGTCAGCCACAGGACCTGTAGGTTTCAGCCGGCCAATCTTGGCCCAGGCAGCTTTCGTATTTTTTGTTTTTTCAACCTGTTGGCGCACCGAACAGCCTCCACTCGGGATAACTCCGTCATCATCATTCTCTTATAGCATAAAACAAATCGCCGGTTTTTACCAGCAAGGGGTAAAACCGGCGACAGATAAACTGTGAGTTTATAGGGTCAGTCTTCAAACTCACCGACGTCATTCAAGTCCTTATCAATCTGATTTAAGGTTACCAGTTCTTCACAAAGCTTATTGAGGTCTGTCAGGCTGATGCTCACCAGACCATTCTCGGAAGCCGGGGCATCCATGGCGAGCTTGGCAGCCGCAGCCGCCACATCACGGAGAGCCTGTCGCTGGGCTTTTTTAGTCTCCGTTAACGTCTCCCGAAAGGCTTGAACGGTTTCTGGTGAACCACCGGAGAGTTCTACCTTCTTTTTCAGTTCCATCAGCGTATCCATGGTATCACCCCTTGCATCTTTTAGGTACTATTAGACGCAGAATACGACAAATCCTGCAAAGAAAAACGAGAGAATCGATTTCCTTTCGCTCGAAAAAGGGATGTACTTTTTAGTTGTTGTCAAAAGTTGTTGGTAGTATATTGGTAGTATGTCTCAAGTTTTTTCCCTGGCAATCTTTTTGTTTCTAGAGGAGGAATGGTTATGGCCTTATTGCCTGCTATCGAACAGCGTGAAAGCAAACGGTCCTTTCTCCCGGACCCGATTCCCCCAAGCATGCTCCACGATCTGCTGGAAGCTTTACGCTGGGCGCCCTCTTGTCGCAACTACCAGCCTTGGCGTGTCGTTGTGGTAGAAAGCAAGGTCAGTCTAGCGAAATTGGCTCAATGCCTCGCGAAAGGCAATGAATGGGCTGCCAAGGCGCCGATGGCTTTCATCGTCAGCGCTGACCCGAAGGATGACGCCACCATCGACGGAAAAGAATATTATTTCTTCGACTGCGGCCTCGCTGTACAGAATCTGCTCATCCAGGCCACCGCACTCGGCCTTTGCAGCCATCCAACAGCCGGATGGAATGAGGAGTCCTTGAAAAAAACCTTTGCAATCAACGAAAATCAACGAGTCCTCTCTGTCGTTTTCGTAGGGCTCCCCGGTTCTTTAAGCGATCTAGACGCAGAGACGCGAGCGAAAGATGAAACACCCCGAATCCGCAAACCCATAGAAGAATGGACTCATTTTGTATAGCTGCTTCTATTATTTACAATCATTGATAAAACTCAAAGAAGCAAAGAGGGGCTTACCCAATAATTTGGGCAGTCCCTCTTTGTTTGTTATTGATTAGATGTCTTCCTCTTTCGCTTTTCTTTTCTTTTTCCGTTTTGCCTTTTTGATGCTTAAACCAATTTTTTGAGTCTCCGATATGTGCCGGTTAAGATCCCTCAAGGTGAGGCGCCCTTCCTCGACGAGCTGCACCATCAAAACCGGTGTCAAGTCTTTTTTAGCAACCCCTAATTCAGCTGCCAAGGCGTCCTTGTCCAACTCATCTTTATAACGAACTGGTCGTTCAATCGTAATATGTTCTCCCCGCTCATCTTCGACAACTTGTTCGATCCATTTTTTCTGTTCCATTTCGCCGGCGATTTCTTCACGCAAGCGCTGCCTGCGTTCATTCAGTTCCTTCACCGATTCGCTCAATTGCCAGTATTCCAAAACGTTACGCTCAAAGCTCACATCCATCCTCCTTTCCTTAGAAGAGACTCATTTATTGTAACAAAAACAAAAACCGTGGCAAATAGCCACGGACAAAGCTTTCCTTCGGTTATATTTTCTTGTTCGCTACTGCACCCTTCTGAGTCGTTAAAATACTAATTTCCAGCATTCGTTGATACAACTTCCCCGAATGCCAATCCCGGGCTTTCCTCCCCACGTTCTCGGATAGAGAAGGACGACCGCCTGTCCTCCGCATTCCATACAGTTTGTCGCTTTTCGAATCGATTCACCTCTCTTCACCCGCTGTCGATCCAACTCTGTAAAAAGCTTGCCGATGGAATCAAACTGATCCAAAAATTCATCCTTGTGGTTCTGTTCGCCCACGATACTCATCTCCAGTCGCGCTTGATTAATACATATATCTCCAATTCTCAATACGAATGTTTACATTTAATTACTCCATTAACTTCAATTTCCCTTCTATCCACCCCATTTTTCTACAAAATATAGGAAAATGTTTTGGACATACCTATCACATCAGGCGAATAAATTGATCCAGTGTGAGGAGTGAACATCGTTTCATTGACGCATACACTCCCACCGATGCCTTGCCTTCGGCAATGGCTTCATCCTCTCGGAGGTGATTCGCCTGACCTACGGACAAAGAAATATCTTTATCGGTACTGCAGTACTTTGCACCTTGTTGTTTTTCGGTACAGCAGCTGGTGCAGCACCGTCGGTGACTGCGGTCAATACTTCCTCTTCGGAGAATACTGTCCCTGTCTATCCGGCAGTCCCCACGCAAACGAGCGACCCTAAGTCCACTGCAAATCCGACTTTACCCTCACAATCAAGCCCTGCAAGCACCCAAATCCCTGTCACCGTTGAACCCGTTGCTGGAGATACAAAGTCTTCGGAGATCACCAAACCGAACGTGACTTCCTCACCAGGCTCATCAACTCCAGTAACTCCAGGGCCGGCTTCGGGATCGACATCTGGCACGACACAAAACCAAACTCCTGGAAACTCCCCTACTGTTCCCTTACCTGCACAGACATTGCCGAACGGACAAAATCCTGCTGAAAAACCAACTCCGCCAATCCCTGAAATTGTACGTCCACCAAAGGGCGGCACCTTGATCTTACATATCAGTGATAACACCTTCACCTTCACCGCTGGAGAGGCCTTAACACAACTAGAATCGGGTAAATGGTCCTACCGGCCTGCCATAAGCCCAAAAGAAGCTACGGAAGAAGCGAATAACTTTGTGAACTGGGTGCCGGATGGTTCTTTTCGATTGCGCGAGGGCGCTGTGGACCGCATTGCCAAAGCCTTCCTCGACGCCAAAGATGCCGAGATGACTATCCCTTCCTGGCGCGTCATCGCAGATACGTTAATTCCATTGACCCATGTCAGCGTATCAGGCGGACAAAACTCGAGCACAGCTTTGAGTAAGATCGACGGTTTGGTCTTACCGCCGAAGGCACTCTTCTCCTTTAACCGGGATGTCGGTCCCCGAACGGAAGAAACCGGCTTTATCTCAGGAAATGTGCTGCAGGGAAACCAATATGTTCGAGAAGTGGGCGGAGGCATCTGTTTCGCCTCCACCATCGTTCATCAGGCGGTCGCACAGACGGGCTTTGAAATCCTCGAACATCACCATCATTCCATCAGGGCTCCTTACGTCGAACCAGGAGGAGACGCTACCGTCTATTATGGCGTCTTTGATTACCGCTTCCGCAACGGCGACTATGATCTACTCTTCGAAAAGCGTGAAACTCCGGAAGCACTTGGTCTTCGTCTATGGCAAGCCGTCGAATAAAAGCCGAAAAAAGAGCCGCCCGATGACCGATAGATTCCGGTCGCAGGGCGGCTCTTTTTTGAAACGATTAAAAACGAATAACTCGAACAGGTTCCGAGGTATCTACGGTAGAACCATCGGTTTCTTCCCTGACGACCGCAGCCTCGGTCGGCTCTTTTGTAATCATGGATACTTGTTCAAATAACATCGGTTCCTCTACCACCGTCGTGGCTATAGACGTCGTCACCGGGCAGGCTAAGGCACCCACTTTGGGGATGTCAAAACCATAGAGGCGATTGAGGTAAAAGATGTTCTCATAACTTAATTGCTTCCTTTCGCTCAGATCGGCAATGATCTTTTCAATCATCGGCAGGTGTTGTTGATCTTCCGACGTTAGAAAACGGTAGTGAAGCATGCTCCAAAAAGGGTCACCATAGCGATCATAGTCGACAAGTTCATACCGCTGTGCATGGAGATCCTGTAGCAACCATTCAACTTCCGTCTGTCTGTTTTGTAGTGAAGTAATCTGGCAATAGCAGATAGGAAACAAAGACTCGATTTTTTGTTTTCGGTACTTGGCCGTACCGAGCACCAGTTTTTTGATATGCTCGAACAAGGACACAGGCTGCTCTCCCTTTCCGTCAACCGCAGAGGTAGCGGCCTTGGACCCGGAGCTTTTCCAGCGATGATTGGCCGCCCCAGAAGGCGCTTGTTTTGTGATGTTCTTGAATATCTCCCAGTGCTTTTTCCAACTCATAATACTTCATGCAAGCTTCCCCAACGATGTGTTCCGGCTGACAGCGGAAGGTTCCGCTCCCGAGGCATTCGATATGTAAGGCGCTGCCGTCGCTATCACGAGCCGTCACCACAATGGCAGCCCCCTCTTGCCGCTCCGAGACGGAGTATCCGCGCTTGATCGCTTCGGACTTGGCCAGTTCGACGGCGTAGTATTTCAGCAGAATCTCCCCGTCCCGGCCGATGTACTTGGCCACATGATCACCGTCCCAATCAGCTTCTATCCGGTACGTGCCGTCTTCCATCTCCACGATCGCAGCGTCAAACTTTCCAGGAAGGCGAATGACATAGTCCTTGCGTTTTTTACCGAAATAATATCGACAAAAGTCATTTTCAAGCAGTTCAAAACCCATACGCCTCACGGCTTTGCTCAGGACTTCCAGATTCACGATGGCACTCGTCAGCACCAAAGTCAGATGGCTCATCCTAGTTCCTCCTCATTTCCTAGAACCTGTCCCGTTGGCCAAACGAGCGGCTCGGTGGCCCCATTCCCGCAGCGCCTCGATGCGCTGCCGGGTGATTTCGCTGCGGCACATAGGGATGATCAACCGAGCGGCCTGCAGGATGTCCTCTGTGTTGACTTCCCGCTTGTCATCGCTCCAGGCATGAAACATGCCCATGATGACAGCTTCCTCGATTTCGGCACCAGAAAACCCTTCGGCAGCCTGAGACAGTACTTCTAAGTTAAAAGACTGAGGATCGCGACGGCGGCGGCGGAGTTGAGCCTCAAAGATCTGCATCCGCTCTTCTGCGTCAGGTAGATCGACGAAGAATATTTCATCGAAGCGTCCCTTCCGTAAAAATTCGGGAGGAAGCTGGCTCACATCGTTCGCTGTCGCCACGACGAAGACAGGGCTCTTTTTCTCCTGCATCCAGGTCAAGAAATGGCCGAAAACCCGTGCGGTGACACCCGAGTCGGTACGGTTGCTGGACTGCACCCCAGCTAAACCTTTTTCAATTTCATCGATCCAAAGGACTGCCGGCGATACAGCTTCCGCCACCGCTAAGGCATTGCGAGTGTTCGCCTCAGTCTCTCCGACAAAGGAACTGAACAGTCGTCCCGCATCCAGACGGAGTAAGGGCTTTTGCCACTCCGATGCCAATGCTTTGGCCGAAAGACTCTTGCCGCAGCCTGGAACCCCGACGAGCAGAACGCCCCGGGGAAAGGGAAGACCGTACGCTTGCGCCTCTGGGGAAAAGGCGGATACGCGTGTACGGAGCCACTGTTTCAGCACGGCCAGCCCTCCGACGGAGGACATATCCAAGCCGGCGTTGACGATTTCCAAGACGCCGCTCTTATGGATGATCTGTTCCTTTTCCTTCATGATGATGGCCGGATCAAAGCTCTTCATCATGGCTAGGGATAGGGAAAAAGCGTTTTCTGCTTCACTCAAAGTGAGCCCCAGTGCGGCATCAGCGACAGCGGTGATGTCCTCAGGTATCTCCACCTGAGCCGCTTGGGACACTTTTCGAATGACTGGTTCCATCTCCTCCCGTCCGGGAAAGGGAATGGTTGTTATCGCAATTTCCCGCTCTAATTCTACGGGAATATCCATCACAGACGAGATAAAGACGAAGACGATACCTCTTCGCTTTTGTACTTGGAACATATCTTTCGCCGTCCGCCACACATCCGGGGAGCGCCAATAAGGATGAAAGTCGAGCAGGCAGTAGATCGTGTTCGGCAAAAGTTGTGCTGACTTGTTCAAGGCTTCTACTGGATCGGTCGCCTTAAGTCGGGCTTTTTCTACCATACCCATTCCAGCAGAAGCACTTTTGTCAATATGCAAATAGTGCAAATGGTTTGTCGTTGTCCAAGCTGCCACGTTCATGCTGAATCGTCGGGCAATCCGTTGACATTCTGACAGTACCCGCTTTTCTTCCGGTGAGAGTACAGCCACAGCCGGGTAGCCGGACTTTATGTAGTTTTCTAGCATCAATCGCAATCACTCCCTATGAAACTTGCTTTTCTATTTACGCCTTTTTTCGTTGAAATCCTTCTTTTCGCCCTATTTGTGAGGAATCCGGAATCGAATCCAGCAAAAGACCTCTCGAGACGATCGTCCCGGGAGGTCTTTTGCTCATTCTCTCTACGTAGATTTTCGATTGCTATGTTAACTCATATGGGATTCAAGATAGTTAGCTTTCGTTAGATAACCATCTTCAATTCCTGTCTTAGCATTCCCTTTTCGATATCAATATGGACCTGACGATACTGTTCCATAGTTCCGATGTCTTTCCAATACCCGTCGGCTCGCACCCCATAAAAAAGTCGACCCTCAGCTAATAATCGGGGGAACAGTTGCTTTGAAAAATCATAAAAGCCGCTGGGAATGTGCTGGAAGATTTCCGGTTCCATCACGTAAATTCCCGTATTGATCGTGTTGGAAAAGACCTCTTCCGGTTTCGGCTTTTCAATAAAATGACGAATTCGGCCCTCTTCGTCAGTGATGACGATGCCGAATTGGGTAGGGTCTTCCACTTGTGTCAACGCCATCGTGGCCAGGGCCCTTTTTTCCTGGTGATGGCTGATCACCTTTCCGAGGTCGATATCGGTAATCCCGTCTCCACTGATCACCAGAAAGGGTTCGGTCAGAAAGTCCTGAGCCTGCTTAACTGATCCGGCCGTTCCCAAGGGCTCCGTCTCCATATAATAGTGAAAGCGGACACCAAAACGAGAACCATCGCCAAAATAGTTTGTAATGATTTTCGGTTGATAGCATAAGGTCACAGCGATTTCCTGAATTCCATATTGTTTAATTAAATTTACAGCGTATTCCATGGCCGGTCGTCCATGTATAGGGACCATCGGTTTGGGCATAGAATCGGTTAATGGGCGAAGTCTCGATCCGAGACCGCCCGCCATAATCACGGCTTTCATAGGCTTTACGGCATCTCCTTCAACACGAAAGTTTGGTAACCACACTGTTCAGTCTATTGCACAGAAGAAAAATGTTGCTTAGTATTTCTTCCACATTCTAAAAATTTATCAGGAATAAAAGCAGGAAAAACAAAACAACCCTACTTCGTTAAAGATTGTTTCCATATCCCCTATCACCCAATAATATTTTTAATTTCAAAAATATGTTAAAATTATGTAGTTCGATGGAGTTGGGTAGCTTACGTAAGGAGGGATTGACAAGTTTGACTTGGGCAAGAAGTATCCGAACCAAGATAATTCTGGGCCTCATGACGAGTATTCTGATCATTTCGCTGAGCATCATCGTCATAACCTATTTCTCTTCCAAAGAGTACTTGATAAAGAGTGCACAAGAAAAGTTAGAATCAGACTTACAACTTGGGTATGCCTATCTCGACCAAAAGTATCCAGGTCCATGGGAAATCAAACAGGGCGATTTATATAAGGGGAATGAAAAGATTAACGGAAACTTTTCCATCGTTGACGAGATCGGAACCATGACCGGCGGTGATACGGTCACCCTATTTCAAGGAGAAACGCGTGTCGCCACAAACGTGAAAAATGAAGATGGAAGCCGTGCTGTGGGTACGAAGGTATCTGAAACAGTAGCCCAGCGGATATTTGAACAGAAACAACGATACTTGGGTCGAGCAAACGTCGTCGGTAACTGGAATCAAACCGCCTATGAGCCTATCACTAATGCTAAGGGTGAAACCATAGGCATCTGGTATGTCGGCGTCCCTGAAAAGACTTATCTTGCTTTAGCCAAAAGTATGATGTTCGAGAGCCTATCGATCGTAATCGGTCTATCTGTCGTCATCATGAGTTTCAGCTTTTGGTTT
Organism: Heliobacterium mobile; assembly: GCF_009720735.1. Classification (GTDB taxonomy): domain Bacteria; phylum Bacillota; class Desulfitobacteriia; order Heliobacteriales; family Heliobacteriaceae; genus Heliobacterium; species Heliobacterium mobile. The sequence goes on from NZ_WNKU01000008.1 coordinate 45,397, forward strand.
TTACGAAGGACAATCGGTACTCCTCTTGGGTTACTTCAAACAGAATTCTCTAAACTAGCCGATAGTCACGGAGACTTAACGAAAGAGATTTGTTTTAATAGTAATGATGAATTCGGTGATTTGGCTCAATCGGTCAATCAGTTTCTCGTAAACCTTCGAGAAATCTTGAGCAATATACGTTTAGAATCGTTGCGTTTGGCCCAAATATCGCAGGACTTATCCTATGTGGCTCACATCACTGAGAAAACTTCCGATACCATTGCCTGCACCATGCGCGAATCTACCATAAGTGCCTCCTCCCAATCGGAATATGCCAACAATATCTTGAAAATGATGACCGATGCTCGCAGGATTATTGAACTTGGTCAACAAGAGATAAGCTCCTCTGTAACCAGTGCTTCTGAGTCAACACAATCAACCCAAAAGGGTTGCCTTATAATTAATGATGCCTATGAACATCTAAACGAGTTAACTGAGACCGTACAAATCGCCACCTCTACAATGAACAGGCTCCATAGCTATTCAGAGGAAATAAGCAAAATTGTTACCATGATCACCGACATCGCTAATCAAACAAATCTGCTTTCCTTCAATGCAGCGATTGAAGCAGCTCGAGCTGGCGAAAAAGGAAAGGGGTTTTCTATCGTTGCAGAAGAAGTTCGCCTGTTAGCAGAAGATTCGAAAAAATCCTCTGCTCAGATTGAAAGGATTATCGGACGTATAAAAAGCGAGACCTCTCAGGCACTTCAATCTATCCAAGGCAGCTTGATCGCCGTAGAGCAACAGGCCGAATTTATCAATCGCATAGGTCGATCATTGACCGATATTGACAGGAATGCCTGCAAGACAGAGTCCGATGCCAAGCGTATTCAACAGTTCTTCGCTTCTCTTTTGTCTACTATTGAGCAAGTTGAAAATGCTATTCAAGGCATAACCATGAACCTCGAAGAAGCCGTATCTGCCTCAGAAGAGGTATCTGCGTCGGTAACTGAACAATCATCGATGGTAGACGACATCGCCCATCGTTCGGAAGATTTATCCCTGTTAGCGACAAAACTTCAACATCAAATTTCAGGTTTTAAGTTAAACTAGTAAAAAAGACCTGCTGTAACCATTTTCGGTCCAGCAGGTCTTGCCGATTATTATTTTATATGCTAGGAAGGAGGGGTGTTCCTGGACGCCTATACACGGCAAATCTACCACATGCTGACTCAATGGGATCGGGAGATGTTGAAGAAAAAAACCGGTCTCGTAGATCGGATGGTTCGTCAGATGCAAAAAAAGATCGACAACCTCATCCCCGAAAAAGTGCACGCTACTGTAACGACCGCCTTAGAAGTCGCAATCAAAGCGTTTATGACCGGAGTATCTTTGCTGCCTGTGCCATCTGAACCGCGGCCAGCCACGTTGCAGTTAATGGATGAGCAAGCTTCCGCTATCATTCAAAAGTATAAAAAAGTGGCCGCCATTGAAGGCACTGGCACGGGAATGGGTGGAATCCTATTGGCCGCCATCGATTTTCCAGCCCTTATCGCCATAAAAATTAAAATGCTCCAGGAGATGGCCTGGGCCTACGGATATGATATTCGCAGACCCACGGAGCGGTACTACCTCATCCATCTGTTTCTTCTCGCCTTCGCTTCCGGTGAGTCTCAACAACGGATCTACCGTAAAATTCGCCACTGGGACAGACTTCCTATAATGGCTCGTCCCTCGGCCGACCTAGACTTTGACTGGCGAGAATTTTATACAGAATATCGTGAAGGAATTGAAACGAAAAAAACACTGGGTTTCATCCCCGTCATCGGAACGCCTGTAAGCGCATGGGCGAACTTTTCCTTGACAGGCACGTTAGGTGAAGTGGCGCAAAACGCTTTTCGACTTCGCTACCTGCAGTCCCTCTGCATTGAAGAACTATATGCCGATCCGAGGTAACTCAGCTCGGGGCTGTTTCCGATCTTGCCCCCTCAATGAGGAAAAACAGCACTGCCGGTATGACGACAACGACGCTACAGAACAGGTACATGGTATGTAATCCCACCATTTTGGCGATATAGCCGAGAACGATGGAACCTAAGCCAATTCCCAAGTCAAAAGCGCTGAGAACCGTACCGTTCGCCGCACCCCTTCGATAAGGGGGCACCCGATTGATCGCCATCGCCATCAACGTAGGCTGGACAATACCAAATCCGACTCCCATCATGACTGCCGAGAGAACAAAACCGGTGTAACCGTGAGACAGGAAAAGCAGCACTAGCGCCGCTGCGATGCCGCTGTATCCGATGGCCATGATCTGCCGAGGCCCTTTTCGGTCGAAGGATTTCCCGGCCCAGGGCCGAACGATGAGCAAAGTCAAGGCAAAGATCAGAAAATAGCTTCCGGCGTTTTGAATCCCGTTCTCCTTCCCATAGAGGGTGATAAAGGAAACAATACCGCCATAGACGATAGCGATAAAAAACATATTCCCTGAAAGGGAAAAGACCTGTCTTTCAAAGAGACTGTTTAACCCAAAGGCAGGTTTCTCCTTGCTCATCTCCCCGCCTTTGTGGGCGCTTTCGTCATAATCGATACCGAAAACACAGAGCAAGGCCCCAAAAGCCAGGAGAAGACTTCCTGAGAAGAGAAGGGAAAATCCGGAATAATTCAAGATAGCGAGCCCTAAACTCGGCCCTAAAGCCATAGCCAAGGTGTTGGAAAGGCCATAATAACCCATCCCTTCCCCTCGACGTACTGGAGGAACCACATCAGACGCTACCGTACCGGCCCCTGTCGTGGTAAATCCCCAGGTCATTCCGTGGATCGCCCGCAACAAAAAGAGTATCACCAAACCGGTGACGGCATGGTAGGCAGCAGTCACTATGCAATAAGCGATGAGCGCAAAGAGCAAGATCTTTTTTCGGCCGACCGCATCGAGCAGGTAACCCGAAAAAGGACGCACAAGCACTGCCGTCAGCGAAAGAATGCCAATGACATAGCCGACACTGCTCTCGTCCCCTTTTAATGTATTGGTCACATAGACAGGCAGTGTCGGTAAAAGGAAATAAAAACTCGTGAACATCAATAAGTTGATTAGACAGATAAAAATAAAATCTTTTGTCCACAACGCTTGTTTGTTCTCCATATTTGCTCCTTACACCGTTCAGATATGATCGTTATGTACAATAGAGAAGGCTACGATAACCCTGCACTGGATCAGAACATTGATTATATAGCATAGTGGGATAGGCAGAGGGGCATGGAAATTGCCCCTCTATGATTGCCTGAAATCAATAGGCCCATTCTTTACTCATATCGCAGTGCGTCAATAGGATTTAAGCTGGCCGCTTTTCGTGCGGGATAGACCCCGAAAACAATCCCCACAAACATGGAAAAAAGAAAGGCAAAAAGGACCGGTGATAGGCTAACCTTGGCGGTTAACGGAGTGAGCCGACTGATCAATTCAGAGCCGCCAAGGCCGATTAGAATGCCGATGATCCCACCGGCTAGGCTTAACACAACCGACTCGATGAGAAACTGTCGCAATATGATGCCTCGCGTGGCTCCAATGGCTTTTCGAATCCCGATTTCCCGGGTACGTTCCGTCACCGACACCAGCATGATATTCATGATGCCAATTCCCCCGACGACCAGGGAGATGGCGGCAATGCCGGCGAGTAATGCCGTCATCATGCTGGTGACCCCTTGAGCCGTATTTAAGATTTGTGCTTGCGAGGTGATTTGAAAATCATTATCCTCTTTCAGCGGTAGATTGTGTTGAATTCGTATGGCTAAAGTGATATCCGCTTGAGCTTGATCCATCAAGTCGGATGATTTAGCCGATACGAAAATTGTACTCACTTTGTTCATGTTAAACAAGCGGTTCATCGCCGTAGTCACAGGAATAATGATGCGATCGTCTGAACTCATCCCTCCTACGCTGCCCTGGCTAGCCAAGATCCCAATAATCGTAAAAGGCATCTGGTTAACCTCAATTTTTTTGCCGATGACCTGCGCATTGGGATCTCCAAATAGATTGGCTACCACATCTGTTCCCACCACAGCCACGTTCGCTTGTCCTTGAACTTCAAACTTACTGAAAAACCGGCCCGATTGTAAATCGGTACTGCGTACCTTCGGGTAATCGGCATTCGTTCCTTCGATGCTGGTAGAGCTATTCTCATTGCGATATACCACCTGTGCCGTCTTTCGTACATCCGGTGACACGGCGGATACCGTATTCAGTTTACTGATCGCGTTTACATCATCTAGCGTAAGCGTATTTAAAGAGCCGGCCCCCAATTTTACGCCGCCTTGGGTGGCTTGTCCCGGTGATACAATCAGCAAATTGCTTCCTAAGCCTTGGATCTGATCGGAGATACTATTGGAAGCACCTTGTCCGATAGCGACCAGCGTGATGACTGCGGCGACGCCGATGATAATCCCGAGAGCTGTCAAAAAGGAACGCATCTTGTTGACTTTGACGCTTCGGAGGGACAGACGTAGGCTTTCCAAATAATTCAACTACGCCACCTCCTCAGGGAGGGCCGCCGTCCGGCGATCCAATACCGGACCGTCTTCGATGATCTGTCCGTCCCGGAATCGAACGATTCTTTTGGCGTACTGGGCAATGTCCGGTTCATGGGTCACTAAGATGACCGTTTTCCCGGCGTCGTTGAGGCGTTGGAAAATACTCATGATTTCCATACTTGTGCGGGTATCCAAGGCTCCTGTCGGTTCATCAGCCAGAAGAATTACCGGTTCGTTTGCCAGAGCTCTTGCAATGGAGACGCGCTGCTGCTGACCTCCGGAAAGTTCATTCGGTTTGTTGTGAATCCGTTCGATTAACCCCACCGCTTCTAGTGCATCCAAGGCCCTCCGCCGTCGCTCTTTTGTACCGACACCAGCATAAAGCATGGGAAGTTCCACGTTTTCTACGGCTTCCGTCCGAGGAAGCAGGTTGAAACTTTGAAAAACGAATCCGATTTTGTGATTCCGGATTCGAGCAAGTTCGTCGTCATGCGCTTGCGATATGGCCTGTCCATCAAGAAAATATTCGCCCGATGTAGGTTTATCCAAGCACCCAATCACATTCATCATCGTCGACTTTCCCGAACCAGAAGGTCCCATGATGGCGACGAACTCACCCTCATGAATCGCTACGCTTACACCTCGGAGGGCATGAATCTCCTGGTCACCAATGCGGTAGATTTTTTTTAGGTCTTGTATCTGAATGACCGAGTTCACCTTTATTTCCCTCCCTTGGCAGCAAGACCTCCCGTTGCTTTGGAAGACCCGCCGCCGAGGCTAAATCCACCAGTTGCCTTTTTATCGGCAGAGCTTGGAAGACTCATGGCAACTTTATCTCCTTCGCTCAATCCAGATGTGATTTCGACCCGATCACTGCTAAAAAGACCGGTCGTGATAGGACGGAACGTAACGTTGGCGTTTGTGCCAGTTGTGGAGCTAGTATTTTTATTTTGCTTTGCCCCACCGTTAGTTCCCGCATCATTGGAATCGGAAACATAGACGCCGTCCTGCCCATTTACCTCTTTCAACACTTGCGCAGGTACAAACAAGACATTGTTATGAACACCGGTGATAATGGTCACATTCGTCGTCATGCCTGCTTTCAGCAAGCCTTCGTTGTTATCGACGGAAAGAAGCACGTTATAACTGGTAACACCATTTTGCGTGGTCGCTTCCGGATAAATCATCAGCACTTTCCCATAAAAAGTCTTATCGGGATAAGCTGAAGAACTGAATTCAGCCTTTTGACCACTTTGCAGTTTACCCACGTCAGTCTGGCTGACTTGAGCCATCACCTGTAGGTTATGGGTATTCGCATCATTCAAAATAACGACAGGATTGCTGGCCGAGGGAATCTCACCCACTTTGCCATTGACTTGCGTGACGATCGCATCAATCGGCGATGTCAACGTATAGTTGTTCAAAGTTGCTTGTTGCTGTTGAAGCTGTGCTTGCGCTTGTGCCACTACCGCTTGGGCAGCCAGGATCGTGTTGCTGTCTGGAGGGGCTTGAACTTGATTGAGTTGGGCTAAGGCAGATTGATACGCCGCTTCCGCTTGATCGACGTTGTTTTTTACGGAATCAAGCTGCGCTTTTGCCTGTGCTCGGTTTTCGTAATTTTGTTTCGCATAGGATAGATTCTGTTGTGCTGCGTTATAGGCAGCTTGTGCTTGATCCAAAGCGGCTTGGGACTGCTTTACAGCCGCCTGCATTTGAGCGACCACATTCGCATCGGGGCCTGCCTCCAGATTATCCAACTGCTTTTGGGCATTCGCCAGATTTGCTCTCGCTTGGTTATAAGCAGAACGAGCTTGGTTAAGAACAGATTGAGCTTGATCGATCTGTTTTTGAACATCTAAACTGGTTGAGTTCGAAGAATTATTGGCCGATGTCGCTGTTGCATAGGCGTAGTCTAACTGATTCTCTGCGTTGTTCAGTTGATCCCGGGCATTATCCAACTGTTCTTGAGCCACATCGACACTCGTTCGGGCTGCATTTACGTCTGCGTCGGAAGGCCCTTTTTGGGCGGCAGCCAGTTTCGCATTGGCCCCTTCTAAGCCTGCTTGAGCCGATTGGACTTGAATCTTGGCGTTATCTAACTGATTCTGTGCATTGGTCACGGCTTGTTGGGCTGCCGTACGATCATTGTAGAGTACCCATTGATTTTCATAGGCTTGTTTTGTCCCATCCCAAGCGGTTTTCGCTTTATCTACGCTGGCTTGCTGTACTGCAATCGCCTCTGCGGTAGCTCCCTGGCGGGCTTGGGCCAGTTTTGCCTGGGCAGAGATGACGTTTGCCTGGGCATTGGCGACTTGTGCTTTTACGGCAAGGTTATCTACAGTGGCTAATACTTGACCCGCTTGGACTTGGTCGCCCACTTTTGCGGTAATCGATGTCAGTCTACCGGAACTTCCGGAAAAACTCATCTTTATTTGTTCCGGCGTCTGAACAGTACCTGAGGCGGAGACCGTTTCCGTAACATCCCCTCGCTCCACAGAAGCCCACTGGACCGATAAAGCCTTCTCCTTGGCCGCCACTTCTTTGGCGTATACACCGTAGCCTGTACCAGCGATGAGGAGAACACCGATTCCCACTGCAACTAGCTTTCGCTTTACCATTTCCGGTTTCGCTCTCCTTAATCATAGTTTGATCAGATTAACAGTGCAAAACATAGTGAGATATTTTGCATACAAGAATATTACAATTCTGTATGTACGAATACTAGGGCATCTTTACGGGAGCAATCCCATATATATGCAAGTTAGCTGGGTGACGGATATGCAGTATCGAGAAAAACAGCGAGAGAGACTAAGAAATTCACTAAAATCGATAAGGACGGTACAATCGAGCACATACGGTCTTTCAGTCGCTACCTTCGCCTCTCGAAGCGTTGGAAACTCCCGGGAATATCCTCTACAATAGTGATGAGTCAAGTCTTCTTGTAATACACATGAAACTGTGACTGTCATCATGGGGCCAGCACCATAGAGATCACAACCACCGGGATTAAGAAGGAGAGTTGATTTTATCATTGGGTAGGCAAGCGTTAGACTTGCTAAAACAGGCCAACTTCACGGCTCTGCAGAGCGCCCTGGGCAACTACCTGCTTGCAGTGTTCAAGTGGGCGGCCTGTCAAGCGACGGGCTCCCCGGCTATGCAAGCCGAGGCTGTCCATAGTTTCAACGATGGTTCGGCACAGGCCGCCGTTTTTCTCGGTTCTGTCTGCGCCGCCCGCAAACCGAATCCCTCATTCCCCAACGGTTTCGGCCGTCTGTCCAACCTGATCGTACTTTTTGTAGCCATCTTCATGGGAATAAACGCCGTTAAAACGATTCAACATGGTTATCAGGCTATTTTTCTCCATCCTGCAGCGACTACGGTCAGTGGTTTCTGGTGGAACCAGGCCGTTCTAGCCGCCTCTTTACTTGTCGACGGCTATGTGTTATACCAGGCCATGAAAGACATCGGTCAAGAGGCCGAATCAGAGGCCCGAGGAATCGCTTTGATCAAATTGTCTTTCGAAAAGTACCACTTAGCTTCTCCTGAAACTCGTCTCGTCTTCTTCGAGGACTTACTCGCTACCGTTGCCATCGTCATCGCTAGCACCGGCATTACCTTGACCTATCTAGATATCTTTCCTTGGGGGGACGGATTGGCCGGATTAATCATCGGGGTATTGCTGTTTGGCATCGCTGTAAAAGTCGCTTGGGAGAATATAAAGGGTCTCATCGGTTTTACAGCACCAGTAGAGGTGGTCGATGAAATCGCTGATACCATCATGAAAGTCGACGGTGTTGAGGACGTCTATGAACTAGATGTGGTCCAAGAAGGTTCTTATCTGGATGTAGATGGAACCATCGAACTGCCGGAACACATGTCCGTCGCTCAAGCTGAAGACGTGAAATATGAAATCGAAAATCGTTTGAAAAAAATCTACCCCAATATTCACAATGTAACGCTGAATATTCAAGAGGACGATGCATTGAGCCGTTGGGGTTCTCGGGAATATGGCCGACTCCGCCGAAAAAGATCAACTGGCAAAAACGATTCCTTTCATTCGTCTCACCAAAGCTGTGAAGATACAGGCACGGCGGCGGCCAGTTAGTTCATCCCCGACCATGATGTGGAATCGTCCCCATTGATTCATTGGATGACCTCTTTTTTGCGAAAATCAACCGCTACAAGTATGAAAGTGTGCTTAAGGGCGCCCATCCTTACAAAGGAGAGGCGCCCTTGCTTATTTTTGGAAAAAAGCATCAGCGGCCTTCTCTACTCATAATCCTGTAGTGGAGGTGACGCCAATGAAACATATCGGGAAGAATGGTACCTACATTGGCAAGCAAACTCTGTTACGTTACAGCGACGAGAATGCAGCACTTGAACCGTACAAAGAGAAGGATGAACAAAATGACGGAGGTCATCCCGAACAATCTAATACAAAAAATACGACCCCTTCATAAAATGAATCTCGATTCAACCGAATGTTTCCATAACGCCACTCCCAGCCCCTTCGGCTGGGTTTAAATTTTCAATAGGAGGCGCGCCAGGAATGATATTGGTGGCAAAACGAAGATGGGTATTGGCTATAGCAGCAATCATCCTTGCCGCGATCGGATCAGGCTTATATTGGTACCTCCGTTCCAGTCCCTCTCCCCCGCCCTCGGAAGAACCGGTGGCTCATCCTCCCCTCCACGGAAAAAAAATCCTCATCGATGTGGGCCATGGCGGAATCGACGGCGGTGCGAATACCAAAGACGGAACCTTAGAAAAGACGATCAATCTTCATGTATCCTTAGCCCTCAAGCAAGCGATCGAAAAACGAGGCGGCGAAGTCGTCGTCAACCGCGAGACGGATCAAGATTTAAGCAACCTCCCCCCCAATGATCCTCGCCGTTACCGTACCGACTTGAACAACCGTATTGACTGGGCCAATCAAAATAAGGGAGACTTGTTGCTGAGCCTACATATGAACTCTTCCAGCAGTCCCAATGTACGCGGTGCCATTCTGCTCTATCATCCCCAAGAGCCGCATACGCCCCAATCGAAAGAATTAGCTCTTGTCTTACAAAAAGAACTGAACAGTTTCTATTCAGAACAGGCAAAAAAAGGAGAAGTATACCGCCATCAGCCTGTATCCGGTGATTATTATGTATTGGAGTACACGAAACTGCCGTCGGTGATCGTCGAAATGGGCTTCATCACCAACGATAATGACCGGACTTTATTCGGGCAAAAGAATTTTCAAGATGCCATTGCTGAACGAATCGCCGAAGGGGTCGTTCGCTATTTCTCGAAAGATCCGGCCCAAAAGACGATGACCGATGAATTGTCGACGGAAGAGATTCCAGAGATTCTGAACGTCGATAGTCCCATGGAACCGCTCACATCGACCGTATCCACAAACACGTCTCAAGGAAAAAAAGGAAAACTGGCCATCATCATCGACGATTTTGGCAACCATGCCAGTGGTGTTGATCGGTTCTTCTCCATCAATCGTCCGCTGACGATGGCCATCATGCCCTTTTTTGAAGACTCGAAAGAATTAGCTGCCCGTGCCTATACCTTAGGTTTTGAGGTGATGGTACATATGCCGATGGAATCGAACCAAGTGCCTGTCACGTGGCATGGCCCTCGTTACATCGCTAAAGGTATGAGTCACGAAGACGTAAAAAACATCCTCGATGACGCAAAAAGCATCATGCCTTTCGCTATCGGTGTGAATAACCATATGGGGGTTGGCGTAAGCCAAGATAAGACTTCCGCCCGGTTTACCCTGGAGGAAATCAAAAAGCACCAGTGGATTTTTGTTGACAGCCGGACCACCGATGAGTCGGTCTTCCCGAGTCTGGCTAAGGAAGTGAAAGTTCCCTTTTTACAGCGAAATGTCTTTTTGGACCACAATAAAGACGGCTCCCTTGAATACGTCAAACAACAGTTGTTGGAAGCAGGAAAAATGGCTCTCCAAAAGGGCCAGGCAATCGCGATTGGACACGTAGGTGGTCAAGGGCCTTACACCGCACAGGCAATTCAAGAGATGATTTCTCCACTAGAGAAAATGGGCGTGGAATTTGTTTTTGTATCGGATCTTTTGAATTCACCCTAGCGGAAATAAGATGAGTTATAAAATTATCGGAGCAGCAGGAAAACCTTCCATGGAAACCGAACTTTTGGGCAGATTATGTAATAAGGAGCACAAGGAGGACCTCATATGTTCACTTCTCTGCCTGAGTTCTATCAAGTCTGGCGTTCCGAATCGGAAGGAACCCTGCGAATTTTCAACGCTCTAACAGACCTTTCGCTGCAACAGTCTGTCACCGCTCAAGATCGCACCTTAGGACGCATCGCCTGGCACATCGTAACGACGATTCCAGAGATGATGACTCGAACAGGATTGGAGTTCTCCTCCGTCGACCCCGAATCTCCTGTCCCCGCTACTGCCCAGGAAATCATTGATGCCTATAAGCAAACCAGTCAGAACCTACTGTCCTCTATGGAGCGTTCTTGGACGGACGACAGGCTTCAAGAAGAGCGAAATCTATATGGAGAGTCATGGAAGAATAGCTTCACCTTACAGGTGCTAATCAACCATCAGATTCATCACCGGGGGCAGATGACCGTTTTGATGCGTCAAGCCGGTCTATCTGTTCCCGGAATCTATGGTCCTTCCCGGGAAGAATGGAGTCAATACGGGATGGAAACACCGGAACTATAGCGAACCGCCCTATAGCGGAGTCGAAAGAAGCCGGCCCTTTTTGGGGGCCGGCTTCTTTCGTATGGTTTCTCAAAAGGTTGTACAGGATAAGCGTAATGAAATCGATGTGAAAGGAGATTATTGGGTTGCAACGAGAAAATTTAGGGATTTTGTGGTTACTCGTTCGGCTTTGGCTAGGCTATGAATGGTTATCATCAGGTTTGGAGAAAGTCGGGAACCCTGCATGGACGGGAGCAGGTGCTGGTACAGCCGTAACAGGATTTTTGAAAGGCGCCATCGCCAAGGCGGCTGAAGGGGCTCATCCGGAAGTTCATGGTTGGTACGCCAATTTAATCAACAGTATCGCCTTGCCTAACGCCAAGCTCTTTTCCTACCTCGTTGCTTACGGTGAAGTACTCGTGGGCATTGCCTTAGTTCTTGGCTTATTTACTACTTTCGCCGCCCTTGTAGGCGCCTTTATGAATCTAAATTACCTCTGGGCGGGTACTTCAAGCACCAATCCGGAGATGCTTGTCTTACAACTGCTCCTGCTCACTGCGGGGCCTGTTGCTGGCATCATCGGTTTAGATCGATTTATTCTGCCAGTCCTTCGTCAACGATTCCAAAATAAACAGTAAAAGCTACGCAACCATATTCGGGGATTTTTACATCCCCCTTTTTTAATTTTTATACTATTAGTGAAAAAGGGATCTATGAAACTAATGTCGAAAAAGTTACATATAGATCGAATACGGTGTTTCCGGTGGAGGGAATACAGCGAATGAACTTAAGCGAACGGGTAGCCTTTGAATTAGTTGATTTCATCTTAGAACAGACAGGTTTCGATACGATTGTCTGCGATCCAAGTGGTCGTATTATTGCCGACTCAAAACGCAGCCGAGTCGGCATCATCCATATGGGTTCCCAAAGAATTATGAATAGCAATATAGATAGATACCCCGTTACTGCCGAAGAAGTGGCAAAATCCAATGGAACCTTAAAAGTGGGAATCAATCTGGCTGTTAAATTTAACGGTCAAAAGATTGGCACTTTTGGTATTGCTGGAACGATAGAAATAGTAGAGCCCGTTGCTAAAATCGCTTCAGGCCTGTTGACAAAGATGCTCCAAGACGAATCGACGAAGATCACCTTGCAGTCGGTTATCCAAGAAATGACCCAGGCGGTTGAAACAGCAGCCGCTTCGATCGAAGAGCTCTCCGCATCATCTCAAGAGTTGGCGGCGAACAGCCAATCTTTAAACCATATCTCCGAAGAAGCGTTGACTCATGTCAAGGCTACCGCGAACATCATTGGATTCATCCAGCGAATCGCCAATCAGACCAAACTGCTGGGCTTAAACGCTTCCATCGAGGCTGCCCGGGCCGGTGAACAGGGACGGGGCTTCGCCGTCGTGGCCAATGAAGTGGGGAAGTTAGCCGAGGAAAGCGGTACGTCAGCCCGAGAAATAAATCAAATTTTAGCACAATTTAAAGAGAATATCAGTAAGGTAACTGTGGGGGCCCAGCAAAACAACACCGTCGCCGAGGAGCAGTCACGGGCCACTCAGGAAATCGCAGAAATGGTCGATTCGCTTAATTTTATCTCGGAAAAGCTCTCCAGGTTAGCTTCCCATTTGTAAATCGTTAACACAAAAAAAGCGAAGGATGGAGTCCTGTACCATCCTTCGCTTTCATATGCCCGTGTTTTTCTGTACTACATCAATGGCCGTGCTGGTTCCGATATTTCGGATAGGGCGTCTCCGGCTTCATTTTGGAAGATATTCGTCACCGCTAAGTCACCTAGGGCAACAATACCTACCAAGCGTTCCTTCTCGACTACCGGGAGCCGTCGAATCTGCCGCTCTGCCATCAAATCTGCCGCTGCATGGACATCCATATCGGGGCTAGCAGTTATAGGATCCGAAGTCATGGCAGCGTTAACCTGCGTGTTCTGAGGATCCTGCCCCTGAGCCACCACCCGTAAGACGATGTCTCGGTCGGTGATCATGCCAATACATTTATCCCCCTGTACCACAGGCACAGCGCCTACATCGAGCTGCTTCATGATTTTGGCCGCTTCGATGACGCTCTTGTCTGAGGAAATGGAGGTAATGTCCTGGGTCATTATTTCACGTAAGGGTCGCACTCAGCTATCCCTCCTCCAGCATACTTCTTCTGTTGCATCAGATAGCATGTCTCGATTGGAGGACTTTTATCCCTGATAGCCGTTGGAGGAATTATCCATTGTTCTGTATTGCAACCGTATACATGCGAAAAAATGTGGTTTTCAGCTACAGTTTAAGACAGACGCTCCAAGGCACGGCGACCGATATCCTTCCGGTAGTGAGCACCATCAAAACAGACGTTACCCACTTGACGGTAAGCGAGTTCAATCGCTTCTCGAATCCCTTGAGCTTTGGCAGTCACGCCTAATACTCGTCCGCCCGTCGTCACGACATGGTCGCCTTTTTGCGCCGTACCCGCGTGGAAAACTTCGACTCCTGCGATGGGATTGTCAAGTCCGGTGATGAAATTTCCTTTTTCGTAGTCACCAGGATAACCCTTGGCAGACATGACCACACAGACGGCGGCGTCAGTGCTCCAGGAAATGGCTTGTTGATCGAGCCGTTTCTCCAATATGGCTTCGATAATGTCAACGAGGTCTGTATCGAGACGCATGAGCACCGGTTGTGTTTCCGGGTCGCCGAAACGGGCGTTGTATTCGAGCACTTTGGGGCCTTCAGCGGTGATCATTAAGCCGGCATAGAGAACACCGCTGTAGGGGCGCCCTTCTGCCTTCATGGCTTCTACCGTCGGTTTTAAGATGCTCTCTTGGACTTGCTGGGCCAGTTCTTCCGTATAAACCGGCGCCGGTGAGTACGCTCCCATACCGCCCGTGTTCGGTCCTTCGTCATTGTCAAAGATGCGCTTGTGATCTTGCGCCGAAACCATGGGGATTACATGGTCACCATCAGTGAAGGCGAGGATACTGACCTCTTCGCCTTCCATAAATTCTTCAATGACGACACGGCTGCCAGCGGAACCGAAGGCATTCCCCTCCAACATGGAGCGGACCGCTTCTTTCGCTTCTGTCACATCTTTAGCCACGATGACCCCTTTACCGGCGGCTAGGCCATCAGCTTTCACTACACAAGGAGACCCAGCGATAGTTTTCCGGGCGGCTAACTCGTCGACAAAAGCCAGCGCAGGTTCTACCTCAGTGAAAACGCCGTAAGAGGCCGTAGGAATCCCATACTTTTGCATCAGATCCTTGGAGAAAGCTTTACTTCCCTCAATCTCAGCGGCTTTTTGAGTAGGTCCGAAGATCGGCATTTCATGATCGTTGAATACGTCAACAATCCCGGCAGACAAGGGCGCTTCCGGTCCGACAACGGTCAAATCGATCCGTTTTTCCCAGGCAAAGGTCAGAAGGCCCGTGACATCATCGGCTTTGATATTGACACACTTAGCGATTTTTTCGATTCCAGCATTACCAGGAGCACAGTAGACTTCAGACACACGAGGGCTCTGGCGTAATTTCCATACCAGGGCATGTTCCCGTCCACCGCCGCCGACAACGAGGACTTTTAATCCGTTTGGTTTTAGTTTCTTCAAAGGGACTACCCCCGTATTAGTGTTTAAAGTGACGCATACCGGTGAAGACCATAGCGAGTCCAAGGCGGTTGCAAGCCTCAATAGACTCGTCATCATGGATCGATCCGCCCGGTTGGATGACGGCAGTGATCCCGTATCCAGCCGCCGTTTCTACTGTATCTTTAAAGGGAAAGAAGGCGTCAGAAGCTAAGACAGCCCCTTCCGAGTCCGGTCGGCTGCTTTCCCCTTCGACCAGGCCCACCTTGGAAGCTTTCGCTTGTTCTAAAGCGATAAAGGCGGAACCGACACGGTTCATCTGCCCGGCGCCCACGCCGATGGCTACACCGTTTTTAGCGACGACAATCGCGTTCGACTTGACGTGTTTGACCACTTTCCAAGCGAACATCAGGTCGATCAGTTCCTCTTCTTCGGGCGCCCGTTCCGTTACTGTTTTCAGTTCTTCTGCATTCACTTGACCTTGGTCAGCATCTTGAACGAGGTACCCACCGCGGATCTTCTTTACATCAAAGTTGGGCATTCCTGTTAAGGGACCTACTTCCATGATACGCAGATTCTTTTTCCGCTTTAATACATCCAAAGCGTCTTCATCATAAGAGGGCGCGATGATCGCTTCCATAAAGGTCTTGACGATTTCATTGGCTGTATCCACATCGACCGTGCGGTTGAGGGCGATAATCCCACCGTAGGCGGATACAGGATCAGCCGAAAGGGCTTTTACATAAGCTTCAACCAGATCTTTCCCAATGGCCGTGCCGCAGGGGTTGTTATGCTTGATGATGGTCGCAGCCGGTTGAGCGAACTCTCGAACGAGTTCAAGAGCCGAATTTAAGTCCATGAGGTTGTTGAAGGAAAGCTCTTTGCCCCACAACTGTCTTGCCGTTCCTGCACCGGCTCCTTTAAAACCGACTTCTCGGTAGAAAGCGGCCTTTTGATGGGGGTTTTCCCCGTAGCGGAGATCCTGCACTTTTTCCACTTTCCCAGGAGCAAAGATCCCTGTGAAAGGATCCGCCTGGCCTTGCATTAGGTATGCTGCAATCGCACTGTCATATTCCGCCGTATGAGCGAAAGCTTCTTGCGCCAGTGCCCGTCGGGTCTCATCGGACAGGGCTCCCGCTGCTTTCAGCTCATCTAAGATTGAGGTATACCGGCTCGGGTTGACGACAATGGTAACGTAGGCATGATTTTTCGCCGATGCCCGCACCATGGCCGGCCCGCCGATGTCGATATTTTCAATTGCCTCTTCCAAGGTGACATCTGGTTTGGCGATCGTCTGACGAAAAGGATAAAGGTTGACAGCGACCACATCGATCGGAACGATAGCGTTGTCTTCCAACTGTTGTAGATGGTCAGGAGTCCGGCGAGCCAAAATGCCGCCGTGAACCTTCGGATGGAGGGTCTTCACTCGACCATCGAGGATTTCTGGAAAACCTGTAATTTCAGTCACATAAGTGACAGGAACGCCCGCCTCTTTGATGGTCTTATATGTACCACCGGTAGAGACAATCTCAAAACCGAGTTCAACTAGGCCACGGGCAAAATCGACAATTCCTGATTTGTCCGATACGCTGAGCAGGGCTCGACGTTTCATTACCCTTCCCCTCCACTTGTATCATTGATGTCTCATTGATAAGGTCCACCTTTATCACCGTTTTACCGGATAATCACTCGGCGACCTACTACGGCTAACCGTTCTTTGGCCAACAGCTGCAATGCTTCTGGCAGAAGTCGGTGTTCTTCTTTTAAAATACGTGCCGACAGAGTATCCTCACTATCATCCGGTTCCACTGGAACGACGGCTTGCAGGATGATGGGACCAGAATCGAGGCCCTCGTCGACGAAGTGAACCGTGCAACCGGAATAGCGTACGCCATACTGAAGAGCCTGCCGCTGAGCATGTAATCCAGGAAATGACGGGAGCAAAGCCGGGTGAATATTGACGACTCGCCAAGGAAAAGCGTCAAGCAGCTCACCCGTTACAATACGCATGTATCCGGCCAGGACGACCGTATCCACGTGGACACTTTTCAGTAGTTCAACGACCTTGCGATCGTAAACCGGTCGCTCGGGATAATCGGCAGGCGGAAGATGAACGGCTGGAATGCCCCGGGAAGCGGCCCGCTCCAAGGCATAGGCATTCTGCTTGTCCGAGATGACCATAGCCACTTGCGCGTCCAACTTCCCAGCATCGATAGCATCTAGGACGGCTTGAAGGTTTGATCCACGGCCAGAGGCCAGCACGCCTAGTTTTAAGGTCATTCCCCTTCCTCCCGGCTCCAGGGCATCGTACCACGGTAAATTACTTTCGGCGCTGCCTCCGACCCTTCGGCACTCTCTTCAATCACACCGATGGGGAAGCACTGTTCACCCTGAGCGGTCAACAGTTCCGATACCCGTTCCGCGTCGTCAGCCCCTACGATGACGGCAAGACCAATACCGCAGTTGAAGGTCCGAAGCATCTCGCTCTCGGCTACGTTTCCTTTGGCTTTTAGTACCGAAAAAACGGGCGGAATCGGCCATTGTCCCAGTTCGATGGCCGCCTGAACACCCTTGGGAAGAACTCTGGGGACGTTTTCAGTGATACCGCCGCCAGTGATATGAGCCATTCCTTTGATGTCGATTTCGTTGAGTACCGACAAGACCGGTTTCACATAGATCCGAGTCGGTGTGAGCAACTCTTCTCCTACCGTTTTTCCCAGTTCCGGTAGGAACGTATCCGTATTATGGCCGCAATGGTCAAAAAATACCTTGCGAGCTAGCGAGTAACCATTGCTATGCAGACCAGATGAAGGGATACCGAGAATGACATCGCCGGGACAAATGGTCGAGCCGTTGATAATTTTTTTCCGGTCGACGACTCCAACTGTGAACCCAGCCACATCATAATCTTCTTCAGCGTAAAAACCGGGCATTTCTGCCGTCTCACCGCCGATGAGAGCGCATCCGGCCTGACGGCACCCTTCAGCGACGCCGGAGACAACGGCGGCGACCTTCTCTGGTGTTAATTTCCCTACAGCGAGGTAATCTAAAAAGAACAGCGGTTCGGCACCCTGAACCAGGATATCGTTCACACACATGGCCACACAGTCGATGCCGATCGAGTCGTGACGGTCCATCATCATGGCGACACGCAGCTTCGTTCCAACCCCGTCAGTGCCGGAGACAAGGACAGGTTCCTCGTACTGTTTGGCATTGAGGGCGAAGAGTCCTCCAAAACCGCCGATATCGGTGAGCACTTCCCGACGGAAGGTGCTTTTTACGTGTCCCTTCATCATTTCGACGGCTTGGTTGCCGGCGGTGATGTCCACGCCGGCTTGGGCGTATGTGAGGCCTGTTGTTTTTTCTGTTTCCGTCATCATCATCCTCCTAGCAGCCGCAACCTTCCATGGTGTACTTGTCCAAACCGACTGGGATTTCTATAGGATATTCCCCGTTGAAGCAGGCCATGCAGTAGGTATTGCGGGAAACGTTTGCGTTTTGCCCTATCATGGCCGCGAGGAGGCCTTCCTCAGACAAGTAGTGGAGGCTGTCAGCACCAATCATTTGACGGACCTCTTCCACTGTTTTGGTGGCGGCAACCAATTCTTTCCGTACAGACGTATCGATGCCATAGTAACAAGGCTGGGTAATCGGCGGCGAAGAAACGAGCATGTGCACTTCTTTAGCACCGGCTTGGCGAAGCATCTGAACGATCTTTCCGCTCGTCGTCCCCCGCACGATGGAGTCGTCGATCATGATCACTCGTTTGCCTTCCACAGCCTTGGCGACAGCATTGAGCTTTAACCGTACCGCTTGACTGCGCATCTCTTGGGTCGGCTGAATAAAGGTGCGTCCCACATAGCGGTTCTTCATCAACCCTTGGTCAAAAGCCACGCCCGATTCTTCGGCGTAGCCCAAGGCAGCCGCCGTGCCCGAATCAGGAACGCCGATGACGATATCGGCCTCAATGGGGCATTCACGAGCCAGTTGACGACCCATGGCTCGCCGAGCTCGGTTCACACTGATGCCGTCGATGAGCGAATCAGGCCGGGCAAAATAGATATACTCAAAAATACAAGCCGCTCGGCGAGGTTGCGACAACGCTTTGATCGAGGTCAACCCGCTGCCGTCGACGACGACAATCTCACCCGGCTCCACATCCCTGACAAAGGTGGCGCCTAAGGTATCCAAAGCGCAGGACTCGGAAGCGATGATGTAGGCGTCGTCCAAACGGCCGATGCAGAGAGGACGCACCCCGTGGGGATCTCGTAAGGCAAGCATGCGATTTTCTGTCATGACGATCAAGGAATAAGATCCTTTGATATCGACCATCGTCTTGATCAGGGCTTCTTCTAAGGAGGACTGGCCGTACCGGGCGAGCAGGTTGACGATAACTTCTGTGTCGGTCGTCGTTTGAAAGACAGCACCGGTTAATGCGAGATTTTGGCGCATTTCGGAGGCGTTGGTGAGGTTTCCGTTGTGAGCCACCGCCATCATCCCTTTGGAATAGCGGAAAATCAGCGGTTGAGCGTTGGCCAGAAGGCTGGAACCGGTCGTGGAATAGCGGACATGGCCGACGGCCACATGGCCCTTCAGTTCCTCCAACTTACGTTCGTTGAAGGCCTCTGTCACGAGACCCATACCTTTATGGAACTCAATTTCACGGCTGTTGCCAACGGCAATGCCGGCGCTTTCCTGTCCCCGATGCTGCAAGGCGTAAAGGCCAAAGTAAGCCAAACGGGCAACATCTTTCCCGGGACCATAAATTCCGATGACCCCGCACTCTTCCCGCATCTTATCCCAAGGGAGATCGTGGGTTACGTCTATTGACATGTTTTGGCCTCCCGCCAGTATTTTATAGGGAAAAAAATTTTCATGTTGAGGACGGTTAGTCCTTCAACTTGCTTTCCAAGCGACGCAGGATCTCTCGATACGCTTCTTCCAACCCGCCCAGATCTCGGCGAAAACGATCTTTATCGAGTTTTTCTTTGGTGTCCTTGTCCCAGAAACGGCAGGTGTCCGGAGAGATTTCGTCACCGAGCAGCACCGTTCCATTGTGCAAGCCAAATTCAAGTTTGAAGTCGACCAAGTCGATATTCAAAGTGTCCATGAATTCTTTCAGGATCTCGTTCACTTTTAAAGCGATCGCTTTGATTGCATCCATCTGTTCCGGAGTGGCCCATTCGAGAGCGGCGATATGGAATTCGTTGATCATGGGATCACCCAAGGCGTCATCTTTGTAGTAAAACTCCAATACCGGTTTAGCCAGTACGGTCCCTTCCGGTTGTCCGATCCGCTTGGCCAAGGATCCGGCGACAATGTTCCGGGCAACAACTTCGACAGGGATGATTTCCAGTGATTTGACCAGCATTTCCCGATCGTTCAACAGCTCCACGAAGTGAGTCGGAACGCCTTGTTTCTCAAGATATTGGAAAAAGAGGGCCGAGATACGGTTGTTCAAGATGCCTTTGTTATCGATTTCAGCTTTTTTCTCGCCGTTAAAAGCGGTTGCCGAGTCTTTGTATTGAATCCAATAGATGTTCGGATCGTCGGTCCGGAAAACTTTTTTGGCTTTTCCTTCGTACATTTGTTCTTGTTTTTGGACAGTGGTCATGGTGCACTCTCCTTTAGTTCAAAATCAAAGTTATAACTAAAATAAAGAAGTCTTGAGGTTGTAGGCGGTACATCTTGATAAATCGGGGTGTAATGACGCCGTTCGCTAAGGGTTCCGCGGCTGTTCGCTCGGTTGCTCGGTTGCTCGGCGGGTGCGCCAAACCTCTGGGCTATTCTGCATGTAAACCGTGGCGCACTTTTTCCGCTTCGCAACTTTCGCTCACGACGCCGCTACACCCAAAACGCTCACTCCGTCATTACACCCCAAATTTTTTCCTTTTGGTACAATAGTCCCGTAACCCTCTGATTTATTGAATTTTGTAGCACTCTCGGGGTGTAATTAAACAGAAACTTTACAAGCTTATAAGAATGTTATAGACCTACACGTTTAAACAGTGTGTCGACATGTTTGATATGGTAGTCGTAGTCGAAAAGACCTTCTACTTCTTGATCGTTTAACTTGGTCATAATCTCTTCGTCCTTGAGGACCAGTTCCTTGAAGGGTACCTTGATCTCCCAGGCTTTGAGGGCATTGCGCTGTACCCAGTGGTAAGCCGTTTCGCGGAGAACGCCTTTGTCGACGAGGGCCAGCATAACCCGTTGGCTGTTGACCAAGCCTAAGGTTTTTTCCAGGTTGGCTTTCATGTTCTCTGGGAAAACTTGCAGGTTCTTCATGATCTCGATCATCTTGGCAAGCATGTAGTCCAGAAGAATGGTCGAATCGGGAATGATGACCCGTTCCACCGACGAATGGGTGATATCCCGCTCATGCCAGAGGGCTACGTTTTCCAAAGCGGCGAGCGCATTGCCGCGAAGTACTCGTGCCAAACCGGCGACCCGTTCAGAGGTGATGGGGTTCTTTTTATGGGGCATGGCGGAGGAGCCTTTTTGACCTTTGGAGAAGGCTTCTTCCACTTCGTGAATGTCTGTCCGCTGCAAGTTGCGCAGTTCTGTGGCGAACTTGTCCAGAGAGCTGCCAACTACGGCGATAGTGCTCATGTATTCGGCGTGGCGGTCCCGTTGAATGACCTGGGTCGAAATGGGGGCGGGACGAAGGCCTAATTTGCCGCAAGCGAATTCTTCAACACGAGGATCGATCTGAGCGAAGGTACCCACCGCTCCGGAGATAGCTCCCACGCTGATGGTGTCGATGGCGTGGTTCATGCGATTGATGCAGCGGCCCACTTCGTCATACCAGAGGGCCAGTTTTAAACCAAAGGTAACCGGTTCCGCATGAATCCCATGGGTGCGGCCGATCATGACGGTGTATTTATGCTCGACGGCCCGTTGGCCGATGACTTCGCGCAATTTTTTCAGCTTTTGTACCAGCAGTTCACCGGCTTCTTTCATTTGCAAGGACAGAGACGTGTCCAAAACGTCGGAAGAGGTCATGCCCATGTGAACGTATTTAGACTCTTCACCGATATACTCAGCGACACAGGTTAGAAAAGCTAACACATCATGTTTGGTGATTTCTTCGATTTCAAAAATACGCTGCACGTTGAAACCGGCCTTATCGCGAATGGCTTCAAAAGCTTCCCGGGGGATTTTACCCATTTCGGCCATCGCTTCACAAGCGGCCACTTCTACATCGAGCCATTTCTGAAAGCGGTTTTCATCTGCCCAAATAGCGCCCATTTCGGGCAATGTGTAACGATCGATCATGAAATAGTACCTCCTCAGTTTTTCACAGCCAATATCGGTTGGCTTTTCTTCTGTAAGAATCTTTTACCCACTAGCTCTTATAAAAATATAAAAGCCCATAACGAGTTAGATTCCTCCGCTGTAAAGCAAGGAACCTAACCGCCTGGGCTTTTTTCCCTCCGGTGTAAAAAGGGTTTAACAGACATCGGTCGCCTTTGACCCCTTTTTGCAGCGCTCGGTCCAGACCGTTTCCGCGGAACCCTAAGCTGCACTTCCTGTAATTTTCGATTTCTATTTTACCTTAAAAAACGGGTCTTGGCTCCCCTAATTTCGCATCTTTTTCTTCCACTTGACGAGCCATTTTTTGCTTATACCCTTTAAACGCTTCTCGCAGTTCTGGATATTTGCCGCCAAGCATCTGAACAGCGAGTAGACCGGCGTTTTTCGCACCGTTGACAGCCACTGTCGCTACAGGAACGCCGGGAGGCATCTGAGCGATAGCCAGAAGGCTGTCCCAACCTTGCAAGGCACCCGATTGAAGAGGTACTCCAATGACAGGCAGCAACGTGAAGGCAGCTAACACCCCAGGAAGATGAGCAGCTAAACCGGCTCCCGCGATCAATACTTCCAGTCCTCGAGCTTCCGCCGTCTCGGCATAACGGGCAGCCCGTTCCGGTGTCCGGTGTGCCGAAGCGACCAGTATTTCCGCTTTTACTCCAAATTCCTCTAGCGCTTCGACGGCTTCCTTCATGACCTTTAGGTCAGAATCAGAACCCATCACAATGCCTACCAAGGGTTTGTTGCCAATAGAACTCATGAACGCCCTCCTACGATACAGGTTTACAAAAGGTATTCAACAAGGGCAGTATTTTCCCTTCTCAAGCACACAATACCAGAATAATCGACATCCTTCGAGTATGCAATCCCCCAAAAAGTAATTCGCAAAATCACAATCAGATCAACAATTCCCAGTTCTCGCTCTTGAGCGCTTTTTTTGGCTATTAATGGCCCCCCAAAGAAACATATCGCCAAATGACGAGTACTGTCAAGAGATACATGAGCCAATGGACATCTTTGCTTTTACCAGTGGCGATTTTCAACAGTGTATAAAAAACGATACCAGCGGCGATGCCGTTAGCGATATTGTAGGTAAAGGGCATGAAAGCGAAGGTTAAGAAAGCCGGTAGAGCCTCCGTAAAATCGTTAAAATCGATCTCTGTAATCGAGGAGATCATCAACACACCGACGATGATCAATGCGGGAGCAGTCGCCGCGTCAGGGATCAGCTTAAAAAAAGGTGCCAGAACAAGAGCGAGAAGAAAGAGCACCCCTGTGGTCACGGAAGTTAATCCGGTCCTCCCTCCCTGTCCGATACCGGCTGCCGATTCCACGTAGGCCGTGATCGTAGACGTACCTAAAAAGGCACCTAAACTTACACCGAAGGCATCGACCAACATGGCTTTGCCAATATGGGGAGAGCGGCCTCGTTCGTCGAGCAATCCCGCCTTTCCGGCGGTGCCGACTAAGGTGCCAAAGGTATCGAAGAGTTCCACGAAGGTAAAGGTAAGCACGACTGAAACAAGTCCCATTTCAAAAGCACCTCGGAGATTCAGGGCGCCTACGGCTAAGTTGTTTAAAGAGGGCCAAGTGAAGGTAAATTCACTGATTTTTGTGACCCCCATCGGTATTCCTAAGAGGGTCGTCGTCACAATCCCAATCAGGAGAGCGCCTCGGATATGCATCGCCATTAAGATGGCCGTCAGGATCAAGCCAAACAATGCCAACATCGTATCGGGGTGGAGCAAGCTGCCCAGGATAAGATCCCACTCGAAATAAAGCAGGTGTCCATAACCACCGGAGCTCGTGACCTGACCTAGGGACGGACCTAGATGCAAGCTAGCCACAGTGAGATGAGAAAGCTTCATCCCGATGATCGTGATAAATAGACCGATGCCGACGGTAATCGCCTTTTTTAAGGCATGAGGAAAAGCTACTATGAGCAATTGGCGCACCCGCGTCACTGTCAAGATGATGAAGATGACGCCGGAAATAAAGACAGCGCCTAAGGCCACATCCCAGGGGATCCCGCCTGCCTGGGAGGCTACAACGGCAAAATAAGCGTTGAGACCCATTCCCGGTGCCAAGGCGATCGGAAAGTTAACGTACAAGCCCATGGCAATCGTGACGAGACCTGCGCCAACACAGGTAGCGAAGAAGACGGCGTCTTTGCTCATTCCGGTCGCCGAAAGTATCCCCGGGTTAACAGCGAGAATATAGGCCATCGTCATAAATGTGGTCAAGCCAGCCAGTATCTCTGTCGATACGTCAGTACCTCTCGCCTTCAGTTGAAACAGTTTTTCGAACATATTTGGTTCTCCTTTAGGATGTAGTGATGGTGGGAAGGATAACAGGTAAGAAAGGAGCGCCTATGAACATCATCGAATTCTGGAACATTGCCCGTCCCAGTGCATGTTTTCGTTATGCCATTACAGTCGTCTTCGCTGCCGTCATTGAACGGGCCCCCTCCTATTCCCTGCTTCCCTTGTTTCTTGCAGGTTTTTTTTTCGTCGCTGGTATCTACGCCTTTGATGATATCGAAGATTTAGAGGAAGACAGGATCAACCACCCGGAACGTCCACTCCCCTCAGGAAAACTGTCGCTGTCCTCTGCCCGCTTTTTTGGTTATGGCTGTCTCTTGACGTCGGTCCTATTGACAGCGCTCATGGACCTATGGACGGCTTTGTTTATCCTGGTGATTTCCTTTGCCTCTGTCCATCCTTCGCTGCACCGGCTCACTCAAGGCCATTGGCTGGGAAGAGGCCTTTCTATCTTCGTCTTTATCGTGTCCTCTTTCTACATGGGTGCCGCCGGAAGTGCTGGCCCTATATCGCGCCGGCTCTTTTTGTTGGCGATCGCTATCGGTATTCTTCATTTAGCCACAAGGGTCATCGGCGACGAAGTGGACCAGGAGGGAGATCGTAGACGGCTACGGACATTACCGACGGCCCATCCGGCCCATTTTCGGTACTTCATCCGGTACACACTGATGCTGTCCGCCCTTTTGCTGCCCCTGCCCTTTTTCTTCGGTTTTGGTGCCCTCTATCTTGTATTCTCTCTGCCTGTGGCTTTTCGTATCCTATCCCATGGACGAACGTGGCATGTAGACAACGCAGGCACCCGTCCCAGCCATATACTCGCCGCCGTCGTCTTTGTGGGTGCTCTGCTCAGCCGTTAGCCTTCCCTTACCGTGTCGCCCCTAAGATGCGAACTTTCACTTCGAACTCAACCGGTATCGTCGGAAAAACTTCATGCCAATCCATAGAGCGCCATTCTTCGATATCTATCGGACGAACATATCGACCGATATGGAACACATCGGCCCCCATCTGCTTTTGCGTCTTATTCATTAAAGCCTCCAAGTCGCGGTGCATCGCTTCAGTCGCCTGTTCTCCCATCGCTTCAAAATCTTCTGTTGAATAGCGGACCTGAGGAGGGTTGGCGTCAGACAACATTCCGTCCATATCGACTTTAATGATGACACTGTATTGTTTTGGTCCTACCCGCTCTACCTGATAGGTGCGCTTTACCGTTTGAACTCGCAGGGTAACATTACTGGACTTGTCGTTTCTGCGATTCGCCTGTCCCTTCGTTTGCGGATCTGTTTTCTGCCCGCCTCCATCGGGGGAGTCAAAGTGAAAAGTATAAAGGTAGGGTGTTCGTTCTACTAAAACCATCATCATCAAGGCCGTCTCTTTGCTGTCCACCCGTCCGACCATCTTATCGTAGTGAAATACGGCTGCTCCGTCATAGCTGACCTTTCCATCGACCAGACGGATATAGGGGGTGGTTATGCATCCAGTCCGGTCAAGATAGGTTCGATAGGCTTCCCATAGATGGACCCGGGCGATGCCTGCAGATTTCGTATCGCTGACCAGTTGGCTGACGATGACGTTCCCGCCTTGTGTTCCTTCCACGGTCTTCGCTTTCTCCGTAAATAAGGATTGCAGATCACTTGGAGTCACCATGACAAAGGCATTATTTCGGACAGTTGGTTGAAACAAACTCCAGGACAGAAAAGGAAAGATGCCATCTCGTGCCGCTCGTTCCGAAATGACAATCGCCCCGGTCAGTCCAAAATCGAGAATCCTCGGCAAGCGCTTTTTCCCGCTTTCGATGGCGTCTTCGATCGTATCCCCCTCAAGACGGGGAGCTAAGATGGCCGGGCCAGCTGTCGCTTGTGGACCTACCTGGGTGTTGGCGTCAGATTGTTTCGGGTTATGAATATCCGGTATGATAGCCACCGCTTTTTCTTCACCTTTATCAAAACCGATGACCATCACCAGCGCCCTTCGTTCGATCGGACTCTGATCGTAACAACCAGTCAGTATTCCCACCAACAAACATAGAACAAGGATTCTACCCATTATTTCGTCTCCTTGGTTCTTTCTGGGATAGGGCATACCTTTTTTTCATCACCGATAAGATCAAAAAAAGCAAGAGCAGCAGTGTCATCAGCCCCCCCCAAAGGGGGCTTAAATACATCAAAAAATTACGAGCATTTTGAAAAGGTTCCACCGATGACCGCAATGCCAGAGCGGTGATGAAATAGGCCAAAACGACAGTGCGATAATTTTCTAGATGCAACCACTGACCAACGGCCCGTGCTCCCGTGACGATCAGGCCGGACATGGCCGTTATCGTGGGGAACATCCATAACAGGATTAGGAGAATATCCACCCTTTGAAAAAAAACCATTTCCCGAAGCGTGGTCATTTTCACTTTTAAAGGTTGATCGAAGCTGGATGCCATCTCCATCCCTAATGTGCCGATGATCAAATAGAGCGTTACAAGAAGATACAAAAGCCCTAAAAAGGTCAAACCGATCAATATCCGGTAGAGCTTTTGGCTGTGGCTGATGGCGTCGTTTAGAAATAAAGCCAACCCAAAGCCAAAAAAGACAGACAAGCTTCCGTAAAACTCCGGTCTCATCCAGTAAGAAAAATCAAACTGGGTCAAAGGTCTAGCCAGGTTGGGATCTATATCTGACGTAGAAAGAAAAAACATGATCGCTGTCAACGGAAAGATGATCACTAAATGCTCATCATTGGTACGGGTGACCACCTCTGTTCCCATCAATGCAATCCAACTGCTTATCGTCAGCAATATTAGCATCAACACGATCGGTGGTGTATTCGTTAAATGGACATCCGTAATCAGTTCTGCGGCAATACGAAATATCGGTAATGGCAAAGCAAAATGAATAAACACGAGCGGTGCTGTTATGAGTATACCGACAGGGCGCCCTAATAGTTGCCGAGCGATGCCGATGATGTTGTCTCTAGGAAATTTGGCACAGATTAGGCTGGCTAAGACTGTCGGGATAAGTGCTATGACAGCGCCAGAAAAAAGCGGTGCAAAAGGATTATAATTTACCGTCTGAAGCAGGTATCCATGGTAATAGAGGCCGGCACCAGAAACAAAAAATGAAGCCATGAGCAACCCGATCTGGATCATGGAAATCTCTTCTTTATACATCGGCGACCCTCTTCGTAACCATCCATGTTTTTCTCCCTCTTGTATCTTTTCCCCAATCGAAAAAAGCATGCCCCAGAGGATTCCTATCTCGACAATCACAAATGATCTCGATTAGAATAGTTATTAGAGTTACAAACCCGGCTCGATACTCTCTGGGACATCAGGAATAGAGATTTTTAGGGGAGAGGGGATTTTCCAATTGGCTAGAATGAAAAAAATAACGGTAGAACTATCCCCGGAACAACATCAGTGGCTTGAGGCTCAGTCGGAGATTACCGGTGACGATATTCCCGGATTGATCGGCAGACTTATCGATGACGCCATCGCGAGAGACTCGTTGTCACGAATTCGTCCTGAATTAGAAACAGTCATTAAATCGACCGTTCGCAATGTGGTAGAAATGTCGATCACCCAAAAAACCATGGTGGCGGTCAAACTGTTCGATGAAGCTGTTTCACCGGCCATGAAAGCTTTCGGCAATCGGGTTACCGAAAGCGTCTTTAAACTGGCTGACCGGGTTGAACGCCTGGAAAAACAAATCGGGACGATGCAAAAAGGTCAAATGCGAGATGGCTCCGAAACTTCCAATGATGAAGTGCCTCCCCCTGTCTTAGCACCTGCAGCTTCGGCCTCGAAAGGCCCTCTGAAAAGCAATGATACCTCTGCGTCGGGTGAACCGGCTCGTAAAGAAGGGGTTCTCGTCGATTTACGGGATCATCTACTCGGCGGGAAATGGCCCGAATAGAAAATCCTTATAAATCTAGCATTCTAGCTGGCGTGTAGGTCAGCTAATGTTGTCAAAATACGCTCGCGTTGTTGTCGAATTGTTGTCATCCTCGGATGAAAATCTTATGTTTTATTCTTGGGATAATCTGGAATAAATTTGTCGAAGTGTCTTTTGAGGTGATTCGATGTATCGAGTCCAGATTCGGCGCTTGGACGTTGAAAAAGCTATACTCGACGCTGGCAAACAAAAAACAAGTAGCCCAAGAGATTGGCATATTACAATGTAGCCTATCTCGCATTCTTAAAGGTGACAAAGCATCGCTGCTTACCGGTATGCTCTTTGCCCGATCGATGAACAAATCTGTTGAGGATATATTCGAAATCATAGAAGACAAAAAGCCTGGTGAATAACCGGGCTTTTTCTATGCTGAAAAATCATCTCCACAGAGGAATTATTTAGCGCATTGGGCAGATGGTTTACCGTAACAACCAGTAAAACAATGTGATAGGAGGAATGCCCTATGACCATCGACATCAACGCGATCATTAAGGCTCTCAAGCCCCACTTCCCTGATGATGACATCACTCCCATCTTGGCAGCCGCCGACGTATACCGAGCAGTGACAGTCGTGAGCAACGGTAATGGTAACGGCGAGTCTAATTCAGGGATTGAGCGTTGATGCCTCCTGGCCTACTTGGAAAGAAAGAATAACAAATAGATCTAGTTCGAATCAAGGATATTAAGGTAGTCCAGAGCTTAAGGATCGTGCTTTAGGAGTCGGAAGGCGTGGAATTGTTTGATGGTCCTTGAAGATATCCAACGCCCTAACGAAGTTAAAGAGTTAATTAGAAACGCGATCTGGAACGAACGCTCAACATAACGTATTGGTTACCAGGAGAGAATTAAGCACAAAAAGCCCCGATCCTCCGCTATGGAGAGTCCGGGGCTTTTTTGCTCCAAAATATGTTCAAGCGTTTTTTCGTAAGCATGGAATCATTTAGTCGGGTATAGATATTTCACTGGTAGGAAAAACGTTTAGCTATGAAAGGCGGAAAGGAAATGCTTAAAAAGGTTCTTATTGGCTTAGTGGCTTCTGCCGTTCTTACACTGACCGGTTGCGGAGGAGGTAGTAATCAAGCTCCGGTTAGCGGTACCCAGCAACCTAGTACCGCTTCAATTGCTCCGGCTCCGGTTCCAAATTCGACTCCTGAGCCTACTCCATCTTTAAGTCAATCGTCTCCGACAAATGAGGCTGAAACGGCTGAGTACCTCTTAAAAATTACACCTATCCTCAACGATATCGAAAAAAACAATGCCAACTTTGAAAACCTCCGCCAACAAACCGCTAATGGTACATTGAGTGGAAAAGACCTCGCCCAGAAAATAAGGATTGAGATTCTACCGGCTTATGAAAAGTCGTCAGAACAAATTTCAGGGGTCACCCCACCTTCGTCAATGCGCGAGGCCCAAGATATCATGATAAAAATGATTGCGAAAAACAATCAGGGAATGAGCGAGTTTATCTCGGCCTTGGAAAATAACGATTTATCCAGAGTTACTGTCGCAAATAATTACTTTGCTGAGGCAAGTGCTTTAGATCAGCAGGTAGCAACCATTTTTCAAAATGCCACTTCAACACCGAGTAAGTAAAGCAAAAAGTCCCCGGCTTATTTACATGAGTCCGGGGCTTACTTTATTTGCACTGTTCACAGGTTTCTTCAAACACATGGCAGATAAATTGAGGTCCATTGTCTGTGCGTATGACGGGTCTTTCTATGCTCTCGAACATTTTTCGCTTGCACAAAGCTCGTTGCAGCGTCTGTGCCGCATGTTTGCCTTCACAATTTAATCCAATATGATAATCGATAATGGCTCGATCATAAACATCGATGATACACAGGAGATAGAAGAATCGATCTTCGCCCACAATGTAACCATACTTTATATCTAATTCCCAAAGCTCATTAGAGCCTTTGATTTCTCGGTTGCACGCAAGGCGTCGTGGGTGCTTCACCTTTACCCTCGCTGGGGAATGAGGATGTCCAACTCTTTACAGAGACGGTAGGTCTTTTTATCATTGATGATTAGCTGGTGCTGCCGTTGAAGGCAGATGCCGAGCTTTCGATATCCGTAAGCGCTTTCTTCTCCAGCAATCAGTTCAAGCAAGTACTCCTTAATTTGCTCGTCGCTAATTCGATTTCCGTCCGTTGTCCAAGAATAACCGGGGTAGGGTCGTCCACCACTAACCTTTTTTCGACTTCCTCTTCTTGAAGGCGTTTGCGCCGTTCATAGTACGTCGCTTCTGAGATGCCGATGATGCGTAAGATAAAGGCGGTGCTGGCTTCTTCCCGAGCTATCCATTCATCGGCTACTTCAAGTTTCTCCGATAGCCCGGGTTCGTCTTTTTTAATAGATCTTGTAGTATCTGTATCTCTAATGCTTTTTCCCCAAGCAACTTTTTTAATGCAATGTTTTCTACTTCCATCTCTTTGAATTCTTGTGCAGATGGCACATATGCAGTGATTTTCTTCGCCTCTGTCGGAGCCTCTTGAAAACTCTTATGCTTTGATTCTTTCATCC
This sequence comes from Heliobacterium mobile, assembly GCF_009720735.1. Taxonomy (GTDB): domain Bacteria; phylum Bacillota; class Desulfitobacteriia; order Heliobacteriales; family Heliobacteriaceae; genus Heliobacterium; species Heliobacterium mobile. The sequence goes on from NZ_WNKU01000008.1 coordinate 76,283, forward strand.
AATAATGCAGCAGCTTTGGATCAATCCCATGTCGACGAGCCACCTGGCTTGCATTTCCCACTTCTTGGGCTTCCTGTATAAGTTGCTCCTTGAATTCTTTCGGATACCTACTTCTTCCCACTTCTGTCCCCTCCATTTAATCCTATTGTAGTTCAATAGAGGGTCATCACTCAAATTCAATTAGGGGGCTTAATAGGGAGGATCCCAAATCAAAATAGTCCCTAATTTGTCGTACAGGATTCCGTCAACGTTCGAATAAGCCGTATTCATGCTACTTACATATATTGATTGTAGGTCGTTACATCCTCCAAACGCACCACCGCCAATACTTATTACGCTATCAGGAATGGTTATACTCGCTAGGCTGGTATTCATAAACGCACCGCTATCAATACTGGTTAATCTACTATCATTTGGAATGGACACACTCGTTAAGTCGATACAGTCTAAAAAAGCACTATAACCAATTCGGGTTACACTGGCAGGGATAGCTACGCTCGTTAGTCCGTGACAACCCCGAAATGTATTGTCGTCAATTTCAGATACGGTATAACCATCTATCGTATCCGGGATCGTAATACAACCTCCCAAACCAGAATAACCCGTAATTACGACTGCATTGTTATCAAGTCTGTAGGTGTAGTCACCGTATGTATCCGCAAATGATATATTTGAACCCGACTGAAAGATAAGTAGGGTAAAAATCATCAGGAATACAAAACGTGCTAATCTAACAGAACACCCTGTAAGTTTATGCACCAGCTACACATCCTTAACGTGCTTCTATTTCTATAAGCGATTTCTATAGAAATCGCCCTTTTCCTTTCTGGTAGTGCATGTAAGGAATGCAGATTTAATTAAGATAATTTGTTACAAGTCTATGGATAAATCCGTTAATTAAAAAAGCCCTGACCTCCAGAATAGGAGATCGGGGCTTCACAATTTAACATGGTATTAAATCGGCGCGTATCCGAAGGCGCCCTGGCCTGCGCAAATGTAGCCGGTTCCGTCTCTTCCGCTTTTACAACCGGCTTATCAACGATCGGTATAAACTGCTCCGGACAAAATTCAGCTTTACCTTCTTGCCATTGGTCCCAGTTGGTCATTACCTCGGTTCCCAGTAAAGCAATCGACATCAAATGGAGGAAATCACGATATGGCGTCGGATCCAACTGCACCCCAAACAAAGACGCCCCCCAATACAGGAGAGCGCCAAGAGCCAACAGCAGTTTGGGATTGTTTTTGATTTTCTCCGACTAAGTGTCCCCCTGGACATCTGTGAGTGATTCAGTATAAAAGTACATAGAACAGGAAAACCTCGTCCCCCCCCAGAGGAACGAGGCTTTTACTTCGGTTATTTTTCAGAAATATTTTAAATATTAAAATATCTTGAAAATGCGCGGAATGGACTTAAAATATATAAGCACTATTCCGTTTTATTAGTATTAAATAAGGAGTGATGGTGATGCAGGAACCAAAAGCGAGTCGTGAAAAATTCTCCTCAGGCTTAGCTGTTTTCTTTGCTACTTTAGGTTCCGCCGTAGGTTTGGGAAATATATGGAAATTTCCCTATTTAACCGGTAACAACGGCGGTGGCGCTTTTTTGTTGGTCTATTTCCTATGTATTTTGCTGGTTGGCCTGCCCGTTATGGTGAGTGAGTTTTACATCGGCCGCAAGACTCGGAAAAATGCTATTGGCGCTTTTGAACAGTTAAAACCGAAAACCGCTTGGAAGCACATTGGCTCCATGGGTGTTTTCGCCTCCGGTCTAATTATGTTCTTTTACAGTTGTGTTGCTGGATGGGTTTATTTTTATCTCTTCAAAGCGTTAATGGGGACTTTCTCAAACATCACATTAGAGACAGCAAAATCTCACTTCGGCAGTGTCGTTGTCAACCCGGTTACGCCTATTCTTTGGCAAATGATCGTCATGACCGTCGTTTCCTTCATCTTAATCATGGGGGTTCAAAAAGGAATCGAAAAAATCACAAAAACCTTAATGCCCTTGCTATTTTTATTGATCATCATCTGTGATATCCGCGCCTTGACTCTACCCGGCGCTTCGGAAGGTTTAAATTTCCTATTCCACGTTGACTTTGGCGCAGTGACGGGAACAGTCATTCTGACAGCGCTTGGGTTAGCTTTCTTCAAACTCTCTCTCGGCATGGGCACGATGGTCACCTACAGCAGCTATTTTACCGAAGGGGACAACCTCTTTTCCACGGCCGCGAAAGTCGCCTTTGCTGATTTGGCGGTCTCTATGTTGGCCGGCATGGCCGTATTCCCTGCTGTTTTTGCCTTCGGCATGGAGCCTAGCGCCGGTCCTGGACTGCTCTTCATGACCATCCCCCTGGTTTTTTCAAAAATGCTATTCGGCAACGTCCTTCTCGTGGCCTTTTTCTTCCTCAGTTCCATTGCAGCGACTACAGCCATGCTTTCCCTCGTTGAAGTACCTGTCGCTTACCTCTCAGAGGAACGTGGACTATCCCGAAAAGCCTCGGTCTTTGTCAGTTCCGTAGTCATCGTTCTCTTCGGCACCTTAGCATCCTTATCAGCAGATAGTTCTAGCCTTTTAGGCGGCATCACCTTTTTCGGCAAAGGGTTCTTTGACCTCTTTGATTTTATTTCCTCAAATATTATTTTGCCTTTGGGCGGTCTGCTTATCGCGCTGTTTGTTGGCTACGCCGCCAACAAAGATGATATAAAGCAGGAACTCATGAACCGTGGGCACTTGAACAACGGCTGGATGATAGATTTATTCTTCTTTATCATTCGTTATATCACCCCAGCCCTGTTGATTCTCGTTTTTTTGAACTCTCTGGGAATCTTGTCTTAACCATCTTCGATAGCTTTCAATGGATCTCCTTATTTCAGTCTTATGAAAGATGCCTTTTCTTTTGACGATATCACTCTATCAGTTCTGCCATTAGAACTTGGCTGGTCCTAATCTAGGCCAGCCTCTTTGTTTTTGCCATAAACTTTTTCACTTACACTAATATTCGACATAGTAACCATTATATCCATTGCTATAATTAAGCAAAACTATTTTTGGATGTGATTAAATGGGTTTGCATGGTGGAAACGAAGGAGGAGTGATCGCCGTTGATCAAAGGACAAGAATTTATTGATGCGCTGAAAATTGTCGCCCCTGGGCTGAAAGAGATCCTGGGCAAAGACTTTGTTTTGGTAATCACGGACCAGGAACAGTTCCTCGATTACTACCCCGCAGATACGTTCGATCTAAAAATTCAACGGGGGAATCAAATCCCTCCGGGAGATCCTCTCCGCTTGGCGATGGCACAGGGATGTGTCCAAAGCAACAACATTTCCAAAGAAGTGTTCGGTGTGCCTTTTAAGGCAAGAGCAGTTCCCTTTTACGATGATAACGGCTCAGTCATGGGTGGTATCGGTGTTGGAGTCAGCATGGAAACAGAAGTAACTGTGATGGAGTTGTCTCACCACTTGCAAAATTCCATGCAAGATTCAGCTAAAGCCCTTGAACATATCGCTTCGACATCAGAGATGATTAACGATATTGAACAGGTCCTCCATCAGCACGTCACGGCGATTTCAAGCGCCGCAAAACAGATCAAGTCAGTTTTAGGTTTTGTCCAGAAGATGGCTGCTCAGACACAGATGTTAAGTATCAATGCATCGATTGAGTCGGCCCGATCCGGTGAATCGGGGCGAGGTTTTGGTATCGTAGCTCAAGAAATCGGCAAACTTTCGTTAGATTCAAAAACTACGACCGAACAGATCAAGACATTGACCGACCAAATTGAAGAAAAAATCAATGCGGCCATTCATGGTTCGGAAAATGTGTTAAAGGCGAATCATGACCAAAGTGTAGGCATTCAAAAGATCACCGCAACAATTGAGGAATTGACCGCTATATCTGAGCAGTTAGCACAAATCGCTCAGGATTTATAAGATTACATAAAAGGCAAGGGCCTTCCCCGCAAAAGGGGAGGCCCTTGCCTTTTATTGACGGACCGGTTTGTAAAGGCCGATCATCCATTTGTAGAGATCATCGTAGATCGCCCGAATCTTCGGATCAGAACTTCGACTTACGGTAACGAGGGTTTTAGACTCTGCATAATAGACATTTGTGGTCGGACCGTCAAAGCCCAATTCGTGAGCCCGGTTCAATTGCTTATAGAACAACTGATAATATTGAGGATCTTTTAAAAGTCGGTCATCACATTCCAGCTCTACACCCATTCGATACTGGCGGGCTAAATCCGCTGTTCGCGTCATCCGCTCATCGGAACGTTTCGGATCTTCTGCATAATAGTTGGGTTGTAAAAAGGCGTAGTGGAAGCCATAGGAACGCCAGTCATCGTAGCCATTGGCCCCATGGAAGGGAATCCAGAAAAAGTTCTGTTCCTTCGCTCGAACCAGCCGAGCGGTACCTTGCACCAGTTCTTTTTCGCCAGGTATACGAGCGTCCATCGTTTCAGCATACCAGTAGATCCCCGCTAACTCCAGATGTTCAAAGTGAGCCTGTTCCCATCGACTCAACAGTTGCCCATAAAACCAATCAACAGCAGCCAGGCGGTTTTTCAAGGCTGCTTCTTTGCCCAGCTTTTCTACGTCAAAGGACAAAGCCGGACCATTCTGTTCTAAACTGCCAAAGCTACTCTGTTTGGGATCGGGATAGGGTATAGTGAGAATTACTTTTTCTTTTTCCGCCGTCCCCATGACCTTGTTCATCGATGCTAAGGCTTCGTTTAAAGCGCTCAATTGAACGTATGGAGCAAAGAGGTCGTCCAGATAGGATTGCCATTCATCGCGGCTGCTTCCGACCTTGCTGTACGGCAGGAAGAGAATCGTGTCAAACATGCGACCTGTCAGTGAGCCTTTTGGGTCCTGGTGGGCGATCATCGGTAAGAAGTCAGCGCTCGTCCAGGTCCCTCTCGCCTCATGGCCGCCTGTATAGACCAGTAAAACATCATTCATACCAGGTACCTGTAGATAAGTGGGTTCCGGAGCCGGCGCTGGAGCTTTGAGTGCTTCGGCAGCTCGATCCTCTTTGGGTAATAGAAGCGGTTTTGACGATTCCGCTCCTCTTGTCACAGATAAACGTCGCGCAAAGGTCCATATGTCTACGGGGAAGCTGATTTTTATATATCGCGTCGATGCGGAGGGAAACTGAAGCGATAGTGTTCGAGTCTGAACCGTCTTATCGGAGGGTGGAATATCATGGCGGACTTGACCGAGATAGCTCCAGTTCTGTCCATCTGTAGAAAGATAGGTTCGCATGTATTCTGGAAAACGAATCGCAGAGGCGATGTCTTGCATGAACTCCATCGATACTGAAGCAACAGGTTGAGGTGTCCCTAGATCGACGATGATGTCACGACCTTGCTGGCGATAAAAGCCGGTCCACGTATCGCTTTTTGCACCGATACCCTCTTCCGGTCCCGGATAGGATGTGGATTCAGTCTGTTGAAAGACCTGATCCGGTTTATCAGAAACAATCCTATACGTGAAGGGGATTTCCTTTGCGGTATATTCCCTACCGGATTCAACGGGGGAAAGGGATCCCTTCGATTTGTTCGTGTCTACCTTTTTGGAAGAACTACCGCCATAGAAATTCACCATCACATCGTAAGCAGAATAGCCTGCATTGACGGTGACAGTTCCCTTTTTGCTAGTAGACTCACCGATGACAAACTGACCTTGCGGAGTCAGAGAACCCAAGTCTGGAACATCAATCCCGTAAACCGGGGTAAAGGGTAGCCTTTCTTTGAGTTCCGGAATCTCGAGGGGGGTTAGAGAACCTTTTTTGATATCCAGGCTCCGGGTACTGATGACATCGAAGGCCCGCATGGCCTGGCTATGCCTTGTATTAGCAATCGCAGCAAAAACTGCTTCGGCTTCTGAAACAGTCAGAGGGGCTTGCGGGTCAAAGCTACCAGCACGCAAGGGAATCCAGCCTTTTTGAGCGATAAAGGCAACTCCCGTTTGGGCGTAATCGGCCACAGCCGATCCATCTGGATAGGGGATGTAAGATAGGGCCGCCGATGGATCACCGAGGGCTCTCCAAATGAGCAAAGCCGCGTCCTGACGAGTTATGGGTAAATGAGGTTGGATCTGATCGCCTGGCGAGAGAATCCCCAGCGCAACCATAGCCTCCACATAACCGAACTCAGTTGAGTACCGTGGAACATCGCCATAGCTCCCTTTTGTAGGATAAATCGGCTGAATCCCCAGAGCTTTGCCCAGCGACAGAGAAAAAGTCAATCCTGTTACCGTTTGTTCCTGTGCGACTTCTTTTTCAGCCGACAGCACTGGAGTTTCTGCTCTTGCAGCAGCAATGCCAATAAGGGTGCCGTCGTAACCATTCCCCATTGGGGCTATGGAAGTACTGGTGATTAACAAAGCGGAAAGGCAAAAGGCCCATTTTTTTAATCGCATCGTTTTATGTACTTCTCCCATCTCGGGTATATTTTTCAAAAGGATAGGTAGAGTTTTCGACGAGATTATTCTTGATTCCTTTTTATAGGCATAAAAAAAGTCGTTGAGGCGTTTTTTTACGTCAACGACTTAAGGGAGTTTTTTTCCTAACCGTCACGAGCGATCCCGTAAAGTTGCTCGATGTTTCCGTGCAAATCTTCCAAAGAGGCGCTTACTTCCTCTGTCGTCGCCGCCTGAGACTGAGCTAACCGCTCTACTTCAGCCAAATGAATCCGGTTTCCCTTAACATTTCCGACCATCTGCTGTAGACCGTTGCGGATCACCTTGGCATTCTCCGCGGTGTTCAAGGCCAACTTCCGGATCTCTTCAGCAACAATGGAAAATCCTCGCCCCAACTCACCGGCCCTTGCCGCTTCAATAGCCGCGTTTAAGCCGAGCAACTGTGTCTGCGCTGCCACTTGGTCAACCAGTTGGATGGCTTTTTCCATGATATCGAGCCCCTCCATCAATCGTTGCCCCGATGTGGCAATCGCTTCAATCTCCGTCACCAATCCCTCAGCAGCGACTGTGATGTTTGTGCCCATAGCGGCCAATTGGTTTGTCGAATATTCTAAGCTTTGAGCCATTGCTTCGATCCTTAATTGATTTTTCATCGCCGTGGTCGTCGATATGGCTCCGACGACACGATTACCTTCGTAGATCGGAATGGAGACAGCCCTGTAGGGAAATCCGTAGAGAGATTGTTCTTTCTCAACGCGGCGAAGGACTTTCCTCCCTTGTTTGATGGCTTCATAGGTAACCATTCCCGGTTTCAGGTATGGAGACTTATCGAAATGAAATTGAATCTCCTTCCCGTCTTTACACCAAAGGAACTTTTCCGTATCGGAAATACCTAAGAAATTTCGTCCGTCCAGCAAATCATAAAAGCTATCGGCCATAGACAGAACTTTTCGAATTTCCCGGGGCAATTCTGCCACATTACCCGGAAATACATTTGCCATAATGCCTCCCTTTCTGAACGAGTCTTTCGTCCAATTAACGTTTATGCGAATGATTAATTCGATAATTCTGAAAAAACACCTCCTGTTTTTTTCATTTTTTACTTAGTTTAAATAATTCGTCTTTTCTTCTCAAATATCAACAAAAGGAGGAATCTCTAATGAAGATTTATGACATGGTATGGACAGAGATCGCAAATATCGATTTCAGTCGAAGCATACTGTTTATCCCTATTGCCCCGGTAGAGGAGCATGGCCCCCATCTACCTACCGGGGTGGATTGTTTGACTGCGGAAGAAGCCTGCCGACGTTGTGATGCTTCACTCGAAGAGGTGACCGGCTTGAAACCCTTTGTTTTCCCATTAATTCCTCTAGGTTCGGCGCCGGAAACAGCCGATTTCCCAGGTACGATTTCCTTACCGGAGAAATTGCTGGCCAGCCTTGTTCAGCAGACTTTACTTCAAGCCGCTCGATGGAGTTTCCGATATTGCGTCGTCGTTTCTCCTCATGGTTCACCATCCCACTTAGCCAGTATTCATGCTGCTATCCGCTCCGTAGAAGTGCAAGGGGCTATCGAAGTGGCTGAACCGTTCGCCCGCTGGATCTATAGCCGTCCGACAAAAGACTTTTCCGTACCGGACATTCATGCTGGACAGTATGAAACATCACTGATGCTTGCACTCCATCCTCATCTCGTCAAAACAACAATCGTACCGGCTTTACCTCCTTGTTCTATCGGAAATATGCGAGGACCTGGTACCTGGAAAAGCAAAGGGGCTTTGGACGGTTACCTGGGCTCTCCCGCTGAAGCGACACTTGAATTAGGCGAAAAAGCCCTTTCCTTTTTCCATCTTTGGATTGAGGCGGCTAAAGACCTGCATAAGGGGATTAGGCACACTCTTCCACCCTTTCTAGAGGCGAAGGTTCAGATGATCCTTTCGGAAATGTAATCTTGAGTATAAAAAAGCCAGGCAGTAACTTTCCGCCTGGCTTTGAGACTCACCCTTAAAGGGTGGACGCTCCTTCGATTTGTGCTCGTTCGAAAGTGTCCAATACGGCTTTAGATATCATCTCTCGCGCTTCCTGAGAGATAGGGTGTGCGATATCACGGTATCCTCCACTGCGAATCTTTCGACTAGGCATCGTCACAATGAGCCCTTTGGGGCTTTCGACCACTTTTATGTCATGAACGACGAAAGCATTGTCAAGAGTTACCGATACAACTGCTTTTACTTTTCTTTCCGCATCAAACTTCTTTAGCTTTACATTCGTTACCATCATACCTTATCACCTGTACTTACTATGCTAGATTAAATAATTATTTTCGTATTTTATTTTATTTATTTTTATGCTACCGTCAACATATCTAAATAGATTTTAAATTCCTAAAAATTAAAAGCTGCCCAAACACTGATGTGTGGACAGCTTTTTTACTACAAAGAGGTCACTTGGTCAAGTAATAAAGTTTTGCCTAATCGGAGCTATCTGAGGTAAAATAGTCACAGGCCTTTTGTCCATCCTTTTTCTGCGACGCCAGAAAATAGACGTCCTTTATGGCTTTGGATAATTTATCCCGTAACTCTCGAGAGATGGGATGAACGATATCCCGGTATTCTCCGGTGTGAGAACGACGGCTAGGCATAGCGACGATGATCCCCTTCGGGCCTTCCACCACTCGAATGTCATGAATGGCGACCATGTTATTTATGGTGATGGAGATCATCGCTTTAATCTTTCCCTCGGGATCTAGCTTTCGGATTTTGACATCTGTGATTTCCATGGGTTCACCTGCTATCGTTATGTGCTAAATTTTTCTTTCACTATAATTTTACTCGAAGAGCCCCGTAGACTCAATAGATTTTTTAGGTTTGTTAAATGTTTGTATAATGTTTTTTCTAGGTGGATTTTTCCAATCGTGGATCTAGCATGTTCTTGCTTTGGAAACAATAGTTTTTTCGTAGGAACATTTCATCATAGTGCCGGGTGAAGAGCCATGCCTTTATTGTTGTTCCATCTGTTCTTATTTGCGCTCTTCTTTGTAACAGCCTTCTCGGGGTGAGCAAGACTTCGCCGTACCATTCCCTCTAACCAACGCTTCTACGTCGGCATGATATGTTTATCTCTCACCTGCGTTGCGCTCTGTTTAATGATGATATTCGTGAATTTAGGGAGATCGATACTTGTCCCTTCGGCGGCCAGCGTAGGCGTTGGCTTTTTGACCGGCGTGACCCAAGGGGTTTCCTTGAAAAAAAGAACACAGTAACTATTGAAAATAAACCGGAGCGAAATCTGATTTCACTCCGGTTCTTTGATCGTTCTATTCATTAATTGGTAAAGGAAAAGTAAAATATCACCATCATCACGAAGACCGCATTTCCTCCAACAATACTACAGAGTTCATCGGCCTGATTCACGGGGGCCTTATGTTTTTGCTTCGATAATTCTATGAAACCGCTCATGAAAGTAAATAATCCCACCAGTACATAAAAGAGATATTGTAACCATGTGCTAGAGGGAAAGGGTAAAACTTCTCGCAGAGAAAAGAGTACAGAGGCCACAAGCAGAAGCAATACTCCCGAAATTAAACGTATAGTCGATAGATACTGTCTCCAATTGGTAGTACTCAGTTCTTCCATTGAGCGTCTCCTTTTAGACTTTTCATTGTGAAACTAACCTAATACAGCGACCTTGTTCTTGTTTTTACGAAATACATACTTATCATATAATCCTTAGCAAGAATTACAAGTCCCAATTAATCGTAGTACAATTTATAGCCATATAAAAAAAGCAGTCCTGCCTTTCAGCCGAACTGCTTTTTTATGCTTATTTTACTCCCACTCAATCGTCCCGGGAGGTTTGCTCGTGATATCGTAGACAACACGGTTAATGCCCTGAACCTCGTTGACGATTCGGTTGGATATCCGCTCCAATAGTTCATAGGGCAAACGGGCCCAGTCTGCGGTCATGGCATCGTCAGAAGTGACGGCCCGCAGGACAGCCGGGTAAGCATAGGTACGACCGTCTCCCATAACGCCGACACTCTTAACAGTCGTCGGAAGAACTACGAAAGACTGCCAGATTTGCCGGTAGAGACCAGATTTTTTGATTTCCTGGAAGACGATATCGTCGGCGTGACGGAGGATATCGAGGCTTTCCTTGGTCACCGCACCGAGACAGCGAATCGCTAAACCCGGACCAGGGAAAGGCTGGCGCCAGACGACGTCTTCCGGCAGACCTAATTGCAGGCCCAACTCTCGAACTTCATCTTTAAAGAGGGTGCGCAGAGGTTCGATGAGTTGGAATTTCATATCTTCCGGCAGGCCGCCTACGTTGTGGTGAGTCTTGATCGTCTCGGCGGTAGAGGTTCCACTTTCAATGACGTCCGGATAGAGGGTACCTTGAACGAGAAAATCCACCTGGCCGAGTTTGGCCGCTTCTTCTTCAAAGACATAGATGAATTCGTTGCCGATACTCTTGCGCTTTGTTTCAGGGTCGCTGACGCCGGCGATTTTCTTTAGGAATCGCTCTGAAGCTTCCACGAAGATCAGGTTCATGCCCAGTTCATCGCGGAACGTTTTGATGATGCGTTCAGATTCGTTGAGACGCATGAAGCCGTGGTCAACATAGACGCAGGTCAGCTGCTCGCCGACAGCCCGGTGGACAAGCACTGCAGCCACCGATGAATCGACGCCGCCCGAAAGGGCGCAGAGAACTTTACCGCCGCCCACTTTTTCGCGAATCGAGGCCACTTGCTCTTCGATGAAGTTCTCCATGGTCCACTCACCGGTGCAGCCACAGACACCGAAGAGGAAGCTCCGGAGCATGTCCGATCCTTGCGGGGTATGACGCACTTCCGGGTGGAACTGCAGGCCGTAGAAACGGCGGACAGGGTCGGCCATAGCCGCAAAGGGAGCATGGTCCGTCTTGCCGGTACCGACAAATCCATGGGGAAGCACTTCTACTTTATCGCCATGGCTCATCCAACACTGCACAGCGCCAGACATGTTTGCGAAAGGGCCTTCCGCTTCCATGATCATAAGGTCAGCCTTGCCGTATTCGCGGGAATCCGCTTTGACGACTTTGCCGCCCAGTTGGTTGACCATCAGCTGCATTCCATAGCAGATGCCGAGGATGGGAACACCTAACTCGTAAATCGCCGGGTCTACGGCCGGTGCGTTTGACTCGTAGACACTGGAAGGGCCGCCGGTAAAAATGATCCCTTTGGGATTCATTGCCCGGATCTCTTCAATCGGCATGTTGAAGGGATGCATTTCACAGTAAACGTGCAATTCCCGTACTCGGCGGGCGATCAACTGGTTATACTGGCCGCCGAAGTCCAGCACCAGAATCGTTTCATGCGGTTTGGACAAGTTTGTTGCTCCTCTCAATACTCTCTCAACTTTTATGATCAGACAGGCGAACGATTTGTTCCCTGTCTCGCATCCGCAAAGGCCTTATTTGCTATATACTTCCGGTTTTAAGACGGCCACATAGGGCAGATGGCGATAGTCCTCCGCGTAGTCCAGTCCGTAGCCGATGACGAACTCATCTGGGATCACAAAGCCGTTATAGTCGGGGGTGATAGGAATTTTCCGCCGACTCGGCTTGTCCAGAATCGTACAGACCTTTACGGAAGCTGCTCCACGGGATTTCAGGTTGTCTAATAGATAGTTAAGGGTGAGCCCCGTATCGACAATGTCTTCAACGATGAGGATATGCTTTTCCTCAATCGCCCGATCCAGGTCTTTAAGGATTCGGACCGCACCGGATGACCGGGTCCCTTGGCCATAACTAGATACGGCCATAAAGTCAATTTGAATCGGGATACGGATGGAGCGGATCAAATCGGCCATGAAGACGAGGGCACCTTTCAGGATACCCACGACCAGCAGATCTTTGCCTGCGTAGTCCGTTGAGATGGACTCCCCAAGTTCTTTCACCTTCGCTTTTAGATCGGCTTCGGAGACGAGAATACGTTCTACCACTTGTTCCATGATGCTGCCTCCTGTTAATACGAAAATAAGGCCGGTTCCGCAGACCGGCCAAACGAACGATTTTAGTCAAGTGTTAGGTTCGCCTAATCAAAAAAAATTATACCAAGAGCAGAAAAATGATGTCAACAGATCATGGACATATGGTTAAACCAACTTCCGGTTTTTGACGACCCCTTGAGGCCACTTTTGATTGAGGATCAGTCCTTTAGGGGAGTAAGTGACGCCTTATCGACGCCTAGTTCATTGTTTTCCGGAAACTGTTGGCGGCTCCACTTGGATTTGCTTATCATAATCCCAGAATTCGATCGTCAACAACAAACGATCTTGAGGCACGTTGCGACTAGTCGCCTCAATGGTGCTTTTATAAAGGACTTGTTTTACAGGATCGATCCATAGCCGGTAATAGAAATCTTTCCAAAAAGCAGCGAGAAGCCGATTTGATACTTCCACTCGGCATTCCAAGACGAGGCATTTTTTATCGCGGATCATATCCCGTCCGACAACAGTTACTCCTTCAATATTTTTGAATTCCAAGGAATTTAAAGGGCTGATTTCCGAAAGCAGCAGGTCCTGCGGACCAAACTTATTCTTTTCGATGTTATACCAACTCTTTTTTATGGGGTCCCAAAGATAGAACAAGTCGCCTACCGTGAAGATCTCAGTCGGTGACTGCAGGAGTGTTCCCTTGAGATAGAACTTCTCCACTTCTGCCCTTTCACCGGAAAAACGGCTAACCACTTCTTCCCTTCCGTTCACTCGAATCAGAAAGGTGCTTTCGAAGCGAAATTGCGGGCTTTGGAGCGTACTAGCCATGGCTTTCTTCACTAACGCCATGGGATCTTTCGGGTTCCACCGTTCTTGATGGTCGCTCCACATGATGTAAGCAGCGCCTACAATCACCAATAGTATCACTGCGGTCACGCCATAAATCCACCTGCGTTTCACGCCGCCTCCCCCTTCGGCTTCTCCGTATCTTCTTGGAAAAAGATATTTGTCGCTTCAGGTAGGTAGAACAGCAGGGACAAAGGGGACTCTCTGGATAAAATTGTATTTTCTATCTATCATTCCAGCTGAATATACAGGGTACTGTGGAACTAACGAGGAGGTGCAACGATTTGCCTCTTGTGTTCCGCCGTTTCGTTGTAATGCTCGCGGGGTTCTTGATGTGTGCCCTTTTTGTCCTGCTTAACGATGAAAAAACCATCGATTTATCGACGGCATTTGAGGCCCCCGCCTCGAACCAAAGTGGAAATGTGGGGGCAGGCAGTATCAGAAAAGAGGACATTGCGAAAAGGGGGCTACCTACCCAGGGATGGACGGCGGAAGCTGCGTCAGTGTTAGAACTGTGGACGGAAGCTGGAACAACTGCCGGAGAACGCTCTGCTACGTTCGGCGGAACTATCATCGTTCATGTGGGCAGCGAAAAGTATACCTTTTCACCGGGTATCTCCATGAAACAGTTGGGCCCAGGAAAATGGACCTACCAAGCCAGCGGAGACCCCCGCTCGGCTCGAAACACCGCTGCCGCCTTTGTTCGTTCCCTGCCGGAAACGGTCCGCGTCCTTGACGGCGGCGTGCAGATAATTACGGCGGCTTTGATGCGCGGCACCGATACTGAGGTGAGCCTCCCTGCCTGGACGGTAGTTTCGGATGCACTTCTTTCTACGGCCAGTGTCAGTCAGGGCGGACGCTATAACACAGGAGTCGCCCTCAACCTCCTTAACGGACTTCTCCTGCCTCCTGGTAAAGAATTTTCTTTTAACGGCATGGTCGGACCCCGGACTCCCGAGCGCGGATTCGCCGTAGGGAAAGTGCTCAATGGAAACAGCTATATCGACGAAGTCGGCGGGGGCATTTGTTTCGCTTCGACCATAGTCCATCAAGCGGTGAAACGAGCGGGCCTTACAACTGTAGAGCACTACCATCACAGTAAGAGATCCCCTTACGTAGAACCAGGTGGTGATGCCACCGTCTACTACGGGGTCATGGATTACCGCTTTCGAAACAGCGACAGCCCACTGATGCTTGAGAAACGGTCTGCACCTGGGCGATTAGGTCTTCGATTATGGAAAATCGTAAATTATGAAATGTCGGACGAAAGTATCCAGACAGAACCGGACAATACCTGGCTTCACCAAACAAATGAAGAACGAATTAAAAAAACGAAGGAAATAGCCGAAAAAAGAAGGGGCCTCCCATAATATGCGAGAAGCCCCTTCTTTTGTTTTCCATTAGTCTTCTTCATATCTCCGGCTACGACTATACGGCTCAAAACCGTGTTCTTCCCCAAAATGATAGCTGCCTTCATCACCGCGTCTTAAACTGCGATCCTTACGCTGTTCGCCGTTGAACTCATGGCTGTGCCGATAACGTTCAGTACCGCCTGTTCTTCCGTCTCTCTCGAGAGATCTTCCGTCGCTATTGTGACAGTCCACACAGTTCTGGATCTCCCCATAGTTCGTGCTGTGATGCCTTCGCAGCATTGAACTCTCACTGTGACAAGACGTACAGGAGTAATTCTTGAAATCCCCTCCTTCGTGGCACTCACTACAGGAAATTCGATGTTCACCTACCAGAGGAAAATATTTGCTGTGGTCAAAGTTGGATGGTCTCCAAGCTGTCGTCGTGTGGCAAGAGGCACAATCGTCGCCGAAAGCCTGGTGATCTTTTGGCCCTTGATGGCACTCGGTACATCTCCGGTTAAGGTTCGCCAAGTTGTCGTGACTGAAAGTGGCCGGTTTCCATGCCTTAACGGTATGGCAAGCAGCACAGCTTTTCCCAAAAGTCTCATGCCCTTTTGGCCACCGGTGGCATTGATCGCAGCTTTGCTCAATATTCGGTAAGCTGTGATCAAAGCGACTGCTGATGTTTGCCGTCGTTCCGAAATGTTCCCTGTGACAATCTATACAGTCGCTACCATTTTTTGAATCGTGATAAGCCAGCAATTCCCCGGTCATTTGTTTATTCATCATTTCTCGGCTGTGGCAGTTGGCCGTAGTGCAATTCTCGCTTTCTACATTCGACCAAGGGGTATGGCAATCATCGCAGCCTTGGACCGTCTCCGCATGGGCTTGGGCCAAATGACCTGGCGAATAAAAACTTTCCGGCAACATTTTCCATTGAACACTAAATACTAGCGCGGAAAAAGCCGCAAAGGCGAAGGAGAAGAGGATTAGTCTTTTGATTCCCTGTGACATCATTTGTGCTCCCTCACCATCCTCGGTAATAGACGGCCGATAGGACATGCAGGGCTATGAGGAGCCCTAGTGCGGCATTCAGCGGAAAGTGTATCTGCCGCCATTGGGAGAGCATTCTCTCTCCTGCAACCATCCATATCAGGTCTTCCTCTGCTTCATCCCGGCTTTTCCCCTTCTCCATCAAGGTCTTTTTTTCAACAGTCAATTTCTTTTTGACGTAGAAATGCAGGAAATAGCCGATTTGACCGCTGATCATGACGATGAAAAAGAGGACGAAGGCGGCCCAAGGAACGATAGCATGTGTGCGGCCGCCTACGTGGAAGCAAATGAGAAAGTTACCGATGATGGTAAAAAAGACATGGATTTTTAACCAGGTGATCAGCCTTCCCGGAAAAGTTTTAAACCGTTTTTTTACGGAATAACCTAAAGAAAGGATGACCGATAAGGTCCCCATAATCCCAGACCAGTAAAGGCTGTCTAACCGATGTTCCTCATACCACTGGATTCCGAGAATATACCCAAAATACCATATCATGAGGACGCCTATGCCAGCCCAGGCGATACGCCAGAGTAATCCTCCCACCCTTTTTGCCCCCTCCTTTTTACGCTAAAGCGATATGAGCCAACACCAGCAGGAGGGCAACCGCTAAAAATATTCCAGTGCTGCTTACTATGATTCGTTGTTGAGTCCTCTGTCAGTGAGTTTCTCGATGTAACAAGTCCTGTTGAGTGCCTTTTTGATTTCCCTTTTCTTCTTGCAGAGGCAGGCTGGCAGAAAAAATGCTTCCACTGCCGGCAGTGCTTTCTACCTGAATCGTTCCTCCGTGGGCTTCGACGATCCAACGGGCAATGCTCAAACCCAGTCCGGTTCCACCCATCTGTCGAGACCGACCTTTGTCTACCCGGTAAAACCGGTCAAAAATACGTGTTTGAGCTTCCTCTGGAATACCGATACCGGTGTCTTGAACAGTGACTCTCACTTGTTGACCTTTCACTTGTTTTACAAGCTCCAAAGCTAAAGTGACATGGCCCCCTGTGGGGGTATATTTCACAGCATTGTCTACCAAGATGAATAGCAATTGGGTGATTCGCTCTCGATCCCCCCAGATCGATATCGTCGACAGTCCTTTAAAGTCCATAGCTACTCCCTTAGAAGTCGCCTGGTGTTGAAAAGTCCGTAGGATCTGATCGATAAGGGCCCGTAAATCAAAATTCTCACGAAGCAGCTCTAAGTTCCCCGAATCTGCCCGCGCCAGTGTGAGCAGATCGCTCACTAATCGCGTCATCCGGCGAACTTCATCTTTCATATCGGACAAGACCTGTTGGGAGAATTCCGATAGATTTCTGCTATCGTCAGCCTCGATCACTTCGATAGACGAATGGAGCACACTGAGGGGCGTGCGCAGCTCATGGGATGCATCGGCGACGAATTCCCGCTGACGGGTAAAAGATTGTACGATCGGTACCATGGCGCGTCCCGCCATATAATAGGCAGCACCAGCTGCGAAGAATAGGGAAAGAAGGGATAATACCCCGAGAACAAACAACAAGCGTTGCAGCACATGGTGTGATGAAGTCACGTCAAAACCGGCATAGGCAGCACCGATGAACCGGTTTCCTTCATAAAGAGGTTGAACAGCGATCAGAAGTTGAAACTCTTGATCGCGCATCCCCGGGACACTGACCAGCTTCGTTTCGGTCTTTGTAGGAACCCAGTCCCGAATTTGCTCCATAACTACCGGTTGAATCGAGGGAAGGACCTCTCGACTGCGAATCGAGCTCCCCTTCTCGTCTGTCAATAGATAAAAGAGGAATTTGCTGCGGTCGGGATCATCAGCCTCTATAAAATCATCCATTTGGGTATTGTCATCGGTTGCAACAGAAACTGAACTTTCATCATCATATTTTTCTGTTGGCGGCACAACGGCCATATCTCGTCTGGATTTTCCGTAATGGTCTTTGTGGTCTTCTTCATTCTTGTACGGAGGAAATCCGAGACTACCAAAGATATGTCTTTTTTTCATTTCTTTCGTTTGCTCAGAAGTGATTCCGGTCAGCAACGATAGAAGCTCTTGCTTTTCTTCTTGATAGAGCATGGAGGAGAGAGCCATATAGGTGATCACTGTAAAAAGGAGTAAAAAGACGATCATCAAACCGGTATAGATAATCGTCAAACGGGTCCGGGTCCGGGTAAACACATTCATTCCTCCAATGTATAGCCGACCCCTCGGATGTTATGTATCAGCTTCCGTGTTTCAGGTGATTCGATTTTTTTGCGCAATAGGCGGATATAGGCGTCTAAAGTGTTATCGGTCACTTCCGAATCATAGCCCCAAACCCGTTCCATGATTAATTCCCGGGGAAGTACTTGGCCACGGTTTTGTACGAGCAGATCGAAAAGGTGGTATTCTCGGGTGGTGAGTTGGATCTCGTCACCGTTTCTGGTGACGGAACGACGGCTCCGGTTGAGCATCAGATCAGCCACTTGAACGACCTCTTCCTGAAGGGGGATATGGCCGCGCCGGGAGAGCGCCCGGAGCCGAGCGGATAGCTCGACGAAAGCAAATGGTTTCACCAGGTAGTCATCAGCTCCGGCGTCGAGTCCTTGCACACGGTCTTCCACGGCATCCTTAGCCGTGAGCATGAGGATCGGACCTCCCTGCCCTTCTTGCCTAAGTCGCTGACAAAGACTTACACCGTCAACGGCGGGCATCATCCAATCTAAAATCAACAGGTCATAATGGATCGTTTTGGCGTAGTCATAGGCGTCATCACCTCGTTGAACCCAATCCACTTCATGGCCTTCCCGTTTGAGCATATGGCCGATTAAGTTGCCCAGTCGCGGGTCGTCTTCCGCCAGTAGGATCTTCATCCCTAACCACCTCGTTAGAAACAATCGGTTCATCCATCATCTGCCGAACAGCAGAAGATGATCTCCTATTCGTTCTTTCCCTTAGACTTCCTTTTTTCTATGAGAACTTAGGACCCTTTTTCACCCGCTTACCTTAGACCACTATACCTTCGCTGTCTGAAAAAGAAATGAAAGCAAAACCCCGGTAAATTGGCTCAGACCAATTCACCGGGGTTTCCTCTTCTTAACTCTTCAGATTACTTTTCCGGCCGGGCGCATTCACCAGCTTGCCCTTTAAGGATTTCAATGCCATGAGGCAATGCTTGTAGAATAACATCCAAACATTCCGCTACGGCTTTAGGGCTACCCGGTAAATTGATGATCAGTGTTTTTCCCCGGATTCCCGCTGTACCCCGTGTGAGCATCGCCCGGGGTGTAATTTTCATGCTTTCAGCACGAATCGCCTCAGGGATACCGGGAACAAGCCGCTCTACTACAGCCAAAGTGGCTTCAGGCGTCACGTCCCGGGGCGAAAAACCAGTTCCTCCGGTAGTAAAGATGAGATCCAGTGCCAGATCGTCAGCCATCTCTCGAAGCGCCGCAGCGATCAGTTCCCGCTCATCAGGGACGATTTTATAGGCTGCCACGTTGCCGTCGATATGGCGAAGGGAGTCGCTGATCACAACGGCCGATCGGTCTTCTCGCTCACCGCGGCTGCCTTTGTCTGACGCAGTAAGAATGCCTACACGAATCATCAGGCTTTTCACTCCTCCGGCTCTGTAATCGCTTTCACAGGATCGCCCACTTGAACCGGTCCGCCAGTCAACACTTTGATGAAGATTCCTTCTTTGGGCATGACACAATCGCCAGCCTGATAGTAAATCGCACAGCGGTTGTGGCATTCCTTTCCGATCTGGGTGACTTCCCCGATCGCCTCCGGACCGAGTCTTAGTCGGGTGCCGATAGGCAAAGAGAGCAAATCAATTCCTTCCGTGGTGATGTTTTCGGCAAAATCGCCCGGGTTCACATCCAGTCCCATGTTCCGCATTTTCTGAATGCTTTCTAAGGCGAGCAAGCTGACCTGCCGGTGCCAGGGACCGCCGTGAGCATCTCCCTCTAAACCGAAATCGATTTTTAGCATGCCTCGGTCAATGTTCTTCTTGCGCATCCCTTTTTTCTCGCTGGTGCATACGGCCACAATTTTCGCCATCACTCATTCCTCCCTGATATAGGGACCGCTTTTTCCTCCCGATTTCTCCATCAGCCGGATGTCGGTAATCACCATCTCTTTGTCCATGGCTTTACACATGTCATAGATCGTCAAAGCCGCCACCGAAACAGCCGTCAATGCTTCCATCTCTACGCCGGTCTTACCGGTCGTCTTTACACGAGACTCGATCTCTACGCAGGCATGCAGCTCATTCAACGTAAAATCTAGCGTGACACCAGTAATATAAAGGGGATGACAAAGAGGAATCAGCTCACCGGTCTTCTTCGCAGCCATGATGCCAGCCAACCGGGCTACCGCCAGCACATCGCCTTTGGCGATCTGCCCGTCACGGACACGGCGGAAAGTCTCCCGGGCCATAGTCACTCTGCCTCGAGCTACCGCTTCTCGAACCGTATCCTCTTTTACGCTCACATCGACCATGCGAGCGCAACCTTTGTCATCAAAGTGGCTCAACGGATCCATTTGGACACCACCATTTCATTTTTCCAAAAAATCATCCGCCTATCTGGGACATCATCCGCGCCTGTTCTCCCCAACCGTCTTCCTGCATGCTGTGCTGCTGCGGCTTGCCTTCGATAGCCTCCCGGAAGATCCGGCGCAAGAGGTTGTCCGATGCCCCCTTACGCAAAGGTCCTCGAATATCGATTTCTCGGCTGGAATGGAGGCAAGGACGAAGTTTCCCTTCGGCAGTCAACCGCAGGCGGTTGCATAAGAGGCAGAAGTGTTTTGAGATGGCACTGATAAAACCGACCGTTCCCGGCGCCCCAAGCAAACTGGTGTACCGGGCTGGGCCGCCTCCGGTGATTTCCTTCCGACCCGTCAAAGTCAACCCTGCCGCGGCCAAAGACTTTTCCATCTGCTCTACAGAGTAAAAGTGCCCATGAAAACGGGGATCTCCTTCGCCGATAGGCATCAATTCGATGAACCGCACGTGAATAGGCAAGCGCTCTGTCAAGCGAGCAAAATCGACAACCTCATCGTCATTGACGCCGCCCATGACGACAACATTCAGTTTCACCGGATGGAGCCCTTCATCCAAGGCAGCCTCGATTCCCGCCCAAACATCTTTCACCTGTCCGGTACGGGTGATGGACAGAAACCGTTCCGGCCGCAGCGTATCGAGGCTGATGTTAACGCGGTTCAAACCGGCCGCTTTTAAATCCCGGGCAAACTGGGGGAGCAATATTCCGTTCGTTGTCAGGGCCACATCTTCGATACCTGGGATCTCTTTGACTCGAGCTACGAAGTCGACAATACCTTTACGCACTAAAGGCTCACCGCCAGTCACCCTAACCCTCCGAATCCCTTCTGCGGCGGCGATGCGAATCAGTTGTTCAAATTCTTCAAAACGAAGGACTTCTTCATGGTCGACAAGGGGAATCCCCTGCTCCGGCATACAGTAGACACAGCGAAGGTTGCAGCGATCAGTGACAGAGACCCGTAGGTAGTGAATATCTCGGGCAAAAGGGTCGATCATCTTTCGTCACCTCGTCTTTTGAAAGTTACGGCTGGTCATGAATTCTGCCTGGAAACCGGCTGATAGGCTAATTGGTTAGAAGCAGCCCAGTTCGCAGTGGCGTATTTTTATTTTCAGTTCGTTCGCTAAACGCCCGACGAGATGATAAGGTACGGAAAACTGTTCTGCAATCGCCCTGGCTTGGCTGCATGTCAAACGGTTATCTTCTAACGCATCAAGCATCGCTTGCTTTATCTCATCGGTCTCAGCCGGACTCGTCGAAACAGCAAGATCATTGTTAGCAGACACTGCTCGTCCTCCTTACTTTTATCATAGCATATTACAAAATGCTTAGATTTTCAAAATCTTTTGACCAAAACGTGCTTGTGATAATTTTACCATGATGGTCTTCCTCTGAGAAGACGAAACATTTTCCCCAGCACCATCATAAAATGGACGTGACATGGCGGGAATAAGGTGATAAGGATGGAATGGGCTCTTGTTCTCAGCGGCGGCGGATCTCGCGGTGCCGCTCATATCGGTGTAATTCAAGCTTTAGAGGAAGAAGGTTTGCGACCGCCTCTCGTGATCGGTGTCAGCGCGGGCGCTTTCGCAGGTGCTCTCTATGGGACGGGGCACTCTCCGGAAGACATGATCGCTATCGCGAAAAGAGCTTCAAAGCACTTTTTCTTTGACTTCGACTGGCGCTGGGTCTGGCAGGCGCTAATGGGTCTATGGTATAAGGTTCGAGGACGTCCGAATGCATCCATTTGGCCTGGTCTGCCGAGCGGGATTTTGCTCGGCCGTCAATTAGAAAAACTATTTACCAACATCTGGGGAGATTGCACCCTTGATCATAGCACACCGCAGGTAGTCATCACAGCGACAGACCTGATTACGGGGGCCTCCATTTGTTTTACGCCTCGAGATTTGATCCCGCAAAACCCGCTGCCATACCGGCGCTTTGTAAACGGTATCCCCATCGCCAAAGCCGTACGGGCCAGCGTAAGCATACCGGGCGTTTTTCATCCCGTACAAATCGACGACTTTTTTCTCGTCGACGGCGCCGTTCGAACAAATATGCCTACCGATCTGGCCCAGTCCTTCGGTGCGAAAAAGGTCATCTGTGTAAATCTACGGGATCCTGATCAGCCGGCAGGCAAACCTCAAGACCTGCTCAATACGATGCTGCGTTCGATCGATATCCTGGGCTTTGAGGTCGATCTGTGTACCATCGTAAACAAAACAGACATCGTCATCGAACCGCGCCTCGGTGCGATGGGTGCTTTTGATTTTGGTGAGATTGAAGAAGCTGTAAAAGCCGGTTACACAGCGACGCAAGCCGCCATTCCGGCGATTCATGAGATCCTTCGCATCCCTGTGGGTAACGCGGAAAAACCGGAAGAGGTTAGAGATCCCCTCCCGGAAACAGTCTCATCAGAAACGTTGATTCGTTTCTGTTCGCGGCGCTCCCAGCTAAAATAAAAAGATTAAACCAAACGATATTCATGCAAATGTACTCATAACAAAGATAGAACCGGTGTGTACCTCTTCATCGGTCCACACCGGTTCTATCGGGCATATTTTGTTTAATTCCGAATCAGTTTACTTCCCGGAACTCTGCGTCGGTGTCAATTGTGTCCACTGCATCGGTGCCGATTCAGGCAAATTGGACAGGCTTGGAGCTCCGCTATGGGTTGGGAAGGTTGGGCTGTCCGAATAGGCAGCGATACCATGCTCGGCCAGATCCATGCCGTCTAATTCCTCTTCTACGGTGACACGAATTCCTACAGTTGCTTTAAGGACGGAAAAGACAATATAAGTGGCGATGAAGGCAAACAAAGATACGCTAAGAACACCAAGAGCTTGTGTCCCGAGAAGTCCCCAGCCGCCACCGTTGAGTAATCCTTTTTCGGAGTGGAAAAAGCCGACTGCCAGCACACCGAAGGTTCCACAGAACCCGTGAACAGCGACTGCACCGACCGGGTCGTCAGCACGCAGGTGATCAACCCAGCCAACCGCTTCCACAACGAGCACACCAGCGATAGCTCCGATGATGACGGCAGAGACGGGACTCACGCTGGCACATCCAGCGGTGATCGCCACCAGACCAGCCAAACAGCCGTTGATGACCATACTCGGATCCGGTTTTCCCCACTTGAGAGTGGTATAGATGGCGCCGATGGTGCCACCAGCTGCGGCAGCCAAGTTTGTCGTGACAGCGATTCGGGCAATATTCATATCGAGGCCGGAGAGGGAGCTGCCGGGGTTAAAGCCAAACCAGCCAAACCAAAGCATAAAAGCACCCATGGCGGCCAAGGGAAGGTTGTGACCAGGGATGACGTTGGGACTTCCGTCCGCGTTAAATTTACCTGTTCGGGGTCCAAGAACGATGATAGCAGCCAAAGAAGCCCATCCGCCAACAGCGTGGACGGCGGCGCTTCCGGCGAAGTCGACCATACCCATCTTCGCCAGCCAGCCTTCGGGGTTCCAGACCCAGTGACCTGCCATGGGATAAATAATGGCTGTCGCTAGAAAACTAAAAACAATATAGGGTGCAAACTTCATCCGCTCCGCTACGGCGCCGGAAACGATCGTCGCTACGGCGACGGCAAAAGCGGCTTGGAAGAGCCAGTACGCATAAAGGGGAATTTTCAAACCCAAGTGGGCAGCTTCGCCCTGTAAGAAAAAGTCGCTGATGCCGATGATACCGGCTTTGTCTAGTCCGTACATGACACCGAAACCGACAGCCCAGTAACCCAGCATGCCGACTGTGCAATCCATAAAGACTTTCATGATGATATTAATGCTGTTTTTCGCCCGGATAAACCCTGCTTCTAGTGCTGCAAAACCGGCCTCCATAAAAAAGACGAGGGCCGCGGCCACCAGCACCCATACCGTATCGATGCCCATGGCCAGTTGATTCAATGACTGCTCCATCTTCATTCCTCCCTAAAACACTGTACCACTTTGATGAATCTCGGGCAAAAAACAAAAACACCCTCAGACCCGACCAACTGGCCGGATCTGAGGGCGTCTTTGCCCCTGTACCACTATACCTCTTCTGCCATTATAGATATGATTGGGGATTTTGACAACTGTTTTCTATGGATCAAGACAACTCTTTATAAAGCCTCTGGTCCCCGTTCGCCGGTACGGATCCGCAGGGCATCCTCCATGGGGAAGACAAATATTTTTCCGTCCCCCACGTGTCCAGTCCGTGCTGCTTCCGCGATACAGTTAAGAACCCTTTCCGCTTCTCCGTCAGACACTACCAACTCCAACTTAACTTTTGCACGCAATGTAATCGGGTATTCGCAACCCCGATAATGGCCCACTTCCCCTTTTTGCTGGCCGCACCCCATCACCTGAGTCAAGGTCATACCTCGGATACCAATGGCCTCCAGTTGCTTTTTGACGAGGTCAAGACGTTCCGGACGGAAGATCGCTTCAATCTTTTTCACTCTTTGTCACTCACTCTCTAATTACTAGACGTCATAGGTAACGATGATGGCCTCTGCTACCGCTTTTACGCTCATGCGTTTATTCATGGACTGTTTTTGCATGCGTCGAAAGGCTTCTTCTTCATTGATGCCGAGGTTACGCATTAAAAGACCCTTGGCTTTTTCTACAACTTTACGGGTCTCAAGCGTGTTTTTCAGCTTCTTAATCTCTTTTTCCAGCTTCACTACTTCCCGGTAGCGGCTGACAGCGAGGTCGATGACTGGCTGCAGTGCCGTTTCCTGGACCGGTTTGATCAAGTATGGTATCAGTGTGTCTGCTGTTCGGCTTCCATAGCCGTGCCGGATTCCTCGTTCAAGCAGAAGTATGACCGGGCAGAGCCGCTCATCCTCGATTATATGGGCCACATGCTCCCCGTCTTTCATCGCCGGCGACAGGGAGATAAATACCAGGTCGGGAGTCAGCCGTCGGATCATTTTCAGGGTTCCTAAGCCGTCGTCGGCCTCACCGATGACAACTTGACCCAAGGCGTGCAGCAGTTTCTTCAGCTCTGATCGTTGGAGTTCATCCGGTTCTCCGATAATGACGCGTAATCCATGCATTACCTAGCCCCCACCTTTATCTACACCGGAAAAAAATAACCGGATAGCATAATTATATTGTAAACGAGCGCCAGGACAAGCGTCAAAGGTTGGATTCCGTAAAAGAAACCCGTTCTCTTTTAATTTCTGTTCCCTGTTGCCTGAATGGTCAGATTTTAACAGTTCGGCAGGAAACATGGCTTTACTGGCGAAAAACCTAGCGAAAAGATGTGTTTGATAGATCAATCTTTTTGGTTGGATAGACATGGAAGAGGTGGTAACTACGGAATTAACATTTTCCCCGTCGCTGATTCTCGTTCTCTCATTTTTCTTTGGGATCCTCGGCTCTTTACTCGGCCTAGGGGGCGCGCTCTTTCTCACTCCAGTGTTGACTATTTTCATGGGGGTGCCTATCCATTATGCCATCGGAGCCGGCTTTATCTCCATTATCGCCACCTCAAGCGGTTCAGCAGCGGCATATGTTCGAGACCGGATTACGAACATACGAGTCGGTATGTTTTTAGAGATCGCGACTACCGTAGGGGCGATCTCCGGGGCTTATATTTCCGGTTTGATCAGTTCACAACTGCTTTTCATCGTCTTCTCAGCCATGATGTTTTTCTCTGCCTTCATGATGTTCCGTAACCGAAATGTTGAATTCGTAGAAATAGCGGAGGAACATGCTTTAGCTGAAAGACTGGGACTGAGCGGAGAATATGTCGATAAAGCTCTCGGGCGAAACATTGTCTATAAGACCCAAAATCCGTTGCAAGGGCTTGGGCTGATGTATGTAGCCGGTGTGTTGTCGGGCCTTCTCGGGATCGGCAACGGCGCCTTAAAAGTTTTGGCGATGGACCAAATCATGAAGATGCCTGTCAAAGTCTCCTCGGCGACGAGCAATTTTATGATGGGGGTCACAGCGGCGGCAAGTGCCGGCGTGTTTTTTGCCCGCGGCGATATCCATCCTGCCATCGCGGCCCCTGTCGCACTTGGGATGATGCTGGGAGCTACAACAGGCAGTCGAATCATGAATCGGCTGCGTGCGAAAACACTTCGCAAGATCTTTGTTCCGATCTTACTCCTTATCGCTGTTCAAATGCTGCTCAAAGGTCTGGAGGTCATGTGAGATGGGCGTAGATGAAAAGGTCCCCCGCGATTTAGAACTGTTGATCAGCAATACATTGCGCTTCGGACTTACCGCTTGCGGGATCATCACCTTAGCTGGGCTTTTGCTTTTCCACGTAGCTCCCGGTGGAATCTCTCTTCAATTCCCGACAACCTTATTCGGCATCTGGCAAGCCTTATTATCACTTCAGCCTTACGGCATCATCGATTTGGGGCTGATCATACTCATCGTCACGCCTGTTTTTCGGGTGGCTGCCTCCGTATTCATGTTTCTGCGGGAACGGGATTATACATTCGTCACGATTACACTTTTTGTACTCACGATGTTGATCGTCAGCTTTGTTTTAGGTAAAGCAGGATAGCACAATAACCTTGTACTAAAAAGCAGCTACCTTGTCCGTCATCGTCCCAGTCTATGATGCAACCGAATAAATCACCCTACATAATCTTCTACTTAATTAGCCTGTAAATGGTGCTTTCACCATTTACAGGCTCTCTATGTTTTAAAGGCACTATTTTGGGAAAGCTGATGAATGATCGAAGCGTTCCCTGTTGAGATATTGTATACATTTTTGCAAAGCAGGTAAACGAAGGGGAATCAGCCAACATAAATATCATTCAATATACACAATAGGAGATCGTTAATGGACTATCTATGGCTTACTCTTTCTGGTTTACTGGCCGGTACCCTCGGGGCTCTGGTAGGGGTCGGCGGTGGATTTATCATCGTACCGGTTCTGCTTATTGGATTTGACTATCCCCATACCTGGACTGTGGCGACTTCCCTCTCCTTTATCTTTATCAATTCTCTGATCAGCGCCTATAACTATTCACGGCAAAAACGTGTCGATTTTGCCACAGCCATTCCTTTTTCGCTCAGCACAATCCCCGGCGCTGTGGCTGGTACTTACCTGGTTCCCTATTTTTCCGGTGAGGCTTTTGACAAGGCCTTTGGGATCTTGCTCATCTCTGTGTCTCTGTTCATGTTGTTTCGCCCCCAAGGTCAATCGAAAGATCGAACTCCCAACTGGATGGGGCGTAAAGTGAGTCGAAAGTTTACCGATAGCCATGGAGTAACCCATGAATACAGCTTCAGCCTTGGTTTTGGCATCTTGCTCAGTTTCTTTGTCGGCTTCCTCTCGAGCATCTTCGGTATTGGCGGCGGGATTATCCATGTACCGGCTATGACCATGCTGATGGGTTTTCCGCCTCACATCGCCACAGCTACATCTATGTTTATTCTTACCGTATCTTCTTTTGCTGGAACGTTGCCCCACCTTATCCACGGGGATGTACAACTAGGTGCTTCGGCCGCACTGGCCCTAGGCGCTATCGGCGGTGCCCAGCTCGGTACTCATATAGCGCCGCGCTTAAAGGGCAGACGGTTGATGCAGGTTTTTGCAGTTATCATGTTTTTTGTCGCCTTAAAACTGTTATGGCACTAATAAAAGGGATTTGGACGAAAAAGAGGAACCCTGCGTGCGGTTCCTCTTTTTTCATTCTTTATTCATTTACAACACTCTCGCCGCACCTTCGTATATGAGCCCCCGTTCTGCATCAAGGGTTACGGTCATGTCATCATTCAAGACCTTTAAGGCTTCGTTGACACCGACGATGACCGGAAGGTTGTAGTTGAGACCGACGATAGCACTATGGGATGTGAGACCGCCCTCCACAGTGATGATACCACCGCACCGTTCAATCGCCTCGATATATTCCCGGTCGGTACCTTGGGCCACGATGATATCGCCCGGCTTCACCTTAGCTAAGTCGGAATAAGATCGGATGATGCGAACGGTTCCGATGGAAGTCTGCCTACCAATGCCTGCGCCTTGAGCGATCACCGTGCCGGCTACATGTACCTTTAAAAGATTGGTTGTACCCGATACGCCTACGGGCACACCAGCCGTCAGGACGATAAGATCGCCTGAACTGATCCGTTTTTCTGCCAAGGCCTGATCGATGGCTTCGCCCATCATCTCATCAGTGCCTTCAACCATGCGAATTTTCATCGGTTCTACGCCCCAAACGACAGCCATTTGACGCATCACAGTGTCTTCGGGTGTAGCGGCGATGATGGGACAATGGGGCCGATATCGTGAAACCATTCGGCCCGTCGAGCCGGACTTAGTCAGGGTGATGATGGCCTTGGCACCGAGATCGGAAGCGATCGAGCAGGTCGCATGGCTGATGGAGTCAGTGATGGAACCTAACCCGGCCTTGCGATGGCGATCGAGTCCTTCCTCATGGCGGAGCGCTTGTTCTGTGCGCCTGGCGATGCGGGCCATCATCTGTACCGCTTCAACAGGGTATTTTCCGGCTGCTGTCTCTCCGGAGAGCATGATCGCGTCGGTACCATCGAAGATAGCGTTCGTCACGTCGGTCGCTTCGGCCCGGGTGGGGCGAGGGTTTCGGATCATCGAATCGAGCATCTGGGTGGCCGTAATGACAGGCTTGCCGACAATGTTACACTTTTCAATGATCATCTTCTGAACGAGCGGTACGTCTTCTGTGGGAATGGCGACGCCTAAGTCTCCTCGAGCGACCATGATCCCATCGGACACCGCTAGGATTTCGTCGATATTGTCTACGCCTTGATGATTCTCAATCTTGGCGATCAGTTGCATCGAAGCGCCTCGATCTTCTAGGATCTTGCGTATGCCCAAAACATCAGAAGCGTCCCGTACAAAGGAGATGGCTACAAAATCGATATTCTGCTTGATGCCAAATTCCAGATCTTTTACTTCTTTTTCGCTGATGGCAGGCATGCGCAGCGCCACACCGGGAACACTGACCCCTTTCCGGTTGCTCACATCGCCTCCGTTTTTAACGACGCACCGGATTTCACTGTTTTGCACGGTTGTAACTTCCAATTCAATATTCCCATCGTCAATCAACACTCGAGCGCCCTTATGAATATCCTGCACCAATCCATGATAACTGACAGGCAAACGAGAGGCGGTGCCAGCCGTCCCATCGTCAGGATAGAGGGTCACCTCACTTCCCTCGTCGAGGTTCACCTTTCCTCCGGCCACTTGGCCTAAACGAATCTCCGGCCCTTTTGTGTCGAGCAAAAGAGCGATCGGTTGACCAGTCTGACGGGCTGCCTCACGAACGACAGCGATACGGGATGCATGTTCTTCATAAGTGCCATGGGAAAAGTTGAGTCGGGCCACCCGCATTCCAGCTTGGATCATGGCGTTCAAGATAGACGGTTCGGAACTGGCCGGTCCAACGGTGCATACGATTTTTGTTCGCGGTGCCTTGCTTTGGGGCTGAAGTTCTCCCTCAGACAGGGGATAGTTCATAAGGGACCTCCTGCTCTAAAGCGCCGAAGGGCGCCTTTTTTCCTGCATTCATTTCTTCAGCCTTTTCCAGGCTTCCTTCCCAATTTGTTTAAGTTCTCTTAAAATAATTTGCATGATACCAAAAATTACTTTTTGACAGAGTTTGAATAACTGGTTTGGTCCTCGTTATATGATTTTTATCCTTTTGATCGTTCTCGATCGGCGGGACTCCGAGTGACGATCAGATAGACGAACCACGCAACACCGCCGATTAAAAACAAGGAGCCCCATTTTTGATGATAGCCGAAAAGCAAGGCTCCTACCAGCAGGAGTATCGTCGCCGCTCCAATCTGGCCGCCGCGCACTTTAGCCCAGTTTTGATCGGAAAACACGTCATCTCACCTCGACGGTAGTTTTCCCCCGGGCTAAATAGACAGTATTCCTGCGAGTTGGTAGAGTTCTTGGTCGAGACCATGGCGCTCTGTCATCGCTTTGTCGAGATCGACTTCGACCAACTCACCTCGTCGAACACCGAGCATGAGTCCGCTTTTGCCCGCCAACAATAGATCAACAGCCCGTGAGCCCATCTGCGAGGCCCAGATCCGGTCTGTGGCCGTCGGGCTGCCTCCTCGTTGGATATGCCCTAAGATGGTGACCCGCGTCTCTAACCCGGTCTTCTGCTCAATTTGCTTACCTAACTCAACAGCACTGCCTACCCCTTCGGCGACTAAGATGATGGAGTGAAGTTTCCCGCGGTTATGGCCGCGCATCAACCGGGCGCAGACTACATCTAGATCAAAAGGTACTTCTGGAACCAGGATGGACTCGGCTCCACCAGCCAAACCGGAAAGCAGGGCGATATGTCCAGCTCTTCGCCCCATCACTTCGATCACGTTCGTGCGATCATGGGATGTAGCGGTGTCGCGAATCTTATTGATGGCGTCGAGTACGGTGTTGACAGCGGTGTCGAAACCGATAGTGTAATCAGTTCCGGGGATATCGTTGTCGATGGTTCCGGGGATACCGATGACCGAGATGCCATGGCGCATGAGCGCTTGGGCGCCTCGAAATGATCCGTCTCCGCCGATCACTACGAGTCCATCAATGCCGGCCTCCTGCAGACGGCGAACTCCTCGCTCTTGCCCTTCCGACTCGTAGAACTCTTTACAGCGGGCGGTACGCAATAGGGTTCCACCCCGGTGGATGATATCTCCAACGGAGCCTAGATCCATGGGCTTCATTTCTCCGGCGAGCAGACCAGCATAGCCCCGCATGATACCAGAGATTTTTACCTTTCGATAGATAGCCATCCGCACGACAGCCCGAACACAAGCGTTCATGCCGGGCGCATCGCCGCCTGAGGTGAGCACTCCAATATGTTGAACCAACCCTATCCCTCCTGCGAAAACTTGCATCCTCGATTAGGGTATCCGAAAGGATTCTATTCCACAAGGAAAAATAAAAAACGCCACCTCTTCAAAAGAGAGATGGCGTTCCAGTTCCTTACATATCCTTAAAAAGCTTCTTGCGCTGTTTCGATGGTGTGTAATCCTAAGTTGCGGTATTTTTCATAGCGCTTCTGAACCAGTTCTTCCTTGGAAAGGGAGAGCAGTTGCTCCAGTTCGGCAGCAAAAGCGTCAGCCAGTTCTTTTGCGGTTCCAGCAGGGTTTCTGTGGGCGCCGCCGGAAGGCTCAGGAACGATGCGGTCGATCAGTTGCAGTTCTTTCAGCCGTTCTGCCGTAATCCCCATAGCTGCTGCGGCTGTCGGCGCTAATCCGGCATCTTTGAAGAGGATCGATGCCGCCGATTCGGGAGATGCCACCGAGTAGACAGCGTGTTCCATCATCATGACCCGGTCAGCCACACCGAGAGCCAAAGCGCCGCCGCTGCCACCTTCACCGATGATGACAGAGATGATCGGTACAGTGAATCCAGCCATCTCGAAGAGGTTACGGGCAATAGCTTCCGCTTGGCCCCGCTCTTCGGCGCCAATCCCACAGTAGGCGCCTGGCGTATCGATGAAGCAGAAGATGGGCCGGTTGAACTTGGCCGCCTGCCGCATGAGACGCAGTGCTTTGCGGTAGCCTTCGGGGTGAGGCATGCCAAAGTTACGGTAGATGTTTTCTTTAGTGTCTTTTCCTTTAACATGACCGATGACAGTGACCGGGCGGCCTTGAAAACGGCCTACCCCGCCAAGGATCGCCGGATCATCACCGTAGAGACGATCGCCTTTTAATTCGAAGAAGTCTTGAATCATGAGGCGTATGTACTCGACAGTGTTGGGTCGATCAGGGTGACGAGCCAATTGGGCTTGCTGCCAAGGTGTCAGATCCCGGTAAATTTTCTGGCGAAGTTCTTCGGCCTTCATTTCCAGTGTTGCGATCTCGCTGCTGAAATCGAGTCCTTTCTCCTGGGAGAAAGTGCGAAGCTCGTTGATTTTCGTTTCTAGTTCAAATAAAGGTTTTTCAAATTCCAACGGCAGTGCCATTAGCTATTCACCCCCCCAGCCATGGGCATATGCAATGAAAGCAGTGTAGCCAGTTGCGCTTTCATCTTCGGACGTTCAATGATGATGTCGACCATACCGTGTTTTTGTAGAAATTCAGAACGCTGGAATCCAGCGGGAAGTTTCTGACGGATCGTCTGCTCGATAACCCGTGGACCGGTAAAGCCGATCAATGCTCCCGGTTCGGCGATGATCAGGTCGCCAAGCATGGCAAAGCTGGCCGTCACGCCACCGGTAGTGGGATCGGTCAGCACGGAGAAAAAGGGCAGTCCTGCCTCAGAAAGACGAGTCAATGCGGCACTGGTGCGAGCCATCTGCATGAGCGACAATACGCCTTCTTGCATGCGAGCTCCGCCAGAAGCGGAGAAGAGAATGAGGGGCCAGCCCTTTTCCAAGGCTTTTTCGGCGGCACGAACGATCTTCTCGCCGACAACGGCACCCATGGAGGCCATGATAAACCGGGAATCCATGGCACCGATGGCCACGGGGATACCATGAATATCGCCTTGTCCCGTGATGATGGCTTCCGCCATTGACGTATCACTCTGACACTTCTGAATTTTCTGGGCATAACCAGGGAAGCGGAGCGGATCTTTCGTGACCAGCTCCTTATCCCATTCGATAAAAGTACCCTCGTCGATCAGCGAATCAATACGTTCCTTCGCTGTCATGCGATAATGGTATCCACATCTACAAACTTTCAGGTTTTTTTCCAATTCTTTAACTAAAAAGATCTGTTGACACTGCTTGCACTTGACCCACAAGCCATCCATTTCTTTCATCGCGCCCCTTTTTTGCAAACTGGAACGGTATCGTTGTTTTCTTCCTACGCTGGAAAAGCAGCCAGCGGCGTGATGGTGTTTGTGGGCAAAACGCAGGGAGATGTATCTATTATCCTCCCAATGCCCCGCTTAGAATCTCATGGGCTTCTTCGGCTTCCGATTCCGGCACCAGGATCTCGACCGAACCGGAATCTCCAAGATGAGGCACCCCAACAGGTCGTAACATGACGAGGAGTCCTTCACTCGTCAGCACGTTTTTTAGCATTTCGGCAGTAGTGCGATTGGGTGCGATGTAAACAACAGTCCACAAAGGGATTCACCTCTCTTGCGTTCCGGCTAGATTCCGGCTTCAATTTCTCCATGTTTGGTTAAGATACTGGCACGGCCACGGATCTTTATAGCCGATGTGTGTTCAGTAAACTGCGCAAAAAGGACTTCGCCTTTGTCCAGCTTTTCGGAGTGATGGAATTTCGTATCCTTCCCCCGTGTAAGTCCGATGATGGTTACTCCGTTTTCTAGTGCTTTGATGACGATGTAATCGCCGCTGATTGCCATTTCCTTGTCCAACATGGGAACACACCTTCCCCTACGAGTATGTCAAGATACGTTGATGCCAGATTGGTCCATGCCGAATGAGATCCATATCGAAATAAGGATAACACAATTTTGATGAATGATGCAAATAGTAACCACTTTGTACCTTAGATTTCTTGTCTCATTTAGTCGACATGACTGGACATCCAAAAAACCGCTGTAATTCTTCGTGCAGACTGGCTGTTGGCTGCACATTGTAACAGGGATCGAGTATAAAAGCTCGCCGATCCGATAAAAAACAGACTTGAACTGGAGTGTTTCCCCGGTATTTCTGTAAAATTTGGAGCATCACCTGTATAGAGGCCTTTTCGGTGGAAGGGATGGGTACTTTTAGGATGACTTGTCTCGGGCTCAATGTGGCCTTTTGGGGTTCTGCCGTCGCGCTGATCTGCTCGGACGCCTTTTGAGCAGCTTGGACAAAGGGGATGCTGTCGCCTTGACTTGCCGCCGCAGAAGCTTCTTCTGGATTGACTGGTGTCAGCCGCTCACAGAAGATTTTTTTATTTTCTTCTTCGTAATGAATTTTTCCTTCTAAAAGTACGATGCTATCATCACGAATTTTATCGGTAAACCGTTCATAGGCTCGTGGGAACAGGAGAATGTCCACACTTCCGCCCCAATCTTCCAAAGTGAAATAGGCCATCAGTTCCCCACGTTTCGTCGTGGTTCGCCGTAACGAGTGAATGACTCCGGCAAGGATCACTTTTTGCTGATCCATGTCCGGCTGGATCTGGGCGATCGGCATGGAGATGCGCTGTTCGAGAAAAGGACGAACTTCTTCCAGCGGGTGACCGCTGAAGTAGAGTCCTAAAAGTTCCTTTTCCATCGTCAAGATGTCCCGGTGGGGAAAGTCGGCCACCTCGGGAAGAGGCACCGCTGTTTCGGCTCCTCCCTGCCCTTGCCCCGGTTCACCGGCATCTTCTCCACCGAATTCGAAAAGGTTCATCTGTCCCGTCGCTAAATCCCGCTGACGGCGGGCAGCCACCTCAAGGCACTTGTCCAAAATCTGGAGCAAGGGGCGCCGCGTGCCAAGGGAACTCATCGCACCAGCCTTGATTAGGCTTTCCAATACGCGTCGGTTTACTTGCCGGCTGTCGACACGAGTGCAGAAGTCATCAAGGGATGTAAATCGCCCTCCCGTTTCCCGGGCCAGTAAGATGGACTCAATGGCGCCGCGGCCTACGTTTTTCACGGCAGCGAGACCGAAGCGGATCTGCAGGGCCTTTGTCTCGTTATCGGCGACGACCGAGAAATCCGTTTCTGAAGCGTTCACATCGGGCGGCAAGACGCGAATGTGCATGCGCTGGCATTCATCGATATACTGGGCCACTTTTTCCGTCTGATCAGCGACACTCGTCAACAGGCCAGCCATAAACTCGACGGGGTAGTTCGCTTTAAGAAAGGCTGTTTGGTAGGCGATCAAGGCGTAGGCAGCCGAGTGGCTCTTGTTGAAGCCGTACCCGGCAAAAAACTCTATGAGATCGAAAATTTGACCTGCCGTTTTCTCAGACACCTGATGAGCGACAGCGCCTTCGACAAACTGTTGCCGGAGTCCAGCGATGACTTCCGGTTTTTTCTTCCCCATGGCCCGCCGCAACATATCGGCTTCCCCCAAGGTGAAACCGGCTAAGTCGCTGGCGATGCGCATGACCTGCTCTTGGTAAAGAATGACGCCGTAGGTGTCTTTTAAGATCGGTTCTAGGTTCGGGTGAAGATATTCGACGGTCGTCTGCCCGTGCTTACGGCGGATAAAATCTTCCACCATGCCCGACTGTAAAGGACCGGGACGGTAGAGGGCGACTAATGCGACGATATCGTCAAAGCTGTTTGGTTTTAAGTCCCGCAAAATCGCCCGGAGACCGGAGCTTTCTAACTGGAAGACGCCGAGGCTGTCGGCCCGGCTGAGCAGTTGATAGGCTTTCGGATCATCTAATGGCAGGTCTTTGAGCAGGATCTCCTTGCCTTGGGACTTTTTGATCTTATCCAAGACGTCGCCGATGAGGGTGAGCGTCTTCAGTCCCAATAGGTCCATCTTGAGCAAACCGATTTCTTCGACGGTGTCTTTCGCGAACTGAGTGGTGACGCCGTTTTCAGTACCTCGCGTGACCGGCAGGTACTCGTTCAACGGCGCCGGAGCGATCACCACGCCGGCAGCGTGTGTGGAAGCGTGGCGGGGCATACCTTCGATCGCCTGGGCCGTGGAGATCAGGTTATCGATGCGCGGATCTTCCCGCAAAGCCTGTAGCTCTGGACTCATTTCGAGAGCTTTGTCGATCGTCATCCCTAGTTCTGTCGGGATCGCTTTAGCCACCTTGTCCACATCAGCCAGCGGAAGGTTTAGAGCCCGGCCTACGTCTCGGATGGCCGCCCGAGCAGCCATCGTTCCAAAGGTGATGATCTGGGCGACCCGATTAGACCCGTATTTTTGCACCACATAGTCGATGACTTCACCGCGCCGCACGAAGTCGAAGTCGATATCAATATCGGGCATGCTGACCCGCTCGGGGTTCAGGAATCGTTCAAAAAGCAGATTATATTCGATGGGATCGATATCGGTGATCCCGAGAACGTAAGAGACGAGACTGCCTGCAGCAGAGCCGCGGCCTGGACCGACGAGGATACCATGATCGCGGGCAAATCTGCAGAAGTCTTGTACGATCAAAAAGTAGCCGGCAAAACCCATGCGGCAGATGGTCTGCAGTTCAAAGGCTAAGCGCTGTCGATAATGGTGTCTCTCAGCGATACCGCGCCAGGCCATTCCTTTTTTGCAAAGAAAAACGAGGTATTGTTCGGTCTCCCCCCATGGCGCCCCCGGCCAGGGAGAGGCAGTGTTTTCCAGCTGCCAGCGGCGAAAAGCCGGATCTTCGGGAATCGGAAAGGCCGGCAGGTGATGAGCGCCGAAGTTAAATTCGACGTTGCACGCTTCAGCGATGGACAAGGTGTTGTTGAGCGCAGATGGATACTCACCGAACAGGGCAGCCATTTCTCTGGCACTTTTCAGATAGAACTCAGCCCCGTCGAAACGCATCCGGTCCGTGTCCTGCAGCGTTTTACCCATTTGGATGCACATGAGCACATCCTGAATATGGGCATCCTGACGTTCCACATAATGAACGTCATTGGTGGCCACCAGACCTAAGTTTAAGTCTGAGGCGAGTTGAATGAGGTTTTTATTCGCCCGCTTCTGTTCCGGGATGTCATGATCCTGCAGTTCGATGAAATAATTATCGTGCCCAAAGATGTCCCGGTACATACCGGCCCGCTCCCTCGCCGCGGCCTCCTGGCTGTCGAGCAGCAGTCGAGGAATTTCTCCGGCTAGACAAGCACTGAGGGCAATCAGCCCCTTGCTGTGCTTAGCCAGCCGTTCATGGTCGACCCTGGGTTTATAATAGAAGCCTTCCAGAAAAGCTTGGGAGACTAGGGTCATCAGGTTGCGGTATCCTTCTTGATCCTTCGCCAACAGGACCAGGTGGCTCTGTTCGCTGTCTTTTTGGGGATCCCGATCGAACATCGTCCGGGAAGCTACATAGACTTCACAGCCGATGATGGGTTTGATCCCTTTGGCTTTACACTTTTTATAAAAGTCGATCACACCATACATGACCCCGTGATCGGTGATGGCTAAGGCCGGCATATTCAGTTCGACGGCCCGTTCCACCAGCTTGCCGATGCGGGCTGCCCCGTCGAGCAAGCTGTACTCAGTATGGACGTGTAGGTGCACAAATGACTGGGGCAGGGTGGTCACCACCTTAGAACATTTTAATGGCGTTACCTGGAAAGTTACCCATCGATATACTCTGTAAGGTCTACTTCTTCCCCGCCCGTGATGGTCGCCAACTGGTCTACGGTGATCGGCAAAGCTGAATTAGCGGTGCCAGCGGCGATGTAGACGACAGGAAAACGGCGTAAACTTTCGTCGATGAAGATACGCATCGGTGATGGAAGGGCGAAGGGGCACACACCGCCGACGGGATAGCCTGTATATTGCATGGCTTTGTCAGGGTCGACGAATTTGGGTTTGCCGCCAGCTACGACTTTCAGTTTTTTTATGTTGACCCGGACATCGCCGCTGGTGACAACGAGAACCGGTTCTTCTTTGATTTGGAAGCAAATAGTTTTGGC
The DNA here is from genome assembly GCF_009720735.1 of Heliobacterium mobile. GTDB lineage: Bacteria > Bacillota > Desulfitobacteriia > Heliobacteriales > Heliobacteriaceae > Heliobacterium > Heliobacterium mobile. The sequence goes on from NZ_WNKU01000008.1 coordinate 113,889, forward strand.
GATAGCTCCCACTTCTACACCGACAGCCTGAGCAGCTAGAAGGGAGCTGGAGGTGGAAACATCAAAGAGCATCGGTTTTAAACCGAGTTGAAAAGCATCGAGATATCGGCAGACCCGCTCATAAGCGGATTCGCTTTGCTGGGCCTGTTCCTCTGATGAAACGATAACCATGAAGTGCCTCCCGATCTGTTTCGTGGATCACGAATTTCTGTTTCATTTCACTTCAATCATTTTTGACTGGTAAGCAGAACAACAAACATTATATAGTCAAATGACGTCGAATCCAATTGATCACTTGGGCAAAATAAGGTCCTTTAGTTGCTCCTGTATTCCCTTATTGCCGGGGTCACTGTTCTTCGCTGAAAAAAGTGTATAATGGTCGCCAGCGGAATGGACGACGTTGATTTGCCTCAACATGTCCAAACAGCCTAATGTTTTACTCATCACCATATAGGCTTCCCGGTCGATATGCAGCGGGTAAAGCTGTTGGGAGATCTGCAGCAGCGACCCCTCGCCGATGTCCCTTAATATTTCGTAGACGTCCACTGTTTTTTGTAGGAAATGTTCGCAAATGGCATCGACGACAGCGGGTAAGTCCTCAAAGGGCTCACCATGGGCAGGAAATACTTTATCTACTCTTAGACCTCTCAGTTTATGAAGGCTTTCCAGATAGATAGGCAGTGTAGGCACCCGTTCCCCTTCCACATGATAGATAAAAGGATTAGGCACCACTTTTTGCATGAGCGTGTCGCCGGAAAAAAGCCAGCCTGTTCCCTTTTCCCGGAGCACCACATGGCCGAGTGAATGACCTGGGGAGAAATGAATCTCAAAGTTCATTTCTCCAGTGCTGATCATTTCATCATCATCGACAGGAGTAAAGGTGACTCCAAAGGGTCGGTAGGATGATGGAATCCATCGACTCGGATCAATTCTTCGCGAATCCCATGTGGCAGGAAGATCCCAGCCACAGAAGACTTTTTGTGCTTTTTCACTTCTCGTTCGCTGTAAGTAGAGTTCCAATGGGTGCATATGTATGGGAATACCGGCTTCGGCGGCGATGACCTGAGCCAGTCCAAAATGGTCGGGATGAAAATGGGTGACAACGATCCCCTTGAGATCTCGAAATTCATAGCCTAAAGCCTTAAGTTTCTCCCTCAGTATAGTTCGGGCTCCTTCGTCGGGCGGCCCTGCATCGATCAGCATGGGTCGTTCGTCTTCCACAAAGTATACGTTGACGTCCCCGATCTGGTACGGTGTAGGCAAGGTAATCGGCACGATTCTAGCCAAGTGAGCTCCACTCCTTTTGTAAGTTAAGGACTTCGACCTTCACCTCAAAAGTCCTACATGTAAAGAAAAAGCCGACTTTCGCATAAGTTTACCTTTAGTGTTGCATTTTAGAATAAAAAAACCGCTATCTCCCGAGTAAAGGAGTGCGGTCTAGGAATACTTTCCCACTATCTTGCTCGCCTTACATCCTCCAACTGGATTTCTTGCTCAATGGACCGAATAGACAGTCTTTCGCTAATCCGAACTAAACGACCATAATTTTCTGCTAGTCGATTTATCTCCTGTTTTATTTCTTTTGTTTCGTTCTGCACTCTACCAACATTTTCTCCCATATCAGACATTTCTTTCTTTAAAACAAAAAGATCCTTCTTTATGTTCGAAACTTCGTTATTAACAGCGGAGACATCTATTTTGACCTGGGAAAATTCCCTTTTTACATCTACCTTGAGGTCAGAAAGTTCTTTTTTGACGTCAGAAACCTCTTTCTTAACGTCAGAAACTTCTTTCTTAACGTCAGAGACCTCTTTCTTAGTGTCAGAAAGCTCTTTCTTAACGTCGGAAACCTCTTTTCTGATGTCAAAAACTTCTTTCTTTACATCAAACAGATCTTTTTGCATATCAGCTACCATCGTATTTGTATTACCAACAATTCGGATAAGATCAACCATTAAGGTCTCTAATCTTTCTAGACGGTCTTGGTTCACAAGCATCCCCCCTTTTACGTCTATCCAAGCAAAATTAACCTTATAAGAATTATAAGGTGTAAATATTTGTAAATCAATTATCCTTTAGCACTTCTTGTAGTTCCGGAAACGGTGACAAAGCTCGCTGTAAGATGCCATGAATGTGAGCGATACAAACGCCATAATTGACGATCGGTACCCCTGCTTCCTGAGCCCGCATGATTCGTGACAACATTTCCCTACGGTTGATCGTACAGGCACCGCAGTGAACGATCAGCTTGAATTCTTCTATGTTCTCAGGAAAGCGGGGACCGCTGCACCATTGAAAATCGAGATCACCGCCTACGCTTTGTCGGAGCCAGCGAGGGATTTTCACTTTGCCGATATCATCTTCCATGCGGTGATGGGAGCAAGCCTCAGCGAGCAGCACCTTGTCTCCCGGTTTAAGCTCGTCGATAGCTTTGGCACCGGCGACAAGCGTCGCCAAGTCTCCTTTATTGCGGGCGAAAAGAATCGAGAATGATGTGAGGGGCACATCGAGTGGCGTGTCGGCATCGGCCTTCAAAAAAGCTTGAGAATCGGTGATGACTAAGTCGGGCTTTTTATTCAGGGTACTGATGGACGCTTTCAGCTCTCGCTCCTTGACGACATAAGCCATAGCGTCATGATCTAGGATGTCCCGGATGGTTTGAACCTGCGGCAAGATGAGCCTTCCTTTCGGAGCGGCCAAATCGACAGGTACCACCAGTACGACAGTATCTCCCTCTCTGACCAGATCGCCTACCAAAGTCTGATCATCCCACTGAGACGGTGCGTTTCGGACGATGGCGATCTTTAAATCACCAATTCCCTGGTGCGTTTTTGCACTGACAAGAACAGGGTCGGTCTCAAGACGAGTTATAACCTCTTCCAGAAAAGACGTGGGTACTGGATGAGCATCCGCTTTGTTGAGTACGACCAGCAGCGGTAATTTTTTCTCGCGGCAACGGCGGGCCAAATCCATTTCATATTCACTGATACCAGTTCCGCTATCCATGACCAGCAAAACCATGTCCGCTTTGTTGAGCACATCAATGGAACGCTGAACCCGCAAGGCTCCGAGTTCTCCCTCATCATCGATGCCAGCGGTATCGATAAATACGACTGGTCCTAAGGGCAGCAGTTCCATGGCTTTATAGACTGGATCGGTCGTCGTCCCCGGTACATCAGAGACGACGGCGATGTCCTGGTTGGTCAGGGCGTTGATTAAGCTCGACTTTCCGGCATTGCGGCGCCCGAAAATTGCGATGTGAAGCCGATTCGCTCGCGGCGTTTCATTCATTATTTTGTTCCGTCCTTTCTCCCTTGATTTTTCCGATTTCCGACTACACCTGGCCGGCACAGCTCGGCAGCCCGAAGCAACCGTTCCAATTCTTCCGCTTCAAAGACTCCCGATTCGAGGACCACCTCTCGTACAGGACGGTTTTCGGCGAGGGCTTTTTTTGCCAGGGAAGCAGCACGATCATAACCTAGCAACGGAGCCAACGCCGTAATCAGACTTACGCTATGATGTAAATATTCGAGACAACGGTTTTCATCCGCTTCAATACCTCGGATGCATCGTTCCACCAGAAGCTTCAAGGCTCGGGTCAGCATCTTCATAGCAGGCAGTAGGTTGAAAGCCACCATCGGCAGGAAGGCGTTCAGTTCCAGTTGTCCTGCCTGGGCTGCCAAGGTGATGGCCAAATCATGGGCCATCACCTGATAGGCGACTTGATTGACCATCTCCGGCATGACCGGATTGACTTTTCCCGGCATAATGGACGACCCGGCCTGTAACGGCGGGAGTCGAATTTCCCCGAGTCCCGCTCGTGGACCAGAAGCAAGCAGACGTAAGTCCGATGATAGCTTCGCTAAGGTTACCGCATGGGCTTTGAGCAGGCCTGAAGTTTCTACAAAAACATCAGCATTTTGTGTCCCGTCAATCATATTCTCATTTCGAGCCAGCCCTAGGCCTGTCAAGGCACGAAGACGTTCGATGACCATGTATATATAACGGCGGTCAGCGTTAACACCGGTACCGACAGCAGTTCCGCCTAAGTTGACTTGCCGCAGGCGCTCTTCCATTTTATATAAGCGCCAGCGATCTCGAGCGATCGCTTCGGCCCAGGCAGAAAACTCTTGTCCTAACGTCACCGGTACGGCATCTTGCAGTTCTGTCCGCCCTACTTTTAAGACACCAGCGAATTGGGACTCCTTTTCCTGTAGCGCTCCCTGCAAGGTCGCACACATTTCCGACAAGGGAGTGAGCAACCGGATCGCAGCGATACGCAGGGCTGTCGGGTAGACGTCGTTCGTCGACTGTGACATGTTGACATGATTCAGCGGGTGAACCAGATCGTAATCGCCTTTCTCACCCCCGAGAATCTCGATAGCCCGATTGGCGATAACCTCATTCAGATTCATATTGGTAGACGTGCCGGCACCGCCCTGTAAGGCGTCAACGATAAACTGATCGGTCCATTCCCCTTCGGCCACTTCAGCGGCAGCCTGGATGATCCCATTGCCCCGGCGTTCATCGAGAAAACCGAGTTGTAAGTTCGTCTCTGCGGCCGCTTGTTTCACCAAGGCCATCGCTTTGATCAATTCAGGATGGACTGACTGTCCGGAGACATGAAAATTTTCGGCCGCTCTGGCCGTATGAATTCCATAATAGGCTTTATTGGGAATTTCCTTCTCCCCAATAGCATCTTTTTCACGGCGATACATTTCCCATCCCCCAAAAAGAAAGCAACCCCTTGGCAAAGGGGTCATTACATTCAGTATACCGTTCTTTGATAATTCATCGCAACTGTTGCCTTTGTGTCTGACTTAGGCTTCCCTGAACCGGCCTTGAATTATCGTCTCTATCCCCATGTGACAAAAGCCCCATCTTTTTTTCGTTGACAAATGTCTATCCAAAAACTATTCTTGCCTTAGATGTGAAAATTTCCGGTGAAGGCTGTAAGCTTATAGGAATATATGAAGAAACAGAACCGGCCGAAATACTAGGGGGGTATGAAAAATGTTCAATATCGGTGTACCCGAAATGTTGCTCATCCTTTTCGTTGCACTTATCGTCTTTGGTCCTGGCAAACTGCCCGAACTAGGCCGCAGCCTCGGTAAGTCCATCAATGAGTTTAAAAAAGCTACTTCCGACGTCAAGTCAACCTTACAAGAGCTCGACACGAAAAAAGATGCCTAATTCACTTCATGACGAAACGTTCTTACTGGGAGGCCAACCCTGTTGCAGCATCGTGATGCTTTGATCTCTGATCTTCCTGCGATTATCGAGATTTACAATTCTACCGTACCTGGACGGATGGTCACGGCTGATACAGAGCCCGTTTCCCTAGAGAGCCGTCTCCAGTGGTTCCATGAACATGGCCCCCATAAGCATCCCCTCTGGGTCGTTGAAAAAGAGGAGACCATCGCTGGTTGGCTCAGTTTCCAACCCTTTTATGGACGTCCCGCCTACAGCGCTACAGCGGAGTTGAGCATCTATATCGACGAAAGGTACCGCCGGCATGGGTTCGGCCGTTACCTCATCCAACAAGCGATGGAGGAAGCTCCCCGGTTAGGACTGCGCACCTTATTGGGTTTTATCTTCGCCCACAACCAACCTAGTGTTCAACTTTTCCAAGCCTATGGCTTTCAACAGTGGGGTCATCTTCCCAAAGTGGCCGAACTGGACGGCGTTGAACGAGACTTATTGATTTACGGGTTACGAATATGCCCGTGAAACTTACCGGGAAGCACTAGAATTATAAAATAGAGAATGATTAGAAAGACCCGTCTCTCTTATAAAGAGGCGGGTCTTTTTTTGTCGTCTATCGTCTCATACTAAAGCTGGAGGTGATGAAATGAAGGACGAGGAAAAACCTTTGACTTCCGATGATGATCGCAGAGAATTTATGGAATCAGCCGCTCAGCTCCCAAAGGCTCATATCGATATGGTGGTCCGTTCCAATATGGGAGTTCTCCCGACTCCCCTTTACCCCGCCGTACCTGATGAGAAAAGGGAAAGAGATACAGACTAAAAACCACTCCGGGTAATTTTTATCGCTAATGTTGCCATTCTCAAATTTTAAAAAAGACGATAAAGAGCAGGACGAAACACAGGCTTTACTCCGAACAGCCTGTGTTTCGTCCTCTTCATTTTATGACTCTGATTTAGGCCGAACTACAGGGATACTTTTTTCTACGATACTCCTCATACTCCCGAAGAATCTCCGGGCGGGCTTTGAAAAAATGCAAGAAATCAGCGAGACAGGCTAGTGTCTTCTCACTGACCGTATGTTCAATCTTTTCCGTTTCCTGCAGGACATCGTCAGGCAGGCCGATCGTCCGCAAAAAATCTTCAATCATATTATGGCGCTTAATCAAAAATCGTCCCGCTTCCCGACCTTTCTCACTGAGCACGATAATTCCATAGCGCTCGTAGTTCACCCAACCGGCCTCTGAAAGCTTTTGTACCATTTTCGTGGCCGACGGCGGCTGCACATTTAAAGCGGCGGCGAGGTCGTTGATCCGAGTGAAACCTTGTTGGTCCTGGCAAAGCCGGTAAATCATCTCTAAATAATCTTCCATGGACGCCGTCAGGGAGGTCTCTTCTTTTTTCATGTATTCTCGAAAGGTATAGAACTCATCGCCTGACAAGAGATCCACCTCCCTTCCCTCACAAGAAAAACCTTTTACTTCAGTTTATTTTCGCCCGTTGAAAAGATGCTCGCTGACAAGCACCTCTGATATATATCCCCATATGTTATAGCGAGCTAAAACCCTTAGGGGAGGGTAACGGTTCGCAGCATTTACCAGGCCCGTCAAGAAATCTACATTTTCATTCAGGCTTATGACCGGCTGCTCCACCCCGAGGAGATCGGCGGAATGGGATAAAATTGAAAGCGGCCTTTGCCGATCCTGTTATCACCAACAAAAGGGCCTGCTGGCTGCCAACACTGCACCGGGAGGCTTGGATAAGGAGGAACATCATGAACAGTGCTCTGCCTCTTTCTCAGATGCCTGTCGGCCATAAGGCCCGGGTCGTAACCCTTATGCTCGACGGTTTTTCACGTCGCCGCATCCTTGACATGGGACTCATCCCCGGTACAGTAGTGGAAGTGCTTCGCCGGAGCCCTTTAGGCGATCCGACGGCGTATCGCATCCGGGGATCTGTCATCGGCCTGCGTAAAGAAGAAGCCTCCCGTATCATCGTGGAGAATCAATAAAAAGAGGTGTTTTCAATGGGAGATGTCTGCCATACTTGCACTGCTTGCGGGATAACGAAAGCCCGTTCTCTACGAACACAATACAACGTTCATAAAAATTCAGAGAATGACCTAGTCATCGCCTTAGCGGGCAACCCCAATGTCGGGAAAAGTACCATTTTCAACACCTTGACAGGACTGCGGCAGCATACAGGCAACTGGCCTGGGAAAACGGTTACACAAGCACAAGGTAACTTTCAGCATCGAGGACGGAATTTCATCCTTGTCGACTTGCCGGGGACTTACTCCTTGCTGTCGAACTCCCTCGATGAGGAGGTGGCCCGCGACTTTATCTGTTTTGGTCAACCGGACGCCACGATCGTCGTCGTCGATGCCACCTGTTTAGCCCGTAATTTGAATCTCGTCTTGCAAGTTTTAGAAATCACACCAAAGGCTGTTCTCTCTGTCAATTTAATGGATGAAGCCAAAAGTAAAGGAATCCATGTCGATTTGGACACCTTATCACGGAAACTAGGTGTCCCTGTCGTGGGAACAACAGCCCGCACCGGCGCCGGCTTAGATGAATTGAAAGAAAAAGTCTTCCAGATTGCCCATGGATACGAAGAAACAAAGCCGATTTCCGTCGTCTATGATCCAGAAGTAGATGAAGTGGTACAGCAATTGCTGCCCAAAGTGAGGCCTCTGCTCTATGGGTTAAACCTTAACCCCTACTGGGTGGCGATGCGTCTACTCGATGGAGATGAATCGTTCTTACAAAGCCTGACCCGGTACACCCAACGGGGAGAGCTCTGGCAAGAAGGAGACATGGCCCTATGTCCACAATGACACCCTTTCACTCGCTCGCTCAGGAAGCCCGCCAGCAAATGGACTCTAAACTGGCGGACCGGATGGTAGAAAACATTTACCGGCAGGCGGAACTCATCGCCCAGGAAACGGTTCATGTCGATTCCCAAAAGGGACGCAAGTGGGACCGGTGGGTCGATGATCTGCTCACCTCCCGCTGGCTTGGCTACCCGATTATGCTGGGAGTGCTGAGCGTCATCTTCTGGCTCACCATTGAAGGAGCCAATGTTCCTTCGGCCATCATCGCCGATGGGCTCTTTTGGGGGCAGGATCGATTGTCAGCCTTGTTCCTTGCTGCCGGCTCTCCCGCCTGGCTTCATGGTTTTCTGGTGGAAGGAGTCTACCGCAGTTTGGCTTGGGTCGTGTCCGTTATGCTGCCGCCGATGGCGATCTTTTTCCCGCTCTTTACAATGCTCGAAGACTTGGGATACCTGCCAAGGGTCGCCTTCAACTTAGACCGCCTGTTCCGTTTGGCGGGAGCCCACGGAAAACAAGCGCTCACCATGAGTATGGGCTTTGGCTGTAACGCAGCCGGTGTCGTCGCCTGCCGGATTATCGATTCACCGCGGGAAAAGCTGATCGCCGCCTTAACGAACAACTTTGTTCCCTGCAACGGCCGCTTCCCCACCCTCATTGCCATCGCTTCGATCCTGACAGGCGGATTCCTTGGGGTAACCTGGGGCACTGGTATGGCCGCACCGGTCGTATCGTCACTCGTCGTCGGCGGCGTCGCTGTCACCCTTTTCGTCTCCTGGGCTCTGTCTAAAACCCTGTTGAAAGGGCAGCCATCATCATTTACCTTAGAAATGCCGCCCCTGCGCCGACCTCAAATCAGCCGAATCATCGTTACCTCGATCTTTGACCGTACCCTTTTCGTACTGTGGCGGGCCGTCATCGTCGCCGCACCTGCCGGCGGCATCATCTGGCTGCTGGCCAATATCTCTATCGGTGAACAGAGCATTCTGGCCGTGATGGCCGGTTATCTCCATCCACTCGGCGTGGCATTAGGTATGGATGGGTATATCCTGCTCGCATTCATCCTGGGATTGCCGGCCAATGAGATCGTCCTGCCCATCTTGATCATGAGCTATTTAGCCGGAGGCAGCCTGATCGAGTTAGACAGCATCGAAGAACTGGCTCAACTGTTCACCAGCCACGGCTGGACCTGGCTGACAGCCGTAAACGTCATGCTCTTCTCTCTGCTTCACTTTCCTTGTGGGACGACGCTGCTGACGATGCGCAAAGAAACAGGGACCTGGCGCTGGCCCATCCTTTCAGCCGTCATGAACACCGTGCTCGCTGGAGTCGTCTGTTTTATCGTGGCCCAAGGAGCCTACTTCTTGAACCTGGTTTAATCAAACCATTAATCATATATCATTATTGCGAATCGGAGGCATATAGAATGCCGCCGTTTTTCTTTTCGTAAAATACGGAAAGCGAGATCTTGGATCAGCAAACAGCATCTTACGCGATCGAAGATACTGCAGGTTGAACACAAGGTCTCGCTTCCAAAGCATCCGCCTGGCTAAGCCGGGCCTTTGGCCAGTATATCGATCTTATGTCCGGTTTTCCGGCAGCTACTCCCCTTTGTTTATCTCATACTACCTTATGCTATTTCGTAGAAACGGTGCTCCCCAAGCATGAACGCTATCTCGTTAGCCAATTACCAGGCATTATCGGATTAACTGCTCGGCAATGCCTTATAGCTCGATGAAAAAGGCCTTTTCCCTAATATTAAGGAAAAAGGCCCGAGAAAAATGTCGAAACTTACGAAAGAATGTTCAACAATACAATAGGTTATGCCGTCTCTATATTTGCCGCATCCTCCAATCCGAGTTCACGGATATAGGTCTCCTGCAGCTTAAACTTCTGAATCTTCCCAGAAGCGGTCATCGGAAAACTGTCGACGAACCGGAAATACTTCGGAATCTTGTAGCGAGCGATTTTTCCTCGGCAGTACGTGCGGAGCTCTTCTTCGGTCACTGTCTCGTTTTCTTTCACGATGACGCAGGCTAAGGCTTCTTCTCCATACTTAGGGTCAGGCACGCCGATGATTTGTACATCTTTTACTTTCGGATGGGTGTAGAGGAATTCCTCCACTTCGCGAGGGTAGATGTTTTCTCCGCCTCGGATGATCATATCTTTCGCGCGGCCTGTGATGCGACAATAGCCTTGCTCGTCCATCGTCGCCAAGTCCCCCGTGTGGAGCCAGCCTTCATCGTCGATGGCTGCAGCCGTGGCTTCTTCGTTTTTGTAATACCCCTTCATAACACCAAAGCCTCGGGCCCACAGTTCGCCCTGTACCCCTCTGGGAACTTCCAGACCTGTATCCGGTTGGACGATTTTCACTTCCACATGGGGAAGTTGCCTACCCACCGTACAGACCCGACGCTCTAAACTGTCTTCCGGGGTCGTCTGGGTGAGCACCGGTGCAGACTCTGTCTGTCCATAAGCGATGGTAATTTCCCGGATGCCCATCCGATTGACCACTTTGCGCATGACCTCGATGGGACAAGGTGAGCCCGCCATGATGCCCGTGCGCAGCGATGAGAGATCATACTTGTCAAAGTCAGGATGATCCAGTTCAGCGATGAACATGGTTGGAACGCCATAGAGGGCGGTGCACTTTTCGCGTTCAATCGCCTCCAAAACAGCCTGAGCCGAAAAGTATTCTAAAGGAACCATCGTCGCCCCCTTGGTGACACAAGCGAGCGTACTCATCACACAACCAAAGCAGTGAAAGAGCGGGACCGGGAAGCAGAGCCGGTCATCAGCGGTCCAGCGCTGGCAGTCTGAGACCATATTCGCGTTATTGATGATATTGTAGTGAGTGAGCATAACACCTTTGGGAAAGCCTGTCGTACCTGAGGTATATTGCATGTTGATGACGTCATCATAATGCAAAGATCGTTGTCGATCGGCCAAGGCCTCATCGGAGATGCTCTCGCCCATGTTCAGCAGGTCTTGCCAACTGAACATACCGGGGTGTTTTTCCTCAGGATTACGGCCGATGAAGATGACGTTTTTTAATTTGGGCATCCAGGAACAATGAAACTTTCCCGGTTCAACGTCTTTCAATCCCGGGAACAGTTCATATACGGTTTCGACAAAGTTATTCTCCCGAAAGCCCTCGATCAACAGCAGGGTCGTCGAATCAGATTGGCGCAGCAGGTACTCCAATTCAAAGGACCGATAGTTCGTGTTGACGGTGACCAAAACCGCCCCCATTTTGGCGCTGCCGAACTGCGTTTCAATCCATTCGGGGTAGTTTGTCGCCCAGATCGCGATATGCTCACCTTTATCAATCCCTAAGGCCATGAGACCCTTGGCGACCTGGTTTGCTTTCTCCCGAAACTGGCTATAGCTCAGCCGGAGATTGCGGTAGTCGGTGTACACAAGGGCGTCTTTGTCAGGGTAAAGATCGGCCTTCTCATCCAGCAGGTCCCCGATGGTGATCTTCAGCAATTCCGTCAAGGGTCTTCACTCCTTCATCCGACCATAGCATAATTAAACAAAAAACCCCCTTCGCCTCAACGAAATGAGACGAAGGGGGTTGCCTCCGTGGTACCACTCAAATTAACGACACAGTTATGCCGTTCACTCCATAGGATACGGGAACTAGATTCGTTCCGATATCCCCTTCCTTGTAACGGTGGAAGTCTCCGTCCGAGCCTACTGTCGTCACGCGAGTTCGGTCGGCAACTCAAGGGAGAGTTCAGTTTCTGCATCGACCGCTTCACACCATCCAGCGATTCTCTGATTCCAGCAAGAACACTTACTATTCCCTATCATCGTTATTTTCACATATTATTGAATATACTAGCAACCGCAAAAAGGGATGTCAATCCATGAAATCACAGGAAATCATAATTTCTCGAAAACTTTCAGTGATTAGATTTTAATTAAACAATGGTTACTCAAATATGTATAATCTAAACTCTGTGACTTGTCAAGAAGGTTTTCCGAGGAATTGGTCCCTTTAGCTCAGAACTTTCGGGCGCCGGAACCTACCCAATGCAACCACAACCCGATAACGAGCAAGTATCCGAAGAAATAGGCCATTCCGTAGCGATCGGGAATCCATAATCCTGCCACGGCAATAGCCAAAGAGGCAGCGCTCATGGTGAGAAAATGCAGCCCCACCCAACGGGCGAGTCCCGCCCGATCCTTGGCCTCAGCAGAACCAGCGATCCACTCGAGCTTCCCCTTCCACCAGATGACGTGCCCCCATGCAAAGAAAAAGGCCATATTCAACAGTGGGAGCAGGATATTGACCTTTATCGCTGCCACCCCCCCAGTACGATTTATCTTCTTTAAAATAGAATATTATCCGAACCTCGTAGATAGTACGATATTTGGAAAAAATTTACCAAAAAATAACGCCCCAAAAAGGGCGTCATTTCTCAATACTATTTACCATCCCGGCGCGTGTTTCGAGCCTAGAAAAACTAGATAGGTTAAAGTCCTCTTTTACGCGCCAGCTCCTGAACATAGGATGCCACTACAGGACGCATCTTTTCAAATTCAATCAAGAAGGCATCATGACCGTGAGGGCTTTTCAACTCCCAGTATTCCGCTTGACCCTTTGCTTTTTTCATGATTTCGGCCATCTCTACCATGTACAGAGGCGGATAGAGCCAGTCCGAGTCTACTCCGATGAAGTATGTTTGGGCTTGGATCGACGCTAAAGCGGCTTCATAACCGCCATGACCTCGGCCGATATCGTGGAGATCCATCGCCTTACATAAGAGGATATAGGTGTTCGCATCAAAGCGTTCAACTAGCTTTTCTCCTTGATAATGGAGATAGCTTTCAATCTCAAAGCGGTTTTCAAAGTTATAGTAAGCTTCCGGGTAATGGTTCGTCATGCGCCGCCCAAATCGGGCCGTGAACAATTCATCACTCCGATAGGTGACCATACCCAGCATACGGGCAATGCTGAGACCCGCCGCTGGTCCGGTTCCTGGGTAGTAGTCACCCCGATTCCAGGCAGGATCGAGCATGATCGTCTGGCGCATAATCTCGTTAAAGGCAATATTCTGGGCGGTCATACGTCCTGATGTAGCGATCGGCATGAGTCCGTCCATCATCTCCGGAAATGTTACGCCCCATTCCAAGACCTGCATCCCACCCATCGATCCACCCGCGACCAGTAGGAGATGATCGATGCCCAAATGGCGTATCAATTCACGTTGCACCCGGACCATGTCCTTGATGGTGTAGACGGGAAAATCCATTCCAAAAGGCTTTCCCGTAGTAGGATTAAGGCTGGTCGGACCCGTTGTTCCCCGGCAGCCGCCCAATACGTTAGAACAGATCATATAAAATCGGTTCGTATCAAAGGGCTTCCCAGGGCCGATGAGGTCGTCCCACCAGCCGGGAGCTTTGTCAGCGGGAGCGTTTTTTCCCGCCGCGTGGTGGTCCATGGTCAATGCATGGACGATGAGGATCGCGTTGGATCGGTCGGCGTTTAAGGTGCCGTAAGTTTCATAGACGATATCAATCGGCCCAAGCCGCTGTCCCGACTCCAGCACAAATTCATTAGGGGGTTGCCCGAAAGTAAAGATCCGGGGTTGGGTGATCACTTCCCCGTATGTTCCGGTCCCTGGGCTGTATGGCGACTTGTTACTCATTCTTCAACCGCCTTTTCATCAACCTTGCTTATCCATGAAAACAAAAAAACCTCTGCACAGACGCAGGGGTACTTTCTTTCCACCTCTCATCTGCCAGGACAAAACGTCCTGAAGGAATTGGCACCATGTCTCCTGTCCTTGCCGACGAGAAGACGGGTTGCCGGGTTTCATCGGGCCCTTTCCCTCCACCTCTCTGGATGAGCATATTTTGTTGTAAGAAAAATTCCTTGTAACCCTCAAAACCCTTGCGTATCAACGGTTTAGGCTGACGGGTAATTTTTCGATGTACAAGAACTGAATAGGGGTTGGGGTCAGCGTTGAGGTCAAAAACATGCAAAAGCTATGCGTTATATTTTACATCAATTTTTGCACCCTGCAAGATATTTTTTGAGAGTCTTTACCGGCTCTCCTCATTTTTTACCTTTTCGTAACCATCCTCAATCTCTTTAACAAAAACCAGCATTATCCTTCCCTCCGCTATCCCCATCCTCACTTTGCTTATTATATTCTGGGTCTTTAACATACGCGTGAAATTTAGCTGGCTGAAATCTAGTCTTGAAATCGGCGAAAGCTCATTGTCGAGACTGACCTTTAGCGTAGTTGTCGTGATATCGATGGTGTCGACTTCCCGCGTATATGACACCTTCTATAGATATCAATCTAACCTGTGGGGCATATAAATGGAAATGAATCCTCATTTGGAAAAATATAAAAACTTGCCCTTGGCTAGGTCGGTCAAAAGCACTTGCGCTGCCATGGATGAGGCAAAAGCAGCGACTAAGGAGATGACGCTAAAGGAGTAAAGGGAATAAATCGAAATTATTCTTTAAGCAAGTAAACACTAGATAACAGCAAATTCACTGAATGGATTTTAAGGAGATGATGACTATGGTATTAAAAGGACTAACTTCTTGTAAGATATGCCACCGAGACATTGCTAAGGAGGAGAAAAACTGTCCCCATTGCGGGTCTGCTCTTCGATGGAGATGGGTCAAAAAGATAATCGTTGGCGTAGGTGGGTTCTTCGTCTTTATCATGTGTATCGGGGTCTTTGGTGGCAGTGAGGAGAAATCGAGTTCAAATATTCCTTCGTCATCGTTATCCCCAGCAACCCCTGTTGTCGAATTCATTGGTAACCCGACAGAAGAAGCAAGCAGAGTGGATACAGGCGACATTTTATCTGTAATGTACATATGGAGAAGTCTAGGTGATTCAAAGTCAAAATTGGAAAGCTTGTAACTTTCGGTGAAAACGCGGGATCCCCCCATGAACATGTCCCGTAACCTAAAAACGCCAAACCCCCGTTCTCACTCTAAGGAACGGGGGTTTTCTGTAAACAAAACACCTACGCTTTCCAAATCAGATTCTATCTCCATCAACCGCCAGAAGGATCTGCGATATTCCTTTTCAAACACCTCACTTGACGGTTCCTCCTCTGTCCAAATCGTCAAATAGGCTAACCGGTATAGAGTCGCATAATATTGGTTCTTTCGCAGTTCTAATTCTTTTTTAAACCTATCTTCTGGACCGTTCTTCAACTCAATTAGTTTCGGTTCCATCGGAAGACCTCCTGATACAGAAGCTCACCTACTTTCGGCCCCATTCTATCCAATAAAATACTAGGGCATAAGTCCCAAACAGTTGTATTGCAATTCGGACAAGTACCCAGCTTGGAAATGGTTTTAAAACACAAAAAAGCTGAGCAAAAGCCCAGCGTGACCTTAAAAATATTCTATAGATTTATAAACTTTATTTTTTCGGTTATCATTTTTCCAATGACATCTTTCAGACTTACATTTGACTTTCTTTCTTCTCGAATTTCTTTCATCGAGATACTCACTTTAGCGTGTTTGATTTGGAAGGTCCAGTAATCCCCAGAAGGGATAGCCGTCAATGATATATCTTCTTCTTTGAGCTCGTTAATCAAATCCCTAACCGCATTTTCAATGTTGTTTTGCTCTTCCTGAAAACCGTTATGTTTTTTTACTAATTGCTCTTTCCAATCCATTGAAAACAACCTCCCTTTCCCATCATAGGGCGAGTCAGGAGGTTATATTCGCGTTTTTACTCGTCAAATTCCCACTGGTTTAAGCTTGGATCGTCAAGAAAGGATGATGCTCCATGTGCGGCCGTTTCACCCTCACCGTCAGCCCGGCAGAGTTGTTAGAGGTCCTCGGTGTTCCTTCTGCGACAGCGCAGGAGTTTACTCCACGATTCAATGTCTCACCCGGTCAAGACATCCTGATGATCGTTCAGGAAAAGGGTCCCACAGTGAGAATGGCTCATTGGGGTCTCCTGCCGCGCTGGGCCAAGGATATCCGTATCGGTTATAGCATGATCAATGCCAGAGCGGAAACGCTTCGTGAAAAGCCCGCCTTTAAAGACTTGCTCTTGTCACAGCGCTGTCTCATCCCGGCAGATGGTTTCTACGAGTGGAGACAAGCCGGTAAAAGCAAAATCCCTTATCATTTTTCCCTTCAAAGTCGGAACGTCTTTGCCTTTGCCGGACTCTGGTCTTCATGGTGGTCACCTACTGGTGAAACCATCCACTCTTGTACGATTATCACCACAAAACCGAATGAGTTGGTCTCATCCGTCCACGACCGAATGCCTGTCATACTGCCCATAGAAAAATGCCCAATCTGGCTGGATCCGGGGCTGCCGAAAGACTATCCCTTTTCCAACCTATGGGGGCCCTTCCCCGCCGGCGAGATGGAGATGGTTGAAGTATCGACGATGGTGAACTCATCCCGAGAGGATCGACCGGAAATGGCCGAACCAATCACGCAACTGACGCTGTTTTGAGGCTCTTCTTACCTTAAAAAGTGAACTTAAGGTTCCCCACAAAGTGGATATGAGTCCAACTTCTCATAGACAGGCGCTTTCCCCCGCTCGATGCGGCTATCCATAAGAACTAATTCGGTCACCGTAAAAGGTGCAATCAAAGGAACAGAAATACTCTGCCAGTTCTCCGGTTCTCTCCAGATAACGTCTCGAGCAAGTGTAACGTGAGGTTCGTAACGTCTCTGTTCAGGTGGGAACCCGACTGCGGTCAACTTCCGTGCAACTTGGCTCTGGAGTTGCCTTAGCCCCGCCCGCTCCTCCTGCAAACCCAGCCATAAGACTCTCATCGCCTGAAGGGGCCCAAAATGGCCTAGCCTCTGTTCCCAACGCAAGGAAAAAGGTACAGATGCTTCACCAGCTTCCCTTAATGTGGCTTTGATCGAAGGGAGCTTATCTGGGGTTACCTCGCCGAGAAACTGCAGGGTCAGGTGAAGATTCGATGAGGGCACCATACGGGCTTTTTGGACTCTCTTTTCAATCGACTGCTGAATTCGTCCCAGTTCGGTAATCGCTTCGCTAGGAAATAGAATCGCCGTGAAAAGACGCATGTAAATCCCTGCCTTCTGTCTCCTACGGTTTTTCTTTCCGCCGGCAGCGCATCTCACAAAAATGATCCCCATCAAGAACATTTTTGAGATGGACCAAGTCGCTATCGGGGTGGAATGCTTCATACTTTACCTGGTCGATGGCACAGTACAAACGACCTAGCTTTTCAAAGCCATGGTCTCGCCATTCAGCGGCAAAGGGACAATAGGTTATGCGAATGTGAGTCGGATCTTCCCCTTCCACTGATTCTACATCCCACCCGTACGACGGTAAGTCAGGCACTTTGCCGTAGTTCTGTGGTTCATGAGCATGTCCGGCAGCAAGCACTCGTTGTCGCTGCTTCTCCCCTCGCTCGGCGCCGTAGTTTTCGATCGCACGAACAAGGACCTCTTTTCCGCGCTCTTCTCCTAATTCATCGACAATGGATTGGGCCAAATGACGGTAGAGCGACGCCATCATCATGCCCATCTGACGCACTTGCCCTTTCGCCACCTCTACTGGAACAACAGGCGAATCTCCATTCATCTCACATATCTCCTTTTAAGCCGATCCTATCGGCAACCGCTTGCATCCCTTTGATCGTCTCTCCGATGACGGTCTCCAGGTCCATACCCAGCATTTGGGCACCCTTTTCGATGACCTCGCGATTCACACCGGCGGCAAAGCTTTTTTGCTTCCACTTCTTTTTCACTGACTTAACTTCCAAGTCAAGGACACTCTTGTTCGGACGAAGCATCGCCGTGGCAGCGATCAATCCCGTCAGTTCGTCGATCGTATAGAGTACTTTTTCCATTTTCTCAATCGGTTCAACATCGACACAGATACCCCATCCGTGGCTTTGGACAGCGTGAATATAATCTTCGGGGTAATCGTTTGCCGATAAAATTTCCTTCGCCTTCACACAATGCTGCTCAGGGTACATCTCATAATCTATATCGTGCAACAACCCTATGATGGCCCACTTATCTGGCTCGCTTTCGTTGAAAAGCTCTGCAAAATGTCTCATGACAGCCTCAACAGCATAAGCGTGCTTGATGAGGCTGTCATTTTTATTAAACTCCCGTAGTAACGCATCTGCTTGTGCTTGGGTAGGCCCTATTTTCTCCATATCGTCGCTTCCTTTCGGTCCTGTGATGATTACTGGTGAAAAAGCATGGGAAAAGTAAACAATACAACTTTATATAGTTAGTACATTATATTATACGCCTTTTAATTTAAATCAACCAGACGACAAGGATCCTTATAGCATTGTTTGTCAACCGGATAAAAAACAGAACCCCGCCAATCGGCGAGGTTTTACATATGTCTCTATTCTCAGGTGGTTCATTGGTAGTTCAAAGGCAGTTCAGTTAGAAAAGAAGCTGACCTCGGCTTCGATAACAAACTGTTTTTTCCCGAATGATTCGATCCGGTTGATAATGACTTGAACTGCACCTTCGTTCCTTTGTTCGTCCAGAAACTCCTTTACGCCATCTTTTAGCTTTTCACTGCCTTCCAGTTGGAGTTCATAGACGACAACTCGTGTTTTCATTTTCTCCGCCTCCCCCCACCCTTCTACATTTATTATACGATGAAAAATGTCTAAAAAATTAATACTTTCCTTGAGTAATCAAATAATTTACCGAACAAGAGAAAAAAGAAAGCACCCCCAAAAATAGGGGTACTTATCTAACGCACTGTATCTCTCTGTATGGCTATGTTCGTTCCTACACCGCTTTGCTGAAATCAGCCAATACGCTCTGTTTCTCTTCCTGGGACAAATCATCAGTAGTCTTTTTTTGCTTACAAAGCAAATCTACGGCATCTAACTCGCCGTCACAGGAACAAGAACCTTGTCCCATATGGGGTGTACGATTGGCGAGTTCAGCTAACTTGGCATCATTGAAGCGATCTGTAGTGCTTAGATATCCCGTAATTCGCCGAACCCGGGTAATCGGATTTTGACCTAAAACTTGCAGGCATAGTTCTCCCTTTTCTTGAAAAACCCGAACAGCTTGAGGTTCATGGACGTTCTCTTCACTAGCAATTTCTCTCGCTTGAGCGAGGATGCTATCCTGTTGTTCATCAGTAAACAATAGATCAGTTATGATTCGCATAGCTCACGACCAACCTTTCATCGATTCTTATAAGTATTCTCGTCTATGATGATAAAACAGTTGCTCCCGATAATCAATATCTGATAGTAATTACTACTATTAAATTTTACAGTGTT
This sequence comes from Heliobacterium mobile, assembly GCF_009720735.1. GTDB lineage: Bacteria > Bacillota > Desulfitobacteriia > Heliobacteriales > Heliobacteriaceae > Heliobacterium > Heliobacterium mobile. The sequence goes on from NZ_WNKU01000008.1 coordinate 133,183, forward strand.
CTTGGGGCATACTAGGCGTGGAGGTGAGCACAATGGGTAAAGGTAAGGACAGCAAGAAATCTCAAACCCAGGGGACCGAAAACCCGCAGACAAAAGTTCAAAGCCCCGGCGAACCGGAAGTTCGCAATCATCCGCAGAACCAAGATCGCTAAAAAAAGGTCCACTCCGCAAGGGGTGGATTTTTTCATCGAAAATCCTTACATGTCCGTTCCTTTAACGATCTCCCGGTAGGTGGTGTAAAACACGACGAGTAAGGTAAACCACAGGATGCTTCCTTTACCATTCATCTGGTTCATCCCTCCTATCCCGTTTCCCTGATTTATGATATGTTCTCATCAAGGGTTTTTCCCAGAACCAGTATTAAGGAGAGATCATCCCATGTTCGGATTCGGCGTGATGAACAAGACCGTAAAGGAATTGCGTAAAAACCGTTGCTTGACAGCAAAGGAACTGGCCCAACGACTAAAAGTGGACACGATCGAAATCCTCCGGATCGAAGAGGTCAAACTAAAAGATGTTCCAGAGCCATTAAAATCAAAAATCACCCCGATCCTGCGGGGTGATGAAACAGATAAAATACTCTGGTTGTAAATCGTATACCCTATTGGAATCGGTCATTGATCATATTCCTACACTGATTGCTCCCTTCACGGTATCCGAGAAAATAAAAAAATCCACAACAAAGAGTGATTAGACTGCACGCACCAATTGTCAATAACATCAAGTCTGCCTCCTTCTGTCTCTGCCTTTTTATGTCATATATCTCTAATACAGTTATACCACGAATCTCCTTGGCGAATGTTATGTAACGATTATTTTTTTAGTAGAACTCTTTACGTTTATGGTGCTTCGTAAATCTTCGGGAAAAATCTCCTCTCGACAACAATTCAACCTGGGATAAAGGAAGCCCCAGCTATGGACTCCACACAGCTGGGGCTATTCATAAAGCGTGAGCACTTTTTTTGCACATTTTATTTTTTCCGGTTACTCTCCAGTCCGCTCTCGCAAAAGCGTCGTTTTGCGCAGTTCAGCACATCCGCATTCTCCCACTGCCGGCGGCTTTTCCGGAAGTGCTGCTAAGGCCATGAGCAGTCGCCGTCCTGCCAAAGCTGATTCTTCGAAGAAGATATCTTTCAGCTCCTGGTGGGACCAGTCTGTAATGATGCCTTCGGCGTAATTGACAACCAGTTCTAAGCGGGCATAGCAAGCTCCGATTTCTCGGGCTAAGTAGACTTCCGGCGCCACACTCTGCCCGATCACATCGCCTCCGGCCATGCGGTAATACTGCACTTCTGCAGGGCTCTCAAAGTGGCGTCCATCCGTAACGACATACTTTGACCGATCAAAAACCCGCCCTTGACCAGGTAATTCTTCCGATGCCTTCAAAAAAGCGCGCCGCAGCTCCGGACAAAAAGGTTGGCGCATGATAAGCAGATAACCTGTTCCCAAATCCACATCTTTGCGCATGGAAAAGTCCAAATAGTCATGAGGGATGACTAAATCGCGGGGCCGAAGCAATTCGTTGATCGCCCCCACGCCGCCTTCAGAAAGGACTTTTTTTACGCCCGCTTGTTGAAAGACCCAGAAGATTTGCCGAGACGCATCAGCTCTCTTAACGCCAGGCCGCCAACCGTGCATCACACAAGTTAAGGTTCGACGGCCATTTAAATCAAAGAGAACAAATGCAGGACTGGGACCAAAAGGAGTTTCCCAACCGGGATAAGTTTCAAGCACCGTCACACCGGGGAAATCGATAGCTTCCGGAAAACGCAATGAGTTCGTGCTGGAACCGCCGATGATGGCGAAATCGGCAGACGGTATGTTGTTCGGTGCGTACAAAAATGATCGACCTCCACAGTCATTCAATAGATAATTGAAGCAGCGTCAATCCCTGTTTCATCGGCTTCATATCAGCAGAATTATGGCACTAATCGCCGAAAGATATGCCCACCGATTTGGCCGCTTTGACAATCTGCCCATCAGGATTGACCTGTTTGGCCGTACCTACCGCCTCTTGTAAAGGAACGGCTAGGATCTTCGGAGTCCGCAGGGCCACCATGTGGCCAAATTTCCCCTCCATCACCGCATCTACCGCCGCTGAACCATAGCGAGTGCTTAGAATGCGGTCTTGCGCCGTCGGCGAACCGCCCCGCTGTACGTGACCTAAAACAGTGACCCGCGTTTCCATTCCGGTGCACATTTCCAGCTTTTGTCCGATCGACTGACCGATGCCGCCGAGGCGGACCGGATCGTGACTCTGGGCGACCATTTTCTGTACGACCATTTCGCCGCCCATCTCTTTGGCTCCTTCGGCGATGACGACGATGGAGAACTTGCGTCCCTTTTCAGCTCGAGCACGAATATGGTCACAAACCTTGGCTAAATCAAAGGGTATTTCCGGAATCAGGATCACGTCAGCCCCGCCAGCCACCCCGGAATAAAGGGCGATCCAGCCGGCATAACGGCCCATGACCTCCAAAATCATGATCCGGTGGTGTGATTCAGCCGTCGTATGGAGCCGGTCTAAGGCTTCTGTAGCCGTAGTAACGGCCGAGTCAAAGCCGAAGGTCACATCCGTGGCGGACAAGTCGTTATCGATAGTTTTCGGCACCCCGACGACAGGGATTCCCTTTTTATGAAACTCTAAACCGATAGAAAGACTTCCGTCACCGCCGATGACGACCAACCCATCGATCCCCCGGCGGCGCAGGTTCTCAATACACTGTTCCGAGCGATCCTCAAAAGTAAGCTGTCCCTCTTTTTCGACGGCATAGCGAAATGGATTGTCCCGGTTCGTCGTGCCCAGGATCGTTCCACCGCGGTGAAGGATCCCGGCGACCTTTTCTTCAGTCATCGGTTCCATAATGTCATTGACCAGGCCATAAAATCCATCGATAATTCCGATGACCTCCAAGTTGTAACGACGAATGGCCGTCTTCACGACGGCACGAATGACGGCGTTCAATCCCGGACAGTCGCCGCCTCCTGTTAACACTCCGATCCGCTTGATCTGTCCCTCCATCTCTTCGTCCTCCTTCTACATTAAAACTCCTTGAAGATCAGACCAGATCGGTAAACCCCGTTTGTCGCAGCCCCTCGAATAGGACAACCGATACGGCGTTGGACAAATTGAGCGATCGAGCATCGCCGACCAAAGGGATGCGAACCACCTGTTCTGGATGAGCCTCCAAAATCGCTGGCGGCAGGCCTTTCGTTTCTTTGCCGAAGACAAAGAAATCTCCAGGCTGGTAGGCGACATCACTATAGCGTTTATGACCTTTCGTGCTCAATAAGTACAAATTTGCTTCCGGATAGGCCTTTCGAAAAGCTTCCCAGTTGTCATGGTAGTGGATCTCAACGAGGTGCCAATAATCAAGACCAGCCCGTTTCAGTTGTTTGTCGTCCACAGAAAAGCCGAGCGGTTTGATCAGATGGAGCACACAACCGGTGCCGGCACAGAGACGGGCTACATTTCCCGTATTCGGTGGAATTTCTGGCTCAACAAGTACAATATGAAACATGATGCATACACTCCATATCGAGCCTGAGCATGGTGATCGCTGCAGACCGTTTTTCAATTCGCAAAAAAGTTTGGGAAACGTATCCGGTTGTTTGTTCTCTTTGGCAACCATAAAATCCTGCTAATTTTTCTGCACTTCACTGTGTGCAGTATACTTCTCGACAGTGTCATCATTTAAATTGACGCCCTCTGGAATATTTGTTACATTGAACAAGTGATTAACCATAGGAGGGGAAACTGTGGGCAAAAACCTTGTACAAAAGATCTTGGGAGCACACCTGTTAGAAGGTGAGTTGGTTCCCGGTAAGGAAATCGCGATTCGCATCGATCAGACATTGACGCAAGATGCAACGGGGACCATGGCTTATCTTCAATTCGAAGCCATGGGCGTACCTAAAGTAAAAACCGAGCTATCCGTCTCGTACGTTGATCATAACACTCTACAAAGCGGTTTTGAGAACGCTGACGACCATCGCTTCCTGCAAACGGTCGCCGCCAAGCACGGCATCCACTTCTCTCGTCCCGGCAACGGCATCTGTCACCAAGTCCACCTGGAGCGCTTCGGCGTACCTGGGAAGACGATGCTTGGTTCCGACTCTCATACCCCGACGGGCGGCGGTATCGGCATGATCGCTATCGGTGCTGGCGGACTTGATGTAGCCGTAGCTATGGGCGGCGGTCCCTTCTACTTAACCTGCCCGAAAGTTGTCGGAGTCAACCTGCTTGGACAACTCTCCCCCTGGGTATCGGCGAAGGATGTCATTCTCGAAGTGCTGCGCCAATTGACCGTCAAAGGCGGCGTCGGCAAAATCGTCGAATACTGCGGCCCTGGCGTAGCAACCTTATCCGTTCCCGAACGGGCGACCATTACGAACATGGGGGCCGAACTCGGTGCGACAACATCCATCTTCCCGTCCGACGAAGTCACCCTGGCTTTCCTGAAAGCCCAAGGCCGCGAACAAGTCTGGAGCAAACTAAAGCCCGACGAAGATGCCACCTACGAAGAAATGATCACTGTTGACCTTTCCTCCCTGGAACCGATGGTCGCCTGCCCCCACTCCCCCGATGCCGTCAAAACTGTCCGTGAAGTGGGTTCCATCAAAGTGGATCAGGTCCTGATCGGTTCCTGTACCAACTCTTCCTACGCTGACCTGATGAAGGTGGCAGGCATCCTCAAAGGGAAGACCGTTCACCCGACAGTCAGCTTAGGGATCGCTCCCGGCAGCCGGCAAGTCTTTGAAATGCTTGCCCGTAACGGCGCCCTGGCCGACCTGATCGCTGCAGGAGCACGGATCCTTGAATCGGCTTGCGGCCCCTGTATCGGCATGGGTCAGTCACCGAACTCCGGCGCTGTTTCGATCCGGACCTTCAACCGGAACTTTGAAGGCCGCAGCGGTACTGCCGATGCCAAGGTATACCTGTCCAGTCCGGAAATCGCTGCCGCTGCCGCATTGACCGGTTTACTCACCGATCCTCGTGAACTGGGCGAAGCGATCGATGTCGTCATGCCGGAAGAATTCCTCATCGATGATCGGATGGTTCTGGCTCCTGCCGAAGATCCTTCGACGGTGGAAGTTCTCCGTGGACCGAACATCAAGGCGCTGCCGATCAATCAGCCTCTGCCCGAGAGCCTCAAGGCGGAAGTCATCCTCAAAGTGGGAGATAACATCACCACCGACCACATCATGCCTGCAGGCGCGAAGATCCTCCCCCTGCGTTCCAATATCCCCGCCATCAGCCAGCACGTCTTCGCCGGTGTCGACAGCACCTTTGCCGACCGGGCGAAAGCAGCCGGATGCGGGATCATCGTCGGCGGACAAAACTACGGTCAAGGCTCGTCTCGGGAACATGCCGCCCTTGCGCCTATGTATTTAGGCATCAAAGCTGTCATCACCCAGTCTTTTGCCCGTATTCACCGGGCCAACCTGGTCAACTTCGGTATTCTGCCTCTCACCTTCGCTAGTGAAGCCGATGCCGCCAAGGTAAGCCAAGGAGACATCCTCGAGATCGCCGATTTGTCGGCCAAACTGGGCAACAGCGAGACCTTGGAAGTGCGCAATGTGACGACTGGGGAAGCCTTTTGGGTACGACCTGACCTTACGGCACGTCAAGTGGCGATCATCAAAGCAGGAGGCCTGCTGAACTATACCCGTTTACAAGGCTAATTCTATCTTCAGAACTCGATAGAATGATTTGAGCACCCTTGATATAAAGTAAAATAAAACACACCCCTGTTGATGCCGTGACGGCCCGGGGGTGTGTTTTTATTTTACACCTGAAACTGTTCAACAGTCCTCTTTAATTCTGTGGCCATGCCATTGACCTCGCCTACACCGGTGACAACGTTTCTCATGGAGTACAGCGTTTCATCGGTGGCTGCTGCCACTTCTTTCGCTTGAATGGCCACATCATCCATGATTGATTTCAACGACTCCATCAAGCGAACAACCTGATCGGAATCGTTGGCCACATCGCGGTTGATTTTGACCATGTCATAGACATCCGATGCCGTCTGTTCCACTGCCGCCAATATATTTTCAAGAGCCTTCCCAGCCTTGCCTACGATGGCCGTTCCCTCTTCCACCTCATTTCGGCTGCCGCGAGTCGCAGCCACAGCCAAGGCAGTTTCTTCAGACACCTTTTGGGTTAACGCCGCTACTTCTGCGGCACCTTGATTCGACTGTTCGGCCAGTTTGCGCACTTCTTCGGCCACTACGGCAAATCCTCGCCCAGCTTCCCCGGCGCGAGCCGCTTCGATGGCTGCGTTCAGTGCTAATAAGTTTGTCTGGGCTGCAATATTGGCGATAGTGTTCGTCACTGAGCCAATTTGTTCGGAATACTTGCTGAGTGTGGTGATGATCTCCTCTGTCTCAACCATTTTTGAGCGGATTTGCTGCATGTACGTTACCGTTTCATTCACAGTCTGGTAACCTTCTTTGACTACCTTCCGGGTGATTTCCGAATTCTTTACCCCATCGGCCGCTTGATTCTGGGCGGTTTTGATCAGTTTGGACAGGTCGACAACGACGTTAAAAGTCTCCTTCACAGCGTCACTGCCTTTAATGACATCTTCTGCAACCTGCTGAATATTGCCGGATACTTGCGTCGACGCTGAAGTTACTTCTTCACTGGCGGAAGCAATCTCATTGGCTGCTGCAGCCAAATGCACCGAAGAACCGGCGGCAGTGCCAATGATGTGGCGTAAGTGTTCTATCATTTGATTGAACGTGTCTATCAATCGGCCCAATTCATCCTTACGCTTCCCCTCTATACGCTGGGACAAGTCACCAGCGGCTACGGCTTGCAAGGCAGTGATCATTTCGTTCAATGGATGACTAAAAGCCCGGGCAAGAATTGATCCCGCTATTCCCGCGATTGCAATAGCTGCAACGACTGATAACCAAGCCAGATTTTTGATCTTGGCGACGCCTTCTAACGCCTCCGCCTCAGGCAGTGAAGCGTACACAGACCAACCGGTTAGGGGAACAAAAGAATAACCAGCCAGCTTTTTCTCCCCTTCGTAGCTATAAGCCATGGCACCTGTACCGCCTTTCATGGCCTCCATGACGACGGGAACTTGATGCATATCTTTTTGTTCTTTTACATAATCGCTATCGGGATGAGCCAAGGTCCGTCCCATGTTGTCTGTCATCCATACATAACCAGTGCGGCCAATTTTCACATGGCTAAGAAGTTCACTGATCACTTGTAAATCGAGAGAAGCACAGAGTGAACCAATGAGTACACCCTCGCCGTTCCGGATGGGCACGGCTAGCACCGTCGTCGATTTGCCTGTTCCTTTGGCGGTGACGACCTCACTGACCGCATACTGGGCACCGGACTTGATTCGCTTAAAATAATCCCGATCGGAAACATCGCTCAAGGTCCCTTTGTTGCGAAGAATCTGTTTGCCTTGACTATCGGTGACGATGACCGATAAAAAATCAGGAAACTGCTCGTTAATTTGGTTCAACACCGGCAGGATCGAACTCGGATTCATCATCTGGATTTCCGATGATTTGGCCAATACGTTCAGTGTTTTCAGGCGATCATTCAACAGAAGATCCACTTCTCGGGACACTCCGGCTGAGATCAGTTGGTTGTTGAGATAAACCTCTTTCTCCAGTTCGCTTGTGCTGAATTGACTGGTCAGGATGGAATACAAAAGGAGTGGCAAGATTCCGACAACAGAAAAGCTGATTAGCAATTTCTGACGGATCCCCATCCTTCCAATTCTATTGCTCATGCTATCCCTCCCGCAGACTCGATCTTTCGTCTGGGTTTATGTTTACAATTTAATTAAATTATTACATCTTTAGGGCCATCAAGCAATAGTTAGAACAAGTCGTTTTATCTCTGATTCGCTTTAAATGACAGTACTATAAATCAGTTCGTCAAAAGTAACACCGTTTTTGGTCACGCTTTTTCGCAACCGGGCTTCAAAAGTATATCCGCTTTTCTCGAGAACCCTCATCGAAGCAGGATTCGTCTCAAAAACGCTGGCAAAAATCCGGCATACGTCAAAATGCTTAAAAGCATAGGCAGTCATAGCCGGGACAGCCTCAGTCATTATTCCTTGTCCCCAATAATCTTCGCCGAGCCAATAGCCAATTTCTGCGGATCGCCAATAAACATCGGGCTGCAGATTGAATCCAATTCCCCCGACGATACTGCCGTCACTTGTGATCGCAAAATTCGTTTCCGGTTTGCTTCGTACAACCCAGTTTAACCAGTTGTCCCCATCCGTTTCTGTGTAGGGATAGGGAAAATGGTCTCGTAGGGTTTTGGCTACATTCCAGTTATTCGCCTGTACTAACAAACCCGCATTATCGTTTAGATCCCAACTCCGAATCGTACACTTTGACAAGTCGACTCGCATAATATGACCCCTCCATATTTATCTTTTTTCCTTGTCAGTTCCCAGCGATTCGTCCCCAAAGGTATGTCAAGTTTCTAATGTCTTTCCCTAATTGGCGATTCAAATCGTTTCGATTGAAATAACGGGTATTACCTCCGGTTACGAAGCTGCTTTTATGTACATGTGGTGAAACCAAGGCAGCCCGTTATCCCACAGGGACAAAAAATAGTCTTCTTGTAACGTCCGGTTTCCAGGCATGGAGCCGTTTTCGTCCGTTTCTTTTTTGGAATCAAAAAAATAGAGTTCTCCCTTTTCATCGTCGTACCCAAGGATCGTCATGTAATGCTGCCAGAGCAATCCATTACCGACAAGGACAATCACCGGATAGCCAAGCCTTAGTCTTTCTTTTAATGTATCTATCGTCCCCTGGAATATGGATGGTTGCAGTCCTTCTTGTTCGAGATAGGTCATAATCCCCTTGGGCAAAACATAACCTGAAAAAGGAATTTTGAAGTTGAAATCACGATAGACTTCTGCTCCCTTAACCTCCTTACCGAGACTACGCAGAAAATAGGCCGTTGAAAAAGCGGAACATTGGTTATGTCCTTGCACTTCAAAGCTGGCTTCCCTGGGAACATGATAACTGGAGGGATGTTGTTCCTTAAGAGACGGATTGCCTCGCGTTATCGATGGGTTACGTTCTAAGATCGAATCTGGTGTAGGAAACGGGCTCAACAGATAAACAGTCGCTCCAATTAAGAAGCTTGCGCTTACGGCTAAAGCTGTGATTAGGACTCGGAATACTTTTTTCTTCATTATAAGGTTCATGGTAGCTCCTTTTCCGCTGTGTATTTATTCATTTTTTTCATAGTGACATTCGATAGCCCCCCTCCCGATTTCCTTTCGTTGCCGAGTAAAAATGTAACATCAAGTGAAGATAAGATGTTCTTGAACTTTTGGAACATAGCTATCCATAAAAACCATATAGCATCAAAAACCCGACCTTTCACGTAAATGTGAAAGATCGGGCTTCCTTTAGCATCAAGAGTATCTATTTTATATTCTAGAATTCGCTGTTAACGGTGATAAGCTTGACAGTTCGAAGACCTTCACACATGGTGACAAGCGACAAAACGGCCGTTTCGCTGCTTAAACTCCGGTTCGGTCAATGTACAAATCTCTGTGCACTCAGGGCAGCGGGTATGAAAACGGCATCCATTGGGCGGATTGGCCGGGCTCGGCACGTCACCCTGCAAGACGATGCGGTTGCTCTTCTGGCCCGGTTGCGGTTTGGGGATCGCCGAAATCAGTGTCCGCGTGTAAGGATGCCAGGGATCTGTGATCAATTCGTCGCCTCCGGCCAGTTCGACCATCTTGCCAAGATACATGACGCCGATGCGATCGGAGATGTGTTTAATCACGTTCAGACCGTGAGCGATAAAGAGATAGGTTAAACCCATCTCCTGCTGTAGTTCCACGAGAAGGTTCAATATCTGCGATTGAATGGATACATCTAATGCGGAGACCGGTTCATCACAGACGATCAACTTCGGATCTACAGCCAGTGCCCGGGCGATGCCAACTCGCTGCCGTTGGCCGCCGGAAAATTCATGGGGATAACGGCGGCCATGGTGCGGTCCTAAACCGACGAGGCGAAGCAGCTTTTCCACCCGTTTCGTCAAATCGGGGCCCTTGGCGATGCCGTGGAGGATCATGGGCTCAGCGATGATGTCTCCCACAGACATGCGCGGATTTAACGATGCGTAAGGGTCTTGAAAGACGATCTGAGCTTGGCGGCGAAAGTCTTTCAGTCGACTTTTGTTAAATTGAGCCACATTCTCCCCTTCAAAGAGGATCTCGCCGCTCGTTGGTTCCAGCAAGCACAGGACCATCATGCCTGTCGTAGACTTCCCGCAACCGGATTCACCGACTAAACCCAGCGTCTCCCCCCGTTTGATGGAAAAGGAAACCCCGTCGACGGCCTTGACGGTACCGACAGTACTTCCAAAGAAACCGCCTTTGATCGGAAAGTATTTCCGAAGATCATTAACCATCAACAAATTCGAGTCCCGGCTGCTCATGGGTGGACACCTCCCGTCAGGTTCAGCGGGTAGTGACAGGCTACTTGGCGATCGCCGTCAACGGCCTGCAGTTCCGGTTTTTTCTGCCGGCAGAGGGGCTGTCCGTATTCGCAACGATCGGCAAAGGTACAGCCTTGCGGTAGATGAGCCAGATCGGGGACCATGCCCTCGATGGTGTGTAGACGCTGTTTTTTCGTGCCGTCGAGGCGCGGAATCGAATCGAGCAGTCCCGCCGTGTAGGGATGATGAGGACGATCAAAGACATCGGCTACGGCTCCCTGCTCCACCACTCTTCCGGCGTACATGACGGCCATGTTTTGGGCCATCTCGGCCACGACGCCCAAGTCATGAGTGATCAGCACTAGAGCCGTGTTGAATTCTTGGGCCAGATCACGAATAAGATCCAAGATCTGAGCTTGTATTGTCACGTCAAGAGCGGTTGTGGGTTCATCGGCAAGGAGCAATTTCGGGTTACAAGCCAAGGCCATAGCGATCATGACCCTCTGTCGCATACCGCCGCTCATCTGATGAGGGTACTGCCGGGCCCGCTGGGCCGCGCCGGGAATACCCACTTTTTCCAACATCTCTACGGCCCGATCCCAGGCTGCTTTTTTCGATACTTTCCCTCCGTCCCGGTGGTGTACACGGACCGTTTCGGCGATTTGGTCGCCGATTTTATAAGCCGGATTCAAGGAGGTCATGGGCTCCTGAAAGATCATGGAGATCTCTTTTCCCCGGATATTCTGAACATCTTCCATGGGCATGTTCAAGATATCGTGACCTTCGAAAAGAACTTGTCCAGAATGTTTTGCCGGCGGAGAAGGAAGCAAGCGCATGATGGACATGGCCGTTACACTTTTGCCACAACCTGATTCGCCGACTATGGCCAAGATCTCCCCGGGTTGAACGGAGATGGTCACTCCGTCAACGGCCTTGATGACCCGCTTGCCTATATGAAAATGGGTCTGTAAGTTCTTGATTTCCAGTAGTGCAGTCATCCTTATCCTCCTACTTTAGCCGGGGATCGAGAACGTCCCGCAGACCATCCCCTAGCAAGTTGAAGGCCATAACGGTCATCGTGATGGCTAGACCGGGGAAAGTGACGATATGAGGCGCGTTAAAGATCGTTTGCCGTCCCGAACCGAGCATGGTACCCCATTCCGCCGTCGGCGGCGCTACACCGAGTCCTAAAAAGCCGAGAGCCGCCGCTTCCAAGATGGCATCGGAGATACCGATCGTGGCCCGAACGATGATGGGAGCGAGAACGTTCGGCAAGATATGGACAAAAATCAGCCGTCCGTCCCCGTTTCCAATGGCCCGAGCCGCCGTGACGTAGACGTTTTCTTTGACTGACAAGACGCTGCTTCGGACGATGCGGGCATACTGCGGGATAGAAACGATACCGATGGCGATGACCGCCTTATCGATGCCCCGTCCTAATACAGTCATAAAAGCAATCGCCAAGAGGATGCTGGGAAAAGAAAGCATCACATCCATGAAACCCATGATCACCGTGTCTACCTTACCGCCGTAATAGCCTGCCACGGCACCGAGCACGACACCACAGATTAAAGCCAGCGACACGGCTTGCACACCGACAACAAGGGAGATCCGCGCACCATAGAGAATGCGGGAAAAAATATCTCGTCCCAACTCATCAGTCCCCATCAAATGAGCGCTGTTCGGTGCGGTGAGCGCATTAGGCATGTTGCTCTCATACGGGTCGTAGGGCGCGAAAACAGGCGCGAAGAGGGCTGCTGCGACGAGGATCAGCAAGAGGACAAGTCCGATAACGGCCGAGTTCGAACGAAAAAATCGCTCGAGAAATTCAACGACTGGGCTTTTATGTACCGCTAGCGAGGCTGCATCCGATGTATTTGAATCTTTTAGCTGTATTTCCATATTGCCACCACCTTAGGAGTGCTGAATCCGCGGATCTAAGACGCTGTAGAGAATGTCGACGACCAAGTTCACCAGCACAAAGATCGTGCCGATAAGCAACACAGCGCCTTGAACCCGGGGATAGTCGGAAGCCATGATACCTTCGACGACATAGGAACCGATACCGGGCCAAGAAAAAACCGTTTCTGTAAGCACCGCTCCACCGAGCAACGAACCCATCTGCAGTCCGATGACGGTTACGATAGGAATCAGCGCGTTCCGTAAAGCGTGTTTGATAATGACCACTTTTTCGCTAAGCCCTTTCGCGCGTGCCGTTCGAATATAGTCCTGACGAATCGTCTCCAGCATCGTCGCCCGGGTCATACGGGCGATGATAGCGGTAGAATAGGAACCAAGCGCAACCGCCGGAAGGATCAGATGCTTCAAGGCATCGGAGAAGGCTTCCATATCGCCGGTAATCAACGAATCCAACAGATAGAGTCCTGTTACGTGTTCAGGAGTCATGCCAATGGAGATCCTTCCTGACGAAGGAAGCCATCCTAAGGTAACGGAGAAGACGATGATCATCATTAATCCGAGCCAGAAGATCGGCATGCTGACGCCCATCAGCGCCGCCACCATACTACCGTAGTCGAAGATGGAGTTTTGTTTGACCGCAGAAATCACGCCGGCAGTAATCCCTGCCACTGAGGCGATGAAAATAGCTGCCAAGGCCAGTTCCAACGTGGCCGGAAAACGCTTCATCAGTTCGTCGCTGATGGAGGTCTTGGTGATGACCGATTTGCCAAAGTCTCCCCGGACGGCATCAGACAAGTAATCAGCATACTGTACATAGATCGGCTTATTTAATCCCAACTCTTCCCGCAGGGCTGCTACCCGTTCCGTCGTTGCGTGCTGGCCCAGAATAATCTCGGCTGGGTCTGTCGTAAATAGGTGCATGACCATGAACGTGGCCAGCGATACGCCGAACAAAACAGGGAACAACAGCAGGATCCTACGGACGATATATTTTGCCACATTCATTCCTCCCAGAAGAAAGAAGGTGATTTCGTTGTGAAACCACCTTCTGCTTAAAAACCGTAGTGACTACTCTTTGGTTACGATATCTAGCCAGTGAACCCCCGTCGGGTGCAAGTCAAAACCTTTCACATTGGGACGAACGGCGGCCATGTCCACACTGTGGCTGATGGGCACCCAAGGAACATCATCATTGATCAGTTGCTGGGCTTGGGCATAAATCTGAGCCCGTTTAGCTGGATCCATCGTTGTCCGGCCTTCTTCCAGCATCTGATCCAGCTTCGGGTTGGAGTACTTGGAAGAGTTAAGGCTGCCTTTGATCTGGGCTGTGTCGAGGAGCATGAGGAAGTTGTCGGCATCGCCGTTGTCCCCGATCCAACCGTAGAAGTAAGCATCGCCTTCGCCGTTTTTCAAGACTTCTTTGTACTCTTTCCAGGGGTAGGACTTGATGTTCATCGTGACGCCGATCTTGGCCAAGTCGGCTTGAATGGCAGCGGCCAGTTTTTCGCCGTTCACAGGATTATAGGGACGCGGGTTAGAGTAGGTGATCGCATTAAAAGAGAATCCATTGGGATAGCCAGCTTTAGCTAGTTGTTTTTTAGCTTCTTCCACATTGTAGTCGAGATATTTCGCATCTTTGCTGTACCCGGGGATGAAATCCGGTAGAACGGAGTTCGGAAGCTGGGCGTTGCCTTGATAGAGGAAGTCTACCAAGTTTTTGCGGTTAATCGCCATTGCGATGGCTTTGCGAAGCTCTAAATTGTTAAATGGTGCTTTGCTTGTGTAGAAGCCCATGTAGTTGATGTTCATCCCTGGGGTCTTGATCAGTTTCATGCCCTTTTCTTCCAGGGTTTTCACATCGTTCGTATCGACACCGTCCATGATGTCTACAGAACCAGTCATCAGGTCAGAGGCACGAACGGAGTTTTCCTTAGTGAATTTGTAGACTACATTTTTGGTTTTTGCTTTTTCGCCCCAGTACTCGTCAAAGGCGGCCAGCTCGATCATCTGACCCTTTTCCCACTTGACAAACTTATATGGTCCGGTGCCGACGGGGTTTTCCATCAATTTATCGCCATACTTTTTCGCCGCTTCCGGGCTGACGAGAGGCGCCGCGATGGGCATGGCCAGGTTGGCTAAAAAAGCGGCCGAAGGTTTATCCAAGGTGATTTTTACGGTGTAATCGTCGACAGCGTCAACCTTCTTTACACCGTCATATGTAAATTCAGCGTAAGGCATATCGGCGTTAGCATTAGGTGGCAACTGCCGCTCGATATTGAATTTGACCGCATGGGCATTGAAGGGGGTTCCATCGTGGAACTTTACGCCCTGGCGGAGCTTGAATGTCCACTCTTTTCCGTCAGGACTGACGGTCCATTCGGTGGCCAGCAGAGGTTGAATCTCCGTACTTCCCGGCTTGAACCGTACGAGACCTTCGTAGATCTGGGTGATGATTTTTGCGGATTCACCGTCGTCAACAAAAGCCGGATCCAATCCCCGAGGGTCGGAGCCTTGAGCATAGACAAGAGCTTTTCCGGTGCTGCTGCTTCCGCCTGTCTTCGCGCCACCGCCACATCCAGTGACGACTAAGCCGGTGACCAGCACCATCGATACCAATGCGGCCCATCCTTTTTTGTACAACCCTATTCACTCCTTGTATAAGTTTGAGAATGATGTTTCATTCTCAACACGTAAGAAAATTATACATAATACAGCAAGTAATCGCAAGGACAATGTCCATCCACTGAGGATTATTTATAGGACATCAGTGGTGACATCGATCACTTCCACTTCGCCCGTTCCTTCGATCTGCCGAACGGCTGCATCGAGCACCTGCCGAATGTGGGTCCGGTCGCTGCTGACGACAGCTAGCCCGATGACTGAGGCTTGCCAGAGGTCATGTTGATCCACTTCGGAAACAGAGATATTGAACTTTCCTCTTAATCGTTCAATCACACTTTTGATCACACGGCGCTTTCCTTTTAGGGAATCGACACCATGAATATGTACACTGACTTCACTATAACCGACCGACATCGTTCGTCTCCTCTTTTATCATCCAGTAGGGATGCTTCTCCCGTTGGATACTCCTCTTGATTCCTATTATAATTCGAAGTTGAAAAAAGAAATATTCCTTTCTCTAGGTAAAACTCCTAAAAAATTGGATGAAAAATGTCCGAAAAGGGCCCTGAAGGTTACTTTTCGGACTGGTTATGACGTTCTCATTGTTCTTTTAAAGCTACTCTCTCACATTCATGATCAGCTCTAAATACTTACCCGCCTGCTTTATCCTTCCAATCAGTTCCTCCGTGATGACTGAGCCTGCCTCTGCGAGTACATCACCCAGATTATTGGTGATGGTTTTCGTTACGATTTTACCGATAAAGAATTTGTGTTGCTGTTCCCCAAAAAGAGGGACCCGTTCTTGAGCTTTACTCTCTTCGTTGTCCCTGACTTCCGAATCGTTCGGATTCACCGGATCAGCGTATTCTCCCTTAGCCATCGGTTCAGTTATTTGCGAATCCATGTGTAGCGGTCGAAATGGGATAAAGAGAGGCTGATCATATGCTTCTTTTTCGTCTTGTTTAGAAGATGGTTCTGGCAGGATGGGACGTTCTGTCGTGGAAGGCACTGCATCAAGTTCATCGTTTACGATGAGCACATCACGACCATAAGTGACCACACTCTCTGCAGGAATAACTGGGATATGACGTCCTTCTTGTAGCGGTCTTATGATGGAACCGGTAATTTTTCCAGTGGTTTCATCGATCAGGTATTCATCGACCATACCAAGAAGGCGTCCTCTCTTGGTTAGGACCTTCGTACCGTTAATCTTTATGTTTCGTTGAAACAGCGCCAGCACTTCCGGCAATTCAGTCAACCGTTGCAAAGCTTCATCGCTTTCTATGGTTACTGCGTGCTCTCCAAGACCTCGCAGTTTTTCGAAGGGAAGAATTTGCGCACCGAGATACCAAGTGTCATCCTCAACCATCAGGTACTCTAGGCATCCCCGGTCAGGGTTGACGACGACATCGCGCACCGTTCCTAATTCCCGGCCATCGCCGATACTGATGATGGCCAGTCCGATTATCTGTTGACTCTTGATCATGGTCGTCCCCCAGTCCAGTGCCATTTTAATTTACGGTATAAAGGAACAGGCAACCTCTTTCCTAATCGGAAAAAAGGTTGCCCAGGCTATTGATGGCGCCACCATCACTTTTGGTTGCCCCAGCGTGGGCCAAAATTTTACCAGCCAAATTGGCGAGCGTCAGCGTTTGAATCCATACTCGCCCGGGACCGGTCAGTGTGGTCAGGAAAAGTCCCTCTCCGCCGAAAATGACGTTTTTAAACCCTTTGACCATTTGAATATCCATCTTTACAGAGGACTCAATCATGGCCACATGGCTTGTGTCAACCAGAATCCGTTCCCCGTGTCCTAAGTTTTTCTCAACGACTTCCCCGTCAATCTCCACAAAAGCCATGCCTTCGCCGGACAGTTTTTCCATGATAAACCCTTCACCGCCGAAAAAACCGGCTCCCAGTTTTCGCTGGAAAAAGATGCTTAAATCGACGGACTCTTGCGCACAAAGGAAGGCTTCTTTCTGGCAAATCAATTCATAGCCTCGCTCAAGTTTCACAGGGATAACTTTACCCGGTACTGTAGGCGTAAAGCCGATATTGGCCGGACCGCCGACAGCTTGAAAGAAGGTGAATGTGAGCGATTCACCGGTGAGGGCGCGACCGATGGACTTAAAAAAACCGCCTTTGAAGTTGGTGTCCATTTTTACGTTTGATGACATCCAAGTCATTGCACCGGACTCGGTGTAGATCTGTTCGCCAGGCTCCAAGTCGATGTTCAACGCTTGCATCGTTGTCCCGAGAACCTGATAGCGCACGGTATATCCCTCCCTCTGGAAATCTTTCGGCTAATTCCAGTATACCGTAGCTGCTTATATCCACACAAGGTTACAGGCTGTGGGCGATAGAGACCTTTTGTATCGCTTTTTCGTAAAGATTCATGTACTCCTGGGCCGAGTGATGCCAGGAGAAATCCAATTCCATCACCTGTTTTACCAGTTGCCGATGTGCTTCCTTTTCCCGGTAATGTCGCAGAGCTCGACGAATCGCTTCGAGCAGTTTTTCCGGATCGTATTCCTCAAAGACAAAACCGCTTCCTATTGGCTGGTCGATATCGATCACCGTATCAGCCAGGCCTCCTGTAGCCCGTACAATCGGGATGGTTCCATAGCGAAAACTGATCAACTGCCCCAGGCCGCAAGGCTCAAACCGAGAGGGCATGAGGAAGAAATCACTCCCGGCATAGACCCGCTGAGCGAGAGGCGCGTTAAAGCCGGTATATAGTCCCACTTTTTCAGGGTACTTTTGATGGAAGGAACGAAACATGTTTTCATAGCGTGGATCGCCCTGGCCTACGACAACCAACTGCAGGTCTTCTTTGAGCAGTTCTTCACCAATTTCATTAAACAGATTCAATCCCTTTTGATCGACGAGACGGGATACCAGTCCGAAAAGCGGAACATCCTTGACAGGCAGATGAAACTCCCTCTGCAGGTTTTCTTTATCTTTTTTCTTCGGTTCAATGTCTTTGGCCGAATAATGATGTTCAATATAGGGGTCCGTCGAGGGGTTGAAATGCTCATCATCGATTCCGTTGACAATGCCGAAGAGGTCATCACGGCGATTTCTCAATACCCCTTCTAAGCCCCAGCCGTGTTCCGCTGTCTGGATCTCTTTAGCGTAGGTCCGGCTGACTGTGTTAATCAGGTCGGCAAAGAGGAGGCCCCCTTTGAGGAAGTTGACTCGACCAAAAAACTCCATTGCATTGGGATGAAAGAGATCATCAGACAGACCCATAAAGGGGAGCATATCACGGCCAAAATGGCCTTGATACTCTAAGTTGTGAATGGTGATCAGCGAAGCGGTATGACGATAGAAAGCAGAACGGCGATATTCCTTCTTTAACATGACCGCAGCAGGTCCGCATTGCCAATCGTTGAGATGGATTACGTCGGGATAGAATTTGATTTTGTCGGTCAAAGCAAGGAAGGCGCGGCAGAAAAAGGCCCAGCGCTCACCGTCATCAGCATAACCATATACCTCATCACGGCTGAAATACTGGTAATTATCGATAAAATAGACTGGCACCGGTCTTCCACCGGGAGTGGACAGTTTATCGATCTTACCCTCCCGGACAACAGCCGTTTCGGTCCGGTTGTCGATCTTCACCGGATAGTCGCAGACATAGGGTCCCTGGGGGATACTCTTGTGACGGGGCATCACGACGCGGACATCGACCCCTAATGCGGCCAAGGCTCGCGGCAGCGAACCAGCTACATCAGCGAGGCCTCCGGTTTTCGCAAAAGGCGCCACCTCGGCCGACACATACAACACCTTCAATGCTTGACCGTTCACCCAATTATCCCTTCCTTTACTGGCTTTGTTTCTTACTATGTATGCCCCTTTTAGTCCACCTGAATGAGCATGGCCACTTCGTCACAGTTGGGGAATTTGGGACAGTCGATGCATTCTTTCCATACTTTATGAGGCAGTTTATCTTTACCGACGACTTCAAATCCGCACTTCTTGAAAAAACCTTCCTGGTAGGTGAGTGCAAATACCTTGGCAATCCCTAGACTTTTGGCCTCTTCCAAGAGCTTCTCTACGATATCCCTTCCGATCCCTTTACCTCGGGCCTCTTTTTGAATCGCTAGAGCTCGAATTTCAGCTAAATCTTCCCAAAGAATATGGAGAGCTCCCGTACCTACGATGACCCCTTCCACTTCCGCTACAATCATGTCGCGCAGATTTTCGTAGAGCAGGCTGCGGGAGCGAGCTAGCATCAGCCCTTCTTCCGCGCTCTCACCGATCAATGCGTGGACATCTTCTACATCGGACATTTTTGCTTTTCTCAATATCATCGCCGACTCCACCTTTATCCTTCATATTGCTTATCAATCTCAACATCGACTCGTAAAAGCTCTCACCATGGATAGTCAGAGCGGGTCATCATGACGAAACCACAGTATTCATCCAAGCGATTTCTCGACGATAATCTTCGATTTCTCCCGGTGTCTCTAAATTGATCGGGATTTCTGCCAGAACTGGGTGCTTTAAGATAGCCGACAATCCGTCAATGCCGATCAATCCTTGCCCGAGCAGAGCGTGACGATCTTTGTGAGAACCTAAGGGCTGCTGGCTATCATTCAGGTGCATCGCTTTCAGCCGGCTTACGCCGACAATGCGATCAAACTCAGCCAATACACCGGCAAAATCTTCTTTGACATTATATCCAGCTCCGAGTAAATGACAGGAGTCAAGGCAAACGCCCACTTTATCCGGAAAGACTAAGCCTCCGATGATAGCGGCCAGCTCTTCGAAGCGGCCTCCCACTTCCGTTCCCGCTCCGGCCATCCCTTCAAGCAGCACCATGACGGCTTGATCGGGCTTGAGGATTTCATTTAAGGCTTGGGTGATTTTTTCGATGCCTTGGTCGATGCCCTGACCGACATGACTGCCGGGATGTACCACAATGTAGGGCACTTGGGCTTCCGTCATCCGCTCAATATCTGCAGCTAAGGTTGTCTTGGCAAAGCTCCATGTGTCTTCCTTTGGGGCCGATAAATTGATCGTGTAAGGTGCGTGGGCGACTAGAGGACCAAAGCCATGTTCTTTACGCAATTCCACAGACTTGGCGATATCATGAGGGTCGAGGGCTTTTGCCGCTCCGCCCCGAGGATTGCGGGTAAAAAACTGAAAGGTTTTAGCGCCTATAGAAATGGCTTCTTTCGTAGCCGACGTGAACCCTTTCGAAATCGATAGGTGTGCGCCAAAGTACATCTTCTAAACCTACTTTCCTGTGACTGAGATCGACAATTACTCCTTTGGACAAGTCTGCCTGTCGTTCCTGCCACGAAATAAAATATTTATCATAGATTTTCTTTCAGACTGTGAGCGGCTTTTTTCGGGTCATCCTCGTTAAAGATGGCTGAAATCATGGCGACCGCCCGGCAGCCGGTCTGAGAAATCCCTTGAATTCGCTCAGCATCGAGACCACCAATGGCCACGACAGGCAGATCGATCGATTGACAGATCTGCTGGAGCCCTGAAAATCCTAGGGATGGGACCTCAAGGCTCTTCGACGTCGTCGGAAAAACCGGTCCGGCTCCCACATAATCGGCCCCGGCTTCTTCAGCTGCTTTGGCTTGTTCTTTGTTTCGTACGGTTACTCCTAGTATCCCCTGAGGCCATATGCGTCGAACCTCTCCTGCCGGCATATCCTCTTGCCCCACATGGACACCGTCGGCGCCGCAAGCCATGGCAATATCGACGCGGTCATTGATGATCAGGATTTTTCCGTATTCGGCTGTCAGTGAGCGGACAAGGCGAGCTCGGCGGAGGAATTCACCGGTAGACATATTCTTTTCCCGGATCTGAAGAATGTCACAACCGCCTTCCAGCGCCTCCCTGACCTTTGTACATAAGCCGATATCATCAGGGGCTTGGCCGCTGCCGATGATTCCGTATAAGAGGGGCTTTTCGGCTTGCTTCCATAGATTATGGCACCGCCCAAACAGACTCTTTTCCTTCACAATCAATTTATTCGCTTGTAAGGAAGATACCAAGTTTTTCGCCGTATTTCGAGGATTTTCCGATCTCATCATCGATGTCATGACAGCCACTCCGGCGGCTCCGCTTTGGAGGACTTCCTCCATCCGGTCCGCTTGGATACCTCCGATGGCGATAACCGGTAAAGGAGAACGCCGAACGATTTCTCCTAACCGTTCGATCCCTTGGGCCGGTTTACCGGGCTTGCATTCCGTCTCATAGACATTGCCAAAGAGCAGGTAGTTGAGATGAGCTATCTCTTCGGACATAATCAACTGTTCCACTTCAGCCAAGTTATGGACGGATCGACCGAGGATCATCGCCGGACCGGCAATTTTACGCACCTCTGATGGCGTTAAATCATTTTCGGTCAGGTGGATCCCGTCCGCTTCGACAGCTAGAGCTACCGCAATATTTCCATTGATGATCAACGGAACTTGAGCTGGCGAAGTTTTATCTTTAACTTGACGGGCTAACGGCGACAACTCGCTGCTCGACAAATCCTTTTCGCGCAGGATAACGGCATGAACTCCGCCTTCGACGGCGGCAGAGAGAACGCGGATGATATCAGTCTGGCAGAGATGACGGTTCGTCACAACAAAGAGAGCCAATCAGATCACCTTCCTTGCGGCAGTACTCACCGAGTGGGCATTCAAAACAACGAGGACGGCGGGCTAAGCAAACCCGATTGCCATGACCGACGATCTGGGCGTGATATTCCTGGAACATGTACAAGTCCTCATCCAGGTGGTTTGCGAACAAATCCTGCATGGCCTCATAGGTCGCATCCATCGGTAACAGTCCGATTCGAGAAAAAGTCCTCCGGGTATAGGCATCTACGACGAATATCGGTTTTTGAGCCGCGTAAAGAATGATGCTATCGGCTGTTTCTTTACCGATTCCCCGGATGTCTAGGAGTCGTTTTCGCAGTTCCGGGACGCCCGGTTGAAAAAGGTTTTCCAGCTTACCATCGTATTCAACCAGGATCAACCGGGCAAACTCTTGCAATCGAGCCGCTTTTTGGTTGTAATAGCGGGTAGACCGGATCAGATCGGCCAATTCCTGATGGGATATGGACGCTAAGGCCTCAAAACTCATTCGATTTTCCCTTTTTAAGTTTTCTATGGCCGTCTCGACATTTTTCCAAGCTACATTTTGGGTGAGGATTGCGCCGATGACGACCTCAAAAATCGTCTCGGCAGGCCACCAATGACGCGGTCCATAACTGTTCAATAATCTTTGGTAGATTTCCAACAACAGAGTACGGGTGTCCAAAAATGTCACCTCGTTGCCAATAAATTATAACAAAAAATAAAAGGGCGGGGCTCCAGAATCAACCGGAGTTCCCCGCTGTTATTGTACTCGATTTTTGTCTATGATTTGGGAGAAATTTTATCCTTAAAGGTAAACTTGCCGTTGTTCACTTCCACAATAACCGCCGATTTAACCGGGTTATGTTGTCCGTCAAAGCTGATGGTCCCTGTGACAGCTTCCAAGTCCTTCGTGCTCGCCAGGGCTTCGCGAATCTTCTCCGGCTCGGCCGAGTTAGCACGCTTAATCGCATCAACCATAATCACAGCAGCATCATAACCGAGGGCACCGAGGGCTTCGGGAGCTTCACCGTATTTGTTTTTATAGGCGGTGATAAATTCTTGTACTTTGGGTGACTTTTCTTCTTCCGAGTAATGGGTGCTGAAGTAGGTGTTGTTGAGTGCATCGGCACCAGCGATCTTAACCAGCGTCGGAGAGTCCCAGCCGTCACCGCCTAAAACAGGAACATTTAAACCTAATTCTCGGGCTTGCTTGACGATGAAGCCAGCTTCTTCGTAATAGCCGGGCACGTAGATGAGTTCAGCACCAGAGCCTTTTATGCGAGTGAGCACGGAACGGAAGTCCTTATCACCGGTCACGTAGCCTTCTTCAGCAACGACCTGACCGCCTTTTTCTACAAAGAGGTCTTTAAACGCTTTGGCTGATCCTTTGCTGTAGGGGGACTGGTTGTCTACCAGTATGGCCGCTTTGTTCAGTTTTAAATTCTTCTGGGCAAATACCGCCATCACTTCGCCCTGGAAGGGTGCTGTAAAGCAGGCTCGGAAGATATAATCTCGAGTTTTACCCGATTCGTCCACGGTAACTTCCGAAGCGACCGCTGAGGACGAGATAACAGGTATCTTCCGGTCATTGGCTTGTTTTACGAAGGCCACTGTGGCACTCGATGCGGCACCACCGAGAATGGCCGATACTTTTTCCTGATTGATCAGCCGGGCCGCAACGTTACTCGCTTCGCCGGCTTCCGATTTGTTATCTAAAGAAACAAATTTGATTTGTTTACCCAGAACTCCGCCCTTTGCATTCACTTCATCGATGTAGAGCTTGACGCCGTTCACAGCGGCTGCGCCGTATGTGGCGTTACCACCAGAAAGCTCATAGTTCCCACCGATCAGAATCTCATTGGACGTATTTTGAGGACCTGCGCCCTTTTCGCTTGCCGGTCCACATCCAGCCAGCAGGCCCGTCGTCAGCATGCTGACAGTCAGCGCCATAGCCAGCGGTAGACTCCATCTTTTCTTTTTCGACAACATGGAATATCCTCCTTTTTATCGATATCATGGACTATGTTAACAGATTCTCACCTTCAATTCCACGATATTCTTCGCTTATCTTCGATTAAATACGATTATTTTCGACACATATAATGTCCATCACCTAACCATATTAAGGCTAGGAGGTGTATCCGAGATTATGGGAAAACCCGATGTTGTTTGCGAAGTTTCCACATGCAACCACTGGTTGCCAGGGAAGCTTTGCGGTGCTGCCAATATTGACATCCTTAACGAGCAAGGGGACATGCCTCACAGTTCGGAAAAGACAAAATGCAAGACCTTTTCTAAACGCGGACTCGGTACCATGATTTCTTCTCTGGATAATGTGAACTGGACCGGGGTTATCACTGAAGCTGTTTTACCAGGGAAACAATCTGTTCCGACGATCACCTGCACCGTTCAGAACTGCAATTTCTGGGGCTCAGGAAATATATGCAATGCGACAGGGATTTATGTCACTGGATCAGGCGCAAATAACGCTCAGGAAACTGATTGCCACACCTTCGTCCAACGAGGGAACCGATGAATCACGTTCCCTTCTCTTTAGGGTACAGTTTCTGAGTAAGATTAAGGAACCTCAAGACCGTTGTCGGCAAGGTTCCTTATAATTTAATTTTTTTGCAGCAATCTCATCGTAACAGGATCGTTCCATAAAAAAATCCCTTTTCACGTGTCTGAAGAATTAAATCTCAGACGCATGAAAAGGGATAATCCTATCGACCTATCATGTAGACAATCGCTAATAAGGATTCCTGTTTCAAATCCAACTTTTCGCTATCAAAACGTCTCCGTCAGGCCTGTTAGCAGGATTTATTCAATGGGTCAGTATCGAAACTGACAGAAGGGATGCCACGGTCCTTTCTAGCACCAGCTCCATTGTCTTAGGTCTGTCTATATAGTCTTTGATGCGGGTAACACCAATGATTACCGAATGGAGCGGAAGACGAGATTCGAACTCGCGACCCTCGCCTTGGCAAGGCGATGCTCTACCGCTGAGCTACTTCCGCATGGTGCGGTCGAGAGGACTTGAACCTCCACAGCCTTGCGACCACTAGAACCTGAATCTAGCGCGTCTGCCAATTCCGCCACGACCGCATATAGAGGGTTGAGTCCCTCAAAATCAAACAGTTGTCTACCATTGCGTGCGTACCTTTCCGTCCGGACCTTACCTGCTAGGCAAGTGGTCTCCGTCCGGTTCGACCTCGACATCTCACTGCGTAGAGGTTTCATCCCTTCACTAGAAAACTAGCAAGGTTCATCCTCTACCGTGACAAGTCTCCATAGAAAGGAGGTGATCCAGCCGCACCTTCCGATACGGCTACCTTGTTACGACTTCACCCCAATCATCGACCCCACCTTCGGCGGCTGGCTCCTGAAAGGTTACCTCACCGACTTCGGGTGTTGCCGACTTTCGTGGTGTGACGGGCGGTGTGTACAAGGCCCGGGAACGTATTCACCGCGGTATGCTGACCCGCGATTACTAG
>NZ_WNKU01000090.1 GCF_009720735.1 Heliobacterium mobile
ACATTTGTCAAGACCGGCGGTTGCATATAAATTAAAGTTTACATAGGTCCATGCGTCAACTATCTTGACAAACACCGCACAGGACTAAGCGTTATCAAACGATTTTTACGTTTCCCGATAATGTTAAGCCATAATAACCTCGCACAATCGCCCATTTACACTGACCTCCCAAATACCACTTGTTGTCGGGAGCAGCGTGAATAGACGCTTTTTTTAGCGTCGATTGAAGATATGATTCGGCCTACCTAAACGACTGTTTTCACGGCTTTACCATAAGCCACGCTAAGGGATGACCAGTGGGTGAATGTTATTTTAGGAGGAATAACAACATATTTCTAGGTAATGATAGGATTTTAATTTAGAGGTGGTTTACTTGGAAGTCCAGATAAAAGAAAATGGTGAAATAAATGATTTGATTAATGTTATGGTCGGCGGGTTCTCGCAAAGTAATGAAGAGATATCAACAGATATCAAAAGTGGTGAATTCAAAAAACAAGTGACACATTAGATTTCTCCGTAAAAAAAGAACTAATGTATAAGTTGATCGAAGATACTCAAGGTACAATACGATTTACGGATACCAAAGCTAGCATAACATTGGTATTAACCGGGATTGCAATAAACTTCTTGCTAAGATTCATAGATCCAATTTTTAACGTATTTTCTCTTCTTCTTAATCATAAAATGAAATGGGCAGTTATAACACATGACTTATTATTGCTAATTTGTTTCGTAATTCTAGTACTTTTTTCACTGGCATTATGGATTATCGTTACTGCAATTGCTCCAAATTCAAACCCAACTAAAAGCATCATTGTTGACGAGCTGAATCCGCCAAATTCTTTTTACTTAACGCAAATAACTCCTAAAGTTAGCTTTTTAAACGTATTAAATGATAAAGATGGCTTTTTTGTTTTGAGAAAAAAGTCTTCTGAATTGTTAAAGGAAATTACCAATTTAACTGAATTAGAATTTTTAAGTATATTAAGTAAAGAGTTTCTAAAGCTATGCTACATTAGAGAACTAAAAATTCAGCGAGTTCGTCGAGCCATAAAATTAATCAAATTATGTCTAATCTTATTGCTTGTAGTTGCAATATCAAGATCTTTAATTAAAATATACATATAATTATTTTCTTAAAACTCAAGTTTCGCACACAGAAATAGGCAAGTAAGCCTTGATATAGTTGGGTAAAGAGCCAATCCATTTCTGGAGTTGACTTTTAATCAAAGCGGCTAACTTCTTGTTGCAGTTTTTAACGACATCATCAATAATCGACCAAAGTTGTTGAAGAGCCACCGCCCATTCCAAATCATT
>NZ_WNKU01000091.1 GCF_009720735.1 Heliobacterium mobile
GCTCCGACTGCTTGTAAGCATACGGGTTCAGGTTCTCTTTCACTCCCCTTCCGGGGTGCTTTTCACCTTTCCCTCACGGTACTGGTTCACTATCGGTCGCTGAGGAGTATTTAGCCTTGGAGGGTGGTCCCCCCGGATTCCCACGGGATTTCACGTGCCCCGCGGTACTTGGGATCCCTTCGGAATGGCTCGTCCTTTCGCCTACAGGGGTGTTACCTGCTGTGCCGGGCCTTTCCAGACCGCTTCGACTAGGATGATTCATTCGGGATGAAGGTCCCGCAACCCCGCCTCCGAAGAGACGGTTTAGGCTTTTCCCCGTTCGCTCGCCGCTACTGGGGGAATCTCGCTTGATTTCTTTTCCTCCGGGTACTTAGATGTTTCAGTTCCCCGGGTTGGCTTCTCTGACCTATGGATTCAGTCAGCGATGTCCGGATATGACTCCGGACGGGTTGCCCCATTCGGGTATCTACGGGTCTACGCCTGCTTGCGGCTCTCCGTAGCTTTTCGCAGCTGTCCGCGCCCTTCTTCGCCTCTCAGCGCCTAGGCATCCACCGTATGCCCTTACTAACTTGACCTTATTTTTTAATGAATGATCGCCTCGTCTATCTTACTTACCGTGGTGAACCATGCTTGCAGTGAGACACTTCGTCAAAAGACTATGGTGTCGATACTGTAGTAGGACCTCACCGTTGAGTATGAAAGCTTGACGCATTGATCATCATTGCTTGCGCTTTACTTTACCTCTGTGCAGTTTTCAAGGAACAGCACCACCCATAAGGGCAGTCATATGAAAACCTGACGTTTGTCAGGTCTGCCGGGTAATAAAACCCGGTCAATCTGGCAACGACCTACTCTCCCAGGGACCAACGTCCCAAGTACCATCGGCGCAGGAGGGCTTAACTGCCGTGTTCGGGATGGGAACGGGTGTGACCCCTCCGCCATTGCCACCAGATCATTATTTCGTTTTGTCTGTTGAATTGCTGGGCTTTTGCAAGCTCAATCAGTATCCAACAACCCGTTGAGGTTATCCGGTTCACCACCGGAATAAAGATTCTACTATACTCGGTTGAGGTTTTCAACCGGTAAGTTTCTCCAGTCCCTCAAAATCAAACAGTTGTGTGGCATTGCGTGCGTTCGACCTCGACATCTCACTGCGTAGAGGTTTCATCCCCCTCACTAGAAAACTAGCAAGGTTACCCTCTACCGTGACGAGTCTCCATAGAAAGGAGGTGATCCAGCCGCACCTTCCGATACGGCTACCTTGTTACGACTTCACCCCAATCATCGACCCCACCTTCGGCGGCTGGCTCC
>NZ_WNKU01000092.1 GCF_009720735.1 Heliobacterium mobile
ATTAGCAGCCCTTTCGGGCTGTTATCCCCCACTCTCAGGCAGGTTATCCACGCGTTACTCACCCGTCCGCCACTAAGCACTTCCACCGAAGTATCTGTGCTCCGTTCGACTTGCATGTGTTAGGCATGCCGCCAGCGTTCGTCCTGAGCCAGGATCAAACTCTCCACAAAATATTGTAGATAAGCTTGAGTCAAGCTCTATTGTTAAAGTTTCTTATCGAGTTAAGGCTTCTTGTAACAGAAGTCATTCACTCTCAAGAAAATGTCCGTCCCACTTTCGCGGGCCGAATTGACTTTGGTTTCGCACGCTTTTGCTTTCAACTGTTTGATTTTCAAGGACCAGAAATGTTATCGCCCATTTGTTGAGCGGAATGCTATAATATCATACTATAGCGTCCGAATCAACCGGTGTTTTATACCAAAGGACTTATGATTTGGTGCGGTCGAGAGGACTTGAACCTCCACGGTTTCCCGCTGGAACCTAAATCCAGTGCGTCTGCCAATTCCGCCACAACCGCATGCGTTAAGATAAGTTGTAGGTTTATACTCGAACCAATAGGATTTGATTGTAACGCCTTTACCATGTCAGAAGGTAATACGAAAGTATCTATGGTGCCGAAGGCCGGGGTCGAACCGGCATGAAGTTGCCCTCACTGGTTTTTGAGACCAGCGCGTCTGCCTATTCCGCCACTTCGGCATTATATGGGGTGGCTGATGGGACTTGAACCCACGAGTGCCGGAGCCACAATCCGGTGCGTTGACCACTTCGCCACAGCCACCATAAATATGGCGCGCCCGAAGGGATTCGAACCCCTGACCTCTTGATTCGTAGTCAATTACTCTATCCAGCTGAGCTACGGGCGCACGATGGAGCGGAAGACGAGATTCGAACTCGCGACCCTCGCCTTGGCAAGGCGATGCTCTACCGCTGAGCTACTTC
This sequence comes from Heliobacterium mobile, assembly GCF_009720735.1. Taxonomy (GTDB): domain Bacteria; phylum Bacillota; class Desulfitobacteriia; order Heliobacteriales; family Heliobacteriaceae; genus Heliobacterium; species Heliobacterium mobile. The sequence goes on from NZ_WNKU01000092.1 coordinate 940, forward strand.
CGCATGGTCTGTTAAATTTTGATGGAGCGGGTGATGGGAATCGAACCCACGTAACTAGCTTGGAAGGCTAGGGCTTTACCATTAAGCTACACCCGCATAGGTAGTATTTTGATAATGGAGCCGGCGACAGGACTTGAACCCGCAACCTACTGATTACAAGTCAGTTGCTCTACCAGTTGAGCTACGCCGGCATTATGGCGGAGCAGACGGGATTCGAACCCGCGATCTCCAGCGTGACAGGCTGGCATGTTAGGCCTCTACACCACTGCTCC
>NZ_WNKU01000093.1 GCF_009720735.1 Heliobacterium mobile
GGAGCCAGCCGCCGAAGGTGGGGTCGATGATTGGGGTGAAGTCGTAACAAGGTAGCCGTATCGGAAGGTGCGGCTGGATCACCTCCTTTCTATGGAGACTCGTCACGGCTGGTAGCAGGTAACTGGTATCGCAGTCGTGAGATGTCGAGGTCGAACGCACGCAATGCAACACAACTGTTTGATTTTGAGGGACTGGAGGAACTTACCGGTTGAAAACCTCAACCAGGTGTAGTAAACTTCTAAATCCGGTGATGAACCGGATAGACCTCGACAACTACAAAAAGATCTGGTGGCAATGGCGGAGGGGTCACACCCGTTCCCATCCCGAACAGGTCAGTTAAGCCCTCCTGCGCCGATGGTACTTGGGACGTTGGTCCCTGGGAGAGTAGGTCGCTGCCAGATTGACCGGGTTTTTACCCGGCAGACCTGACAAACGTCAGGTTTTCATATGACCGCCCTTATATGGCGGAACTGTTCCTTGAAAACTGCACAGAGGTAAAAAGTAAAGCGCAAAGCAGTGATGATTACAGCGTAGTTGTTTTTGACAGCTTGACCCTTTGCTTGCGAAGACAAGCGAATGTCAGATTGGACGAAACAGCATGAAGTGATCATTCATTGAAAATAAGGTCAAGTTAGTAAGGGCATACGGTGGATGCCTAGGCGCTGAGAGGCGAAGAAGGGCGCGGACAGCTGCGAAAAGCTACGGAGAGCCGCAAGCAGGCGTAGACCCGTAGATACCCGAATGGGGCAACCCGTCCGGAGTCATATCCGGACATCGCTGACTGAATCCATAGGTCAGTGAAGCCAACCCGGGGAACTGAAACATCTAAGTACCCGGAGGAAAAGAAATCAAGCGAGATTCCCCCAGTAGCGGCGAGCGAACGGGGAAAAGCCTAAACCGTCTCTTCGGAGGCGGGGTTGCGGGACCTTCATCCCGAATGAATCATCCTAGTCGAAGCGGTCTGGAAAGGCCTGGCACAGCAGGTAACACCCCTGTAGACGAAAGGACGAGCCATTCCGAAGGGATCCCAAGTACCGCGGGGCACGTGAAATCCCGTGGGAATCCGGGGGGACCACCCTCCAAGGCTAAATACTCCTCAGCGACCGATAGTGAACCAGTACCGTGAGGGAAAGGTGAAAAGCACCCCGGAAGGGGAGTGAAAGAGAACCTGAACCCGTATGCTTACAAGCAGTCGGAGC
>NZ_WNKU01000094.1 GCF_009720735.1 Heliobacterium mobile
AGCCACTGAAGGTATAGCCTTCCTTCGCAGGAACCGCAGGAGCACTAATTGTCGAACCGGAGTTTACATTGGTTATGTTTGATACTGCACTGCCGCCTTGACTATTGAAGGTGACCGTAAAGGTAGGAGTTGCGCTGGTCGCGATGTCCACCTTCGCCGCCGTAGCCTGCAAGTTGGGTACGCCGTCTTCCGTTACCACATAGACGTCATAGTCTGTCGACGGGGTCAAGCCCGTGATATCGATCGTCGCCGGCGTGTTGGCTGTCAAATCCACATAGCCTTTTTTCCCGCTTCCGGCATTCGACCCGCTCGCGTCTTGTCCCGCTTTTACTTGCGCCGCCGTGGGGGCTGTCGCTCCGTGGGGTACCACGACATAATAGCCTTTTCCGCTTTCGTTGGTCTGTACCAGCACCTGGGCGCTCGTGTTCGTCACTGTTCCCGCCTGTGGATAGCCCCCCGCCCAGGTCGGGGGGGTCGTGTCCGGCGCTGCGCTGGTCGCGATGTCCACCTTCTCCGCCGTAGCCTGCAAGTTGGGTACGCCGTCTTCCGTTACCACGTAGACATCATAGTCTGTCGACGGGGCCAAGCCCGTGATATCGATCGTCGCCGGCGTGTTGGCTGTCAAATCCACATAGCCTTTTTTCCCGCTTCCGGCATCCGACCCGCTCCCGTCTTGTCCCGCTTTTACTTGTGCCGCCGTGGGGGCTGTCGCTCCGTGGGGTACCACGACATAATAGCCTTTTCCGCTTTCGTTGGTCTGTACCCGCACCTGGGCGCTCGTGTTCGTCACTGTTCCCGCCTGCGGATAGCCGCCTGCCCAGGTCGGGGGGGTCGTGTCCGGCGCTGCGCTGGTCGCGATGTCCACTTTCGCCGCCGTTGCTTGCAGGTTGGGTACGCCGTCTTCCGTTACCATATAGACGTCATAGTCTGTCGACGGGGCCAATCCTGTGATATCGATCGTCGCCGGCGTGTTGGCTGTCAAATCCACATAGCCTTTTTTCCCGCTTCCGGCATCCGACCCGCTCCCGTCTTGTCCCGCTTTTACTTGCGCCGCCGTGGGGGCTGTCGCTCCGTGGGGTACCACGACATAATAGCCTTTTCCGCTTTCGTTGGTCTGCACCAGCACCTGGGCGCTCGTGTTCGTCACTGTTCCCGCCTGCGGATAGCCGCCTGCCCAGGTCGGGGGGGTCGTGTCCG
>NZ_WNKU01000095.1 GCF_009720735.1 Heliobacterium mobile
GGAGCCAGCCGCCGAAGGTGGGGTCGATGATTGGGGTGAAGTCGTAACAAGGTAGCCGTATCGGAAGGTGCGGCTGGATCACCTCCTTTCTATGGAGACTCGTCACGGTAGAGGATAAACCCTGCTAGTTTATCTAGCGAAGGGATAAAACCTCTATGCAGTGAGATGTCGAGGTCGAACCGGACGGAGACCTCCCAATTAGACGCAAACGAGACAATCTCGCAAGCGACTAGAAGGGACAGGTCCGAACGGAAAGGTTAGCACGCAGCGCGACACAACTGTTTGATTTTGAGGGACTGGAGAAACTTACCGGTTGAATAGCTCAACCGGGTGTAGTAGACTCTTAATTCCGGTGATGAACCGGATGGACCTCAACAACTACAAAATGATCTGGTGGCAATGGCGGAGGGGTCACACCCGTTCCCATCCCGAACACGGCAGTTAAGCCCTCCTGCGCCGATGGTACTTGGGACGTTGGTCCCTGGGAGAGTAGGTCGCTGCCAGATTGACCGGGTTTTATTACCCGGCAGACCTGACAAACGTCAGGTTTCCATATGACCGCTCCTATGTAGCGGTGCTGTTCCTTGAAAACTGCACAGAGGTAAAGTAAAGCGCAATTATAAGGTCAAGTTAGTAAGGGCATACGGTGGATGCCTAGGCGCTGAGAGGCGAAGAAGGGCGCGGACAGCTGCGAAAAGCTACGGAGAGCCGCAAGCAGGCGTAGACCCGTAGATACCCGAATGGGGCAACCCGTCCGGAGTCATATCCGGACATCGTACACTGAATTCATAGGTGTATGAAGCCAACCCGGGGAACTGAAACATCTAAGTACCCGGAGGAAAAGAAATCAAGCGAGATTCCCCCAGTAGCGGCGAGCGAACGGGGAAAAGCCTAAACCGTCTCTTTGGAGGCGGGGTTGCGGGACCTTCATCCCGAATGAATCATCCTAGTCGAAGCGGTCTGGAAAGGCCCGGCACAGCAGGTAACACCCCTGTAGGCGAAAGGACGAGCCATTCCGAAGGGATCCCAAGTACCGCGGGGCACGTGAAATCCCGTGGGAATCCGGGGGGACCACCCTCCAAGGCTAAATACTCCTCAGCGACCGATAGTGAACCAGTACCGTGAGGGAAAGGTGAAAAGCACCCCGGAAGGGGAGTGAAA
>NZ_WNKU01000096.1 GCF_009720735.1 Heliobacterium mobile
AGGAGCATTCCTGTAATGAATAAATTGGCGCTTTGAAAATGAAAGCACCCCCTGATAACATACGAGGTGTTCCAAAGCTGCAGTGCTTGGACCCTTAAATATCAGGAGGTGCACCATGAATTATACACAAAAAAGTCGAATTGAGCAAATCACAGACAGCACGTTAATTGTTGGAATTGATGTAGCCAAAGAAACTCACGTAGCACGTGCACAGGATCACCGAGGCATTGAGCTTGGCAAACGACTGATCTTTGACAGCAACCATAGGGGATTTGAAGCACTGCATACGTGGATAAAAGAACTCCAACGCAGTTATAACAAAACAACAGCAGTTGTAGGCATGGAACCAACAGGCCACTACTGGTTTACAATGGCTCATTACCTACTTCAAAAAGAGATTACAACGGTCGTTGTCAATCCGGCTCATGTGAAAAAGAGCAAAGAATTAGACGACAACTCCCCGACCAAAAACGATATAAAAGATGCTCGAGTCATAGCGCAACTAGTAAAAGACGGTCGTTACTCAGAGCCAAACATTTTGACCGGTAAATATGCCGAACTACGAGTCGCGATGGTACAGCGAGAACGGTTGATGCGAAGCCTGATAGAAACGAAAAACCAAGTGCATAACTGGATGGATCGTTATTTCCCTGAATACCCTACCGTGTTTAAGGATTGGGAAGGCAAGGCGTCTATGATAACGCTAAAAAACTTCCCCTTACCTCAAGACGTAGTTAACCTCGGAATTGAGGGCATTGTGACCCAGTGGAAAAACGAGGTCAAACGTGCAGTAGGTGCAAAAAGGGCCATAAAGTTAGTAGAAGCAGCAAGCATATCCGTAGGGATATCGCTGGGCCAGACGATGGCTCGACGAGAAATCGAAATGCTATTAGAGCAATACATGCTACTCACAAAGCAATTAGATGAGTTAGCGCAAGATGTAGTAACGATACTTGAAGAAATACCCGGTGCAGTACAAATGTTGGCCATCCCGGGATTGGGCTGGATAACCGTTGCTGGTTTTCTCGCAGAAACCGGTGACTTACAGGCCTATCATCATCCACAGCAGATTCTTAAACTTGCCGGCTTAAACCTCAAGGAGAACAGTTCCGGAAAACACAAAGGTCAAACCCGAATTACCAAACGTGGG
>NZ_WNKU01000097.1 GCF_009720735.1 Heliobacterium mobile
TTTCACTCCCCTTCCGGGGTGCTTTTCACCTTTCCCTCACGGTACTGGTTCACTATCGGTCGCTGAGGAGTATTTAGCCTTGGAGGGTGGTCCCCCCGGATTCCCACGGGATTTCACGTGCCCCGCGGTACTTGGGATCCCTTCGGAACGTCTCGTCCTTTCGCCTACAGGGGTGTTACCTGCTGTGCCGGGCCTTTCCAGACCGCTTCGACTAGGATGATTCGTTCGTGGTGAAGGTCCCGCAACCCCGCCTCCGAAGAGACGGTTTAGGCTTTTCCCCGTTCGCTCGCCGCTACTGGGGGAATCTCGCTTGATTTCTTTTCCTCCGGGTACTTAGATGTTTCAGTTCCCCGGGTTGGCTTCGCACACCTATGAATTCAGTGTACGATGTCCGGATATGACTCCGGACGGGTTGCCCCATTCGGGTATCCACGGGTCTATGCCTGCTTACGGCTCACCGTGGCTTTTCGCAGTTATCCGCGCCCTTCTTCGCCTCTCAGCGCCTAGGCATCCACCGTATGCCCTTACTAACTTGACCTTATTTTCTAATGAATGATCGCTTCGTCTATCTTACTTACCGTGGTGAATCATACTTGCAGTGAGACACTTCGTCCAAAGACTATGGTGTCGATACTGCAATAGGACATCACCGTTGAGTATGAAAGCTTGACGCATTGATCATCATTGCTTTGCGCTTTACTTTACCTCTGTGCAGTTTTCAAGGAACAATCTGAGGTCCGTCCGGTTCATCACCGGAATTAAGAGTTTGCTACACTCAGTTGAGCTTTTCAACCGGTAAGTTCCTCCAGTCCCTCAAAATCAAACAGTTGTATTGCATTGCGTGCGTTCGACCTCGACATCTCACTGCATAGAGGTGATATCCCTTCACCAGTAAACTAGCAAAGTTCATCCTCTACCGTGACGAGTCTCCATAGAAAGGAGGTGATCCAGCCGCACCTTCCGATACGGCTACCTTGTTACGACTTCACCCCAATCATCGACCCCACCTTCGGCGGCTGGCTCCATAAAGGTTACCTCACCGACTTCGGGTGTTGCCAACTTTCGTGGTGTGACGGGCGGTGTGTACAAGGCCCGGGAACGTATTCACCGCGGTATGCTGACCCGCGATTACTAG
>NZ_WNKU01000098.1 GCF_009720735.1 Heliobacterium mobile
GTTGAAGCCAAACGAGTGGGAATTCGGTTGAAGCACCGACATAAACAAAAGAGGATCGCTTAACAGCGGTCCTCCTTTGAAGATACTGATATTTTATTGTTGAGCAACGGGTTGAAGTAACCCCTGTAAACTTTGAATGGTCTGTTGCTGTAACGTTACTATCGAACTCAGTTTAGAGTTAATGTCGGTTCGTGTGACCAAAATTTTATCTGTCATAATTTGTTGCATTGTAGCACTATCTTTGGCTTTCTTTGCAATCTTCATGTCTGTCCAGTTAGTTTTCTGTGTTGCCCAAAGTGTCTTTAGGTCGGTACGAAGTTGTTTTATTTGAGTGCGGTAATTAGCGATGATAGATTTGGCTTGAGTTTTATTCGAAGATTTCTTAAAGCTAGGCCCAAGATTATTAATGGTTTTATTATTTTGTGCAATTTGGGAGCGAATTTGCACAGCTTCTGCTCGAAGTGTTAGAAGTTGATCATAACCTTGAAGCTCTTTCACCTTAAGAGTTTTAATGTTGGAGTTTTCGGTTGATTCACCTGAATTTCCATCTGTTATAACAGCCTGAGTATCCGTAGCAGCAGTTGAAGCTCCAATGTCATCAGCGGCGAAGGCAGGAACTGCAAATGCCAACGCAATGAGTAACGTTGCTACTACTGTTCCGAGTTTCTTAAGCATGTCTTTACCTCCCTTGAAAATAATACTTCCTCTAAAAGAAATATGGCACTATTTCAGAAAAACATCAAGGATATGCATAATCTACAGAATAAACTGAATATTAACACTGCTATTAACTACACGCCAAATAAGCGACGGTTGTGAGATCAGAGAACCCTCGCTTGATAAGTGGTTGGACGTATCTATTGGTATGTAGGGGCAGACTTCGCTGATGGTGGTGAGGACATCTGCCCTCCATTATTAGCGGTCGAAGTCGCCTGTCGATTTTTTGGGCAGACTGGCCTCTCGACGGTATGGGCGAAGTTTGCTGAGGGCTTACCGGCAAAACTGCCATGGCCGATGGTTTCGGTAACGTGGCCGGACTTCGCCAAGTGGCGTCTGGACTTG
>NZ_WNKU01000099.1 GCF_009720735.1 Heliobacterium mobile
GCACTATAAAGTTTCGCAATATCTTCCGGTGTCACACAGTCTGCAGGGATATTGGTCACATAAAAATGATACGACTTCTTATTTTCATTCCACATACCGATGACACGCAGGGGACGGTTCTCATTTTCCGGCTTCTTCGTGGAGAGCATCACTTCCAGATCGACGGTTTCTTTTTGAAACTGGTCTTTGACGGTTTTAAACCGTTGGCCGGCAATCGCTATCCCTTTTCGTTTTTTCAAAGACCGAAGAATGAGTGGATTACAGTTACTCTTTACGCGAGATACAAAGAAACCACCCAGTGCGTTGATCTCTTGAAATCGTTGATGGTCAAAGTAGCCCAGGTCCATTAATAGAATCCGGTCTTTTACCCATGGCCCCAAATCCAACAGACTTTGTTCGCTTCGCTTCCCTTCTACCACGTCTACGTTACGGGGACCCTTTCCCCAAGCACTCATCAACAGGTTCAATTTGATGGCAGCCGGAGACGAGTTCGTTCGGGAGCCGGGCCAACGAGTGGCTAACTTTTCATGAAGATGAACCAATGTACTGTCGACAAGAAGCAAATCATGAAATCCTTTGAGTGTGGCGGACATGCATACGTTCGGTTCATTTGCCATATCTGTAACGGCTTTTTGAACACATTGCTTCAGAAACGCGACGAGTTCAGGTTTGAAGCGCTCGTAAAATGATGACATCGCAATTTTGTTTGCGGCCATGCTGGTATATGTTCGTTTCAGTTCCGCCAAGGTACGTTGAAGTCCGACACCAAACCCTAAGACCAGTGACCAAAAAAAGACCACAGGATCGACTTTGCGATCTCTTTTAACAAAACCCACTTCAATTGCAGTTTTTAGTAACCACTCTTTGGGATAAAGCTCTGTTAGCTTCTTCTCAATGGCTTGTTCTTCTTTCGGTAATTCAAACATTGGGCTCGCCTCCGTATCATTTGAATACCACAAGTATTCGACACAGAGTGCTAAAAATCCTTATTTCCCATATACTCCATTTTTGGTTACTCTGGGGTTAACCGAACACTAATG
>NZ_WNKU01000009.1 GCF_009720735.1 Heliobacterium mobile
CTTCGATAACTTTATTGCTGATTTACCCTGTCAATTCAAGGCTCGACTGGGTTTTTCGGTGTGCGAAAGTTGAGTTATTATCTAAAAATGCGTTCAACAGTTGACGATGAGATTATTTATTACGCAGGTAAACGGAGTCTGGTCCAGGTTTGTCGCGGGAGGTCATAAATTCAGAGCCGAGCTCACCTCAATATCTCAGCGTATACCGTTTAAATCATGATATTATTGATTAAAATAACTGGTACAAGGTGTCAAGAAGGAGGACAATATGCAGAAAGTCGTTCCACATTTATGGTATGACAAGGAAGCTAAAGAAGCGGCTTTGTTTTATATCAGTTTATTTGACCAATCCAAACTATTAAATACAACAATTATAGAAAACACACCTTCAGGAGATGCAGAAATTGTAAGTTTTGAATTGGCGGGGCACCAATTTAGGGCCATTAGTGCAGGTCCGTACTTCCGATTTAACCCTTCTATTTCCTTGATGGTAGCTTGCTACACCGTAGAAGAAGTTAAAACCAAATGGAAAGCTCTATTAGAAGGCGGAACTGAATTAATGCCACTTGGTGAATACCCCTTTAGTAAGTTGTACGGATGGGTTCAGGACCGTTACGGTTTGTCTTGGCAACTTATGCTAATCGATAGTGGGCAAACTGTTCAAAAGATTACACCAAATTTGCTTTTCTCAAATGAATCATGTGGGAAAGCTGAAGAGGCAGTAAAGTACTACGTCGAAATATTTGAGGATTCAGAACTAGGAATAATCAGCAGATATGGAGAGAGCGAAGCAGCGTCATCAAAGGCAAAGGTGAATTATGTTGCTTTCAGACTTTGTAACGTTGAGTTTTCAGCAATGGATAATGCATTTGAAGTAGATTTCAACTTTAATGAGGCATTTTCACTCATAATAAACTGTAAAGATCAGGAGGAGATTGATTACTTCTGGGATAGGCTTTCAGCTGTACCTGAAGCAGAGCAATGTGGATGGATAAAAGATAAGTTTGGGGTTTCATGGCAGATTGTCCCGGAAAACATGAATGATGTCCTGTTTACTGGTGCAAAGGATGAAATCCGAAGAGTTACTGAGGCCTTCTTAGAAATGAAAAAGTTTGATTTAAACGCCTTAGAAAAAGCACGTTTAGGAAGTTGAGATAGTTTAATCAAGAATAATCCTAACCCCTTTTCTTCCGGCTAAGTATTTACTGCCCTTTTGGGGAATTGGCCTAACGGACAAATTTGGGCTGCGTATCAGCGATTACCTGGTTTAAAATGGCCTGATCATTTATGATAATTGAGACTCCAAGCAAAAAAGAGGCCCAGTACACCATTGTACTGAGCCTCTAACTTTCGTAGGTCAACTCAAATGTCCACTAAGGGAGCTCCCTTCCCAAAGAATCGCTCGATCTTTTTCTCCACAGTCGGATCCGGAATTAATGGGGGCGCATGATGCGGTTTGCTCCGCACATCAATGATAATATTGTCGCAACCCCAGTGTTTGTTCGCGTAAAAAGCATTTACACCATATATATCAACGGCAGGATTACTGCGGGTAAAGGTTACCCAAAGAAAATTTTTGTTTGAGCTGCTGATGTATTCACTGTCATCACATAACAAGATCACCGGGCAAGAGGGAATGGAGCCCCTTTTCTGAATCGCTTCAGATAGATCATTTAATTCCTTCTTGGCCTTTTCATAGGTTGAAAAAACGGGACCTTGAAGGGCCACGATACCTGGCAGGACTAAACGGGGTTCACTAAAATATGGCAAATCTTCAGGCAGTTTTTTTAATGGCTCAGGTATCTCCTTGCATAATTGTCTTTTTCTATCTCCATAAGCTGCAATAATTACTTTACTACCTTGGTTTAAGCCTGTCCCTGAATAATCTAAGGTATCAATCGTCGTGTTCGTTTGAAAGTGAATGTCACGACGCAGATCTAGTCGTTCTAAGATATAGGTTAAAAAATCAACTTCTCGATGCGTATCTAGCGGTCGGTCTTCTTCCGCCGTAATGAATAGATACTTCGCCAAACTCAATTGCCCTGTCCCTAAAATTCGGTTGGCAATCGTCAGAAGCTCAGCCGGTTGCTTTACTCGCTGATAAGGAGTGTAGCGCTCACTACCGATCGCAAAAAGCAAGGGATGTACGCCGGCTGCGTCGACAGCATGTACTTCTTTCACACCAGGGATCTCTCGTGGGATCGCATCCCCTGTAAGTTCATGAATGAGCGCCCCAAAGGATGTATCTTCTTGAGGCGGGCGGCCTACGACAGTAAATGGCCAAATCGCATTCTTCCTGGCATAGACCTTGTGAACTCTCAGCAAGGGGAAATCATGAGTTAGACTGTAATAACCGAGATGATCACCGAAAGGTCCCTCCGGCTTTGTTTCCCCGGGATGAATTTCACCTGTAATCACGAAATCAGCATCATGACTGATACAATAGCCGTCAACATAGCTGTATCGAAAGCGACGGCCTGCAAGCATGCCTGCGAAAGTCATTTCACTTAGCCCTTCTGGCAAAGGCATCACTGCCGATAGGGTATGAGCAGGTGGTCCACCGATGAAAATGCTGACTTTAAGGGGTTCTTCCTTTTTATTGGCTTTTGCTTGATGTACCCCGATGCCTCGCTGGATCTGATAATGTATGCCAATCTCTTTGTTCAATTCATATTCATTACCGTTCAATTGGACCCGGTACATTCCCAGGTTGGCATTCATAATTCCCGGTTTTTCGGGATCTTCACTATAGACTTGAGGCAAGGTAATAAAGGCGCCCCCATCCTTGGGCCAATGCTGAATCATTGGCAAATCGGCAATTTGGATTTCTTGAAACGAGGCTGGTAAGGAGGACTTTTTCATCGGTAATGCCTTGGCCGCTGCGAAGGCTGACTGAATATGAGCCATAGGATTTTTCAGCGCTTTGATGGGGTCGTTCCTCAGGGCAATCACATTTTGCGTGGCTAACCAGGTTTTGCGAAAAATAAATTTGCTTCTTTCGATCGTGCCAAATAAATTCGAAACAGCCCGGTATTTTGATCCTTTGACATTTTCAAATAACAAGGCAGGACCGCCCGCCTCATAGACTTTCAGATGAATCGCGGCCATTTCGAGATACGGGTCTACTTCTTCAGAAATACGGACTAAATGGCCATGCGCTTCTAGATCATCAATCGCCTCTTCTAGATTTCGATACATACTTCTCTGGCTCCCTAATGATTTTATTCACCCTTCACAAGAGTTATTTTATCGTACTCTTATGTTTTCAACAAACCGGGTACGCTATTACCGACATGTTTCTTCGGAGACAGCGTGCTGATGGCGTTTCTTTGCGTTTTGGGGGCGGGGGATTGTCATCGGGCTTTAGTTCGGCCTACTCGATGTTACGGCCTTAAATCATGTGGCATACCAGCGCCGATGAAAAACACATAATTTAATTCGTTCAATGTTTGTGAAATTGTTTTTTAATAAATTTTTGATATTATTAATATAAAATAGATGAAGGTGATTACTTTGATTAACGCAACATGCTATCGTTGCCGGCACGGTTGCTTTCGGGGAAGTTGCCTGTTAAAGTGCTTTTTCTCTGAAGCTTTTCAATATATTCATCGCGAAGACGAATTAATCATTTGCCCCACTGAGAATTTAACATTGATGAACACACAACGTTATTGCGGTTTTTCCTGTAATTTTGTTGATGATTTTTTGCAAGATAAACATAAAATAACATTCGATTTTTCTAAGGTAACATTTATGGACTCTACGGGTTTATCTGTTTTGGTTAGATTGTTTAAAATCACGCGCAACCTCGCAAAAGAATTTAGAATTATTGAAGCATCTCCATTTATTAAAGACGTATTTACCCACACAAAATTAAATAAAATAATTCATGTACAGTAAAAGGCATGGAAATACATATCCCGCCTTTTTTGAGAACCAGGTCCGAGAAGATTCTGGTCAATGAACGGTTTTGCTTTCAAACGGCAAAGTTGGACCGATTTTTTTAGCTGATACAAAAAAACAGCCCGGCTGTGTGACCTTAGGGCTGTCTTTGTTTCATTACCTTCCTAATACTTTACTCAGCATTTTCCCGCCGGTACCCCAATTATCAAGATCATTTTCTTTAAGCAGAACAATGAACTTGTCCTCGGCAATACCTAATGTCTCGCTAGCAACTTTGGTTAAGCCAACGATGAGTTTTTCTTTCTGTTCAGTGCTTATCTTGCCTGCTTCGAGTTGAATGAAAGGCACGATGACTCCTCCACTGTTGAACAGTATTCGCCTACCGAGGATAATTATTTCAAAACTCTGCTCTGTCCCTCACTCGATTCTAACCCCGGGAATTTCATGGCGACTTCGTTGTTCTGTTCCCTGTTTTGTTTAGTCGGATTGTTTTCAGTGTCAACCGGCCCACCAGGTACCGAAGTCAGATCGTAATTGTTGGGCATTGCTATCACCTCCCGGGGTTAGGGTGCCCAGGAAGCTATAAAAATCCGCCCATACTCACCGACTCCCCTACAACGTTTTTCTTAATCGCCTAATTGTTCTAAACATCAGCGATACAATGGAACGTATCCCAAGCGTTTCCGCCACAGCGACGTATATCAAACGTTCACATGAAAATCACTAAACGAACATATTTGTCATCTATACTAAGGTCATCGATCAAATCAATCAGACTACTCGTGACCAAGTTTCATTGAAGGAGTGGCTACATATGAGCATCGTAGAATTTGCCGAACGAGTCTTGGGGTATACCTTTTCACCTGCTATGGCCGCTGAAATCGAAGGATATTTTAAAGGCTCGACGGTTCCTTACATAAACACTGATAGGAGAAACTATTTGCGAGTTATTAATGCTTATAAAGCTTTTTTTGAAATCGACTAATCGGATCTTAGATGTCCGATGTGTTTCAAAGCTTCCCTTTGACAGAGCGGCTTTAGGGGGTGTGTAGAAACAAAGGCCTGGACCTTTTCCGGGGATGTTCTGGCATATTGGCGAAGTGCCCATCCGATTGCTTTTTGAACGAAAAACTCATTGCTACCAGCACACTGTAATATGTACCGGAACAGGCGACTTTCGTCTGTTTTTTCTTTGTAGTTCAGTTGGTATAAGATCGCTGACCTCTGGAGCCAAAAATCAGCATTGTCAATCCATCTATCCGGATAGTCTGGAATTAGTTGAGGGTAAGCAGTAAACATATAGCCCATAATCTGTGGCGATAGCAGATCAATCGTATCCCACCATTGCTTGGTCATGAGAAGAGGAACTAACCAAGGCATATCTTCCGGGCTAAGATTCTTTTTCGCGAACATTACGATTTCAATAGCAGCATATTGATATTCCCGTTCTGGTCGTCGCCAAAGTGTTTCGATGATTGCTTTGAGTTCTTCTTTTACGGGTAAGCCGTGACTCTTGATAAATTGTTTGATCAGCCTTTTTCGGACCGGGCTTCGAATACCTAAAAAGTCGAATTGAGATCGCATATATTGTTTTGACCACTCTGCATAACCAGCATCTGAGTGTAGAGAATATAACGCAACCAGTTCTTGAACATAAAAACTCATCGATTAGGCCCTCCAATGGTGAGATAGTCATAACCTGAACCCATAGTATATCATTTACAATAAGTTGACGAGGTTTCTATAGCTCATGAATCACCTTCTCATCGACGATATCAAAAGTAAAGGTCACTTCTCTTAGGGATACTTCTTCGGCCTACTGAATTCTACTGATTATTTTTCGATATGCGAGGTAAAAGAATTAACTATGCATTTACGCCCCGATCCGAAAAGCTGGTCTAAGGAAAATCTCACCCTTTCTTGGCTCGGTCACGCAACCTTTCTCATGAACTTTTTTGGTACTCGAATTCTGATCGATCCAGCCTTAGAAAATCGAATCGGCATCACGCCCTTAGGTAATTCGACGATCGGCCCCAAACGGTTTCATCCGCCTGCCTTGACGGCAGCAGAACTCGGCCCTGTCGATCTCCTACTCGTATCTCACGCACACACAGACCATTTTGACTATCCCACGCTGAGAAAAGTGCAATCGCCTCACACGATTGCAGTTACGGCCAGAGGCACTCTTCGTCTGTGGCGACGGCTTACGTTTAAGTCTGTCATCGAAATGCATTGGCGCGATGTACAGGAACTTTCCGGAGTCCGTATTCGTGCGATCGAAGGTAATCACTGGGGTGCACGGTTGCCTTGGTACAAAGAGATGGAAGCCAACAGCTTTTTGCTATCAAAGAACGGGGTTAACATCTTCTATGGTGCTGATAGCGCCTATACACCGAAATTCAAAGCGCAGCTAGCAGGCACTCCGATCGATCTCGCCATCATTGGTATCGGTGCCTATTCCCCAAAACCGTTCGAAGCCAGACACGCGACACCGGAGCAAGCCTGGCAGATGGTCGAGGAAATCGGCGCTAAGTATGTGATCCCCATGCACTTTAGCACCTTTAAGTTGTCCCAAGAGCCCATGGAGGAACCGCTCCAACGCTTTTTACATGCAGCATCAAGACAACTGGATCGCGTCGTCATGCGGGAAATCGGAGCCACATGGGTGATGCCATCTAGCAACATTTGTGAAAAGAAATAACACAGGCTATGATGAAGAAGGTAAATTCATCAAAGAAAAACCCTTGCTTAAAGTTTGCAAGGGTTTTTACTTTCACTTATTGGGCGCTGTTTGCCTTGACCGTGAAGCCCTTTGAAGGGCCCGTACTCGCTGAAGTTCCGGCGATACGTGCCAAGAAGGTGGCTCCCAAATTCTTTAGGTGCTCATCAATGTTGGCAAAATAGTTGAGGTGTGCTTGTTCTTCTTCAATAATCGTTTCAAATAACTTCATCGTAATGCTGTCTCCGTTTTCCCTGCAAACCAACAAAAATTGGTTATAAACGTCGACGGCGTCCTCTTCTCGTTCTACATCAAAAGGATAGATCAGATTAATTTCTTGGCCTTTTTCGATTTTACCCGATATTTCACTCGTAGGTTCGCCGCCCAGTTCCTTTATCCGCTCTGCAAAAGCTTCTGCGTGTCTCATTTCATCAATCGCGATTAGCTTCATATTGGCGGCTAACTCGCCATAATCCATTCCATCCAGGTTGTAATGCTGATTCATATACTGATGAATCGCCTGTAATTCCATGGAACGGGCTTTGTTCAAAACTTCGATAACCTTGTTTCTTCTTTCTTCTCTTGAGCCGTTTGCCATTAAGCGTACCCCTTTCATTTCACTTGATAGCAAAAGTGATTATTTGCTCTTTTTAATTCTCTATCAGAGCACCAAAAACCTTTTTTATAGTTCATTTTTCTCGAAAACAACAAATATTAATGTTTTTCTGATAGACCCTTGAGAGATTAACTGACGCTCTCTCTTTTTGAGTCTCTCATCTGTTTCAAGTGAGACAGTGAGTAGACTATCAACCCTGACCAGATGAAGGCGAAACTGATGACGTGAACAGTGGTAAATGTTTCATGAAACAGAAAGACACCTAAGAGCAGGCTTATTGTCGGGGATAGGTACTGGATGAACCCCATCGTGGAGAGCGGTATTCGTTGGGCTCCTTGGGCAAACCAGACGAGGGGCATGGCCGTAGCCACCCCGGCACCGAGTAAAAGGATCACGGTCAGCGAAGACCCATTCGATAAGGCAGACGCCCCGGTCCCCTGAAGGAAGAGCAAGTACAGAAGCGCCAAGGGTGTGACAACCGCCGTCTCTATCGCCAGCCCCACCATCGGTTCTAGAAGGACCTTCTTTTTAACCATACCGTACAAGGTGAAACTGATCGCCAGGGTCATGGCGATCCATGGAACTTGTCCAAAGTTTACTGTCAGAAAAAGTACACCCATGGCCGCTAGAACAATAGCCGCGATTTGTGCCCGGCTCAATCGCTCCCGCAGAAAAACCACCCCTACGGCCACATTGAACAACGGATTGATATAGTATCCCAGGCTGGCTTCGACCATGTGACCGTTGTTGACAGCCCATATGTAGACAAACCAGTTCACACTGATGAGCAACGATCCCGCGATGAGCCGCAACCGGTTGTTTTTCTCCCGAAGAGCCTCCTTCATTTTCCCCCACCGACCTGTAACAAACAAAACGGCCATGACAAAGACGAAAGACCATACTATTCGGTGAGCCAAGATCTCCGTTCCCGGAACCCCTCCGAGGGACTTCCAGTACAGCGGGAGCAGGCCCCATAATAAATAGGCGGCCAAGGCGTAATAGATCCCGGTTAATGTGTTTTCATGTGCTTTTTTATCATCTGATTGTATCATCTTTGCTTCCTCTCTTTTTGCGGCAGTTGCTGCATCGTCTCTTTACGCTTTTTATCTATCTTTTCTTGAGAGTAAAAATAACGACCCGGAAAGATATGCATGGCAACACCTTTCCGGGATCGTTTTCTATGGCCCGTTCTGTACGTCCTATTTCATTGTATTTTTTAAGTTTAGCACTAAATCTATCTCAAAGTAAGTGAACCTTATAAAATTCGCAATTGTTTATACAAGGCTCCTTTAGCGAAGAAGGGGCCTTTTCTATCCCCTCAAACTTAAAGGACCCATCGAAAATATGTAACGTATGGCGCTGAACGTAACAACAAACTATTTAACGAAGGGATGTTGCAAATGAAGAAAACGCCTGCACCCTTTGTTGCAGGACTTGCCCTCGCGACTGTGCTCACCTTTAGTTCTACCGCCTTCGCCGCGTCTGTTCCAACATCCCTGATTTCTTCTGTCTCGGCTACCTATAGGGTTCAAAAGAATGATAGTCTCTTCAAAATTGCCCAGAAGACCGGAGTCAGCATCGATCGTCTGGAGACCCTCAATGGGCTAAAAACGACGACTCTCTATCCGGGTCACTCGCTCTACCTAAGAGAAGCCAGATTACATACCACCAGTTCGGGTGACACCCTCTGGAAAATTGCCCAGAAGTATAGGACGACCGTGAGTGTCCTAAAGGAATTGAACAACCTAACCTCCGATGAGATCCAAATCGGCCAAGTACTGAAAATCCAAGAGGGCGCCATCATAAAAACTACTGAACCTACACCGGCACCCAACCCCACTACAAAGCCGACCATCCCATCGACGTCTCCGAAACCTCTTCCCAATGTTCCTAAACCTGTTCCGAAACCTATACCCTCCCCAACGTCGACCAAGCCTACAAATCCACCGTCAAACACACAAAAACCCACGCCGATGCCTGTGTCAAAGCCTACACCCTCTACAAAACCGGCCTCTGAACCAGTCCTCTCTTGGCCGGCTAAAACATATGTGGTGCGAGCAGGTGATACGGTCGATAAGCTGGCAAAACAATTTCAAGTCTCCGCGTCAAATCTTCTCCGTTATAACTATATGTCCCCGACGGATTGGCTCGATGCCGATGATCTGATCGCCGTTTCGGGCTATGCACCCCGGGCTTATGCCGTTCAGCCCGGCCAGGACAAAGCACCCGCCCGCGTCGGCAAACTTGTCGACTGGTTTTTAGACGGTCAGTATCTGCTTAAGCGAAATGATCGCTTTCAAATCACTGATGTTCTCACAAATAAAACCCTTCAAGTAAAAATGATGGGCGGATACAACCATAGCGATGTAGAACCCTTGACCACTAAAGATACGGCGGTCCTCAAGGATCTGTTCCCAGGCGGCTGGACCTGGACACCGCGGGCCGTCGTCGTCTATAAGGATGGTATGAACATTGCCGCATCGCTCTCCGGGATGCCTCACAGCTTCGACAGTATTCCCGATAACGGTGTCGACGGTCATATCGACCTGTACTTATCCAACAGCAAAGGTCACGGCAGCGGTGTTTCACTCGCCTACCAGAAACAGCATGCGGATATGGTGAAAAAAGCCGCGGGAAAATAAATAGAGAACCACAAGTATACCTTCACGTGCCAAAGCCCGGTGTACCACAAGCCGGGCTTTTTATCTTGCTTTATTACCAGCAAATCTTATCCTAGGAACTAGCACTGGTAAATTTCAGTCCAATAATCCCTATTAGAATCATCGCAAGAAAGACCATTCGAGGGAAGTCTCGAGGTTCTTGAAAAAGGACGATTCCTAGGATGACGGCACCTACAGCCCCGATACCTGTCCATACGGCATAAGCGGTCCCGATCGGCAGGGTCTTCGACGCCAGGGCTAGAAAATAAAAACTAACAGCCATCCCTGCCGCCGTGATCAAAGACGGATATAGCTGGGTAAACCCTTGGGAATATTTGAGCCCGATGGCCCACACCACCTCGAAGATCCCCGCGATAACTAGATAGGTCCATGCCATATACAGGCCACCTCGCTTCTAAAACAAATCCCTTCCTTACAAAAAAGTCTTCCCTATCTGAATCGAAAAGTCTATCTATATCTAAGAAACCGTAGTAAGACCCGGGAAGATATCCATAGAGATAGCTTCCCGGGTCTTACTCTTTCTAATAGACTCTTTCTAAAACACACTTTCGGAAACGCAATTCTGAAATACTTTTCTTGAGTCGCTCTTCCTATATAAGCTGTCTTGGAATTGCCTGCGTCGGTCCAACCGAAAGTAACAGAGAGTCTAGGCACGTTTTGCTATTGGCTTCTCACTTATAGGGATACCGGTACCAACTGCATCTGTCGCACGTCGACGAGCCCTTTATCGGTCAGCTTCAATTCGGGGATGACGGGGAGGCTGAGAAAAGCCAGCGTCAGGAACGGGTCGTACTCCCGATGAACGCCCAACTGCCGAGCGATGTGGAGTAATTCGTTCAGCTTGACCCGCACCTCGTAAATATCCCCCTCCGACATTAAACCGCCTAAGGGAAGGGGCAATGAACCGAGGACTCGTCCATCGGCCACGATAGCCAAACCTCCTTCAATGCGCTTGATTTCCTCGACGGCGAGCAACATATCTGTATCGGTAGCACCAGCGACGACCAGGTTATGAGAGTCATGGGCGATGGTGGAGGCGATGGCCCCGATGCGCATCCCTAAGCCATAGACAAAACCGACGCCAACATTACCGGTCTGTTTATGCCGCTCGATGACGGCCAGTTTGAGCAGGTTCTCTTCCGGAGCCGCCACAAACCGTCCGTCCCGGACAGGGACAGCCATGATCCGCTCTCGAGTGAAGATTTGCCGGGGTGCCAATTCGATGACACGAGCCATCACGGATCGTGCCGGCACTTGTAAATCTTCTAAAGTAAGTTCACCGATATGGAGCGAGCGGTGGACTGGTGTTCCTGGTATCAGTGTCTTCTCAAAGAGAGGCTGCCCCTTCTCGGCCACTTTTTTTCCTGCCTTAAAGACCGCATGGGGCTTCCAGTCCGTTACATCATCAAAGACGAGCAAATCGGCCCGGTAGCCTGGAGCTACCGCACCTAAGTCATGAAGTCGGAAATAGGTGGCCGTATTGATCGTGACCATCTGGATCGCCGTTGCGATATCGATTCCGGCGTCGACGGCCATTTTCACCATTTGGTTGATATGGCCCAATTGAATTAGATCGTCAGGATGGCGGTCATCGGTCACCATGATACAACGCCTGGACATTTCCGGTTTTACGGCCGGCAGGAGATCGAGAAGGTTTTTGGCTGCCGATCCTTCCCGCAGCATCACCACCATACCCTTGGACAACCGTTCCGACGCTTCTGCAGCAGTGGTACATTCGTGATCCGAACGGACTCCCGCTGCGATATAGGCGTTCAAAGCTTTGCCGGTCAAGGTAGGCCCGTGGCCGTCGATGACCCCTTCCCCTACCATTTCCAGTTTAGCGACCACTTGTTCATCTCTTGATAAGAGTCCGGGAAAATTCATCATCTCACCCAAACCGAGGACCCGCGGGTGGTCAAGGAATTCGGCCAAGTCGGAGGCATTCAAGATCGCACCGGACGTTTCCAATGTCGTTGCCGGTACCGCCGACGGGAGCATCAAATAGACGTTCAAAGGGATCTGTTCCGACGAATCCAGCATAAACCGGATACCCTCTCGGCCGGCTACATTGGCGATTTCATGAGGGTCGGCGATGACCGTCGTTGTTCCCAAGGGGACCACGGCTCGAGCGAACTCGCTAGGGCTCACCATGGAGCTTTCGATATGAACATGACCGTCAATAAAGCCCGGTGTCACGTACCGGCCTGAGCAGTCGTATTCCACCTCGCCGGAATAGTCGCCCACCCCAGCGATGTATCCCCCGACGAGAGCGATGTCTCCCCGTTCGAATTCACCTGTGAAGACATTGAAGATTTCCGCATTTTTTAAGACTAGATCCGCTGGTCTTTCTCCATTTGCCACGGCTATCAGATCTTTTACCGGCTTTTTCACCGTTCTCACCTCTAGGCGATCGATATGCCCACTCGTTTGGCGACCCGCTCGAGACTTTCGTTAGCTTTTCGCCGGACTTCTTTTTCATCCATCCCATTCAGCACGCGGTTCTCCATGAGGATGTTTCCATCTACAATGGTCGTCTCGACCTGGGAGCTCTGGGTTTGGTAAACCAGTTGCGAATATATGTTGACCCCTTTTTGCGGTGTCGTCCGCAATTCGTCCAGATTGATGATCGCCAAGTCTGCCTTTTTGCCGACTTCTACGCTGCCGATTTCCGCTTCCAATCCCATCGCTCTAGCCCCGCCGATCGTGGCCAACTCAAAGACCTTCGGCGCCGGCATCGCTCTCGGCCCGTAAAAAGGCTTTTGGATCAGGGCAGCCATGCGCATTTCGATAAATCCATCGAGATAATTGTTGCAAGGTGCGCCATCGGCGGCGATCGATACATAAGCACCCCGGTCGAGTAGTTCTGGAATCTTGGCGAACCCAGAGGCCAGCTTTAAGTTACAACTGGGGCAGTGGGCGATTTTGGTTTGTGTTTGGACGAGGGTTTCCATTTCCTCTTCGTCTAGATGAATGCAATGAGCTACGATGAGGTTTGGCGCCGTCAAGCCCAGTTTTTGCAAGTACAGGACATTGCGCATCCCGCTCATCTGATATACGAATTCGACTTCGCCTTTATTCTCCGAAGCGTGTGTGTGAATCATCACCCGGTACTGTTCGGCCAGTCTGACCACTTCTCGGAGCAGTTCTTCCGTACAGGACACGGCAAACCGGGGCGTAAAGGCGTATTGTATGCGTCCATTCCCTTTTCCATGCCATTTTTCCAGCATGCGGAGGCTCTCGTCGATGGAATTTCTCGTTTTTTCCCGCATCGGTTCGGGAACCTCGTCGCCCAGATCCATCATGCACTTTCCGGAAATAGCCCGGATACCGCTGTCATAGATGGCCTGAAAGTTTTCATTCGTATGGTTCACCGTAGCCATATCAACGATGGCTGTCGTGCCGCCTTTGATCAGTTCACCGGTGCCGAGCATAGCCGAATAGTAGATCGACTCCGGATCATGACCGCTTTCCAAGGGCCAGATCTTTAACTTGAGCCAGTCGAGCAGTTCTAAGTCGTCCGCTTGTCCACGAAATAAGGTCTGACATAGATGAATATGCGGCTGAATCAAACCAGGGATGACCACTTTTCCCGCGGCGTCGATGGTCCGTCCCGCCTGATGGGGTAAATTATCACCGATGGCGGTGATCCGATTTCCCTCAATATAAATATCGCCTGTGAGGATATCTCGGTTTGGGTTCATCGTCACGATCGTTCCGTTTTTAATTAACAGAGACAAGGCGCTCACCTCCGCAATTACTCCGTCACCAAAGAGTCTCTGGGGATTCACCGGACAGTCCTTGGCATTCCGCCATTAGGCAATATGGACTTAGAAGTCAAGCGGCAATCTTCGGACAGAATTAGGCAGTCTTGAGCCACTTCATCTGTGCTGTAAACTATGATCATACAGCACAGGGAAAACAGGGTGTGTCGACAACCTTTGGCTTTTGCATAGGTCGCCGACACACCGGATTTCCCAGCTTGTCCTTACATAGGAGATAACTCCGCCTGTAACGACATCCGAAGAGGAGACTCTATCATTTTATCATTTACTGCGATTCCTGGGAGGGTTGGAATATACCCGGGCTAGTGAAGACGCATATAGAAGTTGATGAGGAATGCGAAGGAGATGAGCCACATAAAAATGCTCACTTCTTTGAACCGGCCGGTCAGGGATTTTAAGAAGGTATAGCTGATGAAGCCGAAAGCAAATCCGTTGGCGATACTGAACGTCAGGGGCATCATAATCACCGTTAGGAAGGCCGGGACGCCGTCGGTGAAATCGTCAAAACTGACATGTTTGATTTCGGCGAGCATCATGGCACCGACCAGAATGAGCGCTGGGGCGGTGGCAAAGCCGGGGACGATCCCGATGAGCGGGGCGAAGACCAGCGATATCAGGAATAAGGCGGAAACCGTCAAAGCCGTCAATCCTGTTTTCCCGCCTTCGGCGATGCCTGCAGCACTTTCCACATAGGAAGTCACCGTCGATGTGCCAAAGATAGCGCTAAAGAGGGTCCCTACCGCGTCGGTGGTGAGAGCACGGTCAATGTTTTCGATATTGCCTTGATCATCCATCAAATTGGCCTTGCGTGTTAAGCCAATCAAGGTTCCCATGTTGTCAAAAAGTTCGACGATGGTAAAGGTAAAGATGATCGAAAAGATGCCGTACTGCCACGCACCGGCGATGTTCAATTGCAGCAACGTAGGACCGACGCTCGGCAGGGTAAAGCTCATGATGTCGGCAATTCCCTTGGGGATGGTTACGACACCGGCAATCATTCCGAGCAGAGTCGTGCCGAGAATCCCGATGAGCATAGCACCCTTTACATTTCTGGCGATGAGAACTGCCGTGAGGATCATGCCAATGCAGGCGAGGAACGGTTCTGGAGCCGTCAAGTGTCCGACGGCGACAAAGGTAGCTTTATCAGCGATGATGATACCCGCGTTTTTCAGTCCGATAAAAGCGATAAAAAGGCCGATCCCGACACCGATGGCGCTTTTTAGGTTCATCGGTACAGCTTTGATGATCGCTTGACGGACCCCGCCAAGGGTTAGCACTAAGAACAGTAAACCGGAGAAGAATACAGCACCCAGGGCCGTTTGCCAGGGAAGGCCGAGCACACCGCAGACATAATAGGCAAAAAAGGCGTTCAGACCCATGCCCGGCGCAACAGCGATGGGAAAGTTGGCCCAAAGGCCCATCAGCAAAGTGGCCACGACGGTCGCGTAAATGGTGGACGCAATGGCGGCCTCTTTGGGGATACCTGCATCAGCGAGGATATTGGGGTTGACAAAGATGATATAGGCGAGGGCCACAAAGGTGGTCACGCCGGCGAGGATCTCTGTTTTTACATCGGTCCCTTTGGCCGAAAGATGAAAGAGCTTGTCCATTAGGCCTTTCTCAACAGGGGCTGAGGTGGATACTTTGGTGGACATAGAAAATCCTCCTCTACTCTTTTTTTCACTGGGAATAGGCAACTACCCATGCAAGAACGATCACAACCTTGCGCGGAGGCAACGTACGTCCCCGGAAAAAATCCCCCCTCATTCAACGATTGGCCGGTAGCGACAGTTATTGCACGAACGTTCACAACATTTAGGCTAATGCAATAATCGTGCCAAGCTGTTTAGGGGGGTACCGATGCAAAGATATTTGAGGGGCCTTCTCTTTTGTCCGCCCTATGTAGAGAAAAGAAGTTACAAGCTTTTTTCATCAAAAATAAGTCAGGAGGCTGTCTGACTCATTTTGAGATAGCACTTGTAATCTCGAATCACAAAACCTCTGTACCTGCGGCAGCTCTTGTGATCTCATTTTGAGCTTACCAAATAATATTGAGACTGCTTTTAACGTAATTTTTCACTGACTGTTTAATCTCACACGGACCGCCTCCAATGCTTTTTGACTATCTACGTCAGTGAGCACTCCTTCATCATCGACAGGTACGGCTAGATGATCGGGAAACTGCGCCATCAGTTGGCGACCGCCTTCATCTCCTGCCAAAGAGAACAAGGCAGGAAAGCATTGGCGATGAAAATAGACGGGATGGCCCTTTTTCCCTCGGAATGTCGGATAGGCGATATCTGGTTTGGTTGAACGAATCTGCTGCAGCAAGTAACTCACTGTTTTTCGCCGAATCAAAGGCATATCTCCTAAAAAGAAGAGCACCCCATCGATATTCGCTTCATTACCGGAAGACTGCAGCGCCTGAATAGCCGTCGCTAATGAAGTTCCCATTCCCTTCTGCCAGTCCTGGTTCATTACCACGGTATGACCATATTTCTTGGCCAGTTCCTCTACATCAGAGTCGGCGCCTGTGACGACTAGCCGTGATGAAAAAGGGATGGAATTGACTAACCGCAGTGTCCAAGCCAAGAGTGGACGCCCGGCCAAAGATGCCCGGAGTTTTCCCCCGCCAAAACGACTCGCCCGGCCGGCGGCTAGAACGACAGCGACGATAGAAATATCCTGTTTCGTGACTTTTCCCTTTGAGTCCCCTCTACGGCTGAATCTTTTTGCTTTGCTTACTTCAAATCTTTGTTTATTTTTTTTTCCGGTTATCCGAATGCTCTTTTGAGGGAAACATCCGTCCGCTTCGCTCCATAGATAAGCGGAGTAGGATTCGTCACAGACTTTCCGCCATAGGGCCGGGGAACCGCGATCGATCAATCGAATCGTTACGCCATAGTCGACAAGCTGCCTCAGTGTCCTCTCATGATACTGACGAAGAGCATTCCATAGCTCCAGATCCACCTGCTCCGGCAGTGCAAAAAACTCATCAGCCAGTTCGGCTCGATGCAGCACATCCTGGACAGGCTTTCCGAATGCCTGCAAGGAGGCCAAGCAGAAGATATCGGTAACTCCCGAAGGAAGCACCGGTTCTCCCTGCCCCCAAACTTTTAAGGGGAGGCCTCGGCTTCCGTCAGCTTCCACTAGAATGACATCGTAATCATTGGTTAAGGTTGAAAAAAGACCGGCGTCGAGGCCTTCCACTTTCCCTTCCGGACTTATCCCCCTACCCCATAAGTAAAGCGAGTCACCCGGCGGTGGTTCCGAACCTAGCCATAGGGACGCTTGTCCCGCTTCTGGTGGGTACATTTTCGTCGTCGTCGATAGGAGCACTCGTTTTCCTGACTGATGCAGGTATCGCCCCAAGGCATAAAGCAGTGTCGTTTTCCCGCCGCCGCCTACCAAGGCCACAATCGCCGGAAACGGGGAAAGCAAGCGGGCAGCCGTAGCGACCCACTTGCTTTTTACATCGTAACTGCCGGTGCAGCTATCTCTCATAAGATAACCTCTCCTTCAGCCCCCGCCGTGAGTAATCGAGAATAGAGCTAGGTCGAACTCGATACCATCGGTGGAATGGAAGTCCTTAAAAATTGCACAACAAAATTGCACATCGTTAACGTTGCAGGAACGCGAGTTATCTATTTTCGTCCCTTGTCATAAGCGGTCCCTTTTAAGGGTAAGGAAAAGCGAAGCTGTTTGTCAAACCGGAAATAGGCTGAGGCAACAGCTGGGGCTACGGGGATGGTAGCGATCTCGCCGACTCCTTTAGCGCCGAAGGCTAGCGGCGACGGG
This sequence comes from Heliobacterium mobile, assembly GCF_009720735.1. Lineage (GTDB taxonomy): Bacteria > Bacillota > Desulfitobacteriia > Heliobacteriales > Heliobacteriaceae > Heliobacterium > Heliobacterium mobile. Next base: position 17,500 of record NZ_WNKU01000009.1, read on the forward strand.
TTCTTTTCGATCAAGATGGTCTCTACTTCAGGCATATCTGTAGAACGGAACAAGCCGAGCGTACCGAACTTGACCTGTGGAACCCCTTGGTTGAGCGGAAAATCCTCCCTTAGCGCGTAGCCAAGGCCCATGGCGACAGCTCCCTCCACCTGGCCTTCGATCGCTTTCGGGTTAATGGCCCGGCCCACGTCATGGGCGGCGATGACTTTGGTGACCTTGCCCTGATCGTCCAAGAGAACGACGTGGGTGGCATAGCTGAAGGCCACATGGTTCACCGGATTGGGCTTCGGCGATTCGAGAGGGTCGGTGACGCCGTGGTATTCACCGAAAAACTCGCGTCCTTCCAGTTCCTCTAAGGAGGCGCTTTTTAATCCCTGCACCAGTGCCGAGGCTGCCTGTCGGGCTGCTTCACCGGTGAACAAGGTTTGCCGGGAGGCGGTGGTGGTCCCTGAATCAGGGGTCTCCGACGTATCCGGTGCGACGAGTTCCAGTTGATCGAGGGGTAAGCCGGTCACTTCTGAGACGATCTGTCCTACGATGGTGGCCAACCCCTGCCCGATACAGGCCGCACTCGTCAGAATCCGTACCTTTCCCTCTTTGACTTGCAGCTTGACCCGGCCCACATCAGGTTTGCCTACGCCGATACCTGTATTTTTTAGAGCACAGGCGATCCCGGCGTAAGGGTGGGCTTCGTAGACTTCCCGGACAGCCAACAGGGTTTCTTTGATGGCGGTGCCCTCGTCAGCGATTTGTCCGGTGGCGTTCGTCATACCCGGTTCTAGAGCATTGCGATAACGAATTTCCCAGGGCGATAGACCGGTCTTTTTCGCGAGCAAGTCTAAGTTGCCTTCACAGGCGAAACAGGATTGCGGAACGCCGAATCCGCGAAAAGCCCCGGCTGGCGGGTTGTTGGTATAGACACAGAGGCCGGTGATGTCGACGTTGGGCACATGGTAGGGGCCGCCTACGTGGGTGCAAGCCCGCTCCAGCACGGCTGGACCTAGGGAGGCATAGGCACCTGTATCGGCAGTGAGCCGCGCGATCATGGCCGTTATTTTTCCATCGTCGTCGCAGCCGGTGGTGAGTTCTACCTCCATGGCATGCCGTTTCGGATGGACATGGATGCTTTCCTGGCGCGTTAAGGTCAATTTGACCGGTTTTCCCGTTTTATAAGCGAGCAATGCCGCATGATGCTGGACCGATAGATCTTCCTTGCCGCCGAAACCGCCGCCGACGAGTTTGCTGATGACCCGCACTTTATCGGCAGGCAAATCGAGGATCGCCATGATTCCCTGCTGGTCTTTGTAGACGCTTTGAGTGGTCACGTAGACGGTCAGGACACCTTCTTCTCCGGGGACAGCCAGGGCGCTCTCCGGTTCCAAAAAGGCATGTTCTGTCGCTGGGGTCGTATAGCGGTGGGTGACCACATGGGCCGAGCGGGACAAAGCCTCTTCCGGATTCCCGCGGCGAACTTTTGTTGTCGAGAGGAGATTCCCTTTTTCATGGATCTGGTGGGCTTCGGGAGCCAAGGCATCTGCCGGCGTCACTACCGGTTCCCGCTCTTCATAGTCCACCTGGATCATGCGCAGAGCCTCTCGGGCGATTCGCTTCGTTTTGGCGGCTACGATGGCCAAGGCATCGCCGATATAGCGCGTCTCTTCTCCTTCGGCGATCAATGCTGGCCAATCTTTGAAGATGAACCCCCAATGGCGCTGTCCCGGCACGTCCTTAGCGGTGAGCACCGCTTCCACGCCGGGCAGCGCAAGGGCTGCTGAAATGTCAATCTGTTTTATGTAGGCCCGGGCCATCTTTGTCCGCAGTACGGAACCGTAGAGCATTCCCTCTACGTGAAGATCGTCCACATACTGGCCCGTGCCGAGTGTTTTTTCGTGAGCGTCGACTCGGTTGGTGTTAAAACCGATCCCGGAATGGGGGTCACTGGAAGGTATCATCATATCGCCCCGGAGCACTTTGGCCGCCATGGCGATAGCTTTTTCGATTTTGACATAGCCTGTACAGCGGCAGATATTGCCCCGTAAGGCCGTTTTGATTTCCTGGTTCGTCGGATTCGGCTGTTTATCGAGTAACGCTTTGGCACTGATGACCATGCCGGGAATGCAAAATCCGCACTGCACCGCACCGGCTTCGGCAAAGGCCCAGGCGTAGCTTTCTTTTTCTTCTTCGGAGAGGCCTTCGACGGTCAAAATCCTTTTTCCGTCCACCTTGGCTAGCGTGTACAGGCAGGCCCGCATGGCTTTCCCATCGATGAGGACCATACAGGCACCGCAGGCCCCTTCGCCGCAACCGTTTTTCATCGAAGTGATGTGGAGCGTATCCCGCAAAAATTCGAGCAGATTTCCATCATCGGTGACACTGTGGACCGCGCCGTTTACATGGATGGTATGCATACAGCATCTCCTTCTTTATTTTAGCGGTTTCCGGAAGAGATACCGGCCTCCTGGCGCAGAGTCTAACAGTTTGCCATCGCGGACGATCTGCCGTCCCCGGAGGAACACATGGACAGGCAAGCCGGTTTGGGAAAATCCTTCGTAAGGTTCATAGTCAACATGGCAGTGATGATTTTCTTTTCCGATCACTTTCGTTGCTTGAGGGTCCCATAAGACGATGTCTGCGTCGGAACCGACAGCAATCGTTCCCTTACGGGGGAAAATTCCGAACAATTGGGCTGGGCGGGTCGCTGTGAGGGAGACGAATTGGTTGAGACTGATTTTCCCGGGGACGACACCAGCGCTGTAGAGCAGCCCCAGTCGATGTTCGACGCCGGGCATGCCGTTGGGGATTTTACTGAAGTCGTTCCGGCCCAGACTTTTCTGGCCTTGAAAATTAAAGGAGCAGTGATCTGTGGCGATCGTATCCACGGCGCCTCGCCGGATTCCTTCCCATAAGGCTTCGCCATGTTCAGGTGAACGCAATGGCGGAGAGATGACGTATTTGGCGCTCTCGAAGCTTTCGCCTTCGTAGCGACGATCATCGAGAAGCAAATATTGCGGGCACGTTTCTATATAGACACAGGCGCCTTGCTTCCGGGCTCGTTCTGCCGTTTCTAAGGCACCGCGAGTCGATAAGTGGACGATGTACAAGGGCGCTTTGGCCATGTTCGCCAGCGCGATGGCCCGGGCGACAGCTTCCTCTTCGACAGCGGGCGGTCGTGTCAATGGATGGGTCGACGGCGCTGTCCTTCCCTGTGCTCTGGCTTCTTGAACGAGAAGATTGACTACATCACCGTTTTCACAGTGCAGGCAGACTAGAGCTCCCATCTCGCCGCTTTTTCGCAATACATCGAAAAGTACGCCGTCGTCGACCTGCATGCTTCCCTTGTAGGCCATGTACAGCTTGAAGGAGGTGACGCCCGACTTTCGGACCAGTTCCTCCATCTGGGCCGTCATACCCTGCTTCCAGTCCGAGATGGCCATGTGAAAACCGTAGTCACAATAGCTCTTGCCGCGAGCTTTATCATGCCAGTTTTCGAGCGCCTCTGTCAGGGGCTCACCGCGGAATTGGGTGGCGAAATCGATGACCGTCGTCGTCCCGCCCATGACGGCGGACCGGCTGCCGCTTTCAAAATCGTCGGCAGTGGACATGTCTCCGAAGGGTAGGTCAAAGTGAGTGTGAGCGTCGATCCCGCCTGGAAGCAGATATTTGCCGGTTACATCGAGCACCTGGTCTGCAGCCGTCGGTTCGATATGCTGGGCGATCATCCCGATCTGTTCGCCGTCGATGCGAACATCGGCCGGGTAGGTTTCCAAGGCGGTCACGACAGTCCCGCCGCGAAGCACAAGACCCATTCTCCCCCTCCTTTCTCTAACGAAAGGGAAAGAGACTGCACTTCGCCCGGTTCAGGCGGGCGCAGTCTCAACGAGATTTAAGGAACACATGGATGAATCGAGAGTCATTACACACCGATTTACCCCAAGTTCACCTTTTTGCTTTAAGGATACACGTGGGTGCCTGTTCTTCCCGCGACCGCTTCTTCCAAGGACTCGGGGTTGGTGATGATGGCTTTTTTGCCGCCCCGCTCAAGGAAGTCGATGACCGCCTGCACTTTAGGCAGCATGCTGCCAGGGGCAAAGTGGTTCTCGGAGACATACTGCTTTAGTTCCGCCACGGTCACCTTATCGAGGGGTTTCTCGTCCGGTTTTCCGTAATTGATGTACACTTTCGGCACGCCCGTCGAGATGATCAGCACGTCCGCGTCAATCTCTGAGGCCAGGAGGCTGGAGGCAAAGTCTTTGTCGATGACCGCATCGATTCCTTTGAAAGTACCGTCATCTTGGGGCACGACAGGGATTCCGCCGCCGCCGACACCGATGACACAGTAGCCTTGACCCGCTAACATGCGGATCACATCTTTTTCGATGATCTGCTGCGGCTTCGGTGAGGGAACGAGCCGGCGGTATCCCCGTCCGGCATCGTTGACCATGACCCAGTCAGGATGAGCTTTGCAAAGCGCTTGTGCCTGTTCCTCCGTGTAGAAGGATCCGATCGGTTTGGTCGGTTTTTGGAAGGCCGGGTCTTCCGGGGAGACGGCCACTTGGGTGACGATGGTGACGGCTGATTTGGTCAAGCCACGCTTTTTGAATTCGTTGTCCATGGCCTGCTGGATCTGAAAGCCGATGGCTCCTTGTGTATCGGCGCCGCAGCTGACGAGGGGGACATGGTGCATACCTGCCACTTCACAGGCAATTTCAGAACGCCGGAGGATAAATCCGACCTGCGGACCATTGCCGTGGGTGATGATGACCTCGTATCCTTGTTCAATCATGCCGGCAATATGGTTCGCCGTTTCACAGACCGCACGATATTGATCTTCCACCGCTTGGTGGGCGTTGTCGATGATGAGCGAGTTGCCGCCGATCGCTACGACAGCCAGTTGTTTCATAGAATTACCGACCACCCATTAATAATGTCATGACCGCTTTGGCAGTGTGGAGGCGGTTTTCTGCTTCATCGTAAACGATGGAATGAGGGCCGTCGATGACGGAGTCTTCTACTTCGTTGTTGCGGTCAGCCGGCAGCGCGTGCATGTACATGACGTCTTTGTCGGCCGTCGCCATTTTGGCTTCGGTGCACTTCCAGGACTTCTGCGCCATGAGCTTGTCGTCGACGACTTTGGTCGCCCCGGCAATGGAAGCACCGGTCTGGTCGTTGACCCAGGATCCCCAGTTCTTCGGAATGACGATATGGGCGTTTTCGTAAGCTTCTTCTTCGTTGTTGGTCACCGTGACGGTACCGCCGTAGCGGGCTGCGTTCGCTTTGGCTTGTTCAATAACCCAGTCGGGAAGCTCCCAGCCTTTCGGGTGGGCCAGGCAGACGTCCATACCGTAACGGGGGAAGAGCAGCACTTGGGAGAGCGGTACGGAGATGGGCTTTTTATGGCTTTCGGCGTAGGCCCAGATGATGGAGACTTTCACGCGCTTGAGATCGCCGATTTTTTCTTTCATGGTCATCAGGTCGGCCAGGGCTTGGAAGGGGTGGTACAGGTCGCACTGCAGGTTCATAATGGGCACGGTGGACCACTGAGCCATTTCGGTCAGGTACTTGTTGCCGTATCCCCAGTTGCAATAGCGGCACGCGATGGCATGGCCGAAGCGGGACAGGATGATGGCTGTATCTTTGGCGCTTTCGCCGTGGGCGATTTGCATGCTGCTGGAGTCGAGGAATCCGGCATGGCCGCCTAGTTGGGCGAAACCGGCTTCCATGGAGTTCCGAGTCCGGGTGGACTGTTCAAAGAACATGAGGAACATGGACTGGTGGAGCAGGTACGGCGTAGGGACGCCCATGGCAAACTTTTTCTTGAGGTCGAAGGAGACCTCAAGCATAGTGTCGACTTCTTCTTTATTGAAATCTTCCAGGTTGATGAAGTGACGGCCGCGGAAAATGGATTGCATCGTGAAAATCCTCCTCGTGGTAGTTTTTCTTAGGATTCTGTGAAGCTTTATGTCATGATCTGTGAATGCAGTATCAGCTTTCACCGGGATCATGTTTTTTTATTTGGACAACCGTATGGTTACGGTCTCACATTGACGTACCTATGTTTTGGGGGCGGTCGCCCGCCCCTTTGGCAGGGCGACCGTGCTCATGATCGACCGGTCAATTGTAATTGCCGCGTCGATGGGGGCAATTTTTCGCCAGAGCTTATGTCCAGGGGATACGAGCTGTTTCTGCCTTGATTATTCGACCAGGTTTTTCGTATCTTCGGGCATCTTCTCGGCATATTGCTGCACATAGATGCTCGGGATGACAGCGTACATAGCCGCCGCTTGGACCAGTTCTTTTTTCCAGGTGCGCTCATTGGGCGCGTGAGCCTGGTCTTCATGACCGGGTCCGAAACCGATGCAAGGGATCCCGTAGCGGCCCATGATAGAGACGCCGTTGGTGGAGAAGGTCCACTTATCGACGACCGGTTCGGTGCCGAAAAGGCCTTTGTAGGCGTCTTCCAAAGTGCCGCAGACAGGATGGCCGTCTTCAATCAGCCATGTGGGGAAGTAGGCATCGGTCGGATAGACCAAGCCGGTGTAGGAGGGGCGCTCATAAGTGTACATCTCGACGACGGCTCCGGCAGCTTTCACAGCCGGCAGGTTGCGGATCTGTCCCAGTGCCAGTTCCGCATCTTCGCCAGCGGTGAGGCGGCGGTCGATGGAGATCCAGCAGCTGTCCGCCACAGCGCAGCGGGACGGCGAGGTATGGAAAATTTCCGATACGGTCAAGCTTCCTTTTCCGAGGAAGGGATGATCTTGTAGGTTTTCATGGAGCGCCCGGAGTTCCGTCAGGATGCCTGCCATTTTGTAAATGGCATTGTCTCCCCGTTCCGGCGCAGAGCCATGGCAACTGATGCCTTTGGTCGAGACTTTGATTTCCATCCGGCCCCGCTGGCCGCGATAAATTTTGCCGTCGGTAGGTTCGGTGATGACGACGAACTCGGGACGGAGTTTACCTTCATTGATGATGTACTGCCAGCAGAGACCGTCACAGTCTTCTTCCTGAACGGAACCGACGATCACTAACGTGTAGTCATCTTCGAGGCCCAGGTCTTTGATGATTTTGCCGGCGTATACCATGGAGACCATGCCGCCTGTTTGGTCGCTCGTTCCTCGGCCGATGATGATCTCATCGTCTTCGTAACCTTGATAGGGGTCATACTGCCAGTTATCGAGGTTACCGACACCGACTGTGTCAATGTGGGCGTCCATGGCGATGACGCGCTTGCCCCGGCCGATCGTTCCCAGGATGTTACCCATGGGATCGATGTCGACGCGGTCAAAGCCCACCTTCTCCATTTCCTCTTTAATGCGAAGCACGACGTCCTTCTCGTTGCAACTTTCACTCGGTATGGCCACCAAATCCCGTAAGAACCGTGTCATGTCCGGTTGGTACTTCTCCGCGAGTTTCAGTACCTCCGTAAACTTGTCCAAAACCTACATCTCCTTATAACCCGTTTGACATTTATATCCACTGTCCGAGGTTCGGACAAGATGGAGCATGATAATGAACCCATTGCTTGGCGGACTGATTGAGTAGATACAATTTGGAGGTAACCGGAGAAATGCTATCGCGGCAACCTATTTACTGCTATGCATCCCGGCGCTCACCGGCTTGCCGCCCAGTTGTTCCGCCGATTTTCCGGTACCATTCAGCACTGCGTTCAAGACGATGGCCATGAGGCTACTGGCAGTGATGCCGCTGTTTAAGATGACCTGCGTCCAGCCAGGAAACTTTTGATAGAAGGTCGGCACAGCCAGGGGGATCAGGCCGAGACCGATGCTGATGGCGACAACCATGATGTTATGGGTGCCTTCGAATTCGATCTTCGACAAGGTCTTGATGCCGCTTGCGGCGACCATGCCGAACATAGCGATCCCGGCGCCGCCGAGAACTGGAGCGGGAATGGCGGCGATCACCGCAGCCAGTTTAGGGAAAAGTCCCAGGACTACGAGGATGACCCCGGCAGCAGTTACGACAAAGCGGCTTCGTACGCGGGTCAAACCGACAAGCCCCACGTTCTGGGCGAAAGCCGTATAAGGGAAGCTGTTTAAGATCCCGCCGAGAATCGTCGACAGCCCGTCTGCCCGCAAGCAACGAGACAAATCGTCCTGGGTGATCGGTTTGTCGATGATCTCACCGATGGCGACGCAATCACCCGTCGTCTCTGTCATGACGACGAGCATGACCAGGACCATAGCAGCAATCGAGGCAATATCGAAAGTAGGCATGCCGAACCAGAAGGGGGTGGTGATGCTGATCCAGCCGGCTTTTCCCACCTCGGAGAAGTTCACTAACCCGAAAGGAATCGCAAGAGCGGTACCGCCGACGAGTCCAAGCAGCACGGCGATGTTGCTCATGAAACCTTTGAAATAGCGGTAGAAGAACAGGACCAGGACCAGAGTCGCCAAGGAGAGGCCTAAGTAGAGGGGTTCGGCGAAGTTCGGTGCCGCCGGGTTTCCGCCACCGGCCCACCGTACCGCTACCGGCATCAGTGTGATCCCGATGACTGTGATGATCGTGCCTGTGACGACCGGCGGGAAAAAGCGAAGCAACCGGCTAAAGTACGGTGCTGCTAAGAAGGTGACTAAACCAGAAATGATGATGGCACCATAGATCCCCGGTAACCCTTGTGTCGTGCCGATGATGATCATGGGCGTAACGGCGGCAAAGGTGACCCCTTGGATCATGGGAATTCGGACACCGACTTTCCAAAAGCCTACGGTCTGGATGATGGTAGCAATACCACATGTAAAAAGGTCCGCGTTGATGAGGAAAATAAGCTGTTCTGTGCTGAGTTTCAAAGCGTTGGCGATGATCAACGGGACGGCTACGGCACCCGCATACATGGCCAGCACGTGCTGCAAGCCGTAGGCAAACAATTGACCTAGTGGCAGCATTTCGTCAACTGGGTGTTTTCCCTGCTGCATTGAGTTGCACCTCATTCCTCACGTTTTTACATACCGCTATTTGTACCTGTCGGGAACCCTCCTATCGACCTCCCTTTGCATTTCCGCTTCCCTGTTCCGTCGGATTCAACTATGGTCTTATCTATTGCAAATTACATGCCAACCACGCAATTGCAATAATAATTACAAATGTTTGCGATTTCGTCTCAAGGTGATACCAAAAGTCTGGAGTTTTGAGATATTCAGCCGTATGAAAACGATACATGTATCTCAAGATGAGACGAACTAGACTTGGCCTTCCCGTCAACTAGGCTACTTCTCTTCGGTCAATACTTTCTCCGCCGCCTTGATGATGTTCTGATATCCCGTGCAGCGGCACATATGCCCAGAAAGCTCTTTTTTCAGGCTTTCCCGGTCACAGTGGCAGTTTTGTTCCTTCAGTGCCGTCACCGATAGGACAAAGCCAGGGATGCAGTATCCGCATTGGACGGCTCCGCTTTCCACAAAAGCCTCTTGCACTCTAGACAGTTGGCCTTCTTTGGCTTCGCCTTCAATCGTGCGGATGTGCTTTCCGTCGGCCCAGACGGCGAGAAAGAGACAGGAGTCATAAGCTTCTCCATCGATCAAGACGGTGCAGGCGCCGCATTCACCGACACCGCAGCCCTTTTTGGCCCCGGTCAGGTAAAGGCGGTTACGCAGCACATCGAGCAGCGATTCCCGGATATCGACATCCATCGTTACGGCTTCGCCATTGATCGTGCAGGTGATTTTTTGGGTTCTTCCCGATATGGTCGATGTCATTGTACCTTCCCCCCTGCCTTGATGAACGCTTGGACCAAGGCCTGCTTGCTCAACTCTTCGGCCAGGTGCAGCCGGAATTCCCGGCTCGCCCGCCAGGAGGTGCGCGGGTTGATTTCAGCGGCAGCCGCTTTACCGAACTCATCGGCTAGGGCGGCGTTAAAAGGTTTTCCTTCTACGAGGGCTTCCGCGCCGGGGCAGCGGATCGGTGTCGGGGCGGCAACGCCGAAGGCCAGGCGGGCTTTTTCTACGATGTTGCCTGCACCAACCTTGCAGTTGACGGAGCAGCCTAAGGTGGCGATGTCCATGGCTTTGCGCATGGCGTATTTGATGTAGTGGCCGCCGAAGCCGTTATAGTTCTCCGGTGAGATTAAGATAGCGGTCAACACCTCGGTCTGACTGAGATGGACCTTGCCTGGTCCGCGGTAGAACTCCCGGATCGGTACGAGGCGTACCCCTTCGGGACCTTGGATCTGCAGCACCGCGTCAAAAGCGAAGAGCGTCGAGGCGCTGTCGGCAGAGGTGGCACCGTTGCAGACGTTGCCGCCGATGGTGGCTACCCGCCGGATCTGAGGACCGCCGACGGTCTCCACGGCTTCGCCTAAGGCGGGAACGAGGTGAGTGATCAAGGAGTGCTTGGAGACGCGGCTGAATGTTGCCGCCGCTCCGATAGATAAGGTGCCATCGGAGAGAAGTTCGATTTTCGAGAGTTCTTCGATATGGCGGATGCCCACCAGTTCAGCCGATGGCTGATGTCCTTCGCGGATCCGGATCAGCACATCGGTGCCGCCGGCGATGATCCGGGCGTTCGGATTCGCCGCCAGGAGGGCCACGGCTTCGTCAACAGTCCGGGCTTCTTCGTAACGGGCGATGTCGTACATGAATATGCCTCCCTTACTTCTGACCCTCCAACTAGATCAGGCCCTCTGCTTGGAATTTGGCGATCAGCCGCTGCGGTGTCATGGGCAGATCATTGAATTTGACACCGGTCGCATCCAAAATGGCGTTGCGAATCGCCGGTGCCGGTGTAATCGCTGGCGGTTCACCGAGGGCTTTCGCCCCGTAAGGACCTGTCGGCTCAAAGGTATTTACAAAGTGAGCCCCGATTTCGGGCGTATCGAGGGCGGTCATCAGTTTATAGTCGAGAAGGTTGTGGATGAGCGGCTTTCCGGTCTTCGGATCGAAAAGCATCTGTTCGTAGAGGGCATAGCCTAATCCCATGCTCACACCGCCGTGGACTTGGCCTTCGGCCAATGTCGGGTTGACGATCGTACCGGAGTCGTGGATGTTGTAGATTTCGAGGATTTCCACCTTGCCTGTGGGAATGTCCACTTCCACTTCCACGAAGGTACAACCGAAGGCGAGGGCGTTCACGCGGGCGTTATTGGTCACATCCGCCGTAAAGGGCTTCGCATGAACCACATCGGTATGAGCATCGAGTGCGATTTCACTCAAGGGAGTGATCTTTTCACCGTTGTGTTTGTAGACGATCCAGCCGTCAACGATGTCCATAACTTGGGCGGGAATATCGGTCATTCCCCAGGCGTAATCGAGCACTTTTGCTTTGATCTCTTCGGCAGCTTTGCGCACAGCCATACCGGTGATGTAGGTCTGCCGGGAAGCGTAGGACCCGAGGTCAACGGGCGAGATATCGGTGTCTTGTTCTGAAAGGATATGTACCATCGATAGGGGAATTCCAATGGTCTCAGCGACCATTTGGCTGAACACGGTGTCACTGCCCTGGCCGATTTCGGTGGCACCGACTTGCAGTTGTACCGAGCCGTCTTCGTTCATGACGATGCGGGCTCCGGCGACTTCCAGCCCAACCGGATGAGTTCCAGAGGCGTAGTTAAAACAAGCTACACCCAATCCGCGGCGCTTTGTGCCTGCTTGGTTCGCTCTATTCGATTTCTTTTCATCCCACCGGATCAGTTCCTTGCCCTTTACCAGGCACTCCTTTAGGCCGTTGCTTAGGGCGACGATGCCGTTTAAGGGATCTTTATGACCGGTTTCGGGAATATTTTTCAGGCGAATTTCCACCGGATCCAAGTCTAAGGCCCGGGCGATATCATCGAGATGGCTTTCCATGACGAACATGGCTTGGGGGACGCCGTAGCCTCGCATGGCGCCGGCAGCAGGCATATTCGTGTATAAGGTTTTACAGCTGTACTTGATCGCTTTTTGCCGGTACTGCTGGCGGAACTTGGTGCCACAGTTGTTGGCGATGGACTGGCCGTGGGAAGCGTAGCCTCCGTTGAGGGAGATCGCTTCAAGATTCCGGAAGGACAGCGTTCCATCGTTCTTGACGCCGGTCTCGATGCGGAACTGGAAGGGATGGCGCACCCGCGACGAGATGAAGGTCTCTTCCCGGCTCAATTCCATTTTGACCGGTCGTCCGTGTACTTTCGTCGTCAAGAAGGCGACGAGCGGTTCGACGACCGTATCCTGTTTCCCGCCAAAACCGCCGCCGATGTAGGGCTTGATGACGCGAACTCGTCCCCAGGGGATACCGAGCGCCTGACCGACGATCCGCCGGCAGATATGGGGGATCTGGGTCGATGAGACGACGACGATGCGGCCGTTTTCTTCCATATAGGCGTAGGCACTGTAGTTTTCCATGGCACAGTGGGCGACGACTTGGGTAGAGAACTCGTCGGCAAAGGTATGGTCTGATTCGGCCACCGCTTCTGCCATGTTGCCTACCTCATAGCCGCCTCGTCCCAGCACATTGCCGGTGCCCCCGTGAATTTCAGGTATCCCTGGCTGCAAGGCCGCTTCTGCCGTCAGGACCGGTGCATACTCTTCGTACTCAACATCGATGAGTTGACGCGCTTTTTCCGCTGTCAGTTCGTCGACAGCGATGACGGCGGCGATTTCGTCCCCCACGTAGCGGACACGGCGGGTTAAGAGGTTTCTATCAGCCACGTCCTGGTGGGAAGGATCCTTCGAGTAGGGGTGACCGGCTGTGGGGAAGGTGTGGGCAGGAACGTCTTCATACGTGATGACAGCGACGACACCAGGCAGCGCTTTCGCTTTGCTCACGTCGATGCTTTTGACCCAACCATTGGCGATGGTGCTTCGAAAAGCTTTGGCGTGGAGCATGCCGGGTACAAAGTGGTCGTCGACGTATTTGGCCGTGCCTTTTACTTTGGCGACGGCATCGACCCGTGTGATGCTGCGACCCACGATTTCCATGCAGTCTTACCTCCCTGGATTTTTTGAACCTAGATGCACTGTCTCAAGATGAGACACTTTGGTGCATTTTGAAACGATTACGCTCTTGCTATTTCTTACGCACAGGCAGCTAAGGCAATTCGTCTCATTTCGAGACGAGACTCTCGATTTAAGATTTCTGTCGGTTTGTGAGATTTTTTTAAGAGAATAGTTTATGTTCGGCAATGTTGTACTCTTTGATCTTACGATAGAGGGTGGCCCGGCTGATCCCGAGAAGATGAGCGGCATTATCCTTGCTTCCCTCCGATGTAGCCACCTGCAAGGCTTTAGCGATCGCTTCCCGCTCTAAGGTTTTTAAGTGCAGGCAGCTTTCCTGAACTTTCGCCGGCTCTTCCGTCTTGATCCGTTTGGGCAAGTCTTTGACAGTGATGGATCCGCCGATAGCCATGGTGACGGCATACTCGATGACGTTGGATAGCTCCCGCACGTTTCCCGGCCAGCTGTACTTGCTGAGCAGCAAGGCTGCATCGGGTGTCAGCCGGGTTACGTTTTTCCCGAGAACGGTACAGTAATGTTCCAAATAGTGCTCGATCAACAAGGGGATATCTTCGGGCCGTTCCCGCAGCGGGGGGATGTTCAGGGGAATGACGCTCAACCGGTAATAGAGGTCTTCTCGGAATTCACCGCTCGCCACCATTTTTTCAAGGTTTCGGTGGGTGGCGGCGATGACCCGGACGTCGACAGGGGTCGACCGGGAACTGCCTACTTTCTCCACGCGCCGTTCCTGCAGAACCCGCAGTATTTTCACTTGCAGGTGTAAAGGCATGTCACCGATTTCATCTAAGAAGATCGTGCCATTGTGGGCCAGTTCAAACTTGCCTAGTTTGCCGCCGCGCTTGGCCCCGGTGAAGGAGCCTTCTTCGTACCCGAAAAGTTCGCTTTCAAGGAGTGTCTCCGGGATGGCGCCGCAGTTGATGGCGATGAAGGAGTGTTGGCTACGGGTACTGCTCTGGTGGATCGCCCGGGCGAGCAGTTCCTTTCCGGTGCCGCTTTCGCCCTGGATCAGCAAGGTCGAATTCCCGGCAGCCACTTTGCAGGACAGCTCTTTCAGTTCCTTGATCTTGCTGCTTTCGCCGATGATCTGGGAAAACTCGGTGGCGATGTCGCTGACGGTGGTGTCTTTGACGAGGCGCTTGATCTCTTGCACATCTTTGAGGATGATGATGGCGCCTTCTACGGTCTCTTCACCACCGTCGCCATTGATCGGTACGGCGTCACAGTACCACTGGGAGGGAGCCCGCCGTCCCTTGACCTGGCCGGAAAAGGGTTTCCCCTTCTCGATGGACTTCCAGAGCTTTTTCTCATCCATGATCTGGGATAGGGAGACTTCTTGCTCTGCCACCATGTCGGTCATCTGGGCGGCCAACTGGTTATAATGAATGACTGTTTTTTCAGCGTTAACTACCATCAGGCCGTCATTTAAGACATTTAACATGGTCTCTAACTGCCGGACGAGCGTTTCCCGTTGCTCTTTTTGCAGGTTCTCTTGCGTTTTAACGGCGATCAAGTCAGCCATCTTTTCCAAAAAGCGAAGCAGCGAATCCTTACGTCCAAGGAGCCGCTTCGCCTGTTCTAACTCAAAACCGATGAGTCCGATGACCCCGACGGTGTCTCCCTCGATCCGGATCGGTACAGCCACCTCGGCTTTTTCAGAGCAGTTGCCTCGGGAGAGGCAGGGCTGGCAGAGTTCATGGTGACCCGGTTTATCGATGATGACCGGCTGGCCTGTTCGCAGGATGTGGCCGTAGACAAAGCCGTCTTTGAGTACGCGGCCACGGCCCTCTTTATAGCGCCCCGTACCGGCCACCCTCACCAGTTCTCGATCGGCGATTTCCACTTCAATCAGCAACGCTTCGGCAATCGCTTCCGCCGTCTGCTGCACCGTTTCTTTAATATCGCGAAGGTTGTACATATGCGGTCCCCTCCCGCCGTTTCCAAACCGTTCGTGCTTTTTCCGTTCCATTGCTTTTGTTTGTTCAACTAAACACTAGCACGAACCACGCCGTTTGACCAGCGGGGACATTTTGCATTTCGTATAATTTTGAGATTTTTTTCGCAGTTTGCGTCAGTCCCGGGGAACGGGGCATTCACCGTCCCAGGCGATGCTTAGGTACTTGTTCGGATCGGTGTTTCCTTCGGTGCTAAAGAGCAGCACTCGTGAATCTGCCGTAAGTCCTAATGCTTCCCGAGCTGTTTCATACTGCTTATCAAGCAAGAAGGTTTCGAGCAGTCCCAAGGTGACTGCTCCCGATTCGCCGGAGACGACTCGCGGGTCTGTTCCTAAGGGATTGCCCAGAATGCGCATGCCTTTGGCGGCCACCCAGTCAGGGCAGGAGACAAACATGTCACAGTAATCCCGGAGGATCTCCCAGCCGATCCGGTTCGGCTCGCCGCAAGCTAACCCGGCCATGATGGTGGCCATATCACCGCCAACGGCTCTCGGGTCGCCGTCGCCAGCTAAGCCGGAACGGTAAAAACAATCAGCTTGATCAGGCTCAACGATGACCAGTTTAGGGCGGTCACCTTGGAAGATGTCTTGGAAAAATCCTTGTACCGCACCCGCCAGCGAACCCACACCAGCTTGGACGAAGATGTGAGTCGGTTTCTCCATGCCGATCAACTGCAGCTGTTCCAGTGCTTCCGCTGCCATGGTGCCATACCCTTGCATGATCCAGGTGGGAATTTCTTCGTACCCTTCCCAGGCTGTATCCTGCACGATGACCCACCCATGCTTTTCGGCCTGCTCGGCGGTCATCCGGACGGTGTCGTCGTAGTTAGAATCGGTGATGCAAGCGTGGGCCCCTTCCTCCCGGATTTTCTCGAGGCGGTAGAGAGAAGAGCCTTTGGGCATGTAGACGACCGACTTTTGCCGGAGTTGTTTCGCCGTCCAGGCGACGCCCCGGCCGTGATTGCCGTCAGTCGTGGTAGCGAAGGTGATCTCGCCCAACTGACTTTTCACTTCCGGGGAAATCAGGACATGGTAAGGGAGTTCACTGATGTCCCGACCCAACCGTTTCGCCAAGTGGCGCGCGATGGCGTAAGACCCTCCTAAGACCTTAAATGCGTTGAGGCCGAAACGGTACGACTCATCTTTTACATAGACACCTGAAATGCCCAACGTTTTGGCTAGGCCCGTCAAATTTTGCAGCGGTGTGGCCGAGTATTCAGGGAAGCTCATATGAAATTGTTTGGCTTTGTGAATCTCTTTGCGACTGAGAAAGCTCGTCGAAGCGCCGGCATCGCCTTTTTTTTGCATTGAGTTACTTATCCAGTGAATGGTTGCGTCCATGATGATTTCCTCCTCGGGGTATTGATGTCTACACTCTTATGCAAGAATCGCGCCAAAGGGGTCCCGTATGTATCTAACGGTGTTAACATTGTTCTAATTCGGGGGTGCAAGACTCCGCTCGCTAAGGACCCCATCAATGCACCCCAGATTTTACTTAGTTTCCGAATAGCCACCTTCCATTGAAACATGAGATAATGGATGAACAAGAAAACGATTGCAATCTCTTGAACTTGGCATAGTTCTTGCAGTACTTTCGTAACCAAAGGCATTGTTGCTTTGATCATCGCGAGGAGGGAATGTCGTTGGGAGACATGATGCGTCCGATTCCATTTCGGGAACTGCTTCAACGGATATTCGAGGAGTATGCGACAGAGAGATCGATTTTCTCTTTACCTGAAGAAAGCTTTTTTCGTAAAAAAGGCACGAAACAGGTTCGCTTTTTCGGAGAACCTTGTGAGACCGCTGTCGGCCCGGCTGCTGGCCCCCACACCCAGTTGGCCCAGAACATCGTTACATCCTATTTAGCGGGAAGCCGATTTATTGAACTGAAAACGGTACAAGAAAAAGAACCGCCCGTGGCCAAACCCTGCATCGATGCGGAAGACGAAGGGTTCAACACGGAATGGTCCTCTGAGTTTACCGTTGAAAAAGCTTATGAAGAATACATCAAAGCCTGGGTCGCCCTGTACCTGATCGAAGAGATCTTCGCCCTCCGGGCGAGCGATGAGCGCTCCTTTCTCTTTAATATGAGTGTCGGCTACAACATGGAAGGCATCTGTTCTCCCCGGATGAACCGGTATATCGATGATCTGAGAGATGCTTCCGATCACCCTTGCTTCATCCGCTGCTTGAACGAACTCGACTCGATCATAAAAGATGATAGCTTTTTTGCCGGCACCGGTCTGGAAGGGCGACTTCCGGAGATTCAATCGCTGCCCGAACGAATCTCTCCGAAGGTATGCAAATCTGTGACGTTGTCGACGATGCATGGCTGCCCACCCGCCGAGATTGAGAAAATCTGCGCCTACATGATCACGGAAAAGAAAATGGAGACCTATGTCAAACTGAATCCCACGCTGCTCACCTTTCCGGTAGTGCGCCAGATTCTAGATAACCTCGGTTTCGATTATGTCGAACTGGCCCAAGAATCCTTCGATCATGATTTGCAATATACTGACGCCGTTCCCATGCTGCACCGGCTGAAGCGATTGGCCCAGGATCATGGCCGCTTCTTCGGCGTTAAACTGACGAACACTCTCGGTTCCGTCAACTTTAAAGGACGCCTTCCCGGCGGTGAAATGTACATGTCCGGCCGGGCCCTCTTCCCGATTTCGATTAACTTGGCCGCGAAAATCAGCAAGGAATTTAGCGGTGAAATGCCCATCTCCTTCTCCGGCGGGATCAACGAACATAACATCGTCGATGTGTTCCAGACGGGCATCAAGCCTATCACCGTGGCGACAGACCTGCTCAAGCCAGGCGGGTACGGGCGCCTCGTCGCCATGGCCGCAAAGCTGGAGGACCTCGGTGGTTGGGATAGGGCCCGCATCGATGTGGATAAATTATCAGCCCTCGCCGAAAAAGCGTTGCAAGCCGACTTTACGCAAAAACAGTATCGGGGCACGGCAAAAGCGACTATCAATGGCACACTGCCGCTCTTTGACTGTGCCGAGGCGCCTTGTAAAACCGCTTGTCCGATCCACCAAGACATCCCTGAATACATCCGCCTTGTCGGCGAAAAGCGCTATGCCGAAGCTCTGGCCCTCATCTATGAGAAAAATGCCCTACCCTCCATCACCGGTCATATCTGTGACCATGCCTGCCAATACCACTGTACCCGCATGGATTACGAGGGCTGCGTCCTCATCCGGGAAATGAAGCGCATCGCTGTCAAACAAGGCTTTGCAGAGTATCGCGAAAAATGGGCAGTGCCGGCCAAAAAGCATGCTGCCAAAGTGGCCGTCATGGGCGCCGGTCCCGCCGGTCTTGCCTCAGCCTATTTCTTGGCTCGGGAAGGCTTCGACGTGACCGTCTTTGAGCCCCGTCAATCTGCCGGCGGCACGGTCCGCCATGTGATCCCTCGCTTTCGCATCAGCGATGAGGCTATCGAAAGTGACATCCAATTCATCAAAGACCACGGTGTAAAATTCCACTTTGGCGCAGACCGCAGCCTGACGCCGGAAGCGCTGAAAGGGCAAGGATTTTCCTATGTCATCGTCGCCGTCGGCGCCGGTGCGGAAAAAGATTTCCTCCTTGAAAATGCCTCCAGTTCCGTTCGGATCATTTCGGCCTTGGAATTCCTGCAGCGCTACAACAGCGAACCTGCATCCTTGCAACTCGGCAAGCATGTAGCTATCGTCGGTGCCGGCAACACAGCCATGGACGCCAGCCGTACGGCCCTGAAACTGCCCGGTGTAGAATCATCGACAGTCATCTACCGCCGGACCGAAAAAGAAATGCCGGCTTACCGGGAAGAGTACGAACTCGCCCTAGCCGACAAGGTAAAATTCCATTTTCTTTTGAATCCCGAATCCTTTGACGCTGACGGTACGCTCCGTTGCCGGGTGATGAAACTGGGACAACGGGACAGCAGCGGCCGACGGAAACCGGAAAAGACGGAGGAACTGCGTACTCTCCCCATCGATACGTTGATCACCGCTATCGGCGAAGATGTCGATTACGCCTTGTTACACCGGTTGGGACTCACTGCTTCCGACAAGATGCCGCCTGAGACGAACAAGCTCAATTGCGAAACGGTGCTTCAAGGGGTCTACCTCGTCGGTGATGCTCACCGCGGTCCTTCCTCCATCGTCAACGGTATCGCTGACGGGCGCAAAGCCGCCGACGCCATCTGCCGCATCGAAGATCCTGCCTGGCAGCCAAGCCGGTTTACCCCTTCCCCGACTAGCGCGGAGCAGGTAAAGCGAATCGCCTCCAAAAAACAAGGCCTCACCGCCCAGTCTGACGTTCCCGTGGAAGCCGGCGATGAGGTCAATCTCGCCGTGGGCGACAAGGAATATCATCGCTGCGTAGAATGCAACAGCGTCTGCAATAAGTGTGTGGAAGTCTGCCCGAACCGGGCCAATGTGGCCGTACCGATGAGTGACGAAGGCCGATTCCGTAACTACTATCAGATCGTCCATATTGACGCTTACTGCAATGAATGTGGCAACTGCGCCAGCTTCTGCCCCTGGGAAGGACGCCCTTATACGGATAAACCCACCTTGTTCAGCTTGCGAAATGATTTTGAGGACAGCCGTAACCCCGGCTTCTTCGTTGAAGGAGACCAAGTACTTGTTCGGCTGAACGGAGAAGTTCACACCTTCGCCCTGGCGGACGGCACTTTCGCCGCCGATAGCTGCGATGGAGAATGGAGCAAGCTGTCCCAACTCTTCGCGAAACTGTACCAAAACCGGCCGTCCCTCTTCGGGCACGTAGACGAGTAGCAGGAGGTACTTCCCCATGCTTTTGTTAACGAACGCAACCATCGTCGAGTTTCAGCCGCCCAGCGTCCGAACGGGTATGGACGTATATATCTATGGAACGGAAATCATGGAAGTGGGAGAAAACTTCTCTGGTAAATATGTAGCCGATCGGGTGATTGACTTAAATGGCGCTATCCTGATGCCGGGCATCGTCTGTAGCCACAACCATTTTTATTCGGGCTTGTCCCGGGGC
Organism: Heliobacterium mobile; assembly: GCF_009720735.1. Lineage (GTDB taxonomy): Bacteria > Bacillota > Desulfitobacteriia > Heliobacteriales > Heliobacteriaceae > Heliobacterium > Heliobacterium mobile. Next base: position 37,408 of record NZ_WNKU01000009.1, read on the forward strand.
ATCCTGGCCCGCATCAAGCCGAGCCCGGACTTTATCTCAGTCCTGCAGAACCTCTGGTGGCGCCTGGACCGGGCAATCGACCAAGAGATCCTCTACTACAGCGGCCTTATCTGCTCTTTCGAAGCCATCCGCTACGGTACCACCGCCGTCATCGACCACCATGCCTCGCCAAACTTCATCAAAGGATCGCTGAAGGTGCTGAAGCAGGGCTTTGAAGAGACGGGCCTGCGCGGGATCACCTGTTACGAGACGACAGACCGCAACGGCGGCCTCACTGAAGTGGAGGCAGGTGTTCAGGAAAACGTTGATTTCGCCAAGCTCTGTGAAGCCGACAAGCAAGCGAGCAAAGGCAACCATCTCGTAGAGGCCATGATCGGCGGTCACGCACCGGTAACTATGCCCGACGAGGCCCTCCGGTTGATGGCCGAAGCCGTCAAAGAAACCGGTCGAGGGATTCACGTCCACGTCGCAGAAGACCGCTATGACGTCTCCCACTCCCACCACAAATACGGCAAAGATATCATTCCCCGCTTATATGATGCGGGACTGATCAACGACAAGGCACTGCTCGTCCACGGCGTGCACCTCTCCGATACCGACGTAGCGATCATCAACGATCATGATGCTTATCTAGCCCACAATGCCCGCTCCAACATGAACAACCACGTGGGATACAACCACAAAATCCCCCAGTACAAAAACTTCGCTCTCGGCACCGACGGAATCGGCAGCGACATGTTCGAGGAGTTCAAGTTCGCCTTCTTCAAGCACCGTGATGCCGGCGGTCCTCTCTGGCCCGATAGTTTCCTCAAGTATCTCTATAACGGCAACGACCTGTTGCAACGCTATTTCGGCGGCTGCTTCGGTAAGGTCGCCAAGGGATACAAGGCTGATCTGACGATCGTCGACTATGCCTCACCGACACCGCTCGCACCGGAAAACATCGGCGGCCACATCGCCTTCGGCATGGATTCGCGGGACGTGAAGACCGTCATCATCAACGGTAAGGTCGTGCTGGAAAACCGGGAGTTCCCCATGGATATTCAACCCATCTACGAAAAAGCCCGCAAGGCGGCCCAGCGGTTGTGGGAGCGGATGGATAAATTAGCCGATTAATACTCTTTGATTCATCTATCCCCCGGTTATCCGGGGGATTTTTTTCGAGTTTAGTTCCATCGCTTTTAATGGCTACTCCTTGGGTGTGATGACGGAGCGAGCGATTTGAGCGGAACGGCGTCGAGAGCGAAAGTTGCGAAGCGGATAAGTGCGCCACGGTTTACATGCAGAAAAACCCAGAGGTTTGGCGCACCGCGAAGCAACCGATCGAACAGCCGTGGAGCTCTTAGCGAGTGGAGTCATTACACCCGGATTTAGAACTATGTTTAAGCCGAATGCACGACTTTTTTCGGGCAAAACAATTAGAGTTCTGTGGCGATCTGCCAGCGAATGCCGAAAGGATCTACTACCATACCAGACATACTTCCCCAAAATTGCTTCGCAAAGGGCATGAGCACCGTCCCTCCGTCGGCAAGTCCCTCGAAGGCTTTTCGTGCCTCTTCCTCCCTTTCAAACTCTAACGTTAAATCCAAGCCGTTTCCTCGCCGGACCGGCTCATTGACGGAGTCAGACATAAAAAAGATTTGCCCGGCTACTTTCAATCGAAGGTGCATCACCTTATCTTTGATCAGTTCCATCTTCGCATTTTGCTGAGGCAGTTCGGCAAACGTTTTAAGCATGATGATCTCGCCGTCTAAGGCCTTCGCATAGAACTCAGCCTGGTATTTCGCATCGTCCGAATAAATATAAGGGTACAGCTTTGCCATGATAAAATCCCTCTCCTCACTTTGATTCTCCTTGATAGAGTAACCGCACTGGCTCCACCTATGCCTTAGAGCCGTAGTAAAGAGAATCAACTTCCGCCTAAGTCCAACCTAATAATAGAAGAAGGCCTACCCCCAATCTGGAGGTTAGGCCTTCTTCCGTACTTACGATCATATATTTTATGCGGGCAGTCCGCTCCGGTTATCCCCGCATCGCTGCAATTTTTTCATTGTACGAGACCACTTTGGCGTACTCTGCTTCCCAAAATGCCGGTTCCCGCATGGCATCGAGAAAAGCCTGGGAATAGCCGAATTTGAGCCAGTCTTTTTCTTTTTGTGTGAAGAGTTGTTCCTTCATAGCGGCTTTGCGGAAATCGAAGATGTGGCGGTCGTCTGCTCCCAGGAAGATATCTTTCGCCCAGCGTTCCAAGACGAAGGGTTCTATCTCCAGGTAACGATGGTCCAGTTCCTCAAGGACAGACTGATAGCGATCAAATCCATCGGTGGCTACAGTGACCACGTTATCTCCCGGTCCTAAGCGTAGGAACTTGGCCATTTTGATGGCACCGAGGACGTTACAGATCCCGGAAGGCCCGAAACTGTCTCGCAGAGCAAGGGCGAAATCGCGGTCCATGCCGAGGCTGACGAGCGTGTCCACTCCGTCGCGGAAAAGCTTCAGGCCTTGCACAGTCTCTTCGTCCCGGATGAGAATGACAAAATCTGTCGTCAGGACGTTATGGATCAAGGTGATCATCTTGTCACCAATGCCTTCGATCCGGTGTTGCCCCCGGCCGCCGTTAGCCAGCGTGGAGCATTCGTACGGTTCTAGGGCGGCTATTTTCGCATCGGGGAAGACCGTCTTAATCTGGTCTCCGGCGGCGATCGTACCAGCAGAACCAGGTGCCGATACAAACCCGGCGATCCGGCCGTTGCCTACCCCTTTCACAGCGTCGATAGCGCTGTTGCCGGTCACATGGCGATGGAAACGGTAGTTGGGGAACAGTTCAAACTGGGCCAAAGCCTTGTTTTTCGGGTTTTTCATCATCTCGTGGGTCCGCTCCAGCGTCAGGATCACATCGGACTCCGAGCCCGGCGTCAGTTCTAGCTCGCCGCCGTACTTGCGGATCCGCTCGTAGCGCTCTTTGCTCATGTTGTCCGGCATGATGACGATAGCCTTGAAACCGAGAAGCCGCGATATGTAGGCTGTGCCGATACCGAAGTTCCCCGTCGACGGCCCAAGAATCGTATGTTCACCGGGAACGATCTCCCCGTCAACAAGTCCTTCGATCAGTGTGCTGTAGGCCGGACCGACTTTGTGTGACCCGGAAGGAAAACCGCAACCGAGCATGACGACGATGTTGGCGTCGACACCGGTCAAGGCCGGCGGAAGCACCACTTTTCTTACTTGATTCGTGCTGTTTTTCCAAGTGATGTTGAAGAGGTTGACGGGGTTGAGTTCATCCTGATTCAGCGCCGCCAGCGCTTTTTCCCGCACTTCTGTTGGAATCGTCTCTGGATGCAGCATTTCATCATAGTTCGGACCAAAAGGGATTTGAGGCATTTGATCGTCCTCCATTTCTCTTCTGAACTTATTTATAAACCTATGAGGTACGGAACTTATTGCGGGTAGAGATTTATAGGGCCTTACGAACCGCTTCCAAATCTGGCTCGATCAAGGTAGGCGCACCGGCAGCCTTGATGGCACTGGCGATGTCTTTGAGACCGTTTCCGGTCACGATAATGGCCACCGACTCAGCCGGGTCGATGATCCCCGATTGTACGGCCGCTTTCACTCCTGCTGCACCGGTGACCCCAGCCGGTTCGCCGAAGACTGCCGCTTTACGAGCCAGCGTCGTCATCGCTTCCAGAATGGCTTCATCCGGAACGGCGACAAAAGCCCCTCCGGACTCCACCACCGCCTGCATCCCTTTGTGGAAGTTGCGGGGATGGCCGACGGCGATGGAATCGGCCAACGTATCGGCGTCACAGGGCTGCAAGGGCTGATGGTTCAGCCATGCCGTCAGGAAGGGCTGGCATCCCTCCGCTTGTACCCCAAGCACTTTCGGCAGCCGGGGGATGAACCCAAGGCGGTGCATCTCCTTTAACCCTTTCCAAACACCGCCGATCGTACAGCCGTCACCGACAGACACAACAACCCAGTCGGGGAACTTACCAGGCGTCAATTCATAGAATTGCTCGGCTAATTCCAGGGAGACCGTCTTTTTGCCTTCAATGAGATAGGGATTGATCGCGCAATTTCGATTATACCAGCCAAACTCAGCACTGGCTAGCATGCACAGCTCCCAAGCCTGATCGTAAGTACCACCGACTGAAAAAACTTGAGCGCCAAAGACGAGCAGTTGAGCCACTTTCGCCTCTGGTGCGCGACGGGGTACGAAGATGCTCGCTGGCAACCCAGCAGCGGACGAAAAACCAGCCAGAGAAGATGCCGCATTGCCTGTCGATGCACAAGTGATCCGAGTGGCACCTTTCTCCAGCGCTTTGACGACACCGACGGCGCTGGCGCGATCCTTAAAGGAGGCCGTCGGATTGCGCCCTTCATCTTTAACCCAGCATTGCTCTACGCCGAGCCATTCGGCCAGTTTCGGCGTATTATACAAGGGAGTCCAGCCGACTTGCAGATGAGGGATCAATTCTGGATTCGCCACCGGTAACAAGGGCAGATATCGCCACATGGTGCGGACTGGATCGGCAGCAAGACTTTGAGGATTCAGATGCGCTTCCACGGCGTCATAGTCATAAATTACGTCCAGGATTCCATGCTGGTAACCGCATTTCGGGCAGTAATAGTCCACGACGTCAGGTAGATAGATTCCGCCGCAATGGACACATTGGAGATAACGGACAAATTGCATGTTACTCACCTCGCCTTGATAGATATGCAAGATCTGTGCCAATACAAACGGAAAAGCCGCCAAGGGCATGGCGGCTACCATCGGACATTTGCAGTCTACACATTAGCTCGCAGGAAACGAGCTATCAATTCATCGACCGAATGAACCATATAGGTCGGTTTTGCTTTTTCTAGTTCCTCCAGAGATCCGTAGCCGTAGGTGACCGCTACAGAGTCAATGTTGTTTTTTTGCGCTCCGATGATATCATGCTTGCGGTCGCCGATCATCAAGACGTTTCCAAAAGGACGGCCTTCAGCTTCTGTATAGACAGAGGAAGCGTTCCCCTTCCCAGCGATAGACAAGGCGTATTCGACCACCTCGCCTTTGGCACAGCGCGTTCCGTCAAGGTTGCTTCCAATGACGGCTGAGAAATACTCGCCGATGTGGAAGTGTTCCAAAATCTTTTCCGCGAAGACCGTCGGCTTGGACGTGGCCACGAGGAGTTTCTTTCCGGACTGTTTCAGCCCGGCAAGCAGTTCCGGTATCTGTGGAAACAGGGCGTTTTCATAGAGCCCATACACAGAGAAATACTCCCGGTAGTACTCTACGGCCTGCCGGGCCGTCGCTTCATCGAAATGGGCGAACTCCATAAAAGAATCAATCAGCGGTGGTCCGATGAATTTGATCAGGTTGTCCAGATTCTCTTCGACGATGCCGTACTTTCGCAGCGCATACTGAACACTCTTGGTAATGCCGATTTTCGGGTCTGTCAGTGTACCATCCAGATCGAACAGCAACAGTCCGTAGCGGCTCAGATCCTTTTTTACAACGTCTTTATGTAGCGGTAAGTCCACCTGTCATTGCTCCTAACGTTAAAAATCACAGTCATCTATCACATTTTTGCTTGCCCGTTGTCTTTGAACATCCGGCGAAAAAATCGCCCATCGAATAAGATGTCTTTGTGCCTCCGTTTCCAATGACGCACCACCGCTGTCACCACAGCTACGCCGACTCCAACCGCCATAATCCCCGTCACGCCCATCAGGAGCGGTTCAAAGAACAAGGGATAGTTGCCTGTAAATAAAAATTGTGTAGCCCGGAAGAACCAAACCCCCGGTAGCAAGGGAACAAAGCCGCCGATGATGAACACGGTCACCGGCACACGGTAGATGCGCGCGAGAATTTCACTGGCCAGGGAAGCGGCCATGGCTCCCCACAACATACCCAAGATGATGGGAAAGGGACTTTGCATCGTCCAGTAAAGGACGAATGAACTCAACAGACCCACCAATCCGGCCCCAAAGATCGTCCGTTTTGGCGCTAGATTATATATATTGAACAAGGCCGATACAAAAAATCCAAGAGTGATGAGCGGCATCACCGGTTCCACGGGCTCGGGCAGGTATTCCAGGCCCACAATGCCAATCGTGATCCCTGCGCCGCCGAAGAGAGCCATCATCAGTCCCACCGCTTCAAATCCACGAATAGCTCCCGATATCAGGTCACCGGCTATGGCGTCACGGACGGAATTTACCATAAAAGCGCCTGGGATCGCTGACAGCAGGACACCGACGATGACGGGGTTGATATCAAAATCGATCAATGTACGAGTCGCCAGCACCAACCCCGTGCCGACAGATCCGATGAGCAATTCCCGCATAAAGGGAATTGCCAGTATCCTTGTGGCGTCAATCAACAGGTATACCAGATAAGTAACCATGAAGGCAATCCAAAAGTCCTGCCAATTACCGCCATTAATCACGGTAATCGCCGCTGCGTTGACGGCGCCGCAACTGATCTTAATCAACGTCGAATACATTGGGGCAGCCGATTCAATCTGCCCGAGGATGGAAAAGGCTTCTTCTAAATCGACCTCTTTTTGGGCCACTTGCCGCGATAAGTTATTGATGGCAGAAATCTTGCTTAGATTGACGCCCCGCTTCGCGGCTTTCCGAAAGTAGGTGCTCGGTGCTCCGGCACTATCGATATAACTGATAAATACCCCTGCTGGCGTTACATAACTTTCAAGCCGTCGAATACCTAAGGCATCGCCCATCTTTTGCACCGTATCTTCCACCCGGTACACTTCCGCCCCGGCTTCGAGAAGCGTGCGCCCAGCTTGTACTACAAATTCGACGGAGCGGTTCGTCATCTTATTCATTCACCTCGGTTTGATGGACCTTTTTCTATATTTATATGCAACCATTATCACCATAGCATAAATTAATACTTCCGAATATGGTTCTCAGGAGAAATAAATAACTTAATCAGTTCGATCGAATTCGTAATTTTTAGAATTTGAGAGGAAATTACCCGCCTTTTGTCGAAAGACATAGGGATTGGTATGCCAGAATGTACCAAGTACAGACAGTGTACCTCAAGAGGGTGATTCTTTGTTTAAACCTAATTTGACTGCAATAAAAAGTTCGGTACAAATAAAGTGGTTAATCGGTATCGGCTTACTGGCTATCACCTTACAGTGCCTTATTTCGTACTACTTTTATGTTGAGTTACAGGATACCTTATACGAAGAACGTAAGTACCAGCAAGAATTGATCGAAAAGAATATCATGACTCTAACAGCTAATGCAGATAAAGCATATCAGATCATTGAAGCTTCCATTGAAGAAAAAATGAAGCTCTATACCGAAGCGATGATTAGGAAGTACAACCGTGACCCCAATGTGCAGCAATGGGATCTAGAAGCGCTGAAAAGTCAGTTCGTTGATTTTGATATCTATATCATCGATAACAACTTTACCGTTGTGCATACGACCGTTCCGAGCGATTTACATTTGGATTTCAAGCAGAAACAGTCGTCCGGTTTTATTCAAATGTTGCAAGAGCGGCTCGCCAAGAACGAATTCACCAGCGACCGGTTTATCATCTCCATCGTAAAAAAAGAAACTCGTAAGTTTGGCTATATGCCCACACCGGATCATAAATACTTATTCGAACTCGGTGTTAAAGCTTCGAAATATACCGATATGATGCAGGATCTCGATTTGGTCCATTTGGCACGGAATGCCGTTCAGAATTATCCCTCCGTCACCGCGGCTACAATTTACTCTCTGCAAGTGGACAACCAGATCCGAGGTACTCTATCTCACTATTCCGCAGATTCAGCCCCCGTACCGAACAAACCCGCTTATATCGATCTGGCAAAAGAAGCGATACGATCAAATAAAACCGTCGAATATATCCACTGGGATCCGGAGAGTCAGAGTTCTTTAACCTATCGTTATATCCCTTGTATCGTCTTCGATAGAGAGCAAAAACCGGACTACTACAACTCTCGCATCATCGAACTCGTCTACAATGATCGCAATCTACAATATACCCTCCATACCCAGTCGGTGCGAATCGGTACCGGTATCATCATCGTCGCTGTTGTACTCGTCGCTTGGCTGGCTTCCATGTGCTCCATGATTCAACGACTTGAACAAGCCCGCAAGGCGGCTGAAGAGGCAAACAAGATAAAATCCGACTTTTTCTCCACCATTACTCATGAGATTCGCACTCCCATGCAGGGGATTGTCGGTACGACAGAGCTTTTATTGACCACTCCCTTAACAGACATACAGCGACAACAAGCCTTCATCATACGTGATTCCGCTGAGTTGATGGCGAATATTATGAATGATATCTTGGACTTTTCCAAAATTGAAGCAGGGCAAATTCTTATAGAAACAACGAAAATCAATTTAAACGACCTTTTGCAGGCTATATCCCAGCTAATCACCCCCAAAATCAACGAGCGAGGATTAACTTTTCAATGCATGACAGATATCCATATTCCCTCGGTTGTGCAAGGTGATCCTTTACGGTTGAAGCAAGTTCTACTGAATCTATTGAACAATGCCGTTAAATTCACCGAAGCAGGGACAATCTCGCTGCATATCTGCTTCGATGAGTCTGTCGACGAAGGAAAGATACTGCGTTTCGAAGTCCACGATACGGGGATTGGGATTTCCCCCGTTGTACAGGACAAGTTATTTCAACCATTTGTGCAAGCCGATAGTTCAATCAGCCGCCAGTACGGCGGAACCGGTTTGGGCCTCTCGATTTGCAAGCACTTGGTCGAACTCATGGGCGGACACATCGGGGTTCAGAGTACCCCAAAGGTGGGTTCAACTTTCTGGTTCACGATACCGCTTACGGAAGAGCCTCTACCGTCTGAGTTAGATACATCGGTCGATAGACCCCTTACCGTAGAGGCGTTGAGTGGGGCAGTTGAATCGGCGAACGATAGAAGCAATATTTTCAGTGCAACCGTTACTTCTGAATCCTCCACTTCATCTTCTCCCTCTACAATGATGGAGATGGTCCCATGGCGTATGGAAAAATCCTATCTATCCAAGCCGATTCTGATCGTCGATGACCATCGGCCCAATCGCTTGGTCCTTCGGATGCAACTGGAGACGATGGGTTTTTCGAATCTCTATGAGGTGACAAACGGTCAAAAAGCTGTAGAAGCGGTCCAACAATCGCGGTACGCTCTGATCTTGATGGATAACCGTATGCCTGTACTCAATGGACTTCAAGCAGCCGCTGCGATTCGTCAATGGGAGAAGGATTTAACTTGGCGTTCTCGGATCGTCATCATATCCGGTGAAGAACCCGACTGGAGACAACGAGGCGAAAGCGGTATCGATGATTTTCTGACAAAACCGATGACGCTGAAATCATTACGAGAGACCGTCGTCTACTGGCTTTCCCTTGGAAACGGTGATAGAGAACCATCGCTGACACCTTCTATCGATCCGGAGGCAATGAGCATCAATGCGGAGTTACAGGAGTCCACTGAAGATAAGATTCAGGAACTCTACGCAGTTTATTTTCAAGATACACCTTCCCGGTTAGCTGCCTTGCAAGATGCGATAGAAAGCAACAACGCTTTTCAGGTTCGCTCCGTCGCGCATGGATTGAAATCAGCCAGCGCCGCCGTCGGTGCGATGCATCTCTATAAACTCTGCCGTGATCTGGAGATGATGGCTAAGCATGAACAACTTGAGAATAGCACGAACGTACTGGTGGAGATCGAGCGGCAATTCTCACTTGTCAAAAAGGCTTTTACTGAAGTGAACTAAACTAAAGGCCAAGCGCATTGCTGAAACCGCAATCGCTTGGCCTTTAGTCGTGACTACCGATCATCATGAATCACCGCGGGACATGGGATAACATGCAAATCACGGAGCATACAAGCTAACCAAACCCGCTCCCCTCGTGCCACCGGAAATGAGCGCCACTCAGCCAGGCTTATATGTATGACCCACGGGTCGTCACCCTCGCAAGCAACCTCCACATAGGACCCGTGAAAGGTTACACCGATCACCATAACAGGCCAAGAACACTCCCCTTCTCGTACTTCACCAGCATTCATCTCCGGGAACATGCGGATATGAGCGGCTCGAACTGCCAGTACCCCCCTTATTCCCACTTTCCAATCTTCTAGGACCTTTTCCGGAAGCGGACCATATAAACGGGATGACTTCTCTGTACAAAACCAACTATAACGGCTCTTGCGTTGAACAATTCCGGACAGAATGTTGTCCACACGCAAAAAACGTGCCGCAAATTCACTGTTCGGCTGGGAAAAAAGCTCCTTCGGTGCCCCGTACTGAAGGACTCGGCCGTCTTTAAGGAGCAGCATTTTTGTCCCTAAATGGATCGCTTCCGAGAAATCATGGGTCACATGAATGAGGGTGACCTCATCATCCCGGTGAATCTTCCGAAGCAGTTTTTGGAGGCCTGCTCGCGTCTGCGGGTCTAGGGCCGAGAGAGGTTCATCCAATAACAACAGCGATGGTCGGAGCAACAAAGCCCGGGCCAGTGACACACGCTGCCGTTCCCCACCGCTTAAAGGGCCGGGACGACGTTCCAAGAGCGGCTGAATGGCCATCGCTTCGGCCAATTCGGCCAAACGCTGCCGGATCAGCGGGGAGTCGGCCTGGCCTCGTACAGCTGCGCTAAAAAGAATGTTTTCTCGCACCGTCAAATGAGGATAGAGAAGACTATCTTGATAGGCAAAGCCAAAATGGCGGCTTTCGGGAGATTCCTCGGTGATGTCTCTGCCATCGTATATGATCCGGCCCTCTTGTAGGGGAATCAATCCGGCGATCGCCTCTAACAAAAGGGTCTTTCCAGAGCCCGTCGGCCCGACGACGACTACGTAGTCCCCTTTATGAACTTGAACAGATACTTCTTGTAAGGTAAACGATCCAACGCGCAAGGACAGATCTTGCACTTCCAACAAAGTCTGCTTCATAGCTGAACCTCTGTTTGGGTCAACATTTTAAAGGCAGTGAGTATGCTTAAGGCCATGAAGAGCAACAATGCCGCGATCGATAGCGAGAAGGCGAGATCGCCATTCGTCATACTCAAATAGATCGCCACCGGCAGCGTTTCCGTTTTGAACCGAGTCACTCCCGCCAACATGGCTGTAGCACCGAACTCACCGAGAGTTCTCGCCCAGGTCATCGTCATCCCCCCGAGAATCCCTCGACGGGCGATGGGAAGAAGGACTCGCCAAAAGCTTTGCAAAGGTGTACAGCCTAAGGTACGGGCTACTTTTTCCAGCCGAGGATCTACAGACTCAAAAGCGTGGCGAAAGGAACGGATCGCAAAGGGCACAGCGACAAACCACTGTGCCACGACGACCCCGACATGCGTAAAGACAACCTCTATACCGGCCTCCCGAAAATTTGGACCGAAGAGTGGCCCGAAAAAGATCAGCAAGGCGACGCCGGAAACCAATGGAGGAAGCACGATGGGCAGTTCAAGCAGGCTGTCCACAAGAAGTTTGCCCGGAAAATTTCTTCTCGCCAACAGATACCCGCAGGGGACGGCAACAACTGTAGCCATGAGTGTAGCCACTATCGACGTTTGCAAGGTTAAGGCAAGGGCAAATCGAAATTCAGGGTGTTTTAGAATCGAAACCATGGTTTGGGCATCACCGTAAAAGAGCAGGCCCGAGAAAAGGACGAGCAGAAAACTAACCATAACGGCAGTAATCATCCAGAATACCGTCGAAAAAAGATCCCTTTTTCTCCTCATGGTGTATCCAGGCGAGTTTTGAACCCGTATTTTTCAAATACCTTTGGACCTTCCTTCGCCATAAAATCCAAAAAGTTCGTAGCTTCTGTTTGCTGGTTGGAGTATGTAAGCACGGCACAAGGAATTTGCTCCACTTCGTTAAATTGCGGATCAATTTCGATCAAGTCTACCATATCTTTAGCCTTCACTGCGGCGCTGTACTCCCCAATCGCAGCGTTGCCTTGACCTAACTGCAACGTGGTAAGCACCTTCGGCGCTGTCTCCACATAAGCTTGTACATTCTTCAAAACATCTTTCGATATCTCGGCTTTTTCGAAAATATGGAGCGCTGATTTGCCGATGGCCGTCGCTTCCGTATCTGGTAAGATCAGTTTGACATTCGAACGGGTCAGATCCTTTAGACTCTTAATCTGGGCTGGATTCCCTTTCGGTGTCATGATCACAGGGACATGGTAGGCAATGGGACCCACTGTTTCGCTCACATGTCCAGCGTTTTTCGCTTTTTCCACATAGGGCATTCCGCCCGGAAGGTAGATGTCGCCTTTCTTAGCCGTCTCCACTTGACTCAGTAACGCCCCAGAACTATTGAAGGTCATTTCCACTTTCGTTCCTGTCTTAGCTTCATACATCTGTGCAAGCTCAGTAACAGGTTCTTTGATGCCAGTTCCAACGTAGGCAAATAGCACAGAATTACTTTTTACCGTTGATGGTTGTGCAGAAGGGCTAGTCGTAGTTCCCGAAGTCGGCACAGAGGGGGCACATCCAGCGAGCAGTACGATGGCTATCGCACTCATCAGCATCATTCGAAACCATCTACTCATCTAAGTTCCTCCTTGGATGTTGAAAATTTCATTATGGTAAACTCAGCGGAAAGAGTCACCATCCACAGGCAACGTCTCGTCCACTAAGATTCTTTTCGTCGAAAAAACAAGAAAATACAAAAAGGGCTCAATGGAGTAAACTCTCGAAGAGTTTCGCACTCACCATTGAGCCTTGCGTAGTAATGAACCAACTCAATTAAGCTTCCGTGAACAGGATTCCAAGAACAGAACCATTCGCAACAAGACAATTCATGACGACACTTTACAACAGCAACTAGAGTCATCATAAATAAACAAAACGATAAAGTCAATCATTAAATAAATTAAGCCCCACTCCCCTCTTGACATCATAAGAGTTCATTTATACACTTAAGATAACGTTATATCTCGTTTCGTTAGACGACATCTCAATGTGGAGATGTACCTTTGCGCAGCAAAAGGACAGATCCCGTTGGGATGTTTTATTTTCATATAAAATCTAATAAATCTACGGTTATTTTGAGGAGGTTTTCAAGATGAAAAGAGGAAGCATACTCTGGGGGATCACCTTTTTGCTCGGTCTAGCCCTCTTTCTCACGGGATGCAACGGCAGCCAGCAAAGCACTTCGAAAACCACTGCCAACCAACCGGTCTCTCTAACCCTCTCTGCCGCCGCCAGCTTAAAGGATGCCATGACAGAATTACAGGGGATGTATACACAAGCAAAACCGAACGTTACCATTACATATAACTTTGGTGCCTCTGGTTCCTTACAGCGGCAAATCGAAGAAGGCGCCCCTGTTGACCTATTTATTTCTGCCGCTTCCAAGCAGATGAATGAGCTGCAAACGAAAGACCTGATCGACCCCTCTTCCCGAGTAGACCTCTTAGAAAATGAAGTCGTCCTCGTGGCTCCTAAAGATTCTTCGATCAGCGATTTTACCGACTTAGCTGGAACAAAGGTGAAAAAACTGGCTCTCGGCGAACCGCAGAGCGTCCCTGCCGGTCAGTACGCTCAAGAAGTATTGACGAAACTCAACATAGCTGAAGCGGTAAAGTCGAAGAGTGTATTCGCCAAAGATGTTCGTCAAGTCCTCACATATGTGGAGTCAGGCAATACGGAAGCCGGTATCGTTTATGAAACCGATGCCAAAACATCAGATAAAGTGAAAACCGTAGCCAAAGCGCCTCAAGGTTCCCACTCTCCCATTCTCTACCCCCTAGCTGTGGTAAAGGCCAGCAAGAACCAGGCTGCGGCGAATGATTTCGCCCTGTTCTTGCAAGGAGAGCAAGCTAAAGCGGTGTTTGAAAAATACGGCTTTACCGTTCACACAAAATAACAGGACAACCAGTTCTACTACGAGGAGGGATGGCAGAATGACCATGGATCCCATGCCGATTTGGATCTCCTTAAAGACGGCTTCTATCTCCACATTGATCACCTTCTTTGTAGGCATTGCTGCTGCTTATGGGATGATCAAGTACCAAGGCCCTGGCAAAGGCATCATCGATGGCATCCTGACCCTCCCTCTAGTCCTTCCCCCGACGGTCATCGGATTTTTCTTGTTGATGTTGTTCGGGAAAAACGGTCCGTTCGGTCAGCTTTTACAAGCTTTCGACTACTCCATCATTTTCTCTTGGGCGGCGACGGTCATCGCCGCCACCACCGTATCGTTCCCCCTGATGTATAAAACCGCTCGCGGCGCCTTTGAGCAGGTAAATCCGAATTACCTCCATGCGGCTCGAACTCTTGGTGCCGATGAATGGACTGTCTTCTGGCAGATCACGGTCCCCTTGGCTTGGCCGGGCATCGTGGCCGGAACGATTCTCTCTTTCGCCAGAGCGCTAGGTGAATTCGGGGCCACGCTGATGCTGGCTGGAAACATTCCCGGGGTTACCCAAACGATCCCGGTAGCGATTTTCTTTGCCGCCGAAGGCGGGGAGATGGGAAAAGCGCTCCTCTGGGTTTTGATCATCGTCACCTTGTCTCTGGGATTCATCGTCACTCTCAACCATTGGAACCAGTTTCAATCCACCTTGGTTACCCGGTTTCGCATAAGGAGGCAATTTCAGTGGAACTACAGGTCCACATCGAAAAGCGATTTCCCGGCTTCCATCTCCAAGTAAACTTTACAGCAGGCCGAGATCCACTCGGCCTGCTTGGTGGTTCCGGCGCCGGGAAGTCGATGATCCTCCGCTGTATCGCCGGCCTGGTGACTCCGGACCGAGGTCGAATCAGCCTAAATGGAAGGATCCTCTTTGATTCTGATCAAGGGATTAACCTGCCGAGCCGGGAACGAAAAATAGGATACCTCTTTCAGGATTACGCAGTTTTCCCCCACATGACAGTAGCTGAAAATATCTTGTTCGGTCTGCGCCTGTTGGGACTCTCTCAAGAAGAGCAAATACAGAGGGTTGCGAGAAGAATCGATCAGTTTCAACTTCATGATCTCGAAAACCGGTTCCCTCATCAGCTCTCAGGCGGCCAACTGCAGCGAGTCGCCTTTGCCCGGGCCTTGTCGACTGAACCGGAAGTGCTTTTGCTCGATGAACCATTTTCTGCGCTCGATCATCACTTGCGCACGCAAATGGAAACGATGCTGATCGATACGCTCAGGCAATATTCCGGCGTTACGCTCTTTGTGACTCACAATTTAGAAGAAGCCTATCGAGTCTGCGATCATCTCCTCGTCCTTTCCAGAGGAAAACAGATCGCCTTGGATGAAAAGAAACGGATCTTTTCCCGCCCGCCCACCGTCACCGTCGCTCAGTTGACAGGGTGTAAAAACACATCATCCGTCCGCATCGCCGGAACTCATCAGGTAGAAGCCCTGGATTGGGGGTGTCTATTGACATTAGACCATCCCGTCTCTCCCAACTGGAAACACGCAGGCATTCGAGCTAACCATCTTCGCTTAGTCACAGAGCCTGCGAAGGATCATCGTCAGAACACCTTTCCCTGCCGTATCGTTCAAACCATTGAGTCTCCCCATCGCGTAACGATCCGGGTGACGGTAAAAGGTCCTACCGCTTCTGCTTCTTCCTCGACTCTTCAAGTGGAACTTTCGAAGAAAGAGTGGGAGTTTTTACAAAAAGAAGTTCAACCTTTACAGCTTGAAATCGACACCAAGGACCTATTTTTCATGGATGAGGAACGGTAAATAAAATAAGGCGAATGACTTTCGGATACCAAAAACCCCGCCGATCCGGCGGGGCTTATTCATGATAGCGATCATGAAAGCTATTCTATTTTCGTTTTTTTCTTATCGCTCATCGATAGTGACAGCCATATCTATGGGCTTTCCGAAGAAAACCGATGACGTGTTGATCACATCAATCCCGGTACTCGCATACTGGGCTACATTCTTTTCATTAATGCCGCCGGTGCCGATAAGCGTTACCTGTGGATTGATCTTTCGAATCTCATCGACGGCCTGTTGCAGCTTTTCTAGTGAAAACTTATCGAACTGGATTCCGTCGACGCCGGCTGCACTCAGACGGAGGGCCTCATCAAGGCTTTCCACTTCGACGAGGATCTTCTTTTCGCAACATCGTCTTTTCATGTCATCTAATTTCATCAACAGACCCTCTATCCCGCCGATGAAGTTCAAATGCTGTCTGAAGACGAGGATCGTTTCTGATAATCCCAACCGGTGAGGGAGTCCGCCGCCAGCGATCATCCCTTTCACCGAGATGTCTTTAGAACCGGGAACACTTTTTCGCGTCGTGACGACTTGGATATGGGGGTTTACCATCCGAGCCAAGTCGATCAACCTCTTTGTTCTCGTCGCTACACCCGAGCAGTATTCCAGGAGATTGGCCGTCACTTTCCAGGCCATGTGCAACCGCCCGGCAGGCCCCATCGCTTCTAGGACCGTGTCCCCCGGTTGGACGATGGCTCCGGAAGCGACGAAGGACCGTACTTGACATCCCAATTTGAGAAGAATTCTCTGCGCCTCTTCGGTTCCGCAAAGAACAGCTTCTTCTCGAGTTGAGTACCTCATCACTCCCTCTTGATGGTCGATTCCAACGACCAATGAGGTCAGGTCTATATAGGGGACATCTTCTCGAATTAACTTCTCAATCGTCTCTTCAGCAATATACATCATGATTTTCACCTCGAAAATTAATTTGACGGTAGTTACTCATGGACTCCGTCTTCATTTATAATGGAATCAAACAGGAATGTCCCGTTTTTCTTCTTAGTAAGATGCAAAGGGAGAATTGATATGACCGAAAATGCATCGTTAACGCCTGAAGAAGTCGCTGAAATACTGAAAATACGTAAAAATACCGTTTATGAAATGATAAAACGGGGCGATTTGCCTGCTTACCGCGTAGGTCGAAAACTTCGTGTCGATCTGAAAGACGTGAATGACTATAAAAATCGTGGCAAACAGGGCAGCGCAGCGGAAGTAGAGAATCCCCTCCGCCCTCTTCCGACTGCCACTTATCCTATGGCACAACCGGAACAGGAGATCCGGGGCGCCCACTGCTACGGCGACTCAAACAATAACGCTCAGAACTTCATCATCTGCGGGCAAGATGTGGTTCTCGATTTGTTAAGTCGATACCTGGAACTCTACTCGCCGGGCGTTCAGTCACTGCGGTATCATGCGGGAAGTATGGATGGACTGCTTGCGCTCTATCGCGGCCGTGTTCACCTAGCTACAGCCCATCTCTGGGACGGTGATACCGGTATATACAATGTCCCTTATGTTCGACGCCTCGTACCGGGCGTCCGCACGATCGTTATCCGTTTCGTTTCGCGAATGGCCGGTTTCTACGTCCCATCGGGAAATCCCAAAGGGATTCAAGGTTGGAACGATCTTGCCCGTGCCGGCATCACCATGGTAAACCGGGAGCGAGGATGCGGAGCTCGCGTTCTTCTCGATGAGCAGCTCCGCCGTTTAAATATCGACAGCCGTATGATTCAAGGATATGAACAGGAGGAACTCTCCCATATGGCCGTCGCCGGTGCCGTATCGGCCGGACGAGCCGACGTCGGTTTAGGCATCGAAAAAGTGACCACCCTGTTCCAGAACCTTGATTTCATCCCCTTGCAAAGGGAGCATTACGATTTAATCATTCGGAAAAACGACGCCAACGATGTTCGATTCCGAGCGCTCATGGATGTGCTCCGTTCGAAAGACTTTCGGGATCGCCTGTCCACCATGGGCGGTTACAGCATCGAACAGATGGGAGAAATCGTCGAAGAACTGTAACTAGCGAACGAATTCCCTTCCTGTGTATCCATTTTTGAGGGCCTCTTGAAACCATACGGCCCTATCGTTCGTTTCCTGCAGAATAGAATCAATAGAAACAGCGGCTTCGCGAGCACCGAATTCCCCGGAGCAATGATACCAAACGGAGGCCTGTTCTTGATCATTAGAAACGCCCCAGCCTAGCGCATACATCACTGCCAGCTTGAACTGGGAAAGGGCATGCCCTTGCTTGGCTGCCTTCAAAAACCACTGGGCTGCCTGGGCAGCATTTTGCGGTACCCCTTTGCCGATGCTATAACGTACACCCAGGTTGTGTTGTGCCTTGGCATATCCTTGGTCTGCAGAACGCACAAACCATCTCAACGCCTCTTCCCCATCCTGGGCGATACCCCTTCCCATACAATAACAGACACCTAGTTCGTACTGGCCGCCGGAATGTTCTCGTTCCGCGGCCTTTTTAAATAGTTCAGCCGCCAGGACAGCTTCCTTGCCCACTCCGATTCCCTCTAAAAAACAAAGGCCTAAAAAAAACAAGTCCTCTCTTTCATCCAGTTCGCTCTTTAAATCATTCGGATAATCAATGGAAGAAGCCAATTCTTCAGTAGGACAAACTCTTTGCAAACGCATATATTTCTCCCCTTCCATTTTAATATAAAATATCCTCTACTTGTTTCTTGTAAAAAAAGTTTCAATATATTTATGACCAATAGAGGAAATTAGAAGATAGAGGCAAAATAATACTTAGGTGAGATGAAAGGGGGGTTGTTGTATGAAACTTACTGCTAGAAATCAATTAAAAGGAACAGTCAAGGAAATCAAAATCGGTCAAGTGATGGCCGAAGTCGTCATCGAAATCGCCGGTGGTCAAACCATTACATCTATGGTTTCCAAAGACGCTGTCGATGACCTCGCCCTTACTGTCGGTTCAGAAGCTGTTGCCGTGATTAAGTCCACATCGGTTATGCTCATGGCATAACCCCCCAGAAAAGCCTCGTTTTCAACGGCGGGGCTTTTTCATTTCGAACAATCACCCACTCAACCGCCTCCTTCTAAAAAAAATCTCAGTGACCTACTGTTCACGCGGAACAATCTCGTCACTGAGATTCTGGGGTTATCGTTAATGATGATGTAAGTAAAACGAAAGATAATAAAATGCAATTTAACATAACTCAACGCTATTTAACTTCCATTACCAAAATGATAAAACATAACATAAAACAAGTCAAGACGTTCTCTCAAATAAAACGTTCATTACCTGTTGTTCATGGAATAATAAGCATGGCAGTTAATCACGAAAAAACCGCTCTGAGACTAACGTCTTTAGTCCCAGAGCGGTTTTTTTAATCGGTTCACTTTATAGTGATTTAAGTTAATCCGAACTTGGCTGCCTTCTGGCGATGATCGTCGACAGGTAGGTCAGCGTCTTGCCTCTCATCTTCTCCAGGTCCTTTTCGATGATTTCCCCAGGTAGTCCGCAGCGCCCCACCAGCACGGCCTGTTCTTTGAAACCGTAGGCCGCCAAAAGGTCAATGATTCGATCAAGATTCTTATGTACTTTCAGCAAGATGATCGTATCTGCTGAGGCCAGTGATGGTTCAATATTGTCGCAGTTATCGTTCACAGGAATAATCGTCACTGCCTCGTCGCCATCCGCGATGGGAAATCCGGCAGCACTGCTGATGGCAGAAAAGGAGATAATTCCTGGTATGTTGACGATTTCATACTTCTGCTTTGATAACCGTTCAAAGATGGGAACATATTTGCTGTACAGCATCGAATCGCCTCGGGCGATAAAAGCGACATTCTTTCCTTCTTCTAACAGATTGGCAATCTGAGTACAAGCTTCCGCCAGTTTTTCTTCGTCTTGTGCTCTTGGGATCGGCAAATCACATATTTCCGCATCTTTTCGGATGAATTCTCTAACGATCCCCAGAGCAGAGCACCGGGTTCCTTTTTTCTTGGAATAAGGGGCGATGATGACATCGGCCCTGCCTAAGGCCAATGCGGCTTTTACCGTCAGTAACTCCGGATCGCCAGGGCCAACGCCAATTCCATATAGCTTACCTATCATGATTGAGTTGCTCCTTTCATAATCTAATACATTCTAATCACTTTTTCGGGTATTGAAGCGCGAAAGATATGGGATGAGTTGAGAACGTTCAGCCTCTGTCTTCAGGGGAAAATAATGTGTTAGCATCTTCTCTCGGCAACACTTGAGACAACTGCTGCAAGATGAGCGGAATGCTTGTGTGGCGGGAGAATATCAGCGGTTTACTTGTCATCGCGGCATATTCTTTGATCATCCACATGGTCCCGTGAGCGATATGCTGGGTTAACACCACGATTGCATCACACTGAGGCAGAATCCTCTTGCATTCAGCTTGCTTTTCCCCGTCCTGACAGAGAATCCGGAAAGGTAACTTTTCCCGTTCACCATGGTCTCGAAGCGCCCCAAAGATACCGACAGTCTTTCCTTTCAGAACGTCTATATGAAGTGGTTGTTCAGCACGTCTTTGCCCCAAAAACATGACATCGGCTAGTTCGTCTGATCGATTCACCGGTAGATTCGATGGGGAATTCGCCGGTGAATTCTTTTTTTGTTCGGTTTGATATCGGCTGATTTCCGATTGCAAATCGTCGATCAAGCCCTTTAAATTCTTAATTTTTCGGATATAGTCAGTTTCCGAGGCTTCCTTTCGCAGGGCCACTAATTGCTCTTGCAGTTTCCGTACCTCTTCTTTGGCTTCATATAGCTTTTTCTCCAGTAAGGCTGTTCGCTCCCGTGTTTGCTGTAGTTCTACCGTTACCCTCTGCAGTGAGGCTTCCTTTTCAGTCAGTTGTTTTTTGACTAGCTTTACATACCGCCTCAGTTCCGATTCGTGATTCCCCTCAGTACCGGAGAGCAAGGCAACCGTCGCCTCGGTACGCAAATAGCGCAGTTGATCGATCAGTGGAAAGGTAAGCAGCAGGAAGGACAGCAGGGTTTGGCCCAGGCTTGTCTCGTAAGTGAGCACATCCCATTTTCCCGAATAGATCCCGGGAAGCAGCGAAAAATAGATGATTCTATCGACGGTGTGGTAAAAAAACAGGTCTAGGTGCGATTTGGGAAACTCACGAATCACATAATCTTTGATTCGCTTGACCACCATGTAGCGCTTCTTATCTCCCCGGGGTCGCGTCCGGACGGACTTGTCTCTCGTGAGGTTTTTTAGATCTTCCGGCAGCATGTTCAGTTCGTCTAACAGATCGACCATTTGCCAAGGATCCATTTCTTTCGCCGGTTGAGGCCAGCAAGAGTGAAAAAAGGCCGAGCTGTGCTTTACATATTCCTCTTTTTTCTCTAACCAGAGACATTCTTGAGCGATCCATAGGTTTTGCAGTTCAGCCAGACGCTTGGGCGATATGATCTCGCCATAGAGGCTGGTCTTCTCGGAAACGGCAGGAATATCTTTCGAGCCGATTCGAAAGGGTACCGATTCGCCCGGTTGCGGAATTATCCATAACAGCTTGGCATGGGTAGCCTCGATTGCACCGTCACAACAAGTTAGTTTTGGAATGGGATACAACCATTTGCCAACCAGCATGGCATCGGTATGCACCAAATCTGCCTCAGAAATCTGCTCACATACTTTTTGGCTATGTTTCTTCCGGCAGATTGGACAAGTCCGAAAGGCGATAACCGATACCTGAGGGATCTCTTGATTGCTGTATTCCCGATCCTCCTTCCCCATCAGGTTCATCACCTTTCCTTCCGAATCAGTTACCTGTGTTCGTCTGACCTATGTACGATTTTGCACAGCCATGGTGGAAGATTCCCGGCTAAAGCCTTTTGCAAGCGTTGCAATTCATATTCAAAAGGAGTGCCGGCTTCGACTTTCAAAGGATGCATTTTTTCTTGGATCAAACGGGCCGCCGCCGGACCGCCGATATCGGTGCAATAGACCAAGGAGCAGCCTCGCAGGACTTCCAGACGGGCAACGATCTTATCGGTTTCAGAAGACTGCTGTTCTTGAGGAAATGCAAATCCCCGGCTCTCATATCCATGCGGGGTCACCTCGAAGATGGCGAATGCTTCTGCTTGACCAAAATGGGCGTCGATCTCCTTTTGATTATCCGTGGCAAAAGCGATGCGCATGCCATCATCTCCCTTCACCATCCCGGTTGGAAACAACAAGGCGAGACCGATTGTTCTAGGACTCCCAGTCTTTCGAACAGACGATCTCGCCAGTGAGACTCTACCTCGTTTTAAATCGATTATTTTTCCCTTATCATAAGGAATTACAAATGATCCGTCAAGCGAATAAGGGAATTCCCTTCCATCGCTTGTCACAAAGAGGGAATTGTCCATAGCTAGCGAATATGCGAAAAAAAGCAACGGAGGAAGGGAGAGGAGGAATGTTATGTCCACCCGCGAAATCATCACGACTTGTACCCGCGATTGCCCGAATGCTTGCGGGCTTATTGCCAAGGTGGAAAATGGCCGGGTCCGCTCCTTGCTCGGCAACCGCGCCCATCCGATCAGCAGTCAAGGCTGCCACAAATGCGCTAAATTCGTTGAACGAGCCTACAGCCCTGAACGGGTGACGAGTCCCCTTCGACGGGAAGGCGATCGGTGGCGTCGCATCTCCTGGGATGAGGCTCTTGATGAGATCGCTTGGCGAATGAATAATATCAAATCCCGCCACGGGGCGGAAGCCCTCTTGTATTACCGTGGTTTTGCTCAACGTACCGCCTTGAAACTTCTGAATGAGCGCTTTTTTAATCTCTTCGGCGGAGTCACCGGTACTCGTGGTACCTTATGCGGCGGAACTGGCCAGGCATCGCAAAATTTGGACTTTGGTGAGCGCATCTCTCACGATCCCCTCGACCATCAGAACAGCCGGTCGATGATTCTCTGGGGGCGAAATCCAGCGGCAACGAACCCCTATCTGCTTCCCATCATGGCCCGGATCCGAAAAGCCGGTGGCACAGTCATCCTGATCGACCCCGTCGCTTCGGAGACCCGAAAGCATTGTGATCACCACATCCAACCGGCCCCGGGAACTGACGCCTTCTTAGCTATGGCTGCGGCGAAACGAATTCTCGATCTTGGGAAGGCGAATCGCTTTTTTCTCACTGAGTGCAGCGAAGGATTTGAAGCGTTTCAGCATATTTTAGATCCTTTCACCGTCGATGAGTTAGCGGATCGATGTGATGTTCCGGTAGATCAGATCGAATTGCTCGCCCATGTTTTGATCGACCAGTTCCCTACGGCGATTTTGCTCGGCTGGGGACTGCACCGCTGGGCCCATGCTCATCATGGGATCCGTGCGATTGACGGGCTTGGTGCCATCGCCGGCATCATCGGCGTACCTGGCGGCGGTATCAGCCAGGGCTTTGAAGAGTATGCGCCCTTTGATCTCTCTTGGACGGACGATCATCTCCATCCAGATCGCCGGCGCTTCCTGATGCCCCGCATCGGTCAGGAGATCCTTGACGCCCAACCACCCCCGATCGAGATGATCTTCGTTACAGCCGGTAATCCCGTCTGCATGGCGCCGAATGCCAACAAGGTTGCGGAAGCTTTTGCGAAGACGCCCTTTGTCGTTGTTTCCGGCCACTTTCTGGACGATACGGCAAGGCACGCTCATATCTTCCTGCCGAGCACGACCTTTTTGGAAGAACAGGATATCGTCGCCAGTTACGGCCATAACTACATCGGACCGGTCAACCGGGCGATTGAACCGCTGGGCGAGTGTAAATCCGATTTCGAAATGTTCCGGGCTTTGGCATCGCGCTTTCCTTTTGCCAGAGATTTTAATCGGCCCCCGGAACAGTGGCTGTCATTGTTGCTGGCGCCGACGCTATCGCAAGGCGTTGCCCTAGACGACTTGTGGTCAGGTTATGTACGTATGCCAGGGGCGCCACTCGTCCCTTATCAAGATCGCGTCTTTCCCACACCTTCCGGCAAGTTCCGGTTTATGACGGATTTTACACTGCCCGATAAACATTCCAGTCCTGTTCATAGTGGATTACCCATTGCCGATCCCGTAAAAGAAAGCTTGATTTCTGCCGAGAATAGGGATATTGACAGTATCTATCCCTATCACCTGCTGTCAGTCTCCCCTTTTGATTGGCTCTGTTCCGAATTGACCCCGGAGGACCAATCAGAAATGACACTGATCAGGATGCACCCCTCGGAAGCATCGAAACGGGGAATTGCAGAATCAGATATTGTGGAGATTACCAGCCTCGTCGGAAAGACGAAGGCCCGGGTCCACTTCGATGAGCGGCAACGCAGAGATACGATTGTCTTCCCACGGGGGAAGTGGCTCCTTAGCGACAGCAGCGCCAACGTACTCACGCTAGATCTGGTCAGCGACGTCGGTTCGGGATCTCCCTATTATGAAACGAGAGTGACCGTAAGGAAATGGGAGTGACTTGGCTCTTATTTCGTACCGCGATATAAACTACGGTTTTTCGCCGCTAAATGTAAGGCAGCTGCCGATGATGGTGCTTGCAGGATGATCATCTTTTTCTGCGGATAAATGCCCGTATTCATGTAGTCATACATGGTTCGATAAACAACTTCCTCGTTGCGGTCAAAGTCAAGGACTTGAAAATCGAAGATTTCATTGGGGTTGAACACCAGCAACCAATACATACACTTCACCTACCATCCTGAATCAAAACGGAATCAAAAAGGGCTCCGAAAGCTGTGTTAAGCATTTCGAGAGCCCTCATTGGCAAGCAATCAAGATAGTCCTGTCTGTTTGCGCTCTGTTATGTTCTCATTGTATTCCACTTAGTTCTTTTTTTCAATTCTACTCCATTCCTATTTCAAGGAATGCATTCGAGATTTCGGTGACTATTTTCCAGTCTCCATTACTTCTTTGACGACAGCAGACCAATTCTTACCGGAATAAGCATTATAACCTTTGGTGTGGGCATATCCATAAATTTGAACCTTCCCATTCATTTCTTGTTCTAATGTATATCCATATTGTTCCCCAGAGATCGCCTTTTGCACTGCCGATATGCTGCTCAAATCGGTCTCCAAAATGCCCTGGCGATCTCGAGTTCCAATGACCATTCCCGCTTTATTGACGACAAAGAGCTTTCCCTCGGGGCTAACTTTAGCCGAATCAATGATATCGTAGATGTAATCCCAATTGAATCGTGTAGAGAAAATACCGATGATTCGTCCGTCTTTTTCCCGTACCGGACAGGAGTATGCGATCGTCGGCTTCTGTAACGTATTCGAATAGTACAGATCGGTCACATAGACCTTACCGGACTGTAAGGTCTCCCGAAACCACTCTTCATGAGACACATTTTTCCCGACCAACCCTTGATTTTTCCCTACGGCTACCATATTCCCCTGTACGTCGGCGAGATAGAGGTCGTGGTAGACCTCATAGATTTCAATAATCTTTCCCATCAATTGTGTTGCCAGTGATTGCCGATCCGGTTCTTCTCCAGATACGCAGTTGATGATCTCTTTAAAGGTCGCCCAGGCTTGCACGTCACAGTTGCGTTCAAACAAATTGCGATCGATTTTGTCTATCGTATCGAAAGCAACATCAGCGGTACGAACAGCGATAACTTGCATCGCCGTCAACTGTATCTCACTGATAATATCGGAACTATCCTTGGTCACTTGAAAACTATGGTCAGCGAGACCACGAATCTCTTCGGCGACCACCCGGAAGCCGCGGCCAGCTTCACCAGCCCGTGCTGCTTCGATCGCCGAATTCAATGCAATCAAATTCGTTTTTTTGGTAATCCGATCGATCGTGTTCACAGATTGGCGCATCCGACTTGTACCGGTGTTCAATTTTTTAAGCAGCGCCGACACGTTCACATGGTTTCCAGTCATCATGTTTCGCTCTCCTTTTTCTTATCGCCTTCTTTCACTTTCACACTTTTTCTCTAAAAAACAAAACGATGCCCGACATATCTTATGCTGAGATGTGCACGGAACATCGTCGTTCCATAGTGAAAATTCACCACACTATTTTCCCATATTATTACAGGAAACGCAATCTGGCCCGAAACAATATTTTAATCCTTCCCAATACCTGTAATGAGCGCTTGCCGTGGGAAACCTTATATGACTATAACTCTCCAACATAAACTGCCTTCTTATTGCAAGCAAATATTCAATCGCTGTCTTTGGCTTTCCACACATATCAGTTCCTCTCATAAATAGGATTCTCCTGATTATATTTGAATTTAAAAACATGGTTCATTCTGAAATCAGGAGATAACGGGAGATATTTTGAGCACGAATGTTATATTCGTGTAAAACCGTCCTTTTTAGCTCGAAAATCAGAGGTGACAGAAGGTATCAATTGGGAGTATCTTTAAGCCACAGAGATTAAGAAAACGATGGCAGAGACGCCATTCTGAAGTTAACCGCTTCGGAATGGCGTTTTTGTTTTATCGGGCTCACGCGCGAATAAGGGGGCAAGGTAAATGAAGGAAAATATCCACGAGAGCCGACCAAAACCCTCTTTGGAACGCGCCGCGATGATGTTGGCGATGAGTGAAACGCGAGAGAGCGAATTTCGTCTTCGCCAATACTACGGAGAGACTTGGCATCTTCCTTGTGTGGTTACAGAAGTTGGAGGCACCATCGGTGCTCTTCAAACCTCCGGTAAATTAACCAACTCGGTGGTTACCGCGGCGCTCAAGGCCAAAGTGATTGAGAGTAAACCAGAAAACGTCCATGCTGTAATCCATGCAACTATCGAAGCACTAAGAGGCATATTTCTGGATTATGCACAAAACGCCAGCCTGGCACTGAAAATTAGCGTGATCAGTGATGGAAGGTGGTTAGCGGTGGGGATCTTTGGCAAGTCCTCCGTGCATCCACTTACCGAACACTGCAGGGTCGGGTTGGGATTTATGCATCTCTAGAAACTTACCTATCAAAAAAGTTCCCCATCCTAAAAACTTCATTATGGGCGCCGACCCGATAGCGGGTCGTAGCGAGTCAGTGAGATAGAGAGCCCTTGGCACCCAAAAACCAAGGACTCTTTTTGTTTCCCTGGGGCTGCAGTCGCTAAGGAGGTGATGCCCAGCAAATCGTTCACACCCATATGTTCCTTGTTATCACAATCTTAAGAAAATTGAGGGAGGCGTTTACCCATGAAAATGATCCGCGCCATTATCCGGCCGGAACGGGCGGAAGTTATCGCTGAAGCATTAGCCCAAGAAAATCTGTTCTCTCTGACCAAGATGCACGTCTTTGGTCGCGGCAAAACCAAAGGAATGCGCATTGGCGACGTCGTCTATGATGAGTTCCCGAAAACGATGCTTCTGATGGTCGTCGAAGACGAAAGCGTGGAAAAAGCCGTTCAAATCATCGTCGAAGCCGGCAAAACCGGTTCCATGGGTGACGGCAAAATCTTCGTTACCCCGGTAGAAGAAGCCTACACCGTACGTACGGGGGCAAGGGGGTTATAAACCATGAAGGAAATCGTGGCGTTCATTCGCCGGCATCAGCTGCCGGCTACCAAAAAGGCCCTTGAAGAAGCCGGCTTCTCGGCCATGACCATCCAAAGTGTCGAAGGCCGTGGGAAACAAAAGGGGATTGGCGGATGGGCCGCTGAAGTGGACCCCGAGATGAACAAGCTTGCAAGTGCCTTGCAAAATATGGAGCCGGAAATCAAATGGATCCCCAAACGAATGATCACTATCATCGTCCAAGATGACCAAGTCTCCAGTGCTGTCGATGCCATCATGCTGGCCAACAAAACGGGACACATTGGCGATGGAAAAGTATTTGTCTGTCCCTTGGAAGAAGTCGTTCGTGTTCGGACAGAAGAGCGGGGCGCTCAAGCGGTAAGCTAAGGCCCACCAACAAAAGGAGGAATTCGCAATGCGTCAGATAGCCATTTACGGAAAAGGTGGTATCGGTAAATCCACGACCACCCAAAACACCGTCTCCGCCCTCGCCGAGATGGGCAAAAAAATCATGATCGTCGGTTGTGACCCCAAGGCCGACTCGACTCGGTTGATTCTTCACTCTAAAGCCCAAGCCACGGTTATGGACCTAGCCCGTGAAAAAGGTACTGTGGAAGACCTCGAACTGGAAGACGTTCTCCTCACCGGTTTCGCCGACATCCGCTGCGCCGAGTCCGGCGGTCCCGAACCTGGTGTAGGCTGTGCCGGCCGCGGTGTTATCACCGCCATCAACTTCCTCGAAGAAAACGGCGCTTACACCCCTGACCTGGACTATGTGTTCTACGACGTTCTCGGTGACGTTGTCTGCGGCGGTTTCGCCATGCCGATTCGTGAAAACAAAGCCCAAGAGATCTACATCGTTACCTCCGGTGAAATGATGGCCATGTACGCGGCTAACAACATCGCCCGCGGTATCCTTAAATACGCTGCTACCGGTAAAGTTCGCCTCGGCGGCCTCATCTGTAACAGCCGTAAAACCGACAAGGAATACGAACTGATTGCCGAGTTGGCCAGCCGTCTGGGCACGCAAATGATTCACTTCCTGCCCCGCGACAACCAAGTGCAACGGGCCGAACTGCGCCGCATGACCGTTATCGAATACTCTCCCGAACATCCCCAAGCCGACGAATATCGCGCTCTGGCCAAGAAAATCGACGAGAACAAAATGCTCGTTGTTCCCACACCGCTTTCCATGGACGAACTGGAAGACCTCCTCATCTCCTACGGCATCCTGGAAGACGAAGAAACGGCGATGGCCAAACTGGGCTAATCGCCCCTTCTCTCTCCCCTATCGGTCTCATCGTACATTCTTTAGAAAGAAAGAGGTGTAGCTTTCATGGCTGAGCAAGAAACGCCGAAATATACCCCAGCCACACCAGAGATGGTGGATGAAGTCCTGTCGGCATACCCCGATCGTGCGAAAAAGATGCGCGCCAAGCACATCACCGTTAAAACAGAGGGCTGCGCCTCCTGCTCCGTCAAATCGAACTCGAAAACCGTTCCGGGTCTGATGACCGCCCGTGGTTGCGCCTACGCCGGTGCCAAGGGCGTTGTCTTCGGCCCTGTCAAAGATATGATCCACATCTCCCACGGCCCTGTCGGTTGCGGCTACTACTCCTGGGGTAACCGCCGTAACCTAGCGGAAGGGGAACTGGGTGTGAACAACTTCGTGCCTTTCCAGTTTACCTCTGACTTCTCTGAAAACGACATCGTTTACGGCGGCGACAAGAAATTGGAGCAAATCTGCCGGGAAGTCAAGGAACTGTTCCCCACCGTCAAAGGGATCTCCGTCATGTCCGAGTGTCCTGTCGGCCTCATCGGTGATGACATTGAGAGCGTCTCTAAAAAGATGAGCAAGGAACTGGATCTGCCTATCGTTCCTGTCCGCTGCGAAGGTTTCCGCGGTATCAGCCAGTCCTTAGGCCACCACATTGCCAACGATGCGGTTCGCGACCACCTGCTCGGTAAAAAAGAGCGAGAAGAAGAAGTCGGCCCCTATGATGTGTCCCTCATCGGCGACTACAACATCGGTGGTGACGCTTGGGCCTCCATCAAGATTCTCGAAGAGATGGGCCTCCGTGTTCGCAACGTCTGGACGGGTGACTCCACCATCGAGATGCTGCAAACGGCCCACCAAGTCAAATTGAACCTGATTCACTGTTATCGTAGTATGAACTACATTTGTAAACACATGGAAGAAACATATGGCATTCCCCATATGGAATTCAACTTCTTCGGCCCCACCAAAATCAAGCAATCGATCCGGGCCATCGCTGCTCGCTTCGACGAAACCATCCAAGAGAAAGCCGAAGCGGTTATCGCTAAGTATGAACCGATGATGCAGGCCGTCATTGACAAATATCGCCCCCGTCTCGAAGGCAAAAAAGTCATGCTCTATGTCGGTGGTCTCCGTCCCCGCCACGTCATCGGCGCTTACGAAGACCTCGGTATGGAAGTCGTCGGTACCGGTTACGAGTTCGCTCATAAAGACGACTATGACCGCACCATGCCTATGATGGGCGATAACACCGTCATCTATGACGATGTCACCGCTTACGAACTGGAAGAGTTCGTCAACCGGATGAAACCCGACCTGATCGGATCCGGTGTCAAAGAAAAATATGTCTTCGAAAAGATGGGCTATCCCTTCCGTCAGATGCACTCCTGGGATTACTCCGGCCCCTACCACGCTTATGACGGCTTCCCCATCTTCGCCCGTGACATGGATATCGCACTGAGCAGCCCGACCTGGGGCTTAGCGAAGGCTCCCTGGAAGAAAGAAACCGTGAAGGAGGTGCGCTAATGAGCGAGAACACAACCTGTGCCTGCACGTCGACAAAAGCAGCCGTTGAATACCTGAACTCTGTCGAATACAAAGAGAAAAACTTTGCCCGCAAAGCGCTCTCCATTAACCCGGCCAAAGCTTGTCAACCCCTTGGAGCGCTCCTTTGCGCCCTCGGCATCGAAGGCTGCCTGCCCTTCGTACACGGTTCCCAAGGCTGCGCCGCCTATTTCCGCAACACCTTGAACCGTCACTTCCGGGAGCCGATTCCCACCGTATCAGACTCCATGACGGAAGACTCAGCCGTCTTCGGCGGTCAGAACAACCTGATCGAAGGTCTGAAAAACGCCTACCAAGTCTACAAACCTTCCATGATGGCTGTGTTCACCACCTGTATGGCCGAAGTTATCGGTGATGACTTGAACGCCTTTATCAATAACGCTCGTGCCGCCGAGTCGATTCCGAAAGACTTCCCCATCGCCTTTGCCCAAACGCCCTCCTTCGTAGGCTCCCACATCACCGGCTTTGATAACATGCTGAAAGCCCTGCTGCAATCCCTCGCCGACACCCGTCATGGCAAATGGACCAATGGTCGCCTGTACCTGGTTCCTGGCTTTGACACCTATCCCGGTAACCTTCGGGAATACAAGAAGCTTGTTCGTGCGATGGGCATCCCCTTGACCGTACTGCCTGACGCCGAAGAAGCCATGGATGCACCGCATACGGGTGAGTACAACATGTACCCGAAAGGGACCACTATGGCGGAACTGGCCGATGCGCTCAACGCTTCCGGCTTCATCTTCACCCAGAAGTTCTCCACTTCCGGTACTTACAAATTCGTCAAAAACGTCCAAAAAATCAAC
Organism: Heliobacterium mobile; assembly: GCF_009720735.1. Taxonomy (GTDB): domain Bacteria; phylum Bacillota; class Desulfitobacteriia; order Heliobacteriales; family Heliobacteriaceae; genus Heliobacterium; species Heliobacterium mobile. The sequence continues at coordinate 68,259 of NZ_WNKU01000009.1, forward strand.
ACCGAAATGGTCACCATGCCGATCGGTATCAAGAATACAGACAACTTCCTGATGGCGCTGTCTGAAATGACCGGTAAACCTATACCGGCTGAACTGGAAAAAGAACGCGGTCGCGCTGTTGACTCGGCTACCGACGCTCACCAGTACATCCACGGCAAACGATTTGCCATGTTTGGCGACCCGGACCTGCTCTTAGGTCTGACGGGCTTCCTGCTCGAAATGGGTGGTATTCCCGTACACATCGTCTGCACCAACGGTACGGAAGCCTTCCGGAAAGAACTGCAAAAGGTCCTCGACGGCAGCCCCTTCGGCAAAGAAGCTACCGTACACACCGGTCGCGACCTCTGGCACCTGCGCTCCCTGCTGATGACGGAACCGGTCGACATGCTGCTGGGTGATTCCCACGGCAAGTTCGATGCGAAAGATGCCAACATCCCCCTCGTTCGCATCGGCTTCCCGATTGTCGACCGCGTGAACATGCACCGCAGCCCCATCGTTGGCTACGAAGGCGCCATCAACTTGGTCACCATGATCGCGAACACCTTCATGGAACAGACCGATCGGACCTGCCCCGACAGATTCTTCGAACTGCTGCGCTAAACCTTTTAATGCTCCAGGTTGGATTCGGCTCCGGTGGCGGATTCGCCACCGGCCCGCCACCGGGGTACCTAAAAACAACCGAGGAACAGTGATATAGGAGGTGTCACCGGTGTTTGTCAATCTTACCAAACTGGACTTAAAAGAAACATGTCCCCTTACTGATAAAGGGGCGCCGAAACTGTGTATGAAAGCTCTGCCCGGTGAAGGTGCTGAGCGTTCCTGTGCATTCGACGGCGCAAGAGTCGTCCTCATGCCGGTGACCGATGCCGCTCACGTTGTCCATGGTCCCATCGCTTGCGCAGGGAACTCCTGGGACAATCGGGGCGCCAAATCTTCGGGACCTCAACTCTATCGCCGCGGATTGACGACAGACCTGATGGAAATGGATGTCGTCTACGGCGGAGAAAAGAAGCTCATTCAAGCCATCATCGACGTGGCCCGGAAACACCAGCCCAAAGCGGTATTCGTCTATGCCACCTGTGTCTCGGCTTTAATCGGAGACGATCTGGAAACGGCCTGTAAGGAAGCGCAAAAAGACGTCTCAGTTCCGGTCATCCCGGTAAACGCTCCTGGTTTTATGGGCGATAAAAACATCGGCAACCGTGTCGCCGGCGAAGTCCTCTTCCGCCAGATCATCGGCACGGCTGAACCAGAAACAGTCCACCCTTTCGCCATCAACTTCATCGGTGAATACAACATCGCCGGCGACTTGTGGGGGATCCAGCCCTCATTAGAGGCTATCGGTATTAAGCTGCAAGCGTGCATCAGCGGCGATGCTCGTTTTGACGACATCCGCACGGCCCACCGAGCCAAACTGAATGTGCTGGTTTGCTCAAAGAGCTTGACCAACCTGGTCAAACAGATGGAACAAAAATATGGAATTCCATACATCGAAGGATCCTTCTACGGCATCCACGATACAAGTGCTACACTCCGAGCCATCGCCAACGCCTTCGGAGACGCCGACCTGATCGAACGGACGGAAGCCCATATTTTCCAGAAGGAAGCAGAAACGCGAGCCGTCATCGAACCCCTTAAGGCGCGACTCAGCGGCAAGAGAGCCGTCCTCTTCACCGGTGGCGTGAAAACCTGGTCCATGGTCACGACCCTGCGGGAATTAGGGATCGATGTACTGGCTGGTGGTACGCAGAACTCCACACCGGATGACTTCTTACGAATGAAAGCCTTGATGGACCCGACGGCTCATATCATCGAAGATACCAGTGCCGCCGGATTCCTGACCCTGATCAAAGAAAAAAGCCCCGACCTCATCGTGGCCGGAGGCAAAACGAAGTACCTAGCCCATAAGACCCGGACTCCTTTTCTGGATATTAACCACGGACGCAGCCTGCCCTATGCCGGCTACGCCGGGATGATCACCTTCGCCAACGCCGTTGCCCGTACTGTATTCAGCCCCGTCTGGGAGAAAATGAGGGTGGCTTTTCCGCCGGAGGTGACGGTCAATGAGTAAAGCAGTCAACGTATATGGCAGCATCAACGGCTGTTCAACGATGACCGGTCCGGTAGCAGAACCTCGCAGCTACACTGGCAACCCTCAGAAAAACAGCCCTGCCTTAGGTGCCACCATCGCCTATATGGGCGTCGACGGTCTCTTAGCCCTTTTGCACGGATCACAAGGTTGCTCCACCTTCATCCGGTTGCAGCTCTCGCGACACTTCAAGGAGCCGATTCCCTTAAACTCGACAGCCCTTCTCGAAGATACAGCCATCTTCGGAGGCTGGGAACACCTAAAAAAAGGTATCGCCAAAGCGGCTGATAAATTTCAGCCACGGATCATCGGTGTCATGAGTTCCGGCTTAACGGAAACCTTCGGCGACGACATGGTCAGCGCCTTGGCCAGCTTGCGTCAAGAGCGGCCCGATTTGATCGAAAAACCGGTCGTGTTGGCTAAAACCCCCGACTACATCGGTTCCCTGCAAGAAGGGTACCAGCGCACGGTTCTCGCCTTGTTGGATACGCTTACGGTTGACCCCGCTCCTAGGGAGTCAAATACGGTAGCCTTGTTCCCCGGAGCCCATTTTACTCCGGCCGATGTGGAGGAACTCAAAGACACAGTCTCTCTGTTTGGGTTGACGCCCTTAGTCCTTCCCGACATCTCCACATCTCTCGACGGCCATTTTGAGCTAGAACCGGCACCGGTGGTTCAAGGGGGCATTACGCTGGAAGATATCCGGCGAATTCCCGGGTGCATCGCCTCCTTCTCTTTTGGGCCCAGCATGGCCGTCGTCGGAGAATCCTTGCAAAAGCGGCACGGTGTACCCCATATCGCCGTACCTTCTCTGACCGGTCTCGAAGCGGTGGATACCTTCTACCTTAAACTTTGCCAACTCTCAGGCCGGCCCATTCCGGAGCGGTTGCTCCGGCAGCGGAGTCGCCTGTTAGATACTTTGGCCGATTATCATGACCAACTCGGCCAAAAACGAATCGCTATCGCCTTAGAATCAGACCTGCTCATCTCTTTAGCCAACTGCCTCGTCGAAGTCGGAGCAGTCATTCAAGTAGCCCTAGCGGCAACAGCACTCCATGAAAACGTCCTCCCCAACTTCACCTTCCCCTCTCAATACGCCGTTGATGTGGGCGATCTGGAGCACCTGGAAGAGCGAGCCCCTGGTAGTCATCTGATCATCGCAAACTCCAATGCTCGTCAAGCAGCGCTTCCTCTAAAAATTCCTCACCTGAGAGCCGGGCTACCGGTCTTTGACCGGGCCGGGATGTCCCAAAAAGTATGGATCGGTTATCGCGGTACACAGCAGTTCTTATATGATTGCTTGAACGCCATGGCAGGATAAGGAGTTAATCCGAATTCCTTCATTAAATATATAACCAGAAATATAGCCGAATAAATCGGTCCCTTTCCCTGAGCATCTAATCGCCTTTTTGGGGGCGATAACAGTTCTGCTAGTTTTTCGAGGAGGTGTCCCCCATGCTCGTTGCCTTTGCCACAGAAAGTCAGAAATTTGTCGATGCTCACTTCGGGCTCGCCAGTGCCTTTGCCGTTTATGATGTTACAGCCGAAGAAATTCTCTCCAAAGGAACGGTCTACTGCCCCAAAGAATTCACTCCCGATGAAGACAAGATTGAAGGCCGCCTGCAGATCATTTCCGATTGTGCCGTCGTCTACTGTACCGCCATCGGTGGACCAGCGGCAGCCCGGTTGGTCCAATCGAATATTCATCCCTTGAAAGTCTCTGAAGGAACTCCCATCGAAGACGAACTGAATCGGTTGCAAACTCTGCTGGCCGGTTCCCCCCCGCCTTGGTTGCGGAAACGGTTACAACAAGAAAAAAATAATTAGGAGGAAACAAATATGGCTTTCGTGACTGGTTTAACTTTTGGAGGACAAGAGTGGACGCCTCAGTTTATTAATTCCATCGATCCCGCGAAATGCATGGGTTGTGGACGTTGCATCAAAGTTTGCGCTCAACAGGTCCTCGGATTGGCTGAGTTTGAAGATGAGGACGATATGCTGCGGATGGTCGCTGAGATCTCCAATAAAGACCGCTGTATCGGCTGTCAGGCTTGTTCCCGTACTTGCGCCAAGCGCTGTATCTCCTTAGAACCGAAAAAGATTTGATCATTCACAATCGGTAATCATTCCAGACAGAAGTTCATTCTTATCAAACAAGTAAAAAACGAGAACATAGCAGATTTACTCAAACACTATACAGCTTCAAATATGCAGTTATTAAAGCTTAGAAATATGCGGTTAAAAAAGCTTTGAAATATGTCATAGAAATTAGGAGGTGGCAACATGGGTTGCACTGGTTCTTGCGGAGGAAATTCAACGAAAGATGTGTCCAAGCACCCCTGTTTTTCACCTCATGGCCACGGAAAATCAGGACGGATTCATCTGCCTGTCGCTCCTGGTTGTAACATTGCCTGTGGTTATTGTGTACGTAAATTCGATTGTGCCAATGAGTCACGGCCTGGCGTTACCAGCCGAGTGATTACTCCTGAGCAGGCCCTCTGGCGCGTAGAGCAAGCCTTGGCTTCAGACATCGGTCCTTACCTGCAAGTCGTCGGCATCGCCGGCCCTGGAGAGCCTCTAGCCAACCCGGCGACCTATACCACTTTGGAACTCATCCAAGAGCATCACCCCCATCTCATCCGCTGCATCAGCTCAAACGGGTTGCTGCTGGCTGAGCGGTTGACCGACCTGCTCCGCTGCGGTGTATCCCATGTGACGGTCACCTTGAATACCTTGGATCCGGCTGTCGGCGCCCAGATCTACCGGTATGTTCGCTGGCAAGGCCGCAAGCTGGCTGACGAAATGGGTGCCCAGATCCTCTTAGAGCAACAGTTGCTCGGTATCGAATTGGCAGCTCAAGCAGGCTTGACCGTCAAGGTCAACACCGTCGTCATCCCAGGACTGAATGACAAACACCTGGAAGAACTGGCTTGGGAAGTTAGAGCTCGAGGAGCCTCTATTCTCAACCTGATGCCGTTGATCAACCAGGGAATCTTCGCTGACGTCCAACCGCCGAGTCCAGAGGAAATGCGCACCTACCGGCGGCAGGCAGAAGCGATTTTGCCGCAACTGTCTCACTGTCGCCAATGCCGAGCTGACGCCATCGGCATCATATAGGAGTAGGAGGCATAGCCATGGGCCAACGGGTATGGATGATGGATACAACTTTGCGGGACGGGGAGCAATCCCCCGGTGCCGCCTTCTCGCCGGAAGAAAAAGAATCAATCGCCCGTGCGCTGGTGGAAGCGGGAGTTCATGAGATCGAGGCGGGGGTTCCGGCCATGGGCGAAGACGAACAAGCGACCATCGCCCGCCTCGTCGCTTTGAACCTCCCTGTTCGCTTGACCACTTGGAACCGAGCGGTGATCGATGATCTGGAAGCAAGTTTGAAGACTGGGGTCCGAGCGGTAGCCATCTCCGTTCCCTCTTCCGATCAACAGATTCGGCGGAAGCTTCAACAAAGCCGTGAATGGGTCCTTGAGACGTTGGGTAAATGCCTTTACCGGGCCAAGCAAGAAGGTCTCTATGTATGCATAGGGTTGGAAGATGCCAGCCGGGCCGATACAGACTTTCTCATCCGCTTAGGCTTGGAAGCTCAGCGTCTCAAAGCCAACCGCATGCGCGTCTCTGATACACTCGGTGTCCTCGACCCCATTCGAACCTTTACGCTATTCGACCGCTTGACCACATCATTGACGATACCCTTGGAAATCCACGCCCACAACGACTTGGGCATGGCCACAGCCAATACGATTGCCGCAATCCAAGCCGGTGCAAAAGCTGCCAGTGTCACCGTCTGTGGTCTCGGGGAACGAGCCGGGAACGCACCTTTGGAAGAGGTGGCCGTGGCGTTGCGGCAATGCTGCAACGCCGATACCCATATTCAAATGACAAAACTGCAGAGCCTTTGCCAGCTAGTAAGTCGGATCACCCGACGACCGATTCCGCTGGCGAAACCGGTCGTCGGCCGCTATGCTTTCACCCATGCTTCCGCCATCCATGTCGATGGCTTACGCAAGGATAAAGGAAACTACGAAGGCCTGCCTCCCGAGTATATCAACCGCAAGCATCGCATCGCCTTAGGCAAATACAGCGGGAAAAAATCACTTGTACAGGTCATGCAAACGCTCAATCTTGAGATGGATCCAACAATGTTGGATCACTTGATCCAAAAGGTTCGTCTAAAAAGCCAAATCCTCAAACGTCCCCTCCGACGCCAAGACATCTTGGAAATTGTCGTAGACGAACAAATCGTTAAATAGCGATTCAAACGGTTACATCTACCCTTTGCAGGTTGGCTTTTTTTGAGTTATACTATATATTGTGCGACTCATGATGGTTTCGCTCCATCTGGGCTATAGTCACTTTCACTCCCCAGGCTTCAGGCCTGGGGAGTTTTTGTGAATCGTCAATCTGCGACGAGAAGCGAATATAGGATAGTACGTTAGACAAGAAGTAAAGGAAAGTAGGTATTTCAATTGATCGCAACCCAGAATCTGACCCTTCGGTTTGGCAAACGGGCCTTATTTGAAGATGTAAACATCAAGTTTACGCCCGGAAACTGCTACGGCCTCATCGGCGCCAACGGTGCCGGCAAATCGACCTTTCTAAAAATCCTCTCCGGTGAAATCGAACCGAGCAGCGGCGAGGTCGTCATCACTCCCGGCGAGCGCATGGCCGTGCTCAAACAGAACCATTTTGAGTTCGATGAATTTGAAGTCATCAAGACCGTCATCATGGGTCACAGCCGCCTCTATCAGGTCATGGAGGAAAAGGACGCCATCTACGCCAAACCCGATTTCTCTGAAGAAGATGGCATGCGCGTCGCTGAATTGGAAGGCGAGTTCGCCGAACTCAACGGCTGGGACGCTGAATCCGAAGCGGCTGGTCTGCTGACCGGTCTGGGCATCTCCAACGAACTGCACTATAAAACCATGAAGGAACTGGAAGCCAACGCCAAACTGCGCGTCCTGCTCGCCCAGGCCCTCTTTGGCAACCCCCATATCCTTCTGCTCGACGAACCGACGAACCACCTGGACTTGGATTCCATCTCCTGGCTGGAAAACTTCCTGGCCGATTTCAAAGGTACCGTTATCGTCGTCTCCCACGATCGCCACTTTTTGAATCAGGTCTGTACCCAGATCGCCGACATCGACTTCGGCAAAATCCAACTCTACATGGGGAACTACGATTTCTGGTATGAATCCAGCCAGTTAGCGCTGCAGTTGGCCCGGAACGCCAACAAGAAGAAGGAAGAAAAAATCAAGGAATTGGAGCAGTTCATCCGCCGCTTTAGTGCGAACGCTTCCAAATCTCGCCAGGCCACTTCCCGTAAAAAACTCCTCGACAAAATCACTGTCGACGATATTAAACCCTCGAACCGTAAATTCCCCTATATTGTCTTTAAGTCTGATCGGGAAGCCGGTAACGACCTGCTTACGGTGACCGATCTGTGCAAAACGATTGACGGGGAAAAGGTCTTGAACAACATCTCCTTTACCGTCAACAAAGGTGATAAAATCGCCCTCGTCGGCCCCAATGGTCTCGCCAAGACGACCCTCTTCCAGATCCTCATGGGTGAAATGGAAGCGGACAGCGGCGAGTTCAAATGGGGAATCACGACCTCCCAAGCGTACTTCCCGAAAGACAACTCAGCTTATTTTGAAAACTGCGACCTCAACCTCATCGACTGGCTTCGCCAATTCTCCAAGGACCAGGAAGAGGGTTTTGTCCGAGGCTTCCTCGGCCGGATGCTCTTCTCCGGAGAAGAATCTCTGAAAAAAGCTTCTGTTCTCTCCGGTGGTGAGAAGGTCCGCTGCATGCTCTCCCGTATGATGCTTAGCGGCGCCAACGTCCTGCTCATGGACGAACCGACGAACCACTTAGACCTCGAATCCATCACTGCGCTGAACAACGGTCTGATGAGCTTCGATGGCACCCTCCTCTTTGTCTCGCAAGACCATCAATTCACCCAAACCGTTGCCAACCGGATCATCGAGATTACACCGGACGGGCTTGTCGATAAACTGATGACCTTTGACGAGTATCTGGAGTATCAAACAGCCATACGGGCCACTGAAGGGGCCGTGTAATAAGGTATTCATTGGTTAGCTTTGGACTGTTATTTCCTTAAAATACACTAACTCATAAACGAAATTAGCGTGATCCATAATCTTGGATCACGCTAATTTTTTTACTGAAAATGCTCTACTCTCAAAGTTCTCTCTTCGTGATTATCACCAAGATTAAACCCCAACCGGTGAATAACTTAACCTAAATCATCCATAATATCAAAGAATACGTTGTGAGGAAGTTAGCAGTCAGCATGTTTAAAGCTCCTTCGAAAAAAAATATCCGGAGACCGTTGGCATACGTTTCCACTATAGCTACCAATCACATCCATCTACGGAATCCCTGGGTTACAGTCTGGCTTTCAGCACTCTTCCCCGGTTTCGGACAGATATTCATGGGAAGTTATGTAAAATGATTTCTTTTGATCATTTGGGAGATTGTTATTAACGTGGAATCAAAACTAAACTTAGCCATCCTTTACTCTTTTACAGGTCAGTTTAGTCTCGCCAAAGAGACGGTAAACATTCGATGGCTGCTGTTATATGCAGGGGTTTTCGTATATGCCCTTTGGGATAGCTATCGTTCCACTGTGGACTTAAATAAGTTCACCATTCTCGCCCAAAGAGAACAATCTCCTATCGTTCCCTTTAAGATGGATGCGATTGAGATCAATTATTTTGACAAACGGAATCCCTGGGTAGCCGTAGCATGGTCTGTTTTTATGCCAGGCTTAGGGCATCTATATACTCACAGGTTACCGACAGGTTTTTTTGTATTGGTATGGTGGATTGCGATTACTTACTTTTCACATCTTATGGAGGGTGTCCATTACACAGCGATGGGTGCCTTCGAACAGGTGAAAATCATTGTAGACCCTCAATGGCTTATTTTTATGCCATCTATATACTGTTTTGCCATTTATGATTCCTTCGTTCATACGGTGGAGTACAATAAGTTATTTGAGTACGAACAAGCTCAATTTCTGAGGTTAAAATACCAGAGTAAAAACTTTAAGTTGCCTATATAGCCTGGAGTTGTTTGTCATGTATGTCGTCGCTGCTTTTGAACAGTCATTATTTTTAGAAATGGCAATCACTGAGCTCGAAGAAAAAGGAATTACAAGAGACCATATCCTCGCCGTTCCGCTGAAGGTAAATACAAGCCAAGGGAAAATCATGGATAGCATCTACGCAGCAGATGGTATCAGTGTATTTGATGGTGCCACTGTTTCGGGGTCAGCATTCATGGTTCTTGGCGTTATTTTTGGTTATGTTTGGACCTGGGGTCCAATTATTTGGGGGCTAATGGGGCTAACCGTTGGATCTATTTTGGGACTCCTCCTTGACCTTGCCTTCCGAAAAAATAAAAAAGGGAATCGGCAAGCAAAGTCCACCGTAGTTGTTATGATTTCTTGTTCAGAAAAACAGTTTGATTGGGTTTCTACTGTTCTTGAAAACCATAACCCACAAGGGATCGGGTTTATTCAGCATTAAGGGCGATATGAAATGGGAAAACCCTCAAAATACACGATCTGATCAATCCGAAGGTGAATTGCCCTGTCGTTTCCGATATTCAGTTGAATATGATCCGTCGCCACACCAGTCAATACCCCTTCCACCTTGCCAGCTGTCGTCATTACAACCATTTGTTCACCGTTATGTCGGCTGATATGATCGATAAAAACGGGCTCGATTACGGTTACATATTGATTCGGTTGTGGAACTACCGGAACCGTATGAATCGGTGTACACAAAGCCGGCATCTGGTTCACGTAAGCTGGTTGAACGATCGGATGCAGGCATACTGGAACGTCCTGGGGCTTGATGGAACTTTCGCATTCCTTATCCATGAAACATATCCCTCCCTAAAAATCTTACCCTATAGGTATGCCGGAGACAACTTGGCTCATTCTGCGATCAATGCCCCAGGTTAAGTCGCGACCGTAAGCTGCCGGGTTATCTCTTTAGGAAGGAATATGATCTGTAACCATTTCAGCATACTGCCCATAAATTGGGATTGTAGGTAAATCCCAGTCAAGTCTGAAAGGAGGAACGAATATGGGTGCTGCTGTAGTGGGTGGTTATGTGGGATTCCCAACTGTAGTCGGTCTTGTGATCGCTCTCATCATCATCGGCGCATTTTATCCCGCGATTATCGGTGTTGGCTACGCCGGGTAATGCCAGTTATTTCGGCAATCTCTAATGATGTAAGTACTCTCTGTTGTTCATGAAAGGAGGCAGGAAACATGGGGGCATGCGGAACTACCGGTGGTGGCTATATCGGCAATAGCATCGTCGCTTTGGCCATCTTGATCATCATTATCGCCATCCTCGGCACCGGTTTTGGCCTTGGCTTTGGTGCTTACTAATTCTATTAAAGCGAAAAAAGCGTGAGCCCCTTGGGGTTCACGCTTTTTTTAGGTTCTCTCCCGGACTTAATTGTTCTTTGCATAAATAGCTATTCCAAATAACAAACTATTACTCTGAGGAGGTATAAAGACATGGAAATACTCTTTTTCACATTGATTCGTTCTATAGTTATATTTCTCTTGCTTATGTTGTTAACAAGAATTGCAGGTAAAAAATTGATTTCGCAAATGACCTATTTTGACTTCGCAACGTCCATCGTCATCGGAGCCATATCGGCTCAATTTATTTCTCGTGAGTTGCACGGCTGGTGGGTCTTATTAGCCCCTATTTTTATCATCATTTTTGCGATATCTATCGATAAGTTGACCCTCAAGAGTCTAAGTATGAGAAAAATTCTAGATGGAAACCCGGTCGTGGTCATACAAAACGGAAAGATTTTAGAAGCAAACATGGCAAAGGTAAGATACAACATCAATGACTTAGAGATGCAACTGCGCGAAAAGGGAGTCTTCAACTTAACGGAAGTTGAATTTGCCATTCTCGAACCACACGGTCATCTAAGCGTATTAAAAAAAACACAATACCAGCCGGTTACGATGAAAGATTTGCGGAAGCCAACATCCTATATGGGTCTAGCTTCGGAAATTATTAAGGACGGAGATCTCCTGGAACAAAACCTTCGTCAAAATAACCTGAGTTTTTCCTGGCTGTACAAACAACTTCGAGAAAAAGGGATAAACCAGGTTGAAGATGTATTTTATGCCAGCTTAGAAACTGACGGGACCCTCTATATAGACATGAAGAATGATACCAACGAATTCAACCGGAAAATCCATGATTAGCCCCGGTTGCTGGTTCATAGTTTCCTCTTGAACCCTCTGCCTTTCCGAAAGGTTAGAGGGTTTTATGTTTCGCTATGGTTTTTCGGCTTTCTTGTCCTAGAAAAATCGCTTGCTTTAACCTGTCACATAACTGTAACGTGACCGTCATCAGATCGTCACTTCTTTGAGTTACCCTAGATACAGGATGATAGCCGTTTTGAAGGAGGCGGTGTTATGAATAAGCATAGCATCTTCCACCCCACGCGCCGAATGTCATTACTTAGAAATGCATCACTCATCGGATTCGTCATGTTAATGGGGTATTTCGGTATCCGTCACCAGATCGTCGGAGGGGGGCCACAGGGAAGTCCTCCCCTCGATAGCTATTGTGTTTTCGGCGGTGTAGAAACACTGTGGAGTTACGTAACGAAAGGGCAGTTTCTGCAAAAAACGAATCTTTCTAACTTGGTGCTGCTCACGGCTGCCGTCTTGGTAACGCTCCTCACAGGGGCGAGTTTCTGCGGTTGGATCTGTCCATTTGGCGCCTTGCAAGAATGGATCGGCATTATCGGGAAAAGGCTCTTCGGAAAACAATTCCCTTTACCGGTACACATCGATAGACCTCTACGGTATCTACGCTTCGTCCTCTTAGCACTCATCCTTTACATGACCATATCCACCGATAAACTATGGTTTGAGATCCACGATCCCTTCAAAGCGTTCTTCGGATTCGAGTTTGAATTATCTCCCGGTTTAGTCATACTCCTTTTGTTATCGATCCTATCTATTTTTATCGAAAGATTCTTTTGCAAATACCTATGCCCTTTAGGCGCATTGTTCTCACTGCTCAGCCCGCTAAGCATCATAAAGTTAAAAAGACAGTCCTCTCATTGCATAGGTTGTAATCTTTGTAATAAGTCCTGTCCCATGGGCATCGACGTGGCCCACGTCCAAAACACCGGCGGGGACTGTATTCGCTGTCTTCAATGCATGGAAAATTGCCCGAAACCGGAGGCTTTGATCTTAGAATCCGGTAAGAATCCTTCACCCCCTATACCTCATTCAGTGGACTATCGTCGTTGAAGAAAGGAGGTATTTTATGCGAGTCGGTAAAATACAGTACGGCTTTACCGTTTTGATCATCTTCCTCTCTGTCATCGGCGGAGCAATGTCTCTAAATTTCTGGGTCACAAAGCAAACCATCCCTGTAACAGTCATGTTCAGCGAGGATATCCGGGGATGGATGACCTTAAAACAAGTATCCGAAGCGATGAAAATACCTGTCGGTGAAGTAAAAGAGCGTCTGACCTTACCCGTCGATACGAACGATGCGAAATCTTTAAAGGAACTTGCCTCCGAGCGCGGGCTATCTACGGAAGAATTTAAGCAAAGATTGTTCAAATAATAGAATAAAAAAGCGCGTGAACCCTGGCTCATGGGGTTACGCGCTTTTTTGATGATTATTTTACCAGCTTAAAAGGTACCACCGTGACGACTACATCCCGATAAAGCAACAGGACCGTTCTCAGCATCCATCCTGTCTGGTTATGCAGCAAGCGGTGCCACCACTTTTTGGTTTCAAACTCGGGAATCAATACGGTGATGAAATCGTTAGGGTTATTCTTTTTGTCAATCCGGTCGATGTAGCTGACGAGCGGGGCGATAATCGTTCGGTAGGGGGATTCAATGATCTTCAAATCGATATTGGGCTTCCAACGATTCCATCGTTCGAGAACTTTACCGATTTGCTCCGAATCGGTAGAAATATATACAGCGTGAACTTCTCCACCCAGAACCTTTGCGTAATCGATCGTATTCTGAACCACCCTGTTCACGCCTGCGATCGGTACAATGACGATATGTTTCCGTTCCGGTCTAGGTAAACCAACCTCGTTCCAGTTCACACCCAGTTGGTCGCTCACCGCAAGATAATGATTTTTAATCTTTTTGAACACGAATATGGCCGCCGGAATGAAGACGAGTATCATCCAAGCTCCGTGAACGAATTTTGAGATCACGATAACCACGACGACGATCCCAGTGATTACCGCACCGATCCCGTTTACGAGTGCCCGGCTTTTTGCCCCGGCACCGCCCTCTTTTCTCCAGTGAATGACCATCCCTGTTTGAGCGATGGTAAAGGAGAGGAAAACGCCGATGGCATAGAGCGAGATCAAGTGCTCTGTATTGCCATGATAAACAACGATCAGGAAGGCAGCGGCAAAAGTCAGGAATAGGATCCCGTTCGTAAAAGCCAGTCTGTCCCCCCGAGCCGAGAGGTATCTCGGCATATAGCCATCTGTCGCTAGAATGGACAACAAGGGCGGAAGCCCATTATAGGCCGTATTGGCTGCCAAGTATAGAATGATCATCGTGGTGAATTGGATGTAATAGTAGGCCCAGTTTCTTCCGAGAGTCGCTTCGGCGATCTGTGATAAACCCGTCACGTTTTCCATCGGCAAGATATGAAAATGCATCATCAGAAAGGAGATTCCTGCGAACATGGTTCCAAGTACAAAGGACATCCAATAGGTCGTAATCCGGGCGTTCTCTGCCGAAGGTTCCTTGAAGTTCGGCACACCATTGGAAATCGCCTCGATACCGGTCATGGAACTGCAACCATTAGAGAAAGCCCTCAACAGGACGAAAAGCATTCCAGCGGTCCACTGCTTTTCTAACGATGCCGGAGGCAGGACCGGTTGAATCCCTGAGAGCGCCTGATAGATACCTGTTACAATCAGCGCAGCGATCCCAAAAATAAAGGCGTATGTGGGATAGACGAAAGCGTTCGCCGACTCGCGAACGCCTCGCAAGTTGATCACCATCAAAATGCCAAAGAGTACAAACAAATCGATGCCCAGTCGGATGGGATTCAATTGAGGAAAGGCAGACACTAAAGCATCGGTACCGGAGGAAATAGAAACGGCGACGGTTAAACAGTAGTCGGCGACGAGAGAACCTGCGGCGATTAAGGCTGGGAATTCCCCCAGATTCCCTCTGGCCACCGAATAGGAGCCTCCGCCGCCGGGGTTTGCACGGGCCACTTGGACATAGGACAGGGTTACGACAGCCAACAAGACCAGGATTCCCACCGACACGTAGGGAACAAAACCGTATGCAAAGGCACTCGCTGCTGTCAGAGCGAGAATCACTTGCTCCGGTCCGTAAGCAATGGATGAAAGCGCATCAGAGGAAAATATAGGCAATGCCTTCCAGTTCGGTAACTTTTCATGGGACAATTCGCGGTTGTGTAAAGGTCTTCCGAATAGTAACCGCTTTATTGAACGTTGAACCACGTCAGGCTTCCTCCCGATCAATTACATAATGGTAGTCGCTTTTCAGAAAATAAAACGTTCATGGCCCATTGGGCCACAGGCTATCATGAAAATGGCTTTTTCATAAAAAAAAGACAGACCAATTTTAGAGGCTGCCTTCATGAATGTTATTTATGGAAATAACACTCCCCAACAGCCTACGAGGTTAGCTGACGGGCAGGACGGTGAGATCATCCCTCTCTCTTCGTCAGAAAGATTAGCCCCAAGAAACGGTTCCCCCGCTTTCGACAACGTCGAAACTCGGCTTAGAATATTTAATTGAGATGAAGTATAGACCTCTACGAATCATTATGCAAAAGCAGAATTCATTAGAAATACAATGGAACATAGACCTGACTGGTCCCCAAAGAAGTTTTTGGCTTCTGATCTTACCATATCTCCGTTTATCGTAGTTTTTCATAGGTTACGGGGTAAATATCTACCATTAACCTTTTGCAATACACTGAATTCTCTTTCGACGAATATGATGGGTCGAAGGAGGGATTCGGGTCATGCCATTAGCAGAGGGTACACATTTCCTATATTCCGTTGATCCTAGCGATACGCCCTACTTAATCGCAATACGGCTAGGCAGTACGGTTGAGCAGATCGAGAGACTAAATGCACTTTATCCGCCATTTACAGATCCAGGGCTTATCTTCCCAGGACAGTTGTTGATAGTGCCCTATCTCTATAATCCGGCTACACAAGTGTTTTACTTTGTCAGGCCTGGCGATAGTATGAATTCCATAGCTAGTCGATTCTCGACGACTGTGGAAAATTTGAACCAGTTGAATCCGCAAATTGAGAATCCCAATCTGATTTATCCAAATCAGTTGTTAAAAATACCTGTACAGATCTATGTAGTATCCCCCGGTGATTCGCTCTATGCTATTGCCAATCGATTTGGCCTCTCGACCAATACCGTAGTTAAAGCTAATCAAGGGCGCCCGGGCTTTTCTCCAGATGTTCTCTTCACAGGATATGGTCTGGTGCTACCCATTTCTGACGAATAAAAAAAGGAGTTTGGATAATATCCTGGCTCCTTTTTTCATATCATTTTCACATTTACGTAGATTTTACTTGTTTTTAACCAAAAGTTTTTAATCTTTCTGCTAGCATATTAGTATAAATTTATAGAAAACAACCGGAAGGGAGCGAGAATTCTGTCTACAAATGTTATGTTTTGGTTAATGGTTCGAACACCGGGAGAGTCGCAGGGATTCAAGATCATTGACTTCAGCGATATGGAAATAGATGTACGAAGAACCCGAAACGATTACGTTCGTTACGGCCTTTATGCAGAAAATAACTTGATCATCCTATGCTCGGAAAATTCTCAACAGGCACTGCGAAAAGCACACTTTTCCTACATACGGCAACAGCCCTTGCCATATATTAACCAGCTATATGGATAAATTCTACATAGTTACGAGCTCTCGTAAAAGTGAGATAATCATGAGAATTGATCGTCTACTCGACCGCCGATACTATATCGGGCGGTTCTTTTTTTCGTTAGCCAACCCTTTTCTATTAGATATTATTACATGTCCCAAATTCAATAAGTCTCTGTCGAAAGGCTTCTAAGGATTTTCCTGAAGAAAAGTAAATTTTTACATGATCGCTGGTTAAAAACGTTAAACTTAACTTGGCTTCAGCGTCTACCATCAAGATCTCCTTTTTCACTTGGCTTTCCCAGATTCGCATATCCTCATCTTTAAAATGCCCCTCTTTGACAATCGAGTAATGCAATAAAAGCCCTCCTCTCATGATTATCATTTTACGAAATATATTCATGAAAGTTTTTCTTTTATTTTCATGACGAAAAAGTTACGCCCTAATAAAAAGCTGTATCCGGCAAATATGATCTGGACAGGATAACCTCTGAGAGGAGGTGAGTCCATGTCTCAAATCAAGTGTAGAGTCGAAGAATGCCATTACAACAAGAGCGAGATTTGTCAAGCTTCTACCATTGAGGTCCGCTCCCGTGTAAAAGACCACATGACCAGCGTCTCTGACGATACCGCTTGCGAAACCTTTGTTCCGAAAAAACACTAAGATCCATAGGGCTAATAGGCTCTTTTATGAAGAAAAAGAGACCAGTGAAGTCTTATCGCTTCGACTGGTCTTTTCTCATTTTATAGGGTAAGGTTACGCTTTTGTCGCCGCAGCTTCCTTTTTCCCTTTACTCCAGGGAAGGCGCCACTGCCGGTTGCCCAATCGTTCTTTCCAGTTGTACAAATAGATGAAGATGATCGGGATGATCACCAAGGTGAAGAAGGTCGAACTGAGCAGACCGCCGATGAGGACCCAGGCCATACCTACCCGGTTCTCGGCGCCTTCGGCCACCGCTAAGGCTGTCGGCAGCATACCGATGACCATCGTCAGCGTGGTCATAATGATGGGGCGTAGCCTTGTCTTCGCCGCTTCGATGACCGCTTCCTGAGGAGGTAATCCACGAGTGACTAACGTGAGTGAGTAATCGAGCAGCAAGGTACCGTTTTTAGCGACCAAGCCGTCCATCATGATGATACCCATCATTGAGAAGAGGTTGAGGCTGTTTTTCGTCAGCGCTAGGGCGACCAAGGCACCGACAAAGCCTAATGGCAGAGAGAACATCCGAATGAAAGGCGTGAGGAACGATTCATACAAGACAACGAGCACCATATAGACCAAGATGAGCGATAATCCCAAGGCACTGATCATCTGGCTAAAGGTATCGTTCATGCTCTGTGCCGAACCGGCAAAACGAACCGTATAGGCAGGATCGAAGTTTTGCGCCTTGATTTTACCTTGTACCTCACTGACAAAGTCTTGTAAGGGGCGATCCGTTAAATTGCAGCTGATCGTAATGCTGCGCTGTTTATCGACGCGACGGATCGTCAGAGGGCCTGTGCCTTCTTTGAATTCTACCAGATTCCCGAGAGGGATATTCTGGCTCCCCACAGTGACGGGGACGTTTTTGAGTTTCTGAATATCCATTTTGTCGCCGTCTTTAAATCGGACATTGATGTCGATATCGTCACCCTTTTCGGTATAGGTGCCTGCCGTGCTGCCGCTGATACCGGTCTGCAAAGCTCTGGAAATATCGCTGATCGACGCACCGTAATATTTGACGCGTTCCCGGTTGATCACAGTCTCAATTTCCGGTTGACCTACCCGCCAACTGCTGTTGACGTCTTTCGAGCCCGCCGTTTCTTTCAGGATCGCCATGACCGCATCGGAAATCTGCATCAGTTTGTCATTATCGGAGCCTAAAATTTCGATGGATACGTTTCCGCCGCCGCCACCGGGCCCGCGCCCTCCGCCAGGCATACCAGCGATGGAAGAGCTCGTCTCATTGACTCGTGCTACACCAGGGGCGTAATTTTTCCGGCTCCACTGGCGCACTTCATCGCCGATTTGCCAGACTGTCCGCTTTCGTTCTTTTTTATTCTGCAGCATCACCTGGACGGAACCAGAGTTTGCGCTGAAGCGGGATTGGACCATGGTCGCTTCTGGAATCGTTCGCAGATAAGCTTCGGCTTTCGCGATCGCCTTATCGGTTTCCTCAAAGGGGGTGCCGATAGGTAATTCTATCGATACGGTAAAACTGCCTTCGTCGTTGTTTGGTAAGAATTCTGCACCCACTAATTTCAGAGGGATGAGGCTGATTGAGGCTAGAAAAATGACCAGGGCGCCGGCCAAAACTTTTTTCTTGTTTCGTAAGGACCAATCCAGGATTTTTTCGTAACGCCCCTTAAAGGCCAAGCCGAACCGATCGACTCGCTGCCAGAACGGGTGATGGCTCTCCTGGTATCCCCGCTTGAAGAGTCTCGACGATAGCATCGGTGTAAGGGTAAAGGAGACAAAGAGGGAAAAAAGCGTGGCAAAAACGATAGTCAGTCCGAACTGACGGAAGAATTGGCCCACCATCCCTTGCATGAAGGCGATAGGCAGAAAGACGACGACGTCGCAAAGGGTGATGGCGATAGCGGCCATGCCGATCTCCATCCGCCCTTCCCGGGCCGCTGTTTCAGCATCTTTCCCCATCGTCAAGTGCCGGTGGATGTTTTCCAAAACCACGATGGAGTCGTCCACCAGAATACCGATACAGAGGGCCATCCCCATTAAGGACATCATGTTGAAGGAGAAATTGGCCATGTACATGACAAAAATGGTGGCGATGAGCGATGTGGGGATAGCGAGTAAGACCGTCCCCATGGACCTCCACTCTTTCAAGAAGAAGAGGAGCGCTACAGAGGTGGTCAAGATCCCTTCGAAGATACTCATCTGCGTATTGTTTAAGGCTTTATGGACATAGTCGGAGGCATCATTCGCGATAAAGATGTTGACGCCCGGTAAATCCTTACGGATTTTTTCCAGTTCTACTTTTAATGCATCACCGACATCGGCCACACTGGCATCACTTTGCTTTTGAATCTCAATACCGACAGACTCATCACCGTTCAAGCGGGTCATGTTCTTAACTTCTTTGACCTGCTCTTTTACGATCGCGACGGTCTTGAGCGGAATGATGGCACCGTCTGCCGTAGCGATACCTAGATTTTCGATCTCGTTCACGCTGTGGTATTCACCGAGGATGCGCAAATCATAATCTTTATCTCGATAGAGTTTCCCGGCGGGGCTGTTGGCGTTTTCAGACTTGATCTTATTGACGACGGAGTTGAGCGATACGTTATAGCTGTAGAGTTTTTGCGGATCGATCTCGACAGCAATCTCCTTCTGTCGCCCACCGAAGATGCTTACATCGGCCACCCCATTGACCCGCTGCAACCGGTCGCGGATCACGTCATCAGCCAAGTGATAGGTTTCGACCTTAGACATCCCTTCGCTGGTGACACCAAGGCTCATAATGGGCTGGGCGTTGATATCTCTTTTGACGACGATGGGGTCGTCAGCACCGTCGGGGAGACGGCCTTTGACGGAGTCCACTTTTTTGGTCACATCGAGGGCCGCTTGATCGGCATTGGCTGTCATGTCAAACTCTAAGACGATGAAGCCGTTCCCCTGGTTGGCTGTGGAGGAGATTTTTTTCAGTTTGGACACGGAAGATACGGCATCTTCTAAAGGCTCCAGGACCTGCTTCTCCACTTCTTCGGCTCCGGCACCCGCGTAGGACACTTGGACCGTCACGTAGGGGGTATTCATGGCCGGTAGCAGTTCAACACCGATTCGGTTGAAACTGTAAATGCCGAGAACCACGAAAAAGAGCACGATCATGGTGATGCCGGCCGGACGCTTAATTGAAAAATCGGTTATATTCATTCTCTTCCCGCCTACTGCTGTTGTTGAGGCTTACCGGCGCCTTGACCATCGGAAGAACCTTGCTTACCTTGGCCGGCAGCGTTCCCATCGCCCGAGGCGTTTGAATCACCCTGTCCGCTGCGGTTCCCTTGCGCCCCTTGTCCTCCCCCAGCGCCTCCTTTATTGCGGCCGGAGGGATTCCCTTGCGCAGCGGGATCTCCATTTGCAGCTTTATCGGCCTCCGCGTTTCCACCTTTGTCTCCGCGAATCGGCATGCCATCACGCATGGTTTGCAGGCCGGAGGTGATTACCAGTTCGCCTTCCTTCACACCGTCGAGCACTTCCGTTTTCTTTTCTACTGTAATTCCGACGGTGACTTTTCTTTCGACAGCCTTTCCGCCTTCAGCGACATAGACCACTTTTTGTCCGCCCCGTTCCACGACAGCATCGGTTGGAACGACCAGGGTGTTTTCTCGCTTCTGCGTTTGGAAATGGGCTTCGGCGAACATTCCTTCTTTGAGTTGCCCATCTGGGTTATCAATGGCGATCCATATGGGATAGGTTTTCGTCTTGGCATCTGCAGCAGGGCTGATACGGACGACTTTTCCCTTAAATGGCTGGCCAGACACCGCCGCGACCATCACATCTACATCCATACCTTTTTGTATATATTTTAGGTCGTCTTCGTTGACGCTGCCGTTAACTTCTACTGTATGTAGATCGATGACTACAAAAGGGGCAGTGCTGGTGGATACGAATTCACCGATATCGGTGTTCTTCGCGGAAATGACACCGGAGATGGGGGTAATGACACGCGTGTTTTCTAAATCGACTTCGTTCTGCCGGATCGCTGCCTGGTTTTGCTCCACAGCGGCCTGAGCCGAAGCTACAGATGCCACATTCATGTCATAATCTTTTTGCACGGAATCGTAGTTTGTTTGAGCCGTCTCTAAATCGGTCAATGGGGTCGCACCAGAATCATAGAGCGTTTTTTTCCGGTCTAAGTTCCGCTTGGCATCGTTAATCTGAATCTGGTTCTTATCCAATTGAAGTTTGGCCCGATCCAAGTTGGCTTGGCTCGCTGCCAGGGACGCACGGGCCGAGTCCAACTTGGCTAGAATATCGTTGTTTTCCAGTTGTAACAGCAGTGTGCCTGCGGCTACCGCTTGGCCTACTTCACCATTTATATAGGCCACCTTGCCGGAGGACTTGGGAACCACATTGATCTCCTGTGTCGGAGCAATTTTTCCGCTTACGACGAGGGGAACAGAAAGTGCCTCTCGGGTTACGGGAGCTGTACTTACCGCTGATACTTGCGCTTCTGCGCTTTTGGTGGTGCTGTCTGTTTTTCCACAGGCCGTTGTTGTGGCTAGAACCGATAAGGCCAGTACGAGAACTGCCGCTTTTGTCCGCAAATGTCTCCACCTCACATAATGTCCTAGCATGATTATACGGCAAAGTTGTTAAGGAATTTATAAGATTGTTGGCAAAAAGCAAAAAAGAAAAGGTCTTGGTTCATCAAGACCTTTTTGTAATCTATAAACCATTGAAAAAGTTTTTACGAAAGAGCTTTGTCGTCTCCTGTGAGCCTATCGACTATTGAACCGGTTGGGCTTGCTGGGTTTTCGTACCTTTTTTTGTACCGGGCTTATGGTTGATCATCCCGTCTATCCGTTTTTCCAGGCCTTGCTTCACTTGGTCAGCCTTTTCTTGCGTCATTTTCCCTTGTTGTACGAGGGAATCGATATCTTGTTTGGCCGCTTCAATCAGTTTTGCTTTGAGGTCTTCCGGTGCAATTCCTTTGCTTTGAGCAATTTCAGCCAGGCTTTTGCCGGCTTTCATCTCGTCCCTCAGTTCATTCGGCTGCATGTTTAGGATTTCAGTCACTTTTTGAAGATGATTGCCAAGCATGCCACGCTTTCCGTCAGCTTTGGAAGGATCGGCTTTTCTTTCCACGGCGGCGATGAGCCGGTCTTTCAGGTTCGCTTTCATCTGGACTGCTTTATCGCTCGTCAGTTTTCCATCCTTGACCGCTTGATCGATACGGGTCTCGGCGTCAGCTACCATCTTAGCGATCAGATCGTCTTTGGAGATGCCTTTGGCCTGAGCGATGTCTAGAATCGTTTTCCCGCTCTGGAGTTCCGTTTTTAAAGCACTTTGTTCCATGCCGAGAATAGCGGCGAGCCCTTCAAAGTGTTTTCCCATAGGGCTACCTTTAAAATCACCTTTGCCCGGTTCAAACTTTTTCTCGACCATAGCGGTGATCCGGTCTTTCAAGTTTTCTTTCATCTGTGCCGCTTTATCGCTGCTCAGTTTCCCGTCGGTGACAGCTTTATCGATCTGGGCCTGGGCAGCGGAGACCAATTTTGTGATCAGATCGTCTTTAGAGACACCTTTTTCTTGAGCGATCTCTAGAATCGTTTTGCCGCTCTGGAGCTCCCTTTTCAGGGCATCTTTATCCATGCTGAAAATGGCGGCTAAATCTTCGAGATGTTTTTCATAGGGACCTCCTAGAAAAGCTCCATGACCGCGACCTTCGAATTTACCCTTTTCCCCTTTAAAGCCGAAGTGATGGGAGAAAGAAAATCCTTGTCCGTTACCGCTGGTGGTCGTATCTGTCGCCGCGTAGGCCACGATACCACCGCAAAAGAGGGCACCGATCAAACCGACCGAAACCATGCCTTTTGTCCATTTTTTACTCATCATGAACACCTCTGACTTCTTCGTTTTCTAAGGACATATCCTTAGCATCTTTAGGATACCCTGTCCGTTTCAAGCTCGTTTCTGGCAGATGTTAAGATTTCTTCAAGATCGTTCATCACGATTAACCGACTCTGGCGGCTTTTGGGGGAGGAAAAAGGCAAAACAACTTCCCTTTTCCCTACGGTTTACTGCGACGATCCGGCCTCCGTGAGCCAACACATATTCCCGGGCGATGGCTAAGCCCAAACCGCTTCCTCCCGTTTCTCGCCCCCTCGATGGGTCGCAACGGAAAAAGCGTTCGAACACATGGGGCAGATGTTCCGGTGCAATCCCCGGTCCCTCGTCGGCCACGTAAACAACGATCCCCTCCGTTTCCGTGGGTATATTTTTTGAGCTAAGGGAAGAAGTTTTTCTCATTGTCACTGTTTCCGGGAGTTGGTAATTCTGCGCAAGCTCTACTTCTGCTTCCCCGTTCAAATGCATGTTGATGAAGGATATGACCGAGTCGCCGTCAGTTTCTTCCGGTAACGAAGCTTTTAGCAAGCCAATATGGACCGTCCCGCCTTGGGGTGAATAGTTCAAAGCATTGCCCACGATGTTGACGATGATTTGCGTCAGTCGATCTGGATCTACCGTGATGAAAATAGTTTCCTCAGTACAGTTCATTTTCAATTGAATATGGCGAAGTTCTGATTCAATTGAGAAAATCTCGACAACCCGCTGTAATAAGGCTTTCACATCCGTTGGAAGCAGCCGCAAGGGCAGTTTTCCCGCCTCGGCCAACGTGAGCTGGCGAAGTTCGTCGACGAGGCGGTTTAACCGGATCACTTCATCGTGGATAGGTAATACGGTCTCCACCGCTGCCGGCAAAACGCCTTGTTGGATCGATTCCAACTGACCTTGGATCACCGTAAGCGGAGTCCGTAGCTCATGAGCCACATCAGCCACCAGGTTGGTTCGAACTTGTTCCCCTCGTTGCAGCGCTTCGCTCATCTCATTAAAGGCCTTGGTCACGGTACCCACTTCATCTTGAGAAGATACGGGCAGGCGTAAATCAAAGCGTCGTTTTTTTATCTCCTGGGCAGCCAAAGCCAGTTGTAATAAGGGCTTCGTCAATCGTCTGGCCAGCAGGTAGGTGACGACGATCGCAGTTATCGAACTGATCAAGATGGAAACCAGAAAAGTATCTACCAGCGATGAGGACACTCTAGCCCGGATGCCTTCGATGCCGGTGGGGTTACGATAAGGCATCCAAAGCCCGCCGACCTCTCTCTCTTCGACGACGATAGGCGTAATCGTCCCCTTCTCTTGTAGGTCGATATCCTGCCAGTGTTCCTCCGTGCCGCGAGGCCATGCCGCGATAGGCACACGATGCTCGTCGAGAAGCACCATAGTGATCCGCATAAAGCGCCGATCCCGCTGCGGGTGTTGAGACATCAGCGGGAGCATGTATTGATCGACACCGCGCCAGCTTTCACCGTTATTCAGGTAGTACTCCGCCAGTGAATTTTGGATTTGATCGGCCATTTGTTTTTGCACCATATTTTCATAGCGGTCAAAGATGGTGTTGGTCGCTATCATGGAGAGGGTCAGGTAGACACCCGATAAGGTGAGGATAATCAGGAATGAACCTAATAACAATTTTGTCCGCAACCGCATCTCATCACCACCTATAACCGCTCGGAAAACTTATAGCCAACGCCAAAGACGGTGAGGATGTACCGGGGCTCTCCCGGCGTATCGCCGACTTTCTTGCGCAGATTGCTCACATGCGTGTCGATGGACCGCTCATAGTTTACATAAGCTTCCCCCATGACGATCCGCATCAGTTGCAGTCGGCTGTAGACGACGCCGGGACGTTGAGCCAAGGTCTGCAGGATCTTGAACTCGGTGGCTGTCAGGTTGAGAGGAATATCTTTCAAAAAGGCTTCAAATTTTTCATTATCAATGGTTAAATCTCCGCGCCGGAGAATTCGAGCCTCCTGTGTCTCCGCTGTTTGCGACCCTTCGGTGCCCATGTCGTATCTACGCAGTACTGAACGGATGCGAGCGACCAGTTCGCGCAGCCCAAAAGGCTTCGTCACATAGTCGTCGGCACCCATTTCCAAGCCGAGCACTTTATCGCTTTCGTCGACACGGGCCGTCAGCATGATGATCGGAATCTTTGAGTGGGCTCGGATCTCCTTGCAAAGGTCTAGGCCGCTCTTTCCCGGAAGCATCCAATCCAGCAGGACCAGATGAGGCGAATTCTCATTGACCTTTTTCAGGGCGCTTAGCCCGTCCGTAGCTTGCAGAACAATATAGCCCTCTACCTCCAAGAAGGTCGTCACCATGTCGAGGATTTTCTGCTCGTCGTCGACAACGAGGATGGTTATCGCCATCAGTATCACTCCATATCGCTACATTGCGACCGATTTCTTTCGATACCCTATATTCTACAGAATAAACTTTAAGATTTTTATAAGATTAGCACGAAAGGTTGTGATATGGCTCACGTAATTATATAAGTGATTTAGTTATAATTAGAATATCCCATAAGCCGATGTCTTTAGTCTCATACTATACGAAAAATCTATAAAGAAAGCAGGAGAAGAACGATGAGCGCATTCCTTGGACCTATCCATTACTGGCTCTATCAAAAAATCCGCAAAGTGGTCGAGCGAGAGCAACTGATCTACGAAAAAGCTTCACGCCTTTGCGGGGATGCTGCAATGAATCTCCGCACCCAGCTGTGGGAACGGTATGGTGAACCTCTCCCGGATGCAGACTTGTCCCAGTTGATTGAAGGAGAAAACATTCACGGCTGGCTTCAATCGCAGATCACCGTGGCCGAGACGAGAGAGGCCGCATTGATTCAGGGTCTGATCGATTTTTGCGGGGACGGTGGCCGTGACGTCGTCGAACAAGTTTTTGCCGAACATGGCGCCGAATGTGGCCGTCACGCCCGGGAGCAAGGAGCAAGTGCGGATGGTGCCTCCGATATCTATAAGGTTCTCAATAACTACCTGCTCAACGGCATGCCTTGCGATCAGGCCGATATGATCACCGTTGACACCTCGGAAAAGGTGGTTTGGGAGTCGGCTCTTTGTCTTCAGGAAGCCAACTGGCACCGTGCCGGCGTCGATGCTCCGACGATGAAGCAATTATATCAGCGCTGGATCAGCGGATTTGTCCAAGCCCTTAACCCTGACTTTGCCTACCGACAGACGGGTGATACCACGCAGGGGGATCCTGTGAACCAGCATGAGATTATCCGGAAATAAAATTTTGGGAAATAAAAAGAAACGGCGAAGATCGCTAATCGATCTTCGCCGTTTTTGTCGCCGGATCCCAGGTGACCGTAAGGTTAAGCGCTTCTGCAAAAGGACGCACCGGCACGTATACTCGATCTTCGATATTTCGTCCTACTAGCGCCCGCTGCTCCACAAGAGCCAGCGGCGCATCGGCTCTTCCTAAGCCCGACAGGGTGGAATCGAGCTTAACCACATTTGCGTTACCGTCCCAGGTCACTGACCGGTTAAGGGCATCGGCCATCTCCCGGATCGAGGCCCAGAGAGTGTCTCCGATCAGTTCCACATTCTCGATCTTTTTGCCTGCCACGATCAACGTCGGTTGTACCGGATTCGGCCCCGGCGCAGGCAGCGGCGGAATGGATTCCCCTAAAAAGTCCGCCACACCGGCAGCGAGCGACCAGGCGGCTTCACGCTGCCACTCCGGATCGTTCAGCAGTTCTTCTTCCGAGGGGTTAGAGATAAAGGCCAACTCGACGAGTGATGCCGGCATCACCGTATTACGCAGTACATAAAAATTAGCTTCCTTGACTCCGCGGTTTACCAGCTCCAAGGTAGCGATCATCTTTTTCTGTAAGGCTTCCGCCAGTTTCTCTCCCTGGCCGCCAAACTGCCAACAATAGCTTTCTGTTCCCTTGGCCCTCGCATCATCGGCGGAATTGCAATGAACCGATACGAAGTAATTGGCACCGCTATTGTTGGCGATCTGCACCCGATTTTGCAGATCAAGATTTACGGAATAGCTTTCGCCGCAAAAATCCACATCTTCCGTGCGGGTAAATACCGAATCGGCAACGGGTTGCAAAAACTCCGCAGCCTGTAGTGCGACAGCTAATGTGATATTCTTCTCTTCGGTTCCGTTTGGACCTACCGCACCTGGGTCGCGTCCGCCATGACCAGCGTCCCAACAGATTATTTTCCGCATCACTCTTCTACTCCTCACGATCATCCCTTGGAGAACAGATGGTGCGGAATCTATTGTCTTCTTGCAAAAAAGGAAAAGTATGTGTTCTGCTCTCCCTTTAAGTTACGATTCTTGTCATATTTTTGTTCCGGCACCAGTCCCTGTGGAAAACTTGCCCCTTTGTCATTTTTCCGCCTTTTCGGAAGGGAGAAAGCGCATTACTTCCAGCAGCAATTGCTGACGGCTGACCGGTTTTCGCAAAAATCCTGCACAACCAGCTTGCCGTACATTCGCCTCTTCTTCCTCCAGCACAGACGCTGTGAGGACAATGACTGGAATGGTCGCTAAATCGTCATCGCTCTTCATGATCTGCAAGACCCCGTAACCGTCCAACACCGGCATTTTCATATCCAATATAACTAGGTCTGGCCGTACTTTTTCCGCCATATCGAGCGTTTCTCTTCCATTCGTCGCCTCCAGGCAAGTGAGTCCGTGAGGTTCGAGAAATTCCTTGACCAGAGCGCGGTTTGCCTCTTCGTCGTCCGCCACCAATATCGTACTATCAGGGAATCGCACATGAGCCTGCAAAACATTCTGAGACACTTTTTCTCGTCCCAGGACTCGCACCGCTTCGATATTGGGCAGTCGAACGGTGAAGGTGCTTCCTTTTCCAGCCTCGCTTTGGAGGGTAATTTGACCATCCATCATTTCCACGAGACGACGGGTAATCGTTAAGCCTAAACCGGTCCCACCGTACCGGTTAGCATCCTGCCCTTTTTGCTGGACAAACGCTTCAAATATGGCCTGTTGCTGTTCTGCCGCAATACCGATACCGGAATCTTGAACGGTGATTATCAAATTTAACTTCTCCGTAGCATCAGTCCCTAGGCTCTGTTCTTCCTCTAGCGAATTAGCGAGTTTTTCGATCATCGAACGTACAGCGACCTTGATAAAGCCGCGGTATGTAAACTTTACGGCGTTCCCGATCAGGTTAAACAGTATCTGCCGCAAGCGAACTTCATCGATATTCACCTGTCGGGGAAGTTCCGGGGCCATGTCCAAGATAAACTGCAACCCTTTTCCCTCGACTTGGCTGGCAAAGCCTCGTTGCATCTCTTCAAAAATGGCCGCTAAGTTAGCCGGGCGTAATTGAATTTCCAACTTCCCTGCTTCGATTTTCGATAGATCCAAAATGTCGTTAATGATCCGTAGCAGGGTCTCGCCGTTTGTCGAAATGTACTCCAAGTACCGCCGTCCCTGTTCGTCCTGAACATGTTCGCCCAGGATTTCTGAGAACCCAAGAATTGCGTTCATCGGCGTCCGGATCTCATGGCTCATATTGGCCAAAAACTCAGACTTCGCCCTTGCAGCCAGTTCTTTTTTCTCATTCGCTTCGATGAGTTCGAGATTTTTTTCTTCCAGTTCCCGCGTTCGCTCGGCAACCTTTTGCTCCAAGTGACCAAACAATTCCGCCTGCTGCTGGGCCATGCTGGTCAAGGATTTACCCAGCGTACCCACTTCATCCTCCCGTTCGAAGTCGACTTGATAATCCCAATTTCCTTGGGCATACTCTCCTGCTGCCCTATTCAACCTCCGAATCGGTTCAATCACCCAGTGAGATGTCCAAACACCGACAGCGATGGCCACCATCATTGCCACCCCAATGAGGCCTAAGGTCTGCAGCGTATTTTTTTCGACAAGGCCCATGAAATCTTTTTCGGGAACGACCACAACGATCAGCCAATGGAGCCCATATTCTTCAAAGGGCGACACCTGTACGTACTGCCGTTCACCCTTCACGAAAAAGTCTAGCTGTTCCTGGACAGGGATGTTTCTCCAATCACCATAATGGTTCTCCAGAAAGCGTGACGCCTCTCGGATCAGGGGAGTTTCCGATTCTGACGCCCGGATGCGCTCCATTTTGCCGTCGATGAGGCGATAGGCTTTGTCCAATGTCGATGCAGCGACAAGATTTCCTGACCGCTCCACAATATAGGTCTTGCCTGTCTTCCCTATCTGTAAGCCTTGTAAGAACTGATTGAGTCCCGTCAGTATGTAATCGACACCGAGCACCCCGAACAACCGACCGGAAGCGTCGTAAACAGGCCGTACCGCCGTAATCGCTAAGTCCTGAAAAACAAAATGGCGGTAAATGTCGCTCCATGCCGGTTGGCCTAGCTTTTCACCAGTGATGTACCAAGGTCGTTTTCGGGGATCAAAATTCCGGAATACTTCCTTTAGCTCCCCCGCTTCCCCGTTAGGGGTAACAGAAAAATAATTCGAGTTGTTTCCAGTGGCATCACTGGCCAAAACAAGTTGGATTTCCCCAGAGGCGCTCCGGCGTGCGCCCATGAACTCTCCTTGAGGGGTACCGATAAAGTTCATGGCTATATCGGGAAAAGTCTGTTGCTGTTTAAAGAAATACCGTTCCCGCTCCGGTTTATTGTGAATATCTAACAGGCCTGTTTCAAGGGCATTCGCATTTAACCGGTTGACAACCATGGGAATCTCCATATGGCTTTTCAAGTGTTCAAAAATCCGATTGCTTGTCTCTGTACGCAGTCGGGTCGTCACATCATATACAGCCAGTTCACTGTTTTTGATGGACAACCAACTGACGAGACCGGCGGCAATAAGCAGTTGCAAGATAAAGGGAATGATGAGTATCGTTCGTAACGGGACTTTGCGAAGCATATGCATGTTTCTTATCCCCCTTTGTAGCGCCAACTGCCTCCATTATTTCCTTGTTCCCAGTCGATTTTCATGAATGACTAATATATCTCCAGCTACACTTCATGATTCTGCAAAGGAGTACCCTATTCCTTCATTTGAAAAATAGACCCTAAAAAAAGCCTTCAGTGACGAAATCAAGCTAAAGACAAATTGAGAATTATTTTCATTTAACCGCGTACTTGGTCGTATTGCTTAATTCAGAGCGAGATCGCCGTATCACAGCACTCATTGCGCCACTCATGTCCTGCAGTGCCCGTCTGCCCATATATGCTCTCTTCACAGCGCTATTCTTTACTGACCATGAAACCCCAGTCGTTTTTTCCCTCTATCTCTTAGGGATTGTGCTGGCGATCGTCATGGGTATTCTCTTCAAGAACACACTCTTTCAAGGTGAATCAGAACCCTTTGTTTTGGAACTCCCTCCGTACCGGATCCCTACCTTGCAAACAGTACTCCTGCAGACCTGGGAAAAAGGGAAAGGTTTTCTCCTCAAAGCCGGCACGATTATCTTCAGCATGTCTGTTCTCATCTGGCTGTTAAGCAGCTTTAACATGGGCGGACCCTCTGAAATCCAAGATAGTTTCTTAGCCGCTATCGGCAGCGTCATTGCCCCCATCTTCGCCTTACACGGTTTTGGTTCCTGGGATGCTGGTGTAGCCATCCTTACGGGAATCATGGCCAAAGAATCGGTCGTGTCAACTCTCGGCATCATCTATGGCGTCGGCGATCTCTCTGATGCGACGGATACGGCGATGCAGATGCAAGACATCGTCCAGGCTCATTTTACTTCCTTGTCGGCCTACGCCTTTATGGTTTTTACCCTCTTGTACACGCCGTGCATGGCTGTGCTCGGCACTCTGAAAAAAGAATTAGGTTCCTGGAAGTGGGTTGTCTTTAGCGCCGGCTACCAGTTTGCGCTGGCATGGCTCGTGTCTTTGATCGTGTATCAGGCAGGGCTGTGGCTCGGGTTCGGAGGTTAGTTTACCGTACCATTCCTTTGACGAGCTGGATTTCTTGCCGCGGCGGCGATAGAATCCTGAGACAAACATCGAGTTTAGTTAAACAAATTTAGTTAAAAAACAAGGAGGAGGAGACTCAATGGCGCTCAGCACTTACCTGGTCAGCGGGGCACTCATCACGGCTATCGGTTGGTTTACCTTGCGCGGATTTATCAAGGAATATAAACAGGTGAAAAAGGGAAGCTGCAGTTGTGCATCGGGAGGAGGCTGCCCCTGCAGTGGAAGCTGCTCCAGTCATGGAGGCAACTCTTCCGGGGGTTCAAGCTGCTCCTGCTGCCCATCATCATCGTAAGCAGTTGTGAACTCGAAACCATCTCTTCCTACGGTATGGCACTCTTCGAAAGTCTCGGAAAAAGGCGAACCGTCACCCGTTCTTTAGAACGAAGGTGACGGTTCTTTTTTATAGGGAACCACTTTTTCCTATAATACTTTTTAACGCCTTTGCCTCTTGTTATAATAATCGTAAGATGTCGTAAAATGAAAAACATTGACAGGAGCGAAGTATCGTGAAAGAAATCGCAATAACCCTTTTGCGGATATTGCTTTCCGGTTCTCTCAGCGTCACCGCCTTCGTTCTCATCTATTTGTTTAATGGCTTTGATCTTCTGCCGGCCCTCGTCACTGGAGGGGCAGCCTATTTCATCTCCTCTTACGTCATAAAGCGTCGCTTCTCCCCCGCCCTTCCTCAAGGCCAGCTTGGTGACGGTTCGGAAGGACGCTTCATCGAGAAGACCCTCAAAGAAGGCCGGCAAAAAGTCAAAACGATTGGTCGCCTGCGCTTTAAAATCCGTTCTATCCCCATTTGGCTGAAGGTATCTCGGTTGTATAAAATCGCTGAACAGATCCTCGCCATCACCACAAAAGACCCCAAACGCATCAAAAAAGCCCAAGCTTTTTTCAATCACTACCTGGACGCCACGATCACCATTTTAGAGAAATACAGCCTGCTCGCGAATCAACCTGTCACCAATCATGAAATTCGTGAAGCCGTAGAAAAAACAGAAGCCGTCTTGAATGACCTTCGCGACGCTTACGAAGCGGAACTTCGACAAGTCTTGTCCAATGACGTTCTCGATTTAGACGTGGAAATCAATGTGCTAAAACAGACTTTAGATGCCAAAAGCATCCCTTCAAAACCTTTTGAGCCATTGAACGCCGATGCAAAAGGAGTGAAAAAGTGACCATGAAGTCATCCTCCTCCGATCCTTTTTCGATTCCCGGCCCCTTCGAATCGCCAGATCCCCTTGCCTCTTCTCCTTCCACAACGATTCCCTCAGTTCCCACCCCGACCCGTTCTTTTCCGCCGGAAACTCTGTTGTCTTCCTTGCCACCGGAGCAACAACGCAAGGCACAGGCACTCGCCCAGCAGCTTCATCCCGACGACAGCCGTACCTTGTTACAGTTTGGCATGCCCGTGCAGACAGAACTGTCTCGTTTCGCCGATACGATCCTCGATCACGTACGAGCCAAGGATTCCGGTCCTGTCGGTGAAATTCTGGGAAATCTGATGTTCAAGTTAAAAGAAGTGGATCCCGACGAACTGAACGAATCGAAAGGGGGCTTCTTCAACAAACTCTTCGGCTCAGCCAAACGTTCCACTGAGAAGCTCCTCGCCCGTTATCAGACCCTGGGCCATGAAATCGATCAGATCAGCCAGCAGTTGGACAAGACCCGCCTGCAGTTATTGCGGGATGTGACCCTGTTGGAGACCTTGTTTATAAAAAACCGCGAATACTTTGAGGAACTGAACGTCTATATCGCTGCAGGCCGGTTCAAACTGGAAGAGCTGCGCACACGAACCATCCCGATGCTGCAGCAAAAGGCGGCCCTCCGTGACGACGCTGCCGTCGTGCAAGAATTGAATGACTATATCCAGTTTTCCGACCGCCTGGAGAAGAAGATCCACGACCTGCTCATCAGCCGCACGGTCACGCTCCAGACCGCGCCCCAGATCCGCTTGATCCAAAACAATGATCACGTGCTCGTCGAAAAAATTCAATCGTCCATCTTGACGACCATCCCGCTCTGGAAAAACCAAGTCGTCCTCACCTTGACCCTCCACCGCCAGCAAAGCGCCTTAGCCATGCAAAAACAAGTGACCGATACGACGAATGACCTGCTGCTGCGGAACTCAGAGATGCTCAAGACGAACAGCATCGGTGTGGCCCGGGAAAACGAGCGAGCCATCGTCGATCTGGAGACCTTGAAAAAAACCCAGGAAAACCTGATTCACACCCTGGAGGAGACACTAAAAATCCAGCAAGAAGGACGGACGAAACGGCAAGAAGCGGAAACTGAATTGGCCCGGATGGAACAGGAACTGAAGAACCGGTTGATGACTATCGTCACATCGACGACTCATCGGTAAGTGAAGGGATACCATGGGAAGACACTCCATCGAGAACCTGGGGACCCTGTTATATACAACTAAGGGCTCTACTTGAAAAAAGGACGGCGTCTATTTCTTAATAAGACGTCGTCCTTTTACTTTCTATCAACATTTTCATTAAAAGTAATTTAGAATCAAGAGATGCAACTGAAGGCAAAATCCGGGGTGTAATGACGAAGCGAGCGTTTTGGGCGGAGCGGCGTCGAGAGCGAAAGTTGCGAAGCGGATAGGTGCGCCATGGTTTACATGCAGAAATGCCCAGAGGTTTGGCGCACCCGCGGAGCAACAGAGCGAACAGCCGTGGAGCCCTTAGCGAGCGGAGTCATTACACCCAGATCTACCAAATGTACCACAAAGTGAAAGACTAAGTGGAACTTTCTAAGCATCGATGGCCGCTTTCGCCTCAATCCTAGCGACTTGCTTTCTCAGGCGCTCCATCTTTTTCCGTTTACGCCAGTTGATAAAATCATCGATAAGCGTATAGAACACAGGGATAACGACGAGCGTGAACACGGTCGATGTGATCAAGCCGCCAATAAGGACGACAGCCATACCGGAACGGACTTCCGTTCCTTCCGTCACCGCCGCCGCTACCGGGAGCATCCCGAAGATCATGGTGAAGGTCGTCATCATGATCGGCCGCAGACGAGTTTTACCGGCTTCCACCAATGCCTCCCGGAGCGGTTTCCCCCGCTCGACGAGCGTATTGGTGTAGTCGATGAGCAAGGTACCGTTTTTCGCCACCAAGCCGTCCATCATGATGATACCGATGCCTGAGAACAGGTTGATCGTCTTTCCGGTAACGGCCAGGGCGATCAGCGCCCCGATCAGGCCTAAGGGAAGCGACATCATCCGGATCATGGGCGTAACATAACTTTCATAGAGAATGGCTAGAACCATGTACACCAAGGTGATCGAAAGCAGGAAGGCCGAGATCAGTTGTACACCCGTCTCTTCCATGTCTTGCGTGGAGCCGGCCTGCTTGATGGAATAGCCGGGAGGAAGTTTCAGTTGGGCGAGGCGCTGGTTGAGTTCGTTGTTAAAGGCGCTTTGGGCGGTGCCTTTTTTTAGATTTCCCGATATGGTAATCGTTCGCTGCCGATCGATGCGGTGAATCTCCGTTGGCCCGCTGCCTTTTTTCACGTCGGCAATCAACCCGATCGGGACCAGTTGGCCCGCTGAAGTCGTGACGGTGATGCGTTTTAGTTCATCCACGGAAGCCTTATTGACACCGTTGAGGCGGACGAGTACATCCACATCATCATCGCCGGTCCGGTAGGACGTGGCCACATCGCCGTTTAAGGAGGCCCGGAGCGTTCGAGAGATATCATCGACCGTAAGTCCGTATGTAGAGGCTCGGGCTCGGTCGATGGTAATCTGCACCTCCGGCTGTCCGAAACGGAAGTTGGAATCGACCTCGATGGCTCCAGGAGTCTCCTTAGCGATCGTCTTTACCTGATCAGCCAGGGTCAACAGCCGGTCGTAATCGGGACCGGATACTTCCAACTGGATCGCTGTTCCTGGCGGGCCGCCGCCTGATTCCGATTCAAGGACCCGAATGTCTCCCTTGGTGAATTGCTTGGCAAAGAGGCGAAGCTCGTCACCAATTTGCCACATCGAGCGGGATCGTTCCGCCTTGGAATAGAGTTGTATACCGATATTGGCTTTATTGGAACCCACTGCAGAAGCTCCGCCGCCGCTGGTTCCGATACTGCTCTGGAAGTATTTGATTTCCGGGATTGTTTTTAAGTACGCTTCGATTTCTTTGACGGCCTGATCGGTCGTCGCCACAGGCGTCCCGTTCGCCATTTCCAAGTTGATGGTCAGTTCGCCTTGGTCCGATTTCGGCATAAACTCGAAGCCAACGAGGCCTAAGGGGATCAAGGTTAAACTGGCCATCACAGCGGCGAGGGCGGCAGCGATGACCGTCTTCCGATGCTTCAGCGCCCAGGCGAGGGCCTTCATGTAATCGGAACTGGATCGATCACCCACCCGCTCCGTCAGGGACCAAAAACGGTTGGAAAGAGGTTCGATTTTTCGCAGGACCCAACCTAAAATAGAAGCCTGCCGTTTTTTCGCTTTTAACTGCTTTGTCTCCGGATCTTCTTCCATATAGAAGCGAGAGGCTAGCATCGGTGTCAATGTAAAGGAAACGAAAAGGGAAAAAAGCGTTGCGATGACCACAGTGAGGCCGAACTGCCGGAAAAACTGGCCCACCATGCCTCCCATAAAGGCAATCGGGGCGAAAACGACCACGTCCGACAAGGTGATGGCGATAGCGGCCATACCGATCTCGGATCGGCCCTCCAAGACCGCTTCCACTGTCCCTTTACCCATGTCTCGGTGCCGGTGAATGTTCTCCAAGACGACGATCGAGTCGTCAACGAGGATACCGATACAAAGGGCCATCCCCATGAGGGACATCATGTTGAACGTAAATCCAGCGAAATACATGCCCATCAAGGTCGAGATCAGCGATGTCGGGATGGCGATGATGACAGTGAGCATCGAACGCCATTCCCGCAGAAATATAAACAAGGCAAATGCCGTCGTTACAATACCCTCTAAGATACTCCAGCGAGTCCCGTTCAAAGATAGATGAACATATTGAGAAAAGTCGCGAGCGATATGGACTTGCACATCGGGCGGCAAATCCTTCTCAATCGCCGGCAAAGCTTTTTTCACAGCATCGCCTACGTCGACAATGCTGGCGTCGCTCTGTTTAAAAACGGCCGCAGCGATCGAGGCTTCTCCATTGAGACGGCTGAAGGTGCGCATCTCTTCATAGTCGTCTTTAACGGTAGCGATGTTTTTCAAGGGAATGCTGTGACCGTTGGCCAAAGGAATCTGGATATCCTCCACTTCCTTGACCGATTTGAACTCACCCATGACGCGGACGTTGTACTCCAGGTCTGGCCGGTCCAATCGTCCGCTCGGTTGGTTCAGGTTCTCTTTATCGAGGCGGTTGACCACCGTATTGACGGACAATCCGTATCCTTCGAGCTTGGCCTTGTCAATCTGGACTTGGACTTGCCGCTTCTTCCCGCCGACGAGGGATACATCGGTGACGCCGGCGACTTTGAGCAACCTCTCCTTCAAGATGTTGTCGACGAGGTCATAGGTTTCTTCGATCGGCCGAGGGCTGACGACCGATAAAGTGATGACTGGAGCCGAGTTCATGTCCATCTTGACGACGACGGGATCTTTGGCGTCTTCCGGCAACTGCCCTTTGATCGAATCGACCTTTTTCTGAACGTCGATGGCTGCCTGATCGGCATTGGCAGACAGCTCAAATTCGACGACAACAAAACCAAAACCCTCGGAGGCTTGGGACATGGTCGACTTGATCTTACTGATGGAGGCGACCGATGATTCAATCGGTTTAAGGACCTGTTTTTCCACTTCCTCGGCGCCAGCGCCGGGGTAGGAAACGCTGACAGTCACATAGGGGATATTCACGTTTGGATACAAGTCGACGCCAAGCATGCGATAGCTATATAACCCCAGCACAACGAACATGAGGACGATCATGGTCATGGCGACAGGCCGCTTGACGGCAAATTCGGTCAGGCGCATGGTTCAGGCTCTCCTTTCTTGGTGTAAGTTCTGAGACTGTTACTGCGCCTGTCCACCGGATGGAGCCTGTTCTGCCGGAGCCGGAGCAGTTTGGGTGCTGCCCTGCTCGGCGATAGCTACGCCATCGGTCAATGTTTTCAACCCGGAAGTGATGATCTTATCGTTCTCGGTGATTCCATCGAGAATCTCAACCAGTTTTCCGTCGGTGATTCCCAGGTGGACTTTCTTCTCAACGGCTTTGCCTTCCACAGCCAGATAGATCATCGGCGTACCGTTTCGCTCGATGATCGCCTCTGTGGGAACGGTCAAAACGTCTGTCTTTTGATTGGTGTTCAGTTGGAATTCGGCAAACATGCCCGGTTTCAATATGTAATCATGGTTATCGATGCTGATCCAGATGGGATATGTTTTCGACTTTTCGTCGGCTATGGGGCTGATTTTAGTGATACGGCCTTTGAACGGTTCTGTCCTTGCCGCCGTGATTTTCACTTCTACTTCCTGCCCGGTCTTGACGTAGTTGATATCCGTTTCGGTCAGGTTGGCTTTGACTTCCACAGTGTCAATGTTCACCACAGTAAAAGCAGGATTGGTGTTCGAAACGTATTCACCTGTGTTGGCACTTCGGTCGGCGATGATACCGGTCACCGGTGAACGCAAAATGGTATCATTCAACTCGACTTCGATTTGGCGAATTTGAGCCTGACTTTGTTGCATTTGGGCCTGGGCAGAAGCGATACTCGCCTGATCATTGGCGACGCGTTTCACCGCCGTATCATAAGCGCTTTTGCTGTTTTCAAACTCGGTCTTCGGGGCTGCACCCGCTTCAAAGAGGGCCTTTTGCCGCTCGTAATTCCGCTGGGCATCGTCGAGGGCGATTTGGTCCATCTCCAACTGAACTTGCGCTTTTTGCAGATTGGCTTCGTTGACAGCGACTCCAGCCTTGGCCGAGTCCAATCGGGCTTGAATGTCGGCGTTGTCCAGTTCCATAAGCACGTCGCCAGCCCGGACCATCTGTCCCACTTCGCCGTTACTATGGGCCACTTTTCCTGTCCCTTTGGGCACGAGTTTCAATTCTTCCTTCGCTTCCAGCGTTCCGTTGAAAGTCAACCGATTAGACAAGCTCGCCCGCTGTACCTTCGCTAGGGAAACTGTCTGTGCGGCCGCTTCTGCCGTGGGCGCTTCCGTCTGTTTCCCGCAAGCTGTTCCCGCCGTCAACAAGACGAGCGCCAGCAGCCCGACGCCCATTTCTTTTTTCACAACATGTTCCTCCTTATTTCTGTCGAGAGCTCTTCCTATCTTCCAATGCTATCTGATTGAATGGGGCTGTCTAAACTTTCCGCTGTCCCCTCTATTAGGATTGACATCCCCCGCATTCCACCGTAGTATTGTTTTAGCAACTAAGATATTTAACTACCAAGACTTTTAAATCGTAAGGGAAGTGGACGTCAATGTCAAGCGAGACAGTGGACAAAGAAACCTATTTGACGAGGATTCAGACACTCTTAGACGAGTTTTTTTATAACATTAAGCAGGCCACTCAGGACGTGGGCGGTGACATTCCCTTGGCAGAGGGACATTTCTTTCTCCTCTACCTTTTGTGGAAGTTCGGTCCCTGTAATTCTACCTATATTGCCGGGCAGTTGGGCGTCACCTCGGGCGCTGTGACCGGAATCACGGATAAACTGGCAGGATTAAACCTTCTCACCCGAGAACGTTCCCTCGCCGACCGGCGGGTGGTCATGTTATCGCTGACTGAGCAAGGGTTGAGCATGATTCAAACAGTGAATCATCGACGCTTTGAACGGATTAACGCCCAGCTACGGTTGTTAAACGCAGACGATTTGGAGAAAGCCGTCGATGTATTGGAAAAGATGAACGGGACCTTACGAGAAAGGGCTCGGTAAAGCCCTTTCCTTCTTTGGCTCGTTTAGCTAGTCCACCTATTAGAGACGATGGAAACGGTAGAAAAGTTACATCTTCACTTAATAACCCGGATTCCGCAAGTTCTCATGATTATACAAAGAAAAATTAGTTTTATTCAGTTTTCTTCCTAAATAAACCACAAGATGCACCTGGATTCCTTACTGTAATCCCCATTAATGTTTATTAAAGCAAGAAAAACTGCATAAACCTAAAAATCAATTGAATGTTTATGCGGCATGCGGATTACGGGTAATAAAAATGAGTTGTTTTAAAAAACGAAAGCTCGCCTCAGCCGGCGGGCTTTTTATTCTGCTTCGTTTGTTTATAATACATCCAAAAATTAACTGCAGCGATGAGCAACATAAATATTCCCATTGTGTATCCATTGATTGCTATCAATGTTGGTTTTGAGTGGGCTAACCAAAGTTGCGTCAAAAATCGTAAGATAATCGCGATGAGGCCAAATCCGGTGAACACAATAGCATTACCCAGGTGTTTATCGATGTACTTACCTTTCATGGTTTACTCCTACAGGATGCCTTTTTATCCACCCAAGGCCTCTACGATAACCTCTAGACCGTATCTCGAAAGGCCCCATTGCCGACAAATATCATCGTCAGCATACTTCCGGCGCCATCTCGGCAGTAATTGTACCTGTTGACGGTAGTGCATCTGATCGAACACTTCGAAAGAGACCAAATCCTCGTAAAGGGAATAGGTGATCAACGGTCCGGGCCGCCGGTAATCGCGCTTTTCTCGAGCGGAAAGTCTGTCTGACGGCATCACCATGCTGCCGACTCGGCCCAATCGCGATGCCCGTCCACGGACACCGGTAGCGGTAGTTTTCTTTTCACGGAGATCTTGGTAATAGAGGCGTTCAATATCTATTTCGGTCTCAGGCAACGGAGCTCCCCCTTTTTGTTCGCTTTATCTTATCCGTTCCCATTTTTGACCGTCGCTAAACAGAAAACCTACCTTCTCTTCATGTTACGCAGAGGAATTTTTTCAGCCTGTTTGTTACGTAGGACTTATTCTTTGAGATGGAGTAACAATTTACGATAGTCATCACAGTGTTTGAGCAGTTGTGAAAGGTTTATTGGAAGAAATACTTCCAAACTAGGGTGATGAACAATAGTCCGAAGGAGGTCATGAGAAAAGCCCTGACCAAATTCGTTCCTTTTCTTATGGCCAGCGTGCTGCCCAGCAGATTTCCCGTAATGTTTGCGAGCGCCATGGGCAGACCGAGAAGATACAATACCTTCCCTTCCAACAGAAAAACGATTAAGGCGCCAACATTTGACGCTAAATTGAACACTTTCGCTGTTCCCGAAGCCATGACCAGGTCTAATCCAAGAAATATGTAAAAGGCCATGATCAGAAAGCTGCCCGTACCGGGTCCTAAAAATCCGTCATAGAAGCCGATCGAAAAACAAATCAATGGAACCTTCTTTAACAATTCCTGAGTGGAAGGCTCCTTATGTTCCTTTCGTACCTTTTGGGGAATTAACGTGATGGCCATGGCGAAGGGCAAGAGAAAGACGATCATTCGCCCAACTTGATCGTTAGGGAAATAGAGGATCGCCTTAGAGCCTAGAAAGGCTCCGAGCAGTGTGAATGCTATTCCAACTGAGACGATTCGCCAGTCGACTTTCTTGCTTCGTACGAAATTAACGAGGGCGAAACTTGTTCCGAAAGTGGAGGCAAACTTGTTGGTTCCCAGCACCGTCTGGGGAGGAAGTCCGGTAAACAAAAGCGCCGGCAGAAGCAAAAGCCCTCCACCACCGGCGATACTGTCTACGAAACCCGCAACAAAGGAAACTGCGGAAAGAATGACCGTCATCGTCAGTAGATCAAAACTCATCTTGTACCTCTTTCATTGGATGGCCCCCCCGCAGGTTTCGCGCAAGTACATACGTTTATGTGATTACTTTTTCAATACCTAACTCCTCTTTCCCTCCGAACGAAGATTCCGTCAATAGGCGTGACCGCCTTTGTTAAGCAAGCTGTTCCAGGCTTTTTGACGGCATTTAATATTTGTGATAACATGTATAAAAAGGGGAGTAGCTCGTAACCAATGATCAACAACCGTTCGATATGAACTGGTCATTTGGAGCCCTTCGCTGAGCAAGACCTTTGTTCTGATGTATCATTAGAGCAAAGGTTTTTTGTTGTCTTTTAAGTGGTGAAAGGAGGATTCCGACATGAACGTAACCACGGCAGGAGATTTTTGGACAGCTGTTCGCCAACAAAAACCTCTGATCGAAGTAAGGGATCAATCATTGATCCGGCAAATTTTACTGAAGCATTTCTCTTTTCGCTTCTTCGGTCTCTCCTTTTTTCTCAGTGCCTTGTGCAGCGCTGTTATCATTCCCTTGCTTGTTTTTCGATATATACCAAGCGATCTAGACTTTTGGCTTTTTGAGGAATTCATCGACTTGCTAGAGCTTCTTGACTTTGACTTTGAACTGGAAAATCAAGAGAACCTCATTTTTATGCGAAATTTCATCAAGTGTTACGTACTCGTCTTTATCCAAGGCTACTTGGCCCGTTTCTTCTTTGTTCGAAGTATCAACGGCCAGTATCGTCTCCGTCAGGATCCGTCCATGTTGGTGGTGAGTCACAGCCTGTCGCCATACACGTCACGTTTTCTCGGAATCCGCTTTTCCCCGACTGTTCCTTCTGCCTGTCCGGAATGCGGTCAGGAGGGTCTTTCTGTGCAGGGAGGGATTATGCAATGCCCTCATTGTCGTTGGGCTGCTTGGAAGAGACATTGAACCTGCGGCTTTTATCCTTTTACTTTCTGCCGTAAGCATCAGCGGCTTTTCGGGCATCCTCCACCGCTGATTCGGGTATCGTTCCATTTTCAGGATTGGCTAACCAAAAAGTATTCGACACCTCCGCGATCAGGCCCTGTATTTTTTGAAGTTGTTCCGATTGTTCTGTCGTCAGTGAGGACGTTGTGCTCACTTCATTGATCACTCGTGCTATGCGAAATGAGCAATCTTGAAAGGAATAGTTTAAGTAACGCCAGGTAGACTGGTTTGTTCCGTCGAGGCGGGAGCGACTTTCCAAAAGTGCTCCCGTCGTCTGCAGGTCGCGACTGATCAGGCTTAAGGAGAACAGGCTTAGGGGTTCCGAAAAAATTCTTTGCATATCTTCCCGGCCGCGATCGAGATAAATTCTCGTCTGTACGGCATTGTCTGAAAGTGCTTCCATTAAACGTTTACTTTGGTTATGACTCTCGGACCAGAAATAGATGTTCAGTTCTACCGAGATGACGAGCGTAATGATCAACCAATGGGTGAGCTTTGACATCTTTCCTCCTGTTGAATCCTCGGATGTTGCGTACATTTTTGGTTTCGCTGAATGTACGATGAGACTATTATTTGCAAAAAACGGATGGATCAAAAAAATCCACGGTGGATGATCCACAGTGGATTTTTTCTCTCTATAAAGTTACTTGGACAAGATGCCCACAGCATCGCGATACTTTTTACCGATCAGGATGACCATGACGGTAAGTACCGCCGGGATGACAAATTCGGGAATCTGTACCGTCGCCTGAAGGCCATGCAAGACCGAAGCAATATACTTGTCTTCTACAATCATCGTTCCCGACGTCCATGCAAGAATACCGGAACCGACGAAAACCAGCCAAGGGTATTTACGCATGACCGTGGCAAGGAGTGTGCTTCCTGCCATAACGATCGGAATGCTGATACCGAGTCCAATGAACAATAAGACCAAGTCACCTTTTGCGGCCCCAGCAATAGCTAAGACGTTATCGGTGCTCATGAGAAGGGCAGCCCAAATAATCGTACCAATCGCTTTTTTCAGATCGGCAGAAGACTTTTGATTCTCGGCATTCTCCTCTTCATTGATGAGCAGCTTTACAGCGATCCAGGCTAATAAGACGCCGCCAACAAATTGGAACAAGGGAATTTGGATCAAAATAGCTGCCACTGAGGTTAACAGCACGAGGAGAACAAAATAACCGCTTGTTCCCCAAAAAATTGCTTTTTTGCGGATAGCTTCAGGTAAGCCCATCGTTGCCATGGCAATGACCACGGCATTATCTCCGCTAAGGAGAAGGTTGATAAAAACAATGTTCAGCAATGTCAAAACTACTTGCCACGTCATCGGCTCACCTCATTTATAAAATATTTCGTATAGGGCCAAACCCCCAGCTTGTACTTGTCTATATTAGCGCATGCATTCTTGTGATGATACCCTTAAATACTGGATAATCTGGATAATGCAATCTGGCATTCCAGTACGCCCTGTTATCAAAGGATAAAAGAAAAAGCCCGCCTAATCGGCGAGCATTTCTTTTCTTTTAATCCCTACTTCTGTTCTGCTCGTACAAATAGTTCCCCTTTGTGATGTAGATGTCCTGTAGATTGGCTTTCAAGTGGCGGCTCATGAAGTCACACTTGACCATAAAGATAAAAAAGGCCTTCCTCTCATCTTCCGCTGCCGTCTCTATGTTCCCCATACCCTTAAGAATGATCACATCACTATCCCGGTAGCGCTGGTTAAATTCAGGGGTGCACTGGCATAGCACCGTACCCGGAATCGTAGAGCCGCTGGGGATGATTTCGGCGTACTGGTCGATCCCGACTTCGCGGGCTTCCTTTTCCGTTACATCGTTTAAGATTGGTGCACTGCGGACAGCGAAGGTGATCTCCACTTGTGGGTAATGTCGGCGAATCGTTTCCAAGACCAGCTTGTCCAGGACGATTTCTCCACAGTTGTCTCCTATATAGAGCAGCGTCTTGGCTGTGGCCAGTTCCTGTTTTAACCGTTCCAAATCGGGATATTCCTGTTCGGTCTTGGCTCCTTTCAAAATAGCTTTTCTCGCCATTTGCTTATTCACTTCACCCAAAATGCCAAAATCGATAATATTGGCAGCAGCACTCAGGCAAACAGCCCTTTTGACAGGATCGTCGCTATCGGCAATTAACTGACGAAAGTCCTCTTCTAAATGCAGCATTTCCCGATTAAAGAGCTCTTTCTCCGCGGCGTACAAGTCTTCGGTGCCTGTGGCTGCTTTGATCTTTTCATAAAACCCTGCCGTCAAGATGGGCGAACAGGTATCTTTATGGATCTGACCATAAAAACCATTCATAGCATCACCAAGAATCCCGTATTGTTCCTGTTCATCGGGAATGAATCTTCGCACCGCATTCGTAAGCTGCTGTACTGTACAGGGGACACAGTCAAAATATAATCTCATGTGATTCTCCTTCAAAAGCTTCTGTAGTCTTCGCTTTCCTAAGCATACTAAGCTAAATGGTTTAAGGTTTAACTTCCTTCCTCATTATGGATGAATCTCCGGTCCTTGTCGACACAGTGTGGCAAAAACAAAAAGTCGGGTTTTGCGCCTTTCGGAGCAGAACCCGACTTTTTCCTGCCTATTTAAAGCCTCGTCCATCCGCCTTAAACTGTCCACTGATCTCATTGTGTTCCCGAACCACCACGTATTCGGCTCCATCTCGGTCTATCT
This sequence comes from Heliobacterium mobile, assembly GCF_009720735.1. Classification (GTDB taxonomy): domain Bacteria; phylum Bacillota; class Desulfitobacteriia; order Heliobacteriales; family Heliobacteriaceae; genus Heliobacterium; species Heliobacterium mobile. Next base: position 112,214 of record NZ_WNKU01000009.1, read on the forward strand.
GATACTCTGCAGTCGTAGACCCTGAGCCAGAACCAATGCGCACATATTTTTTCGTCACCTTTTACTCCTCCTCAATCTCTTCCCATCCCTGGTTGGAGATACAGATATTGTTTTGACTTTCATTCAATTTTTGGATAACCCCTTCAAAAAAATAGCCGTCCGTTCGTTTGACTGTTTCAATTATTCCAGAGCAAACGGAAAATTCACCGGACATGTTCGCAGCTCGTTCTGGGATAAAGGGAACATCGAGGAGCAAGTCATGGCTGTACCGGGTGAAGAGAGACCACATTACTTTCTCGAGTTCGGGACTGCAATAGGAGACGGGGAGTTTTAAAGATAAGGCGGCCTCTCGCCGAGAGATCATATAGCTGTGAGAAAACATTTTCTCTGTCAAATTGCTGATGATCTCATCGATTAAGCTCTCTTGTCCGGCATCCATATGGCACAGGAGCAGCTTTTTTGCGATCGATCGGATCAGCGAATAGGTTCGCTGCACGCCGCCGATGGCCAGGGGATGAACATTTTCCACCAGGGTGCAAAAGATGTCATCCATGGATTCATCGGGGATCCCTGCTGCTTCGCGGGCTAATGTGAAGAAGGAGTAAACATCCTCCACATTGATCGGCAGTTTGGCCGCTGCGTTTTCCTTGTCTGTGGGATTGAACATACTCACTACATTCGGGTCGACAGGGCTCAGTTCTCCCATTTTCGTCATGACGAGTTCTGTGGCGCCTAAACAAATCAGCGTCCCAGCACTATAGGCTTTGTAGGGAACAAGGACAGAAAAATGTTCCGTATACTCCCGGATCAGTTCTACGAGCCGGAGAGGGGTATGTACATCCCCCCCTTTAGTAAACAAAAATAAATCGATTTTTTCGAGGTTATCCATCTCTTCTAGGTGTTTATAAATCACAGGAATAATATCCGGTGCGACCCGGGTGCTGACATTTTGACGGTCGCCGCCGATATAACAGATGACGCTCGATTTGCGCATCTCTGAAATGGTCTGTATGAGTTCTCTGCGTTTCTGTGGCATCCTTAACCCCCGGTCTCAGATTATTCCTACAGCTATTTTTCACAACCACTCTTCAATTATTCCCCGCCTTTTCGCATAGAGCCCTTACAGCAAAGCCAAACTAATTTTGGTCGTAGGCTCATTCGATCGTTGAGTGCGTCTCCGCAAGGGACCTTCGACCAACAACGAAGATATTTTTAGGAGGGTCTTGCATGCTCACCAACCAGCAAACGACAAGCGCAAATGCCAGCTTTATCCCTGTCTCGTCAAGCATCTCCAATATGGGAACAACCGTCAACTACAGCCTGATTCCGACCTCTACGATCAATGCCATGCAAAGCAGCATTCCCGTATCAGGCAACTGGATTCAATCGTCCGGAAATCTAGGGACTTTCGCCACGATGACCACCCCGATGGTGGCTGGCATCCAGTCTTCCTGGAATCCGATGATCTCGGCCAGCCAGTTTGCTCAACCTTCCATTAACTTCTCGACGAGCCCTGTTATCTCGACGACCCCTGTCATCTCTGCGGGTCAATTCAATCAACTGGGCAGCGGCTGGACCGGCGTGACCAACTTCGCTTCCATGGCGCTCTCCGGAAATGTCATTGCTCAACCGAGTGTCGATATTTCGGAAACTTCCAGCGATGTCGTAGTTACCGCCTACGTTTCCAACGTTCCCCTCAACAACTTGAGCCTCAACGTGACCGACAACTCGCTCACCATCTCCGGCACCGCTTGGACCGGCACGAACAACCTCGTCATCAACCGGACCGTCGCACTTCCCACGAGCATTCGTGCCGAAGCCGTCGATGCAAACCTACAAAGCAGTGGCGTCCTGGAGATTCGACTCCCCAAAAGCGATAAAATCAGCCGCAAACGCACCACTATCAACCAAGAATCTAAATAGAAAACTTACTAAAAAACCCCTGGCATGTTACATCAAACATCGCCAGGGATTTTCGTTTATGTAGACTCTTTTATAGCAAACCAACGTACCTTACATATGGCCTATCTAATCTGTTTCTAAATACATTCTCTTTTTGGAGGTTATATAAGTTAGCTAATTCTCATGTACAACAGTAGATTTTATGGTAAAATATTACTAATGGCATGTAGTCAGCGCGTTTTGTAAGGAGGCCTCTCATGGATAGACTTTCACCAGAGGGCATTGCCACTATCATATTGCCGATCCTCGAAAAGGCCTTTCATCCCTACGCTGTTATTCTTTTTGGCTCTTCCATAAATAACCGTCTACGACCCGATAGTGATATCGATATCGCTTTTCTTTCTGAAGCCTTTTTCGATGACTTTCCGGTTTTTCAAGTCGGACTAGAATTGGCTGTCCTACTTAACCGCGATGTCGATTTGGTTAATTTGTCGACAGCTTCTACTGTATTTCAAACTCAAGTGTTATCTACAGGTACTCTTATCTTCTGCTGTGACAAACAGCGACTTCTCGAGTTTCATACCTTAGCCCTAAAAAAATATACCCGCCTCAATGAAGAACGACAGTGTATCTTCGATGCAGCAAGGGAGCGAATGCGCCATGATGAGTCCTGACATTGCCTGGAACAAACGAGAAACTATCGAGCGATGCTGGCGACGAGTTCAGGAAGAATACGCTCGAAACCCTGATAACTTGAGCAATTACACCAAACAAGATTCCATCGTGCTCAACATTCAACGAATGTGTGAAACCGCTATCGATTTAGCCGCTCATGTCATCGCCATAAAAAGCTGGGGAATTCCTCAAACCAGCCGAGATATGTTTGAAATCCTTCACCGCCAAGGCGTCATCAATTCTCGTCTTGAAAAGGCGCTGAAATCTATGGTTGGTTTTCGCAATATCGCCGTCCATGAGTACCAGCGATTGAATATGGCCATATTGCAAAACATCATTGAGACTAATCTCGAAGATATTCGGCAGTTCGCTAGAACCATCGTCCAATACCTCGATGATGCTCATAGAGAAAAGCGTGAGACCTGATTTTGGGGCTCACGCTTTTCTTTATGGTCAAAAAGTTGTCTTATCTATTATGCACTCTTTCTATCAGCCATCGTATCCCGGTTTCTCTTTTTCAGTACCCTTTTTATTAAAATAAAATTTCATCCCTAACGTCACCATTCCCAGCAACACCAGCACGATGACGATCCTCCACGCATTGCCCGCTGGATCCCAGATATCATTTCCGAGCACGACTTCGAAGAAGATGCTCGGAATTTTCCCCAAAAAGGTTCCCCAGAAAAAAGCCGAAAAACTGATTGAACTGAGAGCAGCGGCAAAATTGACCGCACCGGAAGGAACCATCGGGGCCACCCGGATCAGGAACATACTCATAAATCCATGCTGGGCCGTCCATGCATCTAATCGGCTAAGCTTCTCCCGTTTTTGCATCCACTGAGCGGCATAGGATCGTCCGTAATACCGGAATAGAATAAAGGCTACCAGAGCCCCTACAACTTCCCCGCCCCAGGAGATGAAAAAAGCCGGGCCAATTCCAAAGACACCTGCTAAAAGGGCCGACATAAAAATGCTAGGCAAAAATCCAAGGAAATTCTGCAAGACTACAATCAAAAAAGAAATGAGCCAAGCTTCCCAACCCAAGGTTCGAAAATCATCCACCAGCGCTGAGAGATTTTGAGCGAAGAGATGGGTTACGATTCGATATCCCGACTCAGATTTTCCAAAGTAGACCATGACGAAAAAAAGGGTGATTAGGATACTAAGGATGGTTATTTTCTTCTTCACGACGTTGCTCCGATCTTCTATTCACTACCTAGAATTATCAATCTCATTATAAAGCATACCTATGAATGATCTATGAAAATTCTTCAGGCTTATCACCCACTTTTCGTCTCCTACATCGGATTTGGCGTCGGCGTTTGAATCTGTAATCCCGGACGGCGAATCGTAATATTCGCACTTGCGCTGACTCTAGCGGTCGAAAACCGCGATTCCCAATCTAAATCATCGTATTCCTGCATCGTGGGAATACTTGTCCGTAAAAATCTCGCCAAATAGAAAGGATCTACCTTTTTTCTTTGCGCTTTACCGACTACGGTGACTATTTCCTCGGAAATTCTTTTTTCCATCTCTTCTTCAAGGATATGAATATTCTCTGTCGATACATAAGGCTCGTATGATACGATTTCTCGGATATTCCCTTCCAAACTGACTTCGATAAAAACATCGGGTCGATCGCCCTTCCATTCAATGGAAACACGAGGCGGCCGTGAACGATTTAACTCTACCGTGAAGGTTTTGGTTGGCTCATTGGGGTCGGTAAAGGTCCAAAACCCTCGTCGATATCGATCACGGATCAGATCATAGATACGTGCATCCCCACCGGGCCACTCCTCCACCATCTTCCCACTATGCATAATCGCGATTCCCAAAAACTCCAGTGGATTTCCACCGGATCGGGGTGCATCTTCCGTCGTTTTCGCCGGAGGTTCCTTCGTCAAGGGAGAGGTCTTCTCTTGATACTTATCCGTCGGCATGGGCGTCACTTTTTCGCCCTCTTTTTCCGCTTGTACCACCTGGTTAATACCCACGATGGGCAATGTCGCCGATACATTCTTTCCTTCCGTTTCGGTCATAAACTCATGCAGTGTCGGAATTCGGCTATAACCTTGCTCGCCCACCGTCCGCACGATTCCTTCCACCCAACGTGAGATGCTCTTTTCCAACAGTGGTACGTTGTTTAGAAAAATATCTCTTGCCTGGCCCTCTTTAGCCACCCATATATAAACGGTTCGGCGAAATTGCGGCGTTCTCGCGAGTACATCAAAATAAGGCCCTACTCCCTCTTTGGCCAGTTTTTCACCAAAGACGATCAGTCGCAAATGGCGAAAATCTAAGCTCCGTTCCACAATGGCGCCGGCAATAGCGATGGCTTCGGCTATGGAGCGAGCCGTTACCGTAATAGGTTTAGTAATTTCCCGGATGCCCTCCGGAGTCCCTTGCCCGCCTCTCTGTGAGATATTTCCCGGTACAGCGATTCGAAAAATGACTTCCAAATTCCCGTCCTTGCTGCGATCGACGCCCATCGTCATGACAAAGGCTCGGGTCTCCACTTCACGATTATCCCAACATCCCGTAAGACATATCATGGTGATCAGAATCAAATAAACAACTCTGCTCCTGATCATTGTTTGCGCCTCAAAAGGGACGTAATTTTCATCCATATCCATAACAGCAAGGGTAGAACGAAAAAAGGAACAGCAATTGAATTGGAGATCACCTCATAATGACGGACAGCTTCGAGCGCTGAAGCTGGAATAAAGGCGATTGTAATGACGAGAACCGCTAAGGGGAACACATAGGGCCGATAATCGGAAGCACGTGAAGCTTGGGCGAAGATCAAGGCATTGAAATACAAGCCCGTTGCGAGCCCGACAGTGGTCATCGTAGCCCAAACGAAGATGAACAGCGGATCTAAACGCTGCCACAATCCGCTATAGGAAATCACCCTGACGAGTGAATAAAGAGGAAATCCGATACGATCACTCATTGGCGGCGGAAATACCATGATGAAACACACTTCAGAGACCACATAGAGAAATGCGGTGAACAGCAGTGTACCGTATCCGACTCGACGAAAAGAACTGTGCTGCCGAAAGAGAGGCGCTATATATCCTAATATCATGATTTCTTTATAGGTCCCGATTTGCAGAGCTCCCGTCCCCACCGTCGCTAAAACCCCATTCCCCCAAAAAGGCGCTAGGTTATAGGCGTTTCCAAATGGTATCACTAAGGCCAAAGCAATCAAATAAACAACGATAATCCAGGGAAATACGTTCCAAGAGACTCGTGTAATCGTTTCTATACCGTAGTAGGCAAGGGCACACATGACTAAAATTAAGGCAATGATGACGGCCGATATCGGTGTGTTCGGTAAAATCGTAGTGATAATAAATTCACCGAATACCCGAACTTGATACCCCACAAAACTTATCAGCAAGATAAAAGAAAGGAGTCCAACCCCAGTTCCTATCCCCTGCCCCCATAGGTGCCTAACCACACCCAGCAACGATTTCCCCGGATACTCGGCAAGTAATCGATCTAGAACGTAGAAGAAGGGGATCGAATAAAAGAGGGTAACGATGGGTACTTGCCATGCAGCTGTCGACGCTGCCGCCGCTACCGATCTCGGGTAAACCATCATAATATCTAAAAATATGAACATCACCATAGTGCCGAAGGTCTCAATTGCACCGACATGGCCATCCTGCTTTACCAACTTCATCAAGGTTGATTACCCTTTCCGTTTATGGAATTGTTCCTTCTGCAATAAAGACAGCTCTATCGGGGTTTGGGGCGACCATGGCCTTGTGACCGTAGCTTGGTTTTTCTGATTTAACGGTCGCAAAAGAGGGGGGCGCTTTTCATCGTAAAATGGAGGGGGGCGCCATAGTACATCTTCCTCTTTGGCAAAGAGCGGGCTCGATGGACTTAGTAAGGGAATCCCAAAGGACCTGATTCTGACTAGGTGGCAGATCAGAATGATCATGGCCAATAAGATTCCGTATATGCCAAAGATGGAACCTGCCGCTAACATCCCTAAACGGATGATCCGCAAGGTATAGGTAAGTTGAAATTGGGGCAAGGAAAAACCAGCCAAGGCTGTCATAGCCATAACGATGATCGATAGCGGGGACACGACACCAGCTTCCACGACAGCCTGCCCAATGATGATCGCACCGACAATACCGATTGTAGGACCGATCGATTTGGGTACACGCTGAGCCGCTTCACGAATAAACTCAAAAGCGATTTCCAAAAAAAGCAGAGACAGGGCTGCGGGAAGTGGGATTCGCTCTCGTGACGATGCAATCGACATCAATAGCTCCGTGGGGATCATCTCGGGATGAAAGTTTACAAATGCTACATACAAGCCTGGCAAGAATATGGTGACGATCATCCCAAAAACCCGGATTATCCTGACAAAAGAGGCTACAGGCCAGCGAAAGTAACTATCTTCCGGTGAATGAAGCTGCGCCCAAAAGGTCACAGGTGCGATAAGGGCCAATGGGCTTCCTTCCATGAGCACAGCCACAGAACCTTCCAGCAAGAAAGCTGCCGTCCGATCCGGACGCTCTGTCAAAGTCATCTGCGAAAAGAGCGATCTCGGGTTGTCTTGAATATACTGTTCCACTCTATACAGGTTGTGAAGGGCGTCCACGTCTAGCGATTTCAGCCTTCGCCGCATTTCACGGACCAACTTGGGATTCGTAATCCCTTTAAAATACAGTAGATACATGGGCCCCCGTTCACGGCGGCCGGCAGGCAACTTTTCGGCGATTAAGTCTGAAGACGCTAATCTTCGGCGAAGCAGGAAGAGATTTTTTTGGACGTTTTCTACGAATCCCTCATAGGGCCCCGTCACAACCGACTCGGTTTGCGTGGTTTCAACTGCCCTGCCCTTGTCTGCGGCGACCTCCAACACCAGTCCTTGTGAATACCCATCCAAAAAAATAAACAGATAGCCTTTTGTGATAGACTGAACCAGCGACTCCACCGTATCTACCTTCTGGACTACATGACAATCGGTCAACAACCCCAATAGGGTTGTGATTTCTACGTTTGTATCGACTGGCGAAGAGTTCAACAAGGGATTAATGACGGACTCTTGCACCATCTTCGCGTCGATGAGACTATCGTAGAACGCGATGAACAGGTTGCCCCAAGGGAAATCGAAAGAGCGGTAGGTAAAATCGGGATTTCGCCGTGCATAGAAGGTCTCTGTTAATAATGCTTCTATTTCCGTCCGTTCATTAGGCAGTGGTGTGACTGGACGCTGCGCTTGTTCTTGTTTTAACTGCCGTGCCAGCTTCACATTGTACAATCCCCGACTGGGGCTCAAGGAAAAAGTCTTGTCCATGGTCGGGGGGGCTACTAAAAATATATTCTTAATCCGTTGCAACCAAGTTTTGAGCATGGAATACCCCTGCGAGAATTTTTCTTAGGTTTCCCTACGGCTGCCGTTATATTCCACCCTATTTCACCAGGTAAAAATAATGTGACCTGTCGTACAGGTCACCACGCTATTTTTCTATTGTGAAAATTATCCGCTATTCTATGAAAAAGTAAGAGGAATACATGACCGCCAAGGAGAAAGTATTCTCATGAGAAAGTGTTTTGACCGGAAGAAAAACACCAAAGCAGGTGGATAGGCATGGATATATTCTTAGGAAGACAGCCTATATATGATACTCATCACAATATTGTCGCTTATGAATTACTCTTTCGTTCGGGTCTAGAGAACTATTATAAAAATATTGATGGTGATTATGCCACGAAAGGCGTCATCACAGATACGTTCTCGTTGATCGGCATACAGCAGATGACCAATGGAAAGCCGGCTTTCATTAACTTTACCCGCAACCTGCTCTTGGAAGATGTGGCCTTTCTGTTGCCTAAAGATTTAGTTGTATTAGAGATTTTAGAGGATGTAGAACCTGACAAAGACATCGTTGACGCCTGTAAACGACTAAAGATGGCCGGATATAAAATCGCTTTAGACGATTTTGTATTCCATGAAAAGTACTTTCCCCTCATCGATCTTGCCGATATCATCAAGGTCGATTTCTTACATACGAGTTCAAGCGAACGGGCTCGCTTGATTAAAGCCTGTTCGAAGCGACCAAACATCAAGTTTCTCGCCGAAAAAGTCGAAGATCTGAAAGATTTTCAAGAGGGCTTGGACTTGGGCTATAGTTTGTATCAAGGCTATTTCTTTAGCAAACCTGAAGTAATCACCAGTCGTGATTTACCTCATTGCAATTTGAATTCCTTGACCGTCATCAAAGAACTATCTCAAAGCGATTTGGAAATCGATAAGTTAGAGGAAATCATAAAGCGTGATGTGTCCTTGTCCTACAAACTGCTTAAGTTTATTAACTCCTCCTTGTTCGGGTTCTCGACACGCATCGAATCGATCCGCCATGCCATCGTCCTGTTAGGAAGAAAAGAGGTCACCCGCTGGGTCACGTTGATTACCTTCCGCAACATGTGTGATATTGCCTTTCCGGAACTCATCAACACGAGCCTGATAACGGCGAAATGCTGCGAAACGCTCGCCCCTTATGTAGGTTTTAAAGGAAGAGCATCGGACCTTTTCCTGCTCGGCTTATTTTCTGTCCTTGATATTTTATTCGGTAAGCCTTTTGCAGAAATATTGGTGGATCTCCCCATCTCTCAAGATGTGAAGCAAGCCCTTTGCGGAGAACCGAATCGATTTCGTTGGCTCTTGGAGGTCGTCGTAGCTTATCGAGATGGCGAATGGGACGAGTTTTCGAGAAACTGTCAGCGACTTTCCTTGGCCGAGGATATCGTTCCGAACGTGTTCTTTGAGTCCTTGGACTGGGTCTCCAGCTATTCAAAGCTATGATTTTTTACAAAAATTTAGCGTGCCACCCGATGTAAGGGGGCACGCTTTTTTGATGCAACCCATTGACTTATTCATAGCGTACTCGCGGTGGCTTCGTAAAATCGCCCCTGTACCACCGGTAATACCAGCGCGATGCCAAGAACGTGAGAGCTATAGTGATCCACGTCCAATACCAAGTCCAGCGAATGTAAATGATTGCGTCCGTATAAACTTCCAGTATTAATTCAAAGACAGTAATTCCGGTAGAGTATACGCTATAATGAACCGCTCGTTTTAGGAAGCTCTCTTTTTCAGGGTAGAACAAGTTGAATAAAACACATATGCCAGGATAAACGAAAAACTCAAAGGTAAAGCTCGCTTTTGTGGCGTTCTGGAAAAAACGTATTGGGTATTCGATCAGGTTATATTCAGCCACCAGGAGACCTAAAAACCAGGTAAGCAATTGTTTGAAGAAGAAGATGACATGGGCGTGACGCACCTTATCCCGGGGTACAAACAAGATCAATAGGATGCCAATAAGAACGATTGAAGCGATTTGAATGGCTATTTCTATCGACACCGGTCCGCCCCCAAAACTGATTGTTTACTATAGGATTCTTCCCCATTTGTCTTACAAAAAAACATTCTTGTCTCAGTACAGAACCTTCAATTGGGAGATAACCGCTGTTGAATCATCGCTATAATGCTCTCCGAATCGTCCATTTCCATCGCCTGGCCGGCAATCTCTTTCGCTTCTTTGTAAGAGAGTGAGCGGATCACTTTTTTTACCCGCGGTATCGAAGAAGCACTCATGGAGAATTCATCGAGTCCGAGCCCGAGAAGAATCGGCACTGCCTTTTCGTCACCAGCCATTTCCCCGCACACGCCCGTCCAGATGCCCGCTTTATGGGATTCATCGATGACATTCTTAATCAGGCGTAGAACTGCCGGGTGTAGAGGGTCATAAAGATGGGAGATGCGTTCATTCATGCGATCGACAGCGATAGAATACTGAATCAGATCGTTGGTGCCGATGCTGAAAAAGTCCACTTCCTTCGCCAGCATGTCTGCAATGACGGCGGCCGAAGGGATTTCGATCATGATGCCGACTTCGACCTGGTCATCGAAAGGGATCCCCTCTTCTTTTAGTTCGGTTTTCACAGAGTCCAGAATTTGATTGGCCTGGCGGACTTCCTTGACACTGGAGATCATAGGGTACATGATGCGCACTTTTCCGAAGTAGCTGGCCCGAAGTATCGCCCGCAGTTGGATCTTGAAGATATCTGTACGATCAAGGCACAGTCGAATGGCTCGCCACCCGAGAAAGGGGTTCATCTCATCGGGCATCTCCAAGGCGGGCAGCTTCTTGTCCCCGCCGATGTCCAGCGTCCGTATGATGACGGGGTATGGCGCCATTTTTTCTGCCGCTTCCCGATAAGCTTGAAATTGCTCTTCTTCTGATGGCAAGCTGGTACGATCCATGTACAAAAACTCCGTCCGGAACAGACCAACCCCTTCGGCACCATTCTCCAAAGCGCCCTTGCAATCCTTCGGCGTTCCAATATTCGCAGCCAACTCCACTCTGCGCTGCCCATCTCGAGTTTCAGGAGGAAGCTCTTTTACTGCTTTCAACTCCTGAAGATACATGGCGTATTCCTTCATTAAAATAGTGTACCGCTCTTCCGTTTCCCGATCAGGGTTCAGATAGACGACGCCCTTATTCCCGTCGACGATCACCCGATCTCCCTTTTTCGCCCGAATGGTAATATCGCCCAGGCCAAGCACAGCCGGGATCTCCAAAGATCTCGCCATGATCGCCGTATGCGATGTCTTACCGCCGATATCGGTAGCAAAAGCTTTGACTTTGTCTCTATCCATTTGGGCTGTATCGGAAGGAGACAGATCTTTGGCAACGATGATGACTTCCTGTACCAGATCAGAAAGAGAATCAACAGGCTTCCCCTGTAGGTTTTTGATGATCCTGGTGCCGATATCTTTGATATCGGCGGCACGCTCTTTCAGGTAGTCGTCTTCCATTTCACGGAACATCGCAATGAACACATCGACCACTTGAGAGACGGCATATTCCGCATTAAAACATTCGCTGCTTATCTTGTTTTTGATCTCGCCGAGAAGCATATCATCTTCCAAGATCATGAGATGGGCCTCGAAGATGCGAGCGTTTTCCTCACCTGATTCTTTCGCCGTTTTTTCCCGAAGCTCTTCCAGTTGTTTTTTGGAGAGCTGCAAGGACTGTTCAAGTCGTTCCAGCTCTTGATCGACACTATCCTCATCAATCAGTGACATGTTCACCGCCATCGACTCATCTTGAAGAACATGGACAATCCCGATAGCAATCCCCGGTGACGCTGCAATTCCTTTGTGCATAGTCTACCTCCATTTATCTGTAAAAATTGTGCTACGATTAATATTTGAATCTATTTACAGTATCACGCAAGTTCTCCGCTAACCCTCTGAATTCATCGGCTATAATAGCTACGTTTTTAAACACAGATGTCTGTTCCTCCACCGACGCTGTTACTTGTTCTGTCGAAGCGGCCGCATCGTTGGCCACAGAAGTGATCAGATTCGTAGAAGAAAACAGACTTTCTACCTGTTGAATCACCTCCAACATCCTTTTTCCTGATTCCCGAGTATCTTTCATTACCGCATTGACTTTTTCGGTAATTTGATAGAACGACTGCTCCGTTTGCTCAGAGACTTGTGCTTGTTTATAGATGCCCTGGTTCGCTTGTTGAATGCCAGCAGCCGTTTGGGTGACCACTTGTTCTATTTCTTTAATTTGTATGAATACTTGTTGTGTCGATTGACTAGAAGATTCAGCTAGTTTCCTGACTTCTTCGGCCACGACGGCGAAACCTCGGCCCTGATCCCCTGCCCTCGCCGCTTCAATCGCTGCATTGAGTGCTAAGAGATTCGTCTGTGCAGCAATGTTATTGATGATTTCGGCAATCTGAGTGATCGCTTGTGTTTTTTCTTTTAGCTGGTTGACTGTTTCTGCAACCTGATGGGTTAAGCGCATCGTATTATCGACTTCAGTTTTTTGGTTCATCAAGACGAGTTGACCATTATCCAAAGTGTGCCCGACTTCTGTAAATTCATCTAAAATACGTTTTACCTCTTCAGACGTAGTTCGAGCGTTTCCGTTGATGGTATTGAGAGAACCGCGAATTTGGCTAATTTCATTGGCGATATCTTGATTGCCGCGAGCTAACGTTTCAACTGCCTGAGCAATTTGTTGGGAAGATTGATAAACCTCTTCTGTTGTGGATGAGAGATCTTCCGCTTTTTTATTAAGAGTGACTGCACCCGAAGCTGCAGCTTCTATCGTGTTTCTAGTTTTATTTAAGAGTAGATTAAACTTATCGGCCATTATGCCGATTTCATCACGACTGGTAATATCGATCTGCTGGGTCAAATCTCCGTCAGACTCAGCGATACCAGCGATTTTATTTTTTAAAAGGATCAATGGGCGAGTGATCTGTTGTATAAAGAACCACCCTATCAATCCACCGGCGATGAGACTGAAAAGTAACGTGCTGATGATAATTTTTTGAAAATTGTATAACTCTTCATCCAATATGCTTTTTACTGAGGAGTACTCCGTTTTAGAGTAGTCTTCGATTTGCATTACTAAGGAATCAATATCATCGGTCGGAACTCGGTCAATGCCATTGACTATATGGTCAATGGATCGTACTGTCTCAGGATCACTTAAATTTTTACCATGTAACGCTTCTCGATACTTTTCCCCCAACTGCCTATGGGTGGTTAGCGCTTGATCCATTTTCGAAGCATCGATGTTGTGACTGACTAACAGTTCTTTTAGATATTTTAATTCATTGTCCGTTTCGGTTTCTTCTTTTTGAAAATTGTTTAAATATTTTTGGAATGCTGCAGGGTCATGACCTCTGAGCAAGATATTTTTCCATTCTTGAACCTGTTTTTTGAACAGCACTTGCACGTTACGCGAGCTATCTACCATTTGAATGAGATCGTTCGTTTTTCCTAAGGTGCTTGTGCTAAGGTCGTGAGTCTCCTTAAAGACGGATATGCCGATAATTCCAATCGTTGACATAACAAGAAGAAGAAACGCTACAACGATCATAATGCGTGTTCCGATTTTCAGATCCTTTAACATAATCTTTGCCTCCCTATTATAAAACACCAATAAATGACAGTTAGATGTTTGGCTTATGTATTTAAAATAGCATTAGTCGTTGATATTGATACTAGCGGTCGACAATAAGCTAATTGTCGAGTGGTAAAGCGATCCAAAAAGTCGAGCCCATTCCCACTTGACTGTGCACCCCGATCTCCCCGCCCAGCAAACGGACTAATTGTTCAGCGATGGAGAGACCTAGGCCAATACCACCGTGATATCTCGTATTGGAACCGTCTACCTGTGTAAAGGGCTGGAATATACGCTTAAAGTCACTTGAACTAATCCCAATGCCCGTATCGGATATTTCAAACCGAATGAACTTTTCGCCGGATGATTGTTTTTCCGTGAGCACACGAATCGTAACTTCGCCTTTGGATGTGAATTTAATCGCATTTTCAATTAAAATGAGAAGGGCTTTCTGTAGGAGCATCAGATCAGAGGTGAACCTCTCATTGTTTATTTCGTTCAGACTACTAATTTGAATTCCTTTTGATTCGGCAGAACTCTTCATAATATCAACGATAAGGGCGACGATATCTTCCGGATTGATTTGAACATGGTGAATGATCACTTTTTCCGATTCCATTTTGGAGTACTCAAGTATGCTGTTGATAACATGCAGTAATTCCTCAGAGGATTTACGAATGAATGCAGCATATTCCTGCTGTTCTTCAGAGAGCGGAGTGTCCATTAATAATTCAACCATTCCGACAATCCCATTCATGGGAGTACGTATTTCATGACTCATGTTTTTTAGGAACTCATCTTTCGCTCGATTCGCATATTCGGCAGATTCTTTTGCCTGTTTCAGCTTCTCCTCCCAGCTTTTTCTAGCAGTTATATCATGTTGAATTCCAAAGTGACCTAGAATTCGGCTTTCCTTGTCATAAAGAAGTTGATAATCACCTTCAAAATAAATAGAAGTCCCGTCTAATCGATCTTCTAAGGTTTCTATGAACAACTTACCATTATCAAATAGCTTTCGTAAAAAGCTTCTCATTCTATCTTTATCAGAAATATAAATTTCAGATAGCTTTTTCCCGATGATTTGCTCCCTTTCAATGTTATGAATATTTAAAAAGGCATCATTGACCTTGATTACTTTCTGGCTACACATGGCATAATCGAGTAAAGTTTCTTTATCGACAGTATCATCCCAACGAATAGGTTCATCAAATAAGACGTAAAAGAAACCATATAAAGATTGGGAGAATAACATCTCTAATTTTTTTTCACTTTCACGTAATGACTCCAAAAGACGATTATGCCGGGTAATATCTCGACTAACTCCGATGACTCCGATTATTTCATTATTTGATCCGATAAAAGGTGTTCGGATCGTCTCATATAATCTTCTTTCACCTAAATATGTAACCCATGTTTCAAACTTTATTTCACTTTTATTACGAATAACGTACTCGTCCATCTGATTGGAAAATATGGCATCATACTCGATTCTTATCTCTGTATCATTACGACCAATAATATCTTCAAAACGCAAGCCCATAAAATCACAAAAAGCCTTATTACAATTGATGTAAGTTCCGGTTAAATCCTTAACATAAACAACATCCGGAATCGCGTTTATAATCCTGTTACAGGGCAAGCTATTTTTTTTGGTCAGGACTGCGTCACATAGATATTGTTGATTTAATAATGCATTCATTACCTTCTACCACCTAATTGTGATTTATGGTACTAGATTTAATTTCGACAATTCTTGCAATAGTCCTTCTTGAGGACTAAAGTTCACCACGAAAACGAATTAAAATTATTAATTCATTTATCTTTTTAATCGACAAAGCGAAAGATACATAAAAAACCGCCCATTTTTGGGCGGCCTGAAGTTAAGTAATAAAAATCATTAGTAGTCCTTATTCCATACTGATGCACTCATACTTTTTGCAAATAAACTGACAATCAAAATCTACAGGGTGATTAGTGTTAGAAATTTGAATTTCGAAATAGGAGTGCTTGGACAAGTAATTTTCATCAAGAAAGTTGCGCTCTATTAAATAGTTTACTAACATGTTTCTTGCTTCATAATGGGAGATTTTCCTTCTCTCTTCCGTCTCAAACCACAATTCTTCTGACCTGGGTTGAAAACGATGTCCAGAGCTCGATCTCTGCGGTTTTGCAAGGACCGTTTTGGCCCCTAAAATCTTTTCGATATCTATTCTTGAGAAATCCACAATAGTTCTCTTCAACATCCATAATCACTCCTTAAATAGTAGAGCGTTAGCTATATTTGCAATTATTGATGTTTGTAGAATATTTTTTATCTTCTGTGCAGATGTGATTAATGAACCAATCCTTGAAGAAAGATATTAGTCCGACCGATAAGGTATAGTTATTTTTTTTCAGACTTAATTTGAACCCAGTAACTTTTTGGCGGAATATTTCATGCTGCTTTAAATGTTCGCTCAAGCCCGAATAATTACATCTCTTCATCAAATCTTCTTCGTGATCGAGATGCTTATCGCAATAATCGACCGCTTCGTTGACAAGCTTTTCGACAAGTTCCCTGCTTTTTCCCAATTTCATAGCGCTATGTAATTCATTTAACATTTCCAACAGTCTCTTATGCTCTTTGTCAAGTTCAATAACATTTACACTGTATTTTTCTTCCCATTGGATCAGGGCCATGCTGTTTATCCCCCTTCATTTGGGTGAATTCATTAATCTTGACAAACTCGAATAACGATTCTACAGAAAAGAAAAACGTGAATTTTTTATTGTCAACTTAAGTTATATAACGAAATTTCATCCTCCTTTCTCGTATTGCTTAAAAAAGCAAATTAACAATATCTCGTTGGAACTATCTTAATATATCGTTTTTGCAAAAACAACCACTAATATAAAAATTACAAATATATTTATGCGTAGGTTTTATCAATGCTTATAATAGGTAATTTGTATAATTTCTCTATAAAAAATCATAAAACTATTTATATTAGTACACCGCAATGACTTTTAGGTCCTAATTCTTATGGAATTTTAATCCTACGTGGGATAGCTTAGAAATAAGATTGGCATTTGTGATATAATTGGAGAGGAATATTTTCCATTACATTGGCTAGTGGAACTATTCTGAAATAATTCAGTGGAACTTCTGAGATAATAACGATGTTAGGAGGACTTTTTATGTTACAAGTGGTCAAGCAACTTAAGGCGATGGTGGCTGAATTAAAAAATAGTGATGACGCAAACAAAGATAATGAAAGAGGTAAAAAAATCCGTAAGACCATATCTATTTTAGAATCTACCATTGATGAAATAGAGTACCACGTGTAAATCTCACCATTCGCACTCTTACCATAATAAAATGGTTTCTTCTGGTGCGTATATAAAAAAGACCGTGGCTCAGAAAACTTTTGCCACGGTTTGATTTTATATATATGGTAACGGAGGTTAGAAGTTAGCTACTCAAATGTGAGTTTGCTCTCCCAACAACGGGGAATTTAGAAGTGCAGTACTGATGAGCGATTGTGCTTTTTTTACGATGCAATAACGATTTTTTCTCCAAGGGAAATATGAACGGGATCATCCCCTTTTACATGAATGTAACCAGGTAGGCGAGTCAAATCAGCACCGTCAAACTTTATCGTGGCATGACCCATCTGGTTGAGGATGTGGTTCACTTGATGTCCGACAGCCGTAATCCTATAGCTTCGATCGCCGAGGTAAAACATGTCGCCGACCGCTACCTGCTCAGTAAAACTCCCTTTGCTATGACATACGGCAAAGCCTGAGAGATCGGTGGGCGCATCTTCGTCAAAGAGAACCAGCATATCTTGAATCAACAACTGGGCTATGGATTCACCGATTTCATTCACTACAACTTCATATTTTTTCATTAGATACACCCCCTCTATCCCTTTTTCATTTGTCAATGATAGGCGTCCCCTGTAACGACCCGCGACTTTCTTGAGACATGCGGGATGCGGAGGGAACAACTCTCTTCTACGGTGGTGTAACATATGTTACACTTAAACGCAGATGGTCCTACGATGAAATGGGCTGTTTGTGAATATATTCATTTTCACTCACAGGTTCATTATAGTTGACCTTACACAAATAATATAATGCTTATTCAACATAGTTGATATAAAGGGAGAGCATATGTTTGTTAACACGGAACTGTATCGTACCTTCTATTTAGTGGCGAAGGAAGGCAGTATTTCAAGAGCTGCGGAGCAACTGTTTATCACGCAACCTGCCGTGAGCCGGGCCATCCAACAACTGGAGGAAAGGTGCGGTTGTGTACTCTTTTTCAGAACCCCAAAAGGGGTCAAACTGACGAAAGAAGGGGAACTTCTCTACCCCTATATTGAGCAGGCTTTCAATTTTATTTCGTTAGGTGAAAAAACCATCTCTGATGTGAAGGGATTACAAAAAGGTGAGATCACCTTTGGCGCCGGCGATACGATCTGCAAACACTTTCTCCCTCCCCACCTCAAAAATTTCAAACGGGCTCATCCCGGGATTCGGATTCATGTGACCAACCAAAACAGCCCATCAATCATCCAGATGATCAAAAAGGGTGAACTGGACATCGGATTTATTCATCTTCCCGTGGTCAATGACCAATACTCTCTGGACCAAATGGCCGTTTACGAAGTGATGAAGATCCAAGACTGCTTCGTCGTCGGTGAAAAGTTTCGAGAATTAGCGGAGATACCGCGATCGATCAAAGAGATCCTTCAATATCCACTGATTCTCCTGGAAAAGGCCAGCAGTTCTAGAATCTATTTCGAAAAATATCTTGCTCAACACAATCTTTCAATCAAGCCCGAATTCGAGTTGAGCGACTTTGAATTACTCATCCAGTTTGCTTTGATCGACTTCGGTGTGGCCTGCGTAATTAAAAATTTTATCTCCAAGGAATTAAGAGACTCTTCCCTGTTCGAGATCACACCGTTGGAACCGATTCCGCCAAGGTATATCGGTGTAGTACACCATAAATCGATTCCATTGCCGGCAGCGGCAAAAGAGTTTTTATCCTTCATCGTACAAAACAAAAATCCATGACCGGCATGTCCGTCATGGATTTTTACTTTCTGTCCATAGTTCAAACATATGTATGTCTTTTATTTATACCTGCCATGCAGAATATGCATTTTATTCATAAACGACTTTCAACTATAATCATAGCATAAACAAAAACGCAGGCGATGTTGACCAAAGCTTCTACAATGTCAATATTGCCTTTTCTTAAACCCAGGTTGTGAAATTCTTAATTTATCGTTTAGTGGAGGGAACAGTCATGAAAGCTGGAAAGCCTCGCATTGTCGTATTAGGTGCCGGTTATGCCGGAATCTTAACGACCCGACGCCTGCAAAACCTTCTCTCGAGCGACGAGGCTGAGATTGTTCTCGTCAATAAACACAATTATCACTACCTGACCACTTGGTTGCATGAGGTGGCTGCCGGAACGGGCGATGACGATCGCATCACCATTCAGATTAAGGATGTTATTGATACGGACCGAGTCCATCTCATTAAAGATACGGTGCTGGAAGTTCAAAAAGAAGAGCACCGCGTGATCCTTAGCCATGGAGAAGCGCTCATCTACGATTACCTGGTCGTCGCTCTTGGATTTGAACCAGCAACCTTCGGGATTCCCGGGATCATGAAGCATGCCTTAACCATCCGCAGCATGAACAGTGCTCGCAAGATTCGCCATAAGATTGAAGCTCTTTTTGCCGACTTTGCCGATAGTAACGATGAGCAGGAAAAGTTGACTTTCATCGTTGGAGGCGCCGGATTTACCGGCATTGAGTTTGCCGCCGAGTTGGCAGAACGGATTCCCGTTCTCTGTGAACAGTACGCCGTCGATCCCCGCCGTGTTCAAGTGCTCAACGTGGAAGCTGCTCCTGGAATTTTAGCTGGATTTGATCCTGACCTGGCCGATTATTCGAAACAATCCTTAGAACGATTAGGTGTTGAATTCCGCCTGTCGACCCGGATCAAATCAGTGGATCCGCAAGGGGTGACCTTACTCACCGAAGCGGGCGAAGAGAGAATCGAGTCGGCTACGGTCATCTGGACCGGCGGTGTTCAGGGAAATAGCGTCGTCTGCGGTAGCGCCTTTGAAGCGCAGCGAGGAAGAATTCCCGCGGGAGAGGACCTGCGTATTCCCGGTTATGATAACGTCTTTGTCCTAGGCGACTGCTCCGCTTTTCTAGACAAAGGCACAGGCCGACCCTATCCCCCAACAGCACAACTTGCTATCTTGCAGTCTGACGTTTGTGCCCAAAACATTGTGACCCTCCTGCGCGGCGGCCAGGAATTAAAGACTTTTGTTCCCTTTATGAAAGGGGCCGTCGCTTCCCTCGGTGCCCACGACGCCGTCGGTAAGGTCTTCGGGATTAAGGTACGAGGAACGATGGCCATGATCATGAAAGCCATCATCGATATCCGGTATATGCTCATGTTAGGCAGCCCCAAACTCATTTTCGGCAAAGGCAAGCTTTCAACATACGTTATGCCGACGACTTATACACAAGCTTCAGGTAGCAAGTAAATCTACCATGAATCGTAAGAAAGAAGCGATGATCATGCGCGAGTTTTGGAAGCGGCTGTTCCACAGTAAGCCTTCTGTCCTCCGTGACTTGTTGCCTGAAACTTATTATGAATATATCGAGCAAAGCCACATTTATCCCAATTATGAAACGGTATATCTGCGGCTTCCCAATGGTCACCTCGTTCATATCAGTCATCATATCGGCCCCTCTTCGGATCGACCCTTTACGGTCACCATCGGCAGTTGGCGATATAAAAAATACCCCAAACCGGCTGCGAGCGCCATACAAACCGAGCTTGAAGATAAATATTCCTTGAACCTCAGTGCCGATGAATGGGTCGAGTTGTTACATCTGATTTATTCGCTCCCCTTTGCAACAAAAGACCTCGCCTGTGCATAGTTCTGATAAAGTGTCGTCCTATACCTCCGATAATGGCCTGGGTACATACCAATGTACCCAGTTTTTTTCTATCAATCCCTTACGAAGATGGTTAGGCAAAGAGTTGCTCTATAAGTTAGATATTCCGCTTGTCGTACTGAAAGAAACAAGACGAAGGCCCTAAAGTCTGACCTCACGCGCCCAGTCGCAGGTCAATGTCTTCTAGGGCCTTCTCATTATAGTAGTGTTTAGTCTACTGATAATGCAGAGAAAGTTTTTTTCTCTGCATTGACTAGTCCCTATATTATTACCCCTCATAAAGAGACATGATAATTTTAACGATTTCCTCTTTGTTCGGCTTTCGAGGGTTTGTGTCTGTACATTTATCGGCCAGAGCTGCATCAGCTAAAGCGTCAACCTTTTGTATAAAATCGTCTTTGCTGATACCGAGGTCCTTTAAAGTCATTGGCGTATTCGTTTCCGCCAACAGAATTTTTACGGCACAGATTAAACTGAGGACGCCTTCCCGAACGGAACGGGTTGGAAGGCCAAGAATTTTGGCCAGTTCAGCGTATCTAGCCGCGGTCACCGTATCGGTTTCACTTTCCAAGTTGGCATTGTAGGCGATCACATGAGGCATCAATATGGCGTTAGCCCGGCCATGGGGAATATGGAAAACACCACCCATAGCGTGAGCGATACTATGATTGATTCCCAGCATGGCGTTATTAAATGCCATCCCGGCCAAACAGGAAGCGTTATGAAGTCTCTCCCTCGCTTCGATATCGTTACCATTCTTATAGGCTCTCACGATATACGCAAAAACCAGTTTCACCGCTTTTTCAGCCATTGCGTCGGAGTAATCGGAGGCTTTTTTCGAAACATAAGCCTCAAAGGCATGCGTCAGCACATCCATCGCTGTATCAGCGGTGATTTGCGGCGGTACCGTCTTTACCAAGTCTGCATCGATGATAGCCACGTCGGGTAACATATCCAGATGAACCAGAGGAACTTTTTGATTATTTACGGTAATCACCGAAAAAGAGGTAACCTCAGAGCCAGTCCCACTCGTCGTCGGGATGGCGATGAACTTCGGTCTTTTATATGGAACGCCGCTTTTTTTCGATAGGTCTTGCGTAAACATCAAGATCGCTTTCGCGGCATCGATGGTAGAGCCACCGCCCAGAGCGATCAGCATATCGGGGGCCGCTTTGATCATCTGTTCCACACCTAGAGAGACTGTCTCGATAGGCGGATCGGGCTTTATGTCCGAAAAAAGGGTGTATTCAATCTCATTGCTCACCAAGAGTTCGAGGATTTTTGCGGCAAATCCCGCTTTGATCATAAAGGGATCGGTAATTACAAAAGCTTTACCTTTCTTCAAGGTCGACAGGTATTTGATCGAACCGGCTTCAAATACCACTTTAGGTTTCATACTAAATTTTTTCATACATACTCCCCTTGCACTTCTTTCATTGTTACATTTGATTTTTCGAGTTGAAAGTGTCCTTATTCAGCATATTTTTTGGGATTATACCCCTCAATGCTGTAGTGCAATTATCACTTTCTTGTTTTTATAGCACTATTTTGCGAATAATCTCACTTTCACTTACGTGCATTATAAGGGCTCTCCAGCTATAAATACAATGCATTTTTTTTATGACAGATATGATCTGAAGTAATACACGAATCATCAGTTAAGCCAATTATCGGATTGATGCCCATTTATTAACCAACCTTATTTCCTTTATCGTAAGGTTTACTTCAGGACTGAGAAGCGCAAAAAACCCGGGATACTTAATGTAAAAGTACCACCGGGCTTATTACGTAAAAACTTCTTCTATTTATACTAACTCATCTATGACTAACTCATCAACAGTTCAATGTTAATAGTTTTCCTATCCTTAAATTTATCATTTTCATTGCCCTGATGGTACCGCTCTAGCGTATGGATGTCTATTTAGTACTTAAACTGTCCCATTAGTCGCTGTAAGTTCATTCCCATATCGGCTACCCTGTTCGTCATAGTAGAAACTTGCTCGATATTGGCGGTTGGTTGTTCCGTCGATGATGCTACCTCTTGCGAGCCGGCAGACGTCTCTTGCGTAACGGCAGCGATTTGACGCATAGCATCATTTAATATGTTCACTGCATTCTGAACTTCCTTACTTTTTTCTCCGACATCCATGACTTTTAGAACCATGTCGTCGGTACTAGTATTGATATCCAAAAAGACTTGATGGAGTTGTTGAACACTTTTTTCTTGTCTTTCTACGATGACCTCAGAATTGTGTCCCTGTTTATTCACATCTTCCACACTTTTTATGATATCACCAATGAGCTGTGTAATTTCCTGTGTGACTAGCAGTGGAAGGACGTTTCCTGACTGGTATCTTCCAACCAGCTAATGGGACTGAAAAGCTAGACTACAATAAGGAAAAGCAGTCTAGCGGTATTGCTAAACTGCTTTTCTTTTTGCCGTTATCGAAAGTGGTATATTCCAGTTACTTAACAGCTACTTGGCCGTCAACGAACTCCACTTTATAAGTCGCAAAAACTTTTTTCTCGCCTGTGTTTTGATTTACCTGCATAACCTCGACGGTGCCATTTCCCTGAAGTGTAGCTTTATAATCCCAGCCGAACACGCTAGCTATCGGATAATCCACAAACTCCGTTTTCCCCAGTTCATCCCAGTTAATCGTACCGTCCGAATTTACGACCTTTTCATTCTTGGTTTTTACCTGTTCAATTTTGTTCTGAAGTACAACACTGAGTTGGCTGGCAATTTCGCTGGAAGATGCCGATTGGACTTTGTCAACTACGTTATTGACCGTGCTTCCGATGTCGGAGTTGGAATTAGAACATCCAGTTAGCGACAGTAAACCGACAACGACGGCTGAGGCTATCATTGATTTTGACCAAGTTCGGTTCATTGATGGAATGACCTCCTCTGAGGTCTTCCCGATTTATTAGACACAACTAAGTGTGATATTCTCGTTCATTCATAGGGATGCTTCGATTATCGCT